>NZ_JBECOU010000008.1:0-340618 GCF_040104475.1 Vibrio sp. SSH13-20
GTTCACATAACAAATTGTTCAAGAGGGATTCGCAACGCGTGGCATTTTTACTATGCGTTGGTGTTAGTGATTAGGGTGGTATGCGGCAACTTCGGTATTGCGTTGCTCACCCCTTAACAAGGCGTTATAAATCAAGATTGAGATTCGTGTCTGAAAACAGAATATTAAGATGACTTTATTGGTATGTGATTTGTATCATATTTGCTTTGATTGAGGGAATAAGACATGAACGACATACCTGTTCTGAATAAATCTGCGGAAAGGAAGTTAAGCATTATCAATGATACACCTGCAATATTTACTATCGTTGATAGCGATAGCGCAGTCGGTAGAAAGCCATTATACGAAATTGATAGCTTCAGTGAAGTTGGGAAATGGTGCGGTTTGATAATTCATCAATCAAAGAAACATGGTGTAGACCCACGGCTAGTCGCAGCAATAATGTATATGGAAACTACTCATGGCTGGTATGATAAAGTCTATCCTTTGAGAAAAACCATACTGCCGATGAATCTACATTATTCATATTGGAAAGACATTGGCGTCACTAAAGAAGCCCTAGGCTGTCCTTACTACAATATCGAGTTCGGGATCGCTCTATTATCTAGAATACAGGCTCGTATTGAAAATCCGACGATAAGAAAAATAGCTACGATCTATAATTTTTTGGGTGCTGAAGTAGTTAGCGATTACGGTGCACGTGTAGCCAAGCTATATCTTGAGCAACCATGGAGCCCAGCCAAATGTGCCGTTTAAAACACTTTATCGTGTCTATTGTTGTTTCTAGTATTCTAGCTTGCATTCCCCTGTATATTGCAGTTAAACATAACTCAATGGGAGAGTTTTGTACTGCTAAATCTCTAGCTCTAAGTACTTGTAGGTATGACTTTAACTATATTTTTATGGTTTGGGGTAGTTGGTTTGTAATTATCTTTGTTTGTTTAATTGTGCTCACTTTTTTAATGCTAGTCGTCAAACGGCTCGTACAAAAACAGTGGCAATGATTTATAACAAACTGTTTAAGAGTGATTCGCAACGCGTGGCATTTTCACCATGCGTTGGTTTTAGTGTTTAAGGTGGTATACGGCGGCTTCGGTATTGCGTTGCTCACACCTTAACAGGGCGTTATGCCAAAATGCTCTATGGGATATATAGAGAGTACACTATTGAACCTAATATTAAGGAAATAAACAAAATGTTTATTAGATTAAAGCGTAATTTATGGTAAAAGTCTTTTTGTTTTTTATAGTGTTTTATGACTAAAATGCTTGATATTATAGGGGCTAATATCAAAGGTTTTCTTAGTGCAATATCTAAGATCATTGAATTCATGATGTAAGTTGTATCACCAAGCATTTCATTGCTAAGTATCGTAAAGTGATTACGAGAGAGTATTAGAAAACAATAAGCTCCCAAAAGAAAAATAGTTGCAAATAGCAATAACTTGTTTATGAAGTTTAATGTTTTATTTTTTACAGTTTTTAAATATTGCGACATCAGAAATTCCTACTTAGAGCTTGCAGTTTTCATAACTCTAATCTGCCCCCTAATTTTAGTTGAGGCTAGTTGGTAAGCATCTATTTTTATATTGAATTTATCTATGGCAGATTTCGCATTGCCAATTTTATCAATTACCTTCAAAGTCACATCACCTTTACTTGAGCCGAAGGATGTTCCTTTTACCTCGACGTCTACGTGACTTCCAAGAAAGTTTTCGTACTGTAATAATTTTTAGCTGATTCACTTTCTACTGTCATCCACTCCGTTTGAGCATGACCAAATATTAAAGTACTTGATTCTCCACCGACAGATAAGTAGTCAGCGACTCCATATAAGCGCGTTGGAGCATTACCATCATTAGGTTTTGTTTCTATATAGCAGCCAGATATTAAATTGACGCCGATCGGTAGCTTGGGGATATCTGCGCCTAAACCACTAATAGTGATTCTAACTTTCATTAATACTTTTCTAAATTTCATCTCATTATGGGCGTTGTAGCATATTAAAGCTTTGTGTTGTTCCTTAGTTCCCAGCTAAGCGAGTGGACTCTCAAATTTACTATTGAGCCCATGTAATAAAAGGTGTTGAAAAGTTTGTGAGCTCCCGCTTTTGGCATAACAAAGCGTTTAAGAGTGATTCTCAACGCTTGGCATTTTTAGTTTGTATCAGCTTTAGTGTTTACGGCACAATAGTTTAGGTTAGGTGGTAGCGTTGCTCACACCCTAACAGGGCGTTATGTTTATTATCGTTGGTAACAGCAAAAATGCAATATGATATACAATAGGGAATTTAATAGTATGAAAGTTGTGGCTAAACATAATAACTGGCTTTTATATAGTGATGGGGAAAGTTACATTCTAAATTCAAGGTGTGATTATGGCATTGGAGAGGAAGCTGCTACTTTTTTATTAAAGGTTGATGAAGTTTCTCGTTATTTAAAATTTGGAGAGGAAGTAATTCACGAACTTTCGGATTCGGCGCGTAGTTCATTAGGAAAGCATTATTATGAGAAGCAGCGTCCTATTAGCGATGAGCTAATGAAAGAATACTATAAAGCAAAGAGTGAATATATTCATAAGTATATCCGATAAAATGGGTAATGATATTTTTTAATTTTTGAACGTTGGTGATGCAAACATAACAAACTGTTTAAGAGCGATTCGCAACGCGTGGCATTTTTACTATGCGTTGCGTTTGGTGTTTAAGGTGGTATGCGGAAGTATCGGCATTACGTTGCTCACCCCTTAACAGGGCGTTATAGCGCTAGGCGATAGTTTTGCATTGCTTGCAATTTCAATTACCGCCTGTCTCTGGCATAAGATGCGATAAATTAAACTAAAAACATACAGTTTAATTCGTTATTCATTTGAGTGAGTATTTGCCTTTTCAAAGTGAAAAGGAGTTACACATGGAGAGTTCGGTTTATACAGGAACAGAGTTGAAGTGGCACGGGCGCGGTACCTTTAAAGCGACTTCTGGAATGAAGGGTTATCAATACCCTGAAGACCAGTGTGTTCCAGATAAAGGTCCTGTCCCAGAGGGAAAATACTATATTCCTCTTATATTGGGAGCTTTGGCTGAAGATGATGGTTCTGGCTTTTGTGTGCTTAAACCATCATGGCAGGTTCAAGAAATACCGCGTGGAGAAAGCGCAGGCGAGTGTGATCCTTACTGGGATAACTGGGGCTACAATCGGGTGCGCTTTGAACCATACGACGAGGTTACCAAAAAAAGATGCAGACCTTCGAGAAGTGGCTTTTACCTTCATGATTCAACTAAAGGATACAGCCATGGCTGTATCGAAGTGGAAGGACGCTTCTTCAATGAACTTAGAGCGTTTATCAAAAAAACAGATGCTCGGAAGCTTATGTTAAGTATCAAATACCAACCGAATGTAAAAACTAATGGTGGAACTTATGTTGGCTAGAATCTGTATTTTATTATTTTGTTGCCTCCCCTTTTTGTCGTTCGCGCAGCAGACTGCAAGTAGTTTCGTTGACTTCGAGAATACACTTTCAAATTGTGTTTCTATTGATACTAGCGATACTTATGACCGTAACAATCTAACTCTAGTAGATATGAAGCTGACACTAGAAAAAAATATAGGTAGCTGTGGGTGCAAATCTGCCATAGCATCTATTACGCTTGAAAGCATGCCTTCTGGTAGTTCAAGCTTTGACTTTGCTTTGATCAAGTCTCGCATTATATCAGTTCCTTTATTGCTCGATAATACATTGAAAAATATTAGCAGCATCAAGGGTGCTTTGGCTTGCGGTAATAACTAGCGCAATAACAAAGCATTTAAGAGAGATTCGTAACGCATGGCATTTTTACTATGCGGTGGCTTATGATGATTAAGGCGCCGTGCGGTAGCTTTTGTATTGCGTTACTCACACCTTAGCAAGGCGTTATGTGCTTTGGTGTTCGTGTTGTTTAGATGTGCATGTAAGTCAATTTAAATTATTAAAAGGCATTACTATGTCCAAAAAGGAATCGGATAAAAGTACAGCACTTAAGTTAGGATTGTTCATGGCTGGCTCGGTATTTGGTGCAGTCTTGTATATCTTTTTTGCAATTCCAGCATCTTGATTGTTCGGGTTACTAGGTGTCGTCGGTTGGGTAGCCACGGTTGGGCTCAAGCTACATGTAGGGATAGAATGTTAGTTGCCATCGTATACGTTATTGTCAAACTTCTTATGGTTAAAGTGCTTTTAGAGAAGAGAGTCTCCAAAAGTGTACTTTTTTATTTCGCACTTGAACTCTATTTTGGTGCAGTTGCGGTCGCCTCTTATATCGATTAGCTGTTCTGTGAGCAAAGGTGTTCAGTTTAAGCACGCACATAACAAACTGTTCAAGAGGGATTCGTAACGCGTGGCATTTTTACTATGCATTGCGTCTAGTGTTTAAGGTGGCATGCGGGAGCACCGGTATTGCATTGCTCAGAGCTTTACAGTGATCGTGCATGGT
This sequence comes from Vibrio sp. SSH13-20, assembly GCF_040104475.1. NCBI lineage: Bacteria > Pseudomonadati > Pseudomonadota > Gammaproteobacteria > Vibrionales > Vibrionaceae > Vibrio > Vibrio sp. SSH13-20. The sequence continues at coordinate 4,468 of NZ_JBECOU010000008.1, forward strand.
TGCATATTATTGGGATTACTATGATAGGGACTTCAATATGCAAAATATCCAGGACAAAAGAGAGTTTGAGGCTGCGATTCAAGCTTCAGAAGCGCAAGCAGTGAATGTTGGTCTTTGTATGGTGGTAGATGCATAAGCTAGGCAGCTTTACTCGAGACAAATAAAGCGTTTCTCTGAAGAGTTAAAGTTAGAAGTAAAACAAGGAAAAATTAGTTGAGAGGAAGCTGCAAAAAAGGCGAATGAAACTCGAAATGTAATTATGGAGATTGTAAGGGGTAAAAGTACCCCCGTCGGAAACGCATATGCTCAGCGGTTGAAAAGCAAAGGTAGAACGCTAAATGAACTGGTCGCGAAGAAAACAAACGAGATTTATCTTACCAAGCACTTCAACGATCTTACTTTAGAACAAAAGAACAAAGTGTATTCGGAAATCGTAAAGTCATCTGGCAAATCTAATCCAGATGTCAATAGGCTAATGAAAAATATTTCAAGTGCAGGACGCGGTTTGATTGTTTTATCTATCGGTCTTTCTGTGTACACGATTACCTCCTCTGAGAAGAAACTTGAGACAGCTGGTCGCGAGGCTTTAGTTGCAGGTGCTGGTATTGGCGGCGGTATTGCTGGAGGGGCAATAGCAGGTTTAGCTTGTGGTCCGGGAGCTCCAGTATGTGTAAGTGTGGGGGCTTTTATAGGTGGAACATTAGCTGCATTTGGAGTGAGTATTGCGTGGTAGTTGATATGGAACTGTTATCAAAAGATAAATTGGAAATACGTGACGTTGAGAAAGGCAGTGAGTACATATCTTACAAGATATTATTGGCTATTGAAGGCTGGCCCGCAAATTCTTTTGTCAAAGGTGTACAAGTAGAATATGGCGTAAAGTATGATAACTGTTACGTTATCTTTGTCACTGATGACATCCTTAATGAAGAAACGCTGAGAGTATATTTGTTTGATCTTAATGCAAAGCTGATCGATTACTTGTATATAGGTAGTGCTTATTCAACAGGGCGTTTACAAGACTTGACCCTTCAGAAAGACGGCTCAATATCATTTTTGTTTATAGGGGATACACTCTGGAATATAAAAGTATTATCCAAGGCAGAAATGATTATTCCTTTCGTGTCTAACCCGAAAGGGGTCAGCAGAAAAAGCGTCTTTAGTAGCTTTTTACATGTACAAGGCTCGCCAAAAGCAGAAACCTAACAAAGCATTTAAGAGTGATTCTCAACGCTGGGCATTGTCACTATGCGTTGGTTTATGTGATTAAGGTGCTTGCAGGGACATCGGTATTGCGTTGCTCACACCTTAACAGGGCATTAAATGACCTTTCAAATCGGTGCAACTTAATGTAATCGAGGTATGATGTATATTGAGTTAGCGCGAACTAAAAATATTGGTAAATCGCATTTACGCTTTGAAATTCCATATTCACTCACACTGGGGCAAAAGGGCAAACTATGGAATTTGAGTAGGACGAGAACAAAAACTTAATAAATTTGGCAAAACATAGAATTGATTTTGCTGATGCTGTACACGTTTTTCTTGATGCTAGCAGAATTGAAAGAGAAGATACACGCTACGACTATGGTGAAGCTAGGTTTCAAACGATTGGCAAGACAAAATATGGTATCTTGTTTGTGATTTATACAGAGAGGCAATCAAGTGGTAATATTAGATTAATCTCAGCACGTAAAGCTAACTCTCGTGAAAAAAATCTTATGAGAGAGATTTATTAAGCCATACTCTCAGGTGGTGTAATATGACAATCAAAAAGGTATCGATTGAGAATTTGAAGTTCTCTCGCGGGCAAACTGACAAAAAGCAACTTGAAGCGCTATCTGATAGAGAAATTAATGAGGCAGCCCTCAGTGATCCAGATAGTGTCGTTCCAACCGAAAAGGAACTTGAAGCGTTTGGTACACCAAAGGAGAGAGCATGACAAAGACAATTAAACTTTCAGACGTTCAATCACTCAACGGAAAAACGAACTGGCTCTATTTAAAAAAGTCAAATGAAAGTAGCAAACCAAGCCAAATAGCACCAGAGATTCGTCAGCATCATTTAAACCAAATGAAAAGACCGAAGTCATAGGTCATTTAACAAACTGTTTAAGAGTGATTCGCAACGCGTGGCATTCTTACTCCATCGCTGGGCTTTATGTTTACGGTGGTATGATTAGGTTTCGTGGTTGCGTTGCTCACCCCTTAACAGGGTGTTAGAACTACAAAGGCGCATACAACGACTTGAAATTAATAGACTTATAAATATCGATATGAGTCGACAAAAAGACGTACTCATATTTAACAACATATTTGCATATGTGAGTATTCCCTTAAGCTTACACCAATAAAGGTTAAATATGAAAAAGCCAAGTTTCAGCAAGCTTAAAGTAAACTATAAAACTCTTCCTACGCAAATCCATTCATGCTCAATGGCATTTCCCAATACTTGCGCAATTAGGATGAGCGAAGCTTTAGTTAAAACAGATAGTGACTTCCTTACAGCCTTTAAGAATTCGTCAAAGAATAAATGCCCGCATGGTTATTTGAGGGGGGCACAAGATCTAGCTGCAGTGCTAGGTTCTCCAAAAGTCTTAGGAACACGTACACTCGGTTGGACAAGCCAAGCAAATGGGCAACCGCCAAGCAATGCTATCGGTAAGAAAGGTATCGTATGTTATATGAATATTCCTGACTTTTCAGGGCAAGGGCATATAGATTTATGGGATGGGACTGAAGCTGTAGGCGATGCCTATTGGGAAGCGAAAACTATATGGATGTGGACATTAACATGAGTAAGTTCTCTATCTTTATAAGTATTTTTATCTCGTTTTCCGTTAGCGCAGAGCAATTCTCGATTTTTGAAAGAGAAATTAAGTTAAATGAAGATTGTACCGTAGACGTTATTAACGCTGGGAATCTCTCATATTCTCAAGAACTGAGTGATATCGGGGAAAAAAAATGTTCGTTTATTAAGTTTGGAGAAACTAGTTTAATTCATCTAGAGCGATTCAATGATAAATATGTAGTTTTGGTTGAATCTCAATCTTTCGACAACGAAGAATGCACTTCTCGTTATGGAGCGTTAATTTTCCGCCGTGATAAACCAGTAGAGTTGATCAACTGGTTTAAGGAAAGTGGTAGTTGCGGGGCTGATAGAGAAAGAAGGGTTTTTGAATACTTTGTATCAAAGTCCGTGCAAAAGTAATTCTAACAATCTGTTCAAGAGTGATTCAGCACGCTTGGCATTTTTACTATGCGTTGCGTTTGGTGTTTGAGGTGGTATGCAGGAGCTTCGGTATTGCGTGCTTTATACCTTAACAAGGCGTTATGTGTATGTAGCTTAAAAACGTATAGCTAATTTGTCGAGAAATATATGAAAAGGATTTTGTGTTTATTTTTAATTGTTGGATTAGTTGGATGCGCTACAGCTCCAACAGTACCATCTGATGTCAAGCTAGCGTCTCATAAACGATTATATAATCAAAAATTATATAAACCTTCTGAACTTAGAACTGTTCCAGTGACGATAACACGGGACACTGGTGTTTTAGGGTCTTTGGGCTACTACATTCTTGAAAATAGATGGAGAATACGTGGTGTGGCTTAACGTGATGGAGGAAATTACCATTTACTTAGCTCCAGGAGGATACGTATTCGAAGTAGAAAATGGAGTATGTCCTGATATCAAACAGTGCAAAAAATCATTAGACGTAACCATAAAAAATGGATTTAGCAATAACTTTAGGATTGCCGCTGACGACGGTTTTGAGATCATTCGCTCCAACACATAAACACAACAAACTGTTTAGGGGGGCATCACGCGTAGCATTTTTATCATCCCTTGATTTTAGTGACTAAGGTGATGTGCGGCAGCTTTTGTTCTGTGTTGCTCACTCTTAGCAGGGAATTATGCGATTGGTGGACAACTCATACCTATTGAGGTTAACATTCCTCCTCGCGGCTGCACATGAATTTCAGTCAACTTTAGAGAAAATACGATGATTGTAGAAAATGTGCTTCCTGAAAATTATGCAGAAATGCTTAATGTTTGGGAAAATTCAGTCCGAGCAACTCATGACTTCATAACAGAAGAAGATATTGAGTTTTTTAAACCAATTATCATTGAGCAGGCTTTTCCTGCTGTCGCGTTGAGATGTGTGAAAAATGATAGCGGCTCAATTTTAGGTTTCGTGGGTATCTACGACTCAAAGGTTGAAATGCTATTTATCTTGAACGAGGCAAGAGGGCAAGGTGTTGGTAAGGTGCTACTGCAATATGCAATAGAGCAGTTAGGTGCAACCAAAGTCGATGTAAATGAACAAAACCCGCAAGCCGTAGGTTTTTACGAGTATATGGGTTTTAGAGTTGTTTCTCGCTCACCACTTGATGATATGGGAAAACCTTTTCCAATTCTGCATATGGCACTTTAGAGCTCGGTTTGTCGTAACCAGTTTGCTAGAAGAAACGCCCAAAGCTAATAACTTTGGGCGTTTCCGTATGTGGTGAAAAATCACATAACAATAAATTTAAGAGTGATTCGTAACGCTTGGCGTTTTTACTCCAAACCAGTTCAGTGTGCTATTTGCTTGGGCGTAGCATGACAATACCGCAGAATATTGGTTAAAATATCAACTACTATAAGAACACCATAAATTTATAAAGCCTTATGCGTTTGGGGCGTTGTGTGGCGAAGCGGGAACTGTAATGACTTATGCTGAGAAAGCACTATCATTGTATTCTTCGCCAGACATTAAATATTATGGGAAAGCCTGTGGTGGTAAAAATCCGCAGATAATGCACGGCATATGCAGAGTTCGCAAAGTTGATAGCCTCACACTTTCCGATATCAGAAATTGTTGCAGAATAGTAATTAATGCCCGCGGCGTTAACTTATTAAGTCAAGAGTCTAATTTCGGGGATTAGTGTTTAGTTATGTTTCGATATTAATACAAAAATGTAACTTACAACATTATAACTGAGCCATTGATCTCAAGGTGTCAATTATATAAAGGTGAGGCTTATTTATTAGGGCGATATGATTTATGATTTTACTTGAAGCATATATGCAAGATGAAACCTGTCTAATGTATCAGGAGGTAAAATGGATTATTTGCCGAAACTTATGGCTAGGAAGTTTGAGTGGGGTTGAAAATGTGTCAATGCTCATAATATGGATGATACTTATCTCTATATTACTAGTTTGTCCTTTCCTTGGTGTAGTGCTCATTAAAATCGACATAAGTTTGTTATTGTTTGTATGTGGAATATATTTTTCGTTTTTATTGGGTTTACTTTACGATAAATACTATTCGTCAGAATTTATGTTATTAAAAGCATCCAAAAGAAGAAGTGGACTTATTAAAAATATGTTTTTACTTCTAATTTTCCTAGTTTAGTCGTTAATTAAAAATGGCTGGGTAAGTATCTTGATATATATTTTTTTGGTGTGCGTATTCAATATATTTTTATTATATTGAATCTAATAGTATGTTCTCATACAGTTTTATTGGAGATAATACACTGAAGTGTAAAGCTACTAATTAATTCGAAATTTACGCCTTATCACCAACTCTAATGGAACGGATTTTAAAGATTGTTTTTAACGTTTTTTATATAAACAGTAATCTTCGCTAAAAGGACAATGATCCTGAGCAGATTTTAGAAGGAAAAAGTGGAACATATTTCAATAGTCAAGGTAAAACACCTTTTTGGATACATATTAAAGATACAATTCAGTGACGGACACATCTCTATTGTTGACTTCTCATTATTTATTTTTAGTGGAAAACACCCGGATTATGAGCAGTACAGGGATACTTGTTTCTTTGTTGACTTTGACATTGTTGATGGTAATCTGAACTGGCATGATTATAATATGATTTTTCCTATTGAAGATCTTTATGAAAATAATGTTTTAAATTAATGATTTTTCCTTTTTTTAGAAGGTTTTTAGATTGCAAAAAATTAATAATAGACGGAAATGTTCATGGAAAAGAAAAATTTTACTATCATCAAGTCAAATAGAGAAAAGTCACTAACATATGTTAGGGAATTAAAATGTAGCTTTGTTGATTGGGAAACTAGAATAATATTAGAATCTACGCTTAATGAGCTCGAAAGGCTAAGGAGTATAAGTGATTTTTCCGATGATGAAAATGTTCGCGCTAATGCTGCTAATGATTATATAAAGGTTCAACTACTCAGAAAGTCACTTGAGAGTGAGGCGAAGGTTGTATTTGGGGAACAAATACTTAATTTTAACCAAGAAGACTTATGACACTCGCTTTGCTGATAGGATTCCTTAGATGTATTGAAAGTGAAAACCTTATTTAATGTTGCTCCATTGGAGGGAGAAGTGAAACGCAAGTCACGAAATTTACTCGCATATGTTGAGTTACAAAATGGAGATATCTTGATAGATCTGATAACACTAACTCGCAATGGTCAGTCTTACTACTTTCAAGGAAAGCGATGGCAGCGAAACCAATGTTGTCTCGGTGGGGACGAGTGCACTGCAGATGATGGAAGTACGATACATATTTCGCTTCTAAATAGGCGACAGCGCCCTATATGGGTTGAGAGTAAAGAGTGTTACGTTTCGCCAGCTGCACAAAAACGTTATCAGCTATGGATTTCAAAGCAGCGATAAAACAGGCTTGGAGCTCTATGTTTGATGATAAAGAACTGAGGTACATAAAGATTTACTTAATTGAGAAGTATGAGCGTAATTTAGCTTTGTTAGCTAAATTAGATGAAGACAGTGATGATTATATCGAACTTGCAAACGATCTCATGCTACTGGAATGTTTAATCTTTAAATTTACTAAAGTATAAGTAAGGTTATTTCCACCCAATACGGGCACTAGGATCTACAAACTAAAAACGGAAAGAGTGACCAAATTCTCTTTTGGATTTGGAAGATTTTAGAAAAATTATTACTTCTTAGTGAAAATGATAAAGGGAAACATGAAAACATTATTAAGACAAAACAAGTTGTCCAATATTAAGCTACTTCATAGTTTTATAAACAGAGTCTTTTTCTTTAGTATTTTAGCTTACTACTTAGTGATCATTTCAGAAGAACCATTGCTTACTCAACTCAGCTTTATAGCCTTTGGTTGTGGTTTCTCACTACTTATCGATTATTCAGCATCAAAACCACGACAGTCTGTCGAGGTCTCGTTTGATGGCACTAAGTTGAGGTTTCTCAATATGTGTATCATGACATCTGATGTAAAAGAAATTCTGTATGGACAAACCAAGAGGTTTGAACACACGGTTCGTTTTCGCTACAAAAATCAGACTTACCAAGATTTTGAACTTGCTTCGAAAGACTTGATCGAGGATTTGCGATTTTATTACTTTCTCGTGGATAACCAGTTACCAGTCAAAATGTTAGATTGTAACGAGCGCTTGATTTAATGTTTCTGTAAGAACGAGGAAAAAATGAATCAACTTTGTTGTTTATATTGCGTGGGGATAATGAAAACACTCGTTATCAACGTGACGCTACTCATTTTAGTTGGATGCGTGTCAAAAGTGGATAAACTGAGCTACTTGGAAACATGGAATGACAAGTGGCAAGAGTGTGACAAGGTAGGTAAGGAAACGACTATCGTATTTCCTCAGTCTGATTGGTTCAAAAGTTTGACGCTAGATAACAAAAGAAAAGTATTCTTATACATACATTTTCTTAAGGATTACGAGTGCACTCAAGAAGAAGCCGAAAAACTTAAAAGTGTTTTGAGCGAATATGACATTACAACGCTCAATGAGGTTCTGAAAGGATTTATCTACTTCGACATGCCAAGCAATGTTGATGTTAAACATTTAGATGAACAGCAGCTTATCTTTCTCTCTAATCAAATTTTGGGACCTTTCAATGCTATAACAACAGCAGAAGCGATGGGATTAATAAAACACGAATGAACCTAAGCTGTGAGAATTATATTGTGTCAACATCTGATGATGATCGGTATGGCGATGGACTACGAAAAAGTGAGTTATTTCGTTTTAACCATGCCTTCTAATTCAAGAAGCTTGAAGGTGCATCGCAGTAAAAGCCATGATTACTGGCGTAATTAGAGATAGTTATACCGAAGCAATTGAACTCATGTTAATTATTGGTTTTATTCCTCACAACTTTTCCTGTTTAGGGGAGCAACGTGTGTCAAAGGAGGGCTTTGTGGAGTGGATGTTAGGCATATTAGCTTTTGCTGTATTTTGGGGACAAAACGAGTTCTCTTCAATTAAGTATCGACAAAAGATAATTGAGCGCAAGATAGATCTCTTATTGGAACAATCAGGTTTAGAGGTCGATCAACGGTTTGGTGTCTCAATCGAGGTGTGTGATGCGGTTAAATCCGGGGCTAAATTAAAAGCTATTCGTCTTTATAGAAAAGAGATGGGGGCTTCGCTGAGAGATGCTAAAAGGGTTATAGAAACATTGGAAAAAGAGATTGCTTGAGCCTGTCGATATAGAACTCAAGAGTATTTAACTCAATCATATTTACTTTGAATTTGGGTATAAACACACTATTTAACTTGGTATAGTAGTCTTTGTTGTGGTTACGTTGTCACTCGACTCTCAAGGTTGTATTCTGAAGGTCTGTGTCCTGTCTTCACATTGGTTCGAAGCTGAACAATGCGTTACTTACGAAACATTTATTAAGTTAGCTAAATGCAAACGAATAAAAACAAAAACCCGCAATGTGCGGGTTTTTTAATCGAGACTATACTGCCAGTAAACGGCAATGGGTAGCTTAGTCAATTAAGCCATAGTCTTTACTTAAAATCTCTATGATTTCAGCTTTAGGGTTTTGGCTTAACGTAATTGGCTTTCCGGTAATTTTTTCTGCAATACCAATGTAAGTGCGAGAGATATCCATTAAAGATTCGACTGGCAATTCGTTGTTGCGAGCCAATGCTTCACGTTCTGACATACGCTCTTTATTAAGTAAAATATCTGGGTCAGGGAAGTGGTTTAGCAGGAATTGACGGAAACCTTCTTTCGAGTTTTCGACGATTTGACCTTTTTGATACGCTTTGGTATCCCAAATTCGCGATGAATCAGGTGTGCCAACTTCATCCATATAAATTAGTTTTTCATTACCTGCGGCATCGTGTACGTAACCGAACTCGAACTTAGTATCAACAAAGGTTTGGTCGATGGCTTCCAGTGCATGACTGATCACGTTAAAGCCTTCTTTGAGTAGCTTCTCGTACTGCGCTATGTCCTCTGCATGAGAGAAGTTGAAAGCTGCAAAGTTGTCCACGATATTTTCGCGAGTGATGTTCACGTCATCAGCTTCAGGGACGTCAGGAATGCCTTTCAAGATACCTTTGGTTGAAGGTGTCATTAGTAGCTCTGGCAACATTTTATCTTTTTCAAGACCTTCTGGAAGCTGAATACCACAGAAGTTGCGTTCACCATTTGCATAAGCACGCCACATAGAGCCCGTAATGTACTTACGACAGATAGCTTCAATCTTAACTGGTTTGGCTTTTTGTACAATCCAGACAAACGGGTGGGGGATATCTAAAATATGGCTATCTGCAAGACCGTTTTCTTTAAACAGTTTAAACCAGTGATTTGAAATTGCGTTCAGCGCTGCTCCTTTACCCGGAACGCCTTTTAGTCCTCCTTCTCCGTGCCAAATACAATCGAATGCTGAGATGCGATCGCTGATTACCATAATGGCCAAGGGCGCATCTGGGGCGACGTCGTATCCTTTTTCTTTGATCAGTCGTGCGCTGTCTTTTTCTGTTAACCAGTAAACAGAGCGAACTTTTCCGCTGTGGACGGGCTTGTGAGTGCGAATTGGCAGGTCGTCATTGACGGCAAGTACTTGATTAGCAAGGCTCATTGCGACATTCCTATCATCTTAATCAAACGTCAGAAAGAGAACTTACTCAGCGCACAGTGCGCACTGAATAAACCGAATGAGGGCATCATACCAGAACTATTTTAACTCGCCAGAGAAAAAGCAAACGTTTGCCTTATTTTGTTTTGGTATAAAAAAGCCCCCTTAAAAGGAGGCGAGATGCAGGATGGATAACGTCGATATTATTAGTGGTATTGGCTTGGACGGCCTTCGACGAAAAAGACTTCGCACTGATAACGCTGAGCGATGTCACGAAGCATAGATTGATTGATAAGAGCAATCTCATTCGAAGCAACAACTGCGCTAGCATTGCCAGATTGGATGGCTTTAATAACGATTTCCACTTCAGAAAGTTGCTGAGATGGCTTCATCTGAATGATGTTTTGACAGCGAATATTAGAAGCAGCAAGTTGCTCAAAATCAGGACGCGGGCACTGAGCAGTAAACAAAATCCACTGCTGTTGCTGAGATAATACTGCCAACTGAGAAAGAAGTTGGTCAGAGACATCCATCGGTTGTGTTGCTTGCGCCAATACGTTGTAGCGAGAGTATGTATGAGTTTGACTTTGTAACTGCATCTTACTGTTCCTTTATACATGCTGTATGTGTATACAGTAGTTTGTTTTCGAAGTCTGATCAACCCATTTTTATCGATGACTTAGAATAAATGTCGCATGTTTATGGCTTGGGTTTTTGCTAAGTTATTGAATTGTAGGGATGAAATTATTATCGAGTGTAGATTGGCAGTGTGAGAAAATGTGAACTCATCGACATTGCGCTTCCTGTCTATACAGTGTTTTTCTACTGTATAGACAGGGGTTGCACAGTAGGATTTGACTCGGAGACGAAAAGACAGGATGGAAAGTGGTAAGCTGATACGATCAAAAAAGCGCCTTAAACAAGGCGCCTTTGAAAATCAGTTCCATTGATTTGTTGTGGTTAGCTTGCTCGCTGAACCATACGTTCACGCATTTGCAATTCACCTTGGTTAAAGAGGCGCACATCAATTTTGGCGATGTCGTAGCAAGATTTGCAAGAACGATGGTATTTACCATCTAGGTAATCATGACGAGTAACAAAGCTAGGTTTTTTGCACCAGTCACAGGTGCCTTCTTCAGTGAACATTGATTTTCTCCCCACCTACATGAATTTTGAGTCGCTAGGTGTTATTTTTCGCCAAGTATTATGGCATACAAAAGATAGCTAGGTTAAATGTCTGTTAATTTGTTTGAGAGGGAGATCGATTGCGAGCCTTTATTTTAGAGGCAGAAAAGCTCGCATGCTAAAGGGGTTTGACTTGGTTTTACTATTTTGTAACATTCTGTGAAATGGTTTTAAACGCCTGATTTAAACGCTTCATTTCTTCTTCACTTCCTCTGGAATCAGGATGATAGAGCTTTGATAGTTGTCTGTAGCGCAATTTCACTGCTTTACTGTCTGGGATACTCTGTGGGGTATAACCGAACATGGCGCATGCTACAGCCAATCTGTGTCCTTCCGATTGACCTTTGATCTTCCTAAACTCTTTGAATACCTTTTCAAGTTGATGTTTAAGCTGCTTATTTGCAAATTCAAGTTCTTTAGTTTGAGTTTCTAACTGCAGCGTTCTAGATACTTGGTGGGCGGTATTTACATTGATATTCTGACGATGTCGACGAGTTGCGAATGCGCCTCCAGCAATTACTAAAGCAGCACCTAGGGCGCCAAAGAAGTACCAAAGTGTGGACTCTTGTGCTTGTTGCGTGGACTTCGCTTGTTTTTGGTCTTGTTCTTCTTCGTCGGTGGCTTTTTTGTCTAACTCGACGATTTCCGATACTTGTTTAGCTCGTAATTGGTTAAACCGCGCTTCCAAAAATTGATTGTACGCTTGCTCTGCTTGTGGGTTTTTTAAAGCCGAAAGTTGATACCAGGCTTCAACCAAATCGGCGTTTGATACTTCTTGCTGATGATGTTCTACAAAATCAGCCAACAAGAACCCGCGATCGTTTGGATCATCCAGTGCCACTGATGTAAACCAATACACTGCTAAGGTGTAATCTACGTCTCCGGTTAAACCTCTAGCGTAGTCTTCGGCTAACTGCTTTTGCGCTGGAATATACCCTTGATGTGCCGATTGTTCTAACCAATAGCGTGCGTCATTAGGTGAAGTTGGATTAGGGGATAGAGCCAGTTGCTGCGCTAGTTCGAATTGCGCCTCAGGCTGAGTTGGGTTTTGGGAGGCGAATGCTGCGCCCGTCAGACTGGTCATCAATACCAGAGAAAGGGCAAAAGTTTTGAAACACATGAGGTATGTCAGGTCTAGCGCTTATCGCTAGACCTGCTCCGGTAATTTTAGTTATTACCGATATGGTGCAACCAAATTACTTCAGTGGCAAGATCTGGATTTCAACACGACGGTTGCAAGCACGGCCTTCAGAAGTTTGGTTTGAGCAAATTGGATTACGCTCACCGTAGCCACGTGCGATTGCGCGACCTGCTGCGACGTTTTGTGATACTAGGTATTGACGTACCGATTCAGCACGACGCTCAGATAGCGTTTGGTTGTATGAATCGCTACCAGTACTGTCGGTGTAACCATCGATCACAAGGCTAGTGTCTGGGTATTCAACCAGAATGCGCGCCACGCCACGTAGTGTGTTATGGATGCTTGCGTCTAATTGGTAAGAGCTTGAAGAGAAGCCAATGCCGTTTTCCATGCGAAGAAGCAGTTTGTTTTCACCTACGCGTTCAACTTGCACACCTGAATTCAGTAGTGCACGACGCAATTCTGCTTCTTGTTGGTCAAAGTAGTAACCAATGCCAGCACCAGTTGCGCCACCAGCTGCAGCGCCAATTAATGCATGTTGACGACGTTCTTTTGCATTGTCGCCCGTCGCAAGACCGATTGCTGCGCCGGCAATCGCACCGATAAGCGCACCTTGTGTGGTTGAATTTGTTTCGTATTCACCTGTGGTTGCGTTTTGGCGTTGGGTTGCTTGACAGCCTGTAAGAGCCAGCACTAGCGCAAGTGCAATAGACATCTTTTTCAAAGGAAAATCTCCGTATAAGCCGAGGCGCAATGGCGCCTCATAATGGGATGTGAATTATGGAATAGAAGGTATTGATATTTGTTATGTGAACGTCAGATTGGTAGGACGTTCGTCAGCTTTTTCTGATAGTTGGCGATTGAATAACCAGTGATAGGTTCACTTCGATGGGTTATCCAACATTTTTCTCGCTTGCTCTCCGCCCACTCCGCGGTTAACGGAGACCTTACGACCCTTCTTTAGGCCAACTTCATAATCTGCTGTGAGGTTTTTCATCGCTTCTTTGAGTTGTTTCTTGAACGTCTCTCGGTCGATGTTTTTAAATTCTTTATCAATGTAGTTATTGATCTTATTTGCGGACTCTTCATCAGGGGAGATCACTGGTAGTTTCTCAAGTGCTCCTTCAACCCAACCTGAAACAAAAGAGTTCACGCGACGAGTGACTTCCATTGATGAGGTGCCTGAACCGGCAAAGCTGTTACGAAACTGACCAGTACTTTCGTTCATTTCACGATAGATAATATCGAATGCAAATGCAGCAAAAATCGCACGGTCTGCTTCACCGATAAACTCAACTCGTTTTAATCCTTTATGGTTTAGAAGTACTGCCTCGACACCAAATTTAGTGTTAATACCGCGGATCACACGCAGCAATGTTGAACTGATGTTGGCTGGCAGCAGGTGTGACGATTGCGTCTTACCCATCTTGATAAACTCAATGTCATCTTTATCCAACCCGTATTTAAGCATCAAACGATGCGCCATTTTGATGGCGTTTGCAGCCTCATTGACGTTGGCGGAATTACCCAGTTCTAAACATTTGGCGATTTTCTTCAGAGCTTTTTGTTTATCCATCGATGAACAGTACCAAGAGCAGAAAATTTAAGAAGTCGGACATATTACCTTTTTCGCACTAAAAACGCCAGAAAGGTGAGCTGTGAGCAAAAAGAAAGCCCCTTATTAAAAGGGGCTTAATACGGTGTTAATAGCGATTGAAACGTTATAAACCTAACTGGTCTAACAGATCATCTGCGTCATTTTTAGAACCACTTGATTGTGACGCTTGCTTATCTTCCATACTTTTGCGAGTCGCTTCTAAAATGTCGTCTGGACTCTCGTCTTCCGCCACCTCAAACTCTTCAAGTTGAATAAACTCGGTTTTGTCCATCGCAAGTTCTAAGTAGAAAATGTTGTTATTTGCCGTAGAGAAGGTCACGCGACGCGCTTGAGGTCGGTCGAGGTTGGTGTCTACTTGCAAAATTACCTGTTTATTCAGAGCCAACATTTTGGGTTGATTTTGAGTAATGTTGGTTTGTAGCTCTTTGCGGATCTTGTTGGTGAAGTCGCCAACCAGCTGATTCATCAGCTCACCAAGAACATCACCTACTTCGTCAGAGGTGTGCGAGATCGCTAACTCCTCTTCTGGCATGCCCATATTGCGCATGTAGTTGGTGTAGACCTCCAGTGCCGCTTTAGCAGTAAAGTTAATGACCACCAATCCAGTAAACCCACCGTCAAACAGTACAAAACAACCAAAATCCGGCTTGAGGCTGGTTTTGTTGATCTTTTGCACCATTGCTGAGTAGTTAACTTGAGAGGAAGTCGCCGAAGTAAGAACGCCAGAAACCGACTGGCAAAGTTTTAGAAGGATATCTTCAGTGGTTACAACTTTATTTTTTTTCATCCTGAAAGCTCATATTAAAGGGCTATTTCCCTTTCAATGTAAGGCATCAAGCCTCAAAAAATAAAGCATAAGTTTAATTCTTGTTTGGAGATTCTGATTTGAACGCCTTTTTAAATGTTGTAAAGTGACGTAATTCAAAGAATATTACCTCATTCATGTCTCTGTCTTCTGCTGTTGACGGTGTAGTTCCGAGGCGTGGGTGCTTAAAAATTACATAACCCGCAGCTGATTGGATCAGCGCAGTAGGGGCAGGAAGCAAATGTTACCAAGATTACACTCGCAAACGGATGTCGATCCTCTTGTTCTGAGTTTTCTCAAAGAACTTGAGCAATCCGGGTTCACTGGCGATATTGAAAGCCAGTATTCTAGCCGCCTTGCGGTAGCCACCGATAACAGTGTCTACCAGCAACTTCCTCAGGCTGTAGTTCACCCAAAAAACACTCAAGATGTCTCCCTTATTGGTCGGTTGAGCAATAAGGAAGCTTATGAACGTATAACGTTTTCACCACGTGGAGGCGGAACAGGTACCAATGGACAGTCGTTAACCAAAGGCATTGTGGTCGACTTGTCGCGTCACATGAATAAAGTGTTAGAGGTTAACGAAGAGCAAGGTTGGGTGCGTGTTCAAACGGGAGTGGTCAAAGACCAACTCAACGATGCCGTGCGCCCATATGGTTACTTCTTTTCACCAGACTTATCGACCAGTAACCGAGCAACGATTGGTGGGATGATCAATACCGATGCATCTGGTCAAGGTTCTCTCAAATACGGTAAAACGTCAGATCATGTTTTGTCACTGCAAGCGGTGTTTGCTGACGGTTCCATCTTAGAATCGGATCTGTCTCATGGTATGCCCATTGAAGGTGAATTTGCCTACAACGCGATGCGCATTACCGAAGCGGTGTGTCGTGATAAGCGTCAGCAAATTAATGATAAGTTTCCACCATTAAATCGATTTCTAACCGGTTATGACTTAAAGAACGCGTTTGATGAGCAGGAAGATCGTTTTGATATTACTCGCGTATTGTGTGGGGCTGAGGGTTCGTTGGCATTCATTACCGAGGCAAAACTTAACTTAACTCGCATCCCTAAAGCTCGAACGTTAGTTAACGTAAAATACAACAGTTTTGACTCTGCATTACGTAACGCTCCATTTATGGTTGAGGCAAATGCTCTATCAGTCGAAACCGTTGACTCTAAGGTGCTTAACCTTGCCAAACAAGACATTGTCTGGCACACCGTCAGCGACCTGATCACCGACGTTCCCAACAAAGAGATGCTTGGCATCAATATGGTGGAATACGCAGGTCAAGATGAAGAGGAAGTTGCCGCGCAAGTGACCTCCCTGACGAGCAGACTTGATAGCATGCTAGAGACCGAAGAAGCGGGTATTATTGGATATCAAGTATGCAATGATGTTGCGAGCATCGGGCGTATATACAACATGCGTAAAAAGGCTGTGGGGCTGTTGGGGGCCGCGAAAGGGCGTGCTAAGCCGGTAGCGTTCGCGGAAGACACTTGTGTGCCGCCAGAGAATCTAGCGGACTTTATTGTTGAGTTCCGTGAACTGCTGGATGCGAAGTCACTCAACTACGGTATGTTTGGTCATGTAGACGCTGGCGTACTTCACGTCCGTCCTGCATTGGATTTATGCGATCCTCATCAAGAAGCCTTAATGCATGAAATCTCAGACGAGGTTGTTAAGCTGGTGGCCAAATACGGTGGCTTGATGTGGGGTGAGCACGGAAAAGGTTTTCGTTCTGAATATGGACCTGAGTTCTTCGGTGAGGAACTGTTTACCGAGCTACGACGTGTAAAAGCGGCGTTCGACCCGCACAATAAAATGAACCCTGGCAAAATCTGTACACCGTTAAACAGCGATGCAGAACTTGTGAAAGTCACGGATACGAAACGTGGCTACTTCGACCGTCAGATTGACGTTCAGGTGCGTGATAGCTTCAAGCAGGCAATGGAGTGTAACGGGAACGGCTTATGTTTTAACTACGACACGAGCTCGCCGATGTGCCCTTCGATGAAAGTGACAGCAGATCGTCGCCATTCACCAAAAGGGCGAGCAGGTTTGGTGCGTGAATGGTTACGTCAGTTGACAGAGCAAGGCATTGATATTCTCGACTTAGAGAAGCAGACGCTAGAAAATAAAACGCCTATCAAAACCATGATCGACCGTGTACGTCATTCAATCAATCGTCGTCATGAGTATGATTTCTCTCACGAAGTATACGAGGCAATGAATGGTTGTCTTGCATGTAAAGCGTGTGCGAGTCAGTGTCCTATCAAGGTTGATGTGCCTAGCTTCCGCTCTCGTTTCCTAAACATCTATCACTCGCGCTACCAACGTCCGGCAAAAGATTACTTGGTGTCGAACATTGAGTCGATGCTGCCATTAATGGCAAAAGCACCAACGCTTGTGAATGGAGTGCTTAAGCAGTCTTGGGTGCAAAGTTTAACGGCATCTACTGTGGGTTATGTCGATGCACCGTTGCTGTCTGTGCCTACTTTGAAGGATCGTGTAGACACGTTAACGACGGCTTATGATCTTCAAGTGCTGAGTGGTTTATCAAGTGAGGACAAACAACAGCATGTACTGATTGTACAAGACCCATTTACCAGCTACTACGATGCTGAGGTGGTGGAAGACTTTATCAAGCTGGTTAAGAAGTTGGGTATGAACCCTGTTCTTTTGCCATTTAAGCCAAATGGCAAAGCACAGCACATTAAAGGTTTCTTACGCCAGTTCAAGCACACCGCTCAAGATACCGCTAAGTTCTTGGAGATGGTTGCGGATTTAGACATTCCAATGGTGGGTGTTGATCCCGCGCTAGTGCTTTGTTATCGCGATGAGTATGCTGAGGTATTGGGCAGTAAGCGTGGTCAGTTTGATGTTTTAACTGCTCATGAATGGCTTTATCCAAGACTGAGCGAGTTCGAGGCTTTAGATACCAAAGAGCAAGCACCTTGGTATTTGTTTGCGCATTGTACTGAGAAAACAAAAATGCCAAATGCTGAGAAAGAGTGGGGGGCAATCTTTGCTCACTTTGGTGCGATCTTGAATACTGTGCCTGTAGGCTGTTGTGGTATGGCGGGCACTTTTGGTCATGAAGTGGATAAGCTAACTATGTCTCGTGATATCTATGATCTAAGCTGGAAACCAAATTTAGATAAGCTTGATAATGACCGATGCTTAATTACAGGGTATTCCTGTCGAAGCCAAGTAAAGCGTTTTGAAGGCATCAAACCTAAACACCCAGTGCAAGCTTTGCTAACCTTGTTATAACGTTTACTCAAGCCCAGTTTTACTGGGCTTGTTGTCATTAGTGCTATGTAACTGAACATGAATCTGTTTTTACTTTCATAAGGATATGAAGATTGAAAAAGCTTGAGCTTAAAGTGCCGCCTGTCGCTCTATTTTTCTTGATGATACTGCTGATGTATGGGTTAAAAGAAGCGATGCCTGAAATGAAAATTACAGTGCCGTTTGTCGAGTTCGTTACGGCGGGGCTCATTATTCTTGCTGGTTTTATCGGTATTGCCGGTGTTTATGAATTTCGCAAAGCAAAGACGACCGTAAATCCGGTTAAACCAGAGACAGCTTCACTAGTGGTGGATTCCGGCGTTTTTGCCTACACGCGTAACCCAATGTATGTGGCGTTATTATTAGTTATTGTCGCTATAGGTTTGTGGTGGCAACACTTAAGCGTTATTTTATGTGGTGTATTGTTTGTGGCCTACATGAACCGTTATCAAATAAAGCCAGAAGAACGTGCGTTAGAGAGGTTGTTTGGCGAAGACTATTTGGATTATAAAAACCAAGTGCGTCGCTGGATTTGACGCAAAGATACCGAGTTACAGATGAAAGAAAGCCCAGCAACACGCTGGGCTTTCTTTTTGAAATCTGTCGGCAGTGGGATGATTATGCTGCCTTAGCAAACTTTGCTAGGAAGGCATCCTTGCGCTCGTTAAAGCGTTGAACCAAATCGTCCACTGCATCTTGGTCGTATGGCTTAAGACCACTCGCAACCATGCGCTTGATGCCTTTGCCAACAACTTCACCATCTTCTTTGAAGGCAAAGTTTAGTGTTACTACGCCGCGCTTACCTTCAACATCGAACGTCGCACCAGTGAAATCTACTTCTGGATGAGTTAGGTCTAAACGACTGAATTCTACTTCCATGCTTTCGTAGATCACTAATGGTCGTTGGCAGTTGATCATCATTTGTTTCTCTTCCATCAGAGGAACCATGATGTGAGGGAAGTTCATGCCAGAGAATTGAACGTAGTTAGTCACCACGTGTTCAATGAACTCAGGGTTGAGGTTAGTTTCGCCTTCACGAGACATGCGCAGGTATTCTTTACCTGCTTCATCGACTACGGCACTTTCTTTTTCACACTTATTCTCGATATGAAGCGCTACGCCATCGTTCACCATTCCGGAGAAATCGAAACGCATCTTCTGGCTTACCCCTTCTTTGCTTAGCAATACGGCAAAAAGTAAATCGCCCGGCACACAAAAGCGTTTGTTGTCTTCATCATGGATAGGGTTGTAATCACCAGCGACGCGTTTAGCGAAGTGACTTGCTTGCTCACGAGTGAACTGAAATTGGTGATTAGTGTTTGAAAAATAAGGTGTTAGAAACATAATTTTTACGTAGTAACCAAAACTGTCAGGGATTATATGCGAATATCTGCGTAGCAATGGTCCATCCAGTGAAAACTTCACTGTATCTTAACAATGAAACGATAACGCAGGGCAATTAAGCATCAAAAAGAGTGCTTTTGTGTCACATTATTCAGTATGGCTATAAATCAGGAATTTACCATTCGCTTCGGGCGATGAGTATATACCCAAGTGATTTCAAGATGCAGGGTTCAGAGCGTTGTCATTGATTCCCTACTTACCGAAAGCAAGCAAGGAAAACAACGCAGCGTAACAGCCAGCTATTTCCAATTTCCAATTTGTTTGACTTAGCCATTGGTTTAATAGAAAAGCGAGTCAATGACACGCTTTCAAAGGGTACTCTTTACAAATAGTAAGGACCTTGGCTTGTATATTTTATTGGCGATTCTTGATTTAGATCCACTAGACCTTTAAATCGCCGCCGCGTCTACAAACCAAGTCATTCTCGCTGAACCTAGCATCTCGAGGTTACTTAGGTATATATAAATATAATAAAGGCTCCACGGAGGAGCCTTTAAAGTCATCACTCATTATGTATTAATGCACGCTTGGTAGTAAGCTTTCTGGCATTAATGCGTTGTGCAGAGCGAGCTTGAGTAGTGCATTGGCTTGCTCGATATCTGGCGCGAAGTAGCGGTCTTTATCGTAGAACGACACTTTCTCACGCAGCATTTGCTTGGCAATTTCGATACGCTCTGAAGATTTGTTTGGCGCACGGAAATCTAGCCCTTGAGCAGCTGACAAGTATTCAACCGCCAAAATGCCACGTGTATTCTCTCCCATTTCCTTTAAACGACGAGCAGCAAAAGTAGCCATCGAAACGTGATCTTCTTGGTTTGCGGATGTTGGCAAACTATCGACAGAAGCTGGGTGAGCCAATGTTTTGTTTTCACTTGCCAATGCTGCCGATGTCACCTGAGCAATCATAAAGCCGGAGTTCACGCCGCCATTGTCGACCAAGAAGGGAGGAAGCTTAGATAGAGCGCTATCTATAAGCAGTGCCATGCGTCGCTCTGACAAGCTACCAATTTCAGCAATCGCAAGTGCAAGGTTATCCGCTGCCATAGCGACTGGCTCTGCATGGAAGTTACCGCCGGAAATGATGTCATCATCTTCCGCAAAGACCAGCGGGTTATCCGACACAGAGTTGGCCTCCACTTGTAGAATGTCTGCTGCATTGCGAATTTGCTGCAAACAAGCTCCCATTACTTGAGGTTGGCAACGCAGTGAATAAGGATCTTGTACCTTCTCACAGTTGGTATGAGATTCACCAATCTCGCTGGTCGCTTCTAACAGGTGGCGGTACGCCAAGGCGGCATCCATTTGGCTACGATGACCACGAACACGATGGATACGTGGGTCGAACGGACGACGACTGCCTAAAGCCGCTTCTACTGACATCGCACCACAAACCGTCGCTGATGAGAACAGGTCCTCGGCAATGAACAAACCTTCTAGTGCAAATGCTGTTGACGCTTGAGTACCATTAAGCAGTGCTAACCCTTCTTTTGGAGCAAGAGTGATTGGCTCAAGACCGGCGATTTGCAGTGCTTCTAGACCTGAAATCACTTTGCCATTATGGCGAGCTTGACCTTCACCAAGAAGAACCGTACTCATATGAGCTAATGGCGCTAAGTCACCAGATGCGCCTACAGAGCCCTTCTGAGGGACGCATGGGTAGACCTGAGCATTCACCAAATCAATCAACATGTTGATGACTTTTAAACGTAAGCCAGAGAACCCACGGGCGAGGCTGTTGATCTTTAATACCATCATCAAACGAACGGTTTCGTCTGACATGAACTTGCCGATACCAGCCGCATGAGAAAGCACGATACTGCGCTGCAGTGTTTCCAAATCTTCTGGTGCAATGCGTGTATTTGCTAGCAAACCGAAGCCGGTGTTAATGCCGTAAACCGTCCGGTCTTCTGCAATCACTCGATCGACCACTTGAGTGCTTTCTTCTATTGCTGGAATCGCGTTTGGATCCAGAGTAAGGTTTACGGGTGAGCGGCTCACTTGGCGTAGTTCGTTTAAGCTAATATGACCTGGCTTTAGCGTTAAATTGAGCATGTCTTTCATCCTTACTTCAGCTTTTTCAGTTCTTCATTGAGCATTGGCAAATCCAGTTTTTGCTCAGCTGCACATTGTTTTGCGATGTCGTATCCTGCATCAGCGTGACGCATAACCCCCGTTGCTGGGTCATTATGTAGAACACGTGCAATGCGCTCCGACGCGTCATCACTGCCGTCACAACAAATCACCATGCCAGAGTGTTGTGAGAAGCCCATACCTACGCCACCACCATGGTGAAGAGATACCCATGTCGCACCCCCTGCGGTATTCAGCAATGCGTTTAGTAGTGGCCAGTCTGAAACGGCGTCTGAGCCATCCATCATGCCTTCGGTTTCACGGTTCGGGCTTGCTACAGACCCTGAGTCTAGATGGTCACGACCAATGACGACAGGGGCTTTGAGCTCACCGTTCTTCACCATTTCATTAAAGGCTTGACCTAAACGTTCTCGATCTTTTAAACCAACCCAGCAGATACGTGCTGGTAGACCTTGGAACTGAATGCGTTCGCGTGCCATGTCTAGCCAGTTATGTAGATGTGGGTTATCCGGGATCAGCTCTTTCACTTTTTGGTCGGTTTTGTAGATGTCCTCTGGGTCTCCAGATAATGCTGCCCAGCGGAACGGTCCGATGCCTTCACAGAATAACGGGCGAATGTAAGCTGGTACAAAGCCAGGGAAGTCAAACGCGTTCTCAATGCCTTCTTCTAAAGCCATTTGACGGATGTTATTTCCGTAATCAAGCGTTGCAGCGCCTCGGTTTTGAAGCTCCAACATAGCTTTCACTTGAATCGCCATCGACTGTTTGGCTGCTTTAACTACGCTCGCTTCATCTTGTAAACGCATGTCTGCAGCATGTGGCATGCTCCAACCTTGAGGTAAGTAACCATTCAATGGATCGTGCGCAGAGGTTTGGTCTGTTACTACGTCTGGTGTGATGTTACGTTCTACAAGCTCTGGGAAGATATCTGCTGCATTGCCCAGTAGACCAACTGAAATTGGTGCGTCAGATTCTTTGATCATCGCTAGTGCCTCATCCAAAGACGTTGCTTTTTTGTCAACATAACCGGTACGTAGGCGGTAATCGATGCGTGATTCGTCACACTCGACCGCAATCATGGAAAAGCCAGCCATGGTGCCAGCAAGAGGTTGAGCACCACCCATGCCACCAAGGCCCCCAGTTAAGATCCAGCGACCTTTGGCATCACCCTTAAAGTGCTTTCTCGCCACAGACACAAAGGTTTCATAAGTACCTTGAACAATGCCTTGTGAGCCAATGTAAATCCAGCTGCCTGCGGTCATTTGACCGTACATCATCAAGCCTTCTTTATCGAGCTCATTGAAGTGTTCCCAATTCGCCCAATGTGGCACTAAGTTTGAGTTCGCAATCAGCACGCGCGGCGCGTTTTTATGCGTCGGAAAAACGCCGACAGGTTTGCCTGATTGGACGAGTAAAGTTTGGTCATCGTCGAGTCTTTCTAACACTTCAACAATCTTATCGAAGCATTCCCAATTTCGTGCTGCTCGACCAATGCCACCATAAACGACAAGCGAGTGAGGGTGCTCGGCTACATCTGGATCAAGGTTGTTCATCAGCATACGAAGTGGCGCTTCCGTCAGCCAAGATTTGGCGCGCAGTTGTGTACCGTGTGGAGCACGAATTGTTCTGCTTGTATCAAGTCGTGGATCTTGTCCCTGGCGCTGTGTCATTTTAAGACTCCTTTAGTTTCACGTTTATATCCAAGTCTCTGCTTGGCTACTTCTCCTCAAATAACTAGGCATGAGAACCGACCATTATTCGAGTTAAGTGTTATTGAATTCGGTTATTTGGGTTTATGGTCTTTCTCTGCCATGGCATTGGCAATATCCCAGCACAGGCGTGCTGCCAATCGAGCCGTTTGGCTATCGACGTCATAAGTGGGGTTGTACTCTGCAATGTCTGCCAACATGAGTTTGTTCTTGTAATGCAGTATTCGATCGAGAAACGGTGCAAGGATGTCGTAGCTCACGCCTCTCGCTGCTGGCGCGCTTACCCCAGGTGCAGTTGCCGCTGGAAATACGTCCAAATCAATCGTCAGATAGAGATAATCACAGTCATCGATAAAGTGCTGGAGCTGGGTTAAATGATAGCTGTGGTTCATGTAACAAAGCTGATTATCCTCCACGTACCAGACGTTGAGTTGATCTGCTTTTTGAAAAAGAGCCTGAGTATTGCTGCTGCGGCTGACACCTATGCAGGCGTAATGAAATGCCCAATCGTTACGCTGACAAAAATGATGGATCTGATTGAATGGTGTACCAGAACTTGGCTTTACCTCTGCAATGGGGCTTTCAAAAGCGCGTAAGTCAAAGTGTGCATCGAAATTGATGATACCGATTTTTGGCTGCTTATCTGGGTGATGGGTTTTGAAGTATTTGGCCAATCCAGAAAATGAAGCCCACGCAATTTCGTGCCCTCCACCCAAGACGACGACAGGGCTATAGGGTAGGACTTGAGCAATAGTATGCGCGCACAGATTCTGACTTGACTCTAGTAAATCGTCTTCACAAACGACGGTTCCTATATCGTAAAGTGGCGCGTCCTGATGCCATGCAAGATTGGCTAAGGCACGACGGATTAAATCTGGTGACTTCTTCGCACCAATGCGACCTTTGTTACGCGCCACACCTGCGTCGGTAGCAAAGCCAAGTATTGAAACGCCTTCGCTTACATGTGGTAGTTCTTCGGCGGAGATATTTTTGATCACGTGGTGGACACGCTTTCCTTGTTCTCCATCTTCGGCATCGTGACGACCTTGCCAGTGAAAGGGTGGGTGATTTACATCGGATTGAGACATTTTAATGCCCTCCGTGGGAAACGTATTCACCATTCACTATACGACCTACTAAGCGTTTTGCACCGACTTGATAGCTGAGGTCTGCTGGATGCTCGATATCCCAGATGGAGAAATCGGCGTCACAGCCAATATCAATGACGCCACGAGATTCTCCGTAACCCAATGCTTTTGCAGCGTTTTGCGTAACACCACGCAATGCCTCTTGTGGTGTTAAACGGAAAAGTGTGCATGCCATGTTCATCATCAAGGTTAAATCAGCAAACGGGGATGTTCCTGGGTTGATGTCTGTTGCAATCGCCATTGGAACCTTGTGTTCTCTGAGTAAATCAATCGGTGGTAATTGGGTTTCACGTAGGAAGTAATACGCGCCGGGAAGCAGCGTCGCAACCGTTGGAGAGCTGGCTAAAGCTATTACGCCTTGTTCATCTAGGTATTCGATGTGATCGGCAGACAGACCATTGTATTGAGCGGTTAAAGCGGTACCGCCAAGCATAGAAAGCTGCTCAGTATGCCCTTTCACTCTTAACCCGTGTTGGGTAGCCGATTGAAAGACGCGTTCGGTTTGCTCTAAGTTAAAGCCTATCGATTCGCAAAACACATCGACGCTGGTGGCGAGATTTTCTTGAGCGACAAGAGGAATAATGTCGTCACAAATATGCTGAATATAGTCGTCAGCGCAATCTTTATATTCTGGAGGAAGCGCATGAGCAGCGAGTAAGGTGGTTGTGATCTTAACCTTACGTTCATGTTCCAAGGCTTTGGCTGCACGTAGCATTTTTATTTCATCATCCAGAGTTAATCCATAACCGGATTTGACTTCAATCGACGTGAGGCCGCTTGCAATCAAACCGTCAAGGCGTGGCAAAGCGAGCTCAATTAGTTGTTCTTTAGTTGCGGTTCGTGTGGCATAAACGGTAGAGAGAATACCGCCGCCTTGCTTGGCGATTGTTTCGTAAGGCACATCATTGAGGCGCATTTCAAATTCGTTGGCTCGATTACCCGCGTATACGAGGTGGGTGTGGCAATCTATTAACCCTGGCAGTAACAACCTGTTTTGAAGGTCAAGCGTTTGTTCGTAATGATCTGGATTCAGAATGGATTCGGTTTGTGCACTGTCTTTGCCTTTTTCTGTGGTACTGATGGCAACGATTTTTCCCGAACGAATGCCAACGCGGGCAGGAGGAGAAGGCAGGTAACCATGTTCTCCTTCTTGCATCGTGACTAAACGGGCGTTCTCAATCAACAGATCCATTCTTGTCGTTCCTTTCAATTCGTATTCTTTAAATGTATATACAAATAAATAGGAGAAAAAAGCATCACTGACAAGGCTAATGTTGCGGAAATGTGATCGAAACGAAGAAGTAACGTCCAGTTTATAACAGGATCTTAGAGCTTAATTTGTACTTGTTACCAGGGTGATACAGAAGGGCTGTACTGACCAGTTTATCTTGGCTCCAAGTCCGGCGATTGAGGAGTAAGCACGGTTCATTGGCTTGCATTTTCAGGTCTTGCTTAACGCGTCCATCCGGTATAATCGCTTCGACCGTATGCTCTATGGCGCTCAGTGGACAATTGTCTGATAGGTATTGGTTTGGCGTCTTACAAGTGAAGTCTTGTTGTAGATAATTTGGCGCATATTGGCTGTTGACCCAACGCAATTCAAGTTGAATCGGGTTGTTATCTTCAAAGTGTATGATTTCACTATAAAATACTGTTGTGCCTAACATCACGCCAAGCTTGGTTGCAATAGCGTCATCGGCTTTTATAGCGATTTGTTGTAACACTGCGCTGCGGTGTTCTCGTCCGCGATTACTGATTTCATCGGCAATATTGCGAATGTCTAAAAGGGGCGATTCTGATTTCTCCGCCGGATCACAAACAAAAGTCCCAAGGCGAGGGCGACGTTGCAGTTTCCCCTCGTTGACTAAGTCCCGAATGGCTTTGTTGACGGTCATTCGACTCACACCAAACTGCTCAGTCAACTCGATCTCTGTCGCAATACGATGCCCAACTATCCACTCTCCCGAGTCAATTTTATCGAGGATGAATTGCTTGATTTGCATGTAGAGTGGCGCAGACATAAAGATTTCCTTTTAATTGACTATACAAATAGTGCGTAATCTATGGACAAATTGCAAACAAACATACCTATTTTTTGCAGTGATAAAAGGAATTAGTCCGCATTCTTGTCGTCTATTACTTGCAGGAGTTTCTGCAGTTGTGTAAACAGAGACTTATCAAAACAATGAAAATAGACAGTCACAAAGGAATCGCATGTTTAAAAAACTCAAAGCGTCGCTTGGGATCGGCTCAGCTAAAGTCGATACGATCTTAGATGAAATGAGCGTGTACCAAGGGGCAACACTGCGCGGTCATGTTCAAATCAAAGGTGGTGACGTAGAGCAACAAATTGATGCTATTACCATCAAGCTCAATACCGAAATGAAAGTGGAAGTGGATGACAGTATCAGTTACCAAACTTTCACGATAGACCAACTTAAAGCGGTCGAACCGTTTGTCATTCAACCGAATGAAGAAAAACAAGTGCCATTCGAGCTCAAACTTCATGACGAAACACCAATCACAGCTGTGAGTGCACAGAAAAATCAATGCCATGTTTGGGTAGAAACTACGCTAGATATTGGCTTTGCGATTGACCCGCGTGATAGAGATTACATCGAGGTTAAGCCGTTACCAGTCGCTTCGCGTGTAATCCAAGCCATCGAACAAGCGGGTTTTACTATGGTGAAAGCGGATGTCGAGAAAGGCTTCTTGCGTGGCAATACGTTCTCTTCACGCTCGGGTATCTATCAAGAACTGGAATTTCGTAATAACGGTTTTGTGTCAACTAAAGAGATCGAACTCTCATTTATCCTAGATGGTGGGATTATTCACTGTTTAGCAGAGATCGACCGTTCATTTAGTATGTCAGGCGATCAATACCGTTCTTTCTCGTTACCGATTGGAGCTTCTGATTCAGAAGTTGCGGCAGCAGTTGCGCCGACATTGAATCTGTAAACATCTAACTTTCCGTTTCTGGAACGAATAGGTACCGATATCCAAAAGTGAAGGCGATATCGGTACTGTTATCCATGTTTCTCGCATTCTCAATCGCCATGATTTCAATGGCAGAGTTCTCCATCAAATAGCGATAACCAATAACAAACTCATTCGATGCGTCAGCAAACTCGCTTGGACCTTCAGTGGAGCCCTGATACCAATGATATTCAAGGATAAAGTGGTGATTGTTGCTTAACGCATAACGATATCCGCCAGCAAGCGCTGCCGTGTTGTGCCGGTATGGGAAGTCAACAAGCGCTCGATCACTATTTCGAAACGTCATCCCCGCCATGGAATAGAATACATTGGCTGCATTGAGTCGGTAGCTGTAGTTAATTTGTACTCCTTGCTCAAAACTGCTTCCTTTAAAGGAGCCGTGAGCGACATCGTTATAGTAGAGACTACCACCGACAGATAAACCATGATGTTCATTTTGTATTATTTGGTATTGGATATACGTTGAGAGGTTGTTTGCCAGTGTTTCACCTTCAAAATCCTCTATTAAAATGTCGTACTCGGGCATCGACATATAAAAGCGGTTCTTGTCGACTTCATCTCGCCCATTTTGTCCGATACCAAATAGGTCGTGAAAGCTTTCGGTCAGTCCATCTAAATGGTTGTCTGCAGCAAAGACCCAACGATAGTTCAGTTCCCATTGCCACTGGTCATTGATTTGCCATTTTCCACCGAGTTCAAGTTGGTTGTGATAGTAATCGAGAGAATAATCGCTTGTGTGAGCCCAGACACTTGCGATGGTGCCCGAACCATATGCTTCAACGTAGCCGGAGGGAAGACTATACCCAGAGCGAAGTACGTTAGTATGACTGACCACTTGTATTGGAGATTGCGCATAAGAGCGCAGTGGACCATACAAATCGGATGCGCTGAACGCTGGGGTACTTAGAAACAAGGCGCAACTCAAAAGAGTAGGTTGCCATCTTAAATCCATCATGATGAAAGCCTAAAATGAGATTACTCAATAAATTAACTATAGTGTCTTCATGTTTTGAATGCTGTTCAATTGCAATAATTATACAATTTGGGCTTAGTGTTGAATTGGTAGTAATGAAGTTTAGATGACATTTTGAAATCGCTCTTTGCATTCTAAATGTGAGCTAGGTACAATCCTCGTTCTGATGAAGGTCCGGTATTCGTGTTACCGAGCGACCGTCATCAACTTTCGAAATATCTTCTAATTTGAATAACATGTGTTGCTTGGTGTGCAACACCACTGTAAAGGACATAGCATGCCTATTATTACTCTTCCTGACGGCAGTCAGCGTCAATTTGACAACCCAGTTTCTACTATGGAAGTTGCGCAATCGATCGGTCCTGGTCTTGCAAAAGCAACTATCGCTGGTCGTGTAAATGGTAACCGCGTAGATGCGTGTGACCTAATTGAAGAAGACGCAAGCCTAGAGATCATCACAGTTAAAGATGAAGTGGACGGTCTAGAAATCGTTCGTCACTCTTGTGCTCACCTTCTTGGTCACGCTCTTAAGCAGCTTTACCCTCAAGCTAAAATGGCGATTGGTCCAACAATCGACAACGGCTTCTACTACGACATCGACCTAGACGAGTCTCTAACGCAAGACGATCTTGAAAAGATTGAAAAGCGTATGAAAGAGCTAGCGAAAACCAAGTACGAAGTGGTTAAGAAAAAAGTAAGCTGGCAGGAAGCACGTGATACGTTTGAATCACGTGAAGAACCATACAAAGTGGAAATCCTAGACGAAAACGTATCTCGTGATGATCGTCCAGGTCTTTACCACCATGAAGAATACATCGACATGTGTCGTGGTCCACACGTACCTAACATGAGCTTCTGTCAACATTTCACACTATTAAATGTGGCAGGCGCATACTGGCGTGGTAACAGCGACAACAAAATGCTTCAACGTATCTACGGTACAGCTTTCCACGATAAGAAAGCTCTGAAAGCGCACCTAACTCGCCTAGAAGAAGCGGCGAAGCGCGACCACCGTAAGATTGGTAAGCAACTAGACCTATTCCACATGCAGCAAGAAGCGCCGGGTATGGTGTTCTGGCATCACAATGGTTGGTCTATCTTCCGTGATCTAGAAGTATTCATTCGCGCTAAGCTAGATGAGTACGGTTACCAAGAAGTAAAAGGTCCGCTAATGATGGACCGCGTTCTTTGGGAACGCTCTGGTCACTGGGACAAATACGCTGATGCGATGTTCACAACTTCTTCTGAAAACCGTGAATACGCGATTAAGCCAATGAACTGTCCAGGTCACGTACAGATCTTTAACCAAGGTCTAAAATCGTACCGTGACCTACCGCTACGTATGGCTGAGTTCGGCTCATGTCACCGTAACGAACCATCTGGTGCACTACACGGTATTATGCGTGTACGTGGCTTTACTCAGGATGACGCTCACATTTTCTGTACTGAGAGCCAAATTCAAGAAGAAGTAACAAACTGTATCAAGATGGTGTACGATACGTACCAAACATTTGGTTTCGACAACATCGTAGTGAAACTGTCTACTCGTCCAGAAAAACGTGTAGGTTCAGACGAAATCTGGGATCAATCTGAAGAAGCATTGAAACAATCTCTTGAATCGATGGAAATCCCATACGAAATTCAAGAAGGTGAGGGTGCGTTCTACGGTCCTAAGATTGAATTCACGCTATACGACTGTCTAGACCGTGCGTGGCAGTGTGGTACTGTTCAGTTAGACTTCAACCTACCAGGTCGCCTAGGTGCAACTTACGTAGGTGAAAACAATGAACGTCTTGTACCGGTAATGATTCACCGTGCAATTCTAGGTTCACTAGAGCGTTTCATTGGTATCCTTATCGAAGAATATGCTGGTTTCTTCCCAACTTGGTTGGCGCCAGAACAGGCAATTCTTATGAACATTACTGATAAACAGTCAGATTATGTTCAGGAAGTAGTACAAAAACTACAAAAAAGTGGAATTAGAGCTAAAGCGGACTTGAGAAATGAGAAGATTGGCTTTAAAATCCGCGAACACACTTTGAAGCGTGTACCGTATATGCTTGTTGTCGGTGACCAAGAGATGGAAGCAGGCGAAATCGCAGTACGTACTCGTAAAGGTAAAGATCTCGGTAAATTTAAAGTGGATGACTTTATCGCATACATCCAAGACGAGATCTCTAGCCGTAAGCTCAATCTGGAGGAATAAGCTATTAAAGGCGGAAGACGCGGCCAACAGCCGGTAAAACAAAACCCACACCGTATGAACGGTGAAATTCGTGGCGTTCGTGAAGTTCGACTAACTGGCGCTGACGGTGAATCAGTTGGTGTTGTATCGATTCAAGAAGCGATCGCAGCTGCTGAAGAAGCAGGCATGGATCTTGTGGAGATCAGTCCTAACGCTGAGCCGCCAGTCTGTCGTGTTATGGACTACGGCAAATTCCTCTTTGAAAAGAGCAAATCTGCTAAAGAGCAGAAGAAAAAGCAAAAACAGGTTCAGATTAAGGAAGTAAAATTCCGTCCTGGAACTGATATTGGAGACTATCAGGTAAAACTACGCAACCTGACGCGTTTCCTTGAAGAAGGCAACAAAGTGAAGGTAACAATTCGCTTCCGTGGCCGAGAAATGGCACACCAAGACATCGGTGTTGACGTTCTTCATCGCTTGAAAGAAGACACTGTAGACTTTGCTGTAGTGGAATCTTTCCCAAGTAAGATCGAAGGTCGTCAGATGATCATGGTTCTTGCCCCTAAAAAGAAGTAATTAACGGCTCATCAAGTAATTAAGACCTAGCCGCCTTTTCCTTCTAATAAAAGGTATAGCGGCTGGGTTTTGTTCGCCCTAATTACGTTGTTTATTAAACCTACTCAATGCGGAGTTATTCATCATGCCTAAGATGAAAACCAACAAAGGTGCTGCTAAGCGTTTTAAGAAAACTGCTGGTGGTATTAAGTACAAGCACGCTACAAAACGTCACATCCTGACTAAGCGTACTACTAAGAACAAGCGTCAACTACGTCCAAACTCAATCCTTCCTCGTTGTGAAGTGGCTGCAGTTGTTCGTATGATGCCATACGCTTAATTCTTTTTAGTTATCAATCGTTTAGTTTAGGAGAAGCATAATGCCTCGCGTAAAACGTGGTGTACAAGCTCGTGCACGTCATAAGAAAGTTCTAAAACAAGCTAAAGGTTACTACGGTGCACGTTCACGTGTTTACCGCGTAGCTTTCCAAGCAGTTACTAAAGCTGGTCAATACGCTTACCGTGACCGTCGCGCTAAGAAACGTCAATTCCGTCAACTATGGATTGCACGTATCAACGCGGCATCTCGTCAAAATGGTCTATCTTACAGCCGTTTCATCAACGGTCTTAAGAAAGCATCTATCGAGATCGACCGTAAGATCCTAGCGGACATCGCAGTATTCGACAAAGCAGCATTTGCTGTTCTAGTTGAAAAAGCGAAAGCTGCTCTTTAATTAGCAGTTTAGGATTAAGAGAAGGAGAGCATTAGCTCTCCTTTTTTATTGCTTTTTGTTTTGTTATCCGTAAGTTTTCTCACTTCTCACTTCTCACTTCTCACTTCTCACTTCTCACTTCTCACTTCTCACTTCTCACTTCTCACTTCTCACTTCTCACTTCTCACTTCCATCTCAGTGCTTGCTAAATCATTTTGTTATTAATCTGTGGTAGGGTTTATCGGCATAACGAGCAAAAGAGCTAGGAAAGACACCAAGGCGCAGCCGTTAGAGGACATCATTAAGCGAACTATGGTGTTGCTCCACGACTAGAAAGAGCA
Source organism: Vibrio sp. SSH13-20 (assembly GCF_040104475.1). Taxonomy (NCBI): domain Bacteria; kingdom Pseudomonadati; phylum Pseudomonadota; class Gammaproteobacteria; order Vibrionales; family Vibrionaceae; genus Vibrio; species Vibrio sp. SSH13-20. The sequence continues at coordinate 36,496 of NZ_JBECOU010000008.1, forward strand.
ACTGAACAAACGAAAACTTAACCGCTAGGGAAGGAATATATGGTTCAACGAATCAGTTATGAATTTTTGCCACAGGTTTCAGGTCCTTATGTTCATGCTACTAGACACTGTGAGACCTTATATGTTTCAGGGTTGACTGCGTTAGGCTCTTCGAGCCAAGCTGAGGGGCTAGTAGATCAAACTAAGACAGTTTTATCTTATCTATCGCAAATACTGGCTGAAGAGCAACGAGAGAAGCGTGATCTGGTGAAGTTGACGGTGTTTATTACTGATATGAGTCAACTCGCGGCGATTCGTTCAGTACTATTTGATTTCTATGAGGGCTACTTGCCGGCGTGTTCGCTGGTGGAAGTAAGTGCCTTGATCCATGCTGATTTGGCAATAGAAATAGAGGCAGTAATCTCAAGCGAGGCGTTGTAATAAGAGGTAGGGATGAAAATAAATCGATTAGACCATTTGGTTTTAACAGTAAAAGACATAGCAACCACGGTGGATTTTTATGAGCGAGTGCTTGGTATGGAAAGCATCACCTTTGGTGAGGGGCGTGTTGCACTTGTGTATGGAAGGCAGAAGATCAATTTGCATCAGCTTGGCAATGAATTTGAACCTAAGGCAAGTCAAGTAGCTTCTGGGAGTGCTGATTTATGTTTTGTATGTGATACGCCAATTGCAAATGTGCTCTCCCATTTAGACTCCCATTCTGTCGAGGTTATTGATGGCCCTGTTCAACGGACAGGTGCAATTGGTAACATCCTATCGGTTTACATTAGAGACCCAGATGGTAACTTAATTGAGTTATCTAATTATCTTGCTGAGGTATAACATGATTTATTCAACAACCGAGACGATTCCAGGGCGTGAAATTGCGGAGATAAAAGGGGTCGTGACGGGCAATGTGGTTCAGTCAAAGCACATTGGGCGTGATTTCATGGCTGGCTTAAAAAGTATTGTTGGTGGTGAGATTCGTGGCTACACCGAAATGATGACTGAAGCCCGAAATATCGCTATTCAACGAATGGTAGAGGATGCCGCGAACCTAGGAGCAGATGCTGTTGTCGGTATTCGTTTTACCACCAGTTCGATTGTGGACGGTTCATCAGAAATTCTTGCCTTTGGTACGGCAGTAAAGCTCGTTTAATAAAGAATGATGTTGCACAGCGTGTTGCAAACTTATGTGCAATAAAGATGAAATCGTTAGAGGTAGCTCGTTTCCCCATTTTTAACTAAGCGTCAATGGCTGTTTTTATCTCATAATTCGCCTCCTAAAAAAGGAGGCGAATTTATGCGTGATACAGTTTTAAATAATGCAATTGTGACGTTCTGCGTGTGCTTACTGGTAGCGACGCTAGCAGCTAAAGGTAATTTACTCGTGACCATGTTGTCTTTTCCTATCGACTTCTTAGGTCTACTTGTTCTTTTATTCTTGTCATTATTTGTATCTTGGAGTGCTGTCGGGCATTTGAATGAAGGGCAATGGAAAGAATCTATTCTGTTGTATCTGATGTTGTATTACCTTGCTTTTGGTATTTTTTCAGACGGGAATACAGAGGGCTGGTCTCATTCAGTTGGCGTTGTCGGTAAACTTAAAATGACCCTGATCTACATCGCAAACTCAATAACGAGTATCTATGTTCCATTCATCATCGTTGGGATTTCTATTATCCATTTACGTTTTTTGCGCTCCCATATAGTTGACACTGAACAGAATGTGGCAGAGAAAGTTCAGCCTTAAGAAATAGAACTATTTTGTTGCATATATATGCAGTTTTTTGGCGTGTGCGTTTTAATGTGATTATTCTAAAAATGAACGTCTTTCAAAGTCGAAAGTATTCGAGTAGTTTCCATAAATCAGCATGAAATGCGACGGGCTATGGATGTTATACCGTATTTATGATGTGTTTAATTGATTAGATATAATGAAACTGAATGCATTTCTGGTGGCGGTATTGCTCATCTAAATGTGATGTTGGGTATATTAATTCACTGTTTTCTTATAAAAATATGAACTTATGGCTTGCCAATTGGTTCTAAATTGTTACAAATACCATTCAGTTGTAACATTGCCATAAGGAATTGTAGATGAGAGAACTCACTCCCGAGTACTTGTTAGCCGCATTACGACAAGCGATCAAAACCAAAGGGCTAACATATCGAGAGTTATCTGAGAAAATGGGCATGCCGTTGTCCACTTTTAAACGTCATTTAACTAGCACTAACCTAGGTCTTGATAAGCTACTTGAGTATTGTCGAGCTGTGGATTGTACCCTCGATGAGCTTCAAAAGCTGGCAAATCAGCTACAAGCTGAGGATCAGGACTATTTCAGTCGTACGCAGGATGAAGTCTTTTTCCAGTTTCCGCATCTTTACGATTTTTATCGAGAACTTCGAATGCTGAGGGGGAAGGATGGCTACACCATTCTTATGAAAAAGTATGATCTCTCAAAGCAAAGCATGTCTGACTACCTTGGTGCTCTAGAGCTGCTTGATTTGGTTTATGTGGACGAAGATAACAACATCACGCTTCACGGTCCGCTTTATTACAGCTATGCAGAAAACTCTAAACTTAACGAGAAGTACACCGAGATCCTTAAAGAACAAACGACTACCCATGAGAAGTGTGTACGTGTAGCGCTATCGCGAATGAAAATCACGGAAGAACAGCTACTTATCTTAGAAGAGCAGATGGCGAAAACCGTGTTAGATTTTCATTCTAAAAACGTCGTTGCAGAGAACTTTAATGTGTCAGACTTTACCAACGTTTTGCTGATAGCAGGTCCGCATCAGCCTGTAACGTTTTCTGATGGTATTGTACAAACAGAAGTCAACTTCATTGATGACATTCGCTACGCTATCGCTTCGGCTGGGGATAAACCAAGCCTTTCGATATAGCTTCTAGTTATTTTTAGTGATTTATAGATTCATCCTTGAAATGTTTATTTAATGAACTAATATGACGAAGTGTCAATTATGACGATTCGTCAGAAATGTGATGGCGTTTCTGCAAACCATATTCGTGTTACAATTCATTTGAGTTACACAGGGATACGGGACGAGGAAGTATGTTTAACTTTGGTTGCAACAAAGATGACAAGCAAGAGGGTGGCCGAATTGCTTCTGGTTTGACTAAGAAACAGCAGGCGATCGCTGATCGCGAGGTCGAATTAGTTCAACTGGCTAAATCTTTAGTGCAAGAACAAGGCTTTGCTAATCTCACCATGGATAAGCTAACGGCTGCCAGTCCGTATTCAAAAGGGACCATCTATAACCATTTTTGCAGCAAAGAAGATGTGATCCTTGCACTTTGTATACACTCACTGAAAAGTGAGGCGGTGTTTTTTGAGCGTACGGCAAATTTTGATGGCAACACGCGTGAAAAGATCATTGCAATGCATGTTGGGTATCGTATTTACGCCCGTATGGAACCCGTATTGTCGACTTGCGCTATTGTCGCCAAAACTCCTTGGGTGATAGAGAAAGCTTCACCCGCTCGACTGAATGAATTGAACAAGCTGGAAGAAGAAGTAATATCTGGAGCGGACGCATTAGTAAACCACGCCGTGGAAATTGGAGATTTAAAATTCTCTCCTGCTGTTGGTGCTGATGCGATTGTTTTTGCCAATTGGTCGATTGCGTTTGGTTCTAATGCTTTGGCGCAAAATGCATCTAACAGTCGATGTATTCAGCGTTTGCAAGACCCGTTTTCGGTATTACACAATGCGAATATGTTACTTGATGGATTAGGGTGGTTACCTCTCTCAACAGATTGGGATTACCGCAAAACCTGGCGTCGAGTTGAGCAGGAACTATTTAGCGAAGAAATTGCTTACCTTGATTCAGTCAATCGCTGAGTAGGGTATAAACCAATCGGTTATTCGATTGGTTTTTTAGTCACACTATTTGACGGATCGTCAATAACGATTGTTTTGGTATCAGGATTTTTAATCCCTAGAGTGCCAAAACTGCGTTATTAACGCATCTGGAATTAGAGAACAGCGTAAGCTGCTTTTTTAACTCCGTTTTTTGACGAAACGTCACAAAGGGAGAGTGTGATGAAACACCACCAAGCTCAACAAGCAAGCCCCGGTCAATGGGGGAAAATACCAACCAAGTACAGTCTTTGGGTTCTGCTGGCAACAGTATTACTCGTTATTATCGCAACGATCGGAGCAAAGAATCTCTATTTTCGGGGCGACTATAATATCTTTTTCGATGGCAGCAATAAGCAGTTATTAGCTTTCGACGAAATTCAAACCACCTTCGCCAAAACAGACAATCTTGCTATCGTGATCGCTCCTGATAGCAGAGAGGTGTTTACTCCTGAGATCCTGAAACTCATACAAAACTTAACAGTGGATTCGTGGCAAGTGCCGTATTCGAGCCGAGTAGACTCTCTGGCTAATTACCAGCACACGGAAGCGGTTGAAGATGATCTCTTGGTCGAAGACCTGCTTTACGAAGAGCATGAGTTGACTCCAGAGCGAATTGCGAAAGTAAAAAATATCGCACTAACAGAGCCAGTGTTAAAAAATGCGCTGATCTCTGCAAAAGGCGATGTCACTGTCGTGAATATCACCGTTCAATTGCCGGAGGTTGATAAAACAGCGGAAGTCCAAGAGGTGATGGCTCACATTAATCAGATGCTGGCGCAGTATCAGCAAAACTATCCAAATGTTGAGTTTCATAAAGCTGGTATTATCGCCATGAACTATGCCTTCATGACCGCAGCACAAGAGGATAGCGCTACCTTAGTACCAACGATGCTGTTGGTTATTTTGTTGTTCTTAACCATCATGCTGCGTTCATTCTTAAGTGTTGTCGCGACTCTTATTGTGATTATTGGCTCGGTGATAGCAACGATGGGGTTGTCTGGTTGGGCTGGTATGTTTTTAAGCACTGCGACGGTTAATGTGCCAACCTTGGTCATGACATTGGCTGTAGCGGACTGCGTGCATGTTATTGCAACTATGCGCCAGTCGATGCAAAACGGCTTTAGTAAGGGACATTCGATAGAGCGCAGTATCTCTCTTAACTTTATGCCCATCCTAATCACGTCAGTTACAACCGCAATTGGCTTTCTGATGATGAATATGTCGGATTCTCCTGTGCTGCGAGATTTTGGTAACTTATCGGCATTAGGGGTGATGATTGCCTGTTTTCTATCAGTGACGCTGCTTCCAGCGTTACTCACACTATTACCAGTCTCAGTTAAGCAACCTGCCTCACAGAGCGGGACCGACTTCATGGACAAGCTAGGAGATTTTGTCGTTTTACGTCGTAACGTGTTACTGCCAATATCAGTGATCGTTATTGCAGTGAGTGCAAGCTTGATACCGTTAAATCGAGTCAATGATGAATCCGTAAAGTATTTCGATAATCGCAGTGATTTTCGTCAAGCTGCCGATTTTATGGAAGCACGTATCAGCGGCATGACCAATCTCAGCATTGCCATCAAAACCAATGAGTCGCAAGGGATTGCTGATCCTGTTTTTCTTACCGCTATAGGCAACTTTACCGATTGGCTTCGCGAACAGCCTGAGACAGATCATGTTGCAACGCTCGCGGATGTATATAAACGCCTCAATAAAAACATGCACGCTGATGATGAGCGTTACTACTTACTACCACAAGATAGAGAATTGGCGGCGCAATACCTTCTACTCTATGAGATGTCTTTGCCGTACGGCTTAGATCTTAATAATCAGATTAATGTTGATAAATCTTCGATCAAAATGGTGTTAACCGTCGATAATTTAGGGAGTGTTGAATTAGTTGACCTTGAGAACCGAATCTACGCGTGGTTTGCCGACAATGCACCGCAATATGATGTGGTCGCATCGAGTCCATCATTGATGTTTGCTCACATTGGTGAGACCAATATGGCAAGTATGCTCTCTACGTTACCAATTACATTAGTTTTGATCTCTGCATTACTCATCTTTGCGCTGCGTTCGCTAAGGCTTGGTCTCATCAGCTTGGTTCCAAATATTGCCCCGGCCGTGCTTGGTTTCGGTCTTTGGGCGCTGATCTCTGGTGAAATCAATCTAGGACTGTCAGTCGTGGTGACCTTGACGCTTGGCATTGTGGTCGACGACGCGGTTCATTTCCTTTCGAAATATCAAAGAGCACGAAAAGAAGGACAAAATGCTGAACAGGCCGTTCGTTATGCCTTCCACACTGTTGGTCGTGCACTGTGGATCACTACCGTCGTATTGGTAGCAGGTTTCTCAGTATTGGCTATGTCGAGCTTCCGCTTAAATGCAGATATGGGGCAGCTTAGTGCGATCGTGATCTTTATCGCCTTGGTCGTGGACTTTTTATTCTTGCCAACGCTACTCATGCGTTTTGATAAAGCAGCATATGTCGAGCAAACAAAGACTAAAACGCCAGAAACACAAGCGAAGAAAAACATTACGGCATCGTTGTGATTGAACAGTGCCCTCAAGGAAAACAAGACAAGGACTATATGATGAAGTTATTTAGCAAACCTCTGAATGTCGTTACATTATCGATTTCTCTGTTAATGGCTCCTCTCACTTGGGCTGACGAAGCTAAAGGGTTGGAAATTGCACAAGAGCGCAAAGCGCGTGACCAAGGCTGGGGAGATTCTGTTGCCACCATGCAAATGATACTTCGCAATGCTCAAGGAGAAAGTAGTACTCGCTTGATGCGCCTAAAATCACTGGAGGTCGCTGATGATGGCGATAAAGGGCTAACTATCTTTGATGAACCACGAGATGTTAAAGGAACCGCATTTCTTAATCATTCACACACGGTGGGCGCTGACGACCAATGGCTCTATCTACCCGCGCTCAAACGCGTAAAACGTATCGCTTCACGCAATAAATCTGGTCCATTTATGGGCAGTGAGTTTGCTTATGAAGACCTGAGCTCATTCGAGATTGAAAAGTACCGTTTCAATTACCTTAAAGATGAAACGATGAATGACCAACAGACGTTTGTATTAGAGCAAATCCCGACAGATAAAAACTCCGGTTACACCAAGCAGGTGGTTTGGCTAGATCAAGCACATTATCGTCCTCTGAAAGTAGAATTTTATGACCGCAAAGGCGCGTTGCTAAAGACGTTAGAGTTTTCTGATTACAAACAGTATCTGAATCAATACTGGCGTGCCCACACTATGGCAATGATGAATCACCAAACGGGCAAGAGTACAGAACTGACAACCAGTGAATTGACGTTCCAGACCGGTCTTAAAGATAACGACTTCAACAAAAACATCCTCAAGCGTGTTAAGTAGGGAGGTTGAATGACTAGGGCAATCGCTGCTGGCCGAGTCTTGGCTAGCATTATGGCTGTGCTTTGTTCTTCGTCTTTGCTTGGCGCTGAATTGGCAGGTCAGGTTAACTTCGAGCATCGACAATTTTTCTCTGCCGGTGCTCAAGGGCAGAGCAAAGGGCAAACATCGCTAGTGTTGCAACCAGAGCTCTACTGGGATCTTCAAGATGGTGATGCGAGTTTCACCTTTACGCCTTTTTATCGTTGGGACAGCATGGATGATGATCGTACGCATGCTGATATTCGAGAAGCCTTGTATTTAACCTATTGGGATGACTATGAACTTCGTGTTGGTATCAGCAAGGTGTTTTGGGGTGTAACAGAATCTGCGCACTTAGTGGATGTTGTAAACCAAATTGATGCGGTAGAAGCGGTCGATGGTGAAGATAAATTGGGACAACCCATGGTGCATTTTACGTCCATCAAAGAGTGGGGAACGCTGGATGCTATGATCTTGCCTTATTTTCGTGAACGAACATTCGCGGGTAAAGATGGGCGTTTGAGGTTCGATCCTGTTGTCTCCGATGATGCGTTGTACGAATCGAGTCGAGAAGAAAAACATGTAGATGTCGCGTTGCGGTATGCACAAATGTTTGGCGATTGGGATCTCGGCTTGAGCTATGTCTATGGAACGAACCGTGATCCGTATTTTCGATTCGAGCAAGGCGAGCTAAAACCTTACTACGCATTGATGAGTCATGTTGGACTGGATGTGCAGGGAATCGTGGGAGATTGGTTATGGAAACTTGAAAGTGTTTATCGTGATAGTTTTGATAATCATGTCGGTGTTGTTTCCGGATTTGAATACACGATAGTGGGGGCTTTTGAAACGGTATGGGATGTGGGTCTTATCGGTGAGTATTTATATGATAGCCGTGGTAACAACGCGCAGAACATTGGTCAAAATGATGTCTTTGCAGGTGTTCGCTTAGCGTTTAATGATGAAGATGGCACCGAAATCCTAACTGGTATCACGCAAGATCTCGATAATACCGATGTGTACAACGCAAAACTTGAGGCTTCCAGCCGCATTTCAAATCATTTTAAGTGGCAAATTGATGCTTGGTTGTTTAAAAATGACACGCCAACGGACCTCTTGTATTTCGCAAGAGACGATGATTTTATCGAGCTATCTATCCAGTACTATTTTTAGTGCGGGAGATAAGTAAATCGAAAATTCTAAGGCAAAGAGATCCATGTCATTATTTTGACTGGCTGCTAGAGCCGTAAGGAAGATTTATCGTTACTATTCCTTATGTTTGTTGTGGTTTTGATAGCGATGCGATAAGCAACTAACAAAACCCTCCGGTTTTACTTAGGGGTAGTAACGTTGAATTCATTTCGCTGGGACACTTATTTTGAAACAGGCATCGAAGAAGTCGATGAACAGCACCAATATCTTGTTGGATTTATCAACAAGTACGGCGAACTTTTGGCGCAAAACAGCATCACTCTCACGGACATTCAAGTAGCATTATTTGAACTGTCTCGCTATGCCGAGTTCCACTTCAAAGAAGAAGAGAACTTGATGCGAGAGGTCGAGATCCACCCAGAGCACCTAGAAAAACATATCCAAGTACACCGCGCATTTATGAGCGACATCATCAGTATGCAGAGCTTTATCAGTGATGCCAATAAACGCGCTGCTGAGCAGTTATTGGATTTCCTCATTCATTGGTTGGCTTACCACATTCTTGGTATTGATCAAAATATGTCTAAGCAAGTGGCTGCCATTCAATCTGGGATGTCACCGAGGGCGGCGTATGATGAACAAGAAAAACAAGCCAACGCATCCACTGCGCCATTGCTGGATGCGCTAAATGCTCTGTTTTCACAAGTTTCAGAGCGTAACCGAGAATTACTGAAGCTTAATCTGGTTTTGGAAGAAAAAGTGGATGAAAGGACAATACAACTTTCTCAAGCCAATAAGCAGCTAGAGGCTTTATCACTCACGGATTCGTTGACTCAACTGCCGAACCGAAGAAGTGCGATTAAATCTCTCAAGACCTTATGGCGAAACGAGGAGGCGAGAGCTTTACCTTTGGTTTGTATCATGATTGATGCGGACTACTTTAAGCAAGTCAATGACACCTGTGGTCACGAAGCCGGAGATTTGGTCTTAAAAGAACTTGCACAAGCGCTAAAACACTCTTTCCGCAGTGATGATATCGTGTGCCGACTTGGCGGCGACGAGTTCGTTGTTATATGCCCGGACACGGGTCTTGAAGGTGGGTTGCATGTTGCCGAGATGGTGAGAAAACAGATCTCTCACATGCTGGTTCCAACAGCATTCGAACCTTGGCGAGGCAGCATCAGTGTCGGGGTAGCAGAACGCCGCGAAGAAATGCAAACTTACACTGATTTGATCCGAGTTGCTGACGAAGGCGTTTACTTGGCAAAACAAAACGGTAAAAACCGAGTACGGTCATCGCAAAAGCTAATATCTTCGAACTAACTCGTCATTCACATTAGAACGCCAGAGAACCCAATTTTTTCACTGTTTGGTGAAAATCTATGTGGCGTATTCTTTAGCTACTTATGCAAAAACAATCACGAAAAAGCAGGGGTTATTCCATAGCAACCCTTCATTTTTTACGTTTTTGTGTTCTTTTTATTCAATAACCTCTTCTTTTCATAATTCAATTTGGCCTTGGTGGCGGGTTTGGCTACTATGTACAGCTATCAAAAAACCAATCACTCCCTTATGGATACTACCAATAGGTAGATGAGGAAACGATGCAACATCTAGAAGAGATCATTGCTAACGCGAGTGCAGCAATTGAAGCTGCAGAATCGCTAGTCGTACTTGATGAAGTGCGTGTTCAGTATCTAGGTAAAAAAGGTGAGCTAACTGCTCAACTTCAAAGCCTAGGTAAACTACCACCAGAAGAACGCCGTGAAGCGGGTCAAGAGATCAACAAAGCGAAAGGCGTGGTTCAGCAAGCTATCGCAGCTCGTAAAGACGCACTACAACGTGCAGAGCTTGAAGCGAAGCTAGCGGCAGAAACGATCGACGTAACATTACCAGGTCGTCGTATCGAGAACGGTGGTCTACACCCAGTTACTCGTACTGTAGAGCGTATTGAGAAGTTCTTTGGTGAACTTGGCTTTAACACTGAGTCTGGTCCAGAAATCGAAGATGCATTCCACAACTTTGATGCACTAAACATCGCAGCTGATCACCCAGCGCGTACTGACCATGATACTTTCTTCTTCAACCCAGATTTGATGCTTCGTACTCACACGTCAGGCGTACAGATCCGTACGATGGAAAATGGCAAACCACCATTCCGTTTCATCGCACCTGGTCGTGTATACCGTAACGACTACGACCAAACGCACACGCCAATGTTCCACCAAGTGGAAGGCATGCTGGTTGATGAGAACGTAAACTTCGCACAGCTGAAAGGCATCCTGCACGATTTCCTATGCAACTTCTTCGAAGAGGAAGTGGAAGTACGTTTCCGTCCATCTTACTTCCCGTTCACTGAGCCTTCAGCTGAAGTTGATGTGAAAGGTAAAAACGGTAAATGGCTAGAAGTACTAGGCTGCGGTATGGTTCACCCGAACGTACTACGTAGCGTAGGCATTGATCCTGAAAAATACTCTGGTTTCGCATTCGGTATGGGTGTTGAGCGTCTAACAATGCTTCGTTACGGCGTGAACGACCTACGTGCGTTCTTCGAGAACGATCTTCGTTTCCTAAAACAGTTCAAGTAATCCAGGGGATAAATCACTATGAAATTCAGCGAATCATGGCTTCGTGAGTGGGTTAGTCCTTCGATTACCACTGACGAACTAACTCACCAAATTACAATGGCGGGTCTAGAAGTTGATGACGTGCTACCTGTAGCAGGTTCGTTCAACGGCGTTAAAGTTGGTCACGTTGTTGAATGTGGTCAACACCCAGATGCAGACAAACTGCGCGTTACTAAAGTAGACGTGGGTGAAGAAGAGCTTCTAGACATCGTTTGTGGCGCACACAACTGTCGCCAAGGTCTGAAAGTAGCAGTAGCAACGGTTGGTGCTGTTCTTCCAGGCGATTTTAAAATCAAAAAAGCAAAACTACGTGGTCAACCATCTCACGGCATGCTTTGTTCGTTCACTGAACTAGGTATCGATGTTGAGTCAGATGGCATCATGGAGCTAGCAGAAGACGCAGTAATCGGTACGGATTTCCGTGAATTCCTAGGTCTAGACGACGTAACAGTAGACGTAGACCTAACAGCAAACCGCGCTGACTGTTTCAGCATTCGTGGTCTAGCTCGCGAAGTTGGCGTACTAAACCGAGCTGACGTAACTGAGCCATCAGTAGAAGCAGTAGCAGCTTCAATCGAAGATAAAGTGTCTATCGAAGTGAAAGCGCCAGCTGCGTGTCCACGTTACCTAGGTCGCGTTGTTAAGAACGTAAACGTTCAAGCTGAAACGCCACTATGGATGCAAGAGAAGCTGCGCCGTTGTGGTATTCGTTCTATCGACCCTGTAGTAGACATCACTAACTACGTTCTTTTAGAGCAAGGTCAACCAATGCACGCATTCGATCTAGCGAAGATCGAAGGTGGCATCGTAGTTCGTATGGCTGAGCAAGGTGAGAAGCTAACACTTCTTGACGGTAGCGAAGCAGAACTAAACGCAGATACACTAGTTGTTGCTGACCACAACAAAGCACTTGCAATCGCAGGTATCTTTGGTGGTGAAGAGTCTGGTGTAACAACGGAAACTAAAGACGTTCTACTAGAGTGTGCATTCTTTGCACCTGACCACATCCGTGGTCGCGCACGTAGTTACGGTCTTCACACTGATTCTTCAATGCGTTTTGAACGTGGTGTGGATTACGCACTACAAGTGAGCGCAATGGAGCGCGCAACTCAGCTTCTTGTTGAGATCTGTGGCGGTGAAGTCGCACCTGTTGTTGCTGTAGAGTCTGAAGCAGACCTACCTAAGCCAAACAAAGTTGCTCTACGTCGTACTAAGCTAGACAACCTATTAGGTCACCACATCGCTGATGCTGACGTAGTAGAAATCCTAGAGCGCCTAGGTTTGACAGTTGAAGCTTCTGAAGAAGGTTGGGTGGCAGTAGCACCAACATGGCGTTTCGATATCGCTATCGAGCAAGACTTGATTGAAGAAGTTGGTCGTATCTACGGTTACGACAACATTCCTAACCAACACCCAGCAGCAGCACTTAAGATGCACAACCACGTTGAAGCGGATCTTCCACTGAAACGCGTTCGTGATCTTCTTGTTGACCGTGGTTACCACGAAGCAATCACATACAGCTTCGTTGAGCCTGAGCAACAAAAGCTAGTTGTACCTGGTGTTGAGCCTCTAGTGCTTCCAAACCCAATTTCTGCAGACATGTCAGCAATGCGTCTTGGTCTTATCCAAGGTCTGCTGAACACGGTTGTTCACAACCAGAAGCGTCAACAGCCACGCGTTCGTCTATTTGAATATGGTCTACGTTTCATCCCATGTGAATCGGCAGAAAACGGTATGCGCCAAGAGCCAATGCTTGCCGGTGTTATCGCAGGTACTCGCGGTGAAGAGCATTGGGATATCGAAACTAACACTGTTGATTTCTTCGACCTTAAAGGCGATCTAGAAGCAATTCTAGAGCTGTCTGCTAACGAAAAAGCGTACTCTTTCGCTGCACTGTCACCTGAAAGCAAAAAAGCTAACCCAGCACTTCACCCAGGTCAATCTGCGGCAATCATCGTAGATGGTAAAGAAGTGGGTGTGATCGGTACTGTTCACCCAGAACTTGAGCGTAAGTTCGGTCTAAATGGTCGTACTATCGTATTCGAAATCGAATGGTCTGCAATCAACAGCAAAGTGATCCCTGAAGCGGTAGCACTTTCTAAATTCCCTTCAAACCGTCGTGATATCGCGGTAGTCGTGGATGAAGCTGTTGCATCTGGTGATATCGTTAACGCTTGTGTAGAGCAAGGTGGCGAGTTCCTTAAAGATGCGAAGCTGTTCGACGTTTACGTAGGTAAAGGCGTTGAAGAAGGTAAGAAGAGCCTAGCAATCGCTCTGACTCTACAGTCACTTGAGCGTACTCTGGAAGATGCAGATATCGCTGGTGCGGTTGACGCTATCGTTGCTCACGTTTCTGAGAAGTTTGGTGCGTCTCTACGTGACTAATCTCATGTAACGTATCTTCTTAAGAAATGGAAACCCTGCCAGTTTGGCAGGGTTTTTTTATATCTTGAGAGATAGGAAATAGGGAATAACTAGAGCCAAACTGTCTCTACCTTCATCCTCTCACCTTCGAGGTGAATCTTATTCACGCCAATCTTTGCATTGCGGTTGTATTCGTCAATACTGTGGTCAAAACCGTAAGCAGTAGCGGGTGCCATATGTTGAGTGACTTCTTGGCGCGTTACAGTCAGTGCATCATGACCATGCCCGCAAATAACATCTTGAACTCGGTACTTAGCCAAAAGCGCATGTAAGCTTGCATTGTTTTCCAAGCAAATGGCTTGCATCCAATCCGAGCCTACGGGAATAATAGGGTGATGGATAACAACAATCGGATTGATCGCATGGCGAAGTTGTTTATTGAAGCGTGCTAGCCCACGGTTATCGACACGACCAGAGCCTAAAGGGTGGCGCTTATCCAAAGGTTTAGCACTCGAATCTAAGAACAGCATGTCACGGTTATGAATTTTGGCTTTATTCACTACGTTAATAGAGCTACCGACCAGTTCCCGCTTCATCAATTTGGTGTCATCATGGTTGCCTGCAATTGCGAATATTTTCTTATCGCGAATGTGCTTTTCTAGGAAACTTAGTAGTACACGGTAATCACCCGGTTTGGGGTTGCAACAAAGATCGCCTGTTAGCAAAAGGGTATCGCATGATGAATCTTTTTGAGCATAAAGAAGCGCGCTACGTAGATTCTCAAAGCTTGAATCGTCACTTAAATGGCAGTCGCTGATTTGAATAATTGATGTCATAGAGTTGCAAAGCAAAAACGGTAGTTGTTTGACGTTAGTCTATCATTCAATCTTTTGTTTTTGATATGCCTCTACCATTAAAAGGTTTCTCTAGGTCATCTGTTTAAAAGCGCAGTGCCACAGCTTAATCGATAACTGAAGAACACCAGCGCCCTTCTTAAACGTTAACTTGATAGGTAGTTCGTGCTTGCAGGTTCTACTCTCTAGGACTGATTAATATAGCTTTGAAAATACAGTAAAAATGCAGAGATCTTCTGTGCATTCACTTGTTCACCCGCGCAACCAAGTTCTAACCAAAGTTTTTTAATATTCTTCTCTATGAGTGAGCCTCTTTTAGCTGCTGGTAGCACAGAGTTAGACGGCGGTTCTCCACAGCAAAGTTCAATATCGATGTTCTGCGATACATCTTTTAGGCATATACGTAGCCACACTTTTTGTCCTTGTTCTTGAGCTTTCGTCACAATAGCGTTTATGGTTTTCGAGTTGCTCTCTAATGAATCAATGACTACCCCACAGCAATCAATGGAAATAACTAATGCCACTGCTTATCCTTTTTTAGCTTTTCATCACTCTCACGTCTCTGACATCCTTCGAGGTAGCGGATAAAATCACATACGCCCTGAACGTTAACGTTCCCACCTTCGCACCGGAACATAGACCAGAGATCCGCCAGCTTACTTTCGAGCTGGGTTAGCGGTTTTCGTCTTGGGCTGTTTGTGGTTGTTGCTATTCTTGGTGCATTACCGCATGCAAGCCGAATGTTAATATCTTGCTTCAAATCTCGGACAATCACAGACACCCATACCTTAGATTTGCGGTCTTTTGCTCTGTTAACGAGTCCGGTTACCCATTCCCTGTCTATCTCTCGTGTTGTTGCTGAGACTCCACAAATATCAATAAATACTTCTAACGCCATTATTCACCACCAATTTCAAACCATTTTTTATCAATAGAAAGTTTCACCATATTTTTCATTTCTCTAATGATGTCTTCACTCAGTTCAGTGTGTACATAAAAGAAGATTCGAGGTGTATTTCCATATCCATTTGGCATGAGGGTATATTCATCATTGCCAAATTTTATTGTTGAAGAGAATTTGATGGCATCAAGCGTAGTTACAACTTTTGCTAAGTGTTCATAGCCACCTAGAAAAATTACAAGGCACTCTTTATCCATATAATTACAACTCCGTTGCAAGTGTTGAGAGATTTTAGGCTAATCGATAAATTGCTCAAAAAGCGAGACTCAAAAAAGAGACATGGTTAATTTAGCCGTAAAATTTAGATTGCGAATTTGTTAAATAAACAATGTCAGCGATAAAGTTTGCTTCAATCTCCTTTGAGCAATGCTTGCATTCTTTCATTTAAAAATACTTCTGGAACATCTTCAGAGGCGTATGCGTGGACGGTCTTCCCGTCGGAAAACTGAGTGACTAATTCATAGGAATTGGTTATTAGATTATCGAGGACCTCACGAGTTCGGTTCACCCTTGTAGGTATCCACCCCAGAATTCTGTGTTCAAATTCTCGATCCCAATGACCACCAATAAATTCGACTTTAACAATTTGAGGAATATACCGTTCTGCGATTGAATACTTCGTACAGTATATTTTGTAAGGTTTGTCATAGTTAGGGTCTGTTAAGCCAAATAAAGAATATTTTTCTCCATTTTTATCTACCGTTAAGGGTAGAGAGTTGAGGGAAATATTTTCACCATGGCTCTCACCGCCAATAAAAATAACTTCGTACATTATCTGTCCTCCATTAAGCCTCTATTTATTTTTCATCGGAATTTCGATTAATTGAATCAGTTCATTTTGTTCTTCATCTGTCAAAGTGGAGTGCACATAAACGAAGTATCTAGGTGAATTACCAACTCCTTTTGGGAGTAGAACGTATTCGTCATCGCCAAAGCACACTGTTGGTGTAAATTTGACTGTGTTGAGTGTTGTTGTGATTTCCTCTAAGTGATGAGCACCACCGAGAAAAATCACACGGCATGTCTTATCCATAAAATTACAACTCCTTTGTAAATTTGCGGAGGGTTCAGGCTAATAGATAAAACACTCAAAAAGCGAGGTATAAAGGCTAGATAAGGTGAATTTATTGTTAAAAATTAGATTTCAAATTTGAAGCGTTACGTTGTGATTTGTTAAACGTTGCTTGATGTTGATGGATTATGTGGAGGCATGGTTCAAGCAAGTGATAAAGCGAACGTTAGTAGCAGCGGTAGAGTAATAATGCTTAAAAAGTTGCCAAACAAGACCATAGAAGCAACGTTCAGAGGTTCGATATTGAGTCGTTCAGCAAACAAGTAGTTCATTACAGCTGGTGGCAACATGGTAAACAACACCATCATCTGTAATTGCATGATTGGCAATGGTATCAAGGTATAGATTAAGGCAAAGGCGAGTGCTCCGGTACCGAGTGATTGAAGTGTGCACCAAAGACCCACTCGAAGACCATCCCATCTTAAATGGCGCATTTGTGCTCCCAATGATAACAACATAACTGGGACGGCGGCCTGCCCAAGTAATGTGGTCGCTTCAAAAAGAGGAGACCAAATACCAATACCAGAAATGTTGATAAGCAACGCGAGCAAAGCGGATAAGAAGATCGGCATTTTGACGATTTGTTTAAGCGGATTGCCATTACTCAGTAGCATAACGCCAAGGCTTATATGTAGGCATGCTGAAACGACAAAAAGCAATACTGCGGAGGGAAGGGCGATTTCCCCAAAGGTGTAAGTAAACAGCGGTATCGCTAAGTTACCGCTGTTTCGAAACATGTGTGGTGGAGCCCATGCTTTGAATGATAATCCGCAAAACTTCGCGATGGGAACCATCACAATGCCAGGTACTACGACAGCAATAAGCGCGGCTAGTAGCAAGGGGACTTGCCCCATGTTGAGTGGCATACCGACAAGAGAAGAAAATACCAGTGCCGGAGTAAACACATCCATATTGATGCGATTGATTGGGCGAAAATCGGGCTTGAGGCATCGACCAACTAAGTAACCTACGCAAACCAAGACAAAGACGGGAAATAAGATACTGATGACTTGGTGCAACATGGCGGCTCTTTCGCGTGGTGAAAACAGGGATAAACAGTAACAACCTTTCAGTTAACCGTCATGGAGCAATCAATAGAATTTTGTCGCTGTTCAAGCTTTCATGCTCCTAGTGTCACGCTATATCTGAATAACAAGTCTGCTAAATAGGACCGATCAGATCTATTTTCAAACGTACTCAACTTACTGAAAAGGTAAGAAGTTTTGTGTCAATTGTTTGTAAAGTAGTCAGTATCTGACATTTTTATTAAATAGTGATTAATGTTGTTTTGAGTTTTAAAACTAGTAATTTGAACTGGATATTTTTGCCATTGGAGAGGGAATTAAAGGAAAATCTGGAAATGGTGGTGGGTAAACTATCTGCGTGGTGCAACATTCCGTATATTAGCAAAGAAAAAAGTTGGCGAAAATCATAAGCTTGGCATACACTTCCTGATGTAACCCCGATATGTTGTTGAATTGGTAGGGTAAAACTGCTCTGGCGCTACACTAAGGTAGCATTGTTTAACATAGCTTTGAGGAAAGTTTTATGGCGCTCACAAAAGCCGAACTTGCAGAAAACCTGTTTGATAAATTGGGATTTAGTAAACGGGACGCCAAGGAAACGGTGGAAGTGTTCTTTGAAGAGATTCGTAAGGCACTAGAAAGTGGCGAACAGGTAAAACTGTCAGGTTTTGGTAACTTTGACCTTCGTGACAAGAATGAACGACCTGGTCGTAACCCGAAAACTGGCGAAGATATTCCTATTACTGCTCGACGTGTCGTTACGTTCCGCCCGGGTCAGAAGTTGAAAGCTCGCGTAGAGAACCTAAAGACCGACCAGTAAGCCATGTAACATGGAATGAGACCACGCTTTGTCGTGGTCTTTTTGTTTGTGGCTTTCATTACTGACTAAAGAACAAATAAAAACCACCGCAATTGCGGTGGTTTTTCAGTATTCAGGGAATCAGTTTCTAAAATACTGTTTGTTTAGGCTGCTTCTAGGTGCGTCGTTAGGTAAGGATGCCAAGCCTCTTGATACAAGTTTTTAGATTGAGTACGCATGTTACGAATTGATGCCATCTCGATATCATTTAGGTTACGACCTTCAACCAGAGCTTGACGTTCCAGTTTCTGAATTTGCTCGTACAAATCATGCTCCGGACCACTTTTTACATCAGCAATCGCTTTTAGATGCAATTGGACTTCAGCAATTAGGTTGGTTTTTGGTAAACGGACCAACAAGTTGAGATCACGATAACCAGAAGCCGTTGGTTTTTTAAAGCGGTTTTTTACTTTAACAATGGTTGTTTCGCGCTCTAACGTTTCATATACCGACACCAAGCTTGCTACGTCATTTGCAACGATAGTTGCACGGGCTAAGTCGGTGATACGTTCTACTTGACCGTCAAGTTCGTGGGCGATTTTCTCTTCGGCGCGGTGCTGAGATTTAACGCCAGCAAAATAAGGCTGTGCGTCAGTGAGAAGGGCAGTACTCTTACAGATGGTTTCTAGCTCAAACTGCGCTTGGTGCGCTTTGCTGTAAAGTACGTCGAAATCTGAATAAGGCTGTGTTGGTTTGGAGTCGATTGACTGAATGCCATACAAACCACTAAGGCTATGTTTAAACAATTTTGAGCAAACTTCGTTTTGGCTAGCAGAACGGTCTTGCTCGTTACTCGGGACATTTGGAAGTGCGGCGAAAGCCGGCGCACGGCTTAGTACTAATAGCATCAATGCCGTAGTACGTAGAAATAAGCTCATTCACTCTCCTTAACTTGCTTGCACTTAGAAAATGGGTAACGAAAAGGTCACTAAGATTCGCAAATCAGGTACTACCTAGTTAATGGGGTCTCTACGATAGATTCCAAGGTTGATTTTCAACCTTATGGTGGAATCGTGTTCTAGATCACCATTTTGCTTTCCTTTATTCTGACCATCAGAACAAGGAAGGGTTCCTTCTTGAACGTTAGCCATACTAACATTGCAGTATTAACCAAAGATGAACGGCATAGACAAATTTGAAAAAATCATTAGTCTTAGCCCACAAAAGTGAAGCGCAAAGCTCGAATCCACTATCAGCCGACAAGTAGAAGAATCATGAGAGATCAAGAATTTTGGCACAATAAATGGGCCAGTAACCAAATTGGTTTTCATCTAGAAGACGTGAACCCACTATTGCCTGCATTTTGGCAACATACGGCTGCAAAGCGTGATGATAAAGTTTTGGTGCCTCTGTGTGGTAAGTCAGAGGATTTGATTTGGTTAGCGACCAAACACGACGAAGTTCAGGGCGTTGAGCTAAGCCAAATTGCGGTAAGAGCGTTTTTTGCTGAGCATTTTTACACACCAACGGTAACGCCTGTTAATGGTATGCACGAGTTATATCAGTTTGATGAGCTGTCGATTTATACGGGTGATTTCTTTACCGCCCCAGTATCTAAAGCCGATATCATTTACGATCGCGCTGCGTTAGTGGCTCTTCCTAAAGAGATGCGAGCAGAATATGCTGCTCGTGTTAAGCAATTGCTGAATCCTGGCGGTCGTATCTTGTTGGTCACGTTGAACTACCCGCAAGAAGAGATGGCAGGACCTCCTTTTAGTGTTCCTGTAGAAGAGATTGAACAGTTATTTTCCGGTTATAAGATCACATGCTTAAACGTAGATCAAGCCGATGATAATCACCCTAAAATTGCCAAAAAGGGTCTGAGTCACTTCTCTGAAGAAGTGTATTTAATTGAAAGTGAATAGGGTAACTGAGTTTATACAAATAAAAAGCGCAGCCAATTGGGCTGCGCTTTTTATTTCTTGGAGCGAACTAGTGAAATCAGTAAACGATCTGTACTTTAGAAGCGCTATTCACTGCATCTTTAATCGAATCTTCGATAGTCTTACGACGCGTTAGAACAACGCCTAAACGACGGCGACCATCGATTTCAGGCTTACCAAACAAACGAACTTGAGTTTGTGGTTGAGCCAGGGCATTGGCAAGATTATCAAAGCGAATATCTGTTGATGTACCTTGCCCTAGGATGACAGCTGACGCGGACGGGCCGTATTGAATGATACTGTTGATTGGCATGCCAGTGAACGCACGAACATGCAGAGCAAACTCAGACATTTCCTGAGAAATCATAGTTACCATGCCAGTGTCGTGTGGACGAGGTGAAACTTCGTTGAAAATTACTTTATCACCTTTCACGAACAGCTCTACACCGAAGATGCCGTAACCACCGAGCGCATTTACGACTTTCTCCGCTGTGTATTCTGCTGCTTTAATCGCAGTATCTGACATTGCTTGTGGTTGCCACGACTCTCGGTAGTCACCATCTTCTTGACGATGTCCAATTGGTGCGCAGAAATGGACGCCATCTTTCGCTCGTACTGTCAGCAGCGTAATTTCATAGTCGAAGTCAATAAAGCCTTCGACGATCACACGACCAGCACCAGTACGACCGCCTTCTTGCGCGTACTCCCACGCTGCTTGCACATCTTGTTCTGTTTTGATGACGCTTTGTCCTTTACCAGACGAACTCATCACAGGTTTAACTACACAAGGGATACCAACGTGCTCAACTGCCGCTTTAAAGTTATCAAAGTTATCTGCAAACTGATAAGGAGAAGTCGTTAAGCTTAGCTCTTCAGCTGCAAGACGACGGATGCCCTCGCGGTTCATGGTCAACTTAGTTGCTTTCGCTGTCGGAACGACGTTCACGCCTTTTTCTTCTAGCTCAACTAATTTGTCTGTTGCGATAGCTTCAATTTCCGGAACCACATAAGCAGGTTGCTCTTTCTTGATGATTTCTTCTAATGCTTTGCCATCAAGCATATCGATGACGTAGCTGCGATGAGCGACTTGCATTGCTGGTGCGTCAGCATAACGGTCACACGCGATCACTTCTAAACCAAGACGTTGACATTCAATTGCTACTTCTTTACCAAGCTCGCCAGAGCCCAGAAGTAATACACGGGTAGCATGAGTGCTAGTAGCAGTACCAAACATAGTGTTCCCTTACAAAATAAAGTGGTGGAAGCGAATTTGCAGGGGATCATACTGATTTTTGCGAATGAAGCAAACGTTTGCGTGTGATTTTAAACAATAAAAAAAGGCCCTGCGTCATGCAGAGCCTCTCTCATAAGAGCATTGTGAGTTAAATGTTAACAAAACTCACTGGAATATCTGGGTTCAGTGCCTCTAGTGTTGATTGAGTATCGGCTAGGTGGCTGATCTTACCCTGTGAGTTCTCCACTAGTGCTGCGGCTTTGATGTCTTCAAACTGCTCGCCTGCCATCAGGATTTGAATTAAGGCAACCTGAAGTGGTGGAAGGCTAGGGTTGAACGCTGCGTTTTCTGCGTAAGCACCTTGGAATACACGACCACTATTCATCTCAAGAGCGATGCCACTTAAGTTGTTAGTGTATGGAGCGTGACTGATGTTCATCGCAGTAACTGCTTTTTGGAGCAGAGTGTCGTTGTCATCGCAAGCAAACTCGTGTTTCACTTCTGCCATTAGACCTGACTGGATACCAAGATCAGCAGGACCGAATGCTTCAGGAAGATAGTCGTGTAGCGATTTTTCTTCACGCTCTGGCAATTGGATCTTTAATTCTTTCGCCGTAGTTAGTTCATTCATGAACTGACGACAGTGACCACAAGGGCTGTAGTTAATGGTGATATCTTTAACACCACGTTCGCCTTTCATCCAAGCATGGCTAATCGCGCATTGTTCAGCATGAACAGTTTGACCTAACTGAACACCAAAAAACTCCATGTTCGCACCGAAGTAAAGGCGACCAGATAGACCACGAACAATCGCGCCTACATAGAATTCAGAAATCGGTGCGTAAGAAAACGCAGCGGCAAAAGGAAGTAGAGCAACACGAAGCTCTTTATCAGAAAGATTGGTAGCGTTCAGTAGCGCTTCAAACTGTTGCTCAGAAATAGTGGCATCAAAATCGTCAGAAAGGACGATAGGAGCAAGAGGTGTTGAAAGTGCTTCAGGAGCGCTTGCTAGCGCCTGTTCAATGCGACTTTTCATGTTGAATCCTTGTTATTGCATGGACAGTTATTCTATGTGAAAGGTGGAAATGTTCTGTGCTTTAGATCACGTTAATGTGTGTAATGATAATTTACGTTACATAATTAGAGTGAGCTCACACATGTATTCGATTTCACTAAGATTTAACGTTATCTCTGTCCCACTAATAACTATATCAACGTATATTCATACTGCGAATTTTCTAGAGGAGATTATGACCTGCTCACTTGATAGCAAAGCAGGTCATTGAGGTTATTATTGGTATAACCAAACCGCCAAAGCAAAGAAGCTTGGCGCGAGAATCGAGGTGATGATGCCACAAAGCACCAATGCAAGAGATGAGAACGCTGCATCTCCCGGTTGTTTCTCAGCACATGTTGCGGTGCCGAGAGCGTGAGAAACAGTACCCATTGTTAGACCGCGCGCAATTGGATGCTTAATACCAATGATATTGAAGATCGGGTACGCGAGGATGGCACCAAACAAACCCACAATAAGCACTAAAATTGCCGCAACAGCTGCTTCTCCGCCTAAGTGGCTAGAGATTTCCATCGCGATAGGGGTCGTCACAGACTTACCAACCAAGCTGGCTATTAAGCTAATGTCAGCTTTAAATGCCACCGCAATGAGCGTAGCGGTAAGCATGGACATAACACTACCTAACGTGCAAGCCAGAGTGATAATGCGCCAATTGGCTTTGATTTGAGGCAGTTGTTCATAAAGTGGATATGCCAGCGCAACAACGGCGGGTTGAAGTAAAAAGCTGATGTATTCGTTGTCAGCGTAGTATGTTTCAAATGGCACTTTCAAAAAGGTTAGCAACGGGATTAATACCGCGATACTGATCAAAAGCGGGTTAGCAATCGGATTGTTCACCTTGATTGCGATTTGGCGTGCGGCAAGGAAAACCACAATAGTGACAAGTAACCACATACTAGTGCTTCTCCTTCAGTAAGTAATCTAAGAACCATGCCAAGCTGACCAATACGATCAGTGATCCGCCTACTGCACTCGCAATAATTGGCAGTGCGTTAGCCAGTAGCATATCGAAGTGTTGCATCAGACCCACGCTGATAGGCACGAATAGCAGGATCATATAGCGGATGAATAGGGTTGCACCTGGCTTAACCCATTCCACTTTGACTAAGCCAAGGGTCATTGAGAAAAACAGCACAAGCATGCCGATGACACTTCCTGGAACAGAAATGCCAACGAATTTTTGAATAGTGTTGCCGATACCAAGTGCTCCCATGATGAGTGCGAGGGAGATGAGCAAATGGATCAGCTGTAGTAATCGATCTTTTATCATTTTGACAGCATATAAAACAACAAGCACACCCGAAGGTGCGCTTGAACAAGGTAAGAAATTAGGAGGCTAGGCTCTCTACATAACGATAGACGGATTTTAATATTGCTATCTTCTTTTCGTCACTTTCATGTTCGTGAACTAAGTTTTCCAAATTCATCATGTACTCTTCAATCTGACTTTCGAAAACTTCACGACAATGTTGTGCCCAGCGTCTTTGTTCTTGTTCATCTAATGTGCCTGCATAATGGCGAGCACGGTAACGGAAAAGCAATGGCTTGATTCGTTTATCATCGAATTCAATGTCCAGTGCGGCTAAGTTATTCGGATCGGTTTCACGAATGATGTCCATAGCAGCGCGATCAGCAGGCGAGAAAAAGCCATCGTAAAGCTGCGTATCAACGTCATTACTCTTTTCGAATTCACGTTCTATAGAGAATAGACTAATCAGCTTCTCTCGGATCTCTGGGTGTTGGCGCAACAACGCTAAATTGTTTAAACATTGTTGGCGGTCAATACCAATGACTTCCGCATTTTCCGCGGTTAATGTTTTTGCTGGAGCGAGAATAGGGCACTTGTTCAGATGCACTAGCTTCACTGGTACAGGCAGTAAGTCGCCCAATTCATCACGCTTGGTGTACAAGCGTTCTTTCAGTTCTTCCGCTGAAAGTTCAAGGATCGGCTGAGGATCTTTGGCTAAATCAATCGTGATAACAGCGTTGTTGTTGGTTGGGTGCCAAGCCACAGGCACAATCCAGCTTGTGTATTGGCATTCACGCCCAAGCATGCCTGATACATGCATCAACGGAGTCATATTGACAATATCAACCAGCTCATTGAGTTTGCGCTTGTTACGCATCGAGAAAAAGTAGTCAAATAGCTTAGGTTGGGCGGCTTTAACTTTCTTCGCCATTTCAATCGTGGCAATCACGTCGGCCATCGCATCGTGAGCATTGCTGTGTTCAATGCCATTCGCTACGGATAAATGCTCTAGCTTGAAGCTTGTAAAGCCTTCATCGTTCTCCGGCCATTCAATACCTTCAGGACGCAGGGCATGACATGCTCGCATCACGTCAAGCAAATCCCATCGTGAGTTGCCGTTTTGCCAGCTCCATGCGTATGGGTCGATGAAGTTTCGGTAGCAAGTGTAACGAGTGACTTCATCATCAAAACGTATGCTGTTGTAGCCAAGGCTAGTCGTCTTTGGTTTAGACAATTCAGCATGAATTTTGGCGATAAACTCAGGTTCAGGTAAGCCTTCTTGCATTGCTTTTTGTGGTGTAATACCAGTGATCAAAGCTGCTTCTGGCGAAGGAAGGTAATCAGCAGGTGGACGACAGTACATCACCAAAGGTTCACCAATGATATTGAAGTTTTCATCAGTGCGAACGCCAGCAAACTGGCTTGGGCGGTCTTTGGCTGGACTTGTTCCCCAAGTCTCGTAATCGAAAAAGAAAAAAGTGGGCTGATTGTCTTGGTGCATTCTGCTTACCGTTTACGGAACCGATAGGAGTATTAGACCATTCAACGCCTTGACTCGCAACGAAAGATGCAATGTGACGTTGTGAAAATGAAAAAGCCGAAGTGTCACTTTCGGCTTGAAGTTTTTTATTTGGTTAATGCTTGGACAATCGCTGATTTTTATTAGCCAAAATCAAGGGTGAGCAACAAACGAGCTTGATTCGATTGGATACTAGGCGAGCGATGAACCAGCCCTTTGTTTTCATTTCCGATCCAACGCTCACCTTTTAGCAGTGCAACGTCACCAACAGAAAGGTGCCTGATGTCTGATTCTGCTCTGTATAAGCCGGATTCTGCATCCGAAAGCCCATGACTACCGCGACCGAGCTTTGAGCGATCAAGTACGTCATTAGCAATCCATTGAGTCGCAATGCCTTGGTAGGTAGTGACTAGGCGGCAGGGGACTTGATCAACGTGAAAACGGGGACACATCGCGCTATTGAGTGTCGCTAGGCGCAGTCCTGCGTCTTCTAACTCAAACAAATAGCAAAACATGTCGACTAACTCCACGATATTTCTCAACAATACATCCGGCGCCTGCCCATCGGTTGCGTATTGCAGTACTTCATAAGCATTTTCAGGAGATACATTCAGCGATTTATTGAAGTTAGGGTGGGAGGTGATGAACCGATTCGTGGCATCGGCAAGCGGTTGATCGAATTGTCGCCGCCAGATTGCGATATTGATGTCTTCTTGATAGATGTTCGCTAACACAGTTGGCTCTTCGCCTGAACTGAAACACGGCGCTCGAAGTGTGCATTCAAGAGCCTCAGTTGAAGTGGACTCGATTAAAGTTGAACTTATGACATTACCTCCGATGTTATCTGTGTTCATTTTGATATTTGTGAAATGTTATATCATAACAATGCTGCTCAATAAATCAGTTTAGACAGTTAGCGAGTAGGGAGTAAGGCATTAATTGGAGAAGATAGGAAGGGGATGACTCTTCACTTTGGTGCGCTTAAATACAAAAAAGCCGATGGAGAAACCATCGGCTCAAACTGAGAGTTATTTTTTGAGAACAGCTACGCTTTTTGTTCTTCTAACTGTCCATTGTCGTTGGTGGATTTCAACAATCGGCTGGTAATGGTACCTGCAGTCATTGCACCAGAGACATTAAGTGCAGTTCGCGCCATATCAATTAGTGGCTCGATAGAGATCAGTAGCGCTGCGATTGTCACAGGCAAGCCCATCGCAGGCAGTACAATCAGGGCAGCAAAGGTTGCGCCGCCGCCGACACCGGCAATACCAAATGAGCTAATCGTGATGATGGCAATCAGTGACAGAATAAAGTTGATGTCTAGAGGATCGATACCCATTGTTGGCGCTACCATTACCGCAAGCATTGCTGGGTAGATACCTGCACAGCCGTTCTGACCAATAGTGGCACCGAAAGACGCTGACAAGTTCGCAATCGCTGGTGGTACGTTTAGCTTGGTGATTTGTGCTTCAACGTTAAGTGGAATCGTTGCCGCTGAACTGCGTGACGTGAATGCAAATGTCAGTACTGGCCAAATCTTTTTAAAGTACTCAGCAGGGCTAACGCCGACAAAAGAAACAAGTAGACCATGAACAAGGAACATCAGTGCAATTGCAACGTAAGACGCAACAATAAAGCCAAGCAAATTAAAAATGTCGGCAGCACTTGATGTTGCGACCACTTTCGCCATAAGGGCAGCGATACCATAAGGCGTTAATGCCATGATCATCTTAACCAGGCGCATAACCACGGATTGTGCCGCTTCCACAAAAGTACGAATTGGAGATTCCAACTCTTCTTTTTCTGCCATCACTTTACGTGCAGCGATACCGACTAAAACACCAAAGATAACCACAGCAATGATCGATGTAGAACGAGCCCCTGTAAGATCGGCAAACGGGTTAGTTGGAATAAAGCTTACTAACATCTGAGGAATCGTTAGGTCGCTTACTGATCCTACTCGACTCTCTAATACGGCAATACGAGCCGTTTCACGTGCACCTTCAGTTAATCCAGCGGCAGACAAACCAAATGTAGTCGTAACAAGAATACCGATCATGGCAGCAATGGCTGTTGTTACCAGCAAAACAGAAATCGTTAGACCAGAGATCTTACCCAGCGAACCGCCTTTCTCTAACTTTACAACGGCGGAAATCATGGAAATCAATACCAAAGGCATAATCACCATTTTAAGCAGGCCAACATAACCGCTGCCGACTATGCCGACCCAATCAAGTGTTTGTCCAATGACATCGCTGCCTTCGCCATGAATAAGTTGCAGTCCAAGACCGAAAAGAGAGCCCGTAACCAAGCCAATTAAAACCAAACGCGAGAGTGTGTTTTGTTTTTGTTGTTGGTTAAAAAGGAACATTAATATGGCGATAAACACCGCCAGAGAAGCAACCACTGCGAAATTCATAATCTTACCTTAGTAATCGGCATAAGAAGTGCTGATTAAATTTTATACGGAGCTATATACTGGTTGGGTAAGATACCGAGTGGGATATAACTTTAAAAATGATTAACAGGTATTAGATAGATCTAAAATGAATATAAAAATGCGACTCGACTCTCGTTGATGACTGATTTAGCGTAATATTTAGGCGAAATTTTTCAATCATAGTGCCTAATGAGATCAAGCATATCCTTTCTATGCAAATAAATGACTTTTTCTTCTTGATAGCTGAAAACTTGATAAATCATCGCTTTGGCTACGTCTTGAGCATGAACGGGTACAAAGTTCGCCAATTTACCAAGCATAAGCGGACGAATTACCTTAGAAAGTGTCTGAACAACCTTTTCATCCGTACGAGGATTTTCTCGCTGTCCGACCAGAGGTCCGGGCCTTGCGAACACCACTTCTTCAAAGCCCATCCTCTCGATATTTTTTTCCATATGTCCTTTGCAAGCTAGATAATGGGATGAAGAAGACGCTTTTGCGCCTAGACTCGAAACCACAGCGATGCGTTTTACACCGATCATCTTCATTTGTTGAGCAACTTTACATACCAATTCGACGTCGATTTTTCGCAGAGCATCTTTGCTGCCAGCTTGTTTTAATGTGGTGCCGAGACAAATAAAACCGACGCGTGGAATCGGTTGCTGATCGTCCCAATCGTGGATTGTGAGCGCCGCGTCTAACAATGGGACAATTTTGTTATTTGGATCCTCGATACCAGTGATCGTTCGGCGGGAGAGAGAATATAGCGTTTCGATGCTAGGCTGTGAGACAAGTTTAGCCATGACTTCTTTCCCTACAAGACCTGTACCACCTGCAATAATCACACATGCGTTTGAATCGTTGTCCATTGTATCCTTCCTGTTTAAGAACAAGTGCTTAGGCTATTGTAGCGCATTTCTTCCACGAAGCTGCAGTCAGGTAGCTAATGTATGACACTTAATCAATCGAATTCAGTGAACCTAGCATCTCGAGGTTACTTGGGTATAGAAAGCTAAGCGAATAAAATACCCGCAAATAAAAAGACCCGCGGGACGAACGGGTCTTTTTTCCTAGGAGAATGATAAGGGTATGGATTGCCGCGATGGGCGTTGTTTGTTGGGCTTGCCTTTCTTAGCAGGGCGACGACTTTGATTGGCAAACATGGTTTCTCACTCTTTATGTCGGGGACAAGATCTGAATAGCATCACTCGTGCCAACATTGGAATGTTGTGGGTAAATCGGAACTAATCTAACAACCCTATAAGGAACAAAAAATCATTTTAAATCGACGAATGGAAATTAAAATTATTTATTATTCAGTTATATAGACCTGTTTCGATAGGTGGGCTGACTTTCGGTCTTACCTCTTAAAAGAAAGGTTCTCTTGTTTACATATGTGGTTTCATTGCTCGACTTTGTTTTTCTTCTATCGCTAAATGAGCAGGTTGAAATAATATTTTTATCAATATGACTGTCGAATTGACAAAAAGCGCTGTCAAAAAGAGAAAATCAGATGAAATTGCACGGGAGAGGGGTACACTTGTTCTCTCAATTTGTCGGGAGTCTCATTTCTCTCGCGGTTTTCTAAGACCAAGGACGTCGTATGAACATAGATCTCAGTACGCTTGCGCCAACGCAGGTGTACCATTTGATGACTCAAACTGTCATTCCTCGCCCAATCGCTTGGGTGCTCACAGACTCAGGTGAGCAAAACTTCAACTTAGCGCCATTTTCCTACTTTACTGCGGTCTCTAGCCGTCCACCTTTATTGATGATTTCTGTGGGAAAAAAGCCCAATGGGGACATCAAGGACACCACGCGAAATGCATTAGAAACCGGTAAGTTGGTTATCCATATTGCACCCAGCGATCTCGCGGATAAAGTCACTTTATCTTCTGCCACATTAGAACATGGGGAATCTGAACTAGAGACGACTCAACTTGAGACGGTTGATTTCCAAGGTTTCGAATTACCACGCCTAGAGGGCGCGCCAATTGCATTCGGCTGTAAGTTGCATGAAGTGATAGAGATGGGGGAGACACCGCAAAGTTTAATCTTTGCTGAGATTGAACACATTTATGTCGATGAGCGGGTCATATCCATGGAAGGTGATCGTTTAAAAGTCGACTCTCTAGCGGTTGACCCATTAGCAAGGCTTGGTGGAAATGAGTACGCCACGCTAGAAAAGACGTTCTCTGTTTCTCGACCAAAATAAAGAATAAGGAACCATCATCATGGATCGCTCTTTTGCCTCAGAAATTCAAGCTCGCATTGATAACAAAACCAAACCATTAGGCGCTCTTGGTTTGCTCGAAAAAGTGGCGCTAGAACTGGCGTTAATTCAAAGCCAAGATAAGCCTCAAGCGGTTGAAACAATAGTAATTCGCAAACCAACCATGTTGGTATTCGCTGGTGATCACGGTATCGCCGAAGAAGGGGTGAGCATTGCGCCAAGCGCTGTGACTCAGCAAATGGTGGCGAATTTTCTCGCTGGTGGCGCCGCCATTAATTGTTTCTGCGATCTCAACCAAATTGACTTTAAGGTCATTGATTGTGGCATGTTGTCACCGATCGATACCTTAGTTCCTGACTTTAAACATCATCCCAACTTGATTGAGAAACGTTTGGGAAATGGCACGGCAAACTTTGCTAAACAAACGGCGATGTCGTTAGAACAAGTCGCACTAGGCTTAGAATATGGTGCAAAGGTCGCGCAACAGGCGATTCTTAATGGCTCGAACTTGTTGATGTTTGGTGAAATGGGGGTTGGCAATACCAGTTCGGCATCGGCATTGTTAACAGCGTTGAGTCCATTGGAAGTCGACCATTGTGTTGGCTATGGTACGGGCATTACTCAAGAGCAGCTAAACCGCAAAATCAAGCTAGTCGCGCAAGGTGTGAATCGCTGCCGTGACCTTGATACCAAAGGCGCGTTGGCTCAAGTCGGTGGGTTCGAAATCGTGCAAATGGTTGGCGCATTCTTAGAAGCGAAACGCCATAAAACGCCAGTCTTGGTCGATGGATTTATCGTATCTGTAGCCGCTTATGTCGCGACTCTATTAGATGAAGAGACGCGAGATTACATGTTGTTTGCTCATAACTCAGAAGAGAATGGACACAAGTTTGTGCTGGAATGCTTACAAGCGGAGCCTCTCTTAGATCTTGGACTGCGCTTAGGTGAAGGAACCGGAGCAGCGCTTGCTTTGCCACTGGTAAAAGCGGCGGCTCAGTTTTACAACAACATGGCAAGTTTTGAGAGTGCGGGAGTGACGGTTTAGTGTCTGGTTCTGATAATACACTCCATTCAGAGACTCGTTCTTTGCGCTATCAGAGTGAGCTTTTCTTGCTCGCAGTCAGCTTTTTTAGCCGCATACCAGTACCTTCTGATTTACCTTACAGTGAAACGCGCATGAACCAAGCGGGGCGATACTTTGCTTTGGTCGGTGTGTTGCTAGGGCTACTGTGTGCAGCTGTGTTTTCACTGGCAAGTTTATTGTTCCCAAACTCAGTTGCCATCGTGTTAACCATGGCATTTAGCCTGCTGCTTACCGGCGCATTTCATGAGGACGGTTTAACGGATATGGCGGATGGCATTGGCGGTGGTATGACGTTAGAGCGCCGCTTAACCATCATGAAAGACAGCCGCATCGGGACGTACGGAGCGGCAACGCTAATGCTGGCGCTGCTGGCGAAGTTTGTATTTTGGAGCGAGTTAGCCAATGAGCCTCAGTTT
Source organism: Vibrio sp. SSH13-20 (assembly GCF_040104475.1). Classification (NCBI taxonomy): domain Bacteria; kingdom Pseudomonadati; phylum Pseudomonadota; class Gammaproteobacteria; order Vibrionales; family Vibrionaceae; genus Vibrio; species Vibrio sp. SSH13-20. The sequence continues at coordinate 67,819 of NZ_JBECOU010000008.1, forward strand.
TGGCTGATGATCGTCGTGGCGTACACCGTGAGCCGAGCACTGGCTGCCACTCTCATATATGACATGCCTTACGTTAGTGACGCGGACACCTCGAAAAGTAAACCGTTAGCGAATAAGCAATCGAGCTTAGAAGTCGCGATACTACTGTTCACAGGTGGGGTTGTCGCGCTGTTACTGGGCGTGACTCAGGCTGCTGTGATTGTATTGGTATTGACACTGTTTCGTGTCGGCTTTAAACGCTGGCTGACCAAACGTATCGGCGGATTTACCGGCGATTGCCTTGGTGCTGCGCAGCAGCTTGCAGAGTTGCTTGTTTATCTCACTCTTATCGCATTTAGTCATTCATTATGAAGCAACTTATTCTAGGTGGTGCGCGCTCAGGAAAATCGAGCTTAGCAGAGAGCAGGGCGCAACAATGGGCACAAAATAAAAACGGAACGCTTCACTATGTAGCGACGGCATTGCCTTTTGATGACGAGATGAGGCAGCGCATTGCTCATCATAAACTGCAGCGAGGGGCTGGGTGGATTGAACATGAATGTCCGCTTAACTTGCCTGAGCTAATTTGTGAGTTTTCGTCTCAAGATGTCGTGTTAGTTGACTGCCTTACGCTTTGGCTCAACAACTGGATCTTTGAACTCGATGATGACTGCAACAATGAGCGATTAGAGGAGCAAATTGAGTTGTTGGTGAATGCGGCAGCACAATCTGACGCGACGCTAATTTTTGTCTCTAATGAAGTCGGCATGGGCATTGTGCCGCTCGGCGCCGTCAGTCGTTACTTTGTCGATAATGCGGGACGGATGAATCAAAAACTGGCGACCGTATGTGAGCGAGTCACGTTTGTCGCTGCGGGCTTGCCGCTTGAGCTCAAACCACAGGAAGGGAAGAGATGAAAACGCTGAATATCTATTTACTGCGACACGGGAAAGTGAACGCAGCCCCAGGTTTACACGGACAAGCCGATTTAAAAGTCGATGAAGCTGAGCAACGCAAAATTGCGCAAGCTTGGCAACAGACGGGTCGAGAAGTAGAAGGGATCATCAGTTCTCCTTTGTCACGTTGTCACGATCTTGCTGAGATACTTGCTGAGCAGCAACTTTTGCCTTTAAGTGTGGAACCACAACTTCAAGAGTTGGATTTTGGTGATTTCGACGGCATCCCATTTGACATGCTTTCTGAGCACTGGAATAAGCTCGATGCGTTTTGGAAAGCACCGGCACAAAACACCTTACCGAATGCTGAGAGCTTGGATGATTTCTCTCATCGTGTAACTTGTGCTTGGTCTCAAATCATTAATGATATCAATGACAACTTGCTAATTGTCACGCATGGTGGCGTAATTAGAATGATTCTTGCCCATGTATTGGGTGTAGATTGGCGCAATCCGCGATGGTATTCGACATTAGCGATAGGAAATGCGTCAGTAACACATATAACAATTACCATCGATGATCAGATTTACGCCTCAGTTCGTTCGATAGGCGTACCACTATTTGAAAATTAGTCACGGAAGTAGCCAACGCTTGGATCTCTACCGAGTTTTAGAGAGAAAAGAGCTGGCTCGATTACATCAAAAGGAACCATAAATGACCGCTCCTAGCTGGGATTTATCCATCGTTTATAACGATCTCGCTGACCCACGAATTCAAGATGACATTGCCCTTGTAGAGCAATGCATTGACCTACTCAATAAACAGTCTGCTGATTGTAACTCTGTTGAAGTGATGCAAAACGCAATCTTAACCAGCGAGGCGGCAAGCCGTTTGGCTGGCACTATTGCGAACTTCGCAAACTGTTACGCGTCAGTGGATGCGACAAATGCAGAAGCGAAAGCACTGCTGGGTCGTATGACGCGTATTTTCTCTGAGCTTTCTCAAGCTTACAGTGCGTTTGAGCTTAAATTGACTCACGCTGATGAAGAGTTCATTACTCGCGTTTTGGATCATGAAAATCCAGACATCAGTGGTCAGGCGTTTTCAATCCTGAACTCACGCAAACTGGCTGACACACGCTTAAGCACCGAAGAAGAAAAGCTATTAGCGGCGATGAGCGTGGATGGAAAATCTGCGTGGGGTAAGTTATACAACAACCTCACGGGTTCTTTGAAAGTGAAGCTTGACTACGCTGATGGTGAAAGTGAAGAGCTTGGCTTCTCGCAAGCAGCAAGCATTCTTTATGGTTCTGAATTTGATCGCCAAGAAGCTGCATGGCGTGGTGTTCAGAAGGCGATGTCGACACACCAAGAGTCTTTTGCCTCTATCCTTAACGCGCTTTCAGGTTGGCGTTTAACAGAGAACAAAAAGCGTTCTACCAAACGTGATGTTCATTTCCTTGATCCAAGCTTGCATGGCAGCCGAATCAAAGCAGAAACGTTGGATGCCATGATGAAAGTCGCTAAAGACAGTCGTGAAATTGGTCAAAAAGCCGGTTTGCTAATGGCTAAGGTCCACGGTCTGGATGAGATGAAACCATGGAACCATCTTGCTGCGATGCCTGCTTTGAGTGGTGAAGCGAAAGTTTATCCCTTCGATGAAGCAATCGACGTCATTTGTGAAGCGTTTGAAACCGTGAATCCAGACATGTCCGAGTTTGTCCGCATGATGGTACAAAACGGCTGGATTGATGCCGCGCCTAATGCCAACAAACGCCTTGGCGCATACTGTACTAAGCTGCCAGCGACGCGTACGCCGCTCGTGTTTATGACGTGGAGTGGTAGCCGCTCAGACTTGATGACGCTTGCTCACGAGCTTGGTCATGCCTTCCACAACTGGGTGATTCGTGATTTGCCGCTTTGCCAAACGTACTACCCGATGACGTTGGCAGAAACAGCTTCAATTTTCGCTGAAAACATCGTTCGCGATCATCTGATTTCAAAAGCAGAAAGTGTGGATGATAAGCTCGAAATGCTGTGGGAAGAGCTCTCTTCGGCGTTGGCGCTGATGATCAATATTCCAGTTCGTTACGAGTTCGAAAAAGCTTTCTACGAGCGTCGCCAAGAGGGCGAACTGACAGCAGATGATTTCTGTGAGTTAATGTCAGAAGCGTGGAAAGATTGGTATGGCGATGTAATGAGCGAAGCTGACCCTTATTTCTGGGCGAGCAAACTGCACTTCTCAATTTCTGGTGTGAGTTTCTACAACTACCCATATCTGTTCGGCTTCTTGTTCAGTAAAGGTATCTACGCTCAACGTGAAGCTAAAGGAGAGCGTTTCTACGGCGATTACGTAGAACTGTTGCGCGATACTGGCAACATGATGGCTGAAGAGGTTGTAGACAAGCACCTTTCAATGGACCTGACGCAACCAGAATTCTGGCAGCAGAGTGTGGAGCTAGTTCGTGACAAAGTAGACGAATTTGAACGTTTACTCGCACAACGTGGTGAATAAACGCTAAAAGTTGATCAAATCATAATGATCTTCTTTAGGGCTGTGGTAAAGTTCACAGCCCTAACACTTTGTAATTGTTTAAAAAATAAACGCCTCAATGCTTGATTTGAGTGCATGGCGCGAAAAGGTATGGGATTTTAAATAAATTTGGTGGCTTCTACTCATAAGTGGGATCGCAACAACAAAAATCCTTTGTACAATTTATTAACATACCCGCCGTGCTATTAAGGAGTAACGCATGACGAAGTCTCTCTTTCGCCAATCGTTTTTAACTGACACGTTAGATGTTCATATTGATGTCGCGCCAGCGGAGCAGGTGCTGTCTAATGGTGTAAAACTTAAACTCTATCAGCGTGGTGTGCTAGAAGTGATTCCTGACGAATACACTCAGGAAACAAAGAACGTCATCATCTCTTGTGGTGTCCACGGGGATGAAACCGCACCGATGGAGCTGGTGGATTCAATTATCAAAGACATCGAATCTGGCTTCCAGAAAGTCGAGGCTCGATGCTTATTCATTATCGCTCACCCAGAATCGACCCTGGCGCACACGCGATTTTTAGAAGAAAACCTTAACCGACTGTTTGATGAGAAAGAGCACGAGCCAACCAAAGAGCTTGCGATTGCTGATACTCTTAAATTGTTAGTCAGAGATTTCTATCAAGATACGGCAGCGGAAACACGCTGGCACTTAGATTTGCACTGTGCGATCCGTGATTCAAAGCACTACACCTTTGCTGTGAGTCCGAAAACGCGTCATCCTGTTCGTAGCAAAGCTTTGATTGATTTTCTCGACAGTGCACATATTGAAGCAGTGCTACTGTCTAACTCGCCAACCAGCACATTCAGCTGGTTCAGTGCAGAGAACTACGGCGCGCAAGCTTTGACGATGGAACTTGGTCGTGTGGCTCGCATTGGTGAAAACGACTTAGACAAACTGACAGCATTCGATTTATCACTGCGTAACCTAATTGCAGAGGCGAAAGCTGAGCACTTGTCTAAGCCATGTATCAAGTACCGTGTGAGTCGTACGATTGTGCGCTTGCACGAAGATTTCGATTTCATGTTTGATGACAACGTCGAGAACTTCACCTCATTCGTTCACGGCGAAGTGTTTGGTCACGATGGTGACAAACCATTAATGGCGAAGAACGATAACGAAGCCGTTGTTTTCCCAAATCGCCACGTTGCGATTGGTCAACGCGCAGCATTAATGGTGTGTGAAGTGAAAACGCGCTACGAAGATGGCGAGTTAGTCTACGATTAATGCCATATCGCTTTAATTTCGGCGAATAAAGCGTAAGAACACATTTGCAATTTACCGAGGCTTAACTGTAAGGTTAAGCCTCGTTTGTATTTATCGGCTACTATGGATTTTCAACAACTTATCCTGAACAAGGAACGACGCTGGCAACGCAATCTTTTGATCATGTCAGTGATTCTCGTGCTGCTCTCTGCTATCCACTTGATGGTCGGAGAGGTATTCCTTTCTCCTTTTCAGTCTCTCTCTGCATTTGAACAAAAACTCTTGTTGGATTTACGCCTGCCACGCTTGGTTTCTGCCGCTATTATTGGTGCGGCTCTGGCGGTCTCTGGTGCGACCTTACAAGTTCTGCTTGGCAACGTATTAGCCGAACCCGGCGTTCTCGGGATCTCCGGTGGCGCGAGTTTGGCAATGGTGCTCGTCATGTTTGCCTTACCAGTTTTACCTTCACCGATGATCTTTATGTTGGCTGCCATTGCCGGTTCGATGTTGTTTACCGTCATATTGGTTGGTATCGCAAGGGCAATGCATCTCACTACCGCAAGGCTGTTGCTCGTCGGTGTTGCTTTGGGCATTCTGTCGAGCGCGATTGTGACGTGGGCATTCTACTTTAGCGATGACTTGAGCCTGCGTCAGTTAATGTATTGGCTAATGGGGAGCATTGGTGGAGCAAGTTGGTATCAGCACACGGTTACTTTGGTCATGCTACCTGTGCTAATTTGGCTCTGCTCCAAGGGCAAACCGCTTGATAAGTTGATGCTAGGGGAAATCCATGCCAATCAACTGGGTATTGATGTTCATCAGATGCGCTGGAAACTTATTTTGGCAATCTCCGTACTTGTTGGTGGTTCCGTTGCGTTGGGGGGGATCATTAGCTTCGTGGGCTTAGTCGTGCCGCATCTGCTTCGATTGGCGTTTGGTTCAGAAAACCGCTACCTGTTGCCTCTATCTGCAATATCTGGCGCAGCCTTATTGGTGTTTGCTGATATCGGCGCGCGTTTGTTACTTGATTCTGCTGAGCTGCCGCTTGGAGTGATGACCACTTCTATCGGTGCACCTATCTTCATTTGGATGCTGGTGAAAAGTCATGATGCACGTTAAGCACATCGCAGTGGGAAGTCGACTTCTACCGCTTTCCTTTGAATGTAAGCCGGGTGAGGTTGTTCATGTCGTGGGTCCAAACGGCTCAGGAAAGAGTACATTACTTGGCGCGATATCTGGCACTTTAACTCAGCGTGAAGGCGTGAGTGGGGAAGTACTTGTCGACAATAAAAACTTACTAGCAATGCCACTTTCAGAACAAGCGCATATTCGTGGGTATCTGTGTCAGCAATCAAGGCCCGCATTCAATGTTGATGTCTTTCAATACTTAGCACTTTCATTGCCAACTGGTGCCAATATCAGCGACGCGAAAGTACGAGATGCCGTTAATATTGTTATTGAGCTAGTACAACTGCAAGACAAGCTTCATCGAAGTATTCAGACATTATCCGGCGGTGAATGGCAGCGTGTCCGTTTAGCCGGAGTGTGTTTGCAAGTGTGGCGCACAATTAACCCTTACTCTCAGCTATTGATTTTGGATGAACCCGCAGCGCCGCTCGATATTGCCCAAGAAGGACTGCTATATCAGCTTATTAATGCCGTCGCTGCGCAAGGTATCGGGGTGTTGGTCGCAAACCACGACCTAAACCGAACGCTTAGGCATGCTGATAAAGTCTTGCTGCTCAATAACGGCGTATTGCATTCTTTAGGTCATGCAGATGAAGTACTCACGGAAGAGGGCTTGGCAGAAGTTTTCCAAACTCAGGTTCGTAAAGTCGTATTGGAAGATAGACCCTATTTGATTTTTGATTGAGGCGTATATTAAAGCGACGCTTCAAGACACTAACGTTTAACCATGACCCCAAATGGCGTCGGCTTGAGCTCTTTTTTGGAGAAAGGAATGAAAAAATACGTGATTGTGGCTCTAACGAGTTTGTCATCTATGGCATTTGCTCAAGAAGAAGCGATAGATTGTAATAACGCGGTCAGTACCCTAGAGATTAATCAGTGTGCAGCCATTGAGTTAGAGGCTGCTCAAAAGCAACTAAATAAGTATTTGGAAACGAGTTTCGAACATAATTCTTATGATCCTGAGCTGATTAAAGCGATTCAAGTTGCACAAAAAGATTGGCAAGCGTATGTGACGTCGCATTGTGATTCGGTATATACGCAGTGGCGTGAAGGGACAATTCGTGGCGTGATGGCTATTTCCTGCGAAACTCAATTAACTCAACAAAGAACTCACGAAATTTGGCAAAACTTCTTAACCTACATGGATAGTACGCCGCCGGTTTTACCCGAACCAAATGTTGAGTAGTGTTACTTAAACGCGGATAGATTCGTTTTTTAAAACGCGTCAACGTACTTAACCTCAACACGGCTTCTATCACGCTAAACGGTATAGCGGATGAGAGATACTGTTTAGCCCACTCAGGCAGTAAATGGGAAGTGTTTTATGCCAAAGAGGGCAAATGTGATTCAGAGCCTGATCGTAGGGCATTTTGCGGGTAAATTTAGCTGTAAGTTTCTTCTCTTGTTGGAGAGCTAGCACTTCTTTTGAGGACCGATAGTATGTTCCAAAGTCTCCTTCTAACTGAGATCCTTAAATCTGAGCTGAAAAACAACAATTTAATTGTTGAAACAACGAGTTGGCCGCCAAAATGCAATAAGCTCATTGTATTGCAATATCGGTTTGCCAAATCATATACTTTGGTCAATTATCGAGAATTGGAAGATGGGCATTATTGGTTCGCAGAGTACATTGATGGTGACGAATGTTTGGCATGTCGCTTTGATGTTCTTTAGCATCATTCTTTTGAATCATGTATTTCAAGCTTATGGCATTTAATAGAGAAGGAGTTCATTTGACGATTCCTACCTTGTACATTTTTTCTGGTCTTCCTGCGTCTGGTAAGTCGACGTTAGCAAAGCTATTAGCCGCAAGAGTTGGCGCGATGTATGTACGCGTCGACACTATAGAGCAAGGTCTACGTGATTTGTGTCATTTCAAGGTTGAAGGTGAGGGTTATCGGCTAAGTTACCGGATCATCCGAGATAACCTTGAACTTGGGTTGAGTTGTATCGCTGACTCTTGTAACCCCATAGAGCTTACACGGCATGAATGGCAGCAAGTGGCAACAAGCATGTCCGCTCACTTTGTTAACATAGAGATAAGTTGCTCGGATGAGAATGAGCATAAACAACGTGTTGATTCTCGTAAGAATGAAGTTGAGAACCTGCAGCTACCGAATTGGCAACAAGTAAAAGCTCGTCACTACGAGGCTTGGAAGACGGAAGTCGTCAAGATTGATACGGCAGCAGACAGTATCGAAACGTCGTTTGCCAAATTGGTCGAAAAGCTTGGTATTTGAATTTAGCATTCCTTTTATGATGGAGATTCGCCATGCACAAGCGAGATAATGGTCTCGATGCCCAGGGCTTTATCCGCAATGACTGTTCACCAGAAAATATTCAAATAGAGTTCCAACCAGTTGTTGAGGTCGTTGTTGGTGAGTTGATAACGCAACTTCCAAAACAAATAGATGGTATCTACTTGTACGGCAGCGTTCCCAGAGGCACAGCAATGCTGGGGCACTCAGATCTCGATGTTTCCGTAATACTGACCGCACCGGTGAGTCAAAATGAACTGGGCATATTCAACAAACTGTCTTCAAGCATCCCCAAAGCTTATCCGCAAATAAGCAAACTTGATATTGACCCAGGTGAGCGTCATCGTGTTCTAGACCCAAAAGAAAAATGCCATTGGCAATTTTGGCTCAAGCACTGTTGCTGCTGCATTTGGGGAAATGACTTATCAAAAGAGTTTGTGTCACATAAACCCAGCTTTGAAATCGCTGAAGCTCTCAATGATGACCTCGCGGTTTTTTTGGAGCAAATGAGTGGTCGTTTTGCGCAAATGAGTGACAAAGCGGTAGCAAAAGTGATTGGTAAGAAGTTGATAAGAGCTGCCTACTATTTTGTCGCTGAGAAGGACGGCAGTTGGTATATCAACTTGCCTGAATGTGTCGAAGTAGCGAGAAAATACTACCCAAATCAACATCAAGATATTGATCTTGCTTACCAATGTGCAATAGGCAACATAGCGTCCAAAATAGATGCCATCGCACTTTATCAGCGGTTAAGTCAATACATCAATGCTAGGGCTTTGCATAGTTGATTGTTTATCAAGAACGCTCAGAATAAAAAGCGCCCACAATATTGAGTATTGTGGGCGCTAAATTTTATCTGTAGTGCCTAATCGACGACTTACTGTGTAAGTGGCTTAAGGTCTGCAGGGCGGTAGTAAACCGATTTTAGAACCTTACCTTTACGTACCGTTTTGCCTTCAGATACAAAATCTTCTGCGCATTTAGCAATGATGTATTCGCCTTTTTGAACCGCCATCAGCTTGATGCCTTGTTCAGCGTAGAACGCTTCTGTTTCTGCGTATTCTTGCTCGTTACGGCACACTTTACTCATGTTGCTTGAATGTACTTCGTCCCAGCAAGGGATAAAGTCGATACCACGGTTCACCGCTACGTTAAGCAGTAGATCGATCAGGTAGCTGATCGCTAGGTTATCTTCAACTTTGCTGTCACCAAGGTGTACTAGACGACCCATTAGAACGTAAACGCTGTCAATGATTGCGTCTGCTTGCTCGGTTTTGCAATCCGCTTCCGCTAGTTCAGTAAGCTCTTCGATCGCAAGAGAAGTGTGTAGTGTATCTGCTTGTGCGTCTAGGCTTGCAACATCCGCCACTGGTAGGTCGAAAGTGCTACGGAACTCGGTGATGTCACGGTATAGGTGATCAAAAATCTCTTGGGTTAGCTTTGACAGTTGCATTCTAATGTCCATTGAATCGATTGAAGTCGCAATCATATCAAACCGAACTTTAATCCCCAAGCGATCCCATTCTAACTGGTTAGAATTCTGTCTCTTGGGGAGTGAGTCTTAGCGAAATAGGTAAGGGAAGAGCTTCTTACGTTCTTCCTCTGAAAGCGCTGAAACACGTGCAATATTGGTATCTGGAATGGACTCTGGATCAGGGTAGTGCTTAAGTACTTTTTCCATGCTCTCCTCACGGATCAAATGAAACACTGGGTATGGAGAGCGATTCGTCAGGTTTTCATCATCTTCTGGTTCTGCACCGCCAAAGCAGTAATCAGGATGGAAGGTGGCAACTTGGAAAATGCCTTCCCAATCTTGCTGTTTGATCAAACCTTCAACCCAATCAATGAAGAAGTTGTAATCCCAGAAATCTTGCAGCATGTTTGGAACCACAACCAAGGTTGTCTCCAGTTTTTCTGGCTCGGTATTACTGAGCTCGATCAGTTGCAGCAAAATGTCTTCAAGTAGAGCTTCTTCTTGCGAGGCTTCACTAACGAAGATTTTGATTTGTTTATTGCGCTGTGGCTTAGCAGCGAACGGGCAGAGATTTAACCCGATCACGACATCATTGAGCCATTGATTGACTTGCTCTGTGATCGCATTGATATCGGTGTTTGATGATTCTTGTGTTGAGCGCGTTGGCATACGACTTTCTTGCTTTTATGAATGTGGCGCAAGCATAGCAGACCAACGCCACAACATAAAATCAATAGGGCTTAACGCTTTATTAAGCCCTTATGTCTGCGTTATCGCCAGCGTCAATTCGCTCTGCGATGTGTTTTAAGAATGTGATAGCAGCGAACATGGCGATGTACAGTGCACTGCCGCCGATGAGTACACTCGACCAACCGCCGTTTTGCCAGCAATAGAGCAATAGGAATCCACCTAAACTGCCGCCAATATAGTAATGCACGAGATACAATGCGGTCGCCGTTGCTTTTGCTTGTGTTGCGTTTTGTCCAACCCAGCCGTAAGCAAGTGTGTGAGTGAAGAACGCGCCGAAGCTGATCAATAACAAACCTGTCAACATTGCAGGTATGCTTTCAATTACTGCGATCCACATGCCAGCCATACTGACGATAGAGCCTAAAAACATGCCAAGTATCGGTGAAAAGCGTTTACTCCAATGTCCGGCGCAGCGGGAAGAGAACGTACCACCTAGATAGCAAACAAAGATGAGAGAAGCTAACCCGACAGGCACATTATGTGGTGCACTGACCAAGCGGAATCCCATTACCGAATAAAGATTAACGAACAAGGCAAAGTTCAAACCGCCAATTAGCATAGCGAACCACACACGTTGATTTTTGAAGTGTCCGATTATAGCTTTATTGTGGTGCCTTAAACTGCTTGAAGAAGGGGTGAAGTTTTTCTGCTTTGGCAGCAAGTAATGCACGCTGACCACACCGATAAGGGTGAATAGCATCATAACTTCGATGGCGACATCGATGCTGAAGTTGTCTGCCAACAATCCTCCGCTGATACGTCCTGCGATTCCTCCCAATGAATTGGCTGCGATATAAGTACCGATCGCCATTGAAAATGCGTGTTTATCTAGCTCTTCCGCCATATAAGCAACGGCAACAGCTGCAAACGCGGCAAGCGCAACACCGATCAAAGCGCGACAAACCACTAAGAACAAAAACGAATCGCCAAGCAGCATTAATGCGGAGATAGCAGGGATCGAAAACAGACCAAACATCATTACAGGTTTGCGCCCAATCGATTCAGAGAGCACAGCCATCGGGACCAAGCTAAAGGAGAGAGCCAGTGTGGTGGCGGCGAATAGCCAGTTGACTTGCGTTTCCGAGATCTGAAAGTGCGCCGCAAAGCTTGGCAGCATCGGCTGAAGGAGATATAGGTTCGAGAAAACTAAAAACGAGCCGAGTGCCAGAGATAGCGTAATGCGTTTGTATTCCGGAGTGCCGAAACTGACCATGAGTCCTGCCTAATGCGAGCGAGCAAATATAAAGAAACTGTGATCAATCTATCAGTTAGTTGTGGATTGAAAAAATATATTAAAAATATGGTTGGTATATATTTTTGATCTAATGGAATCGAAACAACTTAAACACTTTTTGGCGGTCGCGGAACACGGCAACATTACTCATGCAGCTAAGGCTTTGCACATTGCTCAGCCAGCGTTAAGTATTTCAATTAAGAAGTTCGAACAGTCTCTTGGCGTGACGCTGTTTCGCCGAGAAGAAAAGAAAATCAGCTTAACCAAAGAAGGGGAAACCTTGTTGGTTCACGCTAAGCGAGTGATTCAGCAACTACACGATGCGCAGCTAGCGATTGATGAACTTAAAGGTTTAGCCAAAGGGGAAGTGCGCCTTGGTACGCCTTCAATGATGGGCAGCTATTTTTTTCCTCGAATTGTCATGGCGTTTAAGAGCCAGTATCCAGATTTAAAGCTAACGCTGGTGGAGGCGGGGACACAGTCTATCCGTCGAATGTTACTTAATGGTCAGCTCGATATTGGCGTGATTAGCTGTGACGCTGTACCAGACGACTTAGAAACGGATCATCTGTTCACTAGCCAAATGGTTGCTGTTGTGGCTCCGGAACATGATTTAGCTCAGCGCAACGCCATCACATTTGATCAGTTTTTCGAGCATGATTTGGTGATGTTCCAGCATGGCTACTTCCACCGAGAATTCTTAGACCACGTTAGTGAAGAGCATGGCTTTACGATGAAGTCCTCATTCGAAACCAACTTGCTGCCGCTCATTCTGAGTATCGTTAAACAAGAATTTGCTATTACCGCGCTTCTAGAACTGGTGACACAACATGAACAAGGCGTGGTGGGTATTCCATTTGAACCGAGCGTTAAGCTCGACCTTGCACTCGCGTGGCGAAAACAAGGCTATCTATCCATTGCCGACCGTACTTTCATTGACTTTGTGAAGCGGTATGTTTGATTCGTATCCAATTAAAACCAAACTGTTCAATGGAAGCCTCCCTTTAATCGGGAGGCTTTTGTTTTTATGCAGTTATCTCTTTCTCATTAAGTGGTATCAAAACCCCAAGAGCCACCATGGCAGCGCCACCGATTACGGTGAACAATACTCGCTGCGAAAAGATCAATTCTGCCATTTCCGGATTAAAAGGACCTACCGATACAGTAAGAATAAGTAGCATGATACAAGCCGTGGCAATGGTGTAGTTGTGTTCGAGATACACAAGGATGCCGTAAAGCGAAGCGATGACTAAAACCCACATGGTTATTGTGATTGCCATGTCGGAGTTGAACGAGCCCAATAGCAACCCCACAGGCAAATAAACTAATGCGCCAAGAAAGGTTCCGTTCAAACGTTGCCAAGCTTTCGGTGCTAAATCTTTGCTGAACGGGCTGTGGATCATCATAAATAGGTAAGCACCTAAAACGGCTCCTGTGCCACCCCATATACCTAACGACAGCACCAAGCCAATCCCTAGCGCTTTGCGACTGGAGTACTTGAGATCAACACGACCAATTTTATGTGTGGTGTTCATCGAGCCATTCTCGGCGTTGGTGTTTCTCCAAACCAGCGTGCTAGCAATGATCGCCACAGTGATGCCAAGCACAACCGATACTGAACGTTGAAGAATAAGTTCTGTGGCTGGGATATCTACTGGCATCATCATCGATAACAACATAAACGTCAGCGGCAGAATGTACTTTGGTACTCCTTGGTGGTGTTTATCGCGCTCTGTTATGACGAGTAAGAAAGCAAACACCGCACTGGTAAAAGGTGCATAAGTGATAGGCACCATGGAAAGTGGTACCGCAATTAATGTCATGATCAAAGGATGAAGGCTACCTAGTAGAGTGTCCTTTGTTGTGCTGAATTTGAGATTGTATAGGTAGTGGATGATTCCCACTTCCACCGCAACAAAAGCTTCTCCGACATCATAAATATACGCACTGATGATAAGCAGCACGATGGAAAGCAAAAACATGCGGTTGCCTAACACAAGGTAAGGCTTTGGTGGGATGAATTTTTGAGCGAGTGAATCGAGCATGGCGTATTTCCCATCCTTCAGTGAATAACAATAAGGAAGGTATGAGATTACCAATTTGATGAAATATTCATTGCCAGTTTGCGACAATAGTGATGAAAGCTTGAGCAGCATCAAGTGCCCAAGCTTAATGCGACTACGCGGTCTTCTTGTCGCGAGATTCGAAGAAATAGGTCACAAATACCATGTAGGCAACGACCAACACTAACTGCCATATCCGAACGTAAAACTTATCGTCTAGCGCACCGCTGCTCATGGAGGTACCCATTAACACCATAAAGCCCGTATATGCAGTGGCGTAGACTGGGGCTTTGGCGGGCTCGGTGTAAATCTTGGTCCCAAGTAACGTAATAACCACCAACATCACTAACATGTAGATGTACATATTTGGCACCAGAGAAATGGTAACGAAAGCGGCGAAAGCGAGTAGTCCTCCTAACACATTACTGATAACAAAAAACAATGATGTTTTGCCCGCTTTGTCGCTGGTTGCCATCAGAGAAAGCAGCATGACAAACGCAACGGTGAGTAATATTTGTGACAGTTGGAAATAGAAATAAAAACAAACCAAGGGAAACGACATCATCCAAGCTCGAATCGCAGCATTCCAACGAACTTCTTGAGTTAGAGGGGAGGGAGGGAAGCCAGCAAATTCAGTCGCATCCTCTTCTGGGAAGTAAACATGCGACACCCCGTAAAGCGCTACGGCGACGATACCAGAAAACGCAAAACCGATGCCCACGTCTAACGCGGCTTGCTTGTCTATAATGGTAACCGATGGAATCAAGATCAGGGCAATCATCAAGAAAGTGGCAAACATTACCCATTTTGGATCGGTAAATAGGTAATAGCTCCACAACATGCCCAACGACAGTACGGCCAGAAAACCTATTTTGTACTCTGGCAAGCCGCTCGATACCAAAAAGCCAATGACCGCGGTGGAGATCAACGCATAGCCAAGTTGTTTGACATGCAGGATATGAAACTGGGGTTTATCGACAATGAATTTTGCCGTCAAAAGAGGCGTACAAAATGCCAAAGGCCAGGTAAACCATAACGCGATAAAAGTAGCCAAACCTACGGTGACAACATAGCGCAGTATTCGACGTTCTTGTGCTTGAGTCAGACTATCTAACATAAGAGAACACGCTCACTAGATTGATCCAAACTTTACCCAGAAAGTTAAATAGAGCGTTGCTCTCTGTGTAGATCACCACATCTGCTTGTCCACCGATGCGCATGAAGTCAGCCGCATGTTTATCATCGAGCTTAATGGTCACGGGCATACGTTGTGTATCGCGCAGCCAACCATTTTGATTTTTCACGGTGGCTAAGGTGCCTGGCTGATTATTCGCGCCCCATGCAACCCCTAAATCTACTGAAGATACTGTGCCAGAGAAGGTTTGTCCGGGCGCATAATCGAGTGCAATTTCAACTTTATCTCCGGCGTTAATGTTGCCCATGCTGTTTTCGCGGAAGAAGGCTTCAAGCCATAAACCGTCGCTTTCAACAAACGTCATCAAAGGAGAACCTGCTGTGGCATAAGCGCCTTGAGACAAATTAAAATTGGTCACAGCGCCATCAGAAGGTGCTCGCATTGTCGTGCGTGATAAGTTCAGTTGCGCTTGTTGCAGTTCTAGTAAAGCCGATTGGATCTGAGCGTTCTCTTCACCTGCCGCTCCCACCTGAGCTTTTGCTTTTTCGAGGTTCGCTTTGGCGTTAACGACATCGGCATTCGCTTTATCAATGGCTGCGCGAGTCGTATCTGCATCTGATTTTGAAACCACGCCTTTTTCTGCCATGGCTAAAACTCGTTGCCCTTGGCGTTTAGCATTTTCTTGGGCCACGAGCGCGGTGGTCAATTGAGCTTGTGCTGACATCACACCTGCCATTTGCGAGCCAACATTCTGTCCTGCGATCTTGAGTTTTGCTTCTGCTTGCTTGACCGCAATCTGGTGATCGGTGGTATTGATTTGCAGTAGCACATCGCCTTTTTTGACTTCGGTATTTGGTTTAATGCTGATGCTGTCTACTTGGCCAGAAACTTGTGGGATCAATGAGACGACATTGCCTTCCACACGGACATTATCGGTTGTCGGAATGATGCGATCTGCCACTATCGCTGTACCAATGGACACCATAGTGAGTGCCAATAATGCATTGGTTGTGCGCTTGACCTTATTAACCGGTTTCGGCGTCTGGTTTACTTGGTTTTCTGCTGCTGTCTCTGACATATAAACACTCACTAATGATGAAGAAAGATGGTCAGAGTTCTCCATCGACGCAAGCTAGGCGCGAATTAAACTGAGACCAGTTCGTTTGAGCGTTAAAATACAATGTGTAAGGAAGTAAAAATTGCCATTATGCGACATTCGGAAATTTTGTAGAGTAGTGGTTTGAATAAGAGCGACAGACAAAGAAATAGGGTGGGCAGATAGAAAAAGAGCCTCTCTTTGGAGAAGCTCTTTAGGGTAGAGATAACGTGACTAAGTGATCAAACAAATTGATTAATATGTCACTTAGTTGCTGTACATTTTTTCAAAGTTCTTTGGATTCCAGCCAATCATGACTCGATCGCCAATCTTCAGTACAGGTACAGAACGAGCCCCCAGTGCATCGAGCTCTTTGCGTCCGCGTTGCATTTTTGCATTGCACAAGCGGTAGTTAATATTTTTCGAATCAAGATAACGTTGAGCATCTTTGCAGTGCGGGCATTTGTCTTTGACGTAAAGAACGACACGTTTCATTCAATTTCTCTCCATTATCGTCGGGAGGCGAAGTTTAGCGAGGTTTCGCAACAAAGGAAAGCTCGAAACCTAAGATGAAACTCTTGCTCATCTCAGGTATATTTAGCGCCTTTCTTTTGTCATAGCAGACTTAATACGCATGCATCCGTCACTTCGATATATTCAAGGTTATCCGCAGAACATTGTCGAGCAAGTCAGTTCACTCGTCGACAGTGGTAAACTGGTGCCTTGGTTCGAAAAACGCTACCCAGATAGACACCAAATCAAAAGCGAAAAGGCACTTTACGAATACGCAATAGCGATCAAAAATCGCTACATGAAGAAAGCCGCGCCAATTAGCAAAGTGGTCTACGATAAGAAAATTCACGCTGTAAACAATGCGCTTGGTTTGCATAGCGTGATAAGTCGTAACCATGGTGGCAAGCTGAAATCGAAAAATGAGATTCGCATTGCGAACGTGTTTAAAGATGCACCTGAAGCGTTATTACGCATGCTGGTGGTACATGAGCTGGCACACACGCGTGAGAAAAACCACGACAAAGCCTTTTACCAACTGTGCTGTTATATGGAACCTGAGTATCACCAACTCGAATTTGATGCTCGTCTGTTTATGATTTACCTCGATTTAAAAGCGAATTCGAATGAAGACCAATAATCACAACGCGAAACAAGCTCAGCCAAAAACGGCGAAGTCTAAGCCGAGCAAAGAAGTCACCAAGATCAAACCAAAGCGTGTGAAAAATAAACCAACAGCAAAAGCTGCGAGTGCGGCAAAAAGCACTGGTCTGAAAACTAACGCCGCGAACAAAAGCAGCGATGTGGAAGTGATCAAAACTGCCAAAAGTGGATTGCATGAACGTAATGCACATCGAGGTCGCTACGATTTCAAAAAGCTAATCACAGCAGAGCCTCAGCTCAAATCATTTGTGATAAAGAATCCGAAAGGGGAAGACTCAATCAACTTCTCTGATCCAAAAGCCGTCAAGATGCTCAATAAAGCATTGCTGGCGGCGCATTATGATATTGAATACTGGGATATTCCTGATACTTACTTATGTCCGCCCATTCCTGGGCGTGCGGATTACGTTCATCGCGTAGCAGAGTTGCTTGATAGTGAAGTAAAAGGCAAATACGCACACCATAAGGTGCGAGCACTTGATGTGGGTGTAGGGGCAAACTGTATTTACCCAATCGTAGGTGTGACTCAATATGGATGGCATTACACTGGTAGCGATGTTGACGCAACATCGATTGAATCAGCACGAGCAATCACAGAGCGTAATGCCTCGTTAAACGGTAAGATCGAACTGGTACAACAAACCAGTGAGTCCAATATTTACCGTGGTATTATCCAACCAAACGATCGCTACGATATTACGAGTTGTAACCCACCATTCCACCGTTCAGCTGAAGAAGCCGCAATGGGCAGTCAGCGTAAGCTGGATAATTTAAAAGCGAATCAGCGTAAGAAGGGCGTGAAGGTTCAAGCTCATCAAGCGAAAACGCCACCAGTAAAGGCCAATAAACCCGCGCTTAACTTTGGTGGCCAAAATGCTGAGCTATGGTGTGAAGGTGGTGAAGCTGCATTCATCCGTAAAATGGCGAACGAAAGCCAAGCATTCAGTGCACAAGTGCTCTGGTTTACCACGTTAATCTCAAAGAAAGACAATGTTCGTCCGATGCGTAAACAACTTGAAAAGTTGGGTGTAAAAGCTATCCGGATCGTGGAAATGAGCCAAGGACAAAAAGTCAGCCGCTTTATCGCTTGGTCCTACATGGACAAATCGCAGCGTAAAGCGTGGATTGAATTAAAGTAGTTATCCAGCAAAGCTGTTCAAATAATTAAAAAATAGCACCACTTTGTTGGTGCTATTTTTTAACAAGAAATTCATTAATTTAATAATTATAACAAGTTTATTTTCTCTTTATGTCAAATTATATGGTAGGGCTATCAAGTTAAAATAACATGGGGTACTATCCAGTAAAGAAATAATATTTATATATGCCCAGCGATGTCCGATAACGAACTGATCATCTTCCCTTGGAATCACAATTTTGAGACAGGGATGAAAAAGATTGATGAACAACATTACCATCTATTTTTATTGGTGAATAAATTAGCTAATACGTTGATTTATGATGACCAGATTGAAGTAGACGGTGTATTTAGTGAGTTAAAAGACTATGCTCAATATCACTTTTCATATGAAGAAAGTGTATGGAATGAATACTTTTCTGATGATATTTGGAATGATGAGCATAAGAAGAGCCATGCCTCTTTTGTTGATGAAGTCATAAAAATCCAAGCGGACTCGAAAGATCTCAACTGGCAAGAATCTATTGAGCATATCCTACAGTTCTTAGTGCGTTGGCTCGTGTTCCATATTATTGGCGACGATAAAAAAATGAGCGTGGCAGTAAGAGAGTTGGAGTCGAGTGACTCTTTAGAGACGGCGAAAGTGAATGCTGTCGACACTTTGCAAGGTATCAATGGCTTGGTTGCCGATACTGTACTTAAAATGTATTTTGAGGTATCAAGTCAATCTATTGAATTAGTGAGAGAAAAGCATCGTCGCTTTGTTGCTGAGAAAGAATTGAGATGTCTCAATAAAAAGCTGCAAGAACTCGCTATTACTGATGAATTATCGGGTCTGTACAATCGCCGATACTTCAATATCATGACGCCAGATATTCTTAATAAAGCACAAGACACTAACCAACTCGTCAGCTTTGTATCCATTGATTTAGATTACTTTAAACAACTAAATGATCGGTTTGGTCATCTAAAAGGGGATGAAGCAATCACCAAAGTAGGCGCATTGTTGTCTGCTCACTTTAATGACCTCGATGACATCGTGTTTAGAATTGGTGGGGAAGAGTTTCTAGTTGTGATTGTAGGGTCTGAACATAAAACCTCAATCAACCGCGCAGAGGCGTTTAGAAAAGCCACAGCCGAGCTTTCTATTATTTGTGAAACCAGTGCTCAAAGTCACATATTAACCAGTTCAATTGGTGTGTTCACTCAGTGTCCAGAACCGAATTTGGATATTCGTTATTACTTAGATAAAGCAGACCAGTGCTTATATAAAGCAAAACTCAATGGTCGAAATATTGTCATCGCAGACGAGATATAAACGATATTAACTGCGGTGAATTAAAAGTAGCTAGTTGTCGATTTTAAATTCGATAATTAATATTAAATTGAAAATCAATATAAAATCGATTGAAGTTCAATAACAATCATATTAATTTTTTTTATTGGTGAGTTGTGCGACATATTTTAATAGGTCGCCGTCAATGTCAGGCAGTCCGTCAGAGAAGAAAATTTGTGCTCCAGGAGTACAACGCATTAATACGTTGGTGAGTTCACCATCATCATTAGAAGTATTGATCGCATTGAGCTTAACCAGCTTGTTGTAAACTTCTTCTTCTAGTTGTTGGCGTTGTGCGTTGGTCAAACGAATACGACCGACACAAATCCCCGGATTTACCTCGTGAGATAAGGATTCTTTTTGGAAGCGTTCACGGAATAATGAGTCGAGTTCAGAGCCTTCTTCCATCAAAAAGCGTCGCCCAGAACGGTAGAACAGCCCATCACCAAAATCTTCAACATAACCTAGCATTTCCGCGATCCGCAGATAAAAACGCAGACTGGTTTCTGATAACTGATAGGTTTTCGCAATGTCTTGCGGGTCGAGGTTACGAGACGTCACCATATAGATAAAGTCGAGAAGGTAGGGGTGTTCAAGAAATAACGCGCTTTGCTCTTCAGTCAGCATTTGTTCGTTCTCATGCTGAAGCTGATTGGCGAGGTTGGCTAGTTCAATAAGATCGGTGTTTAAATAGTTGAGATAGACAAGGATTTTATCCAAGCCCAAAGAAGGATTATGAAGGTGGCGTTTGATGCTCGACAACGGAATACCGCTTTTCTCCGACAAAGAGCTGTAGCACAGCCCCTCATCTTTGATCTTTTGTCGCAGCGCCGCTAATAGAAATTTAGGTCCGACATTCATTTCTTAACACCACCTTAACTGCTGAGCTTATTTTGATGTGTTCTGTTGTTCCAACAACAAGTTACGAATGGCGGTACCAGCTTCCAAAATGTGTTTTTTCAGCAGATACTTAGCGCCGTCCACATCGCGGTTTTGACACATTTCGAACAAGGTCAAATGCTCTTGCTCTGCCTTTTGAATGCCCGTAGTGAACAGCAGTTGCATGCGAATGTAGCGGTCGCACTTAGTGTTGAGGCTGTAAATCACATCCATGGTTTCTGGCATGTTTGCTGGGGTATACAGCGCTTTATGGAATTCGTAGTTGTAGTTGCTCCATTCTTCTACTTCATCGCCGCTGTTGACTACCGCTTCAAAACGTTCACGGACTTCACGTGCGCGTTCGAGATCTTCGTCAGTCATGTTCTGAATCGCACGCTCTAAAATGTGGCATTCCACTACGGCACGCAGTTCGAACAACTCGTCGATTTTATCTGGAGAGAGCTCGGTTACTGTTGCCCCTTTATGAGGCTCAAAGCTCACTAATCCTTGTGCTTCCAATTGCACTAACGCTTCACGAACGGGAATACGGCTAACATTAAACTCTTTTGCCAACGCGTCCTGACGTAAAGGTTGACCAGTTTTTAACTCGCCCTTAAGGATCTGAGTTCGAATCGCTTCCTCAACCAGTTGAGTGCGGGTCTTAAAAACAGGTTTTTGTGACATTGAAGTCTCCCGTCAAAAATAAATATTGTATCCAATTTCTTTAGTTTATTGTTTTTCTGGATTAAGCCAACTGCAAGCGAAGGTTTTGAGATGTGGCGTGAAATAAAAGGCACCAACTGGTGCCTTTTTGAGCCAATGACTTAACTGTGAGCTGCTTTGCCATCTACTGCGCGCGGGATCTCCAATGGATTTTCTGCTTTTAACGAATCGGGCAGTAAGCTTTCTGGTAACGCTTGATAAGCCACCGGACGTAGCCAACGGTGAATGGCTTCCGCACCAACAGAAGTAGAAGCCGAATGGGTCGATGCAGGATAAGGACCGCCATGTACCATGGCATAACCAACTTCTACGCCTGTCGGCCAGCCATTAAATACCAGTCGTCCAGCAATCTCTTCCAAACGAGGGATGAGCTGCGATACTTGTGGGTAATCTTCTTCCGTTGCATGAATTGTCGCGGTTAGCGAGCCTGCCAGCGTTTCACTGAGCGAAAGCATATCAGCCACATCTTCACAAACGACGATCAACGATTGTGGACCAAAAATCTCTTCTTCCCACGCAGGATGTTTGCGCCAATTTGCACTGCTCGTGACAAAGAGAGCTGATGCAACACAAGGGGACTCCGCTTGAGAAAAAGTGACGTCAATTCCGTCGTCAGAACCTCGGCTGACGACCTGTGATTGGTAACTATCACGGATTCCGGGAGTAAGTAGAGTGGAAGGAGATTGTTGTCGAATGAGGGCTTGCGCGGTTTCAATAAACCCTTGTGTTTCCGGTGTGTTCAGCGTGAACAATACGCCAGGTTTCGTACAAAATTGCCCACATCCTATGGTCATTGAAGCAACAAATTGCTTCGCTAAGTCGGCTTTGGCTCTCATTGCGGAAGGGAAAATAAACGTCGGGTTAATCGCACCAAGTTCACCATAGAACGGGATTGGCTCAGGTCGTTGCTGCGCTAGGTTGAACAGGGCGCGTCCACCGCCAACCGATCCAGTAAAGCCCACCGCTTTAGTTTCAGGATGGCTGACCAGAGCTTGTCCTAAAGCGCGCTGATTTCCCTGCAGCAAGGTGAAAATCGCTTGTGGTAGCTGTTCTTGTTTCAGCGCTTGCTCGATACACTCTGCAACGATTTGGCTTGTACCTGGGTGCGCAGTATGACCTTTTACAATCACCGGGCATCCTGCCGCTAGAGCAGAAGCAGTATCTCCACCAGCAGCAGAGAAAGCCAACGGAAAGTTGGATGCACCAAATACCGCGACAGGACCAAGCGCAATTTGTTGGCGACGAATATCTGGCTTAGGTAGTGGGGCGCGAGTTGGGGTTGGCGTATCAAGAATGGCTTGGTGATAACTGCCAGAATTGACTACGTCAGCGAATAAGCGAAGTTGATTCGCTGTACGAGCGATTTCTCCTGTCAGGCGTACTTCGGGAAGCGCCGTTTCTAAATGGGCTCGGGCGATAATGTCATCACTTCTTGCCTCTAATTCACTGGCAATCGTGCGAAGCAGACTAGCGCGCTTACTGTTATTTAAGCGGCGAAAATCGCGTGCGACTTTTGCAGCAGCAGTTGCGGCTTGATTGACCTCAACTTCCGTGTGAACAGGAAATGCAGGGGGAAGCGTTTCACCGGTAAAGGCGTTGGTAGCGTAAAAAACGTTGTCGGTTTGCGGGTTCATTGTGATTCCTTACTGTCCTTATTTCACTTCAAATCCATACGCGTATGGGTCTTCGTCATCCACCCAGATGGTGTTGTGTCCATACACTTGCGCCCAGCCTTCGATGCTAGGCAGAATGGCTGCTCGCCCGTTCACTTCAGTGACGCCTTCAATACGTCCGTTAAACAGGCTGCCGATAATACTTTCGTGGACAAAGTCCTCACCTTGTTTGAGTTTGCCTTTGGCATGCCACTGCGCCATACGGGCACTGGTGCCTGTGCCGCAAGGGGAGCGGTCAAGGGCTTTGTCGCCATAAAACACCGCGTTGCGAGCGGTTGCGTTTTCATGAGTAGGGCTACCTGTCCAAAGTACGTGAGAGACGCCACACACAGTAGGGTCGTCTGGGTGCACACATTCCACCGCTTTTGAAACCGCTTCACGTACTCGGGGGGAGAGCATCAAAATCTCATCAGGTGAGTAGTGCTCAAGACCGGCATAGTTGGTTTGTGGGTCGACAATCACGTAGTAGTTGCCTCCATAAGAAACATCGACAGTGATTTCTCCCAGTCCTTCTACTTCAACGGTGATATCTTGGTGAGCAAGGTAAGCAGGAACGTTAAAGATCTTTACTGACGTGACCTTGTCACCTTTTGTTTGGTAATGCACTTCGATTTGTCCAGCAGGGACGTCAAGGATCAAACGACCTTCTTCCTTTGGTGTGATCAGCCGATTCTCAATTGCTGTGGTGACGGTACCTATTGTGCCGTGCCCACACATTGGTAAGCAGCCGCTGGTTTCGATAAACAAAATCGAGGCATCAGCATTGTCACTACAAGGCGGTAAAACAACAGAACCTGACATCATGGAATGACCACGAGGTTCAAACATCAATGCCTGACGAATCCAATCATAGTGTTCCAAGAAATATTGGCGCTTCTCACTCATGGTATTGCCCTTAAGCGGAGGAACACCGCCTGCCACTAATCGGACAGGGTTGCCACAGGTATGGGCATCGATACAGAAAAAGGTTCCTTGTCTCATTTTTCGCTCCTTGCTGAAAAAATGGGTTGAATCGAACGGGCTTAATGTTATCGTGATGTAAAATATATTGTATACAATCTGCTTTTTCAAATGTGACTTGGAGCATATTCATGTTGGTCAAGGAAGAAACTGGAAATCAAAATATAGCGATAGTAGGCGCGGGGATCATCGGCTTGGCAATTGGCTTAAAATTGCAGCAACAAGGGCATCAGGTGACGCTATTCGATCCGAATGGCGTGGGAAATGGTTGCTCGAAAGGGAACGCTGGACACATTGCCACTGAGCAAGTTTTTCCTCTCGCAACACCGGGTCTTATTCCTCAGTTACCTAAGATGCTATTGAACCCAAAAAGTCCGGTTTCTATCCGTTGGCAAGATCTCCCTTCCACTATGGGTTGGATGCTTCGATTCTTATCAAAAGCCAAACCATCGTCGACAGAGCCTTCGACCAACGCCATCAAAAGTCTCAATTCAAGAGCAGTGAAAAGCTGGCAACAGCTGCTCGATTCCATCGAGAAAAAAGACCTGATCAAAATGGATGGCTCGTTATTGACCTTTGAAAGCGAGCGGTTGTTCGAACGTTATCAAAGTACGCTAGAAGAGCTAGAAAAACACGGCGTGAAGTATCAAGTGTGGACGCAGAAAACCATCCGTGAACAGCTTCCCGAGCTTAGTCGCCAGGTTCGTCATGGGGTGTTTTTTCCTGAGACGGGACATACGATAGACCCTTATTCCATCTGCATTGAACTCTATGATGAATTTGAGAAGCAGGGTGGGACCATTGTTAATAAAACGATTGATGCTCTAAGTCAGTCGGGACAAGTATCGGTGGAATCAAGTCAATATTCATTCGACCGTATCATCGTTGCTGCCGGGGTACATTCCAAGCCTTTAGTGAAGCAATTAACTGGTATCGCTGTGCCAATTCAAGCCGAGCGAGGGTATCACTTGATGATGGATGATAAACGGCAAGCGTTGCCGTTTCCGATCAGCTCTGCCGACCGAAAATTCATCATGACGCCAATGGCTAGTGGGCTGCGTTTAGCGGGAACCGTGGAGTATGCGCACGTAGAATCTCCCCCGAATATGAAGCGTGCCGAGATGCTGTATCAGCAAGGGGATGCGATGTTCGAGAGTGGATTAAACCCGCTCAAGCAACAGGAAAAGTGGATGGGAAATCGACCTTCAACAGTGGACTCGTTACCTGTGATTGACCAGATTTGTGAAGGAAAAGTGCTGCTAGCATTTGGGCATCAGCACCTTGGATTAACCCAAGCTGCAATCACCGCCGATCTGATTTTGGAGCTTGTTGAAGGCAAAAAAACATCGGTTGATCTTTCACCATTTACGCTCAAGCGATTCGCTTAAAAAATTTTAATATTAAATATTGTATAAAATATATTTAATGCTAATGTTAACGAAAATTTAACAACAAGGTGTCCAGCAGCCGTATCCGGATACCTCCAGAAAACGACCAAAGGAGTAAAACATGTCACGAATGACGAAAGCACCACTGGCGATGTTGATTTCAGGAATGCTGTTGGGGACCTCTGCATACGCAGAAGAGAAATTAACGATTGTGTCTTGGGGCGGTGCGTTTACCAAGAGCCAAGTTGAGGCGTACCACAAACCTTTTATCAAAAAGACGGGCGTTGAGATTGTCTCAGAAGACTTCAGTGGTGGTTTAGCCGAAATCAAAGCGCAAGTAGAAGCTAATAATGTGCGCTGGGATCTGGTATCGCTAGACAAGCCAGACATTGTACGCGGCTGTGCAGAAGGGCTGTTGGAGCCTGTTAATCCAAGTATTTTGCCGCCGGGTGCGGATGGCACGCCAGCAGAACAAGACTTCATTGAAGGAGCGATTCACGAATGCGCAATCAACTCGATTGTGGTTTCGACCGTACTTGCCGTCAATGAAGAGGCATTCAAAGGTAAAGCCGCACCAAGCAAGTTGACCGACCTTTTTGATTTGCAGAACTTTCCTGGTCGACGTGCGCTGCAAAAGCAGCCTCAAGGTAACTTAGAGTGGGCGCTGTTAGCGGATGGCGTGAAGCCTGAAGAGGTTTATGCCTTGCTAGAGACCGAACAAGGGCGCGAGCGAGCATTTGCCAAGCTCGATACCATCAAATCACAAGTGTTGTGGTGGACTACAGGTGCTCAGCCACCACAAATGCTCGCCGACAAAGAAGTGGTAATAGCCTCGGCATTTAACGGTCGTATCCATAATGCCAGACAAGATGAAGGTCAGCCATTTCGCATCATTTGGGATCACCAAATGGGATACATGAACGGCTGGGCGATTCCAAAAGGCAGTGCGCACACCAAGTTAGCGCTCGATTTCATCGCCTTTTCGTCGGGTACCAAGCCTTTAGCTGACCAAGCAAAATACGTTGCCTATGGTCCAACCCGCAAGTCGTCTTCGGCACAAGTAAGTCCTGAGATTTTGGCAAACCTGCCTACCGCACCGCAGAACTTTAAAACAGCCTTTTTGATTAATGATGAGTGGTGGTCGGATTATGCCGATGAGCTCAATGAAGAGTTTAACACTTGGCTGCTTAATTAGGCATTAACCAAGCGCTAACTCAGTTGAGTGTTACCTCTGAAGGGGCGGGCTTGATAATCAAAAGTTCCGCCTCTGATGTCCCCCCTTATTTACTTTGGAGAAACGATGAACGTTATCGATGCGCAGCAAGTTGCCACGTGTTTGAGCATGAAGTCATTGATTGAAACCATGCGAGAAACTTATGCCCAGCCAGCTGCTATTCCCCAACGAAGAGTGATGCCTTTGGAAGAAGGTAAGTATGAAGCATTTGCTTTGCTGCCAGCATGGAACCAAGACTTAATCGCGGTTAAAGCTTTTACCTATTTTCCACAGAACCCGGCACATGGCAAAGATACGCTGGCTTCCAAAATCTTGGTGTTTAATAGAGAAGACGGTCAACCCGTTGCGTTGGTCGATGGAAAAGTGCTGACCTTCTGGCGCACGGCAGCTGCGTCTGCGTTAGCTGCGGATTACCTAGCGCGTGAAAACGCCTCTCGGTTGCTGATATGCGGAACTGGTAATTTGGCACCATATTTTGCGTGGGCGTATGCTGCAGTTCGACCGCTTAAACAGGTTTATGTTTGGGGACGCTGCTTGGAAAAAGCAATGGCTACCGTCGATCGCATAGTCTCTTCGCCAGAGTATCAATCCTTGCCAATCGAGCGTCAGTTTGCGGTGTCGGTGGTTGAGAGCGTCGATGAGGCTCTTCAACACGTTGATATCATTAGTTGTGTGACCGCTTCTGCTACACCACTGTTTGATGGTGCAAAGGTTCTACCCGGCACGCATATCGACTTAGTGGGCAATCATGATTCGGATAAACGAGAGTGTGACTCGACAGTTGTGCAACGCGCGCAGGTGTATGTCGATAGCCGCATTAATGTGTTAGCGGAAGCAGGGGATTTACTGCTCCCAATCCAAGAGGGCGTGTTTAACGCCGAACAGATTAAAGGAGAGTTGCCACAGCTTTGCGCCAAAGAAGTGAGAGGGCGTCAGAGTGATGAGGCGATCACCTTATACAAATCGGTGGGCAGTGCCTTAGCCGATTTAGCCGCCGTACAAGCGGTATTGAAAGAAAGTGGCATCAGCCTAGTTTGAGCATTTTAGCTCGTCTTTTTAAATTGCATACAATATACATATAGGGAAGAAAGTTCATGAAAGTAGAATGGAAAGGTGTCTATCCAGCGGTCAGTACTCAGTTTCGTCACGATCAGTCGATTGACTTAGATGCGACGCAAACCGTTATCGATAACCAAATTAAAGATGGCGTCAACGGCATCATCTGTTTGGGTACAGTAGGAGAAAACTGCGCCTTGTATCCAGAAGAAAAACGTCAGGTATTGCAGGCAGCACAAGAAGTGGTCAATGGTCGTGTACCTTTGATTGCTGGTACGGCAGAGTCCATTACCACTGCAGCGATTGACTATATGCAAGACGCTCAAAAAATCGGTATTGATGGCTGTATGGTGATGCCTGCAATGGTGTACCGCACGTCAGAAAGCGAAACCTTTGATTACTACCGCACTTTGGCGCAAGCAACGCCAGAAATGCCAATCATGATTTACAACAACCCAGTTTCTTACGGTGTGGATGTCAATCTCGACATCATGGCGAAACTGGCTGAATTTGAAAGCATTGTGGCGGTGAAAGAGTCCACCACGGATACGCGCCGCATTACAGAACTCTACAACCAATTTGACGATCGCTTTACCGTGTTCAGCGGCGTTGATGACATTGCGCTTGAATCACTGATGCTTGGTGCAACAGGCTGGATCTCTGGCTTGACCAATGCATTCCCTGAAGAGTCAGTAGCGATTTACAAGTTGGCAAGTCAAGGTCGTTACGCAGAAGCGTTGGAGATTTACCGCTGGTTCCTACCATTGCTGCGTTTAGACACCATCCCGACTTTGGTTCAGTGCATCAAGTTGGCAGAGCAAGTGTGCGGACGCGGCTCTGAGCAAGTTCGTGCCCCTCGTCAAATCTTGCAAGGCGCAGAGCGTGAACAGGTGATTCAATTGGTCGAGCATGCGATTGCTACTCGTCTAGATCTAACTAAATACAATCTATAACCAAGCTGCTTAGCAGGGCGTTAAGTGACGCTCTGCTTATTCTTGATGTTCAAAAAAGTGAGAGGAGGGAAGCCATGAATTCGGCGAACAAGGACTATGTCAGCTTTCAACACGTTAAGAAAACCTACGATGGCACCAACTTGGTTGTAAAAGATTTTAACTTAGATATTGCCCCTGGCGAGTTTGTCACCATGCTTGGACCTTCCGGTTCGGGCAAAACCACGTGCTTAATGATGCTGGCAGGGTTTGAAACTGCCACTGGCGGCGAAATTTATATTGATGGCGTGCCGGTGAATAACCTTGCTCCGCACAAGCGAGACATCGGCATGGTATTTCAAAACTACGCGCTCTTTCCTCATATGACCATTGCTGAAAATCTTGCTTTTCCGCTGAAGGTTCGCAAGCTCGACAGTGATACCATTGAAAGTAAAGTGCAAAGCGCATTAGACATGGTGGAGCTAGGGCACGTTGCCAGTCGTTATCCCAAGCAGTTATCCGGAGGTCAACAGCAGCGCGTTGCACTCGCAAGAGCCTTAGTGTTCGAGCCAAAACTTGTGTTGATGGATGAGCCGTTGGGTGCGTTGGATAAGCAGCTTCGCGAGCAGATGCAGATGGAAATAAAGCATCTTCACGAAAAGCTCGGCATCACCATTTTGTACGTGACGCACGATCAAGATGAAGCGCTGACGATGTCTGATCGCATTGCGGTATTTAACCATGGCGAAGTGCAGCAATTGGCGCCGCCAACTGAGTTGTACGAATCGCCAAGCAATGCGTTTGTGGCGCAGTTTATCGGTGAGAACAACCAACTTAACGGTATTGTAAACACGTTAGATGATACTCGTTGCCAAGTGCAGGTCGGGAAAGCGGCATTCAATGCGAAACCTGTAAGAGTCAAAGAGCGAGGGCAGAGCACCACGCTTTCGATTCGACCGGAAAAAATCATCCTTCAGTCTGATGGCGATCAGTGTGATAACCAAGTTTCCGGTATCTTGCGTGAGCTCATTTACCATGGTGACCATTATCGCTTAGTGGTTGACGTTGAGACGGTGGGTAAACTCGTCGTCAAAGTGCCAAATGACAATCGCCCCCATCTCTCACTTACTCCGGGCGCACAATGCCGCATCGGCTGGCAAAGTGAAGATTGCCACGCCCTTGATTGCTCAAAGCCTCAATCTCAACCGCAAACGGAATGCAATGAGGAGGCAGCATGAGTCGAGAGTTAACCTCGTTGGACTCGGTATTGGAAATCGAGCGCCAAGTTCATGAGCAAGAACACGATCTCAAAGCTCAGCTGCAAAAAGCAGAACGGAGAAAAACCATTCGCTCGATCATGCTTACTTTGCCCTTGGTGTGTTTCATTTTGCTCACCTTTGCATTTCCCATCTTAGAAATGCTGTATCGCAGTGTCGACAATCGAGCCATACCTCAAGCATTACCAGAAACAATTCAAGCGCTGGAAAGCTGGGACTATCGCGGTCAGCCGCACCCAGAAGTGATCGCTGCGTTTTCTCATGAGCTATTGGGTTTGTATCAAAGCAAAACGCTGCCAAAAATCGCCAATCGCATGAATATTGAAGTTTCCGGAATGCGCAGCTTAATGATGAAAACCGGAAGAAAGTTATCTCGCCTTGAGTCGTTGCCAACATCGATGACAGAGTTATCTAAGCTAGACAAGCGCTGGGCAGAAACCAAGTATTGGGCGGCGTTTAAGAACCTCAGTGGCGCCATTACATTGAGCCACTATTTAGCGGCATTAGACATGCAAGTGAATGAGTTTGGTGAAATTGAAGCGCAACCAGAAAAACGCCAGATCTACGTCGACCTTTTCTTTAAAACCTTTTGGATGTCGGTCTTAATCACGCTCATTTGCTTGGTAATGGCATACCCCGTAGCGTACTTGTTAGCAAACTTACCAGACAAGCGCGCAAACCTATTGTTGATCGTTGTTCTTTTGCCATTTTGGACTTCGCTACTTGTTCGGACTACGTCTTGGATTGTGTTGTTGCAAAACCAAGGTGTGATTAACGACTTACTGATTTGGTCTGGCTTGACGTCGGAACGGATTCAAATGATTCACAATACGTTTGGCACCGTGGTATCGATGGTCCACATCCTTTTGCCGTTTATGATTTTACCGCTCTACAGCGTGATGAAGGGCATTAGTCCGACTTACTTTCGTGCGGCTCGTTCACTTGGTGCCACGCCTTTGGTGGCGTTTACCAAAGTTTATATGCCGCTGACGCTACCCGGTATTGGCGCAGGCGCGCTTTTGACCTTCATCCTTTCCATCGGTTTTTACATCACGCCAGCTTTGGTTGGCGGGCGAAGCGGGCAGATGATTTCCAACATGATTGCTTATCACATGCAAACCTCGTTGAACTGGGGCATGGCAGGGGCTTTAGGCGGTCTATTGCTGTTTGTGGTGTTAACGCTATTTTATGTGTTCAACCGCGTCGTGGGCATTAATAATATCAAGGTAGGAGGGTAATCATGGGTTTGCCAAATTATGCATCCAAAGGCGAGAGAGTTGCCTACGCTGGGTATTTGGTCTTTTGTGGCTTGGTGCTGTTTTTCCTTATTGCACCGATTTTAACCATCATTCCTTTATCGTTTAATGCCACACCTTATTTCACCTTTACTGAGGGCATGCTAAATCTTGACCCCGAGGCGTACTCAGTGCGTTGGTATCAAGAGATGTTCACCAACGAGCAGTGGTTGTTAGCGCTCAAAAACAGCACTTTTATCGCTTTGATGGCAACTTTGATTGCCACAGCGCTTGGCACATTAGCGGCACTAGGATTAGCCAGCAGTAATTTGCCGTTTCGCAATGCTATTATGGCGCTACTGATCTCGCCAATGATTGTTCCGGTGATCATCTCGGCGGCAGCAATGTATTTCTTTTATACGCGCTTAGGACTGTCCCAAACTTACATCGGCATCATTTTGGCTCACGCTGCACTTGGTACACCGTTTGTGGTGATCACGGTAACGGCAACACTTAGTGGTTTTGACCACAGCTTAGTTAAAGCCGCTGCTAGCCTTGGAGCTAATCCAGTATATACCTTCAGACATGTGACGTTTCCTCTAATACGTCCGGGTATGATCTCCGGTGGCTTGTTTGCTTTCGGCACTTCGTTTGATGAAGTGGTGGTCGCGTTGTTCTTAACGGGGGCGGAGCAAAAAACCGTACCAAGGCAAATGTGGTCTGGTATTCGCGAGCAAATCAGTCCAACGATACTTGCCGTCGCGACACTGTTGATTTTTATGTCGGTGTGTCTGCTCGTCACGCTAGAAATACTGCGCAGACGAAACGTGCGCATCCGTGGCATTCAAGAATAAATCTGGTTAAAGCAACAAGCCATTTTGCGGTTACCCTGAGCTTTCTCTGCAAAGAATTACTCACTTTTTTGACCGAATGCGCCTCCTTGTGGGCGCTTTTTTCGTTGAATACTGACGCTTTGCTCAGTTATGAGAGCTCGTACTTTCAAACCGGACTTTTGTCCTGAAACTTTGTCCTGCTTCCTCACTATGATTGCGCCATCAGAACGAACGAGGAAAACATTATGACTGCTCATATCGCAGGTTCTGCAGAAGATTTTGCTTCAACTGTTATCATGCCGGGCGATCCGCTACGCGCGAAATACATCGCTGAAACCTACCTAGATGACGCCAAACTGGTTACGGACATTCGTAACATGCTGGGCTACACCGGTTATTACAAAGGTCAGCGCATTTCAGTGATGGGGCACGGCATGGGCATTCCATCAATGGTGCTTTATGGTCACGAGCTGATTAATGACTTTGGTGTGAAACGCATCATCCGAATCGGCAGCATCGGCGCGACGCAAAAAGACGTTCACATGCGTGACGTTATCCTAGCCCAAGCGGCAGGCACAGATTCACCGACGAATGCTAAGCGCAGCAGTGGCTACCATATGGCAACGTCTGCAACGTTTGAACTGCTGCACAACGCTTACATGTCTGCGAAAGAGAAGGGCATTGATGTCAAAGTAGGTAACATTTTCACAGGCGATCTTTATTACGATCCGGATGAAGATATGATCCCAGCCTTAGAGCGCTTTGGGGTGCTTGGTGTGGATATGGAAGTGGCGGGCTTGTACGGCTTGGCACATCAATTTGGCATTGAATCGCTGGCGATTTTGACCGTGTCTGATCACTGTATTACTGGCGAAGAAACCACAGCAGAAGAGCGTCAGCTTTCTTTCAACAACATGATTGAAATTGCGCTAGAAACTGCGATTAAAGCTTAACCCTACAATTAAGTTTTCTTTGAGAGCTGGTTAGTCGGCTCTCTCTAATACTAAGAACATCTATCTATGAGCCCTTGGAGTGAATTATGAAAAATAAAATAACACTCACCGCAATTAGCTTTCTCGCCAACTTCATCATGGCGGGTTTTGCGACCCAATTTGGTATGTTGGTTGAACCGCTTGCCAACACCTTTGATGCGAACGTTAACGAAGTCGCATCGATTTTCTCGCTATTAAACGGCGGTGCACTTGCCGGTACGATCGCGGCTTTCTTTTTGATTGAAAAAGTCGGCATTAAACGCATGACCGTATTGTGTTACGGCGCGATTGCCGCAGCGGCACTGAGTCTATATGTCGCGCCTTCTCTGTTTATCGTGATGCTCGGCATGACTGTGATTGGCTTCTGTGGCGGTGTTGGTCTTTGTATCGCGGGTACTATCGTGGTATCGGTGTGGAAAGACAAAATTCAAAGCACCATGCTGGTGGTACAAGACGCGACCTTTAACATTGCAGGCGTCGTCTTTCCATTGATCACCACTTACGCGCTGACTAATGCAATGAACTGGAGCATCAGTTACCTAAGCGTGGGTGTAGTAGCTTTGGCAACCATGTTTGTTGCTTTGCTGACCAACTTTAACCAATGTGGCGGCGAAAGTGGCTCTGAGCAAGAAGCAAAATCTGAATGGAACTTCGGCATCATTAGCGGTGGCGTAGGTTTGTTCCTAGGTATGCTTGCGCTGTACACCTTCCTAACTTGGGCGCCAATGTTCGTGAAAGAGAAGTTTGATATCCCATTTGAACAAGCGGGCAACATCATCACTCAATACTGGTCTGCCGCTCTGGTTGGTGCGTTGGTTTCTACCGTGATTGTTTCGCGTATGAAGATTCAGACTTTCTTACTGACTATCATCTCTGTTGCTATGGTGATCACCAGCGTTATCGTTACTACGGATAAACTAGAATGGTTGTCATACCTGACTTACGGTTACGGCTTTGCTTGTGCAGCGCTTTACAATGCCTTCATTGCTTACGGTGTATCATTTGTTCGCAATGCAACCAGTAAAAACGTATCTTACATCCTAATCAGCGGCAGTGCGGGCGCGATGTTCAGCCCAGCTATCAGTTCGGTAATGGAGAGTGTGGTTGGTCTGCAAACCGTGATGTACGCCATCCCAGTTATCTACGCAGCAGTCGTCGCAATGCTGGTGGTTTCAATGAAGTTTAAGACAGTAGAGCAAACGCAAACCGCTTAAATGAAATTAAGAGAGAGAACAAAAAGGTCTGCATTGTGCAGACCTTTTCTCATTTACGATTGAAGAACTCAGCTATTCTTCGACAAAATTACGCAGTCCGTCCAAGTCGAGAATACGTAATCCTTTCTTTTCTTTAGCAATGAAGCCTTTGCTTTCAAGCTCTTTCACTGCGCGGCGATAAACACGGTCTGAGGTGGCAAATCGCTCCGCTTCCAAATAGTTCTTTTGGAATCCATCCACTGGCAGGTCATTTAAATACTGATGATAAATGTCGTACGCCACGTTATAGGTGATTGGGTAAAGTAATCGGCGAGAAAGAATCTCCACCGTATCTTGGTAATCAATCGCGATGGCGCTGGCAAAGTAAAGCGACAGTCGAGGCTGTTCTAACAAGCATTTTTGCAGCTTTTGCGCGTCAATAATCGCAACTTCAACCGGTTCTACCGGAACGATATCCATTTGGCAGCGATAGCCAGTAAAGAATTCCATCTCACCAAAGACTTGTTGTTCGCACTCAAGTGTACCAAGCAGAAAGGTTTTGCCGTTTCTTGCTGTAACGCCCATAGAAATACGACCAGAGTCGACCAGATATAAGTTTTCGACATGCTCACCTTGGGTGAGGAGCTTTTCGTTTTCATCAAAAATTCGGCGCGTACAGATGCAATCTCGGATCGTTTTTTCGATGAGATGTTTATCTTCACTCCATTGCGCCTCGAAGCGTCCTTTACCTAGGGTTTGTAATTGCATCGACGTACCTTAAATGACAATACCCGCGAGCTCAAAACGTGCCATTAATGGCTTGTTCTCTAGCTGATACCAGCTTGCCGGCATGTTGGGTTTTAGCTGGGATTTTTCTTGTTTGCTGATCACAACATAGCGCAAAAATGTGTCGAGTGTGCTCGCCATTATTTCAAAGCTCATGTCGCCATCTTTACTGATGGTTTTTAATAGTCCAACGACTGTATCTTCCGGTATCAATGGTTCGATAACCGCATGTTTGCGCTCGGTAATCGTCTTAGAGCAAGGTAGTGAAGCACGGGCTGTTTCCCAACACACTTTATTGGTTTTACTCACGAGGTTGTGTTTGTAGCAGTAATAGCTAAACAAAAAGCGTGACAGGTTCTGCCAGCGCTCAGCTTGGACTTCTAACCAAAGGTGTTGCAGCTCGATATCAGCGTCAGTCATGGGAATGTGTCAGAAAAGGAAAAGAGGGCGTAGTGTAACTGCGTTTAAGGTATTCGAAAAGTCACATGCATGTCGCCCTCTTTACGTTATTGCGTGATATTGCTTGGTCTCTTAACCCTGTCTTAACCAAGCCGCTGCTAGTTTCCGTTTTCACACTGCTCCGTCCTTGGGAGCGAATTCAAGTTAAGTGACGAAAACGTGTCATCTGATTGTGAGAAAGAAACATGTACAGAAAGTCTTTGGTTGCGGTGATGATTGCCGCCGCTCTTATAACCACAGGGTGCAATCCATCTTCCGCTTCTGAAGAAGCCAGTCAAGAAGGTCCGGCAGCATTTGCTCAGGTTGTAAAACTCTCTACTGTTGTTGCCAAATCCACGACTACGGCGTTGTATGAGCAAGTGCAAGGGCGCGTAAATCCCATCAAAATTGCGCAAATCCGCCCTCAAGTTGAGGGGATCATCGAAGCAAGGTTATTCACCCAAGGGGACTTTGTGAAGAAAGGCACACCCTTATATCAAATCGATGCTGACTCCTACCAAATTGAAGTCGAAACCCAGCGTGCTAACGTGGTTGAAGCTGAAAACGCTTATAAAAAAGCACAAGCGCAATATGAGCGATTGAAAAAGCTCAGTGAGACTGATTTTGCAAGTCAGCAGAACTTAGATGATGCGCGTTTTAGTGTTGGTACAGCGAAAGGGCAATGGATGAGCCGCAAAGCGCAGCTTAATAAAGCCAAACTCGATTTAGAGCGTACCGTCGTAACCGCTCCAATTGACGGTGTGATAGGTGAAGAGCTGATCACTGAAGGTGCGTTGGTCAAGCCGAGTGACTCGTCGCCGCTAGCGGTGATTCGTAAGGTTGATCAAGTGTATCTCGATGTTCAAGTGCCGGCGTCTATGGCTTCTCGCTTAACCGATGACATCCATCAATCCGATCGCAGCTTAAAAGTGATATCGCCCAGCGGTCAGATCCTCTCCGGTAAGGTGGTCTATTCCGCTGTGTATGTGGATGAAGAAACCAGCAACGTGACATTACGTGCCGTCGTAGATAACACATCACGCGGATTGTTGGTTGGGCAATTTGTACGAGCACAGATCCCCGTTGGCGAAGTTGAGGCTTTTGCTATCCCCAATTTAGCCGTGAAACACAAATCGACGGGCGAGGCTTACTTGTTGGTGGTGAAAAATGGGCAATTGGAAGAGCGGCTTGTAACGACCGATGGTAATACTGGCGGCATGACCCTAGTGACCAGTGGTGTCAATGAAGGAGAGCAAGTGGTGGTCGTTGGTGGTGAGAACGCTTTTCCCGGTACCAGTATCGAAATAATGGAATGGCACGACAATACTAAGCAGTTGAATGGGTAATCACTATGTCGCACTTTTTTATTCGCCGCCCCATCTTTGCGTGGGTGATCGGCATCCTTATTACGCTTTTGGGTTTAGTGTCGATTACGCAGCTCGCAGTGGAGCGATTTCCGTCGGTGAGTCAGCCTCAGGTTGACGTCTTTTTTAGCTACCAAGGAGCCTCACCGGAAACCATCAATGACACCGTTATTTCGATCATCGAACGTGAGTTGTTTGGTACTGATGGCATTGAGTCGTTTACATCCAGCTCAGATTCGACTGGTAATGGGCAGATCAGCGTGAAGTTTGCCTACGGGACTGACCCTGAACTGGCGCAAATTGCGGTGCAGAACAAAATAAAAACCGTTGAGCCTCGTTTACCTCAAGATGTAAGACAAAGTGGCTTGAATGTTGAGTCGAGTTCAAGCTCCGATCTGATGTATTTAAGCGTGTACTCCAAATCAGGCAAGATGACAGAAGGGGCATTGAGTGACTTTTTAGCGCGCAATGTGACCGATGAAATCAAGCGTATACCTGGGGTTGGTAAAGTGACGGTTTACTCTGCCGAGCACGCGATGCGTATATGGGTCGATCCACAAAAGCTAGTTTCTTATGACCTTACTATGTCTGACGTGACGGGCGCCATCAGCGCGCAAAACGTACAAATCGCTTCGGGGCAAGTAGGGCAAGAGCCTGCAAAAGTAGGGCAGAAAACCGTAACGCCGTTGACCGCGTCGGGACAGCTCAAAAACGTCAAAGAGTTTGAGAACATCATTTTGCGCTCTTCGACCGATGGTAAACAACTGCGACTTAAAGATGTGGCGCGCGTTGAATTGGGGCAAGAAAGCTATAACTTTGGCAGTCGCATCAATAGCAAATCGTCGGCAAGTATCGGGATTAAGATGATGTCAGGCGCGAATGCGGTGGCGACGTCGAACCGCATTCATGCGCGGATGAAGGAGCTCAAGAAAACCTTTCCTGAAGACATCGACTACATGGCGTCGGGTGATGCAGCACCATTTGCGAAAATCTCCATTCAGAAAGTGGTTAAGACGTTGGTTGAAGCGATGATCTTGGTGTTTATCGTGATGTACCTATTTTTGCAGCGATTTACTTACACCTTTATCCCCGCCATTGTCGCACCGATAGCCTTGTGCGGTGCGTTCGTGATCATGAAGTTGATGGGCTTTTCGATTAATGTTTTCACTATGTTCGGGATTGTTCTATCGATCGGTATCATTGTGGATGATGCGATCATTGTGGTGGAAAACGTCGAACGCTTGATGGCAAAAGAAGGACTATCACCTTTAGAAGCGACTAAAAAAGCGATGAAAGAAATCTCCGGTGCCGTAATTGGGGTAACGGCGGTCATGGTGGCGGTGTTTGTGCCAATCTCTTTCGCTTCGGGGACGTCTGGGCAAATCTATCAGCAGTTTGCGCTGTCGATCGCTGTTGCGATTTTGTTCTCTGCATTTTTGGCGCTAACCCTGACGCCAGCGCTGTGTGCGACCATGTTAAAACCCATTAAGGAAGATGCGCACAAGCGTACGGGTTTATTGGGTTGGTTTAACCGCGCGATTGAATCCTCCACCCAGCGTTATGGCTCGTTGGTGGCGAAGACAACCAATAAAACGATGCGCATGATGGGGATTTACCTCGTGTTATCGGTGGGTGCGGTGTACATGTTCCAGCAACTCAACAGCACTTTCTTCCCAGAAGAAGATCAAGGTTACTTCTTTTCGTCGATCCAACTGCCAGCCGATGCGAGCCGAGAAAGAACCTTAGAAGTGGTTTCGATTGCTGAAAAGTTCTTATTAGCTCAGCCAGAGGTGCGCGCTTCCAACGTAGTCTTGGGCTTTAGTTTTGCGGGTTCCGGCTCCGGCTCTGCACTCATGATTACAGACTTAGTTGAGTGGGATAAGCGTGAGCGTTCGAGTGCGGACATTGCCAATGCATTTAACGCGTACATGAGTGAGCACTCTAATGACGGTGCGGTGTTTGCCGCTTTACCTCCTGCAATCCAAGGGTTGGGCGCAACTAATGGTGTTAGCTTTCAACTGCAAGACCGAGCAAATAGAAACGCAGCCGATTTTGAACAACTGAAACAGAAGTTCAACCAAGCATTGACGGCTCGACCAGAAGTGACAGGGCTGTTTTATAACGCAACTCCTTATACGGTAGGGCTGGCGTTAGATATTGACCGTGAAAAGGCAATGACGTTGGGTGTTTCGTTCTCTGACATTAGCGAAACTCTGAGCACCGCTATGGGGTCAAACTACGTCAATGATTTTCCAAACCATGGGCGGATGCAGAAGGTGATTGTGCAGGCGGACCAGAAATACCGCATGAACATCGAAGATGTTTTGGGCATTGCGGTGAAAAACAGCAGTGGAAAATTGGTCTACTTATCCGAGCTGATCAAAGCCGATTGGCAGTCCATGCCGCAACAGCTGACGCGATATAATGGTATGCAAGCGGCGGACACTTCTGCGATGGCGGCTCAGACCTACAGCTCCGGACAGGTAATGAACGCAGTGTTAGAAGTCGCTAGCCAAGTCGATGATAGCGTGAGTATTGAATGGACCAACTTATCCAAACAAGAACGTCAGGCAGAATCTGAAGTGGAGATCTTGTTGCTGTTCTCTTTGCTAGTGGTGTTTTTAGTGCTTGCCGCGTTATATGAGAGCTGGACCATACCGATTGCGGTTGTCTTGGTCGCACCGCTTGGGCTATTGGGCTCTGCGTGGGCGGTATCATTAAGTGGGCTGCAAAATGATATGTTCTTTAAAGTGGGGTTAATTGCTCTGATCGGTTTATCGGCTAAAAACGCGATATTGATTGTTGAGTTTGCCAACCAACAACGCAAGCTGGGATTATCGGTTGCTGAAGCGGCAGTTCAAGCGGCGAAATTGAGATTACGACCAATCTTGATGACCTCTCTGGCATTTACCTTTGGTATTGTGCCACTGATGTTCGCAAGTGGGGCAAGCTCAGAGATACAGAACTCACTCGGTACAGGCGTATTTGGTGGCATGGTATCAGGGACGTTATTAGCCTTGTTGTTTGTGCCGACCTTCTTTGTATTTGTGAACAAGCTAACCAAAACTAAGCGTTAAGTCGCGTCAATGGTTAGCCAAGTAGGAGCGATGCCAAAGCAAGCTTGTGTCTAACAAGGCATTACTACGCTAGGCGATTCAAAAATAATAGGGGCGAGTGAATTCGCCCCTTTTTGCGTTCAGTTAGGGTCGTCTTAACCCAACCTTAACCTGACCCTTTTTAGTATCCACTCTCGAAAAAAGCGAAAATAATAACGAGCATGGAGAGTGGTAGCGTGACGGTTCTTATCGGTAGTCGATTTGTTTACTCATTTCTTGATGGCACCATTGTGGATACTGAGCGAGAAGAAGAGACAAAAGTGCTTGGCAAAAACAGCAATCAGTTACTTAGTATGATGATTGAACACCCAAACCAAACTCTATCTAGGCAAACTCTGTTTGATAGAATTTGGACGGATAATGACGTTAAAGTCACTGAAGCGAGTTTGACCCAAGCCATTGCAACGCTAAGAAGGACCTTGTGCGACAATCGTCAAAAGTCTGAGTATATTCTTACTGTGCCTAAGTGCGGTTACCGTTTTATCGCTTCTGTAGAGCGTTTGCCTTCAGATAAGCTCATTGCTGAAGAGAGCCTTAAACAGCAAACACAAATCGAGATGCCTTCTTTGCATCGTGAAGAGACCACTTATGCGGTCGAGTTTTATCAAAATACCAAAAGTTGGTTAAGTAAAATTAGGGACGCTTTTGCTATATGGTAAAACACAGTCCAAAGCGTTCATTCCACCAACTAAACAACATTTAAGGGGATTTCATGTCATCCAATCACTTACAGCTTCTCATCGTAGAGGATGATCACGACCTTGCGAGCGCTGTGATTGACTATCTCGCCTTGGAGGACATCCATTGCGACCATGTGGCGAACGGCGTGGCATGCTTGCAGATGATTGAAAAAACCGACTATGACGTGATCATTTTGGATATCAATTTGCCAAGAATGAACGGCTTAGATGTATGTGAAAAACTGCGAGAACAAGGGGTGGAAACGCCAATCATCATGCTCACAGCATTAGATTCGCTGAGCGACAAACTTGCGGGATTTTCGCGCGGGGCAGATGACTACCTTATCAAACCTTTTGCGATGGAAGAGTTGATTGCCCGAACTATTGCCTTATCTAAACGACGTAGCGCGCAAAACACCAAGTTAACCATTGCCGATCTGACCATCGATGTACAAAAGAAGACCGTGAATCGAGCAGGGCAGTCCGTTTTACTGTCTCCGATTTCGTTTAAGATATTAGAAGTGCTGATGCGTGAGAGCCCTAATCCTGTCACTCGTGAGCAGTTGATGTACAAAATTTGGGGTGAAGAACAGCCCGACAGCAACAGCCTTAAAGTTCACATGTTTAACCTGCGTCAGCGCGTTGACCAAGGGCATCAGAAAAAGCTCATTAAGACCGTGGTGAAGCAAGGCTTTGTAATCTCAGAAGGAGATGTGTCGTGAAGATCAGACCCAGTATCCGTTTATACAGTTTTTTTGCGGTATTACTCACAGGCGTTACGACAATCGTGGTGTTGTCCGTTTTAACTATGCACTACTTTTTCTCCGGCATGGACATCGCACTAAGAGACTCGATGTTCTCTCACGCGATCTCTATAGAGACCCAACCTGGAGAACCAGTAAAAATCAGCGACTTTACCATTGCTTCACGTTGGCGCGATCTGCCCCAAGATGTGCGTGAGAATATTCCTCGTGATAGCTTGGAAACGAATACACTTACCAACTATTTTGTTGATGGTTCAATCTTCTCGCCACCCAAAATGGCATTGTTTGCGATGAAAGTGCAGCATAATGGCATGCTGAAATATGTCTCAGTGTCTTTCTACGACAGCACTGAGCAGTTCCCCGTTGATGATGAATTTCCTCACTTCTTCATTATTTTTTCTACCGCGTTGGTGGCGATATTGCTGTTTTATTTGGTTTTGATCATCATCTTTCGCAAGGTCACAACACCTGTTGAACAGTTAAAGAATTGGGCAAAGAACATGACGACGGATCAGCTTAGTCAGCCTATTCCAGATTTTCACTACAGCGAGCTAAACGTGTTGGCGAATATCGTTAAATCAAGCATGGAGTCAGTGCAGCAAAGTGTTGAGCGTGAGAAAAAATTTCTTGCCTACGCGAGTCATGAGCTAAGAACACCTATTGCGGTCACCAAAACCAATACCGAACTGCTAAAGAAGATGTGTGAAAAGCAAGTTGAGGTGGAAAAACAACAGGAGGTGCTCAGACGGATATCGCGTGCAAATGCGACGATGACCGACTTAACAGAAGCAATACTGTGGCTCAACCGAGGTAACGCGCCTCAAATCCCTGCCAAAGAAGTGGTGTTGGGAGATTTATTAGCCCAAATCATTGATGAATTGTCCTATTTGCTGCAAGGCAAGCAAGTAACCGTTGATATTATTACTGATCGACAACAAGTGTTATTGGTCGAACCGTTAGCGCGAATGGTTTGTACCAATTTGGTTCGCAACGCATTCCAACACACGGCAGATGGTTTTGTGCAAGTAAAGCAAGAGGGAAGCTCAGTGGTGATATTCAATCAAAGCGCAACTCAAGATGCGGAAGAGAACAATCTCGGTTTTGGCTTAGGGCTTGAATTGACTGAACGAATCATCAAGCAGAACAACTGGCTGTATAAAAACCGAGCCATTGATAATGGTCATGATGTCTTTATTGATTTTCTTCCAAATTAAGTTCGACGCTTTTTGATAATACAACCCCTCGATTTACCGAGGGGCTGTTTTAAGCAAAGCACAAACGTGGAAGCTTAACGAGAAATGATCTTGATTGAACTGATCTTATCTTCAAAGCCATCGGCATTGTATGAGCCATGATCGCGGGTGTAGTAATCACCTCGGAAGTTTTTATCGACATAAAAACGGACACGCCATCCGCGAGGGATAGAAAACGAGCTCATTTTATCATCGAATTTGTACATACTGAGGTCGGAAATGTCATGGCTAAGCATCAGTGATGGACCTGTTTGGTGTCGATACTGATAAATCACGGCTGACGCATTATCATTCACATCACTATCACTACTGCCACGAAGAGAGGAGCCTTCGCATTTCGCATCAGACGTTTTACAAAAGATACTGCCTTCCCCATATTGCTTTTCACAACTGCTTCGTACGTTTTGTCTTGCCTCTGCTTCAGTTCGACCTGCTTGAGAAAATGTATCCATAAAAGGTTTTAGAGAGCAAACGTAAACAAAATCACCGCCATAGCTAAGCGACGGTAAAAACAGCAATGTTCCTAACATAAATCTCTTAACCAAAGTCATATTGATAATCCTAATTTAAGTCGATCAAATAATCGCAGAATGAATACCACAACTTTGTGTTTAGGTAATGAGAACGAAGCGTTATGGCTTGAAAATTCACCTTAAAATTACACAAGCGCATGTTGTTGCTCATTATTTCGGCGATTTATTGACAAGTGCATTTCTGAGAGGAAAG
Organism: Vibrio sp. SSH13-20; assembly: GCF_040104475.1. Classification (NCBI taxonomy): domain Bacteria; kingdom Pseudomonadati; phylum Pseudomonadota; class Gammaproteobacteria; order Vibrionales; family Vibrionaceae; genus Vibrio; species Vibrio sp. SSH13-20. The sequence goes on from NZ_JBECOU010000008.1 coordinate 110,801, forward strand.
AAAGGCAGCCAGAAAGCTCAACGAAAGTGAAACCATTTATGGTAAGTCACGTCGTTAAGTGATCCTGGTGAAAAAGCGCAATAGGTGAGAAATCCTTATCAAGCAAGTGAATTTTATAAAGTTCGTCTTCTGGCAGATTGAGTACTAGAAACTGAGACCAAAGCTCTTGAATGTTAATGAAATGTTTCTTTTAAAGCTCAAGGCGCTTTATATGAGAGTGCTCTTTGTCGTGAGAAGAGTAAATGGTGATGCCTAAGTGGTAACGGCATTTAAGGAACTCATCATATAGAAGAATAAAGATGGAACTAAAAAATCTCACCGTCGCAATAGCGACCTTCTTTGCTAGTACGAATGCGCTTGCTTTAAGTGAGCCATCGCAGCAAGTCACAGAAATATATCAACATCACGCTCATCAAAACGGTAATGATAGAGCGTTGCCAGATTATGCACCAACTAAGCTGCTTCCCCAGCAACCGAAACCGACCCTTCGTACCCTTTCTACTCGGTCTGCGGAGCAGGCAGCAAACGTGTGTGATGTAGAAGCTTTCACTGCGAACAGTAGCAACGATGTGCTCAACGCGATCAAAACCCAAGGAGCAAGTTGTGTTAACGCGCTTTTCTCAGCCGAGAGTCGAATACAAGAAGCGGCGTTCGAATCTGGGCACATGTACAACATTGCAAAGCACACGACCAATTTAGCGAAAGCCTACGCTGGGGGCGGCAGTGATGAGCTTGAAGCTTTGTTCCTGTATTTACGAGCAGGTTATTACGCTGAGTTTTACAACAGCAAGGTCTCGTTTCTTTCTTGGGTGACCCCTGCAGTAAAAGAAGCCGTCGATGCCTTCGTTAACAATGCGAACTTCTATGAGAACAGTGACCCACATGGCAAGGTGCTCAGCGAAGTCATTATCACTATGGACAGTGCAGGGCTCCAGCATGCCTACCTACCACAGGTTACGCAGTGGCTCACTCGCTGGGACAGTCAATACGCTCAGAACTGGTACATGCGTAATGCAGTGAATGGCGTATTTACCATTTTGTTTGGTGGTCAGTGGAATGAGCAATTTGTGCAAACCATCGGTAATCAGACTGAGCTTGTTAAAGCACTAGGGGATTTTGCACTGCGCTCGTCAGCTATCGGTGCTAGTGATGAGTTTATGGCAGCGAATGCTGGTCGTGAGTTAGGACGATTAACCAAATATTCCGGTAGTGCTTCCAGTACAGTGAAAAGCAAACTGACCGAGATCTTTGCTCAATACGAGATGTACGGTAGAGGCGATGCCATTTGGCTTGGCGCTGCCGATACGGTCTCTTATTACGCGGATTGTAGTGACTATGGAATTTGTAACTTTGAGTCCCAGTTGAAAGGTTTGGTGCTTTCTCAATCGTACACATGTAGTCCTACCATTCGTATTTTGTCGCAGAACATGACGCAAGATCAGCACGTCGCGGCTTGTTCGAAGATGGGGTACGAAGAGGGGTATTTCCACACTTCACTTGAGACAGGAAGACAGCCTGTTGCGGATGACTACAACACGCAGTTGCAGGTCAATATCTTTGATTCAAGCGATGATTACGGCAAATACGCTGGACCGATTTTTAACATCAGTACCAACAATGGGGGAATGTACCTTGAGGGCGATCCAGCAACGCCGGGGAACATCCCTAATTTTGTTGCTTATGAAGCGCCTTACGCCAACCCAGATCACTTTGTGTGGAACCTAGAGCACGAGTATGTTCATTACCTTGATGGACGATTTGACCTTTATGGTGGCTTCGGTCATCCAGCTGAAAGAATCGTGTGGTGGAGTGAGGGCATTGCCGAATATGTGTCGAAGGAGAACGATAACCAAGCTGCGATAGACACCATCAAAGATGGGTCAACGTTTACGCTCAGCGAGATCTTTGAGACCAGTTATGATGGCTTTGATGTCGATAGAATTTATCGCTGGGGTTACTTGGCGGTTCGATTCATGTTTGAGCAACATAAAGACGACGTAAATCAAATGCTGATAGAAACTCGTCAGGGTAACTGGGCAAATTACAAAGCAACCATTAATCAGTGGGCAATCTTATACCAGAGCGAGTTTGAACAGTGGCAACAAGCTCTTGTTTCTGGTGATGCTCCTAATGCAGTCATAACCGCAAACAGTGAGGGTAAAGTCGGTGAAAGCATTACATTTAGCAGTGAAAACAGCACGGATGCAAACGGGAAGATCGTCAGCGTCTTGTGGGATTTCGGTGATGGCACGACCAGCACACAAACCCAGCCGTCGCACCAATATGGCAGTGAAGGGCAGTACACGATCAGCTTAACCGTGACTGATAATGATGGGCTAACCGCAAGCACGACACACAGTCTTACTATTACGGCGCAGGGCGGTTCTGATGCGCTACCACAAGATTGTGCAGTGCAAAGTAAAATCAGTGGTGGACGCTTAACTGCGGGACAAGCGGCGTGTTTGGCGACGCAACAAACCATTTGGTTGAGTATCCCCGCGGTCAATGAGCACACCAGCATGGCAATCACCACGGCAAATGGGGTAGGCGACCTGAAAATTGAGTACAGCAATGATGGTTGGCCAAACGGTTCAAATCACCATGCGTGGTCAGACAATGCGGGTAATGCTGAGTGTATTACCTTGTCCAATCAGCGCAATTACTGGGGGTATGTTAAAGTCTCTGGTGAGTTTGAAAATGCTGCGATTGTAGCGGACTTTGATACCTCAGGTTGTCGTCAGTAAACATTGTTTCTGTTGATTAAGATCAACTGGTCCTAGTAACAACAGAAAATGAAACGCCCAGCACGAGTTTACATTGTGCTGGGCGTTTTTATTCATATTGAATATCGGTTAAGGCTTAGAAGTGCCCCAAGTACTGCCAATCAGCGTTGTTTGGGTTCGCCTCCGTTGGCCAAGGGAAGTACCAGTACTTGCCGTCAATGAGGCGGTAGTAATGGTAACCACCACGGAAGTGGTACACGTAAATATCGTTTATCGTTCCCGTGTTGTTGTTCTCGCCCCAAATTCCCATGCGATCTTGTTTGTGCCAGTTTAAGATTTCGGCTTCAAACTTAGCTAGGTCACTGTTGAGCTCAGCAATGTACTGTTCAATATCCGTATCGCTACCAATAAAGCGCCAATCGGCGTCAGAGGTGTTTTGAACTGGCAACGCGCTGTTCACTCCCGGACGTTTTTGCATAAAGTAACGGCGCTCACCGCTTTCATCGGTATCAATGAAAATTGCGTTCTCAGATTGACCCCATGTTGTTGAACTCGCTTGCTCCCAAGTTAGCAATTGCGGTTGATTGAAGTAGCTGGCAATGCGCTGTGCATTGTCGATGTTACCACGATCGACTTTCAGTGGGTTAAAACCAAACTGGACATGGTTTTCCGCTGAGCCTAGGTACTTCCAGCCTTCATTGTCTGCTTGGTTGGTTGGGAAATCCGCCGCAGAGATATCACGCATTAGGAAGTAATCGCGAGTGCCGGTGACTGGGTTAGGGTACACGTAAAGTGCACCAGCGCGGCGTTCTGCGCTTGTCTCACCATTGTTCAGCACACCCGCTCCGTAGTTGTCTGCTACGAACTTGTCGAAGTCAGCCACAAAGCCAAAGTCGATGCGGTTTAACGCTGCGTTGTCGGCAAACATGACTTGTTCATCAACGTATTGTTTGTAACCGTGCTCCTGACCAACAAAGATAGGACCAACAAGCTTATCGATCGCTGGGTTTTGATCAGGGATCAAGCTATCTAGCACTTGTTCACCATTCACGTCAGTACAACTTAAGGTGACACGAGCCGGTAGTGGCAGTTGCTCTAGGTTAAAGTGGAACTTATTGCTTTGTGAGTCGTTTAATCGGCTACTTGCAACCGCAATGTTTTGTACTGAGCCATCCTGACGCTCCACAGTAACTGCACAGCTACGTTGAGAGATCATACTTGGCTGATGCATTCCACCTTGATGTCGCGCGTAACGCCAATCTGCACCGTTGTTGTGTTTCACGCCACTAAACTGCTGGCAATGGGAAGAGGTAAAGTAGCCCGCACCATCATGGCTCGTGCCAGATTTATCAAGCACGCAAAGCGGTACTTCGCCAATTTCGGCGTTCGGCGTGTAAGTCACAGCACCTTCACCGTATTTAGATAGCAATGAGTAGTCATGATCTTGAGATATCATGCGCTCACGCTGACCATTGATGTTCCAGTACATGTCTTCGCTGCTTTCACAACGCGCCATATCCGTACTGACTGTACCGACGAAGTTTGCACTTTCGCCGTTGCTTGCCGTGTAGGTGAACTGACAAATACGAGCTTGCTGATTGTTGACCTTCATCATCTGCCACAAATCTTGTTGAATTTGTTCGTCAGACAAAGAAGACACCGCTTGCCAGCCTTCCGGATGATAAGTTACGTCTGGTGAAGAAGGCAGCTCAAACACGTTGCCGTAGTTGGAGTAAATCAGCGGGTAAACTTGGCTTGCAAGTTCGTTACGCGGATCGTAAATGCCCAACATGGTGACAACAGGCACGCCTGCCGCGCTAGGTACTGGCGTGTCGGTTTGTGTTTCTTCGTAACTTTGGCTTTCTTGATTCCAACGAACATAACCAGTCGAGCTGTTTAAATTGACGTTAAAGCCGTTATTGAGCCACGTTTGTACACGGCGAGATTGAGAAGGGTGCTCTAACGTGTAATGGCTAATGGTGCCCAATAGTGCGGCTTCGCCACCAGCTTGTGCGTCACGCATAAAGCGGAATTCACCCGCAAATGGTGGTACCACTTCACCACCCACATCGTTAGTCGTGGCTTCACCTGTCCAGTGTAAGTTACCGATAAAGCGGCGATGCAGAGCATCCCAACCCCAACCAGATTCCAAATCGTGCGTAGAAGCATACCAAGGGTAGTGACCCAGACCGTAGTTATGCCCCAGTTCGTGTGACCATTCGTTACCGGTTGTCGCTGTTAACGTCACGATGCCGCCACCGCCACTGCCGCCATGATCAATAATGCCGTTGGTGTACACGCCGCGGTTGGTGTGCGCGGTAATGTGATTGAAGCGTTTATTGTAAGCTTGCGAATAGCCAGCGCTATCGGTAATGCCGACATTCGCGTTATTCACACCTGTAGATACCAGTGCTTTACCAATGGCTTCACGCATGTCACCGCCGTGCCAACCACCTTCACCGTCTGAGCTTGTGGTGTAAACCTTACCGTTTGGCAGCGTCACTTTCGGGAAATAAGCGGCAGTGTAATCCGCCATCACCAGTTTAGATGCTGGGATTTTCTGGAAGTAATCGGCGCTGAGTTTTGCCATGTTTTTGATCATGGTGTTGCCATCACGCGGCGCCGTGAGCATACCCATGTCGATGTTTTGAATGATAAGCTCCGGCGCGCCGCCAAAGACAAGTTCATTAGCAGCTAAGTCGCCTTGTCGATCAGTGTTATCGGTCAAGCGCAGCGACAAGCCTGGCTTCATCCAATCCCATTGCAGCGGCAGTGACCACGCGTGATGGGAGAATACCACTTTAGAACGTCCATTATCTGGCTGATCAGAAGCCGCAAGCGCGCTTGGTGGCAGCATTGGGAGCCGAGTGATGACAGTGCCTTCAAAGCTCACTTCTACCCAAACTTGTTGAACGGCTTTGTCTTCTGGCGTGAATAAAAGCAGAGCTTCACGGTCGATCACCAAGTCAGGGAACAGGTTAACATCGTTTTGATTTGGGGCGGTGGTCGTATGGGTTTGAGCAAAATGGATAGAGCCAGTCAAATCGCCATTCAAGTGATTTACTAGCGTTAATTCGTCTGCGTAACCGAGGCGTGCCGCACTTGTCGTGAACTCAATCTTTTGTGGCTCGATACAATCAATCGCATTACACGAAGAAAGCTCCGCCGTGTACCGAGTGTCTGGTTTCAGGTTGCCAATGAACAAGCCAGATTGAACGTTATCATAACGAACGGGCTCTGAAGCTGATTCGGTCAACGTCAAAACCACATTGTCATTCGCGTTTTGCGTAGCCCATTTTAGCTGAACACCTTGATCTGAAACGCTGGCTACGTTCAATGCATTGATGTTTGGCGCAGATAGGTCACCACAATCAGAAGTCTCGATGTTTTGAATCATATCTGACTGCCAAATGTATTCGCCATTTGGACGCTTCGAGCCTCGGGCTGCGGGGATATATTCTACGTAGCAACCTGTGTCGTCTGGGTTCATCACGCCAAACTCTTTGTGCATCAGGTAGAAGCCACCGTTGTACATGATGAACTCCCATTCAGGACCGACGAAGTCCACCACATTTCGGTAGGCTTGGTCTTGATCGCCGAATAAGAATGGGAACTTAGGGTAGCCATCAAAGTTAACCCAGTATTCATAGCCTTGAAAATCAAGGTAGGTTTCGCCATCACGTTGGGACGTGCCTTGACCTTTGTCTGCTAACTGCTTGAGCATTTCTATGCGTTCAAAGGTTTGGTTACCAACTTCGACCAAGGTTAGGTCGTGGTTCGCGTTTGCGAAAGCGGCTGTACTTCCTAATAAGGATGAGATCAGCCAAGCGAGCGTGTTTTTCTTCATATTAGACTCTACTTTTGCCAATGGAATAGACATTTATGTGTCGCCAGAAGCTCGACACAGTATGGAGGGGGTTACATAAGCAATCTCAATGTGAGTGGCTTACAGATTTGATTATCTGATGGGAATTGACGGCGAAATAGATAGCATGAATTGCGCTTGTGATTTTGCTTCCAGCTCTGATCTGATCGCGAAATTAGATTGGTATCTTATGTCCAAATTCGTATTTATCCATCTATACAAAATGATGTTTCCTATGTATGCGAATGGCATGTTGTTCTAAGAAAAAAGGGATTTTTAGCGAGGAATGAATCAGTGAGAAGAAAAAAGCCAGCCCGAGGACTGGCAATCAAACTAAGTTATTTGAAATTAACAAGAGTTTGAAATGAAAATGAAATTGGAGATGAATAAAGCGCTATTTTTCAACCATCTGGGTTGCACCTTGTAACCAAGTTTTGTCATGGGCATCTAATGATGGGCTGAGCGCTTTATAAACCTGCGTGTGATAGTGATTTAACCAATCCACCTCGTCTTGGCTAAGTAAGGTGACATCGAGCATGCTGGTGGCAATCGGGGCGAGAGTAATGGTCTCAAAACCGTAAAATGTGCCAAATTCATTCTGCTCGACTTCCACGACTTTCATGATGTTCTCGATACGAACGCCGTATTCACCTTCGCGATACACCCCCGGCTCGTTGGTGATCACCATGCCTGGTTTCAGTTCCACTTCGCGATGGCTTTGCGAAAAGTTTTGTGGACCCTCATGAACATTTAAGCAAATGCCAACGCCATGTCCCGTGCCGCATTTATAGTCGATACCATGCTGCCACAACACACCACGAGCCATGATGTCGAGATAGGCACCCGTAGAGCCTTTCATAAATCGAGTCTGAGTCAGTCGGATGACCGCTTTGAGCACTAAGGTGTAGTCTTTGCGCTGTTTAATGGTCGGTGACCCGAAATGGAAAGTACGGGTGATGTCCGTAGTGCCGCCAAGGTATTGACCGCCAGAGTCGACAAGAAAGAAGTTGTTCTCGTTAACGACGGCATTGCTTTCTTCATCGGCGGCGTAGTGCATTTTGGCACCATGGGCAGCAAAGCCTGCGATGGTGCGAAAACTGTCGCTCACATAATGGCGAGTTTGACGGCGATAACTTTTTAACTGCGCCTCAGCAGACAATTCAGTAACAAGCCCACTTGGGACTTGGTCTTCTAGCCAACTCATGAACCGCACTACTGCCACACCATCGTCCTTCAATGACTGCTCGAGATTGGCTAGCTCGGTCGGGTTTTTGCTGGCTTTCATGTCGGTGACCGGGCAAGCCATTGGCTTTAGTGAAACGTTTTGCTCAATTGCACTGACCAATAAACTGTCGGTGTAGCTTGGGTTAAACGCGAGAGAAAGCCCTTCACATTGCTGATTCAAATATTGGCTCACGTAGTCGTAATGACGAACGCTGACACCTTGCTCGTTGAGTTGTTTTTCTATCTCAGCTGGTAACTTCGCTTTGTCGATAAATGCGGTAGCGCGCGATTGTTCCACAACAAGATACGCTTCAGATACCGGGCAGTAAGGAGTATCTGCACCGCGAATGTTTAGCGTCCACATTACATCGTCTAACGTGGACACCAATAAACTGTCAACGTGGTTGTCGCCAAGCCAAGAACGAAGGTCTGCCAGCTTTTGCCTAGTGTCTATGCCGGCAAAGGCGACAGGGTGCTCAAAGATCTTTTCAGTTGGTCTGCTAGGACGGTCATGCCAGATTGGTGTCAGTAAGTCGAGGTCGAGGATAATCTGAATGTTTTTAGGCTCAAGCGCTTGTTTGAGTTCTTGGTAAAATGCATAGCTGATAGAGCGTCCATCTACCGCGATGGTATTGCCGGCTTCTAACGTGCTGGCTAACCATTTAGGAATACTTGGCGTCTCTGGTTGACGCGCTTTAAATAGGTTGAGTCCAGTACCATGAAGCTGTTCTTCAGCTTGAATGTAGTAACGACCGTCGGTCCATAATCCACCGCCTTGAGTAGTGATAACAACGTTGCCTGCCGAGCCGGTAAAACCAGAAATCCATGTTCGACCAGCCCAATGATCCGCAGAGTATTCACTATTGTGAGGATCGTTGTTTGTTACGATGTAGGCTGCAACGTTATAAGTTGCCATCGCATCTCGCAGCGATGAAAGGCGTTGATTTACCGAGTTTGTTGTATTCATGAAAGACTTCCTGAAATCATGTTTGAACAATAGATATGATGTTGCTCAGAGCCGATTTTTGCAGGGCTTTGCTGCCCGCAGAGTTGGGTTGCTTCTGGACATCGGGTTCGAAAAACGCAACCGCTCGGAGGGCTGAGCGGGGAAGGGAGATCGCCGGGCAGCAATTGGATCTCGCGGTTGCGTGCTAATTGAGGATTGGCGATTGGCACAGCAGAAAGCAGCGCTTTGGTATAAGGGTGCTGCGCATCATCAAATACTTGGTCGTAACGTCCGACTTCCATCGGCTTACCCAGATACATCACCATTACGCGATCACTAATATGACGTACCACGCTGAGGTCGTGAGCAATCATTACCAGTGTCAGTCCCATCTCTTGTTTGAGGTCATCGAGTAGATTGATCACTTGCGCCTGAATGGACACATCAAGTGCGCTCACGGGTTCATCACACACCACCAAGTCTGGATTAAGAATCAACGCACGTGCGATGCCGACACGTTGACACTGCCCACCAGAAAACTCATGCGGATAGCGGTTACGCTGGCTTGCGAGCAGTCCTACTTTGTCCATCATGGCGATGACTCGTTTTTCAACTTCGGCACGTTTAAGCCTTGGTTCGTGTGTTAGTAGTGGTTCGGCAATGCATTCTGAAATGGTTAAACGCGGATTTAAACTGGCTGATGGGTCTTGAAATATCATCTGGAACTCGCGACGACGAAGGGCGAGTGCGTTTTTGCCAAAGCCACGCATATCTTCACCTTTCCACGTCAGGGTGCCATGTGTCGGTTCAACCAACCGAAGTAGGGCGCGCGCCAATGTGGACTTACCACAGCCGGATTCGCCGACAATGCCAAGGGTTTCACCTCGGTACACATCTAAGTCAATGCCATTCACCGCCTTGACGATCTTTCTTCGACTAGGAATGATATGGCGCGATACTGGAAAGTGGACTTTCAGGTCGCGGGCAGACAATAACATTTCTTGCTGGGTCATAACGTTTCCTTAAGCCGATTGATGAATAAGAGAAATACTGCCTTGCGCTTTGACATGACAGGCGATGGATTGGCGTCCGTTAAGGGGCACAAACCGAGGCGTCTGTGTTTGGCAGCGTGGCTCACGATAGTCACAGCGATCTCTAAACGGGCAGCCTTTGTGATTGATCAGAGCGCTCGGCGGGTTACCGGCAATGGTTGGCAAACGAGGCATATCTTCTGTAATCGATGGGATCGCCTTTAGAAGCCCTTGGGTATACGGGTGAGCTGGCTGGGCGAACAAGGTGTCCGTATCGGCTTGTTCCATTTTCTGTCCGCCGTACATGACTAAAACTCGGTCACACATTTCAGCGACCACGCCCATATCGTGAGTGATGAGCAAGATGGCGGTGTTGAACTCTTGTTGTAACTCACGCAATAGCGTCAGGATTTGAGCTTGTACTGTCACGTCGAGTGCGGTTGTGGGCTCATCGGCAATAAGCAGTTCCGGTTTACACAGCAACGCCATGGCAATCATCACACGTTGGCGCATGCCACCAGAAAGCTCGTGTGGATATTGGTTCATGCGCGTTTCCGGAGAAGGAATCCGTACTGCATCTAGCATCTGAATGGATTCTGCAATGGCTTGTTTTCGGCTCATGCCTTTGTGCACCATCAGCACTTCACTGAGTTGTTTGCCAATCTTCATAAACGGGTTAAGAGACGTCATCGGATCTTGAAAGATCATGCCGATTTTCTCTGCGCGAATGCGGTTGAGCTGCTTCTTCGACATCGCGAGTAAGTTCTCGCCATGAAAACGTGCTTCGCCCGAGACGTTCCCGTTATCAGCCGTTAGCCCCATTAGCGCAAACACCGATTGGCTTTTGCCCGAGCCGGACTCGCCAACGATACCTAGCGTTTCTCCCGCTTGAATCGCGTAAGAGAGGTTGCTGACCGCCTGCACTTGTCCGTCTGGCGTATCGAAGCGCACGTTCATGTTTTCAATTGATAGCATGGGAAGTCCTTATCGATCTTTCGGGTCAAGGGCGTCGCGTAAGCCATCGCCGATGAAGTTAAAACAAAACAGGGTTGCGACCAAAAACAGCGATGGGAAAAGTAGCATCCACAATGCCACGTCGATGGTTTTTGCGCCTTCTGAAATCAAGATTCCCCAACTGGTGTCTGGCGGTTGAACTCCTAAGCCTAAGAAACTCAAGAAGGATTCAAACATGATGAAGCCGGGCACCATTAAGGACGAATAGACCATCACGATCCCAAGCACGTTTGGCAGCACATGACGACGCACAATGGTGAATTTAGATACGCCGATGGAATGTGCTGCTTCAATAAATTCGCGCTTTTTGATACCGAAGGTAACGCCCCTTACCACTCGGGCAATACCCAGCCATGAGACCATGCCAATCACGATAAAGATCAGATAGATGTTGTTGCCAAATAAGGTTACGAACAGGATGACCATGAACATAAATGGCACTGAGTCGAGCACTTCGATGATACGCATCATTACGCTGTCTACCACGCCACCTAGATAGCCGGAAATACTGCCCCAAATGGTGCCAATCACAACGGCAACCAAGGCACCAACAAAGCCAACCAAAATCGACAGGCGACCACCTTGCATCGTGCGGGCAAACAGGTCTTGTCCTAGGTCGTCGGTACCAAAATAGTGCCCGCTGCTCAAAGAGGGTTTCCCCAACTCGTACGGGTCAGCAAGGATGTTCCAATCAATCTCATCATGTCCAAAGGCAGCAAGTGAAGGACCAAAGGTGATACACAAGATGATGAACGCCAGCACGTAAACGGAGGTCATTGCCGCGCGATTTCGGCGAAAGCGAGTCCACGCGTCTTGCCACAGACTGCGGCCTTCTACGGCTTCGATATTATCAACAACTCGGTCTTGTAAGGATTGAGTATCCAGCTTTTTAATCGATAACATGCTCGGCTCCTAAACTCGGATACGCGGGTCGATAACGGTGTAGAGCAAGTCGACCACAAGGTTGAAAAAGATCGTCAGTGAAGCAACGATGAGAGTAATACCCATGACTAAGCCGTAATCGCGATTCAGTGCGCCGGAGACAAAGTGTTGTCCCATACCGCCAGTACCAAAAAAGATATCGATGATGACCGAACCTGTGACAACCGAGACAAAAGCTGGACCCAGCATGGCGACGACGGGGATCAATGACGGTCGCAGTGCATGGTGGAACAAGATGTATGCGGTCGATAACCCTTTGGCTTTTGCAGTACGAATATAAGGTTGATTCAGTGTTTCAATCATGGCGCCCCGCATAACACGAGCAATACTGGCGATAGAGCCAATCGCAAGGCTTAGCACTGGTAGTACGAGAAAAGCGAGTTGTCCTCCTTCCCAACCACCGGCAGGCAGCCAACCTAAATGAATCGCAAATATTGTCACCAATACTGGCGCGAGGACGAAAGCAGGCACAACAACACCCGTCATGGAAAGGGTCATCAATCCGTAATCTAAGCGACTATTGCGCTTTAACGCAGCAATGGTGCCGAGCAGCATGCCAAGTGGCACTGAGATACAAAAAGACAGAACGCCAAGTAGGGCAGAGACAGGCCAAGATTGAGCGACCAACTGAGTCACCGTAAAGTCTTGATAGACAAAGCTTGGTCCTAAATCGCCTTGAGCGAAGTTGGTAATATAAATCCAGAACTGAACCAAAAATGGTTCGTCGAGGTGAAATTTGGCTTCGATGTTAGCGCGAACCACTTCCGGCATAGGACGCTCCATGTCAAACGGTCCACCGGGTGCGATATGCATCAACCAAAAAGAGACCAAAGCGATAAACAACAACGTCGGAATCGCGATGGCTAATCGTCTGAGAATGTACCAAATCATGATCCATCATCCTTTGGTCATTCGACGTCACATGTCGTCACGTCGAGAAAGAGAAAAAAATTGGCCTGAGCTCATCACCGAGAGAAGAGAAGTTCGACACGATATGCCATGTACTCGCAATGTCAGTGCGTGTTACCGAGCCGACTCAGGCCGAAAGCATGCCATTAGTGGACTTTCACATAGACATTCTTGCGGTAGTACGAGGACTCGGGGTTAGTACGCTCGTAGCCACCAACATAAGGCTTGATCAAATATTGATCGTTGCCTGGACGGTAAACCGGGATAATCGCCATATCTTCAATCAGCATGCTTTCTGCTTCTAGATACAGCTTTGATGGATCATTCATGGTTTTAGAACGCGACATCAACTCATCATATTTGGGGTTGTTGTAGCGTGAATCGTTGTACTCGCCATTGGAGACGAAGATATCGAGCCATGTTGAAGCTTCGTTGTAGTCTGCGGTCCAGCCGCCACGAGTGATTTCAGTTGGCTCTTTTAATGCGTAGAACACTTTAGGCTCGAGTTGTTTAATGGTGATTTGGGCGCCTAAGCGGCTTTTCCACATGCCTGCCATTGCTGTTGCCATTTTCACGTCTTTGGAGAAGGTAGGAACAGTGAAAGTGAGTTTGAGTGGGTTCGCTTTGTTATAACCAGCCTGCGCCAATAAGCGTTTGGCTTTGTCGATACGCTGATTCGTTGTCCATGTCGCGTATTCTGGGATGTGTGATTGAAAGCCATCGGTTTGTGGCGGCACCAAGGTAAACATTGGGATACCTCCGTTTCTTAAAATCGCATCGGTTAAGATCTTGCGATCAATGGCATAGGATAGGGCTTGTCGAACACGCAGGTCTTTAGTTGGACCCTGCTGGGTGTTGAGGTAATAAAACGTCGAGCCAAGTGACGCACTGGTGTCTGCGACTTCTTGTGGCAGCTTGGTGATCAGCTTTTTCTTTTGTGCAGAAGGAATCGACATCACTTGGTCTATTTCCCCCGCTAAATAGCGATTAAGCACAACATTGGCATCACCAATCGGCAGCCACGTGATTTTATCCAACACGACGTTGCTTGCGTCCCAATAATATGGATTTTTCACCATCACCATTTTTTCGTTTACCTTCCATTCAGAAACCGTAAACGCGCCATTAGTAACAATGTGTTTTGGTTGCGTCCAGTTGCTGCCGTACTTTTCAACCGTGGCTTTATGCACTGGAGCAAGAACCGGATGGCTAAGCAGCTTGATAAAAAATGGAATTGGCTTTTCAAGCGTCACTTGGAAGGTTTTGTCGTCCAGTGCTTTTACGCCAAGTGTTTGCGGTGTTGCTTCGCCTTTCATAATGGCTTGTGAGTTTTGGATGTTTGGAATCGCGGCAAACCAAGCGTAAGGTGAAGCAGTATTGGGGTCGAGTAGACGCTGCCAACTGTAGACAAAGTCTTGTGCAGTGACATTGTCACCATTCGACCATTTCGCATCACGAAGCTTGAAGGTGTAGACCGTATTGTTGTCGTTCACCGACCAAGATTTCGCAACGCCGGGAATGGTTTTTCCTTGTTTGTCTTGAATCGTTAACCCTTCGAACAAGTCTCGACCAAGGTTAAATGCGGGCTCAGCTGCTTGTTTAGCCGGATCGATAGACGTCACTTCTGCACCGTTATTAAGCGTGATCTCTTGTGCTTCGGCGAGTGTCACGCCCGATGGGTACGGCACAGCATAAGTCGAAGCCGCAAAGATTGGGCTCATCACAGATGCCAACAAAAGTAGCTTAGGTAGTTTCATCCTTTCCTCACTCGATTCATCCTTGAAGGTGAGTTGAATGTATATTGTATAAATTGTTCAGACAATCGAGTTTTAACATACCTGTAACAGGGTGTTAGAAGCTGAGCTTTTTGGTCTCAAAAAGTGAGCCAGTAGAATTTCAATCCATGAATTTGTGCCGACTTGGCACAGTCAGATTATCTGCTAAGAAGGCAGGGTAAAGAGAGAATGAAGAGAGTAAAGCGGATAGAAACGAAAAATCCCCTTCATGCACGAAGCAGGAAGGGGATCAGTGTTAGCATTTCAAATTCAGCGCAAATTGCGCTTTATTCTCAAGGTTATTTCACTAGGAAGTGCTTAACGAATTCCGTGATTTTCACCATGTCGTCAACGGCAATGAATTCTTCAGTGGTGTGTACTTTCGCCATACCAGTAGAAAGGTTTACTGTTGTTAGACCTTTCTTGTTGAAGTTGTTTGCGTCGCTACCGCCACCAGTGCCTTTTGTGAATGCATCGATGCCCATGTCAGCAAATGCCGCTTTGATTGCTGACACGTGAGCGTTGTCTTCTTCGATAACAAAAGCGTCGTACGCGCGGCTTGATTCGATTTCAACTTCTGCGCCGTGTTTTTCACATACTGACTCGAAGGTAGAGATCATGTGGTTAACTTGTGCTTCTAGCTTCTCACCGTTTAGAGAGCGAGCTTCAGCAACGATCTTCAGTTCTGGCATCACGATGTTTGTCGCTTGACCGCCGTTTACCATACCGATGTTTGCTGTGGTTTCTTCGTCGATACGAAGCAGCTTCATCTGGTTGATTGCATCTGCCGCTACCATGATTGCGCTGATGCCTTCTTCAGGTGCTAGACCCGCGTGTGCAGGGCGGCCTTTGATTGTCGCAACGATTTTTTGCTGACCAGGTGCGGCTGTCACGATAGTGCCGATAGGACCGCCTGTATCCAGTACGATCGCTTCGTTAGACGTTACGTGCGTCATGTCGAAGTACTCAGAGCCGAACAGACCGCCTTCTTCATGCACAGTGAAAGCAAGCTCTAACGTTTTGTGTTCTAGGTTTTCAGCTTGGATGCAGCGAACCGCTTCCATGATTGCTGCGATGCCTGATTTGTCGTCACCACCAAGGATCGTATTGCCTTTAGAGCGAATGATGCCATCTTCGATGATTGGCTCAATGCCGATACCAGGCGTTACTGTATCCATGTGGCAGCTCATTAGGATAGAGCCTTCTTTCTTACCTTCTAGACGTGCGTAGACGTTAAAGCCGTTAGAAATGTGTTCTGGTACTGGTAGTTTGTGAACCGTAAAGCCTAGTTCGCCCAGTTGCTCAGCCAGAGTTTCTGCAATTTGTTTTTCATTCATAGATTCGCTGTCGATGCGAACCAGTTGGCAGAAATGTTCAACTAGACGTTCTTGATTAATTTGTGTCATTTGGATGTCTCTTTCTTTCTTGGTCGAGACCGCAGCGGTATAGAGTGCGAGCCCGAAAGGGAACAGAACACCTCTTATTACACAGCTAATCCATGTGAAAACTGTCTTGAATCAAAAAACACCTCTGCCTGACATTATTCTGACCTGTGAATTACCGGATCTGATGCGGCGGTCACGAAAGTACACAATGAATGTAGAAATATGCGAAAGCGAGTTAAAAGCGAGTTAAAAGCGAGTTTACTTAGTCAATCAATGTTTAGACCCACTAAGCCTTCAAATCGCCGCCGCGTCTACAAACCAAGTCATTCTCGCTGAACCAAGCATCTCGAGGTTACTTGGGTATAGTATGAGCTTTTGACGAATTTAATGAGAGATGGAAAGTCTATGATTTAACAGAATTAACGCTGCATTTATGTACAGAGTCGAGCTATTTTTGTAACTGATGAAAAGTTACCAATATATCTGTAGGGTGGATTGTAATTTACCGTCTATTTATTGAAGCAATATCACAAATGTGGATTAATACAGTCTCTGTTTATTCATGTCCTCTCGCACTGCCTTTCTGGATAGACCGAACTCTGCAAAGGGTTCGGTCGCTTTAATTAGAATTCTATTAACGGATTATTCTTGATAACTAAAAAAACAAAAACAAGAAAGCCGGGCAGGGTGCTCAGCTTTTTTGATGGTTCTTTTCTATTTGTCACTGTGAAGAGTCAATAGGGTTAATCCGATCAGCCATTCAATAGTGCGTTGACTGTCTTTGCTTAGCTTAAAAGAGGTAACCGCTTCTACCTGACTTTGGAAGTCACAGAGATAAGGTGTGTGATGTTCACAAACTGTCATCAAGAATGCCAAACGCCAAATCGCCATGAACTCGGCGTCTTCTAAGCGAATTTTCCAACTTTGGATAAAAGCGACTTCGTTGTTAGAGAGGTCGAGTTTATCCATCATCATCTTAAGTAGTCTACCTTGCAAGGCGCGCGGGATGTCGGCTTTCTTTGCAAAGTGGTGGCTTATCCCCGTCCTCGATATACCTGTTTGTTCACTCAACGTTGTGTAAGACATTTTCTCGTAACCAAGCGTGATCAACTGCTCTGTTGCCACATCGAGAATGGTGTTGATGGTGATCTGGGTATCTTCGTGTGTTCGGCGTGCCATAACTATTGCCAGTATTGTGATTAAAAAATCATACTAACACTTATCGTCTGCCATTCCATATAAACAAACTAATATTGACGTTGTTTGCATGATAAATGCGCGTTACTGCCCATAAATTTAGCCATGGTAACAAACTATTTACATTTGGATGGGGTGTGTAAATTGATGAGAGATATGATAATGCATTGATATAACATGCTTTCCTTATGGTTACCGTAAACGTTTGCGATGTTTAAATTTTCTGTAACATAAATTTTACGATCAATAGCTAAAACTGCGTAAAGTCAGATTTCCATTCGTGTATTCCAATTTTTCTCCTCCTGCGCCAAGTTAGAAATATCGAACGAGAACGCATGTTCAAACACAACAATGACATAAGGAGAAAGTCATGGTGGACACCTACAACCCATTAGGCACGGATGGATTCGAATTTGTGGAATACACAGCGGCGGATAGCGAAGGTATTGAACAACTGAAAGCGCTGTTTGTTTCGTTGGGTTTTGCAGAGATCGCAAAACACCGTTCTAAAGAGGCTTGGCTGTACCGACAAGGTGACATCAGCTTTATCGTTAACGCCCAGCCGCACAGTCAGGCAGAAGGCTTTGCTAAAGTTCACGGTCCTTCCGTTTGTGGCATGGCATTTCGTGTGAAAGACGCGAACGTAGCACTTAAGCAAGCGCTGGATAACGGCGGTGAAGAGTACAAAACAGAAATCGGTCCGATGGAGCTGAGCATTCCGGCAATTTACGGTATCGGTGAGAGTCTTCTGTACTTCGTGGATCGTTACGGCAAACAGAGCATTTACGATGTCGACTTCCGTTTCTATGACGATGCAGAAGAGCGCCTAGCGAAAGCAGACGTTGGTATGTACGAAATCGACCATCTGACTCATAACGTGAAGCAAGGCAACATGGACGTGTGGTCAGGATTCTATGAGCGCATTGGTAACTTCCGCGAGATTCGTTATTTTGACATTGAAGGTAAGCTGACAGGGCTTGTTAGCCGCGCAATGACCGCGCCGTGTGGGAAGATCCGCATTCCAATCAATGAGTCTTCTGACGACAAATCCCAGATTGAAGAGTTCATCCGTGAATACAACGGTGAAGGTATTCAGCACATCGCGATGACCACCGATGACATCTACCAAACCGTTCAAACACTGCGTGATCGCGGCATGGACTTTATGCCGACACCAGATACGTACTACGAGAAAGTCGACGAGCGCGTAAAAGGACACGGGGAAGACGTCAGCAAACTGCGCGATCTGCAAGTCCTTATCGATGGCGCGCCAACCAAAGACGGCATCTTGCTGCAAATCTTCACCCAGACCGTTATTGGCCCGGTGTTCTTCGAAATCATTCAACGTAAAGGCAACGAAGGCTTTGGTGAGGGTAACTTTAAAGCCTTGTTTGAATCGATTGAAGAAGACCAAATCCGCCGAGGAGTACTAAGCGATGCATAAATGGATCACATTCCCTCATCGGGAGGGAGTGTGCTCCAAGCAAGCACATGCTGATTTCCCGGAAGAGGCAATTTACGAACGTGAAGCAGGTCGAAGTGGATTCTTCGGTCCTGCGGCACACTTTCATCATCAACACGCACCGACAGGTTGGTCTGAGTGGGAAGGCGATTTACGCCCGCGAGCTTTCGATTTCAACCTAGTCGAAACGGCGAGTCAGATTTCGCCTTGGGCAGTGCCGCATCTTCTACACAACGCCAACTGTAAGATCCGTGTATGGCGTATGGATGAGAAGATGGACTTCTTGGTGCGTAACGCCGATGGCGATGAGCTGTTGTTCATCCATCACGGCACGGCAGATCTTTATTGCGACTATGGTCACCTCAAAGTGAGCGAAGGTGATTACGTAATGATTCCACGCTCAACCAGTTGGCGATTAGAACCAAGTGAGCCAATGTTTGTTCTGATGATTGAAAACACCGATGCCGCTTATTCTTTGCCAGAAAAAGGCATGGTGGGTAATCATGCTGTATTTGACCCAGCGGTTCTGCAAACGCCGTCAATTAATGACGAATTCCGTGCGCAATACTCAGAAGAGCAAACCCAAGTTCATGTGAAGCGCCATGACAAAGTCAGTGTGATTACTTACCCATTCAACCCGCTTGATGCGATTGGTTGGCACGGTGACTTGGCTGTCGTGAAAGTGAACTGGCGTGATATTCGACCTTTGATGTCGCACCGTTATCACTTACCACCTTCTGCCCACACTACATTTGTTGGTGCTGGATTCGTGGTGTGTACGTTTGTGCCACGTCCAATCGAGAGTGACCCAGGCGCACTGAAGGTGCCGTTCTATCATAACAATGACGATTATGACGAAGTCTTGTTCTACCACGCAGGGGATTTCTTCAGCCGTGACAACATCGAAGCTGGCATGGTGACTTTCCATCCAGCAGGTTTTACCCACGGTCCGCACCCTAAAGCGTTCAAAGCGGGTCAGGAATATAAGAAGAAGTTTACCGATGAAGTGGCAGTGATGATTGATACACGCCATGCGCTCGAGTTTTCTGACGAGCTCGATAAGGTTGAAAACAAAGAATACGTCTATAGCTGGCAAGAGAAGTAAGGGGCAAGGATGAAATTAGCAACCAAGAAAAATGGCACTCGCGATGGTCTGTTGATGGTCGTGAGCAAAGACCTGGCACAATGTGTTCCGGCAACTGAAATTTTCCATGCGATGCATCTCGCGCCAACCATGCAAGTGGCATTGGATAACTGGGATAAAGTCGCTCCACAACTGGAAGAGCTTTATAACGCGCTAAACAATGGTTCGGTTTCAGGAAGTGAAGAGTTTGAATCCCACTATCTAGCATCACCATTGCCTCGCGCCTATCAATGGGCGGATGGCAGTGCTTACGTCAATCACGTCGAACTAGTGCGTAAAGCGCGTGGTGCGGAAATGCCAGAAAGCTTCTGGACCGATCCTTTGATGTATCAAGGTGGTTCTGACGCATTTATTGGTCCTTGCGACAACATCGAATTTGCTAGCGACGAGTGGGGCATTGACTTCGAAGGTGAAGTTGCCGTGATCACCGGTGACGTGCCGATGGGAGCAAGCATTGCAGAAGCACAAGATTCAATTCGTCTTATCATGCTCGTTAACGATGTATCGTTGCGTGGTTTGATTCCGGCGGAGCTGGCGAAAGGCTTTGGTTTCTTCCAATCAAAACCGTCTTCAGCGTTTTCTCCTATTGCAGTAACGCCAGATGAGCTGGGTGAAGCATGGTATGAGAACAAAGTGCATCTGCCGCTTGTTTCAACCTACAACAATGCCCCATTTGGTTGCCCGAATGCAGGCATAGATATGACGTTTGATTTCGCTGACTTGATTGTCCATGCCAGCAAAACCCGTCCACTTTCTGCGGGCGCAATCATTGGTTCGGGCACAGTATCGAATAAGCAGGGCACGGAGCATGGCACCTCTATCGAGGAGGGTGGCGTAGGCTATTCGTGCATTGCAGAAGTGCGCATGATTGAAACCATTCGTGATGGCAAACCGTCAACGAGCTTTATGTCGTTTGGTGACTCTATCAAACTTGAGATGTTTGACGCAGATGGCAACTCGATCTTTGGCGCGATTGATCAACAAGTCAGCCAATACTTAAAACACTGAGAGTGAGGGGCAAGGGAAGTATGAGCGATAACATCACCCTCTATGGCTATTGGCGTTCTTCGGCGGCTTATCGAGTTCGCATTTGTTTGAACTTAAAAGAGCTGAACTACGAGTCCAAATCGGTTCATTTGGTACGTAATGGCGGCGAGCAGCACAGCGCGGAATATCATGAGTTAAACGCCTCTGAGCTTGTGCCAGTGCTGGTGGATGGTGGTATTCAACTCAACCAATCTCTTGCCATCATTCAGTATCTCGATGAGCAATATCCGCAAGTTCGAGTGGTTCCAGAACCATCGCCGCTTCGTTACCAAGCTTTGGCTATGGCTCAGGATATCGCGATGGAGGTCCACCCACTCAATAACTTGCGCGTGTTGCAGTACCTAGAAGGGCAGCTGTCGTGTGATCAAGAGACAAAAGTTGAGTGGATTCATCATTGGGTTAACCAAGGCTTTACAGCATTTGAAGAGAAGCTAAATCAGCATCGACAACAACATGGAAACTGTATCTACAGTGTGACTGACTCTCCCTCTGTTGTTGATATTTGCTTAGTGCCTCAAGTGTACAATGCATTACGTTTTGGGGTGGATATGACTCCTTATCCGGTAATTAGCTCGATTGTAGAAGCATGTAATCAGCTGCCTGCGTTTATTGATGCCATGCCAGAAAACCAACCCGACGCAAACAGTTAGTACTTTCTCTATATTTTAACGAATAACAAACGGGCTCTTGACGGAGCCCGTTTTTGTTCTTGTTTGATTAACGTAAATCGTGCTCAAAAGCTTTGCGGCTGTTATTATCACTCCGCAAAATTTACCGGTTTTGTTGCTCTGGTTAGAATTTCCATTTAGGCTTTGAGCAACTAGTTGTTTTGGGCGCACTTTATCTATGACCAACATCTTTATCATTGTTGTTCTTCTTGTTGTTTTCTTCTTTATCATTCAAAAGTACGTGATCAAAAACGATGACACGCGAGACTTCCCATACCGTTCGAAAGGTCCACTATTAAAAGGGCAGGAAGGGGCGTTTTTTAATGCCTTGAGAGCGGCGGTTGGTGATCACGCAGTGGTGTTTGCCAAAGTAAACATGGCGACGCTGATCGCACCAAAAGAAGTCAAAAATAAGAAGCAGTTCTTCATTGCCAGTAACCGAATTTCACGCAGCTACTTTGATTACGTTATCTGCGATCCTAGAACGCTTGAACCTCGTGTAATTATTGAGCTTGATAATGGTCAGCAATTGCATAAAGGCAAAGTCGAGCGCCAAAAACTGCTGATTCACGTGTGTAAATCGGCGAACCTTCCTTTGATTGGTGCATCGGTAAAACACAGTTACCAAGTGGGGCGTTTACGTCGTTTATTGGCAGCACACATTGATCTGATTGAGCCGGACAAAGAAATCCGCTTTTGCAAAAAGTGTGGCAGTCCGATGATAATCAGAACCGCGAGCCAAGGCGAGTTTAAAGGTCGACGCTTCTTTACTTGTAGTCGCCAACCAAACTGTACCTACACAGAAAACTACAATGTGGTGTTTGATACCGAAGACGAATAAGCATTTTGTTCCCTAGATAGTGAAATAGAGAGAGGCTTCAACTGGATTAGTTGAAGCCTTTTTTGTTTTACCGTTGAACAAAGAAGAGCACTTCGCAGCATCCATTCTGGTAGCTCCTATACTTTGATAAAGAAAGAAGAATAGGGAAGCGTTATGCGATATGGATGGATTCTTTCAGCACTACTGCTCACGTTCAGTAGCCATGCACAGCAGTCACTCAAACCACTTGAATGCCAATTAACAGATACACCTCAGGATCACTTCTTGTTTTATCGTGAACAGATGGTTTACCACAGTGAGCAGTTTGCGATTTTTCAAAATTTCAAAGGGCGAGTCAGTACTCAAGTGGATCTCAAAACGGGCAAGTTGATACGTACGACGTTTATTGGTGAACCATTTGAGCCTAAATACCAAATTTTGTTTGGTGATTGTCCAAACGTATCGCAAGTTTTGCAAATTTGGATGCTCAGTGAAGTGCCTTACGACAATTAGGTCAAACAACAAAAGTTAAGTAGATCACACTTTTAACACCGTTCAGGTCGAGCCTTGACGATAAAATCATCTGAAAACGGGTGTTGAGTTTAGATTTTCGCCAAACGATTCAAAGTTAGTGAATTTATGCTTGCACCCCCAATGGGATATAGCTAATATCCTTCTCGTTCTTAAGGAATGGGTCCGTAGCTCAGTTGGTTAGAGTACTACCTTGACATGGTAGGGGTCGGCGATTCGAGTTCGCCCGGACCCACCACTCCTTAAAGCCATACTAAAACCAAAGTATGCCGAACATAAAATTTGGGTCCGTAGCTCAGTTGGTTAGAGTACTACCTTGACATGGTAGGGGTCGGCGATTCGAGTTCGCCCGGACCCACCAAATTTAAAGAAGCGCCCACCTTTTTAGGTGGGCTTTTCTTTACCTGAAATTTGTCAAATCGCGCAAATTTCCCTCTAAGGCACGGTTCTCCGCTATTCGATGTTCAGATGCGTGATTCATCGAGTGTCCTGACGTACGCAACTTTCACATGCCATCCCGCCTTTTATCCAAACAACAAAACGAGCAATAGAACGATTGAACTTAGGATGAGTAGTATTCGCCAAATTGGCTTGGTTTCAGAAACATCTGAACCGTTGTGATGACACATGCCCATAAGAAATCCCCTTTCTCATTACCTGATAAAGAAAGGCTAGGGCTTCACCCAAGGTAAAGGTCAAGCGGAGGTGAACGGTTTACCTCCACAATCGCTCAAGCTTATTTTGCGGTAATTGGAATATTCAATAATAAATATGGAAATTATCAATTATTTCAATGTTATAAGGGTGGTAAACCGTTATTTCTCAGGTTTGAACGGATACAGTTTTTTAATGTTGATTCGCAACGTGTGGCATTTTTGAGTAGTTTTGAATGATATACCCAAGTAACCTCGAGATGCTTGGGTCAGCGAGAATGACTTGGTTTGTAGACGCGGCGGCGATTTGAAGGCTTAGTGGGTCTAAATCAAGAATCGGCAACAAAGTATACAAACAAAGGTCCTTACTATTTGCAAAGAGGGCACTCTGGGAGCGTGTCATTGACCCGATTGCTACGTCAAACAACTTGGAAAGAGCGTGCTATTCCGCTTCGTTGTTTTCCTTGCACTCGAATCAATGACAACGCTCTGAATCCAGCATCTTGAAGTCACTTGGGTATATGTTCAATATAGAGATCATTATGAAGTTAATTCCCTATAATAGGTTTCAAATCGATACGTTCTTGTCTGCACCTGAAGTTTTAAAGCGAATACAAGAAAACACATCAGAACGAGCTTTTTTCAAGCCTAGTTCCTCTTCAGCATTTTGTGGAAAGGTAGACGAAACGGGCTTCGATCTTGTGGGAAACATTCGTTACAGAAATTCATTTTTACCTGTCATGAAGGGAAAGGTAGAGGCGAATAAAGATGGTACTCGGGTGAGCGTCTCCATGCGGTTAAACTTGTTTGTGATGTGTTTTATGTTGTTCTGGCTTGCCGTTACCGGAGGTGCCGGTATTTACATTCTTCTGAGTGTTGATACTTTTAGCTTACCTTTGCTCATACCACTCGGTATGTTTTTGTTTGGAATCGCGTTGACTTGTGGTGGTTTTTGGTTTGAAGCACTAAGACAAGAACGTAAGCTGAGACAGATTATTTCTACCTGGCAATAGAGGTTTGAAGCGTATCTCGCAGCTAGGCTTGATTGAATGCACTATCAAGCCTAGATATCTCTTATTCTCGGGTTTTCCCGGTGCTATTTTTCAGGGCTTTAGCGAGAAGTTTATTCGACTTCGACTACAAAAACTTTTCCAAATTTTTTGAGTTGTTCGAGTTCCCAAGGTGGCTGTTTAACAAAAACGTTTTTCACTCCAAGTTTCGAATAATCGTTTGGGTTATAGGTCCAACCGGAGTAATCCGAATCGGAAAAACTATCGTAGCGGGGAGATTGACCAAGGGTTGTTATTTCTTGTTTTACTTTGATTTTTTTGAAGAACGAATCTTCTTTTTCCTTAGTTTTGCCAATATACGTTTGCATTTCATGTAAGACTTTTTGAATTTCTTCTTCCCTTTGTCTTTTGGGTAAGTCCTTAAATGAAGCCTCAATATCTGAGGTATCAAACTCCTGGCTGCTTAAGCCTCCGTGAAAACCGATAATTGCTTTGTTTGATATATATTTGTTTTTGCCTGCGGTAAATACATAGTTTGCACAAGAGGAAAGGCAATAGTCGTTGACTTCAATATCTATTTTATTTGCAAAAACCCATTCACCTAAGACCATTCCCAGCTCCACATCACCGCCGTCACTTGAGATCACAAGAGTGGTTGGTTTCACTGCCGCATCAGCATAGATTTCCACAACAGCGTCGTTTGCTTCGGAGGTTAATGTACCGGTGTAGTGAATCGAGTCACCCACAAGTGTAACGTTGGTTGTTTCTGCGCTGTAAACGGGCGCTCCCGGCAGCAATAGAAAAGGGAGAACCATTTTTGTTAACTTAACACACATAAATTTACCTGATTAATGAACCGCATTAATAGACATGTTTATCTGCGTCTGGTTCCTTATGTGTAGGGCTTTTATAAAAATGCTAGCTGTCGAGTTAACAACAAACTTTAGATCATGCTATGTGTGCCACAGCCTTGTGTTAATGCAAATCGATAGTCCGTCGTTGGCGTAAACACCATTGCTAAATCAACCGGAAGAAAGACGACATCTGCTGCTAAAGAGAGCGGGATGTCGATGAAAGTCAAAGGGTAAAAGACATAGTCGACCACCGAGTCGTTTCTAAAAGCGCAAGGTTGGGACGCGACTGCCAGTGTTGTTCCTGAAAACGGCGCTCCATACCCTCCCACAAGGTGAGTATCCAAAGAAGAACAACCCATCATTGAAGTGGTAAGCGTAAGAAGTAATGCAGTTCGTAGTTTCTTAAAGTTATTGTTTTTCATTTTCATTTAAATATTTTATAAACATAAACGTTGAAATTGAATCTATAGCCCAAAAGAATGAATTGCGAGTAGATATTCTTTTTTGTGTTCAATAATATGCGCTACGCAACAAGGTTTAGAGTGTTTAGGTACATAGTGGCGTTTAAGAGAGAGGGAAATGAAAGGTTTCGCTCTTAGATTGTCATCGTTCTCCACAGACCTCCCTAGAAATGTGTAATGTGGCAATTTAATCAACGATTGACGTCGCGATACCACTTACGTTCCAACTTAATTTAGGAATAACTATGTTTACTGATTTTTTCATACAGAAAAATAGAAAAGCGGGAGAAAAACATGTTCCTAACTCGTTCCCTAAACATAAGTTAGTCCTCAACTTAGTAGTCGGCGTATTTCTGGTGGTGTATGGCGCTTATGGCATCTATTCCGGCGAGTTATATGTGTTTTTAGGAAGGCGTACAGAGGTAACGCTACACGGTGATGCCATATACATCGCTTTTGCTGCCTTTATACTTGGCTGTATTTACTGTTTGGTAGAAATCATCGACCATTTCGATAAGCGAGATAACGAAGAAATTTACATACGCATTAGGGCAGGTTGCCAAGCATTTGGACTGTTGATTTTTGGTTTTGCATTGATACAAAACAGCGTTATGGCAGGCGCTTAGGCAACATTACTCGTTGTAGCAGGATGCTTTTCTATCGGTATTAAATACATAGCAAAGTATTGCGGCGTTATGCAGTAATTAAAAAGGGAATTAGATTGGATAAAGCAGTAAGAGTAGGTGTCGCGGCAGTGATTGTGCGCGAAGGACGAGTGCTACTTGGTGAACGTATTGGCTCACACGGGGCTCATACTTGGGCTACACCCGGAGGACACCTTGAATGGGGTGAATCTATTGAAGATTGTGCTAAGCGCGAAACACTCGAAGAAACCGGCTTAGTTGTTGGGTCTTTTAAGAAGTTGAGCTTCACGAATGATGTTTTCGAGAAAGAGGGTAAGCACTATGTCACTTTGTTTGTTGCTGCTTCATGTGAGGTTGGAGAGCCTCAGGTCGCTGAACCGGAGAAGTGTAAGCAATGGAAATGGTTTGACTTAGACAAGCTTCCGGAGCCTCTGTTTTTGCCTTTAGAGAATTTGCTAAAAGCACAAACCGAACTAGATGTGCTTTTCCAAGCTAGCGCTGAATAGAGAGCCGTAGCGTTGCCCCTTTGGTAAAAGCTGGTTTAGTTTTGAGCTCTAGACCAGCTTTGATACTAATCCCTAAGTAACCTCAAAGTGCAGGGATATAATGACTAGTGGTTAATTTTATCGCGCTATATCCACTCTTGTTCTTCAGCCGATACGGTAATATCACTTTTCAGCTCACCAGTATGCGCCGTTGTGGATGGCTCAATCATCATGAAGTGAGTGTCTGGCTCGGCGACAGGGCAGTGCTCGACACCTTTCGGTACAACAAACATTTCACCCGGCTTTAGTACCACTTCTTGCTCTGGTAATTTCAGCGTCAGTTCACCCTTAAAGACGATAAATAGTTCATCTTCGTTGTCATGTTTATGCCAAACTAATTCGCCAGAGCCTTTTGCGATTTTAACTAGCTGACCGTTCGACTCAGCTAATATTTTGGGTGTCCACTGCTCTGAAAAAAGCCCAAATTTCTCATTAATGTTGATCTTCTTCATTGATGATAACTCCTTGAATTTTTGGGATTGAAACGCTTTTTATCTCCTTCGACGTTATGTCGCTACTGACCGTATGTAAAGAGAAACATTGTTCACACGTAATAGATGACCGTTAAGGTTGATATTTGAAGCGATACAGGGTGTAAGGCGCCTTTGCATTACCGAGACCTTGACTGAATGCTGGGTGCTGATGAAGCTGGTCTTGGGTGACATAAATGTAATCGCCGCTGACTGCCATACTGTCCGGCCAAGATAGCTTTTTGTCTTGAATAAGTGTCTGATATTTGCCTTTGGTTACCAAACCAACACCACTATGTTCGAGATCGGTCGCTAAAATGCCACCCCCTGGCGCATACGCAATGCCATCGCTGGGTCTTTTTGGTCCATATACTTCGATTTTATTCTGCAGCTTACTATCTGTGTTTTTTGCATTTTCTAGGGCTGAAGTCGGAACTCGATAGATTTTTGTGCCAGTAAATGCGCCAAAGTAGAGCCATTCGTTATTGTCATCAATAGCGATTGGGTTTAACCCAAAACGTAAGTGGTTCGTGGCACCTTGTTCTGTTTTCGATGCCAATAGAGAAGCTTCGATGACTATATCTCTGTCTTCTGGCATAAGCTGGGGCGCATTTTCTAATACACGTGTCGACTGACCCGTTTTTAAATCTACCACGACAATAGCGGGGTTCGTTGCCCCAATGAAGTTGCCAAAGGTCATGTCAGCGATGTAGATCTTCGCGTGCTTTTCATCGATGGCAAAATCTTGCAGGAATGAGTTGTCTCTTAGCGCAGATGAGTTAATTGTAATTTGGTTGCTCAACTTATTTTTAGACGTGTCCCACGCGACCAATTGTGCCGGTGAGGTTTCGCTGCCCATATCGAGCATCCAGACCGTACCTTTGCTGTCGGAGTGAACGCCAATAACCGCGCTTAAGCCTACATCGCCGACCTCTGGTCCGTCTGACCAGTCCATGGTTGGGAAGGGTCTTTTAGTACCATTCGCCATCACTTCGACGACTCGATATTTGGGATTGTCCAAAGGGTGCATGCTTACGATCAAGCGACCTTCGGGTGTTACGGTGACACCTGCGCCGCGGTAATCGTTAAATTGTGTCACGGCTTCAAGAGAACCGATTTCCGCAGCGTAAGTTGAATAGGATGCCACCGCTGAAATTGCGGCAGCAGCAGTGAAGAGGCTGGTAGTTAAAAGATGCTTTTTCATTTTATTTCCATTTTGAAATGAACAGTTTGATGTATGGATTTTGGCGACTCGAATGAGATGTTGAGCGTCTCATTCAGTGCGTATTGAAATCCTAGCCTCGGAATAGTCCATTAAAAACAGTTCTTTATTTGATTTATTTTCTAATAATTTTTGATAATCCGTGAGTGCAAAGCTCAAAGCTCAAAGCTCAAAGCTCAAAGCTCAAAGCTCCAACGTGACTATTTTATTGAATCTAATTAGCAAGAGATAAGTTGTGGTGATGAAGTGATGTAAAGCGTCTGATTTTGTGAATAATTATTATCTTTTGAAGAGAGATATTGTAGTGAATAGTGGTTGTTAATAAAAAGTTTCACAGCAAACAAGCAGGCACAACCATGTTCATTAATAACAATACTAAAATTACACTCCTTATCAGTACCAGTATCATCGGCTATGCCGTTACTCAACCTGCGTTCGCCGCGAACGTGCCAGACGGAGTAAAGCTGGCTAAAAAGCAGGAGTTTGTTCGAGGTAATGGCACCGAAGTCGCAACTATTGATCCACAAAAGTCCGAGGGCGTTCCAGAATCTAATGTGATTCGCGATTTACTGGAAGGCTTAGTAACGCAAGATGCCGATGGTAAAACCATCCCTGGCGTCGCGGAGTCTTGGGAAACAACGGACAATCGCACCTTCGTTTTTCATTTACGACACAACGCAGAATGGTCTAATGGTGACCCGGTTACTGCGCAAGATTTTGTTTATAGCTTCCGTCGAGTCGTGGATCCAAAAACTGCGTCACCTTACGCTTGGTATCTTTCTTCGACCAAAATGAAAAACGCGCAAGACATCATAGAAGGCAAGAAAGACATCAGTCAGTTAGGTGTCCAAGCGCTTGATGACTATACCCTTAAGGTCGAGCTCGATGTTGAAGTACCATACTTTGTTAAGATGCTCGCTCATACCACCATGATGCCAGTCCATAAAGCAACGGTAGAGAAGTGGGGAGATAAGTGGACCAAGCCAGAACACTTTGTGGGGAATGGTGCATATGTGCCAGACCGATGGGTGGTCAACGAGCGTCTCGTGCTTAAGCGAAATCCAAAGTATTGGGATGATGTACACACCGTCATTAACAAAGTGACTTATCTGCCTATTGAAGATCAGGTGTCAGAAATGAACCGCTTCTTGTCAGGTGAGATTCAAATGACTAACGAAGTGCCAAACGAACACTTCCGTCGACTTCAAAAAGAGTACCCTGAGGACTTGTCGATAAAAGGCAATCTATGTAGCTACTACTATCAGTTCAATACTCAACGTGCACCGTTTGATGATGTTCGAGTACGTAAAGCGCTGTCTTATGCGATTGACCGAGACATTATTACCAAAGCCATCCTCGGGCAGGGACAAAAGCCTGCGTACTTCCTGACGCCAGAAATCACGGCCGGATTTTCCCCTCAGTTGCCTGAATACGGCAAACTCACTCAAAAGCAGCGTAATGAAAAAGCAAAAGCACTGCTTAAAGAGGCGGGCTATGACAAACAACATCCTCTAGATATTAATCTGCTGTACAACACATCAGAAAACCACAAGAAACTCGCCGTTGCCATTTCATCAATGTGGAAGAAAACACTGGGCGTGACAGTTCACTTAGAAAACCAAGAGTGGAAATCTTATTTAGCCAGTCGCGATGAAGGGAACTTTGATGTTACGCGCGCCGCGTGGTGTGGGGATTACAACGAAGCATCAACCTTCCTGACTTTGATGATCGGCTCTAACGTCAATGGTGGAGTTCACTATAAGAGCAAAGCGTACGATGACATCATAGAAAAAGCGTTGAACTCGACCTCAGAAGAAGAGCGAACCAAGCTTTACTACGCGGCAGAAACTCAGATGGCGAAAGACATGCCATTAGCGCCTATCTATCAGTACGTGACGACTCGTTTGGTTTCTCCACTTCTCGGTGGTTATCCGAAAGGCAACGCTGAGGATAAGATCTACACCAAAGATCTGTACATCAAAGCGAAATAAGCTTATTGCTAGATAAGAGTTTGAGTTTCGTGAGATTTGCGAAACTCAAACTCTCTTTTTTGGACGGGGGAAATCGGCAAGGGTGGCTAAGCTGAGAAAACCAGCTTAAGCGCGAACTCGACGAAGCATGCTATCTAGAGATAACGCCCCTTGATTGTGCAGGAACAAGAACGGGTACAATGCCATTGCCCAGAAGAAAGGAAATTCCCATCCGCCGCCCGGCAGTGCCCACGTATATCCTGTGAAGAAGTGACCCGAGAAGAGCTCCGCTGCAATTAAATACGCAATTGCCCACAAAACGCCGATGCGTGTAAACAATCCCCAGCCAATCAATAGCGCCACGGAAATTTCCGTTATACCACCTACGTAGATCATTAAGTCAGTGAACCAAGGACCGACCGTATCAAAGCCAGCAACCTGCCCAAAGTAACCTCGCATTCCATTGTGTATCTGGGTTCCTGCAAACAGTTTTTCCGTCCCGTGGGTTAAGAAGTTCAATCCGAGAAATAGGCGTATACAGGTAAGGGCAAATTCGTTTGGGCTTTCTTTGTATATCTCTTTCGCAATGCCGATGAACTGAACAAGCAACGGGATCAACGATAAGGCGGTTAACCACCCAACCAATGAAATGTCATTTTGATCACCGATACGAATGATGACTATGGTTGGAGCAATGGTCATCAAAAATGACAGTCTGTTGCGATTTCTCAGGGCGAAAACAAGGATAGGTGTCAATACGCCAAAGGATAGAAGGGATGTGGTTAGCCACACATCATTGTAGGTATTGAGTTTAAACACGATCGCTGCCAGTGACGCTAAAGACGTTATTTGTAACCCGACCCACGTGTTGTTTTTATTGTTCATTGATAGTTTCTCCATCTCGTGACCAGTAAGAGCAGTCATCCTGTCCTCATCAGGTTTATGAATTTGTAGTGAGTGTCTGAACAATAAAATACGCCTTATTAACTCTCTGATAATTAGGGAATAAGTGAAATCATTCTTTGGCTGAGATGAACAATACACAGACAAAGCGAGTGACAGCTGCAAGACAGCGAGTAATTAAGGTGGAAGAGAGGAGAGGCAGAACGTGAAGCCGATGTTAATAAGTATCCTTCAATTCAACACGTTGTCGACTATTGATAAAAAATGACTTTTATTACTTAATTTCGGTAAACAGGGAATCAATGACAATGCTCTGAACCCTGCATCTTGAAGTCACTTGAGCATATGTCATTCATATATTCAATTAGATTCTGTGCTTAACTATATTTATGTCTTATGTGTCAATGGGGTAAATATATTTCCCTGCAATTAATGTTTGAACCTGATCGCATAACTGTCTGATATCTATTATCTTGTGAGATCAAACTGTGCTTTTATGAATCAATTGGAGAAGATATAACGAATTGTCTTCTCGTGTCTTTATTTCCTCATGAAAAGACTAAGCAAAAAAGATGTAAAGTGTCTCTTTTTGCTGTTTTTCTGCGGCTTAATCGTAATATAAAACGAGAACAGTTTATGAAGCGTCAGTATATTCTTGTTGGTTTGTCAGTAATATTGTCAGGCTGTGCATCACAACAATTGATGGTTCCAACCGCGAGTAAAGTCATCATTGTTGGTGATACTTTGGTTTATGATGGTGTCATTTCTGGCGGTGATGTTTTAAAAGCAATTCGGTTAGTAAAATCTAGCGATAAGAAGATTAAAAAGCTCAGAATTACCAGTCCTGGAGGCGAGATTGATACCGGTATCGAGTTTGGGTACTTTGTAAAAGAAAATAATCTTGATGTGGAAGTCAGCCGTCTATGTTTTTCAGCATGCGCAAACTATGTCTTAACGGCTGCCAATAGTATTACCATTAAAAAGGACGCCTTGATAGGGTGGCACGGTGGTGCGTTACAATCTGATGAACTGTGGAAACAAACCATTCCAAACGGTTATTGGAATCAATATGAAGGTTACCTCAACCATCTGAGGGTCAAAGAAAAGGCGTACTTTAATTACATCAATGTCGACCCATATATCACGGTTTATGGTCAGATAAGAGACAGAAGTTGCCAAAAAAACAAGCTCACAGAAGGTTGGTACTACTCACTTAACGACCTTAAACAAATGGGAGTGAAAAACGTTGATCTACAAGGCGGAAAGCTAATGAACAGTGTGGAGTACGAAAACTCAGACATCACGTCTTGTTTGATGCCGGACGTTTACATTAACAAAAATGGCTCCTAGCTCTAGCTCCTAGCCGTTAGTCCTTTCGATACCACGTCTCTTAAATCAATATTCATCTAAACATCATCAAGATGAAGGCTTGCCACGGTAAGCCTTCATTTTTGTTGTTGCTAGGATAACGACTAGCCTTCGTATCAGTTAGAAATATAGTGCTTTTTGTATAATCGCTTTGAAGTGCCAGAGAACTTTATGTGCTCTGTTTTTCTTGTTGCATAATCAAGAATAATATTGGGATGCACACTTACGTGAAAATATTCGGGAATATTGATCGCTCGATAATAAATGTCATCCCGATATTTATTTTCTTCTATCAAACCACAATCGATTAGCTTGTTGAGCATGCTAAATGCAGAGAATATATCGATCCTCGTAAGTAATGATATTTCTTTTGCTGTTTTTCCTTGCTCGGGGAAATCAAGCATCCGACACATAATAAGGTCTTGCAGCATTCTTGTTGCAATCGCATTAAGCTCTTCTTTACTTAGTTTTTCCATGGCTATCAGGCACCTTTTGATGAAAAGTTGAACTTGATGTTTTTATGGAAACATATTGTTACATTTGTGTCAATAAGCCATTCTCTATGTTTTATTTACCATAGATATAACACTGATTGGATTTTGCTTTATTTATTTTTATTGAACTAAATTTCACTTGTTATTATTTGAATCTTAGTTTTTGCATATCGACAAACTCATTGTTGATATTATTGTTTTTAGTGGTCTTTTTTGAAATCAACATTTGAATATGCTTTGTTTTTAATGAGTGTTCTATACCCAAGTAACCTCGATATGCTAGGTTCAGCGAGAATGACTTGGTTTGTAGACGCGGCGGCGATTTAAAGATCTAGTCATTCTAAATCAAGAAGCGGCAACAAAGTATACAAGCCAAGGCCCTTATATTTGCAAAGAGTGCCCTTTGGGAGCGTAAAGAGAATAAAAACCATAGAAATTAAATCATGCATTAAATCTGCGCTTTTCTTTGAACGCGCTTAGAAACTCAAACTCAATGATCCGGTGTAATGCTTCTGTCTACTAAACAAATGGTATGAGTATGATAGTAAGTAAGATATCTGATGAGCTAATTACGGAAAAAGCAAAACTAGAGTGGCTAGCGTATTGGCGTCACTTCAGCACCGTTAAGCATCGCCTTTGCTGCGAAGCCAACTGTACCGCAGAGCATGATTATGGTGTTCTGGTTAGAAAAGACGGGGAAGAGCGTAAGGTTTTCGTGGTGCCATTATGCAAGGCGCACAGTGATAACCTTGAACGATTGGAAGTCTCCGACGGCACAGAAATTATCTCCGCGGATCTGACCTTGTGATTTACGTTGTTGCTTCAACGACGTTTAGGGAACGCTTTGAATCGTAGGGTTTCAAAGCGTTCTTCCTAAGCAAGGGGGAGGTTACATTTTCTTTTGATAAACCCTTTCAGGGCGACCAACTTTACCATGTTGAATCACAGCAAGTAGAAACCCTTTTGCGGCTAAAAACTCAAGATAACGTCTTGCTGTTGTTTTGCTGATGCCGACTTCATTGCCTAGAGACTCCGCCGTGTAAATAATTTCGCCATCATCAAAGGCATTCGTGACTTTATCGAGCGTGAGCTCATCGATCCCCTTGGGTAAGGCTTGCATGTGTGATGATTTGGATTGAAAGTTAAACAGCTCGTCGACGTGGCGTTGATTGATGTTGTCATTTGCTTTTAACGAACTGGTGTACTTCAGATAGCGCTCTAAAGAATCGGTTAAGCGATCATAAGAGATCGGTTTTAGCAGATAGTCGAACACGCCACACCTTACGCCTTCTCTTACTGTTTCCATGTCATTGGCGGCGGTGATAAAAATAACATCTGGTGACTGCTTGGCAGCGGTTATGTCTTTCAATAAATCGATGCCTTTGCCGTCAGGCAAGTAGTTATCCAATAAGACCAGTTTTGGCTTCAGTAACTGAATCATCTTTCTGGCTTCAGCGATACTTTTTGCAATTCCGATAGGTCTGAAACGTTGTGTTTGCTGAAGATAGTAAGAATGAAAGTCCGCGATATTGGATTCATCTTCTACTATCAAAACGTCATAAATTTCCATCTTTCAAACTCTCGTTAGGAATAAATAAAGAAAAGATTGTTCCGGTTGGTTCGGCATCGTCGACGAGGATTGCACCGCCAGCGTTATTGACAAGCTGGTGGACTAAATACAAGCCAATACCGTGTCCCGGTTGCGATTTGCTGGTGATCCCTTTATCAAATAGGGATTCTGCGATTTCATCGGGTATTCCAGTGCCATTGTCAGCAACCTCGACCACCAATTCCGTTTCGTTGGCGTCAGAAATTAGTATCGAGATGCATTTGTTGCTGTCAGGGTTTTTCAACGTTGCTTCATAAGCATTGTCGAGTAGGTTACCTATGATGGCGGCTAACTCATCATCAGTAAGTTTGGTTGGTGTACCGCTTAGGTGACAGTACGGATCAAAATGGAGAGCGAGACCAAGTTCCTTTGCTCGGCTGTATTTGCCTAATAGCAGACCCGCAATCACTTTGGAGTTGAACGTACGAGAAATGAAATCAATCAGCTTTTGATGTGTTTCTGTTTCTTGCCTTATGGCACTGAGCGCCTCTTCGTACGCGCCGATTTGAATCAGCCCACTGACCGTAGAAAGCTTATTTGCGTATTCGTGGCTCAATACTCGTAAATTGTCGGTTTGCTGCTGAACTTGGTTAAGTTGTGATGTGAGCGTGCTTAAATCATTGCGCGGTCTGAAGCTGATGACCCAGCCAGAGTGTTGATTGTCTTCCCAAATCTTTACACGAGTCGCGACCAAGGTTTCGCCATTACAGGTAATAACTTGATGCTGTCTCTGTGACTCCTCCGAGTCTTCTCCCATCTTTGCTCCCAAGAAAAAGTCAGCAGGGGTGACGTATTCGTTCACCATTCGACCTTGGAGGTGGGAAAGATTACGCGCAATTCCTAGAATCTTAAGTCCCCTCTGGTTTGCCGACAAAATACGACCTTGTTTGTCGACCGCAATAATGCCTTCGTAAACCGCTTCAAACACCGAGTTTTGCACGCGGAGGGAGAGGGCGATCTCTTCTGGTTCCATACCATACATCTGACTTTTTATATGACGAGAGAAGAACCAAGCGCCCAAAGATGAGCAAACTAGAATGATCAATAAGGCAAAGAAAAACGGCGTGGAGTAGAGGATCAGTAAATTACTAACGGTATCCAGTAAATAGCCTACTGAAACAACACCAATGATCTCGCCAGTTGAGGAAATAATGGGGGATTTCCCACGTATCGCAAAACCTAAGCTGCCTTCTCGTATTGAGTAGTAGTGCAATCCTTGTTGAAGGGCGCGTATGTTGTCTCCACCTTGCATCGGGTAGCCAACTTTTTTGATGTCTGGATGCGCTAAGCGAATGCCCTTACTATCGCCGACGACGATGAAGTTGGCATCGGAAATCCCTTGTAGGCGCTTAATTTGTTTTTGTACCCGCGCTGTATCTCGTAAAGAGACCGCTTCGATCAGTTGAGGGTCGCTGGCAATTTCACGAGCTTGTATGACTGCGCGCGCACTGACCTGATGGTTTAACGTATCAGAAAGGATGTGGTGGAAATAACCACCGATAAGGAGCAATTGAAACGAAACAACCACAAAAAGCAGCGCCCATACACGCTGTCTAAAAGAGAGGTTACGGCAGAGGTAGTCGTGAAATGTTCGGTCTGGCATGAATGGTAAGCTTCTTATTGATTGAAGGGTAAATTATCAAATGAAACAAGGAAGAGACCTGATCGAGATCTATTGAAGATAGTCAATCGAGCCTCGTTCCTTGTGTAACTGTCTAACCGATCACATATTTGATCATCACGCCCGCTGCAACCGCCGAGCCAATAACGCCGGCTACGTTTGGTCCCATCGCGTGCATTAGTAGAAAATTCTGTGCATTTGCTTCTAGACCCACTTTGTTTGACACCCTTGCTGCCATCGGAACCGCAGAGACACCCGCAGAGCCAATCAGTGGATTCACTTTTTCACTCGCGAAACGGTTCATTAGTTTTGCCATCAATACGCCTGCCATTGTGCCAATACAAAACGCGACGATGCCAAGTGCGAGAATACCGATGGTTTGCGGCTGTAAGAACTTATCGGCAACCAATTTGGAACCCACAGAAAGACCCAAAAAGATGGTGACGACGTTGATCAACGCGTTTTGAGCAGTATCCGATAAACGTTCAACTACGCCACATTCACGCATTAAGTTACCAAAGCAGAACATACCTAGTAGCGGTGTCGCCGAAGGAAGCAACATGGCAATCAGAATCAACAGGAGCAAAGGGAAGCAAATCTTTTCTAACTTGCTCACTTTACGCAATTGCTGCATCGTGATTTGGCGTTCTGATTCTGTGGTCAGCGCACGCATTATTGGCGGCTGAATCAAAGGTACAAGTGCCATGTAAGAGTAAGCTGCTACAGCGATAGCACCCAGTAACTCTGGTGCGAGCAAGCTAGATACATAAATTGCCGTTGGACCATCTGCGCCACCAATGATGCCCACAGCAGCGGCTTGCGCGACACTGAAATCCATCAAACCCATAGAGCTCAAACCCAGAGCGCCGAGCACAGTTGCGAAGATACCAAACTGAGCTGCCGCACCAAGAAGCAAGGTTTTAGGGTTGGCTAACAATGGACCAAAGTCCGTCATTGCGCCTACGCCCATGAATATCACCAAAGGACCAGCGCCAGATGCAATAGCAATGCTGTAAAATAGGTACAGCATACCATCTGAGTATTGATACTCTTCTGCGAGTAAGTGGATGTTGGCAAGTTGAGTTGGTGTCGCCGTTGCAAGTGCCGTTTTTACTTCGGCAGCGGAGTCCGTCGCAATGTTCAACACAGAGCCAAATGCGGACATTACCTCTGGTTTGGCAGCATGGAGCGCGTTTTCTACCGCTGACAAGGCTAAGCCTGCATCAGGTAGGTTAGCAAGAATCCCACCAAAGCCGATTGGCACCAACAACAAAGGTTCGAACTGTTTAACAATAGCGAGATAAAGCAAAATCAAGCCAACAATAAGCATGATGGCTTGTCCCCATTCGAGGTGGAACAAACCAAAGTCATTCACTAACGCTAAGACATTTTCCATGTGACTAATGCCTCGTTACGCCAGTTGAAGTAAAGGTTCGCCTACATCTACTGCGTCGCCTTCAGACACATCAATGCTGGCGATTTTTCCGGAACGTGGTGCGCGAACTTCTGTTTCCATCTTCATCGCTTCAAGAATCAGTAGCACATCGCCTTCTTCAACTTCATCACCAGGCTTGGTGTGGATCTTCCAAATGTTACCCGCAAGTGGGGCGTTCATCGGCTCGGCATCTTGAGCGGTTGTCACTGGCTTTGATGGTGCAGGTTGGGGGGCTGACACGGCTTGAATATCGCCACCTGCGTCAACCTGAACGACATAACTTTGGTTGTTGACGGTAATGGTGTAAACACCGCTTTCTGAGGTAGCATTCATGGTTTGTTTCTCTGGTTTGGTCTTATTTTTTGTTTGTGCTGTTGCTCTTGCTGCTTCATTGCAAGGTGCGGGTTCAAAGGCGTCTGGGTTGTTGCGGTTTTCTAGGAACTTCCAACCCACTTGTGGGAAAAGCGCGATAGTAAGTACGTCGTCAATAGCGCTGCCGGAGAGCGGAATGTTTTGCGCTTTTGCTTGAGTGGTCACTTCTGTGGTCAGGTGCTCCAGTTCTGGCTCCAACTTATCGGCAGGGCGGCAAGTAATTGGTTCTGAACCTTCCAACACACGCTGTTGCAGTTCCGTGTCGACAGGAGCAGGCGTTTGGCCGTACTCGCCTCTCAAGACACCAGCGGTTTCTTTAGTAATGGTTTTGTAGCGCTCACCCATAAGGACATTGATGACAGACTGTGTGCCGACGATTTGCGACGTTGGCGTGACAAGCGGCAGATACCCCAGCTCTTTTCTGACTTTCGGGATCTCTTCTAACACCGCATCAAGCTTGTCTGCGGCATTTTGCTGTTTCAACTGACTTTCCATGTTGGTTAACATTCCGCCAGGGACTTGCGCCACAATAATGCGAGAGTCTGAGCCTTTTAACTGACCTTCAAAAGCGGCGTATTTTTTACGTACTTCTCTAAAGTATGCAGCGACAGCTTCCAGCGCTGAAATGTCCAAACCTGTGTCGTATTCAGTGTTTTGAAGTGATGCAACCAGAGATTCTGTTGCTGGGTGACCGTAAGTGCCGCTCATGGAAGAAATCGCTGTGTCCACACGATCTACACCAGCTTCAATGGCTTTCATTAACGTCATATCAGCCATGCCAGCGGTCGAGTGGCAATGCAGGTGAAGGTCAACATCCACTTGCTGTTTTAATGTTGAAACCAGCTCACTGGCTAAGGTTGGTGTCAGGATGCCCGCCATGTCTTTGATTGCGATCGAATCAACGCCAAGTTCACCCAATTGTTGCGCGATGTCTACCCAGGTTTGTAGGTTATGAACAGGGCTAGTGGTGTAACAGAGTGTACCTTGAGCGTGTGCGCCTTGTTTTTTCACCGCAGCAATTGCTTGTTGCATGTTTCGTGGGTCGTTCATCGCATCAAATACACGGAATACATCCATGCCGTTTACCACGGAGCGTTCAATGAACTTATCAACGACGTCGTCAGCGTAATGGCGATAACCCAATAGATTTTGACCTCGAAGCAACATTTGCAACGGCGTTTTTGGCATCGCTTTTTTGAGCTCTCGCAGTCTTTCCCAAGGATCTTCCCCTAGAAAACGAATGCAACTATCAAACGTAGCGCCACCCCAACACTCAAGTGACCAATAGCCGATGTCATCTAACTGTTGGGCGATTGGCAGCATATCGTCGATGCGTAAACGGGTGGCAAATAACGACTGGTGGGCATCACGTAATACAACGTCAGTGATGCCAATGCGTTTAGTAGACTCAGACATTCGAATTCCTCTTATAGCGAGCTTTGTTTGATTTTTTGATGATGAATAGCGGCAGCAATCACAGCGACGAGTTGGTTATCATCGTTTGATGGTTTGGCAGCACACACTTTCTTTTGCGGAGGGGGAGTTGGTTCGACATGAAAGCGCCCCAAAAAGCGAGACATGGCTTTGACAGCAAAGACCAAGAAAACAAGAAAAGTGAAGACAAAACCCATACCCAGTGTCATGAGGTTTAAGCCTTCGGTGAATAAATTAACTTCCATTAATATCTCCCATTGGACAAAACAAAGAGCAAAGGAAGACTTTGCTCTTTGACAAAATAAGAAGGGGGTTAACCGCCCAACATGCCGAACACGACACTTGCGATGACCAGTACGATACCGCCACCAAGACGAGATGAGATTTGCGCGTAAGACAGCAAGCTCATGCGGTTTGACGCAGCAAGAACTTCAAGGTCACCAGAGCCACCACGGTTTGCCATACATAGACCGGCAGTGATTGAAGACTCGATTGGGTAAAAGCCCATTAACCAACCACCGACAGAGGCACCAATGATTGCGCCAGCAACGATCAATGTTGCGATGATTAAGTTCGTGAAGGTTAGTGCATTCATGATTTCGCCAAGGTCGGTATAAGCGATACCAACGCCCACCATGAGCACCCAAAGCAATTGTTTTGAGAAGAATGAAGACAAACGTTTTGCGCCTTCTTTCACTTCTTCAGAGCAGATACCACAGGCGTTCACAATCGCAACGATGATGACCATGTAAGCGAAAGTGTGGATCTTTACGTCACCAAAACCTGGCAGTATTTCTTTAGAAAGGGCGGATGAGAAGGTGTAAATACATGCCGCCATCATCAAGCCAATCGCGATTTCACGGGGAGTGATTTTTGGAGCTTCGCTCTCTTCAACATCGAAATTAGACTTACGCAATAGCTCGCCATTACCAGTCAAAGACGGTACTTTTTCACCGATGCTGTTTAGAACCGCTGCTGCGACAATCGCTACGATGTTGGCGATGGTTAAAATTGCAATTGCAACCGAGTAGTACTGTTCTTTAGAGCCACCCGTGACTGATTCATAGATTTCAGAAAGTGGAATCGCACCTGCACCGTTACCACCACCCATGATAGGCAGTACGTAAAGCATCATGATTTTGTCGATAGAAATGCCAAACATCATGCCGCCAAGAATGCCGAGAATTGAAGCACCTGCAACGGCTGCAAGAATGGTCGGAATGTAACCAACTAATGATTTAAGCAGTAGCTTACGGTTAACCGCCAAAATCGAGCCAGTAATCAGAACGGCAATGAACAAGTCGAGGAAATCGGTCTTCTTCATGACTGCGGTGACAGTGTCAATCTCGTTTTGGGTTAATAAACCTGCATGAACAAACCAAGCTGCGACAAGGAAGATCATGACAGGTGCACCGCCAATGTATTTGTTAAAAATAGGCAGGCGTTTACCCAGTTCGCCAAATAGCGCACCAACAACAAACATAAAACCAAAACCGCCGACAATATTATCAGGGATGGTGTCTGTCATATGTGCAATTAACATGACCGCGAACATAAATGCATATAGCGGTAATGGTAAGCCAAAGATTCGGACTTGAGATAATAAGTCTAATCCCGGGCTT
Source organism: Vibrio sp. SSH13-20 (assembly GCF_040104475.1). Lineage (NCBI taxonomy): Bacteria > Pseudomonadati > Pseudomonadota > Gammaproteobacteria > Vibrionales > Vibrionaceae > Vibrio > Vibrio sp. SSH13-20. The sequence goes on from NZ_JBECOU010000008.1 coordinate 152,171, forward strand.
CTTGTTTCAGTTATTGAAAGGGTCTTTTCGTTCATCATTATTATTCCGTGTTGATTTAACATGGCGTAATTTAAATTTGAATGAAAAACCTAACTGTGAGTGTGATCATTTTACTTTGTGGAATATATACACACTTATGAATTTAAAGTTTTTAATTATCCAATCACTTAATTTACAGATAGTTGAGTAATTAAATTCATTAAATTCATAAATGACGTTTAGTAGAAGAAAATAGTCGATACGGATCATCATTTTTCAAATTCAAGTGACGCATGATGGCGGCAACACGAAAGAGGATGATGATCATGTTTGACACCTACGCATTTAGTCGAGTGAACCGAAATCAATACGAGAAGTTTGGTGCTATTACCGAGTTTCTAACTTGTTATGATTTGGATGTTGACGCTGATGTAGAGCGATTTGTGGTGGCGAAGTCTCAAGGTCAAATCATTGCTTGCGGCGGTCTTGCTGGCTCAACACTAAAATCTATTGCGATTGATCCTGCCTTACAAGGTACTGGATTTTCTCTACGATTAATGACTGAGTTGACCACGATGGCTTATGAAATGGGGCGCTTTGATCTGTTCTTGTTTACCAAGCCTCAGAATATGCAAAGGTTTCGTGAATCTGGCTTTTTCCCCATTTCTTTTGCAGACGATAAATTAGTCTTGATGGAAAATAGTCAGACCAATTTAAGAAACTTTGTACGTTCATTAAGAAAGAAAAAGAAAGACGGTGATAAAATAGGCAGCATTGTGATGAATGCAAACCCGTTTACTTTAGGGCATCAATACTTAATTGAAACGGCGGCGTCACAATGCGATTGGCTACATTTATTTGTCGTCAGCGAAGAGGGTAAAGGTTTTTCTTATCACGATCGTTTGAATATGATTGAAAGTGGCACTAAACATATTCCTAATCTTACGATTCATCATGGTTCAAAATATATAATATCTAAAGCAACGTTTCCTACTTACTTTATTAAAGAGAAGCGATTGATTGATTATTGTCATACCGCTATTGACCTAAATTTATATCGTCAGCATATTGCGCCAGCATTAGGCATTACACACCGATTTGTTGGGACAGAGCCAGACTGTGTTGTGACTCATTATTACAACCAACAAATGAAACACAGATTAACCACCAAGGATCTCAACGGCGCACCAATCAGCGTTATTGAAATAGAGCGTAAGTGTGCGTCTGGCACCACGATTTCAGCGTCAACGGTGCGAAAACTCTTGCAGAAAGGGCAATTGGATCAACTGGTTCACTTTTTACCCTCAACCTCTATCGACTACCTACAAAGGCACACGGACGCTTTACCGTGTCTTACCCAAGAAACAGTGGCTGCTTAACAGCCCAATTAATTTTTAACCAAGGTGTTAAAGGTCTTTCAATGAAAATAATAAAACCCGCTTTTGCAGGGACGCTGGAATCCAGTGACTTGCAAGTTCGTATCTCACCCAATCCAGAAGGTGATATCGACATTTCTCTTGATAGCACAGTGAAAAAGCAGTTTGGCAAAGCCATCGAAGCGTTGATTCATGGTGTGCTCAATTCGATGGGCGTGACTTCCGCAACGTTAGAAGTGGAAGACAAAGGCGCACTAGATTGTGTGATTAAGGCTCGCGTTCAGGCTGCAGTCATGCGCGCGGCAGACAGCAGTGACATTCAATGGAGCAAATTATCATGAGTAAGTTACGCCGTAGCATGTTGTTTGTTCCAGGGGCAAACGCCGCCATGTTAAGTAATACCTTCATTTATCAGCCTGATGCGATCATGTTTGATTTGGAAGACTCTGTGGCGCTGAGAGAAAAAGACACCGCCCGCATGTTGGTGTTTAACGCGCTGCAACATCCTCTGTATCAAGAGATTGAAACAGTAGTCCGTGTGAACCCACTAGAGTCTGAGTTTGGTTTGAAAGATCTGCATGCCGTTGTGCGTGCGGGCGTCAATGTGGTTCGTCTACCAAAAACAGACAGTGCCGAAGACGTGCAAGAAATGGAGCGCTGCATTGAAGACATCGAACGTGTATGTGGTAGAGAAGTTGGCAGCACCAAAATGATGGCGGCAATCGAAAGTGCGCAAGGTGTGAATAACGCCATCGAAATTGCTCAATCGTCTTCGCGTTTAATTGGCATTGCACTGGGTGCTGAAGATTATGTCAGGGACTTAAAAACGCAACGTAGCCCAGAAGGAACAGAGTTGTTGTTCGCCCGTTGTTCTATTCTGCAAGCTGCGCGTGCTGCGGGCATTATGGCGTTCGATACCGTTTATTCCGACGCTAATAACGAGCAAGGATTCCTCAATGAAGCGGAACACATTAAGTCGTTAGGTTTCGACGGAAAATCGCTGATTAACCCAAGGCAAATCGAGCTACTTCACAACGTATTTGCACCGACTCAAAAAGAGGTGGATTACGCGATTCAAGTTATCGAGGCAGCAGAAGAAGCGCAAGAGCAAGGGCTTGGTGTGGTTTCACTTAACGGAAAAATGGTCGATGGACCAATTATCGAGCGAGCTCGTTGGACGTTACAAAAAGCGCAATCTGGAATTAAAGAGTAGGGCACGAACATGAAACAAATGGAATCCATCAAACCAGCATTGCTGCCAGAGACGTTGTCACTGTTTTCAGAGGCAAATGCGTTAACGCCTCATCTCAACGACTCAAACTCTAAAAAGTCGAGAAAGCTAAAGTCAGGTCTGCGTTCCGCCATTTTAGGTTCTGGGCTTAAAGACGGTATGACGATCTCTTTCCATCACGCGTTTCGAGGTGGCGATAAGGTGGTTAACTTGGTGTTAGATACTATCGCTCAGATGGGATATAAAGATCTGACACTGGCTTCAAGCTCTTTAACGGGTATTCATTCGCCGGTTGTTGAGCACATAAAAAACGGCGTAGTGAGTAAGATTTACACATCAGGTATTCGCGGTGAGCTTGGTGAAGCCATTTCTCATGGTTTGCTTAAAGAGCCTGTGCATATTCACTCCCATGGAGGACGCGTGCACTTGATTAAATCAGGCGAGCTAAACATCGATGTGGCGTTCATCGGTGTGCCTTGTTGCGATGAGTTTGGCAATGCAAATGGCATGAACGGCAAATCTCGCTGCGGCTCTTTGGGTTACGCCAAAATCGATGCTCAACACGCGCGTAAAGTCGTCATGCTTACTGAATCTATCGTCGGTTATCCAAATCACCCTGCATCAATCACACAAGATTTGGTGGATGCCGTAGTCGAAGTCGAAGAAGTTGGTGATGCGAGCAAAATTGGTGGCGGTGAAACGCGTCTTACCAGTAACCCACGTGAACTGCTTATTGCAAAACGTGCTGCCGATGTGATTATTAATTCTGGTTACTTTAAGCAAGACTTTAGCTTACAAACTGGGTCTGGTGGTGCGTCGCTTGCCGTCACGCGTTTTCTAGAAAATAGCATGGAAAAACGAGGCATTACTGCTGAGTTTGGGCTGGGCGGCATTACCTCAACCATGGTCTCTATGCACGAGAAAGGGCTGATCCGAAATCTAATCGACGTGCAGTGTTTTGACTCTGGTGCAGCGGACTCACTTGCTCGCAACCCGAACCATATTGAAATCTCAGCGAATGAATACGCTAACCCATCTTCCAAAGGCGCGGTGGTTGATCGTCTAGACGTGGTCATTCTCAGCGCGCTTGAAATTGATGTGAACTTCAACGTCAATGTTATCACGGGTTCTGATGGTGTGATTCGTGGCGCGTCTGGTGGTCACTGCGACGCAGCGGCAGGCGCAAACCTTGCCGTGATTGTTGCTCCGCTCGTGCGTGGTCGTATTCCAACTGTCGTAGAGCAAGTGTTAAACGTGGTAACGCCGGGTCAATCGATAGATGTGTTGGTGACCGACCATGGTATTGCCGTGAATCCTCGACGCCCAGAAGTAAAAGAGCGTTTGTTGAGCGCCGGACTGCCTGTGCTTGATATGGAAGCCTTGGTTGCGAGAGCGCAATCATTAACGGGCAAAGCGGAACCAATTGAATATCACGATCAAGTGGTGGGTTATGTACGTTATCGCGATGGTTCTGTGATTGATGTCATCAGAAAGGTCAAAGCTGAATGAGCATTCGCTATGGGCTGAAAGTTGGTCTCGATGATGTCTTGAGCAACAAAGAAGCTCGTGTGAAACGACAAGGTGAGTGGTTAAAACGCCACTCCCTTCCTTTGCTGTCGTTTACCGTCAATATGCCAGGTCCGCAGAAAATGACGGAGTGCACGGAGCGAATCTTCGAACAGGGTGTGCAAGCGATTCAAGCCACTTGTCTCGAAAAAAACTGGTCAATGGCAGGACGACAATTGCTGCGACAAGTCACAGGTCCAGAGGCAATTTTTTCGGTCCAAGCACCGAACGCTATGGCGCTCAAACGAGCCATGATTGAGATAGAGAATAACCATCGTCTCGGTCGGTTAATGGATTTAGATGTGATTGATGTCGATGGAAAGATCATCTCAAGAAAAGGGCAAGGGATGACGCGAAGAAAATGCCTTATTTGCGAACAAGATGCCGTGATTTGCGCGCGCTCGCGTAAACATGATCTTCAAACCTTGGTTTCTTACATAGAGTCGATGGTGTGTTATGACGAATGTTGCTCTTAAACTGTTGCTCGACCAAAATATCGAGCGTGTTCCAAGCGTTGCGCATCGCTCTGCTGTAAAGGTGAATCTGTTCTCTTTGGTTTCTGAGTTGGCATATCATGCGATGCTGGTGGAAGTGCACTTGTCCCCAAAACCGGGGCTTGTTGACCTTATTAGTAACGGTGCTCACTCAGATATGAATGTGCCGCTGTTTGAAGCCAGCGCGAGTGCAATTCGTCCTTTTCTCAATGGCTTTCTTAACGCTGGTCTTGCGCATGCAACGCACTCGGCAGAGACATTACTGGATGTGTTGCGTCCGGTTGGAATTCAAGCTGAACGCGCAATGTTTGCCGTGACTGGTGGTGTGAATACCCACAAAGGGATGATCTTTGGACTTGGATTGGTATGTGGCGCGATCGGCTGGTTAAAAGGCAAAGGCATTGCGGTTGACTCTCTGCACATTAGCCAAGTTATTAAGCGCAGTTGTGCGTTAATGGTATTTCAAGAGCTGAAAAATACCGACTCTAAAACGGAAACTCATGGTGAGCGGCTGTATCGAGAATTTGGTTTAACTGGAGCAAGAGGTGAGGCGGCGTCTGGCTATCAAACGATCATGACTTACAGTTTGCCTGCATACCAACAAGCGTTGTATGAAGGCGCGTCCGCAGAACAAGCATTATGGCAAGTGTTGCTCACGCTAATGGTGCACAATCAAGATACCAACGTGGTATCTCGTGGTGGGATGCATGGTTTGCGTTATGTGCAGAACATAGCATCGAAGCTTATTGAGAGTAGTGGTTGGCATAATCCAAACCTTGAAGAGCAGCTACTGGATTTTGACCGCCAGCTTATTGAAAAAAACCTTAGTCCGGGCGGCAGTGCAGATTTGCTCGCGCTGACTTGGTTGCTGGCAGAAATTGATGATTTGACGAGACATATCATCGCGAATAACGACGAATAATTAGGAACAAGTAAACGTATGCACAATTTTGAAGATGCGATGATCTTAGGTATCGCGGGAAACTTCGCAGGTCACCTGCAACAAGCTGGTGAGGCTGATGACTTTGCTCTCTACGGAGATGTGAACGCTAACAAGCCCCAAGCATTGTTCCCCATTTATGTGCCTTTTATCGAACATCCGTATTTGTCGACATATCCAATAAGTGCCGATACGACCAAGTTGCCAAATGATATTTTGAACTTACAAATTGAACCAGAGCTCGCTCTGATCTGTGATGTTTCTTATGAAGGTGGTCAGGTCTTACAGCTCACGCCGACGCATTTTGGCGCATTTAATGATTGTTCGATTCGACGCCCTGATGCGAATAAAATCAGTGAGAAGAAAAATTGGGGTGCAGCGTCAAAAGGCTTGGCATCGCAACTTATTGAACTAGAACGACTCACTCCTGATAGCGATATCGGCAGATTTAGAATCGCGAGCTTTCATAAGCGAGGAGAGCAGGTATTCGCCTACGGGGAAGATTGCGCGGTAAACGAATACTCCTATTTCTATGCGGATCTGCTGGATTGGATACGTGATCAGATGAATCATCAAGTGGATCGTGGTCCGATGGAAAACATTCACGCATTACTCAAACAAGCAAATCTCCCAAGCCAGCTAGTGGTCGCAGTGGGTGCAACGCGCTACACCGAATATGGTGAGCAGAATTTCTTGGAAAGAGGCGATGAAAGTGTGGTTGTTGTGTATGACAGCCACCTATACCAACCAAAAGATGTGCTCGGCATGGTACAGAAGTCGCAGTATGAAGCGACAGGCTTTTCTTATGTGAGTCAAAGAGTGCTTTAAGTTTAAGCCAATAGAGAACAAAAAAGCCCGCAAATTAGCGGGCTTTTTAATGTCTTATTCGCTGAATGAAATAAAAGGAGTGATATATATCTAATATTTATATTAGTGTTTGTCTTATTGATATTTAATGTATTTTGCTCAAGTTTTAAAAGTGGACAGTGAATCACAGATTCGTTAAGTGCATTTAATGTTTATTATAAGTTTGTTTAATAACGTAATTACTCTAATTATAAATGTGTTTTGAAATTTTATAGCCTTATAAGTTGATGAAAAATAGGGTTATATTGCTTTGGTGATAATTCGGTTAGTTAATGTCAGGGTATTTAAAATTGTGATGTTAATTCCTATCAATAACCTCAAAACTTTCATTGATAAAATTTACGTATATTCTTTTTAACTGTTTCCAGATTAAAACTATAAACACGCAATAGGTGACAGTGGTTATAAAGTATCCGTTGTGGCTGACTTGCATAATAAAATGGTAGAGAGTGAAAAAGTGAAAGCAAATAAAAACATTCTTAAAGCAGCAGTAGGTATGGCAATGCTATCTGGCTTGCCAACAGCAGCCAATGCTCATGGCTGGTCAGAGTTTCCTAGTGCACGTCAAAACACGTGTTACGAGCAAGGCGGAATTTGGTCAGGTAACCCACCAAATGCAGCTTGTGCTCAAGCAAAAGAAATTTCTGGTACCTATCCGTTTGTTCAGCGCAACGAGTACGCGAAGAACATTACCGATTACAACAATATGGCAGCAGTGAAAGCGGCTATTCCAGATGGTACGTTGTGTTACGCAAATGACCCTCAGAAAAAGGGCATGGGCGCACCACACACCGCGTGGACTCGCACAGAGCTAAATACGGGTACATTCGAATTTGTATTTAATGCGACGGCACCACATAACCCGTCTTTTTGGGAGTTTTACCTAACCAAACCAAATGCAGACCTAAGCAAAGCGTTGGCGTGGAGCGATCTTGATTTGATTCAAACCGAAGGTAATGTCCCAGTTGAAGGTGGTAAATACCGCATGAATGTGACCATCCCTTCTGATCGTTCAGGCGACGCGATTCTTTTTGTGCGCTGGCAGCGTAACGATGCGGCGGGTGAAGGCTTCTACAACTGTTCTGACATCACTATTGTGGGCGGCGAAACGCCTCCACCAGAGCCAACACCTCAACCAGATCTCGTGAAAGGTGAGCTATACATCCCAGTTAATTTTGTTGGTCCAGACCTTGGTGATACGGTTAAGTATGACATCATCAATAAATACGGAGATGTTGCACGTAGCTTCGATATTGAAGTGAATTCATCGAACATCAACGACTGGCAACGTCTATTGGCGTCAGAGATCAATGGTTGGCACGAAGAGTTCAAAGATGGAGCGGTGTTCATTGGTGATTGGCATGAAGAAATGTCTCATTACATGTACTTCCAAAACGATCCATCACGCAACTTCTTTAACTCGAAAGATGGTCGAGCGTCGGGTGTGATTTCAGTTATTGATGGTGATGACGGTAATGTTGAACCATTGGCAGGTGACATCTACGAGTTAGTGAAGAGCGACAAAGTAGTTAGCGCTGGGGACAAAGTGGTGATTTCTACCAGCGAAGCTGCGAACTTAACTCAAACTCAAGGCTCTTCTGTGAGTATTCAAAATAACGGCACTGCGTCGATTGTCGTTGATACTCGTGCGATTACGCAGAATGAGACCTTGTCGTTTGTTGCGAACGCAGTAAACAGCGAACGTGCAGAGACATTTACGTTTGAAGTGATTGTCGACGATGGTGGTGTAGACCCTGAGCCAACGCCAGATCCTGATCCAACACCAGACCCAAGCGATGACGCATGGGATTCAGCAAAAACTTACCTAGGTGGTGAAGTTGTCGCGTATGCTGACCAAAATTGGAAAGCACAATGGTGGATTAAAGGTGGTGATAACCCACAAGCGGCTTACCAAAAAGATAAGTGGGGCGTTTGGCGTCCAGCTAACTAATCATTGGTTGTAGCCAAATGGAATTGGCTAAGGCAAGCATGAAAGCCACTGTTTTGAGTTAAAGACAGTGGCTTTTTTACGTCGTTCATAAACTGACGGGGTAAGTGAGGTGATATCACCAAATGCAAATATGGGCAGAAAATCGTCCCTATCCCAAGTAACCTCGCCCTGAATTCTGGATCTTGAAGTCACTTGGGAATAAATAAAGACAATAGGCTGAAACGAACGGACAGAGTGATATTAGTGCTATGTAAGAGCTTGAAACTCAAAGAGCGCCTAAGCGCTCTTTTCTTTTGTACTGCCTTTTGGGTGATGACCGAACTTGTCATTCAAGTAGAGCAGTCCGCTGACGAAGAGTGCCACGACGGAAACCGTGAAGAGGGCATACATACTTAATACCCAAGCGAATGTGGCAGCCAGAAAGGCAATGAAGGAAAACATTCTGCTGAATGACATTACATGACCAAGTTTGTTACTTTTCATAACGCCTCCCAAAGCTTAGTGGGTAGAACCAGAGTGCTTTCACTCCGCATTCGTATTGTCTCTCTTCTGGGGGGAATTTACCCAAAAAACAGGCTAAATATTTCTCAAAAAAGATTAAATATTGACCTGGTAGACAGTTTTTTATTTGTGATTTTATATGAGTTTCATTGCTCATTGTCTATGCCAACATTTTTGATTCTGCTGAACGTCAAAATTGATTCCCATCTTTGGCTACAGTTAATGCATCCCCACTGACAAAGCAGGAAACTCTTATGTTCAAGACTCAACTTAAACGTGTCGTTGTTATCACTAGCCTACTGGTTTCATCATCTGTTCTGGCAAGCACGAATGCGTACAATACAGATATTCCTACCAGTATCATGACACCTGATAAGGTTGAAACCAGCATTGGTACTTTGAATTTCAAGGATGGCGTACCAAGCCAGCAGACGATGGATACGCTATACAACAACCTCGATACCATGCGAGCAACAGAAGTGTTTATGAACGCGATTCCTATGGCATCCCTGGAAGCGTTAAGAGTCGGGCATGAGAAAATGGGGTTAACCACATCCAATCAGGTGATGCTGTTTGATGATCTGATGGATTCGAATCCGCTGTTCTTAACCGGAAATACAGATACGGTATACGCGTCCGCATTTCTCGATCTCGAGCGTGATGGTCCAACAGTGGTTGAAATCCCACCGGGTATGGGACCAACGACCGTCAATGATGCATTCTTTCGTTTTGTGACGGACATGGGTGTTGTAGGACCAGATAAAGGTGAAGGTGGCAAATACCTTATTTTGCCTCCGAACTATGAAGGTCCAGTGCCAGAGGGGTATCACGTTTCTCAATCAACAAGTTACGTGAACTGGTTTATTGCTCGTGGCTTTTTGAAAGACGGTAAAACAGACGCGGCAGTGAATTCATACCATAGTGGTTTAAAGATTTATCCATTATCTAAGAAAGGCGAGCCGCCGAAGATGGAATTCATCTCTGGTAGTGGTAAATCGTTTAATACCATTCATGCAAATGATGAGCACTTTTACGATGAAATCAAAACGGTGATCGACAAAGAACCGATTGAGTTTATCGACCCAGAAATGCGTGGACTGATAGCGACCATCGGCATACAAAAAGGTAAGCCGTTTGCCCCAGATGCACGAATGCAGAGCATATTGGAAGATGGTGCAGCAATAGGTAATGCAACCGCACGAGCGTTGATGTTTAATCCTCGTACCCAGAACGCTTACATTTGGGATGATCGTAATTGGAAGACAGCGTTCATTGGTAATGATTACCAATGGCTGATTGAAGAAGGCAACGGTGGTCGCAACCTAGATGCGCGCACTTATTTCTTCTATATGGCGACGGTTAATACGCCGGCAATGGCGCTCAAAATGGTTGGTAAAGGTTCTAAGTACGCAATCGTTGATAAATCTGCTCAGGGAGAGTTCTTTGATGGCAGCAAAAACTACAAGCTGACCATTCCTGCGAATGTTCCTGCGAAGAACTTCTGGTCAGTTGTGGCTTACGATACACAAACGCGTTCGGAATTACAGACCAGTCAACCTTTCCCGAGTAAGAACGACAAACGCGACGACATGATGACAAATGCAGATGGCTCGATTGATTTGTATTTTGGTCCGAAAGCACCAAAAGGCAAAGAAGCAAACTGGATTGAGACTGTGCCGAACAAAGGCTGGTTCACTATCTTGCGTGTCTACGGTCCATTAGAACCTTGGTATGACGGCTCGTGGAAGCCTAGTGATATCACGGAAGTGAAGTAAGATAATTGAAGAGGCAACCGGTCAATTGATAGACCGGTTGCTTGTTTTTGGCTTGTTCTTATGGCTCTGTTGCGGCTTTGTTTGGTCTTGCTTGAGGGACTGTTTATTTGCGACGACAAGTGATAGTCGTTCTAATTTGTTTCTTGCAGTGCTCGTTTAATAAAGGCTTCTACCTGAGCAATGATCGGGTGCTGGTAGAATGCTCGGTGATATTGAACGCCCACATCAAACATCATTGGTTTAGCATTCAGCCTTAACGGCAATCGGAGCACGCCCTCTGATAGGGCATCATCGTTAATGTGCATCCCGACAAATACATACGGGCTGACTTTTACGCAATCAAGCGCTGCCGCCATAGAAGAGACCGTTAGTTTCTGTTCCAAATTTACCCCAGTGAGTTTTCGCATTCGTTCATAGTACGCACTGACATCAAGAGAGCCCATAGACACGCGCACCGTCTCGAGGTTTTCAATGTCACTTAGCTCTAGCTCGTTATGTTGGCTAAGTGGGTGTTGATCATTCACGTACGCAAAGATGGGAACAGAAGCAACTTTGCGCTCAACCATTCTCTCATTGAGCTCATTTGGAAAGCCGCCAATTCCAATGACGACGGCCCCTCGTTTTGGGTTTTCGATACTTTCTATCGACCAATCAATAAATGAAATCTTCGGCTTTTGATCTTCCGTTGTAAGGGCGGAGACTAAGGGGGTCGTCAACATGCCAGATAACGGATTAATGATGCTGAATATGTACTCATTGGCTTGCTGATTTGCATTGAAGCTTTGCGCCAGCTGGGGGATTTGCTCTAGGCGTTCTAATGGTTCGCCGATGACTTCACACAGCTGCTGGCAAAGCAGGGTTGGGGTATAAATGCCTTTTTCTGCATTGAAGAGTTCGTTATCAAATCTTTGACGACATTCAGCCAATTGTCGTGTGAATGTCGCTTTGCTAATGTCGAGGGTATGACACACTTTCGCCTGCGATTTTTGCTGGCTGAGTAGATAAAGAAAGCGATACAAATTCAAATCAATAGTATTTTTCACGAGCTCAGTACCTGAGGTTATTGAGCTTTAAGTATCGGTGTCTCTCATCCTCTGTTCCAATAAAATTTAAAACAATTTTTCCTTTTGTGACATGGGGTTAGCTTGTAAGAGTATGATGTGCTCAATCGGAAGGCGAAACTAAGATTGCGTAAAAGGTGAAAAACAGTGCTAGGTAAGCCCTTGAACTCATCCTATAATTAGGTTGCATATGGAGGATGTTTGATGGTCAAACATCCTCTATTTTTTGAAACCTACAACAAGGATCCGGCATAAGTTGTTTTTGCTGGTGTTGTTTACATTTACCAAGAAGGTGATTTAACACTAATAATTGAGGTTCTTACGATGACTCTTAACAAGTACTTTGTTTTCATTCCGACTGATATGGATCAGGAAACGCACAAGGAACAGAAAGTGATATCTGAAACGGAAACTCAACGTCAGGCTTTAGTAAAACAGGCGCAGCAAGAAGGCGGACTGTAAGGCTAGGTTTCAAAATAAGAAGAGCACCCGAAGCGGTGCTCTTTTTTTATCTCTGAACATCTATCACTTGAGCATCCCAAGGCTTTTAAGCTTGCGATAAATGGTATTGCGGCTTAATCCCAACATGCGTGAGGTTTTGCTGATATTACCTTGGTTCGCTTGATAAGTTTTTACCAGCTTATCTTCGACAGTCGAACGCATATCTTTGGTTTTCGGCACGCTAACGTCTTCAATCATACTGGTATGGCTAAGCTTCTTAGCAAGATGATTTGGCACATGGCTAAGTTCTAGTTGCGTCTCTCCTTGCGCCATCAATGAAGAGACTTTGATTAAGCTATCGAGTTCTCGCAGATTGCCAGGCCACACGTAAGTCATCATCAATGAAAGAAGGTGGGGACAAATGGTCTGTTCCGAATCAGAATGGCGTCGATGAATGTTCTCAATCAGTGCTTGCTTATCATTGCGCTCTTCAAAGCGAGGTAGCTCGACGATAAGTCCGTTGAGACGGTAGTAAAGATCCTGACGAAATACGCCTTGTTCAATCAACAACTCTAAGTCTTTGTGTGTTGCGGCGATGATTTGCGTATCAACTTGGATGGTTTGGTTTGAACCAACAGGAAGTACGGTTTTGTCTTGTAACACGTGGAGTAGGCGGCTTTGCGCTTCTAGAGGCAAATCTGCAATCTCATCTAAGAACAAGATGCCGTTGTGCGCTTGGCGGATTTTACCCTGATATCCTTTGCTGTTTGCACCAGTGAATGCACCTGAAACATAGCCAAACAGTTCAGATTCAACTAAGTCTTTGGGTAATGCCCCACAGTTAACTGATACCAAAGGACCACTCTTACGTTGGCTGTTTTTGTGTAACGCTTTGACGAATTCGTTTTTCCCTACACCGGTTTCTCCAAGAATAAGTAAGCTAATGTCTTTGTCGATAACGCGATTTGCTTGTTGCCAACAATGCTCGACCGTGGTGTCGCCATAATGAAGATCGTTGGATGCAGAAAGAGAGCGGGAAGACGTTTTACTCTCTGACAAAGGTTGAGTTTTAAACACCAGTGATTGACGGCTTAGCGAATTATCGAGTATCGAATCCAGAGATTGTCCAATCACATTCGGTTGATCAAGCAATTGCGAGGCGACTTGGTTATGCGCAAGGATTTGTCCTTCCTCATTGGCGATGATAATGCCTTGCCACCCACTGCTGAGTAACCCTTTTTCGCATGCTAAATCGACTCGAATATGTCCTTGAGGGATTTGATTGAGGAGTTGGTTTTCGACTTGCTGAACCATATTCTGGACCAGTACTTGCGTTGAGAAATCGTGCTTTTTCTCTTCGCTGGTAATGTCCAACACGCCCATTAAGTTACCCAAATGATCAAAGATTGGACTTGCTGAGCAACTGATAAAGCGATGATGTTGAATAAAGTGCTGGTCACCAATAACAGACACCGGTTTGGCTTCTACTAACGCAGTGCCAATGGCGTTGGTGCCTTTCAGTTTTTCTTGCCAGCACGCGCCAGAACTGAGCGCAATTTCGGTCAGTTTTTCTCGGAATTTAGGTTGCCCCCAGCTACCGATGATCACGCCATCTGCATCGGTCAATATTAACCGACTGTCGCTGTGCGCAAACAACTGATTAAACAAAGGCAGGGCAAACTGCTTCACGGCATCGATTAAGAAGTTAAGCTGGTGGCGTCTGTCCTGCAGAAACGCAGACGTGACGCGAATATCGTCAGGTCGACGTCGCTGTTTTAAACCCGCTTGTTCACTTCTGTCCCATGAAGTAGAAAGCCAGTTGTTGTTGGTAATGTGTTGAAGTTCCATGACTGTACCATTTTGTCACAGTGAGGGTGTGCCATTTTGGAACACTTGAACACTGGTGTTCACACCATACATCCGCTCAAACGTCACTCACTTAGTTTGTTATCGCTTGGTAATCATAGTTTTACATTTAATTAACAACAAGACGTGTGTTGTTGGCATGTGACTTGAGTAATGAAGTGACAACATCGCTGAGTTGAACACTCGGTTGTTTAAAACAAAAAACTGAACGAGAACAAAAGGAAGAGTTATGATCTATGCACAGCCAGGTAGTGAAAATGCCGTCGTGAATTTTAAATCACATTACGACAACTACATCGGTGGCGAATGGGTGAAACCGAGGGGTGGGGAGTACTTCGATAATACGTCACCAATCAATGGTCAAGCGTATTGTAAGGTTGCTCGTTCTAGCGAGGCAGACATCAACCTTGCATTGGATGCAGCGCACAATGTAAGAGCAAAATGGGCCAAAACCAGCGTTACTGAGCGTGCCAACATTCTACTGAAAATAGCAGACCGCATTGAACAAAACCTTGAAGAACTTGCGGTAGCAGAGACATGGGAAAATGGTAAACCTGTGCGCGAAACACTGGCGGCGGATCTTCCTTTAGTGGTCGACCATTTCCGTTACTTCGCAGGCTGTATCCGTGCTCAAGAAGGCAGTGCGGCTGAGCTTGATGAACACACTGCAAGCTACCATTTCCCTGAGCCAATTGGTGTTGTAGGACAGATCATTCCCTGGAATTTCCCAATGTTGATGGCGGCGTGGAAGCTTGCTCCTGCGTTGGCTGCTGGCTGTTGTGTGGTGCTCAAACCTGCCGAACAAACGCCAACTTCGATTCTCGTTCTGATGGAAAAGATTGGTGATCTCTTGCCAGCAGGCGTGGTGAACGTGGTCAACGGTTTTGGCTCAGAAGCAGGGCAAGCACTAGCAACCAGTAACCGAATTGCAAAGCTGGCATTCACGGGCTCAACCGAAGTAGGTAACCATATCTTAAAATGCGCAGCAGAGAATCTCATTCCATCAACCGTTGAGCTTGGTGGTAAGTCTCCGAATATCTACTTCCCAGATGTGTTTGATCATGAAGATGAATACCTAGATAAGTGTATTGAAGGCACGCTGCTTGCGTTCTTTAACCAAGGAGAGGTGTGTACCTGTCCATCACGTGTCTTGGTACATGAATCTGTGTACGACAAGTTTATTGCGAAAGTGGCAGAACGCGCGAAGACCATTAAACAAGGTAACCCACTAGATACTGACACTCAGGTGGGGGCACAGGCATCGCAAGAACAATTCGATAAGATCCTGAGCTACCTAGAAATCGGACGCCAAGAAGGGGCCAAAGTCGTGTTTGGTGGTGATGTGGCGAAACAGGAAAACGACTTGGAGCAAGGCTACTACATTCAACCGACTTTGTTACAAGGTCACAATAAGATGCGCGTATTCCAAGAAGAGATCTTTGGTCCGGTCATTGCTGTGACTACTTTTAAAGACGAAGCAGAGGCGCTAGCGATTGCCAATGACACGGAATATGGTTTGGGTGCTGGCGTGTGGACGCGCGACCAAAACCTTGCTTACCGCATGGGGCGTAATATCGAAGCAGGGCGCATTTGGATTAACTGCTATCACGCGTATCCTGCACATGCTGCGTTCGGAGGCTACAAAAAATCAGGCATTGGTCGAGAAACCCATAAGATGATGCTCGATCACTACCAGAACACGAAGAACCTATTAATCAGCTACGACGTCAATCCGCTAGGCTTTTTCTAAAGCGAAGGTATCGCAGTAAAATGTAATATACCCAAGTAACCTCGAGATGCTAGGTTCAGCGAGAATGACTTGGTTTGTAGACGCGGCGGCGATTTAAAGATCTAGTTATTACACTGCGTCGTTTTCCTTACTCTCGAATCAATGACAACGCTCTGAATCCTGCATCTTGAAGTCACTTGGGCATACCTATATAAGAAGAGCCCCCTAAGTCATTCAACTTAGGGGGCTCTTAATTAAAGTGAACTTCACGTTTCTAACTTGGATTAGGCTTTTACTGCATCAAAATCATCTGATTGAGAAGACGGTTTGAAGAACAGTTTTGTCTCTTCCAACACCACGTGGCGCAGAGCAATTAAACCAATTAGGTTAGGGATTGCCATTAGACCGTTTACGATATCAGCCAGTAGCCAAATCATATCTAGGTGAAGGAAAGCACCTGAAGCCACCAAACCAACAAAAATCAGTTTGTACGGAAGTACTGCTTTTGTACCGAATAGGAATACAACACAGCGCTCACCGTAGTAGTTCCAGCCAAGAATGGTGGTAAATGCGAAGAACATAAGACCGATAGATACCAGCATTGGACCTAATGTCTCTGCGTTAAGACCAACCGCAAATGCGTGTGTTGTCATCGCTGCACCTGCAAGGTCACTTTGCCATGCACCCGTAAGGATCAAAGCAAGACCAGTCATCGTACAGATGATGATGGTATCGAAGAAGGTACCCGTCATAGAAATCAGACCTTGTTTAACACAAGAATCCGTTTTCGCAGCAGCCGCAGCCATAGGCGCACTACCCAAACCAGATTCGTTTGAGAATACGCCACGAGCGATACCAGATTGGATTGCCAGCATAATACTTGCACCCAAGAAACCACCAGTTGCCGCTGTCGAAGTAAATGCAGACACCAATACAAGCTCAACTGCATTTAGCAATTGGTCTGCATTCATGATGATCACACTCAAACACGCTAGCACATAAAACAGCGCCATTGCTGGCACGACTTTACCTGCAACGCTAGCGATCGACTTAATACCGCCCAAGGTTACGAATGCCACTAATAGCGTCAGGATGAAGGCAGACAGCTCGCGGTTTACACCAAGAGAAATCTCACTTGCATCAAGAATTGCATTCACTTGAGGGAAGGTACCGATACCAAAACAGGCTACGCCCAGTGCAAATACCGCGAACATGATAGCTAGCGCTTTCGAGCCAACACCATATTGCAGGTAGTACATAGGACCACCAATCATTTGGCCTTTGTCGTCAACACGACGGTATTTCACAGCAAGAAGACACTCAGCGTATTTGGTTGCCATTCCAAATAGGGCAGCTAGCCACATCCAGAATAGGGCACCAGGACCACCAAGTTTGATTGCTGTTGCAACACCAACAATGTTACCTGTACCAATAGTTGCAGACAGCGCAGTACATAGCGCTGCAAAGCTAGAAACGTCACCCTGTTTATCAGATGACTTATCTTTACTGAATACCATCGCTAACGCAGTTGGTAGGTGTTTAAATTGGATCAAGCCTAGGCTAAAAGTGAAGTAAACACCGGTTCCCACAAGCAAAAGCAGCAGTGGTGGACCCCAGACAAAGTTATCAATGGTTTGAAGTAAAGATTGTAGGTCGTTCATGATTTCCCCTTAATAAAACAACTAATAAGGAGAAGAGGGAAAGGACGAGATCAAGGATCTCTAATAGCTATGCTATTCAAAACAAAATAAGGCGGGAACGCCAAATAGTTAGGTTGTTACTTTCCACTCCTCTGTCCTTTTGCCTGAGAGTTTCACCCCGCACACATGTGCGGGACTTGCTCCTTCGGCGACCGATTTAACGGTTCTCTCCAGAGGTTCCTCCAACTACAGTCCCCGCTACCAAGGTAGCACCTGAAATAGTTAATTCTTCGGCGAGTTACCCTAACTAAATGTTAAAATTTAGTTAATAACCACTCTCCTGCAGTCTTCATCGGAACATTTACTCAATTAAATGAGTAAAGGTTAGTTAATGATGCTGGTCACCATTAACGTGTGAACTCTATCATGTTTTGTTACCATTTCAACACCAAATGACGATTTATTTTCAACACATTATGCGGACTTTGTGGTCTTAATTTCATAGGTTTGTCGATTAATTAAACAAATGAGTCAATCTTTTGTTCATTGTTTACTTGTATGGATGGTCGAAATCTAATTCGATTGAACGATAGGCGAGTAGAGCTGTGTCGATAAGTTATTCAGTTTAGAATAGAAAATTGATCAAAACGGGAGCAATCGCTTCAAAATCTACGCTAAGTTGACCGTAAGCGACGTAGAAATAGGTTACAATGTTTCTTTGCGAAACTGTCTATGGAATCAGATAAGTTCACATTATTGGACAAGGAGGCGGTATGACTAGATTGTTAGCCATTGCGGTATTGATTGGATTAGCGTTTGTGCTATTTCGTTATCGTACCAATGAAAAAGTCCAAAAAGCGACGGTCATTACGCTGATCAGCGCATTTTT
The DNA here is from genome assembly GCF_040104475.1 of Vibrio sp. SSH13-20. NCBI lineage: Bacteria > Pseudomonadati > Pseudomonadota > Gammaproteobacteria > Vibrionales > Vibrionaceae > Vibrio > Vibrio sp. SSH13-20. Next base: position 170,477 of record NZ_JBECOU010000008.1, read on the forward strand.
AATTTATACCGCGTCAATCATGATTGCGGAACTCACTCGCTAGCAAACCGGTAGAGTCCTTGGAGTAAGATACGGTGACTTCTCAGAATAATATTGAAGATCAAGACGAAGTAGTTGTCATTGAGGAGCGCGATAAGCGTACCCACATTTATATTGCCATTGCGGCAGTACTGGGTTTGGCATTTGGTGGTTTGGCTGGGTCGGCAATGACAGCAAGTAAGTGGGAGTCCACTTACCAAGTGTTGGAAGAAAAGTACCAAGCACTAGCACAAGACAAGACGGATTTGGTTTCTCAAGTGAAAACACGCGAAGCGAGCTTGGATAAAGAAATCGATGCAAAAGTCGCGACGTTATTGGCAGAAAAAGAAGAAGCTCATAAAGCGGAACTAAAAGCGCTTCAAGCGCAGTTAACTGAAGTAGAAAAAGTGAATATTTCACTTGAGTCACAAGTGAAAGAACAGAAAGCGACGCTAAGTACCACTAAGAGTGAAAACGATAAGCTTAATCGCCAAGCCGATATGCAAGCGACCATCTTTGAGCGTTCACGTGAAGTGTTCCGTAAGGAACTGCAAATCTCGCAAGAGTTGGAGTCTCTAGAGAAGGAGCGTGAATCGCTATTGCCTAAGATCGAAACGTTGAAAAAAGAGTGTGACGTTTTCCTAGAGGGCAAGTCTTGGGACGTGAAATCAGACGCGTGTGACCGACACGATGAAGCAAATTCTCGTTTAAGCCAAGTTGACCAACTTATTGAAGTTCACAAGATGGACCTAAAACAGATCAAAGACATTACGGCAGAGATGGGACTGTAGAGCAAGCGCTTTTCACTCCCCAGCTTGGTGATTAAGAAATACAAAAGGAGCTCTCAATGAGCTCCTTTTTTGTGTCTATCCGTCAGAACGGATTAACTCTAATTCGATGTCGATTAGATGCGAGAAGCGTCATAACCTGAAGCTAATAGCAATTCACGTTCATGTTTAATCAATTGTGCTCGGTCTTCAATCAGTTCATTCAACGCTTGAGACGGTTTACCAGCCAGTGATTTAAAGGCATCGAAAGACTCTGCGCTGTCGATTTGGTCAATCATACCACTGATAACATTACGTGCTTCGCAAGGGTTATCGTCAGTGGTGAAGTATTCAACTTGCTTTGCTGCAGACTTCATTTCGGTGAGCAGTTCTAGTGGACTACTTTCTTTTGCTACTGCCATGTAATTATCAAGTACACGTTTCGCATACAACAATTCTTTTAGTGGGATATCTCGGCCACTTACAATCAGCGATTCATTAAGGATCATACTTGAGCTCATGGGCATTCCTTTTTATCAATAATTCAAACTTCTTGGGCATTGATTTGAGTCTAATTTATTGCTGACTGAATGGGAATGCCTAAAATGCACATTTTTAACCGATCTTTCTGATTATTTACGTCTTTTTAGTGAGTAAATACGCAAACGGCGTATCTGGTAGAATCTTCAGATGATAAGGATGTCAAGTACTCGGAGTATCGACCGTTCGAACTCTGCATCAAATACGGGCTTTATTCGTCCTCAATATCAATTGATGAAGAAGCGACCCGGTGTCACCCCAAAGCTTTGTTTGAATAGATGATTAAAAGCACTTACGCTCGTAAAGCCGCACTCAAATGCAACGGTAGTGACAGGGTGAGATTGCGCCAACAAAGTCAGAGAGTGGAATAATCTTGCTTGTTGACGATACTCGATGAAAGACATGCCAACTTCATTACGAAACAAGCGGCTCAAAGTACGGCTGCTGACGTTAATTTCTTCTGCCCATTGCTTTAGTGAACGATTGTCCGCAGGGGTCTCCAACAGTGAGTTACAAACTTGTTCGAGTTTGGCGTTGTTGGGAAGAGGGATTTGAATGGACGCTTGTGGCGCGACTTTCAACTGATCCAACAAAACCTGAACAATACGCCAATACGGTTCCGTGGTTGCTTGATCGGCAGGTTGCTCAGAAAGATGAATGATCATCTCACGCAGCATTGGTGACACATTGAGAACATCACTCTGATTTGGCAGCTCAATATCGATGCTTGGCAACAAGTAAACGTTTTTCATCGCCGCATCCCCATACATGTACACCTTGTGTTTCTCATACGCTGGGATCCACACAGCCCTTTGAGGCGGAACGACCCATAACTTCAATTCTGTCTCGACCGCCATCACTCCACTGCTGGCGTACACCAATTGGTTGTGTTGGTGGCAATGCCAGTCAATGACGTGCCCGTTGGGGTAGTACTTGGGAATGACCACCGCCTCTAAGCGATTGATACTGACGTCCAAACTGATGGCTTTGACGTTTTGGCTCATTTGAGCAATAACCTGTCTCGATGGAATCTATACGCCAAATGCTAGCCAGATAAACTGAGCTTGTCATTAATTAGCTTTCCGTTATTTTGTTTGGAGTCGAGATGAACCGCTCAATTCACGCGGGTGTCCTTAATGTGGGGCACTCACTTAATCATTATTTCTTGCTCATTTTTCCTTCTGTCGTACTAACGCTGCATAAAGAATGGAACATGAGTTACGCCACACTACTTCAAGTAGGAAGTGCAGCCATGTTGGTTTATGGCGTGATGTCGCTACCGGCTGGTTGGCTAGCGGATCGTTGGAGCCGAAAAGGCATGATGATCGTTTTCTACTTTGGGATGGGCATCTCTGCGTTACTTACCGCTCTCGCGCAAACGCCATGGCAAATGGGATTGGGGCTTTGTGTCATTGCCTTGTTTGCCGCGATTTATCATCCTGTTGGTATTGCACTTATCTTCAGCTCTGCAAACAAAACAGGCAGGGCTATCGCGGTAAATGGGCTGGCAGGCAACTTAGGTTTGGCATTCGCGGCAATAGGGACCGCTTTGTTATGCCAATGGTTCTCTTGGCAAGCCGCATTTTATATTCCAGGTATCGTATGTTTGCTAACTGGCGTTATGTACTGGTTTGCATCGAAAGACGTTACCGGTATCGAACATGTGAAAAATATACGTGACGACGTAACGATACCTTTGCGACAACTCAAAGTGCTGTTCGCTTGTGTGGCGGTGATTGTCTTCTTCGGTGGTTTGGTCTTTCAATCTACTACGACCTCGTTACCAAAAATCATGGACGTACAGTTTAGCCAATCATTGAGCCTTTCAAGCACGTTGACCACCTCTATTTTTGTCTGTGCTGCGTTTATTCAGCTTGTTGTGGGTGAGTTGATAGATCGTGTTGATATCAAGAAGCTGCTCGCCTGCATTACTGGTGGGCAGCTGTTATTCCTGCTATTGGCGACGGTTACTCATGAATGGTCTTTGGTTCTGGTGTTTGTTGGTTTGATGTTGTGTACGTACGCGCAAATACCGGTGAACGATTGGCTTATTGGCCGTTATTCCGATGCGAAATGGCGCTCTAGGATCTACGCCGTTAAGTACACATTAAGCTTTAGTACCGGACCTATCGCGTATTGGCTTATTGCTTCTACCTATGCCCATACACAAGAGTTTGTATTGATGTATTTCATCCTTGCCGGTGGGATGGGGATCGCACTGTTGAGTGCTACGTTAATGCCTTCGTCAAGCAAAAGAAAGCCGGCTAGCACCATACTAGTGAAACAGTGAAACAAAAGGGAGCGCGTCAGGCGCTCCTTATCTCGATCCGTGCTTACACAAAGAGTAAGACCGAAAACACAGTTTGAAAGAATGAACTCACTCTAGATTGGTTGGTTCTTACTGGTTCTGGTTTTGGTGTATTTCGATGGCGCTCGGCACTTAATGTATAGTAAGAGTAGTAAATGGTATTCATATTGACCTCCTGTATGACTTTAGAGATAGTATGAAAGTCTAATTGGGAACAAATAACGAACACATGAATATGGATAGTTCATCTTTTAAATCTGCCTCGCATTTGAGCCGCTTACGTCAATTGAGTCGGCACTATCAAACTCAGGAGAGAAAGCCAGTCACCATCGCATCACTAGCAGAACAACTACAATGTAGCGATCGAAATGTCAGTAAATTGATGGTGGCAATGGAATCATATGGTTGGGTGACTTGGGCTCCGGGTAAGGGGCGGGGAAACGTGTCCACGCTCACACTACTTGTGACGTTTGAAGAGGCGTTAAAGCAGGCATTAGAAGAGTGGGTTAAAGCGGGAAAAATCAACCAAGCACATCAACTTGCAGAGCAGTTTGATGGCGAATTGGTGTTTCAAGAAAACTTGCCTCTGTGGTTGGGTGATGCGCAAACCGAACTGAACAAGCAAAATACCCTGGTTTATATCGCACCTTATCAATTACCAGAGTGGCGACCACATCAAGCTCACTCTGTGCGTTCGGTGATGCTAATAGATAGCATTTACAATACACTGCTGCGTTTTGACCCTCACTCTCAAAGCATCTTGCCCGAACTTGCGCACGCATTTGAAAATAAGGGAGACCATGTTCGAATTCGCTTGCGCAGTGACGTAACCTTCCACAATGGTAAGCGATTGAGCGGCACTGATATTAAAGCGAACTTTGAGCGAAGATTAAACGAGGCTCATCCGTTTTCGGTCCTGTTTCGCCACCTTGATTCTATCAATGTCGAAGGGCAATGGGTGACGTTTTATCTACGTCAAAATGACCCTGTATTCCTCAATTTATTGTGTGACAAACACACGGCAATTATGGATTGTGAACAGCCACATAAGCCTATTGGAACAGGTCCCTATTATGCGGAACGATTGGAGAGTCACCATTGGACACTCAAAAGAAATCCTCGGTATTTTGGCATTGGAGGGTTGATTGATATGGCTGAATTTTGGTCATTGTCACCCTGTAGCAAAGTGGGTCATGCGCACATTCAGCAAATGCAGCGCGCGATTCATCTTGATAATGTCGGAAATGATCACAGTAAGCAAAATGGTTGTTCTGTCCTTCATTTTTTCTACCACAAAAACCAATTGAGCAAGCAAGAGCGTGCTTGGATTGTTCATCACTTTAGAAAGCATGCTGATCAGCGCGTAGAGTTAGCAAATAGTCTGATGAACGAGCACCAAGACAAAGGTTTTCACCTGTTTGAAAGCCAAATGACAAAGCCAAAGCGTCCAGTGGTGATCGAAATTCGTGAGAACTTAAAAGCAGAGCTTGATCCACTCATTGAGATACTTTCCGAGCTTGGTGTTGAGTGGACGATTCAAAGCCCAGACGACGAGAAACGTGCGATCGCTGATGTCGGTTATGGTTGTTACGTATTTGGCGATGACCGAGCTTATCAGTATTACGAGTGGATGCTTGCCAGTGACGCGTTTACTCGATGTTTGAGCGAGAAAGAGAAAAACAGTTTAGTGCAGTTCGTTGATGGATTGATGCGTGAAAGTGAAGACAGTCATGGATTGCTAGAGAAGCTATTCCGAGCGGAGGATTGGTTGATACAGAACTACCATTATGCGCCGCTTTGGAGAGAGCACATTGTCTACTCTCAATCTGAAGAACTACATGGAGCAGAAACTGACCGAATGGGTGTGATGTCTTTGAAAAACATGTGGCTTGAATAGGGACTGCAGACACTAAGAATACAACAATGTGAGAAAACAAAAAGGAGCGCATTGGGCGCTCCTTTTATTCATTTATAGCTCAGTGAATGTTTGGTATGACTACTGAACCGCTTTGGATGCATACCAGTTGTTTTGGTACGCCTTAGAAGCAAATAGTGCATTGGCTTTCGCGCGTTCAATAACGGCTGGATCAACTTCCATCGGCTCCATGGTTTGTTTATCAAAATCGTATTGCATTGTTGATACTTTCTCACCCGGAGAGAATACAACAAGGTTATCTCGGGTTAGGTAACCAAAGTTCTTGTCATATTGCATCATTGCACGTTCATCTTCACGAGCCAAAGGCTTAGTCAGGTCACGACCGATCATCGGTGTTTTTGCATCGATACCAATCAAAGACAGCAGTGTTGGTGGCATGTCGATGTTGTTTGCAATGCGGTCATCTTTGCGCGGTTTGATGTCTTTACCAATGATTAAAGCAGGAATGTGGAAGTGCTTCACTGGCACCAAGTTAGCACCGAATACACGAGCATCATGGTCAGCAATGACGATGAAGATAGTATCGTTCCAGTAAGAAGATTTTTTCGCTTTATCAAAGAACGTACCAATCGCATAGTCTGAGTATTTAACGGCATTATTGCGTGTCATATGCTCAGCATCGTAAGGTTCAATCTTACCTTCTGGGTATTCGTATGGGCTGTGGTTACTCGAACTGAAGACCAAGCTAAAGAAAGGCTTGTCAGTTTTCGATAAGCGCTCAAACTCTTGGTCCGCTTTAGTGTAAAGATCTTCATCACTTACACCCCAAGAGCCAACAAACTCAGGGTTCTCATAGTCTTTTTCTTCCACAATCTGGTCGAAGCCGTTACCGAAGAAGAAGGTTTTCATGTTATCGAAGTTTGCTTCACCACCATAAATAAACTCAGTGTGGTAACCGCGGTTTTTCAGTAAGTCAGCAATAGTAAAGAAACCTGTTTGGCTTTTGCTTAGTTTTACCACTGCACGTGATGGTGATGGTGGGAAACCTGTTGTCACCGCTTCGATACCACGAACAGAACGCGTACCCGTTGCGTACATCTGAGTGAACTGCCAACCTTCATTCATCAACTTGTCGAAGTTAGGTGTAAGAGGAAGACCACCCAAGGAACCAACGAATTGAGCGCCCAAACTTTCTTGAAGCAAGATAACCAAGTTCTTTGGCTTTCCTTGATATGTTGCTTGGTTGCTGTTCATGGTTGGAAGTAAAGATGGATCAAAATCAGACTTAGCAGAAGAAGCGCGAACGATGTCGAGCATCTTCTGATCATCCATTTTTCCGTAAAACTGCTCTGCGCTCTTTTCTGACTTCATGTTGTTGACAGCAAACAACAGTGAATAGGAAGAGTTGAGTGCTAGATCGTTCATTAGAGGATCATTCGAAAATGCCACCATTGCAGGGTTAAGAGGGCGGTGACCCAAAGATGAACGAGCGCCAGCGACACCAATCAGAACCACTAAAATTGCAAGAACAGGACGCCATTTCCAGTTTACTTGCTGAGCATTATCCGTCAGCTTCTTACTCCATTTCCAACCTAAGAAAAGCGTAATAACCGTACCAAGCGTGCCGATGAACAGTTCTAACTTGTAGCCAGTCCAAAGCATGCTGAATACTTCTTTCGGATAAATGAGGTATTCCACGAACAAACGGTTCGGACGAAGATCGTATTCTTGTATAAACGGAGCGGTAGCGAGCTCCATGTATACCAAGATCCATAGACCAACGACCATCCAACAACGGAGTAACCATTTCCAGCACTCACCAATCTTACCGGTCACCGGTAACAGCGCAGATAGTAAGCCTGGCAGGATAAACAACCAACAAATCGTTGCAAAATCGACGCGTAAACCCTGACCAAGAATGTAAATAAGGTCGTTAAAAGATTCGATCCGGTCAGAGAGCCAAAAGGCTAATAAAATCCGCGAAGTGGACAAAAAGACAAGCGAAAATAGCGCAAATACAGCAACAGGCTGTAAAGGCCCAAAGGTGGGCTTTTTCATAAATATTCCCTAATTTACTGATGTGTTTGGTTTTTATGATGCGTCTTGTATCAAAGAAAACGTGAAACAAACGTGAAATATAAGGCTTATCTATAAATTTAATTGTAATGATTGGTACGGCTTTGTAAGGAGGCGTAATGCGATACTCAACTATACGAGTAGTGATTTTTTGAAACTCAACATTTGGAAGTAAAAACCAGCAGAGAAGAGAATAATTTGCGTTAGTTATTATTTAACGTTAATCACAAAAGTAGATGCGTTAAGCCTCTTTCATTCGTGTTTTACTGCATCTTTGTTAATATCGCCGATTTATAAAATATAAATATAACGAGTGAGTTAGAAATATCTTTCGAGCTTATGACTGAAATGCAATGTGACGCAGTCGGATCAATGTACGTTTTGGCTTTGAATTAAAATATGGATTTTAAAATGCAAGAAACCAGCAGTATGCCTTGCGAAGAAGTGTTAGATAAATCGTCTTCTGATGACGCGCCTACTCAAAAAATGAAAGTGGCGTATCCAAGAAAACCAATTTTTGATTGGTTTTTAGCTTTCAGTACTCTCGGCTTTTACACAAACTTTTGGCTCTATCGCCGTATTAAAGAAATAGACCAACTATCCGCTAGAAACTTCAAACCGTTTTTATGGTTTTTTGTTCCTTGGCTGGCGATTTTCCAATACTTCGCATTTCGCAGCTTGGATCGCACGCTTTGTGAACTCGAAGAGGATAATAAGAACCTCAATGTTCGTACCGTTTATTACTTAGGTGCATTAGGGTTCTTGTTATCAACGATTTACTTCTCCCTAACTTCGCAGTGGGCAACACCCTTATGGCTAGATTTCGTTGCATATTTACTTACTGCTACTTCATTTACTGCTTTTTCTTATCGAGTAAACAATTTCAAACGTCAGCGAAGCGATATTGAGTTTACAGGCAAAAAAGGTGGTTACCATCCTTTGGAATGGTTGGTCGTAATCATTATGACACCGGGTGTGCTGTTGATGTATGGCGTGATGTACAACAATTCCGTAATGAAAGACAGTTTAGAAGCGTACCCAGATCAATCTACTTACATTGAACAGGGACAGGATTTTCAGCTCACTTTCCATGGTGCTAATTGGCATCGTTTAGAGATTGGTACGTACAGTGATGGCTCAGCGTTAGCAGAGTTTGCGAGTGAAGAGTTTGGTTCTTACCTAATCGTGTTTAATAACCGAGAGCTCCAGGATATTAACGAGCACATGCATGAGCGTCGTCAATGGATTGATGAGGAGATTGGTGCGTCTCGTTGTGTAGAGTCACGCAGCTTTGTCGGTAACGATTTTGCGCTCAAGGTAGAGTTAGTCTGCACCAAGGAAAGTGGCTCAATGTTAGCTTCGGGTTACGTGACTTTGCTTCACTCTGGTGATAATAGCTATGAGCTAATGGGAATCCTAGATCAACCCGCTAAAACTTACTCTCAGAGAAAACCAGAGTTTGCAGCGATGGCAAAGGAGTTCACATTACAATGAATTTAACTCAGTTATTTAGCCTAGTCGCTATTGCTGGATCGTTAGGTGTGCATGCTAACGAGTATCCCCAAATCGACTGGAAGTTATCACAAGACGGTCTACGGGACGCGTTAGCTCTCATCCCCAAAGATAAATCACATTCTGCAATGGCTCAGCTTTTACGTGAAACTAAGTTTAATGTTCGAGCCGACGTTGTTAGAAAAGAGCAAACATTAGTCAACTACTTTCCAAGGTTTGTCGACGTTGAATCGCATGGGACGATGGGGCTGTACTTTGACCCTAATTATGAAAAAGTGATAATCAAAGCGGCTGCATCAGTTTCACCAAACGGAGTGATAAAGCAGATTGACCCATCTCAAATTCAGGTGCTAGGTACAGGCGTTTATAACACCTTTTCCAGTCAAAAAGAGATCGCTTTAGCAATCCCAGGCTTGGAAGAAGGTAGTATTGCTGTCTTGAAGTATGAAATCATTACTCAACGTTCAATGATGGAACATGATTGGGCTGAAGAGCTACATACACAACGTAGCTACCCAATGGATAGTTTCCGACTCGATGTCGTGTGGGATGAGGCTTCGCCAGTTTATTGGGCAAATGACAGCGAAGATGTGAATTGTAAACAGACCAATTCAACTCTCTCATGTTTGGGGCACAATATCGCTGCTTTTGATGGTGATTATCAGGTTAAGTGGCGTGATGCTATTAGTCGCATTGCTTTGGGGTCTATGAGAACATGGCAAGATGTCGCGGATCGCGCGTCGACCACCATGAACACAGCGTTTAGAGATCAATCGGGCTTAGAGCCGCTGTTTCAAACATTGACTCATGGCGCAATCGACACTGATGAGAAAATTAAACGCATTTTGAGCTTTGTGTCTCGTGATATTCGTTACGTTTCGCGTTCAAAGTTCGGTCATGCGATGACACCGCATGACCTTGCCGAGACGATTGAAAACCGCTTGGGTGACTGTAAAGATAAATCTGTTTTGCTACTCGGATTATTGAATAAACTGGGCTTGGACGCTGAGTTAGTTTTGGTCGCAACAAAGCAAATCAAAACAGAAGGGGTATTGCTGCCAACAATGACGGCATTTAACCATGTAGTTGTTTGTTTTGAGTATGGTGAACAACGTTATTGTGTAGACCCAACTGATACACAAACCAATTGGCAGTACACACCTGAGTGGATTCAAAGCAAAGTGTCTCTTCCATTGACGCAAGACGCTCAACTTGGACAAATGCAACAAAGCCGTTACCGATGGAAAATGAATACTGACACCGTGATTTTATTTGATGATTTTGGTGGACAAAAAGAAGTTCAAGAAAGGGTTTACGTCGGTGAATATGCAGGGTTGGTGCGTGCCAATTTGTATGAACTGGGTGAAGCTGAACGTATCGAAAAATTAACGGATGAATATTCCGAAGTGGTAACAAGCATCGGCAACCCCGAATTTCAGGTCAAAAATCTCGACACTATGTCGACTCGAACCGTTGTCCGGTCTGAGTCGGTCATCGAGCCGTTTATAGGTGTGGAAGAAGAGCTTCAATATGAAGAGCATGATGCATGGATCAAGAAGGAATTGGTTGACCTGAAAATGTACAATGAGAAGTACCCTGCACTTTTCCATGGAGTGAGAGTTGTGTCTGATGTGTATTACGATACTAACAATTTATGGGAAATTACGGATATTCCTCCAACTCTTGAATTGACCCATTCTTTGGGCTCGCTAACACGCAGCGCAGAACTGATTTCGCCGACTGAATTGTCCGTAAGAACAATACTTGAAGTGAGGTCTACAATGGTCGAAGTGTCTGAGAGAGAGCGCTTCAATAAGATGCTTAATACATTTGCAGAGCAGTCTCTAATTAAGTTCTATGGCAAAGTGTTAAAGCAGCCCTAACTAAAAATGAACAAAGGAGCTCAAGTGAGCTCCTTTGTTCATCAGTTCAATACAAGTTCTTTAGCATCAAGTTCATTCGTAGTTTGATTGTACTTCTTAATCACTAGCGCCAAGCGAATCAGCATTGCAATTGCCGCGGTAGTTAATCCTGTCACGATACCAATCCAGAAGCCTTCTTCGCCCATAGCAGGAACGATTTCATCGGTGATACCCAGCAACATACCCAGTGGAAGTGCCAAGCCCCAGTAAGCAAGAATTGCCAGAATCATTGGGATCTTAGTATCTTTGTAGCCACGCAGAGCACCGTTTGCAGAGGTCTGCAGTGCATCGCTGAATTGGTACATCGCAGTAAACATCAGCAGTGTAGCCGCTGTTGCTGAAACCACAGGATCTGTGGTGTACAAACGAATGATCCACTCTGGGAACAGCAAGAAGAAGCCGACTGAAATCAACGACAGTAGCGCGGCAGTAATAATGCCTACCAAACTGCGGTGAGAGGCCGTTTCAAGCTTTTGTTCACCCAATGCATGACCAACGCGAATCGTGATACCAAATGAAAGACTCATTGGGATCATGTACGTCATGCTAGAGATATTCAGTGCTATTTGCGCCGCTGCAACGTTCTCCGCACCGATACGACCAATCAACAGGGCAATCACCGCGAAGATACTGCCACAAACCGCAATGTTTAAGCCAATCGGCATCCCGAGTTTGAACAGCTGTTTGATCTCTTGCCATACTGGTTTTAATTCTGCGAAGTGAAGAATGTTTTTATAGTGGTGATGGCTCTTGATGTAGCTAAACAGCAGGGCCGACATCAGCCAGTAAACCAAGCTAGTAGCCCAGCCACAACCAACCGCACCCAGAGCCGGCATGCCGAATTTACCGTAAATCAGAATGTAGTTAACAGGGATGTTTACCAACAAACCAATCACAGAAATCAACATCGGTGCGCGAGTGTTGTTCATCCCTTCGCAGAAGCCATTCAAAGTGTAGAAAAGCGCAATGCCTGGAACACCAAACGCCAACGCGACAACGTAATCACTCGCGATAGGGATGATCTCAGGTGCAACACCTAAGCCAACGAGAATGGTTTCCCCAAGTAGTAAGTAAACAATCAGAATCGCACTGACAAACGCAGACAACCAAAGCATCTGAATAAACGCGATACGCACGTTATTTAAACTTTGTGCGCCGCGGTGGTAAGCCACAACAGGTGTTAATGCCATGATGATGCCGCGAAGCAATAGCGAAACGGGTAGCCATAAACTGGTGCCAAGTGCGATCGCAGCAAGGTCGGCAGCACTCACTTGTCCTGCCATTGTGGTATCGATAAAGCCCATCGACTGAGTGGCAAGTTGCATCAGAATGATAGGGACCGATAGGTGTAACAAAGCGCCCGATTCTTTAAAAAAGCGAGAAAAAGAGGAAGGTTTGTTTTGCATGGAAGTAATTAAACACCAATATCAATGCACCAGTGGAAGCAGGATAGCGTTGTGCATTGTAGGGTGTGCCGCGTAGGCACGCGCAATATACGGATTTTTGTTCTTGCGTTCAATATGTAATTTAGATCACAAGAAAACGATTGCGAGAGCTTTTAAAGTAAATATCTATCGCGTGAATGCATTGTGTTTTTTACTGCTGATTTTTAGATGAAAACAAGCAATTTTAGACACACTCGTTTCAATAATCATCAGTTATTATTCCGCTTTTCGACGGTTGCACAGCTTTTTATCTGACGTCTCAATTTATTTATTGTCTGATTATTTTCTTGGTGATATTTATCGCCTTAGTTTAGGCAATGTATGGAATAAAGAATGGAAGCCGAGCAATTAGAAGTACTCAATTTCATTAGCCAATACCCACCTTTTGATGATTTACCGGAAGAGCACCTAAGAAACATCGCAATGAATGCCGAAGTCGCCTATTACCGCGCAGGGACGGACATTCTCAAGAAAGGCGATGACATTCGTGATTTATACATGATCCGTAGTGGTGTGGTGGAAATCTTCCGCCGTAAAGGGGAGTTGTACAACCGTATTGATGCTGGTGGTTTGTTTGGACAAATGGGGTTGTTGATGAACAACCGTGTCCGTATGCCAGCCAAAGCGATTGAAGACACCTTGGTTTACTGCATTCCAGAGAAGATCTTTACGGAGCTATGTGACGAGTTTGAGAACTTCGCCGATTTCATGGAGTTGGAAGACAGCGCGAGGCTGCGTACCGCTGTATCAAACCATTCAGATGGGAATGACTTTACGACTGCGAAAGCGCGCAAGATCTTAAGTCGTGAGCCAGTGACGCTAGAAGCCAGTGCAACGGTTCGTGAAGCGGCGATCTTAATGGCAGAAGAGGGCGTCACTGCGCTTTTGATTGTCCGCGCGCAAGAAGACATTACTGAAGACGACGATGACCAACTGCTTGGTATCTTGACCGAGAAAGATCTGTGCGTTCGCGTTTTAGCTGAAGGTCGAGACAGCGATATTCCTGTAAGTGAAGTGATGAGCTACGACGTTGTGTCGCTCGATTACAGTGCTTACGTGTTTGAAGCTATGCTGACAATGCTGCGTTACAACGTCCATCATCTTCCAATCCTAAAAGATAAAAAGCCGATTGGCGTAATCAGCATGACGGATATCGTCCGTTATGAGTCGCAAAACAGCTTGTTGCTAGTGAGTTCTATCTTCCAGCAAAACTCGGTAGAAGATCTCAAAGCGGTATCTAAACAAGTGAAAGACTGCTTTGTCCGAATGGTGAGCGAAGACGCAAATGCGCACATGGTTGGACGAGCGATGTCGGTTATTGGCAGCAGTTTTAAGCAAAGATTGGCAGAGCTAGCAGAGCAAGAAATAGGTCCTGCGCCCATCCCGTATTGTTTGTTGGCGATGGGCTCCATGGCGCGTGATGAACAGCTTATCGTCACAGACCAAGACAACGCGCTGATTCTAGACAACAGCTACGACCCAACATTGCATGGTGAGTATTTTGCTCAGTTCGCGAAATTCGTTTGTGATGGATTAGCCGAGTGCGGTTACACCTACTGTACTGGCGACATTATGGCAACTAACCCACAATGGCGTAAAACGCGCTCAGAATGGGAAGAGTGCTTTGCGAACTGGATTGATAATCCAACGCCAGAACGCCTTCTGCATAGCAGTATTTTCTTCGATTTACTTGGTGTACATGGACGCGTGAAATGGGCTGAGCAACTGAGCGGGTTCATTGTCCGTCGTGCTAAGAAGAACAATCGTTTCTTGGCTTGTATGGCTTATAACGCAATCCGTCGTACACCACCACTAGGCTTCTTCAAAGACTTTGTAATGGAGAAAGACGGACGTCATCGCAATTCCATCAACTTGAAGCGTCGTGGTACCGCACCAATGGCGGATCTGATTCGGGTGCACGCGTTGGCGATTGGCTCTCGTTCGCAAAACTCGTTTGAGCGTTTGGATGACATCAACAATGCGGGCATCTTACCGAAAGGCCGCGGCATGGATTTAAAAGACGCTATGGAGTTGATCTACATGGTGCGAATCCGACATCAAGCGCTGGATATTGAAAATGGGGAAGAGCCCGATAACAACATCGAGCCAGAAGAAATGTCGGAGTTTGAGCGTCGCAACTTAAAAGCTGCATTCCAAATCCTAAGCAACGCACAGAACTACATTAAGTTCCGTTACCAGAGAAGTGGCAAATGATGTGGTTTTCTAAACAGAAGCAAGATAGTCGAGATTTGCTTGATACCAGCCAGACCCCCGATTGGGCGGTTTTCTTCGAGCAACTTTCCGAACAAGCGAAAGATACTCGATTAAAACGTTATTACTCTACGCCTATTGTGAATGGTGATACGCCACTAAAAGAGGTACCGTTTGTCTCCGTCGATTTTGAGACTACTGGCTTAAACGCAGAGGAAGACGCCATTCTCACCATAGGCTTGGTACCATTTACCCTAGGCCGCGTACAGTGCAGTGGCTCTCGTCATTGGGTTGTGAATCCAAATCGAGAACTGAATGAAGAGTCGGTGGTGATTCACGGCATTACCGATTCTGAAGTGAAGAATGCACCTCAACTTGAACAAATTCTTGATGCCATTCTTGATGCGTTGGCAGGTAAGATTGTGGTCGTGCACTACAAAAACATTGAGCGACAATTCTTCAATAATGCCTTGTTAAACAGTATAGGTGAGGGGATTCAATTTCCAGTCGTTGACACCTTGGATATCGAATACGCAATTCAGCGTCGACAATGTGAAGGTTGGTTAAATAAACTCAAAGGTAAAAAGCCTGGGTCTGTGCGACTCGGACATGCGCGTGAGCGTTACCATTTACCTGTTTATCAGCCTCATCATGCCCTTACGGATGCACTTGCAACCGCCGAGTTGTTGCAGGCACAACTGCAGTATCACTTTGACGGTGACATGCCATTGTCCGTGGTTTGGCAATAGTGGTTCGGTGAATTGACAACAAAAATAATTAGTCGTCCTGATAACAAAATGCAATGCGATATCATGGCTGTTGAGGGTAAAATTATAAAGTAGAGCAACCCTTCTAAAAGCGACACAACGATCGCACATAAGCTTTGCAGCAAGTGACACAAGAAAGTCATCACTCAGCTTCCTACACAAGCTTAATTTGAATTTAATCTAGCCACGTTTTTAAGGAGATAAATCGTGAGCACCGACAATAATGGCGGTATACAGCGCCCCGACGGTAAGGTGAACCCGATCGATACTGATTACCAGATTGGTCAGGACAACGTCGCGTTAAAAGTAGGTCCTTTCGGACTTGATATTCACAACCGTGTGTTTGCTATTTCAGGCATGTCGATCATCCTGTTCGTAGTGTTAACACTGACTTTCCGACAACAAGTAGAGCCGTTTTTTGCGGGTTTGCGTGGTTGGCTTGTATCTAACCTTGATTGGTTCTTCCTATCTGCGGGCAACGTGTTTGTCGTGGTGTGTTTGATTCTGATCGTAACGCCACTTGGTCGCGTTCGTATCGGTGGTACAGAAGCAACACCAGACTACACTTACGCGGGCTGGTTAGCGATGCTATTCGCGGCTGGTATGGGTATCGGTCTGGTATTCTTCGGCGTATCTGAGCCTATGTCTCACTTCAGTGCTGCACTTGGCGGCGTGAACGTTGAGAATGGTATCCGTACTGACTGGGCTCCATTAGGCGCAGCAGAGGGGGATACCGCGGCGGCATCTGCACTAGGCATGGCAGCGACGATTTACCACTGGGCACTTCACCCTTGGTCAATCTACGCACTGTTGGCTCTTGGTTTAGCGATCTTCTCGTTCAACAAGGGCTTGCCTCTAACGATGCGTTCTATTTTCTATCCTCTTTTCGGCGAGCGAGTTTGGGGTTGGGTTGGTCACGTTATTGATATCCTAGCCGTTGTTGCAACTGTGTTTGGTCTTGCGACTTCTCTTGGCTACGGTGCATCACAAGCAGCAACGGGTCTAAACTTCTTGTTCGGCATCCCGATGACAGAGACAACGCAAGTCGTGCTTATCGTGATCATTACGGCATTAGCGTTAATCTCGGTAGTTGCGGGTTTAGATAGTGGTGTAAAACGTCTGTCTGAAATCAACATGGGTTTAGCAGCACTATTGCTATTGTTCGTGATCATCGTGGGTCCAACGCTCGCAATCATGACGGGCTTCTTTGAGAACATCATGTCATACCTTGCGAATGTTCCAGCACTATCGATGCCATTCGGTCGTGAAGACGTGAATTACTCTCAAGGCTGGACGGCGTTCTACTGGGCATGGTGGATTTCATGGTCACCATTCGTAGGTATGTTTATCGCGCGTGTTTCTCGTGGTCGTTCCGTTCGTGAGTTTATCGTGTGTGTAATCCTGATCCCATCAACCGTGTGTGTATTATGGATGACGGCATTCGGTGGTACGGCGATCAGCCAATACGTGAACGATGGTTACCAAGCGGTATTTGATGCAGAGCTTCCACTTAAACTGTTCGCGATGCTAGATGTGATGCCTCTGTCTCAAATAACCTCTATCGTGGGTATTATTCTGGTTGTGGTGTTCTTCATCACATCAGCGGACTCTGGTTCTCTTGTAATCGATACGATTGCAGCGGGTGGTAAAGTGGACGCACCAACACCTCAACGTGTGTTCTGGTGTACATTCGAAGGTTTAGTTGCAATCGCGCTAATGCTTGGCGGTGGTCTAGCGGCTGCACAAGCAATGGCGGTAACAACTGGTTTACCATTCACAATCGTATTGTTGGTTGCAACGGTATCTCTAGTGAAAGGTTTAATGGATGAACCTCGCCCAACATCAAAATCAATGAAGAAAGCGAAAGCGTAGTTTGAGCGTCTTTCATAACAACTAAAAAAACGGCACGTCTCAACGTGCCGTTTTCTTTTCTGAATTCTTCATATCTAGCCAGAAATTGGCTACGACTTTCTTCCTGTTCAAAGCTTTTTTTACGCCACAATATCGATAATGTGCAGCGCATCTGTCTAAAAATACTCTTAACCCTATAAATACATTAGAGCTCAAACTATTTTTAAAGTCATCTGCACTTTGCCTTCGTGCGATCTGGATCAAATAAACGGGTATTTAGAGCTGGTCAGTTTGATTTTTATGCACAATCGGTGTGCATAATAAAAAGGAAATTTAATTAGTGTACGAAGGATATGTATCTACATATGATTACCTCAGCACCTTGGGTGATGTATCCAGAAATTGGAGAAGACCCAAGCAAAAAATGGATTTTTCGTGAACCTGTCGTGTCTGATGGCGACGACATTTATGGTTTAATCGCAGATTGTCCGCCGCTCGATATGAACTCTTCATATTGTAACTTCCTCCAATCTAGCCATTTCAGCAAAACCTGTGTTCTCGTTGAGCACAAAGGTGAGATCGCTGGTTTCATCTCTGGTTATCAGAAACCGGATGAGCTCAATGTATTGTTCATTTGGCAAGTCGCCGTCGCACCGCGATTTAGAGGCAATGGATTGGCTTTCAAAATGCTCAAAAACATTCTTGACCGAGAAGGTCTCGAAAATGTTACTGCCATTGAAACCACGATCACCAAGGCAAATGATGCATCTTGGGCATTATTCAAAAAGCTTGATGCGCAAAATGGCAATGACGGTGAAGTGACCACCTTCTTGGATGAAGATAAACACTTTAAAGGCAAGCACGATACTGAATATTTGTATCGTATCCCCCTCAAATAAACCCACTAATAGGAATCAAATAACGGTCTTATCATGGATATTTTTAAAAAGCAGGAATCCAACGTACGTTCATACTCAAACAGTTTTCCGGTTGTTTTTCGTAGTGCGAAAGGTTGCTGGTTAGAAACAGAGCAAGGTGAACGTTACCTCGACTTTCTTGCTGGAGCGGGATCTCTCAATTACGGTCATAACAATCCAGTACTTAAGCAAGCGTTGCTTGAATACATTGAAATGGATGGCATTACACACGGCTTGGATATGCATTCAGAAGCAAAAGCCGCCTTTCTTGAAGCGTTAAACCAATACATTCTTCAACCAAGAGCGCTGGACTACAAAGTTCAATTTACAGGTCCAACGGGAACTAACGCTGTTGAAGCTGCCATCAAACTCGCCAAAAAAGTAACGAGTCGTAGCAGCATTGTGGCCTTTACTAATGGTTTTCATGGCTGTACGGCAGGTGCGCTTGCAGCGACGGGTAATCAACACCACCGTCAAGGAGCGGGATCAAGTTTAAACAACGTCACGCGAATTCCATTTGAAGGCTATGCGGGTATTGATGGGCTGAAATTATTTGAAACCATGCTGACTGACAATTCGGCAGGCATAGACAAGCCAGCGGCCGTTCTACTGGAAACCGTGCAAGGCGAGGGCGGTTTGAATGTTGCCTCCAACGAGTGGCTGCAACGACTTAGTAAGCTGTGCAAAGCTCACGATATTTTACTGATTGTTGATGACATCCAAGCAGGGTGTGGTCGCACAGGTACTTTCTTTAGCTTTGAGCCATCAGCTATCAAGCCGGACATGGTGACGCTTTCAAAATCTATTGGCGGTTATGGTCTGCCAATGGCGATTGTTTTGCTCAAACCTGAATTAGATAAATGGAAACCAGGCGAGCACAACGGCACGTTTCGCGGTAACAATCATGCTTTCATTACGGCAACCAAAGCGCTAGAAACCTATTGGTCGACGAGTAACTTTGAAGCTCATATCAAATCTTGTTCCAGCAAAGTCGAGAGCGTGATCCAACGTTGCGTACAGCGTTATCCTGAGCTGTTCGTGCAGCGTAAAGGTCGCGGCATGATGATTGGTATTGAATGTAAGAGTGGTGACATCGCGGGCAACATTGCAAAAACCTGTTTTGACAATGGTATGGTCATTGAAACCGCTGGCCCAAATGATGAAGTGGTGAAGTTTTTCTGCCCATTGACCATTTCTGAAGCCGAACTTACCCAAGGGCTTAATATCTTCGAGGGCTCGGTAGAAGCCATCGCAAACAAACATTTCAAACAAGCATCATAAATAAGGAACAGATCATGATCGTTAGAACACTCGACGAGTGTCGCAATAGCGAAAGGCGCGTGGTATCGGATAACTGGGAAAGTGTCCGTATGCTCTTGAAAGATGACAACATGGGCTTTTCATTTCACATCACGACCATCTATGAGGGTACGGAAACGCACATTCATTATCAGAACCATTTGGAATCTGTATTTTGTATGAGTGGAGAAGGTGAGATCGAAGTAGTCGGCGGTGAAACGTACCCAATTAAACCGGGTACGCTATATATTCTAGACAAGCATGACGAGCACTATCTACGAGCTTATAAAAACAAAGAAATGACCATGGCTTGTGTGTTCAACCCGCCCATCACAGGCGCAGAAGTTCACGATGAAAACGGCGTTTATCCTCTCGTTGATTAACCCATTAAGGTTTTAAAGAGGCGAGGTTTCGCCTCTTTTTCTTATCCATTCTTTCAAATTACCAACCATTAAGGTCCATCATGACACTTACCGTAGAAAAGATCGGCGGTACATCGATGACAGCATTTGATGCTGTGCTCGACAATATTCTCCTTCGTCCACAAAATCCATATAACCGTATTTTTGTTGTCTCTGCTTATGGCGGAATGACCGATGCACTATTGGAATGCAAAAAGACCAGTAAACCGGGTGTCTACCAATTGATAGCCAAACGAGATGAAGCGTGGCAAGACGCGTTAGCGTATGTTGAAAGCCGTATGCTCCTGACCAACGAGCACATTTTTGCTGACCCGATGAATCGTATGAGAGCTGATAAGTTCATTAGGTCTCGCATTTCAGAAGCAAAAACTTGCGTGACTAACATCCTAGAAACTTGTCAGTACGGGCAGTTCTCTCTGCGTCATTACTTACCTCAAATCCGCGAGTTTCTCTCTTCAATTGGTGAAGCACACAGTGCCTACAATACGGCATTAAAGCTCAAGAACATGGGGATTAATTCGACTTTTGTTGATCTGTCCGGTTGGGATAATCAGCAACCTCTAAGCTTGGATGACACAATACATGAAGCCTTTGAAGGGATTGATGTTACCCAAGAACTTCCAATCGTGACAGGTTACGCGTACTGCAAAGAAGGGTTGATGCATACGTATGACCGTGGTTACAGCGAGATGACTTTCAGCCGAATTGCAGCAACAGTCAAAGCCGATTTAGCCATTATTCATAAGGAATACCATTTAAGTTCTGCCGATCCAAAAGTGGTCGGTGTCGACAGTGTCAATCCGATTGGATTTACGAATTATGATGTGGCTGATCAATTGGCAAACCTTGGTATGGAAGCTATTCACCCTAATGCCGCCGCAGGTCTTCGCGAAAGTGGTATTGAATTGCAGATCAAAAATACCTTTGAACCTGAGCACAAGGGAACTCTAATCTCTGCGGATTACCGTCCGGAAAGTGACCGCATTGAAATTATTGCGGGTAAGCAGAAAGTATTTGCGCTTCACCTGTTCGACCAAACCATGGTTGGAAAAGTGGATAATGTCAGTTACGAACTGATGGAAATCATTGCTGATGCCCGCGTCAATCTTATCGGTAAAGAGATGAATGCGAATTCAATAACGTATTACCTAGGTGGCAGTGTCGATAGCTTAAATAAAGTGCTCTATAAGGCGGAAAAACGCCATCCACGAGCTTCTATTACCGGCAAAATGGTTGCGCTGATTTCTGCGATTGGCTCTCAAATTGATACTAACAAAACACTGGCGAAAGGCGTGTTAGCCCTGATGAATCGCGGAGTCACACCGATAGCACTCCATTCATCAATGAGAAACGTGAATGTGCAGTTTGTCGTCAGTGATGATGAATACCAACAAGCGATTTGCGCATTACATGGCGAGTTTTTTGAACAAGACCGCGGAGCGAAAAAATCGGTGAATGTTGCTTAATCGACTTGCCTGATCATGTTGCAGTTTTAAATACGGGGGGATCTCTATTTGAAACTGCTTAACTGAATACATACTTTAAACTTCGCATGATAGTAGAGAATACAAGTGTAAATAATGACTTTGAGCGTCGTTTATCAATCAGTTCTTCTATCACCACTGTGTCGTCTTTAGTTAACCTTGCTCGCCAAATTAAGCACCAAATGACCCTAACACGATAACACTGGTTGTTAATGGTCATTGGGGCATTTCTAAACGCAATAGCATAAAGCCGTTTTGAATAGAGGATCTCTTCGCCAATTCGCAAGGTAAATCTTGTCGACAGGCGGTGATATTCGGCAGTGACGAGTATGCCATCGACATAATGTGATTGTGTTTGAACGGTTTTGAATCCCATCTTGCTCTATCCTTAGACCTCGAACTTAATCCAACGAATCGACATATTATTGGAAGTTCGTACAAAAAGATTCAATTACATTGTATTTCTTAATAAAAGTAGGGTGAGCGCATGCGATGAGGTATGCAACGGTTAGGAGTGGCGGCATATATTGAGTCGACGCAAGGCAGCTTAGATGCAATCGCCCCACGAGCTTTTGTATCCAGCTATCTTGCGGGCAATTGGCTGACAAAGCGCTTGAAAATGGAGAGTTCTCGATGAACCCATTTGGGGATTATTGAGATAAGATAATGCCTTCGGGGTATCAGCATGAAGGTCAAACTGAAAAGCCTTATTTTTGCTAGATGAGACGGTTTGTTGGAATGGTTTGATAACCAAGCAAAGGAGCCGATCATGGCTCCTTTGTTATTCATTTACGACCGAGTTAGATATTTGGGCGAGCAGTCTCGTTAGTTGAAGGAGGTAGGTGAGGAAGAGTCACCTCTGGTTGATCACCGGTTAACGAACGTAAGAATTCAGTGATTTTAACCGATTCCTCTTTCGTCAGCTTCTGACCAAGCTGAAGGTCAGCCATCATTGCTACTGCTTCTTCTAGATCCCAAACGGAGCCGTCGTGGAAGTACGGGTAGGTGAGTTCGATGTTACGCAGTGTCGGTACTTTAAACACAAACTTATCGAAATCATTCCCCGTGATCGCTTTGCGCCCTATGTCTGGGTTGTCTGTTGCAAATGGCTTCACTAAGCCCATTTTTTGGTACATTTGCCCGCCAGCCAATGGACCACTATGACACGCTGTACAACCTTTTGCCTTGAATAAGTTATAACCCTCGACTTGCGCTGTTGTTAGTGCATTGTCGTCGCCTTTCAACCAAAGATCGAACGGCGCATTTGGTGTACGTAACGTTTGCTCAAACGTCGCAATCGCATCGGTTACATTATCGATGGTGATTGTCTCACTGCCGTAAGCTTCTTTAAACCACTCACGATATTGAGGAATCGATTTTAGCGTATCGATAGCCAATTGGTGAGTGAATGCCATTTCGAGGGGGTTCTCAATTGGACCTGCTGCTTGTTCCTGCAAATCTTTGGCGCGTCCGTTCCAAAACTGAACGAAGTTTAAGTCTGAGTTAAACACCGTTGGTGAGTTGATAGGACCAATCGCCCATTTATGACCAATGGAACTTGGTAGGTTATCGACGCCACCTTTTGCGATGTTATGGCAAGAGTTACAAGAAATGGTGTTGGAGGCGGATAATCGAGGTTCAAACCACAACGTTTTACCCAGTTCTACCTTTTTCGCATTAAGACCAGCAACCGGTTCGATCACCTTAATGGGTTCTGCGGATTGGCGCTCAGCATAAGCACCGAAAGATAGGACTGACAAGACGCTCACTGCTATAAGAGTTTTCATAATAACTTCCTTTTTAAGTGATTTTTTCACTCTCACTAGGGCGGCGTACTTCTTATTGGTACGCTCTGGAAGTCACGGTATAGCAATCGTTTTTTTCTATAAAATGCAAAAAATCGATGGTTTTTATGGCAAAAAACGATGTTAAAAGCGAACAAAGTTTGCACGATTTGATTTTGCTTGCTTTTAGTGGTGGTGGTTACTTTTTATTTACAAATATGTAAAGAATATAAACGAATGGTTCGTTGATTTAGGTCAATTATGCAATTAAGTGAGAACCATAGGAGGGAGTCCCTAGCAAAGTCCACGATTGAAGGTTTTATCTCGCTAGCTTAGGTTGGATAGAGGATATTTAACAACTAACAACTCCGATGTTTAGAGTTATTCCATTTTAGGGATTTTGCTCTAAATCTAGATGGGCTTTTACATTTCAATTTCAATAAAGCTTGGTCATTGATCATGTTTTTGAGTATGCGAATTATTATCAGTTATGCATCTTATTGCTTATTGTCTAATTTGATGGTGTAACGTCACTGCAGCACGTATTGAGCGTACTACGCTGATTTTCTGTCTTTTCGTGTTGACAGTTTGGTACTAGGTAAAAATCAACAAGACTATGATTTCAAGGAACATTCTATGTTAAAGAAACTACTAAGTTGTTGTATCACCTCGGCACTCTGTTTCCATTCTTCTCTCGCTTTTTCGCAATCGACAGAACTCCCAAATGATGCGGATTTAGCGCAGACACCTGCGTCACTGATGCTTGCGCCTGAAGACGTCGCCATCGCTGATCGTTATATCGTTGTATTTCATCAACCTCAAATGATGATGAATAATTCACTTGAATTACAGCAGTTCACACAACAATCAGTGGACCGAATGTCTGGTTTGTACTCAATACAAGTGGAATCAGTATTCGACAATTCGATCAGCGGTTTCGTTGCGACGTTAGCTCCTGAACAGCTGAAAGCGTTACGTGCTGATCCACGTGTTAAATACATCGAGCAAGACAGAATTCTTACACTAGACCCAATAGTCTCGGCAGAAGTAAACCAAAGTAATGCAATTTGGGGGTTAGACCGAATTGATCAACGTAGTCTGCCTCTCAATAACAATTACAGCGCCAACTTTGATGGAACGGGCGTAACGGCTTACGTTATCGATACGGGTGTGAACAACTCGCACGTTGAATTTGCCGGACGCTCCATTTCGGGATATGACTTTGTCGACAATGATGCGGATGCCAGTGACTGTAATGGACACGGCACACACGTAGCGGGCACGATCGGCGGATCTTTGTATGGCGTGGCAAAGAACGTGAGCATTGTTGGTGTCAGAGTGCTTAGCTGTTCTGGCTCAGGTTCAACGTCTGGCGTTATTGCGGGTGTTGATTGGGTAGCTGCCAATGCATCTGGTCCTTCGGTTGCCAACATGAGTTTAGGTGGTGGGCAATCTGTGGCTCTTGATAGCGCAGTGCAAAGCGCAGTTCAGTCCGGCGTTAGCTTTATGCTTGCAGCTGGTAACTCCAATGCTGATGCCTGTAACTACTCACCTGCGCGTGTTTCTTCTGGTGTTACTGTCGGCTCGACGACGAGCTCTGACGCACGTTCTAGTTTTTCAAACTGGGGTAGCTGTGTTGATGTTTTCGCTCCAGGATCACAAATCAAGTCTGCTTGGTATGACGGCGGTTATAAGACGATAAGTGGCACTTCAATGGCGACCCCACATGTTGCTGGTGTTGCTGCGCTTTATCTCCAAGAAAACAGTGCACTTTCACCAAGCCAAGTGGAAGCACTGATCGTTGAGCGCGCAACCAGTGGCAAAGTCACGGACACAAGAGGCAGTGTGAATAAATTGCTTTACAGTTTAACGGATGCCGATTGTGGTCAAGATTGTGGTGGTCCTGATCCAACGCCAGATCCAGAAGGTAAATTGGCCTCAGGTGTGCCAGTGAGTGGCTTGAGCGGTTCAACAGGGCAGGTAGCTTATTACTACGTAGATGTAGAAGCAGGGCAACGCCTAACGGTACAAATGTATGGCGGCAGCGGTGATGCAGATTTGTATCTACGCTTTGGCTCTAAGCCAACGCTTAATGCTTGGGATTGTCGACCTTTCAGATACGGCAATAGCGAGACATGTACAGTTAATGCCACTCAAAGCGGACGTTACCACGTAATGATTCAAGGCTATTCAAGATACAACGGTGTAAGCATCCAAGCAAGCTACTAGCTACTGTTACGCATAGTAGAAAGTATCGATAGCAGTAAAATACAAAGCCCACTTGTCGGTGGGCTTTGCTTTATGGCGCTGTTTTGATGACTCGTGATTGACGTTATTCAAACGCATCGCTCTTTTGTTTTAAGAACTCGATCAGTGTGCGGACTCTTAGCGGCATTAGCGCTTTCTCTTGGTACACGGCATAAATCGGTATTTCTAAATCGTGCACATCAGGTAGGATACGTACGAGATCTCCTCGCGCTAACTCTTCCTTCATCATAAAGCTCGGCATGATGGCAAAACCAAGATGATTCAGAACAAACGCTTTGACTGTCGCAGCGGTTCTCACTTGTACCTTTGGGCTGTGAATCAAACGTGTCACCTGACCTTTGTTATTGGTCATCGTAAGCTGCTTATCACCGTGAACGATATGGTGGCTAATCCAATCCAGTGTTAAGAGATCTTCAGGTATGGATACCGCCTTAACTTTGCTTAGATAGGTTGGGGTAGCGCAAAGCATATCTCGGAAATAACCAAGCTTGATTGCATATAAACTCGAATCTTCAAGGGCGGAAGAGGCACGCAGTGCAATATCACAACGAGATTCAATCAGGTTGCTGTAACTGTCACTCTCAATAATATCGAGTTTGATTTCTGGGTAGAGGTGCATGAACTCACTCAGTATATCCACCATCGCTGAGCTAGGTGTGGATATCCGAATCGTACCGCTTGGAATCTGGTTAGCATCTTGCGTTTCTGCATTCGCTTCAGATGCAATATCGCCAATCAGTTTGCATTTCTCATAGTAACGCAACCCTGCGTCGGTCAATGAAAGAGAGCGAGTAGTGCGATGCAGTAAACGTGTATTTAGCGCTTGCTCAAGTTTAGAGACGATCTGCGATACACGCGCTTTACCGATATCAAGCTCATCCGCTGCTTGAGTAAAGGATTGTTTCTCTGCCACTTTAGCAAAGACCATCATGTCATCGAGTGAAATCATATAGCTTATTGTCCGGAAGTTCTTATTATTCACTATTGTTTAGTAATAATTAACAATCAGTTTAATCAAAGGGTAATTATCTATCAATCATCAAACGATATAGTGTCTCCATCGACAGCGGGGAGCCACAGCAGCTTGGTCATCTCCGCGTTATTAAAAAGAAATTATTTAAGAATTGAATGGAGAAACCGTCATGTCAGATCGCAAAATTCTAGTAACAGGTGCATCAGGTAAACTAGGTTCACAAGTAGTAAAAGCACTGCTTGAAGAGCTAAATGTTCAACCAAGCCAATTGATTGTAACTACTCGCCATCCAGACAAACTGCAAGCGTTAGCAAGCCAAGGTGTGGATGTTCGCGAAGCAGACTTTTCTAGCCCAGAGTCACTAGAGAAAGCATTTCTCGGCGCAGACAGCATGCTGCTTATTAGCATCGACGCTTCTGGTCCTCGAACTCAAGCACACTTGAATGCTGTAGCGGCAGCGGAAAAAGTAGGGGTGAGCCATATCGCTTATACGTCGATGCCTTCTGCAGAGAGTTCGCCAGTGATGTTTGCTCATGAGCATGAAGCTACTGAAAATGCGATTAAACAAAGTCGCATCCCTCATGCCACCATCATGCGCAACAATTGGTATTTTGAAAACTTGGCAGAGTACTTCGCAAGCATTCTACAATCGGGTCATTGGTTGACGTCGGCAGCAGAAGGTCGCTCGGCTCAGTTATCACGTAAAGATTTGGCTTTTGCAGCGGCATCTGCATTAGTAAAACCAGCGCAAGGTAAAGTTATACTTCCAATGAACGGTGCACAATCTATGACACATGCGGAAATGGCGAAGGTGATAGATAAAGTGTTGGGTACATCGACCACCATGGTGAACTTGTCTGATGAGGATTACCAAGCACAGTTAGAGTCGTTTGAATTGCCTGCACCAATCGTAGAGTTATGTGTAACAATGGACAAACACAACCGTGGAAACTATTCAGACGGCACAAGTGAGGCATTT
Organism: Vibrio sp. SSH13-20; assembly: GCF_040104475.1. NCBI lineage: Bacteria > Pseudomonadati > Pseudomonadota > Gammaproteobacteria > Vibrionales > Vibrionaceae > Vibrio > Vibrio sp. SSH13-20. The sequence continues at coordinate 197,896 of NZ_JBECOU010000008.1, forward strand.
GAAAAGCTAACTGGTAAGCAGCCACAAAGCTTTGAAGCCTGGTTAGAAGCAAACAAAGCAGAGCTACAAAAACTAGCGAATGCTTAAGATGATTTGAAACTAAAAAGGGACTCATTTGAGTCCCTTTTTAAATGTCGTTGACGAGACCTTAACTATAAATTATTTATTGGTTTTAACGTATTAATAGCGAACAGGTCGAAGAGAAAATAAATGAATTTTCCCCTTCATAATGAGCTTTTGTTTAGTAATAATACCTTATTGAACGGTTACTTCATCACCACTCTTTATTCTAAGTGTCAAATTTATCATATTGTAACAAACTCTTACATTTGGTAATTAGGGCAAACTTAATGCGATATCAATCTCCTCCAAGTGACCACACCGAACAAGCACAACAATCCGTCCAAGAGCGCGCTGAACAACAACGTATAGCTCGCAGGGAAGAACTAAAAGTTACGCAAGCAGACAATAAACGCTGGGCTGCTAACCGAGAGAGAGTCCTTGCTGAGCGCAACAACGAAAACACCGACGTCGCACTAACGCCATTAAAAGAAAAAAAGAAAAAGAGTGGTCTCAGTTCATTGTTGTGTGCAAAACCGAGTTTTTCCAAACTACCGACCAAGACAGTTGCTTATTGCTGGGTCAATACAAAAGCAGAAAGTGGCGAAGACAATGTTATTCCAAGTGTTGAAAAAGAACATGGTCTGCTGAATGTAATTAGTAATGCTAAAGTCACTCCAAAGGTGAAACACGTTATTTATGTCGATAGACGTACGAAAGGTCGAACCTGTTACGACTCACGTATAGAGCTTCCTGAGAATGTTAAATTCGTTTCAGTTGATGAATTACTGACGAAGAAAAACATGACAACACCTGCCATTGCGAAGAAGATGACAGAGCTGTATGAGGCAAGCATCAACTACGGTAGTCCTGCCTTTGCAAAGAACATGGTCTCCTTACTCGCCCTAAATGCCGGAGATTACTTCTTCGATATCGGTGTCAGCATAAAGCCAGACGGCAATTTAGCTAAGCACCTTAATGGCGAGAGCAAATTTTCTGGCGGTGCAGTAGGTAACGGAAGCTATCTGATGGGTGGACACGACAAAGAAGCGATCGAAATGGTTGTCGAGTTCCTCTATGGATTGTACACCTGTGAAAGAGCGCCAACTGTGCATCCTAAAAAAGCAGTGGAGATCTTAGACAATCTCGATAAATCACTAACGCCAAATGAGGTGATAAGCAAGGTTGTAGATAATGCGAAATTAGACGAGCAAATCACGCCGGCTGAATTCGTTACTTATTCTCGTAAGATGGAGAAGGAGTTTGCTGAACGTGGCGTTAAGACAACGATGTGTGAATATGCCCGCCACACTGACGCCGTTTTTGGTAACACCATTACAATACTGACAAATAGTGTGAAAAAGAAATTTGCGGATGGAACAGATTTCGTTAATACCCATAAGATGAGCCATATTCATAAAACAAAAGTGGAAGCGCACCACGTCCCAGTTTTGTAGAGCGCGCAGAAGAGTATTGAACTCATCCAGTTACTCGGTACGGCGCCAAAATCAAAAACGCCCACACTTGTTCAGCAGTGTGGGCGTTTTATCTTTTTTTGATTTACCAGCCGGTATTACTTAACCGTTAGTACTCAGATTGAGTGCTCCAACACTGGTAACAATGATATGAATGTTATCGCTGCTAGGCTGATATTGAACATACGCTGCTTTAATGTGGTATTGAGATAAACACGGATTTTTTGACCAACCCAGACCCAAGTCATATTGGCAAACAGTCCGAATGTCGTAAACACGAAAGCAATCAATGCGACAGATAACCAATAGCTAGAGGGGAGGCTATAACTTGTGACCAAAGCAAGTGATGCCATCCAAGCCTTCATATTACCTAGTTGAAACAACGTAGCCTGAGTTACGTTGATTGGTTTGCTTTTGGTGGCTTTACCCGCGAAAGAGTTGGTACACAACAGCTTTATTATCAACCAGAACATGTAAGCCAGACCGATGTATTTTATGGCGAGATACCAACTTGGATGAGTCTGGAGAGCAACGCCGGCACCACACGCGCAAAGCAGAATTAACCCGATAACACCAATACGGATACCAATTAGGTGTCGCCATGATTTCCGGACACCAAATTGTGCCCCTGAGTTGGCGAGCAATAAGTTATTTGGACCGGGCGTGATGGCGGTAACAAACGCAAATAAACTCATCGCTGGCATTAGGTCCCATAATGTTGTCATTTCCTTTCCTCTCAAATAAGTGCAGCTGAGCCAAGAGTAAAGGGGCAAAGTGAGAGAGACCTACAGTTAATGCGTCATGGTGACAATTCTTTGATTTCATTTTCGTCAGGCCTTATTTATCCTGAATACAAGAATTAATTGTACCCCTTCGGAGAGAGACAATGTTAGTCCCTGATATATCGGGTCGTTCCGGACCTAAGTTTATGGCACTGGCTGATGCGATTGCTGAGGTGATAGAGAGTGGTGAACTCGAACCAGATACAAAATTGCCCCCTCAGCGTATTTTGTCTTATCGCTTGGGTGTGACGGTTGGAACGGTGACAAGAGAGTATCAGGAGCTTGAGCGGAGGGGCTTAACAGAGCCAAAAGTAGGAAGTGGTACTTATGTTCGGAACAGAGAAACTGAACTGAACCACTTTTATCATCCGGTATTGGAAGAACAAGGCATTGATTTGGCGCGCTGCCGACCTTTGTTATTATCGCAGCCGAAATTTCTGGCGAATGCGTTGAAAGAGTTATCTCACGAGGAGATCGCGCAGGCAGCCGTGCTGGATTACTACTCCGCTGATGGCATTCAGGGTCATAACGAGACTCTTCGACAATGGCTGATGAGCAAATTTAATATCGATATTGATGCACGGCGTCTAGTGTGGACCCATGGAGGGCAACACGGGATCTCGCTGATTATTCAAGCATTAAGCCGTCCAAAAGATACTATTCTTGCCGAAGGGCTGTGTTATCCAGAGTTCATCTATGCATGTCAGCAATCCGAACGAAAGCTAGTGCCAGTAAAAGTCGATGAACATGGATTAGATCCAGAAGATCTGGCATTGCACTGTAAGAGGCATCGCCCAAAACTGCTTTATCTCACGCCGGGAATACAAAACCCGACCGGAGCTCAATTAACAGATAGCCGAAGACTAAAAATCATAGAAATATGCCGTCGTTACAATGTGTTGATTATTGAGGACGACGTTCTCTACTGCCCGCCATCCCATCGAAAGAGTCCTTTAGTCGCTATTGCTCCGGATATTACCTTATACGTGGGCAGTTTTTCTAAGTACTTCGCGGGTGGATTGCGACTGGGCTTTATCATTCTTCCATTGTCTTTCAAAGAGTTACTGCAACGAGCGCTGCGAGCCAGCTGTATGTATGTTAGCCCTTTGATAATCGATCTGGTTTGTCGTTGGTTAACCAGCGAAGCGATGCAGGCGGTGGACGAAGAGATCGCAATGGAACTCAGTGCGCGTCATCGGATCTGGAAGGCTGTATTTCCCGAAATCCAGATTGGCGTCCCTGGCTACAATGTATGGTTACCTTTGCCTGAGCCATTAACAGGGTATCACTTTAACCAATCGTTGTTGAAACATGGGGTCAGAGTGAGAGAAGCAGAAATGTTTGCCGTGGGTCGGTATGAAGTGCCAGCAGCGGTGAGGATATCACTCGCCGGTCCACTAAGCCGCCCACAATTGCAGTCTGCTTTAGAGACCGTCAGAGAACAAATCGCACGGCTCACTTAAACGCTCTAGAGGTAATATTTAATCTTGCATTTTTGAACGGATACAAATCAAACCTGTCTATTTTTGAGGTTTATTGTATTTCGTAGAATAGCGCCATAAACTTGCTAACACATAATGAAGGTTTGCTATGAGCACATCACAATTAGTTCTTGAATTATCTCTTATCGGCGCGATGCTACTCGTTACGAGTGTTTTTTTGGTTCGTAATTATGACAAAGCCGACAGCGCAGGAACAAAAGTTCAAAAGATCCTAACTGGTCTTCTCGGTGCCTTTATGGTGATGGCGGGAACCGTAAAATTCTTTGACCCGTTTGCGACTATGTTCGCAAAACAGATTGCGTTAAGTGAACTGCCTTTTCCTACTTTGTCTCGATGGATGGGTCAATTAGGTGAGATTTTTGCAGGTTTACTGCTACTTGTGGTGATGATTGGCAATAAGGTACTCGCAGCACCAATTAAAGATAAAGCCATGCAGTTATCAGCGCTGTTAACTACCGCAATTATGATTGTCGCGGTGTATGTTCACCTATTGCCAAATGTGCCAGCCGAAGTGCTACCACTTCAGTCTAAGCCACCTGTAATGACGCTGATTATTCTTGGGTTAGCTTGGTTAAATGCATTCCTATATTTTCGTAAAAAGTAGTCGTTAAAGTAACAAAACAAACGCCAGATTAGCTTTTCTAGTCTGGCGCATTTCATTTATAAATAGGCATTTCATAAATACAACAACTACTAATTTCGCTCTGAGTGAATCGAAGCCAGAAATTCTGCCGATTGCCCAAACCTTTCAAAAATCATGTCTCTAAAGGCAACCACTCTGGTCGCTATCAGCTTTCTGTCTGCCCACACCAAGAATGCTTTACCCGTTGGGTATTCTAGTTCTGGCAATACTTCTACTAACTCTTTTCTTTCTGCATGCTTTTCAAAGGCGGCTCTTGGCATCATGCAGATCCCAGCTCCTGCTATTGTCGCATCAATATTTAACCGCAGACTGCTGATTGAGTAACGAGGCTGATAAGGAATACGGATCGCTTTGCCATCTTCTTTTAGCTCCCAATACGGCAAGTTATTACCTGAGAGTAGCTGATGGTTAATCAACTCTTGCTGTCGTTCGTGAGCGTGGCAATGTATCAGAAACAGAACTAGCAGCGTTTTTTGCAGCAGGTTACGGTCAGCAACAGGTTCTGGAAGTGATCCTTGGTCTATCGCAAAAAGTGATTAGTAACTACGTAAACCACGTTGCTCACACCCCAGTAGATAAAGTATTTGAAAAGTTTGCTTGGTCTAAAGAGTAGTCCAATGAGCTAGATGCCATAGAGCGAACGACTAAGTTCGCTCTTTTTTTCATGTTGCTTGTCGTAAATATTGGCATATGTTTATACAGATTTGTTCTGAGTCAACAGACCTTGGCGTATCCCATAATAACGATAATAGCCGATAAGATTGCTGCTAATAAACAACAGCTCCATTAGTACCGCGGTAGGAGAACCTGCAAGGTAATTGTGTATTAGCCAAAGCAAAGTTCCGACAATCATTAATTGACGTAAACGTTGATCACTTTTACAAAATGCAGCTGCGGTCTGAAATAACGTTCCGCCAAAACTAAGCAAATTGATTAAGTCAACAAAGGTCATCACAGTGATCATTAACGCAGAGGTTAAATACAGAAACATCCACCTTTTCGATGTAGTAAAGATACTAGTGAAATAGCGGATACTAGCGAGTAGCATTAAGCTTGCGGCGGTCCATTGCTCTAGTAGAACAAAGTGGGTGCTAATCAAGATGCCAGATGCACATAAGCAACAGACAATTTTTTGCCTTTTTTTAAATTGAAATGATATCAGATCGAATACGATGGCGATTGCTATCAATATTTGGGACCAAAGAAATGCCGACATGTTTCCCTCCTACAAAATTTAGAATAAATATGGAGGTGGGATTATGCGTATGTATCCTAAGGTAGGAATTAACTTTAGTTAATTCCTACCTTTTATATTTAGCTTTTAATTCTGGCTTTCAATCTCGATAGGCTGACAGGGCTAATACCGATATAGCTGGCTATCTGAATGTTATTAAGTTTGGCTAACCAATGTGGCCAATACTGCAGCAAGTGCCGATACCTTTGCTCGGGTGTGTGGAGTAATAGAAGGGCATCCAATTGGATGCCCTTTTTTGTTTGTGGTGAATTACTTGATGTGTTTAACCAAGATCTCTAGCAGTGGTTGACGGTATACAGCATCAAGAACATAAGCATCTACACGTTGATTATATTCAACGTTTTCCCCTGTTAGTTCGTTGTATGCGCTAACCTTTGCCTCGATTACTGGATTTGAATGTTCTGTGTTAATCATTAGCACATTCAGAATTTCATTAGTGAATTTTGTCTTTGACCAGAAATATAGAATTTCACCTGTTTCGTACTTTCTGCCTAACTCTAGGTTTTCAGCTTCGAAAGGTAGAATTTGACCTTCGTTGTTTTCTGCCGTGTATTCTAGAACTTCCAACGGTGTTAACAGTTCCCCGTTAGTGATATGAGCTGAACCACCGAACGACATAACACCGCTTGCTAGGTTAAACTCAACGACTGACCAATCAGAATGTTCAATCGAGATAATAGGTTCGTTGTTATCTGTGATTTTCCAAACCAAGTTATGAGATTTAAACAACACTTCTAACTGTTCAACTGGTTCCCCAATTAGGTTTGCAAAGTCGTCAAATGTTTGTGCTGGTTTAGCTGGAACAACGTTAAATGGGAATCCTGTAGCACTGCCATGGTAAGGATCGTTAACAAGTACTCCCAAGGTAAAAGCACCTAGATGATCCTTTGTCGGTGTAACTGTAATAACGCCATTATGCAGATTTGCAAAGCCTTGGGTATCACCAAGTAATACAGTTACAGGATCATTCTCTTTGTCTTCTGTAACAACGTTGAACGTGTAAACTTCACCTACTTCAACCGTCATATATGGTTCATAACCAACTAAGGCAACACTAGGGGATTCGTTATCTGGTTCTGGTTCTTCTGTAGCTTTAACCAACACCTCGAAATCTTTAGAACCTGTAAGTTCTCCATCCGATGCAGTTACCGTAAAAGTGTAAATACCTGCTTCTAGGTATTCTGAGTTGATTTGAAGAACACCGTTGTAAGACATATCAAAAGCACCTGAATGAACACCTTCACCGTTGAATGGGTGAACATCAATAGTGAATTTCAGATATTCGCTTTCTTTGTCTGTAGCTGTGAACTCAAAGAAGTTAATCTCATTTTGATTAACTACCATTGCCTTTGCATCGTTAACAACTGGCGCTGTGTTTTCTGGTTCTGGGTCTTCTGGTTCACCTTCGAACAGTTCATTGTTCTTTTGCAGAAGCATAGAGAAAGCAGCTTTAAAACCTTCTGAACTTAGGTCACGTTCAGTTTTAAAGAACATATCTCCACCGTCTTTAAACTTCACTGTAAATCTAGCGGTTAGTGCTGGGTTCTCAGAAGCTTCTAGAAGCATTAAGGTTTCATTCATATCCTGTGTATAAACATCGATGAATGAATCAAGGTCTACCAACACCTTGCCTGTGGTTTCATCAATCGCAACGGAATCCGGTGCAATCCTCACATAGTATTGCTTTAGAAAACCGTCATGCATTTTTAGTGTGAATTGCAATTGTGAACCGAACTCAGCAATGTTATTCACATCGAAATCTAAAGAAGGTTCAAAGGCAATTAAACCATCGTTCCAGAAGTTACCCTCTGAGTTTGTACCAAAACCTAAAAGGAACTCTTTATCAATCAATGAAACAGAGTCATTAGATTTAGTTCCTTGTTCGATAGAACATTCAAAAGAAACATCATTACAAACAGCACTAACAAGCTCAGGATCAAAGTTTAAAGCGTCTGCAATACCTTGGATTGTCTCTTCTGGAACTACTGGCTTAGGAGGTTGTACAGGCTCACTAGAACCACCGTCAGAACCTCCACCACAAGCAGAAAGAAGAACAGATATAGAGATGGCTAGGATTGATTTTTTCATGGTTATTCCGATTAATAGTTATTACATGGCTTAATACATTCTTAAATGCATTAAGTGATGGAATAAAAAAGAGCACCTAAGTTAGGTGCTCAATCTATTAAACTAATACTTCATTAACTGGTAGTGTAGTCGTCAACAAATTCCGGACACTAACTTAAGCCGATTTTCGGCAGTAACTGGCGACAGCCCATCATTTGCTTGATGAGACCGTTGCCTATTGTAGTAGTCCATCAAGTAATAGCTGATATCTCTCTTTGCTTGAGTTCGAGTCAGGTACCCATTAGCAGGTATCCATTCGGTTTTTAGGCTTCTAAATAGCCTTTCCATAGGAGCGTTGTCCCATCAGTCACCTCGACGACTAATGTTCTTAGTTATGCGATATCGCCAAAGCCTTTGACGGTATTTTAGGCTACTGTATTGGCTTCCTTGGTCTGAATGGAACATCACGTTGCTAGGTCGTCCTCGTTGTTCCCAAGCCATATCCAAGGCTTTGCAAGTCGACTCTGCATTGGGTTTGTCTGATAGCGCCCAACCCACTACACGGCGGCTAAATAAGTCGAGTACAACAGCCAGATAACTCCACTTTGAACCAGACCAGATGTAAGTAATATAGCCACACCAAACCTCATTTGGAGTGGTAACTGAGAACTCACGCTTCAACCTATTAGGGATATCTGGGCGCTCTAGCTTAGCCTGCTTATAGCGATGTGAGCCAGGTTGTTTGCTTATCAGCTCAGCTTCTTGCATAAGCTTGCGTACTTTGAAGCGTCCGACTACCAGCAGAACCACGGCTCATGTTAAAAAGCTGCTTAACTCGGCTGGTTAACCGAATGCGGTTGGCATTCGGCTTTCGTTGTTTAAACTCGTAGTAACAGGAACACGCCATATCGAATAGCTCACAAAGAACTTTGACCGGTTCATGCTCCCTCAACTGATCAACTAACGAGTTCGTCAGACATTAAGAGAGCTGTAGCTTTTTTTAGTATGGATTTTTCTCTTTCTAAGCGATTAATCCTAGCTTCTAACTCTTGGATCTTCTGCTTTTCTGGCGTTAGAGCTTTAACCGTTGGCGTTTCTCCACCAAGTTCAATCTTTAGTTGATCGACCCAGCGTCGTAAAGCCGTATCACTGATGTCTAGAGAGCGTGCCGCCTCAGATATTGAGTAACCTTGATCAAGAACCAAGCTCAAAACCTAATAAATTTTTTCAAACTCTGATTTCTTTCCTAGTTGTGAAGGAGCTATTTAATCGAACCCATCAGAGATGTTTTACTCTCTCTTGTTTCGATGGGTGCACTATGCATATGGGACTGAAAGAGGACAAATCAGGTAATTTGTCGTTCTGATAAAAGTTACTCATAAAGCGTGATTTTTGTCGCAAAATTCCGGGTAAGAAAAAGCCTCATTAGAAACGGGTAGGATTTAATTATCTGCGTGGTATATGGCTATTGCTCTAATCAATTGTACGGTTTAGTGCGCAATATCTAATCTGCTTTTGTCCATAAACGGGCCATTGATTCTTCAGCTCAACTCAGTCACTAAAATATCCCAGCAAACAAAAAGGGGCTACGTGAGCCCCTTTCTTAATTGGATGAAAAGCCGTTAACCTAAGCTTTCTGTTACTACTGGTTTGGTATTGCGTTTGGCAATCCAGTAAGCAACGCCGCCCCAAAGTACTGTAAGTACCCAAAGTGCAGTCCAGTGTTTAGCCACTTGCTGCCACGTTGCGCCCATCTGGTTGAGAGCTAAAAAGCCTTTGATTGCCCAAGTGCTCGGGCTCAAGTCTGCAAACCAAAGCAGTGGTGCAGGGATCGACTCAACCGGCCAAATAAAGCCTGCTAAGAAGATTAATGGCATTGAGCTAACCAGCACAACCAAAGTCACCAACTCGCGTCTTGGTAACAAGTAACCGAGCCATAAACCTAATCCACAACAGCCGAGCAAGAACGGCAACAGCAAGGTCAACAATTCACCGGCATTGGCAACATGATTGACGTTCAAGCGTTCAAAACTGAAGCCAAAATAATAGGCGCTGAGTAAGTAGTAGATAGCAACGAAGACCAAGGTTCTGGCCAGCAACAGAGCGCCTGTTGGCACTTGTGACCAATACCCACGACCATGGCGCTGAGTACCGGTTTGCAACCCGACTGCCATGATCAACGTTTGTTGAAGGATCAATACAAACACCGCTGGCACCACGTATTCGATGTAGCCCATGGTTGGGTTGAAGGTTGGTTTCATGTTGAGTTTGATTGCTGAGTAGTCATGGCTCGCCATGCTCAGTGGCACACCATCGATTACCATCTTGCTTACTTTAACTTGAGCGCCAAGCGTACCACCAGCTTGTGCTAAACCTTCGACGACTGTGCCGTACACCAAGAAGTAAGAAGCGTCGGCGGCATAAGCCAGAGTAGGGTTGCTGCCAAGCATCAAGTCTTTGTAGAAGTGTTCTGGAATCACCAAGAAGCCAGTTATCTCTCGGTTTAAGAATGCTTGTTTCGCATCGGCAATAGTATGTAAACGCGTCACTACCTTAACCTGAGGCGTCGCATCGACCATGCGTTCTAAGGTTAAACTGGTTTGGCTGCCATCGAGATTCACAATCGCTATTGGCTGTTCCCTCGGTGTCTGTTGTGCGTATGGAAGTGGGTATAAGAAGGAGTAAAATACCACGCCACCAAAGACCGTCAGTACCACGACAGGGTTGGTCATCACTGAACGAAGTTCTGTTTTAATCAGTTGCCATAGTGTCATACAACCTCCTGGCTGCTATCTGTTGAAGATGCGCTGTTTAGCAAAGCTGTGTTGCGATGTTTTGCTAATAAAGCTGCCGTCATCAGTAGCGGGATAATGTACCCAACCATCGGCCAGAGTGAGCCGATAGATTGTGCCGCACTTGCGCCGTAGCTTGCTTGGTCCACTTGAACTTCGATGTAATGCGTAATTGGCAGCAACCCTCTCCATGCATGGGCAAGAGCATTCATGTCTGAAACGGGGAAGGTAATACCCATAAACGCGAAGCTTGGCGCGGTAAATGCGCCAGCAAAGCTCATCGCGCGAGCTGGGTCCATCGATAGGAAGAAGAACAATGCCCCCATGATGATGCATGCGATAGTCGTTACGAACTGCGCTAATAGCATCACCAGATAACTGCCTTCCATCGGCCAATCAAGCACCATGTAGAACCAGACTAAGAACAGCGCGCCTTGTGCCATAAAGACAGGAATGTACTGGCTTAGAATTTTGCTTAGTCGAGTGAAAGGGCGCTCGCCTAAGAAAGCAAAACTATTGTTGCCGTTACCATAAAGGCGAAAATGCGCCGCGAGGATCAAAATGGTGCTGACTACGACACAGATCTGCCAGATCGCCGGAACAATCGCTGTTACCAAAAACTGAGCGTAGTTGGTGTTGCGGTTAAACAAGGCTGTAATCTGGGTGGAAATCGGCACGGCTTGACCAATAGCTGCAAGTGTTGTGGTGTTGCCTTTTGCTAGGTTACCCATGGTTTCTAACTGCGCATCAAAATACCCTTGAGACTGCGCGACCGCTGAGTTAATCAACTTGGCAACCAAAATGTATTGGCTGTTAAAGAAGACCGATAGTTGAGGTTGTCGATGCAAAAGAATGTCTTGGTCGAATTGAGGGGGAATCACAGCATAAGCGTAGATATCACCCTCGATCATCGCGTTCTTCGCTTCTGTTGAACTAGTGTAGTGATAATCAACAGAAAGAGTGGAAGAGGCATCAAGAGATTGAATCATCTTGCGTGACAACTGCGAGTGCTGCAAATCAACCACACCAATCGGGAGATCTCTTGCAATACCTGCAGAGAAAACACCCCAAATAGTGACGGCCAATAAGATCGGCACCCATGTCAGGCAAGATAATAACCACTTATCGCGCCGCAGGATTTGTCGTTGTGAGATTTGAATCGTCATAATCTTAAGCCAACGCGATTACAGCTCAACCACAACACTCATGCCCATGCGTAGCTCAGGCTCTGGTTGGGTAGGGCGAGCTTCCACTTCGAATGTGCGAAGATCAAAACCTTTCGATGCGTCTGTCGCGCGCCATGTAGCGAAATCGCCCATTACGGCAACATGGGTGACTTTAAACTCAACGTCTTTATCCAATGCTGGTAGGTAAGCTTTAAAGGTCGTGCCTTTGGTGAAGTGTTTGAGCAAATCTTCGCGTACGTTCAGTGTTGCCCAAGAATCTTGGGTATCAATAACCGTCACAACCGGGAAGCCTTGAGGTGCAAGTTCGCCGCTTTGCAGTAGAACTTGAGAGACTTCACCATCAAACCAGCTGTAGATTTGCGTGTCTTTGGCATACGCTTCTACTTCCGCTACTGCGCCAGCCGCCATGCGTGCTTTTTCTGCTGCTGCGACTTTGGTTTCACTACGCGCGCCTTCTTTCGCCATGTTGTACATTTGGAATGCAGCGCTTTCTGTGTATTTAGATGCTTGCCATTGCGTCATGGCTTCGTCGCGTTTTTGCTCCGCGACTACGCCATCTTTATAAAGGTTGTTTACACGTTGGTAGGTCTTTTCCATCAAATCTGCAGCCGCTTTCGCTTTCAACCATTGGTCTTTTGCGGCTTGAATTTGTTGCTCACGTGCACCTTTTTCTGCTTCTAGGGCCAATGCGCCAGCGGCTTTTTCACCTGCCTTGGCTTGCTCCAATTTTGCTTCTATTTCTGGGCTGTGAAGGGTAAAGATCAACTGACCTTTTTCGACATCATCGCCTTTGCGCACCATGACTTCATCAATACGACCAGGAACTTTAGAAGAGATGCTGTATTGCTGCGCTTCAATCAACCCCTGTAAACGTGCCGGTTCTGGTTGATACGCTTGGTAGAACTGATAACCAACCCAAGAAGCGACACCCAAAGCGCAAAGTGATAGTAGAGCGGGTTTTAGAGATTTTGCTGCCATGACTTATTTTGCCTCTTTGGATGCTGATGCTGGAACGTAAGCAGTATGTTGGTATTGAGCGAAGCTGTTCATTTCGCTGCTCAGTGCTAATAGTTTGGTTAAAGAAATCAGATAACGGAAACGTGCCGCTGATTGCTGTGTTTCTACGCTGGCGACATACAGTTGTGCGTCGACCACATCCAAAGATGACGATAAACCTTGAGTGAAGGCTTTTTCGCGCAAGCGTAGGTTCTCGTCCGCAAGGGCGATACTAGATTCTAGACCTTGCACTTCATCAATGGCTTGTTGTGCTTCTAGGTAGGTCTTTTGTACCAGAAGCGACAAGTCTTGCTTCGCTTGTGATTTCAGCGCATCAACTTGGGTGACCATGCTTTGTGCTGCTTTTACTTTCTCGCTACGACCAGTGGACTCAATCAGAGGGATGTTAACGCCAACACCCACTAGCCAATCCGGTTTCATTTGGCTGGCAAGGGAATCGTCTTCATATAGGCTGTAATCACCGTATAGGTAAACTTCCGGATAGTATTTGCCTTTCTCGGCTTTGATTAAGCTCGACGCTTGTTTGTGCTTGGCATCCAACAAATCTAAGCCGGGGTAGGTCAGTAGTGTTTGATCAACAAACGCACTCAACGGTGGAAGGTTGTTGTTAATAAACAGCGTTTCTGAAGGTTCTACTGAATCGCTCTGCGCTAAGATCTTGCCCAAAGCCGCTTGGGCAATACTCAGGTCACTGGCGGCTTTGCGCGTCTCAACCTTGGCTTTGTCTAGTGAAGCTTCGGCTTGAAGGCGTTCAACGCGAGCAATTTGGCCTTGTTCTTCCATCTTAATTGCAAAGTCACGATGTTTGGTTAAGCCTTTTTCTACCGCTTGACGCGTTGCTAATACTTCTTTGGCGAGAACGACAGAAAAGTAGTATTTAGAGAGATCTTCAAAGCGGGCTTGCTGCTCCATTGCGAGTTGGCTTTTTGCCTCGTCCGTTTTACCTTCTGCGGCGGTTTGAGCTGCATTGATGCGACCGCCAGTAAATATCGGCCAGATAGCACGAATCGAAGAAGAGAAGATGTCGCGTTCGGTAATGGTAGAGGTAGTGTTAGCGATCATACCTAAGAGCGGAGGAGGCAAAGGTATATTATGTCCCCCAGTGCTGTCGAGAATTTGCTGACCAGACAGTGTTACGTCGGTATCTAAGCGTGTGTAGTTCGCACCAATACTGACTTGCGGCAAATTGAGGTTATCAGTTGCGCTTTGTTGGTATTCGTAGCTTTCAACATTGGCACGTTGTGCTTTAAGGGAATAGTTGTTTTCTAACAACAAATTCCATGCATCATCGAATGTGATGGGAGCCGAGTGACAGGCAAGAGAAATTGAGCTGCTGAGAAGACCCAAAATCCAGAACTTTCCGGTTTGTTTCATAGTGGCTACTTTGCTTTAGAGTATAAGCTCTAATATAAAGTATTCACTACAAAGTGTTAAGTGATTGGGCAAAAGAAATGTTGGTTAAATGTTGCGCCCAGTTAAGTGGGGCTTAGCTGGACGCACCGTTGTTGTGTGACTTGTACTGATTCACTTCATCGAAGGGCAGTGAAATTCTGCTCTCCACTCAAGCTGACGAGAGCCTCGCATAGTATTCAGTAAGTCTTTACCACTCATCTGTGGGAATGAAAGCAGCACCTTGAGATCAGAAGAACTGGTGTCACTCTTTTCATAAGCCCTGACGTGCGTAAACGTTGAATACATATTCTCTGACAGCATAGCCTTATTCAGGCAAATTCCAAATGTATCGCGTTCCATGTTTTGGTGTTCCTTCTAACTATAAAAGCACCTCTGTTTATAGTTATTGCAATTGCAGATGGTGTCTAAGTGGTTGTCCTACGGTCAGTATTTGTATTTTTATCAATGTATCTTCAATTTACTGACGCAAGTGTTGAGCGTTAAATAGACTTCCAGTTGGCTGCTTTCTTTGTTCGAAGCTCTGCTAGGCTTCTTGACTAAAAATTATACGATCGAAAGTCTAAAAACGCCTCAAAAACCGCTAAATTTGGTGTGATCATGTTCAAGATTTAGATGGCAATTTATGTATGATGTTGAATAAATTACAACATTATTTCGTTAGCATTATGATTGAATTTTGATATTTCACGGCGGCTATAAATGCGCTAAATGAGCCATGAGTGACAAAGCTAAGTGTTGGAACGGTTTTGTTCGAACTGAAGAAAGCACGGCACGCCTATAAATTAACCGTAAACCGTTCAGAACGTTTCGTCTGTTCACAGATTTGTCATTTGATTAGAGCGAGCATGTTAACTCAGTGTTAACTTAGGCAAGTGTGCCGCAATGACGTGGAAAACTGGCGAAGATAAAGGAAATATCAATGAGTTGGAGTCGGATCAGCTTTCGTAAGCGCATGCTTATTATTATGACGCTGTCGGGTTTGATCGAACTTCTTATTCTGGTGGCTGCGGGCTTTACCTACCTAAAATTCGACCAAGAACAAGAGATGGGGGAGAAAGCGCTTGGCGTTGCTCGTTTCTTGTCTACTTCTCATATTGTTCGCGAAATGATTGAGTCTCAGAATACCGATCCTTATCAACAGCGGTTTCGTGAAATGACTGAGGCACTTGGTGCTGCGTTCATTGTGATTGGGGATAAAAATGGTGTGCGTTTGATTCACCCTGTCGACGAGCGCATCGGTAAGCCAATGAAAGGCGGCGACAACCAACGAGCGCTGGTGGAAGGTAAGTCATACATCTCGACCGCTCAAGGATCATTGGGTTATTCCGTCCGTGGTAAAGCGGCAATTTTCGATCAACAAGGCAACATCATTGGTGTGGTTTCGGTCGGTTATTTGCTGGAACGCTTACAAGACCGCATCGAGCCTTTCTTTGCATTCCTTATCTTAATGGCATTGATCGTTGTTGCTGCCAACGCGATTGTTTCCAACTATGCATCCCGAAAATTTCAGCGTGCCATTTTGGGTTTTGAACCAGAGGAAATTGGACGTTTGTACGGTGAACTCGACGTCACCATGAGCACTATTAAAGAAGGGGTATTAAGTATTGATGCCCAAGGTGTATTGCGTTCCATCAACCGAAGTGCGTGTCAGATTTTAGGTATTGAAAGGGAATCGGCTCTGAATAAACCGCTGACAGATACCCTGCGAGACAGCGATTTGTATACCGTGCTGGAAACAGGGCAAGAAGATCACGATATCGAGATCTTCCTTAATCACAAGCGTTTAATTGCCAACCGTTCGCCAATCTACGTCGAAGGAAAAATCGTCGGTGCGGTTTCCAGTTTCCGTCTGCGTGATGAAATAAACGAACTTACTGAACAGCTTTCGCAAACTAAAGAATACGCCGATTTGCTTCGCTCTCAGACTCACGAGCACAGAAATAAGCTTAATACGATCAGCGGATTGGTTCAGATGGGGGAACTCGAAGCGGTTCAACAATTGATTGGGCAAGAGACAGCGCACTATCAAGCGATGATAGAATTTTTACGCGATACCATCAAAGACCCGCTTATTGCTGGCATGTTACTGGGTAAAACCGAGCGTGCACGTGAACTGGGATTACAGTTAGTGGTAGAAGAAGGCAGTCGATTGGAGCCATTACCTGAGTGGTTAAGTGCAGAAGATCTGGTCACGGTACTTGGCAACCTAATCGACAACGCTTTCGATGCGACGCTGTCTGCTATTCGTGTTGAATCTGCGTTTGCATTAGAGCGCCGCAGCATTGATGTGTCGATCAGTGATTATGGCAACGAAGTGATTTTAGAGGTTGTCGACCAAGGGTGTGGACTACCGGAAAACATTGAGCCACAAGAGCTCTTGAAAAAGGGCATTTCAACCAAGTCGCGTCAGAATCGAGGTGTGGGATTGCATCTTGTTAATCAACTGGCGACGCGTTATCACGGTTATGTTGAGATGCTACCAAATACAGAACATGGAACGAGAATTACCGTGTATTTGCCTAAGGAAGAACAAGTATGAATACGGCAACGCGAGTCATGATCATCGAGGATGATATTGCCATTGCAGAGCTACATCATAAATATCTGAGCCAACTCTCCGGCTTGGAAGTGGTGGGCATTGCAACGACACGGATGGAAGCAGAGTTACAGCTTGAGGTGCTCAAGCCTGATTTGCTGCTCATGGATGTGTACTTACCCGATGGAACAGGATTAGAGATCCTCAATACGTTGCGTGCGAACAATCAAACTTGTGATGTGATTTTAATTACCGCGGCAAGAGACGTAGATACACTACAACAAGCAATGCGAGGCGGGGTAGTCGATTATCTGCTTAAGCCAGTGATGTTTCCAAGGTTGGAGGTCGCATTGCAAAAGTACATTTCGCAACGCCAACAACTCAATGTCGCAGAAAGCTTGGACCAGAATTTAGTTGATAAGATGCTGCAATCAAATGTGGCATCAGACGCGTCGTCGCAAAGATTGCCCAAAGGGATTGATGGGGTGACTTTGGATAAAATTCGAGGATTGTTCGTCGGTGAAGAGATGTATACGGCGGATGAAGCTGGAGAGCAAATTGGTGCCAGCCGAACAACGGCCAGACGTTATTTGGAATACTTGATCAGTTCTGGTGAATTAGAGGCAGACTTAAACTATGGCACAGTAGGGCGACCTGAGCGTTGCTACAGAAAAGTGACAAGGTAACTCAACTCGAACTTTAAATACTGTTCAGAAGCGCTCTGTAGTAAAAGCTAAGAGAAATGAAAAGCGGTGGCTTATTGGTAGCCACCGCTTTTGATTTGTGAAATATACAGTTTGTTTTTATGTTCTCGAAAAAGAACTTGTTTGAGCGGCTTGTTAGGCGTTAGAACTTGTACTCAAGCTTCGCTTCGATAGATCGTTCAGCACCAAACCAACAGTTGTTCTTGTCGTAACAGCTGTAGTATTCCTCGTCAAAGATATTGCTCGCAGACAGCGTGACGCTTGCGCCGTCGAGTGATTGTGAAGCCGCCGATAAGTCATAGCTCGCCGCTAGGTCAACCAAGGTGTAATCTGGCACTTGGTCACTATTTTGTGCATCCATTTCTGTTTTACCTACGTAACGAACGCCAGCACTAGTGCGAAGCCCTGCTAAAGTACCTTCATAGTAGTAATTTGCCCATAAAGAAGCGGTTTGTTCTGGTACCCACACTGGCGTTTTGCCTTCTTGGTGGTAATAGCTGTCTTCTTTAATTTCCATATTGATATAGGTGTAGTTTAGCGTTAGGTCAGCTTGCGGTGTTGCTTGCCATTTCGCTTCTAGCTCTGCACCTTGAGAAACCACTTCACCAGCTTGGTATTGCGGTGCGTATGGGTTGTTAGGATCGGTCAAGATCGCGTTTTTCTTGGTGATATGGAACAGCGCTAGGTTGCCTGATACGTCACCACCCAGAGGGGCGTATTTGAAGCCCAGCTCCCATTGATGACCAGTAGAAGGGTCGAACGCTTTACCTGATGCATCAGCCCCCGCGATTGGTTCAAAACTCTCTGAGTAAGTCAGGTAAGGAGACAGACCAAAATCAAGCTCGTATAACGCACCAACTCGGAAAGATACGTTGTTTTCATCAAGCTTTTCCTTGCTCGGTGTGACTGTGCCTAGGTAATCACTCACAGTGTTGGTGTCGGATTCGTATTTATCCCAGCGAAGTCCAGCAATCATCACAAGATTTCTGTAGCGAAGCTGGTCTTGAAAGTAAACGCCAAGCTGTTTCGTCTTGATGTCCAATGCTTGCTGGTAAGCGAACTTTAGAGCGTCGCGGTCAATCTGGTTGTGATTAGGATTAAAGATGTCTTGCGTAAGCGAGTAACCTAAGGTGTCTTTGTATTTCACATCAGAATCTAGGTATTGGTAATCTAACCCAATTAGCAAGTTATGCTCGAAATTGCCATGGGCAACGTAGCCAGATAACTGGTTATCAATCACAAATGAAGTTGACTCTTCATCTGTGAGGTAAGCATTACGACCAATCGTGCGATTATCAGCGGCTAATGGGCTGTTGTACGTGTTTTCTTGGTACGAGTCAGCCGTCATGTAACGTGCATTTTGCAAGAACTGCCAGTTGTTGTTGAAGTCGTGCAGAATTTTGTAGCCAACCATCAACACTTCACGTTCATAGGTATTCCAGTTTTTGTCGCCCAAGTAAGTATCAGGAGACAACGAACCGAGTGGATTATCGAGAACGGAACCCGCTGCTGGTACGGTGGTGTAAATACCTGCCGAAGGATCGTTTTGGTAGTACACGTTAACATTAACAAGCGTGTTGTCTGTCGCTTGCCAGTCGAATGAAGGTGCAATCAGATAACGTTCGTCTTCTGATGTCTCTGCTTGACCATCTCGCTGCTTCGCCAACCCTACGATGCGGTAGTTCACGTTTGAATCACCGATTTGACCAGTGGTGTCGAAGTTAAGCTCTTTCAGGCTGTTGGTGCCGGTACTGACTGATACCGTGTTAGCTGGCTCAGATTGCGGAGTTTTTGCAATGATGTTGACCATGCCGCCTGGTGGAATGTTTCCATATAAAACAGACGTTGGTCCTTTGAAGACTTCAACTTGCTCTACTGCAGCTGCATCAATTTGTGGCTGTAAGTTCCAGCCGTTGAATAGGAGAGGGAGACCATCGTAGAAGTTGGTGTAGTTAATGAAACCGCGGATATTGAATAGGTCTAGACGCGTAACGGCACCACCGCGCAGTTCGGTATTTACACCAGATGAGTAACGAAGTGCTTCGCTGACCGTGCTCACTCCGCGTAAATCCATCTCATCCTTGGTAATGATGGTGATTGCCTGTGGGGTTTCTTCTGGTTCTAATGACGTTTTTGTTGCCGTATTTCGGTAAGTCTCACCTAATACGGTCATTGTTTCGAGTTGAGTTACGTCTTCGTCAGCAACAGCGTGTCCTGCGATCAGCGCAGAAACAACAACTGCAAGTGTTGAGCGATGAAATTTAATCGGGGTTTCCATTTTTCCTGATTCCACTACTTTTTCTAGTTATTGATAATGATTGTTATTTGTATTTTATAGATAGGAAAAATAGAAAAGTTAACAATTTGGTGCAACTCGCTCTAAAGGATAGGACTTTTCTCTTACTTCGAGTATCGGCTGTAACAACGCTCTACGGGTAACCAGTATTGCATTTGGGCGTTATCACTGTTTGGCTGGTAGTCTGCCGGATAATTTTCAAGCTCATACCCATCGACACCGCGATAATTTGAAGCAGGTAACCAGCACATGATGAACCACTCAAGGGTTTGCGCAAGTTTCGCTGCCTTACCGATGTGAGTGATCACGGCATAAGTTTGCTGTGGTACGAATAATGTCTCTAGTTGATCGGACACTGCATTTGGAATGCTTGGTAAATGGACATTGTCGTCGAGTTCATAACCTGCCCAATATTGAAGATTCGAACCATCAAAGTGAGGGTGGGTAACATCAATAACACCGAGATGGCGAACTGGTGGCTCTTCGACTTGATCGGCAATAAGAGAAAGCTGAAGCCACAACTGCGGGACTTTGTAATGGAAGTTTGGAGAAGGGGAGAACAAACCGCTGATTGGTTGAGAAAGCCCCTGTAGATAAAAGCTTGGTTTCGTTTCTATCTTTACTTCGATAAAGTGCCCGTCATTGTGCGACGCTTCTGGAAGGTGGCGTAACGTAAATGGTTTACGTAACCCTGATAACTGTTGGTTCTTTCTATATTCGCGAGGGCTGACAGAAAACATCTGCTTGAATGCGCGGCTGAATGCGTGCTCGGAGGCAAACCCCATTTCCAGCGCAATATCCAAAGAGCGCTCACTTCCGCCGACTAATCGCTCTGCTGCGTAGCTTAACTTAAGCTCTCTAACGTAGTTTGCAACCGAAAGTCCTGTTTGCTGCTGAAACACGCGCTGCAACTGCCAGCGAGACCAGCAACTTTGTTGCGAGATGTCATCAACGCTCAAAGGGGAATCAAGATTACTATGAATGTAATCCAATACGCCTTGAATACGATGCGTCGATTGCTGTTTTGCTGAGCCCTGATTCATAGCAGTCCTAACGTGTGTTGATAGAATACTCCATTATCTTTAATTAAGTATCATTATCAACAACTATGAAGTAGAGTTGTAAATTCTGCATAGTGCACAGAGCTTATGTAATGGATTGCAAAGTTGAACAATAAATAATCTTTTTAGAGTTTTTGCTTAAATTTCATCACTAGACCGGGCAGGGTATTTATTTCTTTTAATTCAATTGATTATGATGATTTGTGTAAATTATTTAAACGTTTGCACCGCCAAGTGTTGATGTAAATCAAATAGTCGTAGACAATACGCCCCCGTGTCGGAAATCTCCTCCGAAGAGTGCAAGGTTGTACTCGAGAGACATAAGCGTCTTATATGACCTCCAAATGTTGAGAACCTGACTATGTTTAAGGGGCTCAGTAGTTGTAGTGATTTGAGACTATAGGCTTTACCTATCAACGTAATAGGTAAGACCAATTTTCTATTTTTGAGTGCCATTGATAGGGTTGGCTCAATCCTTTAGCCGTATCCGGGCACACAATAAGTACCTCGTTTTTAAGGGAAAGATGATGGTAATACCAGAAAACAGCAGCATCGTTATTTTTGGTGCTTCAGGTGACCTTACGTACCGTAAGTTAATTCCTGCTCTCTACCACCTCTATGCGAACAAACAGCTTCCAGAGAATTTTGCCATTCTTGGCGTAAGTCGTACTGAGTACAGCGACGATTCTTACCGCGAAAAGCTGAAAAAATCGCTTCAGGAAATGGAGAAAACTGAGCCAGAAACGCTTAATGCATTTATCAATCATCTGCATTACCAAGCAATCAATACTTCTGACACACAAGATTATAGCAAGTTGGCGACACGCTTAGACCAACTGGCAAACGAATACCAATTCGAACAACGTAATACGCTTTTCTATCTTGCAACACCACCAAGCCTATACAGCGTGATTCCTGCAAGCCTTGCAGCTCACGGTCTGAACAATGAGGAAGATGGTTGGAAGCGTCTGATCATTGAAAAACCATTCGGTTACGACCTTGAATCAGCGCGTTCACTGGATAAAGAGATCCACGAACACTTCCAAGAGCATCAGATCTACCGCATCGACCACTACCTAGGTAAAGAAACGGTTCAAAACCTGCTTGTACTTCGTTTCTCTAACGCTATGTTTGAGCCGTTGTGGAACCGTAACTTCATTGATTACGTGGAAATCACAGGCGCAGAATTCTTAGGCGTAGAAGAGCGTGGCGGTTACTACGATGGTTCAGGTGCTGTACGCGACATGTTCCAAAACCACTTGCTACAAGTACTGGCAATGGTTGGTATGGAGCCGCCTGCACAAATTAATGCTGACGCGATGCGTGATGAAGTTGTGAAAGTGCTTCAGTGTCTTAAACCACTGGATGAAGACGCACTTCGCAACGACCTTGTATTGGGTCAGTACACGGCGTCTGAAGTTCGTGGTCAACAACTCCCAGGTTACCGTGAAGAGAACGGCGTAGCAGACGATTCTCGTACTGAGACTTACATCGGTCTGAAAGCTTACATCAACAACTGGCGTTGGAATGGCGTGCCTTTCTACGTACGTACAGGTAAGCGTCTACCGACTCGCGTGACAGAAGTGGTTATCCACTTTAAACAAACACCACACCCAGTGTTTGGACAAAACGCACCAGAGAACAAGCTGATTATTCGTATTCAGCCAGACGAAGGCATCCAAATGAGCTTTGGTCTGAAAGAGCCGGGCGCAGGCTTTAAGGCGAAGGAAGTGAAAATGAACTTCCATTACGCTGATCTGCAAGAAACCCAAATGCTGACTGCTTATGAGCGTCTACTTCTTGATGCCCTAAACGGTGATGCGACGCTATTTGCTCGTAGCGATGCGGTTGAAGCGTGTTGGAAATACGTGCAACCAATTCTAGATTTCAAGCAAGACCCACAAGCGCTATTCGGATACGCATGTGGTACATGGGGACCAAAAGAAGCGGACGACTTGCTACAGCGAGCTAACCGCGCATGGCGTTTCCCTTGTAAAAACCTAACAGACACGGACTACTGCGAACTATGATCAACCACAAGATCTACCAAACAGCAGAGCAGGTAGTAGAAAGCCTTGCTAACGATATGAAAGCGTTTAGCGAAATGGGCCGACCTGTTCACATCTCTCTTTCTGGCGGCAGCACACCTAAAATGCTGTTTAAGCTTCTGGCAACAGAGGTTTACGCGACGTCAATTCAGTGGCAAAACCTCCACTTCTGGTGGGGTGATGAGCGCTGCGTTGCGCCTGATGATGCAGAAAGCAACTATGGCGAAGCAAATGCTCTACTCTTTACGCAGGTCAATATTCCTGCTGAGAACATTCACCGTATCCGTGGTGAAGAAGAGCCAAAAGTAGAAGCAGAACGTTTTGCGAAAGAGATGGCAGAAGTGATTCCAACTGAAAATGGCACTCCTGTGTTTGATTGGATCTTGCTTGGTGTTGGCGCAGATGGTCATACTGCATCACTGTTCCCAGGTCAGACAAACTACGATGATGAGAACCTATCAGTGTTGGCGTCTCATCCTGAGTCTGGTCAGATTCGCGTATCAAAGACGGCACGCGTATTAGAAGCAGCGAAGCGCATCAGTTACTTAGTACTTGGTGCTGGTAAAGCAGATATCATTGAAGAGATTAACAGCTCACCAGCACGCGTACTTCCATATCCGGCGGCGAAGATCCAAGCGACATCGGGTCTGACGGAATGGTATTTAGATTTAGACGCAGCGGCGAAAATCGTTTAAGACGGTCGCTGGTCGAATAAAAGACAATTGGAGAGAAACAATGAAAGGTGATATCGGTGTAATCGGCCTTGCTGTAATGGGTCAAAACCTTATCCTAAACATGAACGACCACGGCTTCAAAGTTGTGGCTCACAACCGTACTGCTGCTAAAGTAGACGAGTTCCTGGAAGGTCCGGCGAAAGGCACAAACATCATCGGTGCATACTCTCTAGAAGAACTAGTAGAGAAGCTAGAAGCGCCACGTAAAGTGATGTTGATGGTTCGCGCAGGTGAAGTTGTAGACAAGTTCATCGAAGCTCTAGTACCTCTACTAGACAAAGGCGACATCATTATTGACGGTGGTAACACTAATTACCCAGATACAAACCGTCGCGTTGCTGCACTACGTGAAAAAGGCATCCACTTCATCGGCACTGGTGTATCTGGTGGTGAAGAAGGTGCTCGTTTTGGTCCATCTATTATGCCTGGTGGTTCTGCTGAAGCATGGGAAGCTGTTAAGCCTATCTTCCAAGGTATTGCAGCGAAAACTGACGCTGGTGAGCCTTGTTGTGACTGGGTTGGTAACGATGGTGCAGGTCACTTCGTTAAGATGGTACACAACGGTATCGAATACGGCGACATGCAGCTTATCACTGAAGCTTACCAGTTCATGAAAGATGGTCTTGGTATGTCCGCAGATGAGATGCAAGCTGTATTCGCAGATTGGAACAAGACTGAGCTAGATAGCTACCTTGTTGAAATCACTGCTGACATCCTTGGCTACAAAGATGAAGACGGTGAACCACTAGTAGAGAAGATCCTAGATACAGCGGGCCAAAAAGGTACTGGTAAATGGACTGGTATCAACGCACTAGACTTAGGTATTCCACTGACTCTTATCTCTGAATCTGTATTCTCTCGTTGCCTATCTGCATTGAAAGACCAACGTGTTGAAGCTGAGTCTCTATTCGGTAAGACAATCACACCAGTTGAAGGCGACAAGCAAGAGTGGGTTGATGCTCTACGTCAAGCACTACTAGCATCTAAAATCATCTCTTACGCTCAAGGCTTCATGCTAATGCGCGAAGCATCGAACGAAAATGGTTGGGACCTAAACTACGGTAACGTAGCACTAATGTGGCGTGGTGGTTGTATCATCCGTTCTGCGTTCCTAGGCAACATTCGTGATGCGTACGAAGCGAACCCAGATATCGCATTCCTAGGTTCTGATGAGTACTTCAAAAACATCCTACAAGGCAGCCTAGCGGCATGGCGTAAAGTAGCAGCGAAATCTCTAGAGTCTGGTATCCCAATGCCATGTACGATTTCTGCGCTATCTTTCCTAGATGGTTACACAACTGCTCGTCTACCAGCTAACCTGCTTCAAGCTCAACGTGACTACTTCGGTGCTCACACTTACGAGCGTACGGATCGTCCACGTGGTGAATTCTTCCATACAAACTGGACTGGTACAGGCGGTAACACAGCGTCGACAACTTACGACGTTTAATTGCGCTTTAGTGATTTAAAACAAAAGGATGCCAAGTGGCATCCTTTTTTAATGACTGTTGCAACCTGTGTTCCTTGGGTTCAAATCTAACGTAACGCTCAGAATCCATACCTTGAAGTCACTTGGGCATATAGGCATATTTCGTCCTTATATTCCCTCCAGGTGTTGGTGTTTTGAATCAAACCGAAAGGGGAGAAACGAAACTCTTTGGTTTTAACGCCACCAAAGAACAGTCGAGTGACTGCAAGACATTCTCTGCAGTATTACCAATGACCATACCTTGAATGCCCGTTCGAGCAATAGTGCCCATTACAAGCACATCTACATCCTCTTTATTGACCCAGTTTGGTATCTGCTCATCAGCGGAGCCGTGTAAGTGATGGATAAAGAACTCTCCATCAATTTCAGAAATTTGGATGATGGAATCCAATGCTTCACGGTGTGCGATTCGGTGAGCATCGATTTGTTGGTCGAGCACTTCATCTTCAATCTGAATCCAAATATGATGCCTTAGATAGCTTTCCATCTGATACTCCCAACAAGACACGATGTGCAATTGTTGGTTGTAGGAGTCTGCGATGGAGTGGGCTAACTGGAGAAGATGAACTGTTAATTCTTGTTGCTCTTCACTGGAAATGATGGGATCGATAGCCACCGCCACTCGTTTCGATACCGTTACATGTTTTGCTGCTCGGTTTAGCCATACAGGGCAAGGGCACTTACGCAATAATTTCATATCGAGCGCTTTAAACCCTTTTGTTCCCTCGTCCAGTGGCTCAGCATCTTTGATTACCAGATCGTAGTGGTGTTTATTAACTTGTTGAATGATAGAGACAACAGGTTTGTCACCACTCTCAACGCTGATTGGGAACGGCTCTACATCGTCAGAGAAAGGATCATTCAACTGTGCGGTTTTAATGTCAGTAAATAGTGAGTCTATCAGAGAATTTTCGTAGGTCTGTTGGTATTCGCGCATATTGGATGGCATCTCAGGGCACACGATAAGCCCAGATAAGCGAGCGTCATGGATTGTGGCAAGTTTCATTGCTTGTTCCAGTGAGTCACTTTTGCCAGCCAATCCTTGGCTAACGAACAAGATGTTTTTGAATCTTTTCATACGCACCTCCTTTTTATTAAGTGTTGTATCAGAAAGGTAATGTTTCCATGTTTATAGTGTGGTTACTTGACCTGAAACAACATAAATTGGATGTGCAAACTGAGATCAATACCTTAGCTAGATTACGGATGATTGAGTTTGAACGCGGCTTGAAAATGAAAACGCCCAAAGAGGGAATCTTTGGGCGTTTCGTTATCTGGAGGAATGGCTAGGAAAAGAAAGTCGTTTGTTAAGAACACAACGAAACAGCTTCTTCAGACTGCAATGGGTAAGGGCGCGAATAGTGGTAGCCTTGGACCAAAGAGTGGCACTCTTTAAGCATCTGATGATGCTGAGCGTCTTCGACACCTTCAAAAATCAAACCACGAGAACAAAATGGTGCTAAGAAGTACTCTAACGCTTGTATAGACTCTAGATCCGCGTACTTGAGGAAGCTTTTGTCGATTTTAATACGGTCCCAAAAGATGGTGTCGAGCGACATATTGGCGAGTTTGTTGTTGCTATGATAATCATCCAACCAAATTTCGATGTTGTTTGCCTGTAACTGCGACAAGTTATGGTGTATTTCTTTCGATTCGGTATAGCAATCAAGCTCACTGATTTCTAATGCGAACTTGGCTCCGTTGAAGCTTAAGAGCTTTTGTACAAAGTGCTCGTCAGCCAAACATGAAAGCTTAATATTAAATGAGTGTCGCTGGTGTGGGTATTGGGCGAGAGAAAATTGAATTTGCTGTAAAGCGAGCGTTTGAATAAACGAATTATCTACAATTGAAAAGAAGACGTCGTTATTAATGTTATTTTTGTCAAAAGTACAAATCTTCGATAACGTTTCGTAATATTGAATTTCTTGACTTTTAGGGCAAATGATAGGTTGTACTAATGTTTCTATATCAAAGTCAGTCAATTTGAAGTTAGGCAGGTAAGGCTTATTCCTTTGCATATTATTCACTTTTTCAATTTAATATTACGACGTTACACTTAAGCATTGTTTTGCATTTTATATCCAAAGTAATTACTTCAGGAAATTAAGAATTATAATAGCGCTATAAATTATATTTAATGTTCATTAAGCACCGTGAGGAAAGCAGGTGCTTAATGAAGGTTGAGAGTGGCTTATTTCGCGACCACTGATAGCTCTACGTCGAACTCGTCACGACCACTGATGCTGAAATAGTATTGACCCGTTTTTATGGTGCCGTCTTCATTCTTTGGAATCGAAATGGATTCGTTACTGCCATGAGTAAAGTTGGTCCACTCGTACTCAAAGTAGTGACAGACTTTGTCATAACAAGCATATAAATCGGCGTCACCGCTACCGGTAATCGATACTTCCAATTGATTGAAGCTCTGCGTCACGTCGACAAAGAAAAGTTTCTCTGCGAACTTTTCACCACTAACTTGAACGCTGGTATTGAGCTCAATTTTCTTCGGTTTTTCTTTTGGCTTCGGCTTAGAAATGTCCGTGTCATCAATGTCTTTGGTTACTTCATCTAGCCATGAGTGAAACTCTGTATTGTAGGCAGGACCGAGTCGTTCAAGGAGTTTAACCCACTCTTTGTATTGTCCGGTACGTGAATATCCCAAAAGCTCGGTTACGTCTTCAGGGTGCTTTTCTAACATAAAGCGTACGGCTAGGTAGCCCCAACGGTAAACACGATTCAAACCGTCGCTGTAGTTGGTACGGAACACTTCATCTAAAGTGTGAGTTTTGTCTTTACCAAGTACTAATGCCGCAGTATAGCCGTCTTTGTAGTGCATGTATTCAGCGAAGCCTTCCAACCACCAAACGATGCTACCTTCGCGCATTGTCTCGTGGAAGTCACCGTATTGGTTAAATCGTCCGTCCAAATAGTGAATGTATTCATGCTCTAAGTTTAGAATCGAAAAGTCGTCATCCCATCCGTTTTGATAAGCGACGAATCGAGGTACATTTCCTTGCTTGGAAGGGTCTCGCTCGAGGAATTGTCCGCCGTTGTTGGTCGTGTTACCGAATAGGAAGCTAGAGTAGGTTGAATAGTCGTTTTTGGTTTTAAAAACAATAACGTCAACACTGTCGCTATGATCATCAGCGACAGGCTGATATCCCGTGTTAACAATTTGGTGGAAGTCATCTTCTTTCAGGTTCAATGTTTCGCAGCTTGTCACTGCTTGAGCTTCAGTCATTTCCTGAGCGAGTATTTGCGCAGGTCCACGACAGTCGTAACTGAATGTCATGATTTTCTGTTTTAGATCTTGCTTCGCATTACCAAGCCCGAGTTGTTCTAGGTAATCCGACGCATAAGCATTGACCATTTCAGCAATACCAACCCATATTCGGTCCGATTTACCACCGAGTGGGTAACGTGCCAACAAGCTACGTAAAGTATCGATGACGACTTGTTTTGTGCTCGCATCTTGGGTTTTGACAAGTCTAGCGAGCTCTCGGGCGGCGTTGCCGAGTAATTGTTCAGAGTCGGTGCCAATCGCCCATTCGTTATTGGTAATAAAAGCACTCATTCGGTGAATATAACTTGGGTCAGACTCGATAAGGTCGTAAAACGCTTTGGTTTGAGAGTGTCCAGCCATAGCGATAAAAACATTGTTGATCGCTTTGCGGTAGTAATAGCTTTCGCTTTTATCTTGAGAAAAGCTATCGAGAACGTTGAAGACGTCAGGAGCGGCAATGGCGAGCTGTCGAATGCTATCAACAACAATCAACATGGATGCCAGTGCTTCTTGTTGTTCACGTCCATCTGTTAATGCGTGTGGTGAGCGTAAAAACTCTTGGATCGTAGCGGCGATCTCTGCGCCCAATTCCGAAGGGAAAGGCTGTAAGTCTCGTGCAAACGTGTCGTGTCGGTTCTTATACGCTGCTTTGATAAACTCGCCCAAGTAATAAATCTGCTGAGCTTGTTCCTTTTTCCCTTTATAAGCTTCAATTGCTTTTTTTAAGCCAGCGTTAATTCGTGTGACACTCAATGTGCTAAAAACGGTATCTGCTTGTTCAGCAGAAGGGGAGAACCAAGTTCTCATACACTCGTAGTCGCTGTTGGCGACACGTGATTCGATATTAACTCGGTCAAGGTTAAGTTCCGTAACAGTACATTTTCCTTTGTGTGGGAAAAGCTCGGTATCGTCATCTACGTCAGTATCGTCGTCAGTGGTTCCGTCGTCTTTGGTAGAGTCATCATCACCCGTAGTGTCATCATCTGCTGTAGAATCTGAATCTGAATCTGAATCTGAATCTGAATCTGAATCTGAATCTGAATCTGCGTCAGTGGTGTCATCATTTTTATCGCCGGAATCCACATCAGCGATAGGAACCGTCGTGACACCTCCGGAAGAATCATCGCCACCACATCCAGTTAAAACACCAAGCATGGATAAAAGAAGACATGCGGTTGTAATATTTTTCATAGAATTAGTATTGTAATTAAAATGGGATTTAAATATATATTTTTACTAATCCATAGTTAAATAATAGGATTTAATAAGAAAATAAATATGTCTTATGATCCTTGAGGATATTTAAATGTGATATTAATCAGATAACCATTTTTTATAACGTTAGTAGAATTGTTAATTGGGAAGGAAAAATTGATTTTGATATACATAACGTCACTTTTTAACCTTAGTCGACGAGTATATGAAAAAAATATATTTTCCGATCATCAGTACACTGATGGCTTCTTTTGCCCATGCTAATACGTTACCTGCACCTACTTGGCATGAATTCCAATTAAATGACGGCTCTAGGAAAGAGCTAAAACTTTATGGCGACCAAGAATCTTTTTGGTATCAAGACCGGGAAGGCATTATCTACGTCTATGACGAAGATACAGGATGGTTTTATGGTCAACACGAAGTGGTTGATGGTCGCTTTGTTGCGACTTCAATTGGTGTGGAAGCCAAATTAGAAACACCACAATCAGTGAAAGCACTGTTAAAAGAAAAAGTCAGTCCGACGTCCTCTTTAGTACCTTCTAGTCGTATTGATCCGCTAAGTGATGCCTATTTTGAGCAAACGCCACTTCGAGCGGTTAACGCGACAGATGACCCAAAGCATCAACCTTTGTTGGTTGTCCAAGTAAGCTTCAATGATGAAGCGTTTGTGAACGACTTTACCGATGTAATTTTTGGTGACAACCAACAAAGCGTCAAAGACTACTTCCACAAGAACAGTTACGGACGTTATATCGTTGAACCGGCGAGAGAAACACAAGGCACAGCGAATGATGGTGTTATCGATATTACGCTGGACATTGCGCATCCGAATTGCCATTCAAAAAATGATTCGACGTGTGATGGTAAGCTAAAAGCGGCGTTCAAGGCGGCTTACGATAAGTTAGATCGTTACGTAGATTTGTCGACTTACGACGATAACAACGATGACAAAATTAGCCCTGATGAGCTGTCGGTGATGTTTGTATTTGCAGGATACGATAAATCTGCGGGCTCAATTAACACACCATATATCTGGCCTCACCGCTTCAGTCACAATACAGTTGAGATCGATGGTAAGACGATCCGTGATTACTGTTTGTTTGCGGACTTCCAAGGCAATCATCAGTCTACGATGGGGGTCATTGCCCATGAGCTTGGACACTTGATGCTTGGACTACCGGATTTATACTCCTACAAGCATTCTGGTTCCGTGGGCCAATGGGGTCTTATGGGCGGAGGAAGCTGGGCAAGCAAACAAGGCGATAGCTACGCAGGGGAAACTCCGGTCAATATGCTGGCATGGAGTAAGGAAGCTGCTGGTTTCATTAAACCTAAGGTCATTGATACTTCTGGTTCCGCGACCATTGAAACGGCACAAGGCGAGGGAGTGATGTATCTCGACCCTTACTTGAAGCAACAAGGACCTAGAGCGTACTTCGAAAACCGCCGCAAAAACCAATATGACCGTGCGTTATCTGGTGAAGGGCTACTAATCACAGCAGTGAGCGTGGACAATCGCTTTAACGACAATGGTCCAATGCAAGTACAGGTTTTCCAAGCGGATGGACTTGATGAATTACAAACGCGTGGTTGGTCTGATCAGGGGGACGTGTTCCCTGGTTCAAGCAATGTAGTGACAGTTACGGACGATACATCGCCTTCGCTAAAAACAATCACTGGCGGGCGCGAAACCAATATCTCAATTAATGATATTGCGAGCACAGCGCAAAATGGATCGCTACGAGCGTCAATTCCTTCTTCAAACAATAAATCGGCGTGGATCACCTCACTGTCAAGAACTTACGTTTATGAAGACTCACGCAATAACACAATAGGGTTTGGGTTAGATAACAACGAAGGTTACAAGACATTGGTAGGTTTCTACTTGTATGCGAAACCAATTCAGCCAAATGCCGATATGCGCTACCGCATGTTTAAGTATGACTTAACGACTAACCCCTGGGGGAATGCATCTATCAATGTTGATACACAAGTCGAAGTGTCATCGGGTACGATTCCTGATTCGGGCGGTCGAGTGATGTTTGCTGCACCATTTGAGATTGATGACGGCGAACAGCTGTTGGTGATTGAGTTAGAAAACGCGAAGCCAGAGTACAGCTACTCATTCTTGGATGCTTACTTGTCTAACGGACAGAAAAAGAAACAGTTTTTCGGTACTACAAATACGTACAAGACGAATGGTTTAAGCGAAGGTCGTGGTCGTAACTATCCGTTTGCTGCTTTGTTAGAAAAACCTCAAGCAAAACCGAGCATTACTGCCCAGAGAGACTCTGTGACGTTGATGAGTGGTGAAAGCGTTACGATTGATGTATTAGCGAACGATCGTTCTTCTGATGCAAATAACACCATTAAGTTGGACAAAATCACAACAAAACCAGCGATTGGCAGTGCAGAAATTGCTGGGCAGAAAATTCGTTACTCAGTACCTGTTTCAGATATTCCTGAGCAGAGAACAGTGATGAAGTATCAAGTGTCTGACGATTTTGGTACGACGGCTGAAGGTGAAGTTGTTATCACCGTCAATTCTCCAGTTGTCACAGCGAGCAACCTTCAATACAAAACCCAAGAAGACAAGCCTTTAGCACTTGAATTGCGTCAGCAGCAAGGATTGGAGAAGGGTGACACCATCGTGATTAAAACCGCGCCTAAGCATGGTAAGTTAGATGGCGATACCTACCAAAGTGATGAAAACTATTTTGGTAACGACCAGTTTGAATTTGCAATTGTGAAAGAAAACGGGCGTGAATCTAACACTGCAACGGCTGTAATAACGATTGAAGCGGTCAATGATGAACCAACGTTTGCGGTAAAAGCAAGCCGTAAAGAGGGCCTAGAAAACGACAAAGTTACATTATCAGCCCTTGATCTAAAAGATGTTGACTCAGCTGATCACTCGTTCAAATGGCGCCAAGTTTCAGGAACCACCGCTAAGTTTACCACCACAGAGACTCCAAATGTGGAAGTGACTTTACCGAAAGTCAGCAAGAAAAGTGAAAAGCTGACGTTTGAAGTGGCGGTAAACGACAAAGATGGCGCGATCATTACCAAAACCGTTGAAGTGGTCGTTAAGCAAGCTGTTGTGTCGGAAACCGATCCTGGTAAAAGTGAAGAAGGTGGCTCAATGGGCTTGTGGATTACTTTGTGTATGATGCTAATTAGCCTAAGAACAAAGAGTAATAATTTGTACAGATTCATAATAAGGAATGATATTCCGTAGAAAAGCATTATAATTCATTGCCTTATATGCACAGGATGAATGCAGATTGAAGGAAAACAATAAGAAAAACCTCCGTGTCGTAGCATTAGCTCCGACAGGGAGGTATTTTGCGTCAATAATAAGCTCATTAGAGATCCTAGAAACAGCGGCTGAGTTTGCTGAGTTCCCGGGTTTCATGACACATATCGTAACGCCAAACAACCGGCCATTGAGCGGTCGAGGAGGGATAAGCGTTCAACCAACTTCCCAATGGCAATCTTTTGATTTTACTAACATACTAATTATTGGCTCAATAGGAGACCCCTTAGAATCGCTTGATAAGATTGATCCTGCACTGGTTGATTGGATCAAAAAATTACATAAACAAGGCAGCAAAATAGTTGCCATTGATACCGGTATTTTTGTCGTTGCGAAGGCGGGGCTTTTGCAGCAGAACAAAGCGGTAATGCACTCATACTTCGCCCACCTTTTTAGAGAGCTTTTCCCAGAGATCATGTTAGTGACTGAGCAGAAAGCGCTCATCGATGGGAATCTCTACTTATCTTCAGGACCGTACTCTCACTCAAACGTCATGTTGGAGATTGTCGAAGAGTACTTCGGAAAACAGACTAGAAACCTAGGTAACCAATTCTTAAGCACAATAGAAGGGAGTGGAAACTCGCATTCATATTGTGATGTCTTTCGCTACATGCAACACAAGGATGAGCTAATTCTTAAAATCCAAAAATGGATTCTTACTATGGACTTGGACATCGTTACCATCAGCGACCTAGCGAATGAAGCTTGTTTGTCAGAGAGGCAATTAAAGCGCCGTTTTAAAGATGCGACCTCTATTAGTCCACTTAAGTTTATTCAACTAGGTCGTTTGTCTTTCGCTAAAGAGTTGTTGAGATCAACAAAACTGTCCATTGATGAGGTCGCTAGTCGTTCTGGTTATGTGGATACACAATTTTTCAGGCAGATATTCAAGAGAGAAAATGATTGCTCACCACTTGAATATCGCAAGAAAAAGCAAGAAAAAGTCTAATTATAAATTTATCTTATGACCTATAGCCACTCTACATGTAATGTTATTAATAAGATTATCATTTCTTTAGTCGTTTAATGCTTGCTCGGTCATTCGAACGAAAATGGCAAACGTTTGCTATTTTCGTTCGAATATAAATGAGTTGGTTTTAGATTGATTTTTAATAACGTTAGCTTATACTCACATACATGGATACTTATAATGACTTAATTTCCATTAATAATATTGTCGTTCTTATAATGTATATCGTTTGTTATAAATTAAAACTGTATGCATATTATTAAGTAGTCACTCGAAATATAAAGGGGGGGTTTAGGCCTCATAAAGGGGGTGATTAAGACACAATATTATAAAATTATCTTTTTTTAACTAATTATTTCGCAACGCGAAATAATAAATAAAACAGTCATTTACACCAAAATAAATCTCCTCTGATCAGTTGCAAATTTGAGAAATAAGCAACGTGTTTCTTATACAACTGTTGAATAGTTAGACGTAGAATAAGACGCTGAGTTATAGCGGGAAGCCAATTATTAACTGGCTCAATGTGTAGCTTTATGGATGTATAACAATTATAACTATCGGATAATTATTGGGTCTTGGTGTTAATTAAATGAAAGCTAATAAACGAACCATTGATGTAAAGTACTTACGCACTTTTTCACATGTTGCAAGACATAGAAGTTTTACTGCAGCTGCAGAAAGTCTATATTTAACCCAACCAGCCGTTTCACAACATATTAAAAAACTTGAATGTACTATAGGCGCAGAAGTCTTTGACCGAAAGGATGGTTTTAACTTGACTAAACATGGTCAAATATTACTAGATTATACGGATCAGACGATGTCGTTATATGATCAATTATTTGATGAGTTGGCTCAAGTTGATATGTTTGATCGGTATTCTATTGCGATTTCTGATTCATTCGCCCCTGAGTTAGTCGCAAAAGTAATCAGTTCTTTCAGAGTATATAACGACGTCGAGTTGGCTGTGACAAGTTATAGCGACCTTAATTGTGTCGATAAAGAAAACCACGATTTGGTGTTTGCCATCGGTGATACCACATCTGTGGAAGGGCGTGTATTTCCCCTAAACAGAGAACAATACATTTTAGCTTGTGACTGCGCGGTTGATCCTGAAGAGTGCTATCCCGAGCGAATCGTCTTTTGCAACTCTCTTTCTAGGCGAGATGCCGAGGTGCTTCTTGATTCTTTTGGTGTAGATATTTCTAAGGTAAAACATTGGCTTACGACCTCATCATCACGACTGATGATTAACGAACTACAAGCAGCAAACACGTTTGTCGTTTGTCCAAGTTGGACCTTAGGTGATCACAAATGTAGCCAATATTTATTACCAAAATACATTGAGATGTATGTTTGGTGCAACGATTCGGCAGCCAAGAAAATTGATCAAGAACGTTTAAGAAGTTTGATTACCGAAACTTTCCGACTCACATCTAAAGGAGTGGTAAGTAGAAAAGCTCCCACTTCCTTACTGACCAGTTGTGAAGTAATGTAGTAAAACGCCATGCCTATTATAAATAGGCATGGCGTTTGTATTTATAGTCAAGAAAAAAGGGATAGATAAAAGAAAAAAAGTCCACTAATACCGATCGGTATTGTGTAAGGAATGCCATTTTTAAAAGGAGGAGTTTGACGAAAAATGGCCGTCATCCACATCAAAAGAATTTGAATTCCGCCCAATAATCCAATAGCAATCATTGCTAATAACATATATTCACTATGTACACCTAAAAATAGTGCACCGATTAATTTTACATCCCCACCTCCAACTACGTTCATCATCCAAAGCAAAAAGAATGCAATAAAAATACATGTACTCACCAGAACTTGATTAAAAGGAGCTGGAGAATAATACAAGCTAGCTAGTGAGGTAACACTGATAAGAAAAATGAATCGATGCTTCACAATCCTATAGCGAATATCACCATAAAAAATACACATCACGCTGGTAAGGCAGGTTAGCCAAAAGATAAATTTTATATAATTCATTTTACTATTTTAATGGAGGGAGATTGGAATTCAATTGCTTCCTAATAATAAATTATTATGTAACGGATTACATGTGTTTATAACAACTATTTATAAATGAATAAAAAAGCTTAATTGGTGTGATTGTTTCTATTGAGGTAGATTTTCTACGTTCACGAAATGAGTGATTAATTCAAGGAAATAGAGGTAAACATGCTTTTAAACATCAATTCTAAACTTCGTAATATCCGTAACAAATTTAAGTCAGATAAACGTGGTGTAACTGCAGTGGAATACGCAATCATCGCTGTAGCAATGTCTTCAATTATTCTGTTTGTATTTAAAGATGGCACTTTGAAAACAACGCTAAATGACGCGATGGGCAAAATTTCTACTTCAATGGAAAGTGCTAACTCTGCTGGAGGTTCTGGCAATAAAGCTGACGGTAAACAAGGATAAGTTAACCAGTTATAAATTTAGAGAGGGGAAACCCTCTCTTTTAAGGTTTTTATTCTATGAGTAGAGCATTAGTTTTTGTATTTGTTGCCATCACTATGTTTTTGGCTTTTTTCTACGTCAGCGATTTTTTTGATCAGCCTGAGCCAGTGGCAGTGGTCGAAAATGAAGTGTTTGTAGAGGTCGCATTCGTTAATCGAGCTGTAAACAAAGCTGAGCCGGTTAACGCCAATGCAATAGATATTCGTGAGTTTCCCGAGTCGGAAGCAAAACAGCATTCATACGTTCCTTACGCGAGCATCAAGATTGATTCAGGTGCGCTATGGGCGAAAGACGTCAAAGAAGGTATGCAATTAACACCAGACTTGGTTTCTAATCCTGGTGAAAAAGATTACATGTATCTTTCACTTAAAAAAGACCAAGTGCCTTATTACTACTTGTCGCAAGGCAGTAGCATTGTAGAAGCGCTACCAATTCAACCTGGCGATCGCGTCAGTTTTGTTGCCACAACCTCATCTCAATCCAATTTATTAGAAAGTGGCTATTCCGATATCGATAGCTTAACGAGCAACGTCATCATTGACGGGGCTTTGGTTTTGCAATCGATGAACGTTTCTGAAGATGATGATTCGTCAAATGAAGAATATGGCTTGATTATCGCGTTGACCGTTAAACAGGTACTTAAGCTAGAAATGGCACAGAAAATTGGAGCCATAACTCTGGTTCCAGCAAAGATGGTTCATAAATACTTATCTGTAAAAAGTAGCGATTTGATTGAGCATCGATTTGGCGTTCGACAGCTGAGAGGGAATTAAGGGTGTTCAATAAAAATATATTATCAGTCACGCTGGGATTGGTTTTGCTTCTCCCAGCTTCCGCGTCAGCTGGGGATCTATTAAGCCTTGATAAAGGTGCAGCGAAGACGATTAATGTAAAACGCAACATTGATACCGTGTTTGTTGCGGATACTCAAATTGCGGATTACAAGGTCATCGCAAACGGGAAATTAGTGATTTACGGCATTGGTCGTGGTGCCACTTCTATTATCGCTTACGACCGAGCAGGAAACGAAATTTACAATGCAGAAGTGGTCGTAAATAAAAGCTTAAGGCTTTTAAAACAAACGCTTATTGCAAGATATCCCGATGAAGACATTAAGCTGACCAATATTGGTGAGCAGGTTGTTATTGATGGTGTCGTGAGCAGCGAAGAAATCAAAAACAAGGTGTATCGCCACGTAGGTGAAATGCTGAAAAAGAGCAAACAAAGGAATACTTTTGAGCTCACTAATGCAAACGGAGAATCTGGCGATGCTCTCGACTATACAGCGACTTATGTGTTTGAAGACATCATCAACAATCTGAAAGTTCTCACCACAGATCAAATCAACGTAAAGCTGACGGTTGCAGAAGTTTCAAGTTCATTCTTGACCGAGCTAGGGGTTTCATACGCTGAAACAAACGGTAAGTCCATTGGTGGTGCTGGTCAGTTCGTCAATAAGATTTTGGACTTTACTGCTGAGGATATCGTTGCGGTTATTTCAGCGAGTGGTAATGACAGCATTGGACAAGTGCTTGCCGAACCAAATCTATCTGTGATTTCCGGTGAGTCTGCAAGCTTTCTAGTTGGTGGTGAAATCCCTATTACAGTTCGCGATAACGATGGTATCTCTGTTACTTATAAAGAGTACGGGGTAAAGCTGTCTATGGTGGCTAAGGTAACGGATTCTGAAAACATTCGTTTGTCACTGCTACCGGAAGTGAGCTCTATTGATAAGACCAATGGTGTTAATTCTGGACTCATCAGTGTGCCTTCTTTGAGGACTCGCAAAGCCCAAACGACCGTACAATTGAAAGATGGTCAAAGCTTTGTTCTAGCAGGTCTGTTGACATCAGAAGAGCAAGAATCACTAGCCAAAATCCCTTACCTGGGTGATATCCCGATTTTGGGTGCGCTGTTTAGTAAAACCAATACTGAAAGAAGAAAGACTGAGCTGATCATCGTAGCAACAGTTAACCTCGTCGATCCTGTTAAAGAAACCGATATTAAACTGCCGAAGTTTAAACGAACAAGTGATCTTGAGCGTTTGTTGAAACTTGATCTTTCAAATGTTGATGACGAAGAGCTGGAAAATACGATAAAGGCGGGAGGCTTTAACTAATGAAGGCAAACCTATTGTTGGTGGTTTCTGTATTACTCTCGGGTTGCTCGGTATCGGTAACACCAAACAAAACAACCGTAGACACAATTGTAGAAACCTTTGAGTTTCGAGTCACAAACAAAGAAGTGGCGATGGATAAATCGGTTAACTTCGTCAATCAAATCAATCTTCAGTATCCGAAGTCGACATTTGCAATCAATTACGACGCCAAAGAAAGTCAGTTTGTTGATGGCTTTGTGAAAGAAATCAAAGCCAAAGGCGTAAACAAGTTGCGTTATACCCTAAACGCAAACAGCGAAAGCAAAGGCGTAAAAATCGTTGCGAAATACCACAAGATGCAAGAGCAAACTTGTGATGCTGTTTCATTCAACACCCTTAAACATCATCCATTTGGGTGCAGCTTGGAATACAACAGACGCTTGAGTATGACGAATCCTGTGGCGGAGTAAAAAATGGATTTAGATAACCTATTCAAAACGACTTCATCAAGCAAAGATAAGAAGAACAACACCATTGATCTGGTTGTTTCAGATGATTTGGCTTTTCTTCAAGCAATCGACGAGCTCTACGCAATCGAAGGTTTCTCTTCACCTTTAAAAGTCGACGATATTGATGACGAAAGTTGGCATAAAACTAACGCTGAAATAAAGCATGTCATTCTTGACTTAAGAGCATGTGGCGAGTTGATTTCAGAAGTTGCGGAGATCTCTTCAAGATTAGACGTCAGCATTTCTCTTATTGTAGTGAGTAACATGGACTCAATACTGATGCGAGATAAAGTCTTGTCATTGGGAGCCAACTACATTCTTTGGGACCCTGAACTCGATGGTCTATTAGGGGCGCTTAAAGAGTCAAGTACAGCGACATTCTCACCAACAGTTAAGAAGAAGTCTCGTATTGCCAAGCGAGTCTTAATGCTTGGTAGCAAAGGCGGGGTGGGTGTGTCCACGATCAGTGCTTTTCTTTCACACAGTTTGAGTCAACAAGCAAACTTAAAAACCTTGCTTGTTGAGCATGACACCATCGCACTTAACTCAGACATATTTCTAGGCTTAAAAGGGTTAAAAGCACAGCAAAACAGCATTGATTTGAACCAGTCTGAACTGGATGCCGCGATTGCCGGAAGTTACGTAAAACCTGTTAAAGATAGGCTCAACTTCCTCACACTAGAAAAGAACGTTGCTTGCTTGAGCGATCATGTAGATTCGCTGTTTCGCATCTCTAACGAACTGGTTGATCAATACAACTTCATCATTGACTCAATGCCGCTCAGTGCGATTGATGAGCTGACAGCAGAAGACATCAGTGACCGATACAACCGTATTTTTATTGTTTGTGAACCTTCCGTGGCGTCACTAAGAGCATACCACTCGATCAAGAAGAAGTTGGGTAAGTCTGAGCATCGAGTGATTTTCTCGATGACACGATCTCAGAAGGACTACATGATGCCGCTTCAAGGGGCGAAAGAGAAAATCAAAGCCAAAGACGCGATTGATTTTGCTTATGAAGCCAATCTAGAGAAGCTCATTATTCAACAAGGCATTCAAAATACGGCAAAGCTTAAGTTTGCACCTGCCATTGCCAATATTGTGAATTCGTTGACGGGTAAAAAAGTCAAAGTACAGAAAAAGTTCGCGTGGTTTAAGAAATGAATCACTTGAAAGAAGTTTATATCGAGATCCGGGACGAAATCTTTGACGCCTTAGATGCAGCCTCGTTAGTTGACGTTGAACCGTTGGAGCTTGAGAGCCAACTAAAAGACTCCGTTAATATTCTTATTGAGAAGAAGCAACTTCAAATCAGTAGCTTAAAGCGTTTAGAGCTGGTTAAAGCACTGCTTGACGAGTTGAAAGGTCTTGGTCCCCTTCAAGCGTTGGTCGATAACGATGAAATCTCGGACATCATGATCAATGGTCCCTCAGACATTTTTATCGAATTGAACGGTAAGGTAGAAAAATCACCAATTCAGTTCGTCAACGAGAAACAGCTCAACACCATTGCTAAGCGTATTGCCTCAAATGTGGGGCGTCGAATTGATGAATCAAAACCGCTTTGTGATGCTCGTTTGGAAGATGGAAGTCGTGTAAACATTGTTATTCCGCCTCTTGCAATCGATGGGACATCCATTTCGATTCGTAAGTTCAAAGAGCAAAAAATCAAGCTAGAAAACTTGGTTCAGTTTGGCGCGCTATCGGTTGAAATGGCAAAGCTGCTTTCGATTGCCAGCCATTGTAAGTGCAACATCCTTATCTCTGGGGGTACGGGTTCAGGTAAAACAACCTTGTTGAACGCATTGTCCGGTTTCATTGGTAGTGGTGAACGTATCGTTACCATTGAAGATGCGGCCGAACTTCAATTGCAACAACCACACATTGTTCGATTGGAAACTCGTCAAGCAAGTGTTGAAGGGACGGGTGAAATCACTGCGCGAGATTTGGTAATCAACGCCCTGCGTATGCGACCAGATAGAATCATTGTTGGTGAGTGTCGTGGTGGTGAAGCGTTTGAAATGCTTCAAGCAATGAACACTGGTCACGATGGCTCAATGTCTACGCTTCACGCGAACACCCCTCGTGATGCGATTGCTCGTGTGGAGAGTATGGTAATGATGGCGACAGCCAGTCTACCGCTTGAGGCGATTCGTCGAACCATCGTGAGTGCGGTTGATCTGATAGTCCAAGTACGACGACTCCATGATGGTAGTCGTAAGATCTTGTTTATCAGTGAAATTGTTGGTCTCGAAGGTGACAACGTTGTTATGGAAGATATCTTCCGGTTTGAAAACAACGGAATGGGTGATGAAGGCAAAATCTCGGGCGAATTTCGAACGCCAGGTCTTTCTAAGCGCTCTGTAATTTATGAGCGTGCGAAGTTCTTTGGCTTGGATGGGGCGCTGCAGGAGCTGTTCTCATGATGCTGATTGTCATTTTGCTATGGGTTGTAATTGCGTTGTTTCTGTTTATTGGGCATTCGAAAAAACAGAAAGAAATCACATCGATCATTGAGCAATCTAATACGTTCGAGGGCGTTTCTGGCTCTCGAGCGGTTATCGATTCAGAAAGCTTTGATATCAGCTACCGAAAAAAGATTAAGGATAAATTTAAGCAGTTGAAAAAGCTGTTGAGTCCTAATGCAGGAATCAAATTAATTGGCTTTTTTGCGGGCTCTTCATTAGCGGTTTACTTCGTTAACGATTGGTTCTTCATGTTTGAGTATTGGAAAGTGTTGCTTGCTTTGGAGCCAATACTATTTGTGATGTTTATTCTCAAACTTAGTGGCATTCAAGCGCAGCGATTCAAGGATAACTTCCCGGATGCGCTGAACATTCTTTCTGGTGCGCTCTCCTCGGGTCAGAGTATTGTCCATGCGTTCGAATATGTGGGCACTCAGCTTGATAATGAAGTAGGCGAAGAGTTCAAGAAGATGTCAGAGCGCCTACTTATCGGTGAAGACCCAGATGATGTCTTGGCGCGAAGTGCTGCGTCGTTCCCTTATGTTGAGTACTTTTTCTTTGCGGCGACGATTCGAATCAACTTGAGTCGAGGTGGTCAACTAAAAGACGTCATTAACCGTATCAACCGAATCATGTTTGAAGCAAGGGCGATCGAGAAGAAGAAAAATGCACTGACGTCAGAGGCGCGTGCTTCAGCAAAAATCATCGCGGCTCTGCCGGTAATCTTTATCATGATTTTGAAAGTAACCAGCCCTGAAAATTATAACTTCGTGATGTTTGAAGATGGAGGGAAGCCTATTTTCTATTACGTGTTGATCAGTGAAGCTATCGGATTCTTCTTTATCTACATGATATTAAGAGGGGTGAAGTAGTGGTCGATATAAAATTAATCTTTTTAGCATTAGGGTTGTTTATTTCACTATCTGTCGCGTATTACTCGTTAAAAGTGTTTGATAAAACCAAAGCGAATATTTCGACAAAGAAGATCATTGACTCAACCCAAGAAAAGACGCCTTTTGCGGATAAGTTGGCAGTACAACTTTCGCGCCTGTCTTTTAATAAAGAAGAAACGAAAAACAACTTAGTTAGAGCAGGGATTCATAGTGATTTTATTGCGCAAGCTTATTACCTGTTGAAGATTATACCACTGTTATTTTGCTTAGCATTTATTGGTTATTCTTACATGCAGGGAGACATGGAGTTTTCATCTGCGTTTATTTCATTCTCGCTTTCGATGCTTGTGTGTTTGATTGCGCCAGATATGTACATTTCATCGAAAGGGAATGCGAACGTTCGTCACGTCAGTAGTCGACTGCCTTTCTTGCTCGACTTAATGAACGTGTGTGTGCATACCGGGATGACGCTCGAAGCGAGCTTGGAATATCTGTCGAACGAGCTAAAAACAGTCGATGAAAACCTGGCTTATGTTGTTAAAAAAACGTCAGAACGAGCCAAAATTGTTGGTTTGGATCGAGCGCTTACTGAGTTCTATGATCTGGTTCCAACCACAGAAGCGCAAAGCTTTGTCATGACTCTTACTCAAAGCTTGAAGTACGGCTCATCAGTAGGTGCGGTATTAGCTTCCCTCGCTTCTGATATTCGAGAAATAAACATGCTCGATTTGGAAGAAAAAATAGGAAAGATGGGGGCAAAAATGTCCATACCAATGATCGCTTTTATCATGGTTCCTATTGTTGTTCTAATCGCAGCGCCAGGGATAATGAGGATGCTAGGATAATGAATGTAAAAAACTATATTTCCCTTTTTGTTTTACTGCTTTTAAGTGGTTGTTCAACCATCAATCAGGAATTAGTAACCAAAGAAAAACTACTAACTAATTCTGGACAAACTGAACAACTGATCGAGTTTTATAAAGCAAATTTGGTTGAAGTTCCAAGCTATAAGATAAAGCTGATCAATTTATACCTCGATAATAAAGACCAAAAGTCTGCCGAGTTATACATAAATACTCTTGAGAAGAAAGACCTCGAAGATCCAGAGATTATTTACATCTTAGCTAAGTTGGAATATCTAAAACGTAATTATGACGCAAGTGAACGCTATCTAGATGACTATTTAGAAAACGGTGGTCCGAAGGGTAATTATTATCTTTTAAAAGGCAAGATTTTAGCGCGTAAGAAAGATTACAACGGTGCAATCGCCAACTTCAACGACAGCAAGAAAAACGGCGCATCGGACCGAGAAGCGAATAACAATATTGCCGTCGTGATGATGTTGCAAGGTCGTCCGGAACCTGCGATGGAACTGCTCTACAGCTTGTTTGCGGCTAATCCGAACGATGAAAAGGTCCGCTCAAATCTACTATTAGCTTCGACTCGCTCGCACCGGCCTGACGTAGCACTGGAAGTGTTAAAGCACGACAGCAGCGAACAGGAAGCGCGAGTCAAACTGAAAAAACTCATGCAGAGCGTTAAACCGCTTCCTAAAAAAGTAACGAAAACAGTTCAACCAAAGCAGGTCGCTAAAGTAAAGGAAAAGAAAAATATGGAAATGGAAACGAAATCAGTCGATTTGAAACCAAAGTACGTAGCACGCTCAGTTCTAGATCCAAAAAACTTACGCCCTAAAGCACCTTCAATTTACCGAATTCAAGTTTTGGCAACCTATAAGGTGATTCCTTCGGATTACTTAAACTATCTGAAAGGCAATTATGGAAGTGTGTATTCCTACACGCACGGCTTATGGAAGCGTTACTGCATTGGTGAGTTCAGTGATATCAATGACGCAAAGAAATTTCTTGAAAATATGGATATCAAAGGTGCCTTTGTTGTTGATTACACGAAGAAAAGGTACGTCGAGCTATGATCAAGTTTCAAAAGGGAAGTTTGACGGTCGAGACCGCAATGGGCTTGCC
Source organism: Vibrio sp. SSH13-20 (assembly GCF_040104475.1). NCBI lineage: Bacteria > Pseudomonadati > Pseudomonadota > Gammaproteobacteria > Vibrionales > Vibrionaceae > Vibrio > Vibrio sp. SSH13-20. The sequence continues at coordinate 242,163 of NZ_JBECOU010000008.1, forward strand.
AGTTTTACTAATGGTTCTGTTTACTTGGTTTGACTTGTCGGTTTTAACGTACTCAATGGGTGTGACGGATCATGCATTAACCACAGCAGTGATGAGCAGTAAAAAGCAAGGCAGCTCTCACAGTACTGAAAAGGTCGACTACCAAGACGTAATTAAAACCAAGCTTGAATCAAGTGGTGGCGCACTATGGTCAAAAGTTGTTGATCACTCAACGGTTTCGGCATCAGTTTATTACTTTAAAAACCTAACTGACTTTATCCATTGTAATCGCAGTGGAAAAGCGTTGAGTGAATGCCCAAACATCAAGAAAGGCGACACTGCTGAAAACTCAGTCAACATGCCAATTGCCATATACCAATTGAGCTTCACCTATCAGCCTCTGTTTAACTTTGTTATGCCAAGCATGAACATTAGTCGCGAGATGGTCGCGGTTCAGGAGTACGAGCGCTGTACGTTCAAGTTAGGAGAGGAGATCAGTTGTGGTAACTAAGTCAAAGCAAACCGGTGCTTTTATTGTTGAGCTTGCATTGGTCTTACTCTTTTTTGGCTCCATTATTGCCATGCATATCAACTACACCATCGCCGTTAATAAAAAAGGGCAGTTGGATAGGGTGGTGTATTCGATCGTCAGTGTTATTAGTGAACGCCGACAGTTGTTTGCCAATGAGCTCGATATTTGTGGCGCAGGAGGTAAGCAGTGCGAGACACATATGAACAATTCGTTCGATATGGCGAAAGGCATGTTGAAACGCACACTACCAGATTTTGACGAAAATGAGCTGGGGATGCGAGTCATAGAGCTATCTTTGATTGATAAAGATAAGAAGCTTGTTAGAACCACCGCCTTAAAAGGCATGACGGCGGGGTGTAATTTTCCGGATCTAGAGGAAATTACAGTGGAAAAAGCAACAAAACTATTGCCTTTGACTACGCAGAACCGACGCCTTCCTCTTTATCATGTGTCTCTTTGCTACAAAACGCCGTTTAACATTATCGGTCTTATGAGCGGTGAGCCGATCAAAGTCGTGACCAGTTCCTATTCATTTGCAAGGATTTAATATGAAGCGCTTCACTAAGCAAAAAGGGGTTGCTGGGATCATATTTCTTTCGTTTCTCCCTATATTAATCATCACTTTCTCGTTTTCTGTTGGCTATACGCAACGTTTGCTTGCGCACTCAAAAATAGAGGAGGCGGCTGAAGTTGCGAGTCTTGCCTTGATTGCAAGTCCAGGCAAAGACAACCAAGAAGACAAAGACTATGCGCAGAGAATTGTCGACTTATATATTACCGACAATATTAGCGACATTCAGATCAACGTATCGACCAAGAAGTGTGAGTACAAAGACGGTTGTGTTCAGAAAGCCAATGAGTTATCGCCATTTGCAGACTTCACCGTGGTTGCGACCTCTGAGCATGATTCATGGATTTCACATAATGAAATCGGCGTAGAGCCAAAATTCAAAGTGTCTGGCGACTCGATCACCCGGAAATACTTACCTCAACCGGTGGATATCTACTTCATACTGGATACCAGTCAATCGATGAGTAACCTGTGGTATGGGCAAAACAACAAAACCCAGATGCAGGTGGTGAAGGAAACGATCACCAAAGTTGTCGAAGATTTGAAGGACTTCAAAACCGGTGAGAATAAGAAGAGCCGCGTTGCCTTGTTGACTTACAACGCCTACAACGTGAAATACGATAAAAAAGATCGCAGACTAAAATTCTACGACTATGCAAGTGAGTTTTCTCACACAGAAGCATCTTTCCAAAGCATTGTCGATGATATGTTTGACCAGTCTGTGGATGAACAAAACGTGTACCACTCTAGTTATTACAATCAGGCACGAGATATTCCAATAACAGACAACTATCAGGAATTTATCAATATCTTGAATTCGAATAAGGTAATGCCTGCTAGGGGCGGCGGCACCAATTCTTGGTTAGGTCTGATTGCAGCAGCGAAAGAGGCAGACAAAGTTAAGAAAGAAGAGCGTAACCCAGAACAGGTGTTTATCTTCCTTTCTGATGGTGCAGATACAGACGTACGATTCCCTGACTATCTCCATCGAAACAGTACGTATAGAAACAAATACGACGTGGTCACGAAAAGTTATCGAGACAGTTATGGTTATATTCAGTATCAACAAGTTTACGACAAGTTCTTGAAGTCATTAGTGCGTGAACACAACCTTTGTGAACAGCTCAAGAAAAGAATTTCTAGCAAAGAAAATAAGTTTCAAAGTGAACACGCGAAGTTAGAAGGTGAAAAAACAAAAGTCACTATGGGCGTTATAGGTGTTAACTACAACGTACAAAAGGACGATGGATTCGGTGATTGTGTTGGCGAGAAAAATATTTATCACGCAAAAAATGGTAAAGATGTCTACAAATACATATTAAATCTGATTAACGAAGAGACAGGACGATTAAAAGATTAAAATGAAAAAATTATTATCAATCGCGATTATTTTTACCTCAAATGTCGCACTCGCTAATTGTATTAATCATGATGAAAACTACGTGAGCTCTAAAATTCTTAAAAGTTCCGAAACAAAAGTCACTCAGGTTGTTGGTAAGTTAGCGGTGACGGTAAATGAAGAACGCTCTATTGTACAGGATAAGAGAGTAGTTAAGGTTGAAGGGTTGAATGCGACCGACAGCTGCACCTTTGATAAGAACTCGATGTCGTTGATCCTCAACTATGATACTGATAAATATCGTTTAACAGACACTCACAAACAAGCGATTTCGCAATACTTGGAACTGGTTGACGAAGGTACTCGTGTTCTTGTTGAAGGGCATACTGATGAAGTCGGCTCTCAGGCTTATAACAAAGGCTTGTCTGCTCGTCGCGCGAATGCCGCAACAACATACCTGAAACAAGGGTTAGGTCTAGGCAACAGGATTGTTGAAAAAGCATTCGGTGAGTCTGCGCCGATTTGTAAGGTAAATGAAAACAAAGTATCTGGCTGTAACCGTCGAGTTGTATTAACGATAGACTAATGTGTAATCCACTTTTTGCTGTTGTCATTATAATTTTTATGTGCTCACTATTAAGTGGGGTTGTTTAGTAAAAGAGCTTGGTACTTACCAAGCTCTTTTATTACTGATATTTATTATGGAATAATAAATGTCTATTTCATTTTTCAATCATTAATCGATAGCATTTAATTTTGTTTTTATACAACGATAATTAAAATGTCTATTTCTCGATGCGTTATCGCTTCTACCTTTTTTCTATTCATTAGCCACCCAGTATATTCAGCGGAGCTCATTATTGGACCAACTATGAGTTCGCAGTTAGAGAGGGTGATATCAAATCCTTCCATTAAGAAGGACGTATCCGATTCATTGTTAGGAATCGACAAGAATCACAATCACATCCGTGACGACGTGGAAGCAGTGTTGAAAGCACTCAAAATCAGTGAAATTAATCACGATTTTCTTTTGCGTTACGTACAATATTCTTCAAGCATTTTGCAACACGACTTCTCGAGTAACGATGCGAATAATCAGCTCTTGGCATACGAGATCTACAAAGATTACCGTTATGTCAGACATTGCTTTAAGGAAGCCGGGGTGGACGGTAAAGATCTTTATGATGCGATACATGCGGTAAATCGATTGATGTTCAATACCGATGCTCGAATTGTCGCGTACCTGAGCTACGAAAAGTACATAGACATAAGTACCATGTATGAGGGCATTAGTTACGATTGTAATAACTAGGGTTTGTTGTGATTTCAATTGGGAGGGACTGGGTTAGAGGAAGATTTCTTATACCTTGGAAATAAATGACAGTGTCACTTTTTACTTATAGTCTTTTGTCTTAGCTAGGTATCCGCTCAAAGCTAATCACTTTGAGCGCTTTAGTTGTTCATCCTCTATATTCTACCGATTTTATATATTTTCGATTGTAAGTTACTTAAAAAGGAATACAATCGCGAAATGTTACCCCTCCTTGGTGGATCTAAAAATGATAAAGAAAACCCTCCTAGCTATGGCACTTTCTGCCAGTATTATTGCGCCTGCAATCGCTTGTACTGGCATCTCTCTTTCAACTACTGCAAATGACCATATTCACGCTCGAACGATTGAATGGGGCGAGAGCGATCTCAATAGTAAACTGATTGTCGCCCCGCGTGACTATACGTTCACATCAACCATGCCAGACCAAAAGCACGGTTTAAGCTGGAAGAGCAAATATGGATTTGTTGGTATTTCAGTGAGTGATGACCGCTTTATTGGCGAAGGTATTAACGAAGAAGGGCTAACAGCTGGTTTGTTCTACTTTAAAGGGTACGGTTCTTTAAAGGCTTACAACCCGAAAGATCGCGCAAATAGTATCGCTGACATGGACTTTGTCCGTTGGATGTTGTCACAATTTAAAACCGTTGAAGAAGTGAAAACCGCAATGAAAAACATCGATATTGTGCCAGTGTATATCGATGAAAAAGGGCAGCCATCACCAACCGGACATTGGCGTGTTACTGATAAAGCAGGCAACAACATCGTAATTGAAATTATGGATGGTGGTCAGGTACATATTTACGACAATGAGGTGGGTGTACTGACTAATTCGCCAACCTTCCCATGGCAAGTAACGAACTTGAACAACTACATCCATCTGCAACCGGGCACCAGTGCGCCGACCAAGTTTGGTGACGTTGAAGCGAAATCTTTTGGTATTGGCTCTGGTTTCTTAGGTTTGCCGGGAGACATTACGCCGCCATCACGTTTTGTTCGTGCTGCGTTCTTTGTTAATACCGCGCCAGAATCAAAAAACTCGCAAGAAGCGGTCTCTCAAGCGTTCCATATTCTAAACAACTTCGATATTCCAATTGGTACTGAGTTTAACGCCGAATATCGTGAGCATATCCCAAATTTGCCAAGTGCCACTCAATGGACATCAGTGATCGACCAAGGAAATGGTGCGCTTTACTACACAACCATGCATGACAGCCGAATTAAAAAGGTTGATTTGAAAAAGATAGACTTTAACCAAAAGCAGGAGCTTAAACGTAAGCTTGATAACGGCTCGTTTACAGTTGAAGAAATCCGTCTTTAATTCATAAACCCAAGAGAGCAGGTGAGAGCCTGTTCTCTTTCAGTCATTTTCCTTTTATTTCCCTTCTCTTTTCGTAAATCTCTCTTTTTCAACGACACGCTCCCAAAGGGCACTCTTTGCAAATAGTAAGGGGCTTGGCTTGCATGCTTTATAGCCGATTCTTGATTTAGACCCACTAAACCTTTAAATCGCCGCCGCGTGTTTAAACCCAGTCGTTCTCGCTGAATCAGGTATCTCGAGGTATATAACTAAGATTAGAAAATCAGGCAGAAAGTGCTGTTTTTAGCCTTTTAATTCGGTTTTATGCGATTCTCATAGGCATTCTTTCAGAAATGTTCTAGCGTATGCTATCCAGACTTTCTCGGATATTTGCCAGAATCTCCCTAAATATATAAATGTTAGTTGGGGAAGTGGCGTGAAGGATAAAATGGAGAGATATTGGATTCAGTTGGTTGATAAAGCTGGCACTGCTTCTGATTTGTCGGATTTAACCCGTTTAAGGTTGCGAGGCTGTATTGGTAAATATGGCTTGAGATATAAGGTTGAAGGGGGCGTGCTTGCCGAGCATCGTTATGATCGAAAACGTCTTAGCCTAAATTTAGAGAGTGAAGAGTAAGCTCCACTCTCTAAGATGTCTTATGAATTGCTTTTGCTGGTTACTTTTTCTAAAGCGATTTGTTTAGCATCATTACTTGTGAACATTTGGTATGGACGCAGACCAAACAAAGGCATGATTGAGTAGATATGATCGAACAAGTCCGCTTGCACACCTTCATAGTAAGCCCAGTCAGTATTATTGGTAAAAGCGTAAACCTGCAACGGAATACCCTCTGGTGTCGGCTCTAGCTGCCTCACCATAATCAGCATGTACTGGTGAATGTCTTTGTTCGCTTTCAAGTAAGCATTAATGTAAGCGCGGAACATACCTAAGTTGGTCATTTGACGTAGGTTGCCAAAGGCGGGTTCCTCACTCATTTCTTGATTGTAATCACTGATTTCACGCGATTTTTCATAAATGTACTGACGAAGGATTCGGATGCTTTTTAGCTTTTCAATTTCTTCATCAGATAAGAAGCGAATTGATGTGACATCAACATTCACGGAGCGCTTGATACGGCGACCGCCAGAATCTGACATGCCTTGCCAGTTAATGAAGGCGTTTTGCACCAATGCGTAAGCAGGCAGCATGCTCACAGTGTTATCGAAGTTTCGAACTTTTACTGTGGTGAGTGAGATTTCCTCTACTGTGCCATTCGCACCGTAAGAGTCCATTTGAATCCAATCGTTCAGACTGATCATTCGGTTTGCAGATAGTTGAATGCCTGCAACAAAGCCCAATATCGTATCCTTAAACACCAACATGACGAAGCCCGTCGCAACGCCTAAACCTGATAGGAAAATCACCGGTGATTCGTTGGCAAGAATCGACATGGAAACCACAACACCAACAAAGAAGGTGAACAGTTTTATCAGTTGGACGAAGCTTTTGATCGGCATTCTTCTCGTGATGCCTTTAAACGTCGCAATGTCATTTAACGCATCAAGCAGGGCAAAGAGCATCCAGATAAAAATGACTAAAATAGAGATGCTTAGAATCCGGTCAAAGATGTTCGCTAACCAATCGTAGTGACCTACGGCGAGAGGGATAAAGACATCCAGCACCATGATTGGGATCAGTAATGAGAGCTTTTCTAAGACATCATACTTCGCCAAGCTTTCAGCGAGTGGTTTATTGGCTTTTTGTAGAACATTATTGACTGACCGCACGATCAGGTGATGCACTATCAAGTAGCTGATCGCTGCTGCGGTTAAGCTCGCAAGAATGAAAACGGTTGTGAGTTCGATGCCATAAGGGTCACTATTGATGCCCACGGAACTGAGTTTGTCTGCTATGAAAGTGCGAATGTGATGATCGAGCAAAATGTCATCCTCAAAATGTAACCTGAATGAAGAAGTGAGAACTTCTTTGAAGAGGTCAGGCAACAGGCGTTAGAAAGCCGCTCATCCTACTCTCCATCTCTTTGTTTTGCACTGGTTTAATCCAGCAATCTTGAAACTTATTATTCAAAAATAGCGTATAGCCGATGATGTGATACAGGTTTAACATCCAATTATGCAAACGGGACACGTATTTCTGTTAAGTCTGTGAACTCCCTATGTTTTATTAGACTAGACTGAAAAGGCGGCTCGCGTTTAATTCAAGAGGCATTCAATGGAAAATTCTAATCAATCACAACAGCCTACATTTTTGTCTAAAGGCTGGAAATACTTCGTTATCGTTGGCGTTATTATCTCTTTAATGGGCATTGGTGCTATGAGTTTGCCAGTGCTTGCGGGCGTAACGATATCGACTATCGTAGGTGCGGTACTACTGTTCAGTGGTTTGGTTCAGGCATACCACACGTTTTCTATTAATGTGTGGAAAGAGAAGCTTTGGTACGTATTAAGTGCTGTGCTGTATATTGTCGGCGGTCTGTTCATTCTGTTTAAACCATTGGCAGGTTTGGTGACCATTACTATGTTGATGGTGATCGTGATGATTCTAAATGGTTTAACCCGTGTATTTTTCGGCTTAAGTAATCGCAGTTTACCAAGCAGTAATGTGATCGTGTTCAGTGGCGTGATTTCTGTTCTGATTGGTGGCTACTTCTTTATGTTGCTCGACGATCCTGCGTTCTCGACTACATTGCTAGGCACTTTTGTTGGTATCTCATTATTGATTGAAGGCATTAGCTTTATCTTTATGGGGATGCAAATGAAGAAGCTCTCTTAAAGAGCGCCATCTAGTATCTCGAGGTTACTTGGGTATAGAACAGTACAAAGTGCCTGCCGATTCGGTGGGCATTTTTTATAGAACGATAAAGGTGAAGGGATTAACGAAACAACAAAAAGCCCGATCATCAACTCGGGCTTTTATTGTGAATTAATGAGATCTGTTAACGCTCTGCGTTATTTGGATTCACAAGGTTTAGTGAGGCTGACATTGCGCTTTTCTTTGAGTGAAAGAACCAACTGAGGCACAAGTGACATCGTAATCATGCCGATCATTAGGCTGTATTGAATAGGCGTGAAGCTTTCACCCATCAAAACCAAACCAGAGACAATGCCCGCAACAGGGTTAGCAATGCCACCGAAAGTAAAGTCCACAACCGACATACGCTGCAATAACCACACGTACATGCCGTAGCCGAGTGCGGTGTTGAGTATGATTACCCACAGTAGTCCACTTAGGTTTTTTAGAGTGATGTTTTCGACTGCTTGAACGTATGGCTCAGGGTTAATGCTTGCTAGTACACCTGCCGCGATAGATAAAACAACGCCGCCTAAAATAAGTTGCCAAGTGAGTACCGTCCACCAATGCATTCTTGAACCTAGAGACTTAGTTACGCTGCTGCCGATCACAATACACATAATGGCAGAGAGCATAGCCACTAGACCGATCGGGTTTAGCGTAATCGAGCTTGGGTCGAACAAAAACCAAGCCAGGGCGATAAGGGTGGCCCCGCTGACTCCTTGAATAAGGCTCGGTTGGCGCTTGTAAACTACCCACCCAAACAGCATGGCAAAGACAGGTACTGAAATCATACCTACACCAGAGATTGCAGAAGGCAAGGTTAACGCCATCACGAAGATGAGACCAAAAAAGAGGGCAATATTAATCGTGCCAAGCACAAGCAAGATCTTCCAATCTTGTTTCTTTGGTAAAGAAGGTTTGATAGCAAGTAGCAATAGACCAGCTGGCAATGCTCGCAGTGCACCAAGTAACACTGGCGGCCAGTCTGGCAAAGTAAACTGTGTCACAGCGTACGTTGTACCCCAGAAGAACGCCGGAATCATCGCGAGTAAAATGTTCATGTTAAATATCTTTACGTTGAGATAATTTGTTGTAAAGGTACGCTCGTTATTGCTTCTTGTAAAGTATCTTTATGTTAAAATAAATTGGTCAATCAAAATGTCTTTGGAGATAAAAGGATAAATGGACGCAATTGATAGAGTGGTAAGTCAGTGGGCTAAGGAAAAGCCTGATCTCGATACCGAGCCAATGGCGATCATGGGGCGTTTAATGCGGATTGCTAAATATATGGAAAACCGCGTTGCCGAGGTGCATAAGCGCTACGATCTTAAAATGGGTGAGTTTGATGTATTAGCTACGTTGCGTCGTAGTGGTGAACCTTATCGTTTAACCCCTTCGGAGTTGGTCTCATCGATGATGCTAACGTCTGGTGCCATGACCAACCGACTCGACAAGCTGGAAAAAAAAGGATTGATCGCTCGCGAGCACAGCAAAGAAGATCGCCGCAGTGTGAGTGTTCAGCTTACTTCAAAAGGTTTTGAGCTGATCGATGCGCTTATTGAGCAACATTTACAGGCTCAGCATGAATTAATGGGATCGTTGACTCGTGACGAAAGAGAACAGGTTAATCAGGCATTAAAATTGTTATTGCCTCAATATGAATAAATGAATTCAAAGGTTTAGGATAGGGATGAATCGCGAGCATTAGATAGTTAGCGCAGTTTCTCGATACATTGATGTGTGCAGAAAGTGACTTTCCGTTCGGTCCTGATGCGTTGGTTTTTAAAATCAAAGAGAAGGTGCTCGCCATTCTAGCCGAAAAGTAACGCCTGAAGACGGGTTAGTACAAGATTTGTGTGAACGCTCATATGATCTTGTGGTCGCCAAATTAACCAAAGGTCAGCGTATTTCATTGGGATATCAGTAAGATAGTTTGTTATTGCTCACAGATATTCGGCTTATTATCAATATCAATAAACAAAAACTCGCACCTTTAACTCGCACCGACTATATAAATGTTATGGTGATGTTAAAGGTGAAGTTATGCGTGCACTCTCTGAATGGTTAGAAGCTTACGGTGAAAGCCATCAAAATCCAATCAACCAGAAAATTCATAAAGTTGCTGTCCCTGGCATCTTTCTTTCTGTCGTCGGGTTGATATGGTCCATTCCGCAGATTCCTTTGTTTGGGTTCAATCTCAATTGGGTATGGCTGGCGGCGTTACCAGCTTGGATCTTTTATTTCCGACTCTCACTAAGCGTATTTATGATGATGATCGGCTACACGGTTGCGTGTATTGGCTTGATATGGTCAATGGAGATACTCGGTTGGCCGGTACTCCACATCTCAATGCTGCTATTTGGAATCCTTTGGATATTCCAGTTTATCGGGCACAAGATAGAGGGGAAGAAGCCCTCGTTTTTCGAAGATATTCAGTTTCTTTTGATAGGACCAATCTGGGTCTTTCGTAAACATTAAAAGAAAGGTCTGTTTATCAGATTCGCGACTTTGGCTGTGCTACCATCCTGCTGCTTTGAAACACCCAGAGGTATGAGGTGTAGAGCAGTAATGAGGTTGCCACATGAGTGCAGATCAGCATTTTCAAGGTCAGTTTGAAGTCGAATTGAAATACCGTGTACAAGATAAACAAGCTTTTTTAGCGGTGTTGAGTGGTTTAGAACATGAAGTCATGTTTGAAGACAATCAAGAGTCTGATTGGTTCTACGACACGCCAGAACGCAAACTCAGTCATGATGGAAAAAGTCTGGTAATCCGAGAAATCGAGCCGTCTGGTATCAAACTTTGGATTGTCAAAGGACCGGAAGAGGATCGCTGTGAAGCCACCGATATTACTAAGTCACATGCTGCCAAAAGTATGCTAGGAAACATGGGCTACGAAGTGATTCTTCAAACCAAAAAAGTACGCAGCATTTACTTTATCGGCTCGTTCCATATTACTCTCGACCATCTAGAAGGCATTGGGCACTTTGCGGAATTCGCCATTATGACCGATGACGAAAGTTCACTTGTTCGTTATAAGCAAGAGTTAGAAGCGCTTGCGGCACGTTTTGGTTTGGATGAGTCGAACAAGGAGTTCCGTTCATACAAGCAGATGTGGCAGTCTAGGTAAAATTCACGTCATTTCTTATTGGTCTGACAAGCAACTCCCTCCAACAGCACTATGATTAGAAGTAGTGCGTAAGCAATGCGCCTACGCCCATTAACAAAATAGGTAACCATTCGCGATAGTGTCCGTGACAATGTCACGAACTTGGAGGGGCAATGTACAACCGCGAGCACAAATACGTGTATTGGCGAGAAGAGCGCAAGAAAGGCAAGTGGCACTATATTATTAAGTCTTTCTTGATGATCTGCTGTGCGTTGCTGCTTGGCAAAGTCATTGGCTTGTTTATATTCGGTGAGCTGCAAACCTTTAAAGACATCACGGAGCAGTTTCCTGCGGATTTATTTATCGTGATGCTGGTGGGCTTTCCGATTAGCGTGATAGGTTGGTATCACGAAGAGTCTAAATTTTTCCGTGCTCTAAAGCGTCGAAACAAGAAGTTTAAAGCTCGATTAGAAAACCGCAAAAAGAAGAAATAAGACCGTTTGATAACATACCCAAGTAACCTCGAATCAATGACAACACTCTGAACTCCGCATATCAAAGTCACTTGGGCATAAGCCGTAAGATTCGATTTTCGCGGCATTTTTGATGGCAACTTTCATTTCAACGTTTCATTCTTTCGTCTTGTCTCATCTCCATTCAATTAGTGTTTAACCATCTCCCATTTTTGTCTGTTGCTCGTATCGCGTGAAATTGTGCGCCTGATGGCATTATTTATTTCTGATTGCGATGCGGTGCTACTTTCATGATTTTTGCCAAGATTCTTTGAGCGTCTCTTTGCTAAATTTTTGCAAAGAACATCCTAAACAGGAACGACAATGGATAAGAAAATCATGCTACACAGCCAACAGGTGTACTTCTGCAATGATGAAGCGTTGGCAGCAATGCAAACTGAATGTCTAGAGACCTTATACGACTACAATCAAACACGTCCTTCGGAGGGAGAGAAGCGCTCTAACATATTGAATCACTTGCTCGCATCGGTTGGAAAGAATTGCTACATCGAACCGCCATTGAGAGCTAACTGGGGCTGCCATACTCACCTAGGTGACAATGTTTACGCTAACTTTAATCTGACTTTAGTTGACGACACTCATATTTATATCGGCGATCATGTCATGATTGGACCGAATGTCACCATCGCGACTGCTGGGCACCCAATTGATCCGGAACTAAGGCGCGACATCGCTCAGTTTAATATCCCAGTTCATATTGGTAATAACGTCTGGATAGGGGCGAACTCGGTGGTATTACCGGGCGTGACAATCGGCGAAAACTCCGTAATTGGTGCGGGTAGTGTCGTGACAAAGGATATCCCAGCTAATGTTGTTGCGGTTGGCAATCCTTGTCGAGTATTACGAGAAATCGGCGAGCACGATAAAGAGTTTTACTTTAGAGATCGTAAGATTGAGCAAAACATGTTTAATGGTTAGCCCGTTACATGAACATCGTTTGAGCATTTCGGAAAAGCGGGCAGGTCGGTATTACTCGACCTGCCATGGCGCTAAAAGACAAAGTTCACCATGATGGTGTACATGTTTGCATTATCATCCTCTGGTGTATCGACGAACGCGCCAGATACATTGCGATAAGCTTTGAAGTGTTGCCATTCTGCATTGAGTGACACGTTGTAGTGAAGATCGTATCTCACACCAAGTAGGTAGCTGCCCCCAACCTTGTGCTCGTGGTCATCAAACTGCTGACCATAAGTCACGTAAGGGGTAAATTTGTTCAGGTTATACGCGCCTTGAGCGTACCAAGCGGAAGCGATATCGTTGGTTTGACCTTCGACGGTTAGCGTGAAGGCATCAAACTCGTACTCAGCACCTAATGAATACAATTTAATGCTCTCATTTTTCAACTTATCAGTGTATGACGGAAGAATAATGATTGAGCCATCAGGCGCTTGAACCGGGAAGTTAGTTAACTTGGTTTCTTGGTCATAGTTCGAATCCAAATACGTGAAATTCCAACGATAGTAATCGCCACTTAAGATGAAGTTAATACCGTACATTTCATTGGTCTTGAAGGTGAGCTCAGTACTGTCATTGAAGTCGACCGTACTTTCATCGTGGAAGCCGACAAATGGTGTAGTCGTCAGTGTCATGCTGTCATTGATGTCATAGTTCCACAAGAATGAAATGCCGTTAAACGCGGTGATGCCTAAGATACTGTCATAAACTTCATTTGGTGGGCGAGCAGGGGTAAATGCGTGTCCGACATAGTAGTATTCAGAGGCTAAGAACACGGGCATTCTCAGGCGACCGCCACGAAACTCAATATTGCCATAGGTATAGGCGAGGTAAGCCCACTCTAGTTGCGGGTCACTCCAATGGTCTTGCGGTCTTTTCACCACCTGCGCGGATGCTTTAAACGCGTCGTAGTAAAAATCCAGTTGAACACCTAATGTTGTGTCACAGTCATAACAGTTTTCGTCATCGATAAAACGATTCACTAATACTGGCGTTTTGTTGTCTGTTGTCGCCCATGAGGTTGAGCCAAAGCCACTTAACGATAAGTTATCGGTGAGTTCGATTGCTGCCAAGCTCGGGAAAGCGACGCTACTTAGTGTTGTTGCCGTGATGGATGCGATGAGTGTTTTCTTCATATTATTTCTCCGAACTTACAACGTAGAGGATTTGAGCATTTGAAGGAAGGCTACTCACTGGTGCATACCCAATGCGGTTAGGCTTTTCTTTCATCCATTCTAAAAGGGCTTCCATACTGGAATTATCAATGACTTTCGGTGGGCGAGCTTTACCTGAAAACGACAAGCTAGCCCAGTGCGCATTCATTTGCGCCGCGTTTTTATTGAGTAAATAACGGTAGAACTCTGAACGTTCAGATGACGCATCCGGCCAATCAGACAGTTCGATTCGCTTACCTTGTAAACGCTTGGTTTTACCACGATACAGTTTTCTCGCTTTGGTTATGTTGAGCTCATCAAAATTAGAGTCGAGGGAAAAAATCGCATAGCTATCGGCTGCGAGAGCTTCACTATCGAACGACATCAGCAAAGCAAAAGCCATCAAAGCTGTAGAGAGCGATTTGAGAACGTTATTTTTAGCTATAGAGAAGTGGGTATCCATACTATTACCCCTTAAATGACGCTTTCAATCTGGTGCAGAAGTTTTTCTTTTCTGACAGGCTTCGGTACGTATGCATCCATGCCAGAGTCGTAGCAACGCTGGATATCATCGTCCACAACACTTGCTGTCAGTGCAATAATCGGCGTTTTGGGTAATCCCGAATTTTTTTCGTAAGCACGGATTTCTTTCGTCGCTTCGAAGCCGTCCATTACAGGCATCATGCAATCCATCAAAATGATGTCGAAACCGTTATCTTGTTGAAACATATCAACGGCGATCTGACCATTTTCGGCAATCTCAAACTGATACCCAGCTTTACTCAGCAATAACGAGGCAACTTTCTGGTTCACCGTATTATCTTCTACAAGCAAAATGCGCTCAGAGCGGCTTGGAAGTGTATTGATAGAGGTCGGTTCAGGTTTATCTTGCGGTTTAGATTTCGCGCTAATGCCAATACCAGAGAAGGCAGACGATACGTTGTCTTCAACGATTGGAACAGCCGTCGCTTTTGCTAATTTCTCTTTCAATATGTTGGCTTTGAAAGGTTTCGGTACGTAATCATCCATGCCAACATCAAAACACTTCTGAATGTCGTCATCGACCACACTTGCCGTTAACGCGATAATTGGGATCTTCACACTGCGATTTTGTTCGTGTTCCAGCTGTCGGATTTTCTGCGTGGCCTCAAATCCATCCATAACTGGCATCATGCAATCCATAAGAATCAAGGAGTATTGATTCTTTTTGAACATCTCGACCGCTTCTAGTCCATTTGCTGCTAGGTCAAAAGTAAAACCCGCTTTGGCTACGTGCAAGCCTGCGATTTTCTGGTTTACGGTGTTATCGTCGACCACCAAAATCTTACTTTGCGACGGTTCTGATGTACCCACCACTGCTTGTAAATTTGCTTGGTTGAATTTGGTCTCGCAATTTTCAAGCGCTTTGACCAGACGTTGCCCAAGAAGAGGTTGCGTAATGATGGCACTGACACTTTCACCAAAATCAAATTGGTCACTATGAAGGTGTTTAACCAAGCATAAGCGGACGTTCTGCGATTCAAGCTTGTTGAAGTGATCTTCGCTTTCCATTGCAGCATTTGGTCGAGTTTCAGCGTAGATAACAATGATGTGCTCATTGTCATTAATCCATGTTGGTAAACTCTCTAAACTCGTAACCGATTGGTGAACAGCGATACGGTAGAAGTTCAATTCATCACGAAGCGTTGTTTCCATGTTGGTGTCGTCACAGACCAACCAAATTTGTCCATAATTTGCGGTGTGTTTTGCATCAAAGTCGAGTTGAACAACAGAAGGGTTCAATTGGAAGAAGAAGCGGCTACCTTTGCCTTTTTCTGATTCAAGTTGAATTTGCCCACCCATTAACTCAACCAGTTGAGTGCTGATGGCTAAGCCCAGCCCAGTACCGCCAAATTGGCGGGTAGTGGAGTCATCTTCTTGTGCGAATGGTTCGAAGATCTTTTTCTGTTGTTGCTCATCAATACCAATACCGGAATCTTGAACAGAAAACTCCATTACGGCATTTGAACCAGAAACAACATGAGTTGCAACAGAAAGGAGCACGGTTCCTTTATCGGTAAATTTAACGGCGTTAGACATAAAGTTCATTACGACTTGGCGTAAACGGTGATCGTCGATCATTAAGCGGAAAGGCGTGTTGCGGCTGATGTTTACTTTAAGGTCGATGCCTTTCTCTTTTGCTTTTGGCGAAACGATAGAAGCAATATCGTAAATGGATTCGCGCACACAGGTCGAGTGCGGACTGATCAATAACATACCTGATTCAATCTTAGAGAAATCGAGTATGTCGTTTATCAAGCTAAGTAACAGTTGGGAGGACGTTTCAATAGTATCAACATAGTCGCGCTGTGTTGCGGTCAATGATGTATCAGATAGCACTTCAGAAATACCAATAACGCCATTAAGAGGGGTGCGGATTTCATGGGACATGTTGGCTAAGAAGCTGCTTTTCGCTTTGCTTGCTTTAATTGCATCGTCTTTTGCGCGCTCTGCGTCTTCTTTCGCTTGAGTTAATTTAACCTTGGCTTGTTCTCGTTCATAACTGAGTCTCTCGACTTCTTGGGCAAACTTACTCAGCTCGTCTTTACCTTTGACTAATTCGACAAGGGGGGATTCTTCGCTGTAACTGTCGCGACGTAAGAACTCAAGAACCAGTTGAAGATTACTGGTTACTTTTCGAACCAAACGCACGGCTAAGCTCACGACGAGAATTGTCATGACTGACATGACGCTAATGAACATCAGTCGTTGTTGGTTTGCCGCGGAAATGGCATGTTCTACGTCTGCTTGCAATTGCTCCGTCATTTTGTTGTCGACCGCCTTAAGCAGAGCGAGTCGACCGTTTAGAGCTGTTAAACCAGCTGCGATTTCTTGTGGTGGAAGTGTACTAAGTGTTTCTTCATTTAAAAGGAAGCTTCTAAATTCTTGACTGCGTACAAAGACGTCATTGGTGAAGGTTTCAATAAGCAATTCAACTTGCTGTTGGTTAGCGTTTAATGTGACGAAGCGTTCTAAGAACAGTTGCTGATTCTTAACTAAGGAGTCGATCTCGCTGCTGACATCTACGTCATAGCTTTGATTTTGTTCAATAGAGTAAATCAAATATTGACTGAGCAGGTTTTCTTCTTGAGACCAGAACATTAACCACTCAATTTGCATCAATGCTGAAAGGTGGGCTTGAATTTCAAAAGTTGCATCATTGAATGGCACCTTTTCTAATGCCAATAAAATCTGTTTGTAGGTATCTGCACGCCACTCTGCGATATCGAGACGCTCGTCCATGTCGGTGGCTGCCGACAGAGAGAGGTTCGCTTCTTCGAGGCTAGAAAGAAGGTCTTTCATCTCAGCGCCTTTATCCAAGAAAATGCCATTGGCACCATTGCTGAGTGATTGAGTTACCGATTTTATTTCTGCTTCAACATCGGTAACTTCAGTGTTATTCGGCAAATTATAGAGATAAGAGACTTTGTCCATATAGTCAGAGAACAGTTGCGCTTTCTCAAGATCTTGCGCTTGGCTAGATAGTCGATGAACTTGCTGTCCGACTAGAAAGAGAAGCAAAATGATGGGTAAGAAAACCAAGCTAAATAGCTTGTGTTTTACCGATAGGTTATTCCATGAAAACGATCCGACCACTGTGCACGTCCATATCCAATAAGTTGATATGAAAAGTGTAGGCTAACTATCTCAATTGTTAGAAATTCAGCACAAAAATTCGTACTTTTGCCATATGAAAACTGTGACACCTGCGACAAAAGTTCGATTTGTTAAGGATATAAAACTTTAAATCTATCAATAAAAATTGCGTTTCTCATTCAGTGAGAATTATTCAATTTACTGATATTTATAAACAAATTTCATTTGTTGAATGATTAAAATGTTTTGTCGTCAAGACTACTAAAATGTCTGTTTCGATATACAGGGGTGAGTATAATTGGCGGATTTTCTTGCTGGTGAGACCGTAGTGTAAACGTACTTGTATTTTTTAAAATCTGTACGCCAACATTCAAGGCCCATGAGCTGGAAAAAGGCTTAAATAAACCGCTAATCGATGGCAAATAACAATAACTAAATCATGAACGTATCTCGAAGTCTTCAGTCAGTCACCCTGCGTTACACTGTCCCAATAGTGTTGATAGCACTCTTTACTAACTTTACTTATTGGGCGTATCAACAAGTTGATGAGGCGAAAAACCTAGCTCGATACCATGTAAAATCGGCGGAGATCAACCTAGGAACCATCATCGATGGATACCGCGATTTACTACGAGCAATGAGCAAAGACGAACACTTCATCGAACCCGATATTACGTTGCAAGAACGGGCAAATCGTGCGGTCCCTTACAAGCAAGCCTTTGAGCTTGCGGGTATTGGCTTTAGTGATGGAGTCGGGAACATGGTGAGCACGCACAACAATAAGGTGCACTCCATCGCTCATCGAGATTACTTTCATCAAGTGATTCGCAGTAAAAAAGCAGTGATGACCGACGTTCTCACTGATATCTCAAACGGCAATATCGTATACGTGTTATGTCGCCCTATGTTCGATGAATTGGGAGACCTAATGGGTACCATCTCAGCTTCTATTCATTTTGGCGAAATTCAAACCGCGCTCCAAAGCGACAGCGAAAATAATATCTACAGCGTTTTGCTGGACGAAGATCTGAATATCATTAGCCACTCTAAAGATGAGTTCTATGTAGGGGTAAACTTATTCAACTACGGTTATGAGAAGCTGTTTGATCGCGAAGGGAATCTGAAAGCACTTACCGGGGCAAATAATGGGGGATTCTTTACTTACAGTTTGCCATTTGATCTATCTTACGTTGAATTCACTAAAGTAGATGGAACACCTTGGATTCTGTTATCCAAAGCTAAGTTCAGCAGTTTGTTGGGTGAAGGCACCATGATGTTTGGTGTGAATGTTCTCATGATCATTGCTATTTACGTTGTGATTGCTCGTATGATGGGGAAACAAGTGGTTGGTTTGACCCAGCCCCTTGACCGATTTTTAGAAGAGAGCCAAGTTGTGTTCAACGACACGTCCATGGAACTAAAGGAACATTTTGAACAAGTTCTTCAAGCAAGTCGGAATGGTGTTTTTTGCTCACGAAGTGGCTTGCTGACTCGTGAATACTTCTTGCGTGGCGCTGAAAAGTCACTGTCGCTCAGTAACAGTCCTAAAGCATGTATCTTCTTTGATATGGACAACCTGAAGTTTATCAACGACACCTATGGTCATATGGCTGGGGATAAAGTGATTGCGTTGTTTGTGGCAGTCTTGCGAGAACACTTTGCTCACAAACGAGACCTCATCGGTCGTTTTGGTGGGGATGAGTTTGTTGTTCTAACTCAAGAGTTTAATAGTAAGCGAGAGCTAGAATTAAAGTTGGATCAGTTTCTTCACCAACTCCAAGCAACCGCAGACCGTTTAGGTATTGATATTAATCTAACCGCGTCGATTGGTGTTGTGATGACTGAGGATGTAGAGCGAGATATTGAGACGCTTCTCCATTGCTCAGACATGGCGGTGTACCGCGCAAAACAACTAGGGAAGGGGCGCTACAAGTTTTACCACTCATCTATGATTGAAGTACCTTTGGTCAGTTCGGTGTAGAAAGCCCAAACGAAAGCCAGCAATGATATCTTGCTGGCTTTTTTGTTATTGCTTGAGATGGTTACCTAACAGAGTGGCTTTAACTATTAACTATTAATTATTAACTATTAATTCTTAGGTAGCGTTGTGAAGATAGTCCATTCTTTCTCGACTTCACCTTTGTATCCGACCACGGTTGCGGTTACACGGCGATTGAGTGCATGACTTCTTTCATCTGTCCCTTGAGCGGCAAGCTTGGTTTCACCAAAGCCGACGATTCTTAGACGATCTGGTGATATCCCATTTTGAATCAGCTCGTTGCGAACGCTTTCTGCTCTGCGTTTCGAAAGGGCAAGATTGTATTCATCCGTACCAGTGATACTGGTGTAACCTTGCAGTTCAATTGACGTTGTTGGGTACTCTTTAAGGAAATCAGAAAGGTCGCTAATTTGCTGAGCAAAGACAGGGTTGATTTCAGAAGAGTCGTTAGCAAATAGAACTCGAATCTGCATTTCTTGGGATGATTTCGCGTATTCCCCACAGCCGTCGTTATCGATCAAAGAGCCTTCTGGTGTTCCAGGACACAGGTCTCGTGCATTAATAACACCGTCTCTGTCATCGTCGATTAAGTCAGCAATCTGGTTAGCTGTCGGTGTTTCCATGTATTCGTATTCATCACCGGTTACTCTGTTTGAATTAGAGCCACTACAAGCGGAAATCAAACCAACCATGAAAAAAATAGGTATTACTTTCATATTAATACTCCACTTTCTCTAGCCACTCTCGTGGTATATCGATACGCAAAGAGTTAAGCAGTTGACCGGTTGCGTTCATTACGCGGTATTTTGCGTATTGCTCAGCATATTTGGCATCCAAGTAGTCCTTACGTGCTTCAAACAGCTCATTTTCTGTGTTGAGCAAATCGAGTAGGGTACGCTTACCAATACGATATTGTTTCTCGTAGGCAATGACTGTTTTTGCGGCTGAATCTACGTGATCGGATAGGAACTCTTTTTGTTGCAGCGTAAGATCCAATGCGCTCCAAGACAGCCTTAAACCTTCTTCAACATTTTGATATGCACCTTCACGAAGGTCTTTTGCTTTATTGAGTTGGTAAGCGAAGTTTTCAGAGTTCGCTGCGTCGCTACCACCGTTGTAAAGGTTATAACGCAATCTGAGCATAGCCAGTGTTTCGTCGCTTCTGCCTTTTAGACCGTCCGCATCATCACGCCAAGTCTGAGAAGCTTCAATTGAGATAGTTGGGTAGTTAACGCCCTTAGATTGTTTGTACTGGAACTTTGCGGAATCCACATCAGCCAACGCGACTTGGATGACTGGGTGGACTTCAAATGCTAATCCGATTGCTTCGTCCACGGTGTAAGGAAGGAAGTTTTCATCGGCTCGTGGAAAGATCAAACCTTGTGGTGTTTGACCCACTAAACGTGTGAACATGGTATGAGAATCGAAAAGGTTGTTCTGTGCAGCCGCCAAGTTACCGTGCGCTTTCGCTAAACGAGCTTCAACTTGCGTTAAATCGGCAGTCGATCCAATCCCAGAATTTACGCGCTTTTTAATATCTGCGTAAATTTTCTTATGCACTGCAAGGTTGTTCTCTGACAGAGTTAATATTTCGTACGCTTTCACTGAGTCTAAATAAACTCTGGTTACTTCTAATGCGGTGTCTGAAGCGTCAGCGAGTAGTTGAAACCTTACCGATTCAGCATCTGCTGCAGTTCGGTCCATATCATTCAGTGTTGCGCTGCCATCCCATATGAGCTGGGTTAAAGTGATGGACGCCTCCTTTCGTGTTAAATCCGTGTCTCCACGGCTCACTTCTTCAGCCGGGTCAATCCCTTCATAACCGATGCCCGCATCCAAGTCTATGGATGGTAAATATGCTCCAGATGAGGCTTCGTTGATGTATTTACGACTGTTGAACTCATTGAACGCACTCTTGATGTCTGGGTTATTCTTCAACGTGAGCGCTACGGCTTGCTCTAAAGTTTGACCGAACACGGGTGACGTCAAAATGAAACTGCAGCAGCAAGCTATTTTTAGTCGATTCCATTTCACAGTGGTTCTCCTAGAAAATTTGTATAGCTTTTTAGTTATTTCATCTCAAGATTGAGACGAAACATCACAAATAACAGCTTATCGTCGATGAATTAATCAACATTCTGTTAACCCTAGGCTTTTATTCAGAAAATCCAGTGATCCGCCTAATAAAACCTTAGCACATATGAGCCAGAGTGCTCATTTGGTTGGCAGCCTTTATCAGAAGAAAAGCTTGAATTCTTAATATCATAGCGTCCTACAACCTGTTTCGCGCCTAAAGTAAAACGATCCCCGCCTATGGAACTCGTTCCCATCTCGTTGTCGCCATATACAAAGAAAACACGATGATTTTGACTAAACTATAGTCGTATTTGTTGGGGTGACAAACTTTTGACAACTTGAAAGCCTGGTGGGGTGATTTATGGATCGAGTAACCTTTAGCTCGCTTGCGAGTAATATCGTAGTTATTGGAATTGACGGGGAAATTAGGACCTTAGAACCAGGTCAGGTCCCTGCATCTGGGGAATTGGTTATCACTGAAGTGTCTGACACTTCTCAATTGAATTTCGAACAAATAGCCCCTGATGGCAGCTCAATTAATGTAACGGACGATATCACCGCACTAATTGAGGCAATCGCAGCCGGGGAAGACCCTGCACAGCTTGAAGGTGACTTTGAACCTGCAGCGGGTGAAAGCGATGGTTCGAGTCCACAGTCGACTGGAGCAATTGATCGTACAGGCGCAGAGGCTCTTGCTAGTACGGATTTCGAAACGGTCGGTACAGCAATACCCCTATCAGAAACTCAAGAGCTTTCGTTGCTTGAGTTTATCAACCAACAAATAATTATCCCTGCTCAGGTTATCGTTCAGGACATATCCAGCCCGACAATAAACGAAGGTGATCAAGCGTCTTTTGAAGTCACTCTCGACCAGCCCACACAGCAAGAGACTGAGGTGACATTATCCCTTAGTGATGATTCTGCGACAGGGGGAGCTGATTACGACAACTCGGTTATTACTATTACTTTTGAAGATGGAAGTACGGATCAAATAAATGTCGGAGAAGATGGGACGTTTTCTGTTTCAATCCCCATTGGAGATGAGTCGTTCGTAATCACGGTGGATACGATTGATGACGACGTATTTGAAGGAAACGAAACTTTCACGTTAAGCGGTGGTACGGAGAACCAACCGGAACCCGTTACAGGTGTGGCAACAATAAAAGATGATGGCACTGGTCCGGGTGAAGAGCCTGATGACGATCGACCGACCGTTGCTTCTGTCAGCGATACAACCGTAAACGAGGGTGAGGAAGCTGTGCTTGAGGTAACGCTTAGCAACCCGAGTACGTCAGAAACGACGGTGAACATGACGTTATCTGATGGAACTGCGGAGGGTGGATTAGATTACACAAACACTTCCGTCACTATTACGTTCGAGGATAACAGCACTCAGATTGTTAATGTAAACCCAGACGGTAGCTTTGCTGTCACTGTCCCTGCGAATGAGGTTAGTTACAATGTCACGATAAATACAATAGACGATGATTTGTTTGAAAGAACGGAGACGTTTACGTTATCGGGCTCAACAGAGAATCAAAATGGCACAACGTCAGGAACGGGAACCATTGTTGATGACGGTTCTGGTCCCGGTCCCAATCCGGATGACGATAGACCGACAGTTACATCTATTAGTGATACTACGGTTAATGAGGGCGATTTAGCCATATTAGATGTGACGCTTAGTAACCTAAGTACGACCGATACTGTGGTCAGTATGAATCTGGCTGATGGTAGCGCTGAAG
This sequence comes from Vibrio sp. SSH13-20, assembly GCF_040104475.1. Lineage (NCBI taxonomy): Bacteria > Pseudomonadati > Pseudomonadota > Gammaproteobacteria > Vibrionales > Vibrionaceae > Vibrio > Vibrio sp. SSH13-20. The sequence continues at coordinate 265,238 of NZ_JBECOU010000008.1, forward strand.
GTGGAATAGATTACACCAACACATCCGTTACGATTACTTTCGAAGACAACAGCACTCAAGTCGTAAACGTCAATCCAGATGGTAGCTTTGATGTATCCGTGCCAGCGAACAATATAAGCTACAGTGTCACTATTAGTACGATTGATGACGACCTCTTTGAAGGCTCAGAAACATTTACTTTGTCTGGAAACACTGGCAATCAAGCGATTCCTCAGACGGGAACAGGGACCATTGTTGATGATGGTACTGGCCCGGGACCTGACCCTGATGACGACCGTCCAACGGTATCCATTAGCGATGCGGGAGTTGTTAATGAAGGTGATACGGCAAACTTCGTTGTGTCTCTAACTAATGAAGCTGATTCTCCAGTCCAAGTAGAACTAGGTCTTGATCTTGGTGATACCGAAACGGGCGATCTTGGCGTCCTAGAATACAACACTGGTTCAGGTTGGGTTGCCGTTCCAAACGATGGTGTAGTTACGGTACCTGCGGGATTAAGCGAGTTTGATGTTCGCGTTGCTACTATTGATGACGAAGTCTACGAAGGTCCTGAAGAGTTCAGTGTTAGTGTGACAGGTTTGGACTCAGTTCAAGGTTCTGATTCAGGTAGTGCAACGATTGTCGATGACAATACTGGTCCTAGTCCCGATCCGGATGACGACCGTCCAACGGTATCTATCAGTGATGCAGGTACGATTAACGAAGGCGATACCGCTAACTTTGTAGTCTCGTTAACTAACGCTTCTGAAGCCCCAGTTGAAGTTCAACTCGACCTTAACCTTGGTGATACCGAAGCCGGCGACCTCGATACTTTTGAGTACAACACCGGCTCAGGTTGGGTAGCCGTTCCTGTCGATGGCGTAGTGACTGTGCCAGCAGGCTTAACTGAGTTCGATGTACGAATCGCTTCGATTGACGATGAAGTCTACGAAGGTCCAGAGAACTTCACGGTAGATGTGACCGGTCTTGGTCCTGTTCAAGGTACCGATACGGGTACCGCAACCATTGTCGACGACGGTACGGGTCCTGATCCCGATCCGGATGATGACCGTCCAACGGTATCTATCAGTGATGCAGGTACGACTAACGAAGGCGATACCGCTAACTTCGTTGTCTCGTTAACTAATGCATCAGAAGCCCCAGTCGAAGTGCAACTCGACCTTAATCTCGGTGATACCGAAGCAGGTGACCTCGGCACTCTTGAATACAACACGGGCTCTGGTTGGGTTGCCGTCCCTATCGGTGGTGTGGTGACTGTACCAGCAGGCTTAACTGAGTTCGATGTTCGAATCGCATCGATTGACGATGAAGTCTACGAAGGTCCAGAGAACTTTACGGTAGACGTGACCGGTCTCGGCCCTGTCCAAGGTACCGATACGGGTACTGCAACCATTGTTGATGATGGTACGGGTCCTGATCCCGATCCGGACGACGACCGTCCAACGGTATCTATTAGTGATGCAGGCACGATCAACGAAGGCAACACCGCTAACTTTGTTGTCTCGTTAACTAACGCTTCTGAAGCCCCAGTTGAGGTTCAACTGGATCTTAACCTCGGTGATACCGAAGCAGGCGACCTCGGTACTCTCGAATACAACACCGGTTCAGGTTGGGTAGCCGTTCCTGTCGATGGCGTAGTGACTGTGCCTGCAGGCTTAACTGAGTTCGATGTACGAATCACTTCGATTGATGACGAAGTATACGAAGGTCCAGAGAACTTTACGGTAGATGTGACCGGTCTTGGTCCTGTCCAAGGCACTGATACGGGTACCGCAACTATTGTTGACGATGGTACTGGCCCTGATCCCGATCCGGATGATGACCGTCCAACGGTATCTATCAGTGATGCAGGTACGATTAACGAAGGCGATACCGCTAACTTTGTTGTCTCGTTAACTAACGCTTCTGAAGCTCCAGTGGAAGTGCAGCTCGACCTTAACCTTGGTGATACCGAAGCTGGTGACCTTGGCACTCTCGAATACAACACTGGCTCAGGTTGGGTTGCCGTCCCGGTTGGTGGTGTAGTAAGTGTTCCTGCAGGCTTAACTGAGTTCGATGTGCGTATTGCTTCGATTGATGATGAAGTTTATGAAGGTCCAGAGAATTTCACGGTAGACGTAACAGGTCTTGGTCCTGTTCAAGGCACTGATACGGGTACCGCAACCATTGTCGATGACGGTACTGGCCCTGATCCCGATCCGGACGACGACCGTCCAACGGTATCTATCACTGACGCAGGCACAATTAACGAAGGTGACACCGCCAATTTCGTTGTATCACTGACCAATGCTTCTGAAGCCCCAGTTGAGGTTCAACTCGACCTTAATCTCGGTGATACCGAAGCTGGTGACCTAGGTACTCTCGAATACAACACAGGCTCAGGTTGGGTTGCAGTACCCGTTAGTGGTGTAGTGACTGTACCAGCAGGGTTAACTGAGTTCGATGTACGAATCGCATCGATTGATGATGAAGTTTATGAAGGTCCAGAGAACTTCACCGTAGACGTAACTGGTTTAGGTCCCATCCAAGGTACTGACACGGGCACAGCCACTATCGTCGATGATGGTACGGGGCCAGAGCCTGAGCCAGATGATGACCGTCCAACCGTATCTATCAGTGATGCTGGCACGATTAACGAAGGTGACACCGCCAATTTCGTTGTATCACTGACCAATGCTTCTGAAGCCCCAGGTGAGGTTCAACTCGACCTTAATCTCGGTGATACCGAAGCTGGTGACCTAGGTACTCTCGAATACAACACAGGCTCAGGATGGGTTACAGTGCCTGTCGATGGCATAGTAAGCGTTCCTGCTGGTATGACTCAATTCGATGTTCGAATCGCTTCGATTGATGACGAAGTCTACGAAGGTCCAGAGAACTTCACGGTAGATGTGACCGGTCTCGGCCCTGTTCAAGGCACTGATACGGGTACAGCAACCATCGTCGATGACGGTACTGGCCCTGATCCCGATCCGGACGATGACCGTCCAACGGTTTCTATCAGTGATGCAGGCACAATTAACGAAGGTGACACCGCCAATTTCGTTGTATCACTGACCAATGCTTCTGAAGCACCAGTTGAGGTTCAACTCGATCTTAACCTTGGTGATACCGAAGCTGGTGACCTAGGTACTCTCGAATACAACACAGGCTCAGGATGGGTTACAGTGCCTGTCGATGGCATAGTAAGCGTTCCTGCTGGTATGACTCAATTCGATGTTCGAATCGCTTCGATTGATGACGAAGTCTACGAAGGTCCAGAGAACTTCACGGTAGATGTGACCGGTCTCGGCCCTGTTCAAGGCACTGATACGGGTACAGCAACCATCGTCGATGACGGTACTGGCCCTGATCCCGATCCGGACGATGACCGTCCAACGGTTTCTATCAGTGATGCAGGCACAATTAACGAAGGTGACACCGCCAATTTCGTTGTATCACTGACCAATGCTTCTGAAGCACCAGTTGAGGTTCAACTCGATCTTAACCTTGGTGATACCGAAGCTGGTGACCTAGGTACTCTCGAATACAACACCGGCTCTGGCTGGGTAGCCGTTCCTGTCGATGGTGTAGTGACTGTACCAGCAGGGTTAACTGAGTTTGATGTGCGTATTGCTTCTATTGATGACGAAGTCTACGAAGGTCCAGAGAACTTCACCGTAGACGTAACTGGTCTCGGTCCTGTTCAAGGCACTGATACGGGGACAGCAACCATCGTTGATGATGGTACGGGCCCTGAACCCGACCCAGATGACGACCGCCCAACGGTTTCTATTAGCGACGCTGGCACGATCAACGAGGGCGATACCGCCAATTTCGTTGTATCTCTGACCAATGCTTCTGAAGCCCCAGTAGAAGTGCAACTCGACCTTAACCTCGGTGATACCGAAGCAGGTGACCTTGGTACTCTCGAATACAACACTGGCTCAGGTTGGGTTGCCGTCCCTGTTGGTGGTGTAGTAAGTGTTCCTGCTGGTATGACTCAGTTCGATGTTCGAATCGCATCGATTGATGATGAAGTCTACGAAGGTCCAGAGAACTTCACCGTAGACGTAACAGGTCTTGGTCCTGTTCAAGGCACTGATACGGGTACAGCAACCATCGTCGATGATGGTACAGGTCCTGATCCCGATCCGGATGATGACCGTCCAACCGTATCTATTAGCGATGCTGGCACGATTAATGAAGGCGATACTGCAAACTTTGTTGTATCACTGACCAATGCTTCTGAAGCCCCAGTCGAAGTGCAACTCGACCTTAACCTTGGTGACACCGAAGCAGGTGACCTTGGTACCCTTGAATACAACACGGGCTCTGGTTGGGTTGCAGTGCCTGTCGATGGCGTAGTGACTGTACCAGCAAGGTTAACTGAGTTTGATGTACGAATCGCTTCGATTGATGATGAAGTCTATGAAGGTCCAGAGAACTTCACCGTAGACGTAACAGGTCTTGGTCCTGTCCAAGGTACTGACACGGGCACAGCCACTATCGTCGATGATGGTACGGGGCCAGAGCCTGAGCCAGATGATGACCGTCCGACGGTATCTATCAGTGACGCTGGTACGATTAACGAAGGTGACACCGCTAACTTTGTTGTATCACTGACCAATGCTTCTGAAGCTCCAGTGGAAGTGCAACTCGACCTTAACCTCGGTGATACCGAAGCAGGTGACCTTGGTACCCTTGAATACAACACCGGCTCAGGCTGGGTAGCCGTTCCTGTCGATGGCGTAGTGACTGTGCCAGCAGGCTTAACTGAGTTCGATGTTCGAATCGCATCGATTGATGACGAAGTCTACGAAGGTCCTGAAAACTTCACCGTAGACGTAACTGGTCTCGGTCCTGTTCAAGGCACTGATACGGGTACCGCAACCATCGTTGATGATGGTACGGGCCCTGAACCCGACCCAGATGACGACCGTCCGACGGTATCTATTAGCGACGCTGGCACGATCAACGAGGGCGATACCGCCAATTTCGTTGTATCTCTGACCAATGCTTCTGAAGCCCCAGTAGAAGTGCAACTCGACCTTAACCTCGGTGATACCGAAGCAGGTGACCTTGGTACCTTTGAATACAACACGGGCTCTGGTTGGGTTGTGGTGCCTGTCGATGGTGTAGTGACTGTACCAGCAGGGTTAACTGAGTTTGATGTGCGTATTGCTTCTATTGATGACGAAGTCTACGAAGGTCCAGAGAACTTCACCGTAGACGTAACTGGTCTCGGTCCTGTTCAAGGCACTGATACGGGTACAGCCACTATCGTCGATGATGGTACAGGTCCTGATCCCGATCCGGATGATGACCGTCCAACCGTATCTATTAGCGATGCTGGCACGATCAACGAGGGCGATACTGCAAACTTTGTTGTATCACTGACCAATGCTTCTGAAGCACCAGTTGAAGTTCAACTCGATCTTAACCTTGGTGATACCGAAGCCGGTGACCTTGGCACTCTCGAATACAACACGGGCTCAGGTTGGGTTGCCGTCCCTGTTGGTGGTGTAGTAAGTGTTCCTGCTGGTATGACTCAGTTCGATGTTCGAATCGCTTCGATTGACGACGAAGTCTACGAAGGCCCAGAGAACTTCACGGTAGATGTGACCGGTCTCGGCCCTGTTCAAGGCACTGACACGGGCACAGCCACTATCGTCGATGACGGTACAGGGCCAGACCCAGATCCGGACGACGATCGCCCAACGGTTTCTATTAGCGATGCTGGCACGATTAACGAGGGCGATACCGCCAATTTCGTTGTCTCATTAACTAACGCTTCTGAAGCCCCAGTGGAAGTGCAACTCGACCTTAACCTTGGTGACACCGAAGTGGGCGATCTCGGTACTCTTGAATACAACACTGGTTCAGGTTGGGTAGCCGTTCCTGTCAATGGCGTAGTGACTGTACCAGCAGGCTTAACTCAGTTCGATGTACGAATCGCTTCGATTGATGACGAAGTCTACGAAGGCCCAGAGAACTTCACGGTAGATGTGACCGGTCTCGGTCCTGTCCAAGGTACTGATACGGGTACAGCCACTATCGTCGATGATGGTACGGGTCCTGATCCCGATCCGGATGATGACCGTCCGACGGTATCTATTAGCGATGCTGGCACGATTAACGAGGGCGATACCGCCAATTTCGTTGTATCACTGACCAATGCTTCTGAAGCCCCAGTTGAGGTGCAACTCGACCTTAACCTCGGTGACACCGAAGCAGGTGACCTTGGTACCCTTGAATACAACACGGGCTCAGGTTGGGTTGCAGTGCCTGTCGATGGAATAGTAAGCGTTCCTGCTGGTATGACTCAATTCGATGTTCGAATCGCATCGATTGATGACGAAGTCTACGAAGGTCCTGAAAACTTCACGGTAGATGTGACCGGTCTTGGTCCTGTTCAAGGCACTGATACGGGGACCGCAACCATTGTCGATGATGGTACGGGACCTGATCCCGATCCGGATGATGACCGTCCAACCGTATCTATTAGCGATGCTGGCACGATTAACGAGGGCGATACCGCCAACTTCGTTGTCTCTCTAACTAATGCATCAGAAGCCCCAGTCGAAGTTCAACTCGACCTTAACCTCGGTGACACCGAAGCAGGTGACCTTGGTACCCTTGAATACAACACTGGCTCAGGTTGGGTTGCCGTTCCTGTCGATGGCGTAGTGACTGTGCCAGCAGGCTTAACTGAGTTCGATGTACGAATCGCTTCGATTGATGACGAAGTCTACGAAGGTCCAGAGAACTTCACGGTAGATGTGACCGGTCTTGGTCCTGTCCAAGGCACTGATACGGGTACCGCAACCATTGTCGACGACGGTACGGGTCCTGATCCCGATCCGGATGATGACCGTCCAACGGTTTCTATTAGTGATGCAGGCACAATTAACGAAGGTGACACCGCTAACTTTGTTGTCTCGCTGACCAATGCATCTGAATCCCCAGTTGAGGTGCAACTCGACCTTAACCTCGGTGACACCGAAGCAGGTGACCTTGGTACCCTTGAATACAACACGGGCTCAGGTTGGGTAGCCGTTCCTGTTAATGGTGTGGTGAGTGTTCCTGCTGGTATGACTCAATTCGATGTTCGAATTGCATCGATTGATGACGAAGTCTACGAAGGTCCTGAAAACTTCACGGTGGACGTAACTGGTTTAGGTCCTGTCCAAGGTACAGACACAGGTACTGCAACCATTGTCGACGACGGTACGGGACCTGATCCCGATCCGGACGACGACCGTCCAACGGTATCTATTAGTGATGCAGGCACAATTAACGAAGGCGATACCGCCAACTTTGTTGTCTCGCTCACTAATGCATCAGAAGCCCCAGTAGAAGTGCAACTCGACCTTAACCTCGGTGATACCGAAGCCGGTGACCTTGGTACTCTTGAATACAACACCGGCTCAGGCTGGGTAGCCGTTCCTGTAGATGGTGTGGTGACTGTGCCAGCAGGGTTAACTGAGTTCGATGTGCGTATTGCATCGATTGATGACGAAGTCTACGAAGGTCCAGAGAACTTTACGGTAGACGTGACCGGTCTCGACCCTGTTCAAGGCACTGACACGGGCACAGCCACTATCGTCGATGACGGTACAGGACCAGACCCAGATCCGGACGACGACCGCCCAACGGTTTCTATTAGCGATGCTGGCACGATTAACGAAGGTGACACTGCCAACTTCGTTGTCTCGCTCACTAACGAGTCTGAAGCTGCGGTTCAGGTTCAGCTTACTCTTAACACTGGTGACACCGGAGTGGGTGATCTAGGCACGCTTGAATATAATACTGGTTCCGGCTGGGTTGCAGTTCCGAATGATGGTTTAGTCACGGTACCAGCAGGCTCGACTCAATTTGATGTTCGAATTGATACCCTGAACGACGCAGTGTTTGAGCAGGATGAGGACTTCAGTGTTTCTGTTGTAGGCGTTGGTCCTGTATTGGGCTCTGATGTCGGTAATGCAACAATTATCGATAATGATGCACCTCCAGCTACTTCCGACGTTATCGATGCGGTTGTTTCAGAAGAAGGGTTAACCGATGGTATACCTGATTCCACGGGTTCTCCTACCGATACTACAAATGCAGCCAGCTTCTCAGGGTCATTTACAGTTGGAGACCCGGATACAGCGAATGTTTCAGTCGTTCTTTCTGGTCCAAATACACTCACATCAGGTGGAGAGCCTGTGTCTTGGGCATGGAACAGCAATACTCAAACATTGACGGCTTCTACTGCGAGTTTAGCTGTTGTTGCAACTGTTGTTCTCACGGAGCCCGCTGTCTCAGGACAAGGTTCTTGGGATTACAACATCACACTGTTTGAACCACTCGATCATCCGGTGAATGATGTTGAGGATATCATTGACTTTGATTTGCAGATCTCGGTCAGTGATGGTCAAACCACAACGTCTGAAAGCCTCAATGTTATTGTTGAAGATGACCGTCCATCAGTACCAAGTAACGTGCCAGTAGTAGACGTTACAAACTTGGATATCCCCGATGTTATAACTGGACAAGTGAGCTTTACAGGTAATGGTGCAGATTCTTTCAGTAGAACCTTTGGTGACGTTGTTGTAACAGCCGAAGGTTTTATTTCGGATGAATCGGTGACGCTTGGCGCAGCACAAGTCAATCAGTCTTCGGATGGTATTGGGGTTAAAAGCTCAGGTGACAACGGCTTCCCATTGGATAATGAGGTCGATTACCGTTTTGCTAACAATCAAGGTGTATCTGAAAAACTCATCATAGACTTGGGTGATAAAGTTGCGTTTGGTGCGGAAATTGAGTTTGCCAAAATGTTTGGAGGTGAATTAGAAGAAGGGGTCGCATCATTCTATCGAGATGGCGTGCTAATTGCTCAACAAACCTTTACTTCTGATGCTCAAAGTGGTGATTTCGCAGCAAACTTTAGTGTTCAGCAAGGTGGCTTTGATCAGATCATTCTAGAAGCAACGGATAACGGTAATGGACCGAATATTGAAGATAATAGTGATTTTACTGTTAAATCCATTACCTTTATCGGTTCTGATGGTGGTATTCCAATCGCATCCGCAGAGGGAACAATTAGTTCTACATACGGTGCAGATGGTCCGGGCGTAACAGCTTTAACGGGTGCGGAATCAGGTTTACAGACGGCAGGTGGAGACGATATTACAGTCAGCGTCGACGCGCAAAACCCTAATCGTTTAGTTGGTTTAACAGATAATGGTGTTGCGTTCGAAGTGCAGTTTACACCGAGCACAGGCAAGTGGGAGTTCATCCAATATGAGCCACTCAGCGAACCTATTGGTGATGGTGATATTGACTTCGAGTACACAGTAACGGATGCCGATGGAGACAGTGTTACGGGATCATTTGCAGTTAACCCTGCTATCCCACCAACCATTTCTGGTGCAGTAGCACTTAATGTGTCTGAAGAAGGTTTACCTGATGCGAATGCCGACAATGGAGCATTAGCTGGTTTTATTGATACAACAGATTCCACGAATGATACTGGCTCACTTACATTGGGAGCAACTGTGGAATCCGTCACATTGGGCTTACCAACGACGCTAATTTCAAGTGATGGAGATGCATTAGTTTGGACGCTCTCAAACAACGATAAGACACTTACGGGCTCTGCAAGCGGTCAGCCAATTATTGAGGTGTCTGTTGACGATCTTGGTAATTTATCGACAGAGCTACTAGGAAAAGTCGATCATCCGGATAGTGGTGGCGAAGACGTAATTGATTTAGAAGTTCCAGTGATTGCGTCAAACGCACTTGGTATTACTAGCTCTGCAACTGCTACGGTCGCCATTGAAGATGACTCTCCATTTGCTGAAACGGTTGTTGAAGACGTTAATGCGATGCAAACAACAGGTTCCAACGTTCAGTTGATCCTGGATGTATCAGGATCGATGGGGTGGGATTCAGTTACTGGTTCAAGTTCAAATGTTGTAACTTCGCGTCTTGATGTACTGAAAAGCGCATCGATAGCCTTGTTATTAGAATACCAATTACTTGGAGATACTAAAGTTCAAATCACAACCTTCAGTAGTAATGCAAATGTACTTGGCGAAGATGGTGTTGAATCATCAGATAACAGCTTACCTAATGATTTAACAACAATTTGGATGGATGTTGATCAAGCTATCGCACTGATTAATAGCTTAACTGCAGGTGGCGGTACGGATTACGACGATGCCGTTGCACTTGCTGCCGAAGATGATGTTTGGGGTAATCCTGAGCTACTTGCGGATGCAAACAACCTTAGCTACTTCCTATCGGATGGTAATCCTAGCTCTACCGGGAATCAGATTGATGCAACAGAACAGTCGGATTGGGAAGCGCAGCTAGAGCAATATAATGTAACAGCGCTCGCTTACGGTATTGGTACCGGAGCTGCAACTCAGTTCTTAGAGCCTGTTGCTTATGACGCTAATAATCCAATAGATAAACAAATCGACCCAATTATCGTTCCGGATATTAATAGCCTTCCAGCGATACTCATCCAATCGATCGTAACGCCAATAACTGGTGCTTTAGGTTCGACTGTTATGGGGGGAAGTGCGTCGTTCTTTGGTGCTGATGGCGGCTATGTATCGTCATTTAACTATGGTGGCGCAACGGGTATTACGGTGACGTTTGATGGTACGACTATTACGGTGGATGATGACGCTAACAACACTGGAGCGACAACCATTGTTGATGCAGTTGAAGATACCGTGACGATTGTAGTGGACAGTCAAAACTCTGTAGTTATTGATTTAAACACGGGTGAATACACCTTCTTTGCTTCATCGATTGCGGTTGCTACTCAGTTTGACTTTGATTACGTACTGACTGACGGCGATGGTGATACTACAGCAGAAACCGTTTCATTTGATTTGGAGCCAAACTCTGTTGAAGCTGTAGATGACACAGCATCAACACCTGAAGGGACGCCAATTGTGGTTGATGTACTTTCAAACGATACCAACAGCGACAATGCGGCTACACTAACGTTGGCTGACGCAGTTGTTGATCCAAGTAAAGGTCAAGTACTCGTTGTAGATAATCAGTTGGTATTTATCCCTTCAAATAGTTTGGATGATGGAGATAGTGCAAGAATTTCTTATCGAACTGAGTCATCAAACGGTGATTTTGATATAGGGGCGCTTACGGTGTCTGTTACTGCAAGTATAGGCGCGCCTTCAGGAGTGGGTGGTAATAGTGATGATACTCTTGTTGGTACAGCTAGTGCCGATATCTTACTTGGAGAGGAAGGAGAAGATACTATCTCGGGCAATGCGGGGGAAGATATCATCATAGGAGGTCTAGACGATGATATCCTGACCGGTGGTGCTGATGGTGATGTGTTTGTTTGGACTCAAATGGATAATGCGGTGGATTCAGTCACAGACTTTGATGCGTCGGAAGGCGACAAACTCGAACTTAGAGATTTGTTCGATGATGTTTCTGGTACCGATATGTCGACGCTGCTTGATGATTTCGAGTCTGGTGACTTCTCTGGACAAGTGAATGGTATTACCTTGTCTGTAACGGAAGATTCTGGAGACTCGACCCTAACCATTAATAAAGGGGGTCAGCAGTTAGATATCAACTTCGATGGCGCATCGGCTGCAGATATTGCCAACAGTATCATTACTAATCTTGAGCAATTGAGAGAATAAAAAAACGGAGCGAAAGCTCCGTTTTCTTTTGAATCTAAAATAGCCAGCGATTAAAGGACCTTACACGCAAAGCCTTTTAGGTAGAAACCTTCTGGGTAAGCGGTATCAGTAGGGTGATCCGCTGCTTGTTCGAAACGTTCCACAAATTTTACTTGGCGATTTGCATCTACTGCGGCATCGGCAATAATTTTTTGGAACAGAACTTGGTCCATCAGACCAGAGCAAGAATAGGTAAGTAGCGTGCCACCAGGGTTTAGAATTTGCATGGCCAACATGTTGATGTCCTTGTAGCCACGACACGCGCCATTTAGTTGTGCTTTGCTTTCAGCAAATTTCGGTGGATCCATGATAACAACGTCGAACTTCGTACCTTGGTCACGGTATTCACGTAGCAGTTTGAACACATCGGCGTTTAGGAATACAGCACGTTTCTTAGAGATATCAAACTCATTCAGCTCTGCATTGAATTTTGCTGTGTCGAGAGCAGGTTGTGATACATCTGCGTTAATAACACGTTTCGCGCCACCTTTTAGCGCGTACAGACCAAAACCACCTGTGTACGAGAAACAGTTGAGAACTTCTTTATCTTTCACGTACTTCATCGCTTGTTGACGGCTATCACGTTGGTCTAAGTAGAAACCAGTTTTATGACCACCAACGATATCTACGCTGATCTTCACGCCGTTTTCTTCAATTACCACTGATTTTGGTGGCTCTTCACCGTGCAATACGCCGGTTGTTTCTTTAAGACCTTCTTTCTTACGTACCGCGACGTCAGAACGCTCGTAAACGTTACAACCAGGGAAACACTCAACTAACGCATCAACAATAGCTTGTTTGTTGTATTCTGCACCTGCACTTAGAAGCTGACACACAAAGAAGTTTTGGTAACGGTCGATCGTAACACCTGGCATACCATCAGACTCTGCTGCGATAAGGCGGTAGCCAGTAAGACCGTCGCGGTCGATAACGTCTTCACGAAGAAGCTGAGCGTTGTTGAAGCGCTTAACGAAGAATGCTTTGTTGATCTCTTCTTTTTCAAAGCTCCAAATACGAGCACGAATTTGAGAAGCTGGAGAATATGCCGCTTTAGCTAGCCATTTCCCGTCGTGAGTAAATACATCAACGGTTTCGCCAAGAGCAGGTTCGCCCTCAACTTTACTGATGCCTCGAGAGAAGATCCATGGGTGCTTACGCTTAACCGATTTCTCACGACCTTTAACCAAATAGATAGCAGCTGTCATTTCTTTAGCTCTTGTTGAATTTTGAAAGGGGCGTATTGTCCGGGATGTTGCCCGCAAAAGCAATATCCATCGACAATCCAATCATTTGTAGAGGCTTTAATTATAAACTTGTGAGTGGAATAACGGACGGGTTTTCCAGGCGCAAAAAAGGGCCACCGAAGTGACCCTAGCTATTAGTGTATGTGATTAAGCTTTCAAGCCAGTCAGCAGTGATTCCATAGTGTCACTTTGGGCACGAAGCTGCTCGACATTCTGAGATGTGGTGCTGATCATCGTACACACATTGTTAGCTTGAATGCGGATCTCTTCAACACTCGATGCAATGTTGTCAGCCACTACGCCTTGTTCTTCAGCTGCCGTAGCGATTTGAACGCTGCTGTCAGAAATAGTTTGGTTCTTGTCTGCAAGTGAGCCAATCTCTTGATTCACTTCGGCCATTAGAGTTTGACCTTCATTCGCATTGTGAACTGTTACTTCCATCAACTTAGTCAGTGATTGACTGTTACGTTGTAGCGCTTCAATCATTGCTTGAATTTCGACGGTTGCTTGTTGAGTCCTGCCAGCAAGAGCACGAACTTCGTCGGCTACGACTGCGAAACCACGACCTTGTTCACCAGCACGCGCCGCTTCAATGGCTGCGTTTAGCGCAAGGAGGTTCGTTTGTTCAGAGATACCGTTGATGGTTGTTACCACTTCATCAATCTGCGCCGCGTTTGCATCTAACTCTTCTACCGCTTGAGATGCTGATTGGATCTCAGTGGAAAGGTTGGAGATAGAGTGAAGCGTGTTTTCCACTTTCACCTGACCTGATTGAGCGACGCTGCGAGCATCATCAGTTTGAGTGCTTGAGTCATGAGCCAGTGTTGCTACTTCGCGAATGGTTGATGCCATTTCCTCTGTTGCGCTTGCCAGCGAATTCAAGTGCTCTTGTTGCGTGTTAGAGATTTCAGAACTGTTTTGAATAGATAGGTTTAGATCTGAGCTGATTTGCTGCATAAGCGCCACAGACTCCTGAATCGACTGAACCATCTTTTGTTCACGATCGGCAACTTTATCGATCGTAATAGCAATCTCACTAAACTCGTCACGAACAGGGAAAAAGTTCATACGAGCAGTTAAATCGCCGTTTGCCAATGTGTTTAGTGCTTTGTTCATTGTGAACATCGCACCACCGATGAACGTCATGATGTAGTAAACGCCCATTGCAATGATAAACAGAGTGATAAGAATAATGCTTACTTGCGTTGTAGATAGTGCTGTCCATAGCGACTGTTCGTGGTTAGCAACGAGACTAAAAGCCCCATTCATAACAGAAACAGCTTCTGGACCTGTACCGAAAGCAATCGTATCTGAACTTGAGATTAGGCTAGCAACTTGAGATTGCGAGAGATTGCCTGCCTCGATAAGACCTTTCATTAATATCAACTCTTCCTGATATAAGTCAGTAATGAGTGAGTCTGCGGCACTGTTCAAAACGAGAGTTAGGATGACTAATGCGATGAGAGGGAGCAAGAAGAGTAGGTAGAACTTTTCTTGAATCTTTAAATGGATGAGATATTTGTCAATCCAACGGAAAGGAATTTCTTTCATAATTATTATAACCATATAAAAACCCACTATCCTTAGTGGGGTAAATAGACGGAAATAATATATCACTCAAATTTAGGGAGCGGTATACGGATGGTACTAAAGTGTGAGAAGTTTCTGATAGTAGGTCACGTACAAGGTGTAGGATTTCGATACCACACATCACATCAAGGCTTGAAACTGGGTTTAACCGGGTACGCGAAGAACTTAAACAACGGAGATGTTGAAGTAATTGCCTGTGGCACCGATGAACAAATCGCGGCGTTTTCTAAGTGGTTGGAAGATGGTCCGCGGACGGCAACGGTTGACAGTGTCACTCAAGAGAGTGTGTCTTATAAGCCTTTCCGCGGATTTAAGATCTTATAGCTCCAAGCGCAGTAACTCGATAAGCAACAGCTTTACACGCTGGGCTTGTCGACGTGGCGTTGAGGCGGGCGGTTTATAAGCATTTAGCAGGTTTTGGCAGACCAGCTAGCTTAGTCGCTTGCTTTGCAGGACCTTTCTTGAAAAGTTTGAACAGATACTTGCTGTTTCCTTTCTCTGGACCATGCGCTTTTTCCATCGCTTTAACCAGCATTCTTACAGCTGGTGATGTGTTGAACTCTTCATAGAAATCACGCACGAAGTGAACCACTTCCAAATGCGCCTCTGTCAGTTCAATTTCTTCTTCTTTTGCTAGAAGCTCAATCATGCCTTCTTCCCACTGTGTGTGGTCAAGTAGGTAGCCTTGAGCATCAGTTTCAATTTCTTTGCCGTTATAAACGAACATAGCTCTATTTCCGCTAAGTAACCATTGATAAGTATAGGGTAGCGTAGAGGCTGGCTTGTGCTCAACAAAAGAATCTGTTGAGTCGACTGAGCGAATTAAATTCATACGATTCAACATATTAAACTGTGGGCGATAATCGTTAAGCTTACACCTTTTGATTTATGCAATAAAATGTAAACCTATGCAGGTTGTTAGAAAATTCTCGGGGTGAGTATTTCTATTTTTGCATGAGTATTCAATTTGTTGTTTGAAGGGGCGGTGTGAAAAGGAAGGTAACATCCACAAGGTAAGATGCAAAGAAAAAGCCCGAAGTACAACTTCGGGCTTTTTGGAGCTTCAATTCAATCTGACGGTTTAGTCGTCGTTCATGATACCTAGAATGCTTAGTAGGCTGATGAAGATGTTGTAGATTGAAACATACAGCGTAATTGTCGCAGAGATATAGTTTGTTTCGCCGCCACGGATGATGCCTTGAGTAGTCATCAGGATTGCCATGGTAGAGAAAACAATAAACAAGCTGCTCATTGCTAGGTGCAGGATAGTAGATTGGATGAAGATACTCGCAATCATACCCACAACTAGAACAACGAATAGTGACAGCATTAGACCACCCATCATAGATAGGTCACGTTTAGTTGTCAGTGCGTAAGCAGAAGCTGCCATGAATGACAGAGCAGTACCGCCAAGTGCTGTTAGCACAACGTCGCCCATGCCAGCACCGATGTACATGTTTAGAATTGGACCGATGGTGTAACCTAAGAAACCCGTAAATAGGAATGTAAATACAAGACCCATGCTATTGTTACGGTTCTTTTCAGTCAGGAATAGTAGACCGTAGAAACCGACCAACATTAGGATGATACCTGGACGTGGTAGGTTAAACGCCATCGATACGCCAGCAACCAGTGCTGACCATAGTAGAGTCATAGAAAGTAGTGCATATGTATTACGCAATACTTTGTTGGTTTGTAGAGCACTCTCTTGAGTAGTAGTGCGAGAAAACATAGGACTGTTCATAATCTTCCTCTATAAGGGACTGTCTTATCTTTAATATATAGACATATATGGGCCCGATAGTTCAAAAAATCAAGCCCGCCACATGTACATCTAGAACAAAATAATAATAGAAATAATGTGTTATGTATGTGGCAACTTGTAACACAATATTACCGCCTTGCCTAGCGGAGAAAGGCTTATTATTCAAAGCTCTGAAGACCAGTTCACGTAGAATGTTGTAACGTTGCGCAAATTTACAACGCGTTGAATCAACTGGACTTTCGTAACGTGGTCTGTTTGCCAATATGAGAGTAAAGAAAAAGCGCTGATATTAAGCTCAGCGCTTTGTCGGTTATCTCGGTGTTCAGAATGCGTTTAATGGTGAAGAATCTGAGCCAAGAAGTTCTGTGTACGATCCGATTGCGGGTTCTCAAAGAAATCGACAGGATTGTTTTCTTCGATGATTTCCCCCGCGTCCATAAAGATGACTCGGTCGGCGACTTCTTTTGCAAAGCCCATCTCGTGCGTTACACACAGCATGGTCATGCCTTCTTCCGCCAGTTCTACCATTACGTCCAGTACTTCACGCACCATTTCTGGGTCCAGTGCAGAAGTTGGTTCATCAAACAGCATCACTTTAGGGCTCATACACAAAGAACGAGCAATAGCTACACGTTGCTGCTGACCACCGGAGAGCTGCCCCGGATACTTGTCCGCTTGATCGGGGATCTTAACGCGCTCTAAGTACTGCATTGCGATGGCTTCGGCTTCTTCTTTTGGCATTTTCTTCACCCAGATAGGGGCAAGCGTACAATTCTCCAAAACCGTTAGATGAGGGAAAAGGTTAAAGTGCTGGAAGCACATGCCCACTTCACGACGAACCGCCTCAATGTTTTTCAGGTCTTCTGTAAGTTCAGTACCCGACACATAGATGCTGCCAGCTTGATGCTCTTCCAGACGGTTGATACAGCGAATCATGGTCGATTTACCAGATCCGGATGGTCCACAGATAACGATTTTTTCGCCTTTCTTAACGTCTAGATTGATGTTCTTTAGTACGTGAAACTCACCATACCACTTATTCATGTCCTTCAACTGGATCATATAATCTTGTTGTTGCGTCATAATACGTCCTTGATCTTGATGAGTTATCGTTTGTGACCGGTATGCAATTTGTTTTCAAGCCATATCGAGTAACGTGACATGCCAAAACAAAATACCCAAAACACTAACGCGACAAATACATAACTTTCTGTTGCGAAGCCTAGCCATTCAGGGTCGGTATTCGCAGCTTGTCCAATGCCCAGTACGTCAAACATACCAATAATAAGCACAAGACTGGTGTCTTTAAAGAGACCGATAAAAGTGTTCACAATAGAAGGGATAGTGATCTTAAGCGCCTGTGGCAAAATGATCAGTCCCATCTTCTTCCAATAGGTAAGACCGAGGGCGTCTGCCGCTTCATATTGTCCTTTCGGGATCGCTTGCAAGCCGCCACGTACCACCTCTGCCATGTAAGCCGCACTGAACATAACCACCCCGATAAGTGCACGGATTAGCTTGTCAGTTTCTGAGCCTTGAGCCAAGAACAGAGGTAACATCACTGATGCCATGAACAGGACAGTAATGAGTGGGACACCACGCCACACTTCGATGTATACAGTACAGATACTGCGGATGATTGGCATATCTGAACGTCGACCCAGGGCAAGCGCAACACCGATTGGAAGGGAGACGACGATACCAACGAGTGCAATGATCAAGGTTACTAGTAGACCACCCCATTTGTGCGTTTCAACCACTTCAAGACCGAATACTCCACCATAAAGCAAGGCTGCAATAATGAATGGGTAAATGTTTACGAAGAACAACCAAATCCAAATGCGTTTTGGCGTTTTCTCATAAGCAAGTAGCACAGTAAAGATCGCCAATGTGATGTAGAACAGGCGAGGGCGCCAGAGTTCCGCTTCTGGATAGAAACCATACATGAACTGTTCCCAACGGACGCTAATAAAGACCCAACATGCGCCTTCACGTGTACAGTCGTCTCTCGTTGTGCCAACCCAGTCTGCATTGATAAACGCCCAATCAACAATGTTCCAAAGAGCAGAAAATACGATATAAGCCAGAATCAACGTCACGATGGAGTTGATTGGTCCATTGAATAGATTTTTGCGTAGCCAACCTACGACACCAACAGTGTTTGCTGGCGGCGGGAGATCAGGCTGAAATTGATGTGTACTCATATTATCTCTCCACCAGCGCAACTTTACGGTTATACAAGTTCATTAACGCAGAAGTGATTAAACTCAACGTCAAGTAAACGCCCATGGTCATCGCGATAATTTCGATCGCTTGTCCAGTTTGGTTCAGCGTAGTTCCCGCGAACACAGAAACCAAATCTGGGTAACCAATCGCCATTGCCAGGGAAGAGTTCTTGGTTAGGTTCAGGTATTGGCTAGTAAGAGGAGGGATGATGATACGTAATGCCTGAGGGATCACGACCAGCTTCAGAGTTTTTGTGCGTGGTAAACCAAGCGACATTGCTGCTTCAGTTTGACCATGACTCACAGCGTTAATACCAGAGCGTACAATCTCTGCGATAAACGATGCAGTATAGACGCTTAACGCAAGTAGAAGTGCAGCCAGTTCAGGAATGATACTGATACCACCTCGGAAGTTAAAACCTTTTAATTCTGGGTACTGCAAAGAAATTGGCATGCCAGCAAGGAAGTAAACCACTAAAGGAAGCGCGATTACTAAGCCAAATACGATGCGACCCATCGGAGTTTGTTGACCTGTTAAACGTTGCTTGTTGTTCGCCCATACATTGATCAAAATGCTTGCGATGATACCTATGACTAGTGCCGCGACGACGAAGCTACTACCAGCCTCCATGACAGGTGCAGGGAAATACAGCCCGCGTACATTCAAAAAGATAGCTTCGCCAAGGCTCATACTTTGTCTTGGTGATGGTAGAGCTTGAAGAACCGCGAAATACCAGAAAAAGATTTGCAGAAGTAGTGGGATATTTCGGAAAGTTTCAATATATACCGCTGCTAATCGGCTCACCAACCAGTTTGATGAGAGACGAGCGATACCCATAACAAAACCAATAACGGTTGCTAGGACAATACCTAACACTGAAACCAGCGCCGTATTGAGTAGACCAACGACGAAAGTACGCCCATAAGAAAACGTTTCGTCGTATTCGATAAGAGTCAGACCAATACCAAAGCCTGCTTCTTGATTAAGAAAACCAAAACCTGTTGCGATACCACGGGCATCAAGGTTCGTCAGTGCATTATTAATGATTGTGTAAAAGAAAAATACCAGTGCAGCTACGGCAATGATCTGGAAAATAGCGGAACGAAAAGCTGGATTATAAATCAGGCTCTTACTTCCGCTTGGTTTGGACATCGTACTTGGCGATGTATCATTCGTCGGTTTCATACAGCGATAACCTCAAACCCTTATTTATAGATTCACTCACGAAAAAGGGCGGCATAAACCGCCCTGTGATAATCGTTGTATTAGCGGATTGGTGGTGCGTACATGAAACCGCCCGCATTCCAAAGTGCATTCACACCACGAGAAATCTTCAGAGGTGAACCTGTACCAACCGTACGCTCAAAGCTTTCGCCGTAGTTACCAACTTGCTTAATCACTTGGTAGCCCCAATCGTCGCGAATGCCTAAACCTTTACCCTTCGGACCATCTACGCCAAGAATACGTTTGATGTTTGGATCTTTTGATTTCAACATCTCATCGGCATTTTTAGAGGTAATGCCGTATTCTTCCGCGTTCACCATCGCAAACAGAGTCCACTTCGCAATATTGAACCATTGATCGTCACCTTGACGTACAACGGGACCTAGAGGCTCTTTAGAGATGATTTCAGGAAGAACGTTAGCTGAAGAAGGGTCTTTCAAGTTCAGACGTAGCGCATACAAACCAGATTGGTCTGTCGTTAGTACGTCACAACGACCAGCATCAAAACCTTTAGAGGTTTGCGCTGCCGTATCAAATACTACAGGTTTATACGCCATACCTTGGTTACGGAAGTAGTCCGCAAGGTTAAGCTCGGTAGTGGTACCTGACTGCACACAGACTGATGCGCCATCAAGTTCTTTCGCACTTGAAACACCAAGATCTTTCTTAACCATGAAACCTTGACCGTCGTAATAGTTTACGCCAACAAAGTTCAGACCAAGAGCCGTATCACGGTGTAGAGTCCAGGTGGTGTTACGTGAAAGCACATCGATTTCACCCGATTGAAGCGCAGTGAATCGTTCTTTCGCGGTTAGGGGTACATATTTAACTTTTGTTTTATCCCCAAGGACGGCTGCAGCCAGTGCTTGGCAATATTCTACGTCGATACCTTCCCATTCACCTTTTGAGTTAGGGTTTGAAAAACCAGGTAGACCGGTACTTACGCCACAAGTAAGGAAGCCTTGTTTCGTGACTTTGTCCAGAGTAGTGTCTGCTGCTTGAGCTGAGGTAGCCATCATTGCAGTAGAAGCCGCTACGACGGAAGCAAGAACTGTTAGTTTGTTTGCCATTTGTATCCTTCCTGTATGATCCATGTTTAATCAGGAGCGACCTGATACAACGTGTCCAATTCGTTAGTGTTTTCGTCCTACATGATTGATTTTCGAAGAAACGGCAATCGCTAAATCAATCAGTTATAAGCGTAGGAAAGGATTTGCTAATTCTCAAATATATAATTTAAAAAGAGTTTTGGAGAGAAGTCACAAAGCGCCTTGCGATTTAGAATGACGAAATGTTAATTGTTTGTAAATAGCGCAACTAATTGTCAGATTGGTGCATCAGAACAATCGATAAAAGAGTGATTAAAACAGAAGGATAAAAGTTTGTTATTAAAAGTATCATTAGTGTAGGGTGGCTATGTCAGCCGAAAATTTGAACAAAAATTATTTGTGAAGCCGAAACAAGGTGAAGTGGTTGCCCCATTTTTGGTAGCATGAATTTAGACAGTTATTTGAAGTGATCATGGATTGAAATGCGATATTTTCCTCTGTTCTTAGATTTAGTAAATAAACCAGTATTGGTTGTTGGTGGCGGTGAAGTAGCAAGCCGCAAAGTGGAAGCATTGCTCAAAGCCGGAGCAGACGTCACGATTGTCTCCCCAAGCCTTGTCGACTTTCTTGATAAGCTTGCTCAAGAGCAGCAAGTGCAATGGATTCAACGTTTTTATTCAAGTGACATTGTCACTAACTCATTCATTCAAGTATGGGCGACAACGGATAACTCGGAGCTTAACCATCAAGTGTATAAAGACGCAAAAGAGCTAGGTATTTTAGTAAACGTCGTCGATGACAAACCTTATTGTGATTTCATTACGCCTTCGATGATTAACCGCGGCCGTATTCAAATTGCCATCTCGAGTGGCGGTGCATCTCCAGTATTGATCCGAAACATCCGTGAAAAGTTGGAAGCCATCCTGCCGCAAAATATGGGACTGATGGCAGAGTTCGCCAACTCAAAACGTAACTCTATTAAAGAGGCATTGCCAAGTGTCGATTTGCGTCGTAAATTTTGGGAGAACTACTTTTCGCACCCCGAGGTGGAAAATGCACGTGATAACCGTGAGCTGGAAACCATCTATCAAGAAACCATGACTAAGCCATTAGACGAGACAGGAAGCTGCACTTGGATTCAGGTAGGTAAAGACGTTGAAATGCTGCCTATTAAAGCCGTGCGCTACATGCAGCAAGCGGAGTTAGCGCTTCACTCAACCAAATGCGAAGCAAATGTGATGGAGTTAGTAAGAAGAGATGCGGAGCGTGAGGCATTTTCGAGTGCAACAGAGCTCTCAGATATGCTCAGAAAAGCCAAAGAAGAGAAGCTTCGTGTTTGTATCTTCGTTCCTTATGGAACAAGTGAGTTTTCACTTCTGCAAGGGCAAGACTTGGTAATCTAAGCTTTGTTATCTAGATACAAGTTCGTTATCTAAATTAGTTATCAAAAATAGACGCTTAGATTACTCACAACACATACAAAAACGCCGACGAATATCTCGCCGGCGTTTTTTATTCCACTGTTCTCATTCTCTACATTAAGAGAGTAGGAGAGCGCAATTAATCACGGAAGTTGTTGTACTGGAATGGGATACCCATCTCAGCTTCACGGATCGTTGCAATCGTTGCTTGCAGATCGTCACGCTTCTTACCCGTTACGCGCAGTTTGTCGCCTTGGATAGATGCTTGAACTTTAAGCTTCGCGTCTTTGATTAGTTTAACTAGCTTTTTCGCGGTAGGCGTATCGATACCTTGGCGGAACGCAATGTTTTGGTGCCAGTTCTTACCCGTCGCTTCTGGATTTTTTGCATCCATAGCGTTCGCATCAATGTTACGCTTCGCCAAGTGGCTACGTAGGATGTCACGCATTTGCTTTAGCTGGAACTCGCCTTCTGCTGAAACTTTTACATTTTCTTCTACTAGCTCAAAGCTCGCATTCACATTGCGGAAATCGAAACGAGTAGATAGTTCACGGTTAGCGTTATCAACCGCGTTACGTAGTTCAACGGTATCGATTTCTGAAACAATATCAAACGATGGCATGAAGATTCCTTGATTATCTTGTTATAGGGAAATTACTTACTGGATTTTACTGCGGCTGCCAGCATGTCTAGCATCGTTTCAGTATCATCCCAACCTAGACATGGGTCAGTAATCGACTGACCGTAAGTTAGGTTGTTAATATCAGTCATTGGCTGATTGCCTTCAATAATGAAGCTCTCTGCCATGATACCCGCAATGCGAGTGCTGCCTGATTTAATTTGTTCACAAATGTCTTGTGCAACATCAATTTGTTTACGGTGTTGCTTCTGACAGTTTGCATGACTGAAGTCTACAATCAAACGTTGTGGTAAGTCGAATTCAGCAAGTGCATCACACGCTTGTTTTACAGACGCTTCATCAAAGTTAGGACCTTTCTCACCACCACGAAGAATGATGTGACCATAAGGGTTACCACTAGTGCGGTATACCGTCATACGTCCATTCTTGTCTGGAGAGTAGAAGTAGTGTGATGCTTTAGACGCACGAATCGCATCAATTGCGATTTTTACGTTACCGTTAGTACCGTTCTTGAAGCCTACAGGACAAGATAAAGCAGAAGCCATCTCACGGTGGATTTGAGACTCAGTCGTACGAGCGCCAATTGCCCCCCACGTAATCAGATCTGCAATATACTGACCTGTGATCATATCAAGAAACTCAGTAGCTGTAGCAAGACCAAGCTTGTTGATATCCAGTAGCAGTTTACGTGCTTTATGAAGACCCGCTTCAAGTGCGTATGAGCCATCTAGGTTAGGGTCAGTGATAAGACCTTTCCAACCAACAACAGTACGAGGTTTTTCAAAGTAAGTACGCATTACGATAAATAGCTCGTCTTTGTACTTATCTTGGATATTCGCAAGGCGAGTTGCGTAGTCGATTGCCGCTTCAGTGTCGTGCACAGAACACGGACCAACGATAGCAAGGATACGGTCATCCTCACCAGTTAAAATCTTTTCAATTTGACGACGAGATTGAGCGATGCGATCAGCTACATCATCAGTGATTGGATGTACGCTGCCTAGCTCTGCGGGTGTCGGCATTGGACCCAAAGGTTGGGTTCTCAATTCATCTGTTTTTATAGGCATGTTATAGCTTTATTCTCTATTGCGAAGCGGTAAAGATAACGGAATTATAGTTAGGAATAAACCGTTTCACGGGATTCTTATCTGTTAAATACCGAAATGTATGTAATGCTGTGGCTATTCATTAATGATAGTTATGTATAAATGACAAAAACCGATAAGGAGATCAATACATAGTCGTTTGAATTTATAACTACTTTTTCTATTCGATAACACGTATTTTTGCAAAAAGAAGCTTGGAGGCTAGGTATTCTGGGTGTTTCATATCCAACTTTAGAACTCGATAGAAAGAAACCGTTTGCGAAATTCCGTAGCTAGATCGATTTGTTATTAACAATTCTTTGACATTTTGGTGCTTCATTGATTAACTGGTCAGACTAGTTTGGTAAGGAGACCAAAATGTTATCTGCTGTTCGCCGTGCAAACCTTTATCTCAACTTATTCGGTTTTTCAAAAGTTCCGCTCATTTGGTTATGCCGCCCGAAAATTCTTGCGATCGATGATCAACATGTGGAGGTTAGAATCCCACTGAGAAGAAGAACCAAGAATCATCTTAACAGCATGTATTTTGGCGCGCTTGCCGTTGGTGCTGATGTGGCAGGTGGTTTTCTTGCGATGAGTAAGGCCCAAGAACAAGGGGAGCGCATTTCTCTGGCATTTAAAGGAGTAACGGCTGAGTTTTTAAAACGCCCTGAAGGCGATGTGCATTTTGTATGTTACGATGGTCCTTTGATTGATGAAATGCTTCGTATGACTCTAGAAACAGGTGAACGTATCAATCGAGATGTTAAGATCACCGCATTGTGTCCAAGTATTAATGGTGACGAACCAATGGCGGAGTTTTCCTTGACGCTTTCCATAAAAAAAGCAGCTCAAAGACAAGCTGCTTAATTTCTCAATAACGACTTATGACGTTCTAGTTCAATTCTATTTTCTCAATAGACACAATCTTCGAACGGTTTAAAACCACTTTCCAACGATAGTAAACAGGTTCATCGGTGTGGTTGTCTTCTTTGACAATCACATTGAGCAAGTGGCGTTTCTCAACAGATTCCTTACTCACTTGCCCTTCGTTTAATCGATATACGCGGTTCGAGCTTTTGTCCATTAAACGAATAATCGGGCGTAAACTCATGTTTAATGTCTCACGAGTTTGCTCGTAACCACTTAAGAACAATGATGTCGCCATCTCTGTTTTCGCATGATAGTGAAGGATTTGTTCTTCCCGTTGAACAACTCGTTTTTTACGAATGTTCTGAATACGATCAGGTAGGCTTGAAAGAGAACGGTAATCTAACCATTCCAATTTACGACCCACAACTTTCTTTGTCGTTGGGTCCATGTACTTCTTACGCCACTTTGGCTTACCTTTGCGGATCCAACGCCACATAGCGTCGCGCAGGTCATCTTTAAAGATTTCACGTAGGGCGTAGATAAACGACATCGCGATGATGAAAGATGCAGAAATCTCTCCTAAGTAATCTCGGGCAAGAATAACGGTACTCGTCACGACCACCATCACCAGACCTGTTGCGATGCCTTTAATCGCTCGTTTGATGTTATTACCCATCGACATCGTTTTTTCACTCAAAACGATAGGGTGTTCAATCAAACGTCTTAACAAACGCATTTTGTTCGATAAACGAGTCACATCTTCAACAACGCTTGCAGAGTTGTAATTGTTTAGCTTTCGGTGCGCTTGCTCTTTCTCACACAGTGTAATCAAGCGTTCCTTGATCGTGCTGTAATCTCCTTCACGAGGCAGGTGAGCCACAAGGGATAGGAATTTTTGCTCTGTGTACCAAGACAAGTAATTATCGATGTTAACGTAGTAGCGCTTAAGGTTTTCCTCATAAGGAATCGAACGGCGAAGACGTTTAAGGATGTCGAGCGTCAGTTCAATGACTTCATCTACTTCCTCTGCCGTGACGCTGTCACTCTCATGTTTATTTAGTGCGGCAACAGCTTTGTCGAGCGCGATAACGTATTGATACGCAAACAAACTCAAACTTACACGGTACTGACGGTTAGATAAGCGTCCACGTTTGGCTAGGCGACTGTGGACCAAAGGAAGCAGTACTTCAGTACTGTAATAAGATCGTTTTTGCGTGATCGAAGTGTAGTAGAACTCAGACTCACTGATGATGTCGGAATTTAAACCTAACTCACCAGGGATGAAAATATAGATATCAAGGTCGAGCGTTTTACTCTTTGCCAACGCATGGCTAATTTTTAAAGTTACCGAGTCTTGTTTGTCGACAGTGACCAAGGAAAGCTCCTGATTTTGCTAAAGCATCCTATACCCATAAGCGTCCGTTAATTGAATTAACTTAAGATCGGACTAGGATAAATTGTTGAACTAACACAGCATAACAGAGAGGTTTGCTTTTCTCTCTGATTTTCTTGTTAGTTTGGGTATAATTCCCTGTAAATTTAAAAAGAGACAAATTCGATGATTAAAATTGGTCAAATTAACAGCTTAGAAGTCATTAAAACGGCTGATTTTGGCGTATTTCTGGATGGCGAAGACTACGGTTCTGTATTGCTGCCTAATAAGTATGTACCTGAAGGTACAGAACTTGGCGCGCACCTAGATGTATTTCTTTACTTTGATTCAGAAAGTCAGCTAGCTGCGACCATTGATAAACCAATCGCTCAAGTCGGCGAATGGGGACTAATGAAGATCGAAGGCATCAATAAGACTGGTGCGTTCGTAAACTGGGGTATTAAAGAAAAAGACCTTCTTATCCCATTCAGTGAGCAACGCGCTCGCTTTACTGCAGGTCAAAATATCCTAGTTTACGTTTATACAGATAAGGCATCTGGTCGTATTGTAGGTACAACTAAGTTCAATAAATGGCTAGATAAAACGCCGGCTAACTACGAAGTGAATGAGCAAGTTGATCTGATTATCGCAGAGCGTAGCCAACTTGGTTATAAAGCCATCGTGAACGGCGAACACTGGGGCATGATCTTCCCATCGGATGTGTTCGGTAAGCTGTTTATTGGTAAGAAGCTGAAAGGTTACATTAAGCAAGTTCGTGAAGATGGCAAGATTGATCTAGCGCTACAAAAAGTTGGCGTAGCGAAGATGGATGATCTTTCTAGTAAAGTGATTGAGTTACTAGAAAAAAAAGGCGGCTTCTTGCCTCTAAACGATAAATCTTCTCCTGAAGCGATTTTTGAAGCGTTCCGCACCAGTAAAGGTACTTACAAGAAAACCATTGGTGGCTTGTACAAAGCAGGTAAGATCGTTATTGAAAAAGACGGTATCCGTTTAGCCGAGTAAACAGATTCACAGCTGATGAAAATAGTGTTGGCTGGTGGACTAGTGAGTTTTTCCTTTTGGGTAATTATACCCAAGTAACCTCGAGATGCTAGGTTCAGCGAGAATGACTTGGTTTGTAGACGCGGCGGCGATTTAAAGATCTAGTCATTCTAAATCAAGAATCGGCAACAAAGTATACAAGCCAAGGCAGCTCGCCCTTTGGGAGCGTGTCATTGACCCGATTGCTACGTCAAACAACTTGGAAAGAGCTAGCTATTACACTGCGTTGTTTTCCTTACTCTCGAATCAATGACAACGCTCTGAATCCTGCATCTTGAAGTCACTTGGGTATAGCTCATATAGGGAATGCATCAGTCAAAAAAATGGCCCAAACTCGTCCTTATTTTGGGCCTAGGGGAAACGGCTCCTTTATAGAGCCTGCGCTAAACTTTTTGACCAACACATATTGTCGGTTAAACATAGAGAGAAATGCCGTTTCAAAGCGATGCTTTGATACATTCAGTTTAGTACAGGGCACTCGGATCGCTAGTGAACCCAGTTCCAATCATGCTTTAGAACCAAAAAGCCATCGTAAATACGATGGCTTTTCATTTATTTATAGTATTTCACTTTGCTACTAAAATAAGTTCTTATCTCGCACTAATTCACGTGGAAGACCATTTTTAACGCGGTTACTTACCCATTTCCCAAGACCAATAATCGCGCCTTCGTACTTCACGAGCACTTCGCCTTTACCCGTTTTCATATCTGTTGGAATGTTTTGCGGGCGAACATCGCGACCCATGTACCATTCTCGAGCTTCTTCAATCGTTAAGTCAATTGCGTTTTTCTCGTTACCAGTTGCTAGGGCAGTTGCTACTTGATGTTGCCAGCGGTAACCGTTTTTGTGCGCTTCGGCGATTTTAATGCCCATACGCGAAAAGCGTAATTCGCCAATCATAGGTTCTAGCGCGTCAGGGAAAAGCCAAACGTCTTTATCGCGAATCCAAACCGTGCTGTCATCTGGTAGTTCGATGCCCATCGTGTTTTGTAACTGCTTAGCGATTTCTGCTGATTCTTTGTTAGACGCTTTTACAAATGGGAATTTACCCATACGTTTTTTTACTTGTGGCGCTTCTACTGCTGCAAGCTTACGAATTCGAGCTACGAAGAAGCCTTCACAGTCATAAACCTGAGGGAAGATATGTAAGAAGCCTTCTTCTGTTAGCGCCGCTTCTGCATTTTCAAACAGATCTTTTAAGCTCTCGAACTGAACTGCGTCGCCAAAAGTTTCTTTAAGGTGATGGCAAACCTGTTGGTTCTCTTCGGTGCTCAACGTACAGGTTGAATAAACCATCACGCCACCTGGCTTAAGAGCGTGGAAAGCACTTTCAATCAGATCTTTTTGTGTGTCTGCAATTTCAATCACCGACGCTTGCGTCCAGTTCTTCATTGCGTCTTCATCTTTTCGAACCGTACCTTCACCAGAACATGGCGCATCTAATAGAACCGCGTCAAATTGTTCTGGGAGCCAACCACCAAACACACGACCATCGAAGTTACTTAGCGCCGCATTTCGCACACCACAACGCTCAATGTTGGCATGAAGTACTTTTACACGACTCGCGGCGTATTCATTCGCGACCAAAACGCCTTCGTTGTTCATCAACGCAGCAATTTGCGTTGTTTTAGAACCAGGGGCAGCTGCGGTATCGAGAACCGCGTCGTAGGATTCATCATCCATGAACAGGGCAGAGACAGGCATCATTGAGCTTGCTTCTTGAATATAAAATAGCCCTGACATGTGCTCAGCAGTGTTACCTAGTGGGACAACCGATTCATCCGCTTCGATCCAAAAACCCGTATCACACCAAGGAACCGGAGAAAGCGTCCAGCCTTTTGATTCTGCACGCTCCAAAAACGCTTCTACGCTGATCTTCAACGTATTAACACGAATACTTTTGCGTAATGGCTTTTGGCACGACGCGATAAAGTCTTCCATGTTGAGGTGAGCAGGGAGAATAGTTTGGATTTTTTCCAGAAAAGCTTCTGGGATGTAAACGTTAGAATGCAAAGTGAAGTCTCGATTGCAGAATTTGCCGCAAATAATATACGAAAGCGGGTCAGAAACGAATAGCCAGCAAGGTTTGAGCAATAAAAAAGAGCAGCGATTGCTGCTCTTTACGTCGATAATTTTCTCTAAAAGCACTATGGTTTTGGAATAGCAGTGCGCCACTGAGTCCAACTCTCTTCTGCTTGAGGGTATAAGTAGAAAGATTGCCCTTGTTTTGCCGCTGGTGGAATTTGTGATTGCTCAGGGGTTGAGAAAGCAATGCCGCCACGAACTAAGCTGTCAAATGTACCTGCTTTGATGTTTGCGCCTCCTAGACCAATAGAGACATCTACGCCTGAGACATTCCAGAACACACTGTTTTGACGAACAAGATATGCATATGCGGGCTTTATCTCGATTTTTGTTACCACTCGATCAGCAAACTCACCCAAGCTGACACTCGTTACACTGCCTACTTCCATTTGTCGATATAGGATAGGGGTTCCAACTTGAACTGAACCACGTTGCTCACTTTGCAGTGTGAATGACACTCCTTGTTGTGCTTGCTGGCTTTTCGCTAAATCAAACTTGAATTTCGCGGCGCCATTACCAGGTTCAACACTGATGGATTTTGATACTAACGCGCCTAAGTTCTTCACGCCACCCAGCCCAATTTCAGGTTCTGTTAGCCAGAAGTGTGACCCGGTAACGGCGATATTGTCGACATATTCAGGAAGAATGCGCGCGGTGACTTCCACCATTTCACGACGAAAGTTTGGAACGACTAGAGTAACTTCACCGACCTTAACACCTTGATATTTAATTGGCATACCTTTGGTTACTTCTTGACTGCCATCGGTTTCTAACGCGATAACTCGACCAAACTTACGTGCTTGGTTCTGATCGTTGTATAGCTTCCAACGTTGACCCACTTTATTCTCAATGCCCGGAATGGAGTCAAAAGCAATACCACCTTTGATCAAAGTTTTAAGAGGGTGAGCTTTGACGGTGATACCAGCAAGAGAGGCATCAATCTCTACACCAGAACGGTTCCAAAATACCGTCTGTTCACTGAGTAAGTGCGCGTATCGATTTTCAATGGTTGCTTTGACGATCACGCCACCATCGACCAGATTGAAATCAGATACGCTGCCAACTGGCAAATTGCGGTAGAGCAGAGGGCTACCTTTAGAAATCGGTGGTAACTCAGATGCAAAGAGAGTTAGCGTCTTAGAGCCAGATTGATTGTACTGTGCAAGCTCCGCTAGAGAAGCGCTCTGGAACAATTGGTATTCTTTCTGGATTTGTTCTTGTCCTTGGCTAACGAAGCTGATTGAACCAGTGAGAAGCTGCTTAGCTGGAGGTACTGTGACACTCAACCCTGACTCTGTAAGTTCTGCAGAAGCACTGCCTGTCACGTAGAAACGGTTGTTCGATTTTATTAGATGCTTGTACTCATTGTCGATAAGGACATCCATGAACACTTCATGCTTTGCCGCTTGTGCTTGTTTTTCATCAAGCAAACCGACTTTAATGATCGAGCCAACGACAATGCCTTTGTAAAGTACGTTTGCACCGCTGTCTAAGCCAAAGGAGTTGTCAGAAACGAGGCGAATTGCAATCGACTTCTGCTGTTGCTGATTAAATACATTCTGGCGAATGGCAGTAAATCGTCGAGATCTTTCACCTTCACCCGGGACGATGGTTAAAAAGTTTCCGCGGACAAGGTTTGCGATATTCTCAACACCAGAAAGGGAAACTTTTGCTTCTTCAAGAACAAAACGTGTGCCAGAAGTCAACATGTCACTGAAAGCAGGTTGGATTGCAGCAGACGCTAAAATCACTTCACGACCTTCAGATAGGCTTAAATCGGTGATTTGTCCTACTTCAATCCCGCGGTACATGATAGGCGCGCCTTCGCCGCTAATTTTGTTGTCATCAGGAAGCGCGATTTTGATTGGAATACCGCGCCCCGCAGTTTTAAGGTCTTTATAAAGACGGAACTCGGTATTCTCTTCAACGGGTTCGCCATCATCTGGCGAGTCAACAGCAATAGCGCCACCAAGTAGGGCGCTCATACTTTCTAGACGAACATCAACACCTTCAAAACCGATGCTTGCACCAATTCCACTTACGTTCCAAAAACGGCTGCGGCTATTAATCAGGTGCTGATACTGCTCTTGTATATTGGCTTGAATGGTTATGGACTTCGCATCATCATTCAGTTGATAGCTGAACACTTCACCAATCGGAATCTTTTTGTAGACGATTTGCGAGCCAATAGAAACGCCGCCCAAGTCTCGGCTTTTCAACTTAATGTTCAGACCTTGAGTGACTCGTAAGTCGGTAGGAGCCGATTCCAAAGCATGAAAAGTGGTTTCAAACTGTTCACCATCACCTGGCTGGATAGAAATGTAGTTACCAGAAACCAACGCATCAAGACCAGACACGCCGGTTAAACTTGCTGTTGGTTTTACTAACCAGAAACGCGTTTTATCG
The DNA here is from genome assembly GCF_040104475.1 of Vibrio sp. SSH13-20. Lineage (NCBI taxonomy): Bacteria > Pseudomonadati > Pseudomonadota > Gammaproteobacteria > Vibrionales > Vibrionaceae > Vibrio > Vibrio sp. SSH13-20. The sequence continues at coordinate 296,977 of NZ_JBECOU010000008.1, forward strand.
TTCAGCAGTTTCGTCGCTTCAGGGTAGATATCAGCGTCGACATAAATGCTGCCTAAATCTTCAGACAGGTTAATGTCGCGCACCATTCCCACTTCTAAACCTTGATAGCGGATAGTGGTTCGTCCAGCGACCAAACCCGCAGCATCGGAAAAATAGATTTGTACACGCTGTCCCGCGTCATGAATTGATTTCACAACAAGCCAGCCAGCTAAGACCATCGTCAAAATCGGCAACAACCAAAGGGGAGAAATACCTTTACTCCTCTTTACATCTGGCACATATGACGTTTGAGAACTGTTCTGATCACTCATTAATTGACTCTTTTTCTGATTGTGTTGGGGCTTGGTCCCAAATAAGCCTTGGGTCAATGCTCTCCGCCGCAAGCATTGTTAAAACGACCACCAGACCAAACGCAACAGCGCCATAACCCGGTGTGAAGTCGAGAATTTGTCCACGATCGACCAACGTCATCATGATAGAAATAACAAACAAATCCATCACTGACCATTTGCCGATCCATTTTACTGCAAAGTAAACCATCATTCGTTGTCTTCTAAACACCGAACGTTTGAATTTGATACATAACAAGATGTAAGTCAGGCCGAGAATCTTAGCCACAGGAACGACGATACTGGCAACAAAAATGATAACCGCGATTCCGTACATACCGTTTTTAACTAAGCCTGCCACGCCTGAAAAAATTGTGTCTTCCAAGCGCTTACCGTTTGTCAGCAAAATTGAAATCGGAATCAAGTTGGCAGGGAAGATCGCAATCGTCGCTGCAATTAAATATGCCCACGTTTTTTGGATAGAATTTGGTTTACGGTGGTAAAGCGCGTGATGGCAACGATGGCAGTTTTCGCCTTCAGGTTGCGATAAGTGGCACTCGTGACAATGCACATCTTTGTGTTCGAAGTCGTAACTGTTTTCAGGTTGCCATGCTTCCCAATAACGACGAACACTAATGCGAGAGATCAACAGAACCGTGAAAACTTGTAATAGAACAAGACCAATTAAGCCCGGTCCAACAAAAATATCGGAGTAATCTTGCAGCTTAAAACAAGAGATTGCGATGCTCACAAGGAACACATCCAACATTACCCAATGTTTTAGGTGTTGGATTAACCATAATGAAACGCGAAGCCCTTTAAACCAACGTTTATGCAACGACCAATGTGCCGTTACAACAGAACTGCACACAATAAGTGGGGCAAGAGAACTACAAAAAAGAATGAGGATAGAAAGGAGGACGAAGCCCTCTTGAAATAACGTTATCATTCCAGATGGCAGTGTCGCCGGAATCATCACACCGAATAGCCGAATACTGATGAAGTTAAAAAAGTGCGAAGGTATAAAAAGTAGAATACAAGTAACAGCGATAGCGAGATTACCAGATAGGCTAGGACTACCACCACGATAGAGCTGAGTACCACAACGTGGACAATGTGCATTTTTGCCATTAGGTAGATCGACGATATCGACAGGCAATTCGCAACCTTGGCACAAGCGGACGCTATTCGGTTGCATGGCGTGTTTAGACAGAGAGGTCACAACGACCTCTCTAAACTGAATGGTTTAAGCGTGGGACTGAATGCCGCCATATAAGGTTTGATATAAGCCTTCTTGCTCAACGAGCTCACCATGGGTACCTGTTTGCGTCACTCTTCCATCTTCAAGCACATAAATCAAATCTGCTTGCTTCACCGCCGATAAGCGATGGGCGACAATAAGAGTCGTTCGACCGCGTAAGAATTCCGTTAACGCCTTATGCAAAGCCGCTTCAGTTGCGGTGTCCAGTGCTGACGTTGCTTCGTCTAGGATAACAAATTGTGGGTTGCTCAGCACCATACGTGCAATCGCTAAGCGTTGACGCTGACCGCCAGATAGGCGAATACCATTACGACCAATTTGAGTATCCAATCCGTGGTTAAGTTGCGAAATTACGTCTTGAAGCTGAGCGACTTCTAGTGCTCGCCATAATGACATTTCATCAAAGTCACCACCAAGGGTCAGATTATGCCTTAAGGTGTCATTAAATAGTATAGGTTGTTGTAAAACCACGGCAATTTTGTCGCGTATTACTTCAAAGCTGATGTCTTCTGTCAACTCATCATTAAAACGGATAGAACCAGAATTCTGACGGTAAACGCCGATCAATAATTGAATCAGGGTTGATTTACCACCACCACTCGCACCCACAAGCGCCACTTTCTTACCAGCAGGAATGTGCAACGAGAGATCATCCAACACCTTGTTTTCATTGTTGTATGAAAAATCAACATGTTCAATTTTTACATCAACCTCTCGATTTTCTTTGAAAGGATTTACTTTCGAAACAGGTCTATGTTCTTCTTCCAATTCGAGTAGATCATTAATTCGCTTAAGTGCCGCTTTTGCGCTGTACCAAGAGAATTGGATACCCAATAGTTCTTGAACAGGAGACAACATAAACCAAAGGTAACCAAACACCGCGAAAATTTGACCAATGGTAAGGTCACTGAACATTACCATTAGCATTGCAACCGCACGGAACAACTCGAAACCGATTAAAAACATAAGGAAAGAGACACGTCCCGCAGCCTCTGATTGCCATGCATACTTGTCAGCATCAATACGAACTTGGTCAGCGCTGCCTTTTAACTGCTGGAGAAACTCTCGCTCTTTATTAGCCGCTCGTAGTTGATAAATGCCGTCAAGAGTTTCGACTAAGCGGTTCTGGAAAATCTCAAATGAATGGTTTTCTTTGCGCTTAAGGTGCTTAACCATACTTCCCAGCTTACGTGAGAAGTAAATGACAATAGGGTTGACGAGAAGAATAAACAGACCCAGACGCCAATCGAGCCAAAGTAGCACGATGGCTGTACCAATCACCGTCAGTAGGCTGATAACAAATTTAGCTAATGTAGAACCAATAAATTTATCAATGGTCTCAATGTCGGTGATAAGGTGAGCGTTGATGCCACCACTGCCTTTTGTTTCGTACTGTCGAATGCTAATACGACCAAGCTTGTCGATCATTTTACTTCGCATTTCAAAGGTGATTGTCTTTGAAACCAAGGTAAATTGTCGGCTTTGAAGAATATTAAATCCTTGGCTTGCTGCCCTCATCAGCACAACCAAGAACAGAGTAAAGAAGATATAACCCGTAGGTGTGTGCCACGCTTCAGGTAAAACCGCGTTCATTGCTGCTAAGCCCGATGCCGGTTTGTCCAATAAGACTTCATCCACCATGAGAGGCATAAGAAGAGGGATTGGAACACTAATCAAGGTCGCAAGTACAGCTATCAAGTTCGCTAGAATCAGCTTGGACTTGTGCTTTTTCACTTGTGTTATCAACCAAGAACGGCTAATAGTGTCGTTTTTCGGATTCATTGTAATTGAGAATAAGTCCTATTAAAAAGTAGGGCTGCATTTTAGCGCCATACCAACAGAATGGAAGCCTAAATAAAAAGTAGGAAGTTAATATGAACATAGAACAATACCAAAGACTTACCAAGCAAGCAGTTGCGCTTATCGAATCAGAGAAAGACTACATCGCAAACCTTGCCAACATCAGCTCTCTTCTATTTATGGAACTTGAAGACCTGAATTGGGCGGGTTTTTACCTAACGAAAGGTGATGAGTTGGTGCTCGGCCCTTTCCAAGGTAAGCCTGCTTGTGTTCGTATCCCAATGGGACGAGGCGTCTGTGGTACTGCTGCACAAACTAACAGCGTACAAAGAGTATACGATGTGCATGCATTTGAAGGTCACATTGCTTGTGATGCAGCAAGTAATTCAGAAATTGTTATTCCTTTTACTATCAATGGGGAAGTGGCTGGCGTGTTGGATATTGATAGTCCAAATATCGGTCGATTCAATGAAATTGATGAAGAAGGCCTCACTCATTTTATGGCTGAAGTAGAAAAGCTGCTTAATTCGCACGCTAACGACGCATAAATTCGCCCTCGAGTGTGGTTTTTCCTTGGCATGTCACTATAATACGAGAATATTTTTTCTTAATGCTTCGCGGAAATCCGCTCAAACCAGGAACCCTCATGACTGAAAAGTTAAAAAACAGCAAAGAAGTTATCGCATACATTGCTGAATGTTTCCCTAAGTGCTTTACTTTAGAAGGTGAAGCAAAGCCTCTGAAAATTGGTATTTTTCAAGATCTTGCGGAACGTCTAAATGAAGACGAAAAAGTAAGCAAAACTCAGCTTCGTGCAGCGTTAAGACAGTACACTTCATCATGGCGTTACCTACACGGCGTAAAACCAGGTGCAGTACGTGTTGATCTAGATGGCAACCCATGTGGTGAGCTAGAAGAAGAACACGTAGAACACGCTAAAGCGACACTTGCTGAAAGCAAAGCGAAAGTTCAGGCTCGTCGTAAAGAGCAAGCTCAAAAAGCTCGCGAAGAGGGTAAGGCGAAAGCGAAACCTGCGGCTAAAAAGCCACAACAGCCTCGTCGTGCTAACAAACCAAAAGTACAAAAAGAAAGTAAGCCTGTAGAAACACGCGCGCTAAACGCTGATGAAATCACGATCGGCAACGCAGTTAACGTGAACATGGGCAAAGGAAACATGGCAGCGACCATTGTTGAAGTCAATAAGGATGATGTACGTGTTCAACTTGCTAACGGCCTACAAATGGTTGTGAAAGCGGAGCACTTGCGCGCATAAGGGAGATACTCCTACGCATGAATTGCCGTTCAAAAGTGACACTGATTGCTGCTAGCTTCTGGCTAGCAGCATCAGCTCAGGCTCTAGAAGCCAAACTAAACAAAGATGATTTGCCGGTTCTTGCACCTGAAGTTCAGCATGAAACAGCCAGCAAACGAGTAACTTCTCGATTTACCCGCTCTCATTATAAGCATTTCAATCTAAACGATGATTTCTCCAAAGCGATCTTTGAGCGCTACGTAGAAATGCTTGATTACAATAGAAATATTTTTACTCAAGCCGATATCGACTCTTTCAAAGATTGGTCCGTCAGCCTTGATGATCAGCTTAAAGCTGGTAATAACAAGATTGCATTTGATGTTTATAATCTTTCGATGCAGAAGCGTTTTGATCGTTTTGCCTACGCATTGACTCTACTCGATAAAGAAATCAAGTTTAATACTGATGAGTTTATTGAACTGGATCGTTCTGAAGCCGCATGGCCCAAGGATGAAGCTGAGTTAAATGAATTATGGCGAAAACGCGTTAAGTACGATGCTCTTAACCTTAAAATGACTGGTAAAGAATGGCCAGAAATCAAAGAGGTTCTAGCGAAACGTTACAACAACGCGATGAAACGCATCACGCAAACTCGCAATGAAGACGCTTTCCAACTTTACATGAATGCATTCGCTCGTGAAGTTGATCCACATACTAGCTACCTATCTCCACGAAACGCGGAACAGTTCCAATCAGAGATGAATCTGTCTCTTGAAGGTATTGGGGCTGTGCTTCAAATGACCGACGACTATACAGTGATTCGTTCATTAGTTGCCGGCGGTCCAGCATCTAAGAGTAAACAGCTAGGTGAGGGCGACCGCATTATCGGTGTTGGTCAAGATGGCGAAGAAGTTGTCGATGTGATCGGTTGGCGTCTTGATGATGTCGTTCAACTAATCAAAGGTCCTAAAGGAACCAAAGTTAACCTACAAGTCTTGCCAGAAGGTAAAGATGCGAAGAGTTACGTTGTCACTATTGTGCGTGATAAAGTTCGTTTAGAAGACCGTGCGGTTAAGTCTGAAATCATCGAGAAAGACGGTAAGAAGATTGGGGTTCTTGAGGTTCCTAGTTTTTACGTTGGTCTTTCAAAAGATACCGATAAACTGCTATCTGAATTGAAGGCGAAAAACGTCGACGGTGTTATCGTTGATCTACGCAACAACGGCGGTGGTGCGCTGACTGAAGCAACGGCATTAACAGGGCTCTTCATTAAAGAAGGTCCAGTTGTTCAGGTTCGCGATAGCTATGGTCGCATCAAAGTAAATGCAGATACCGATGGGCAAGTGAGTTACGATGGTCCACTAACCGTGTTGATCAATCGCTACAGTGCTTCAGCGTCTGAAATCTTTGCGGCAGCAATGCAGGATTACAACCGTGCGATTATTCTTGGTGAAAACTCTTTCGGTAAGGGTACCGTTCAACAACACCGCTCATTGAATCATATCTACGATCTTTTCGACAAAGAACTTGGCTACGTACAATACACGATTCAAAAGTTCTACCGCATCGATGGTGGCAGTACTCAGAACCGTGGTGTTGCACCAGACATCGCTTACCCAACTCCAGTTGAGCCAAGCGAAACAGGTGAGAGTGTTGAAGACAACGCATTACCTTGGGATAGCATTGATAAAGCAAAGTATCAGACATTCCCAAGCAACGACGCGCTTGTTACTAAACTAACTGAGCTTCACAATAAACGTATTGCTGATGAGATGGAGTTCCGTTTCATCAAAGAAGATATTGAGAAGTACCGTAAAGAGAAAGACGATAATTTGTTGTCTCTTAACGAGAAAGTGCGCGAAGACGAATCAGATAAAGCCGAGGCTCTACGCTTAGAGCGCATCAATGAACGTCAAGCAGCAATGGGTAAAAAACCATTCAAAACGCTTGATGATGTGCCAAAAGATTACGAAGCGCCAGACGTTTATCTAGATGAGTCAGTTGCTGTTATGGTTGATATGCTGAAAGGCTAAAAATTCAGTCAAAACGACTAATAATTCTCTATATAAAGAGCGAGTCATAGCGACTCGCTCTTTTTTTATGCGTTTATAAAGCGGCGTTTCTATAAAAATAGGTTGTTCCTGCGCTTAATTTGCACTAACAATTTACGTGATGTAGATCAAATATTTCGCGAAAATGAGATCTAGAGCCTAAGCTAAAAGAAAACGATAAGGATACCGTTATGAAATGGTTCATTATTTTACTTAGCTTTTGCTGCTTTAGTGTTTCTAGCGCGGAAACCAACAAGGAAGACGAACTTAGTCACTTTGACACTCCATTCTTGATCGGAGATTGGTATTTGATGAATCCAAACCCTGATGATTCTTCAGAGAACTTTAGAGCGATAAAACTCACCCTTGGCTCGGACTACACGTTCTCTATCGACATTCAGAAAAAAGATTACTCAATCGACCATTGGGAAGGACTCTATAACGCCAATGAGGACACCATCGTCCTTGGGTTGAATACTGATGAACCGCAAATTTATGCATATCGTAATAACCACAACACCCTAGACTTGAATGGTGTAACCTTCACTAAGGGGTTGTCGAATGCACTTGCAGGTATTTGGTCAAGCTCTCAAGTTGGAGGGGATGGCATGCTTGCAAATAACATCAACCAAATGGACTTAATTCTTCAACCAGACTTTGTATTTATGTTTAGAGTGTCAAATGAAGAAGGTGAAGAGGCAGTGAAACAAGGCGTGTTTTACACAGAAGGTGAGCATCTAGTTCTTTTGTACGAGAACGGAGAGCACGGAACCCGCTATACATTGAACCAAAACGAGCTGACGATTCAAGATTCTAACGGTGATATGTACGCGGTACTTAATCGAGTAACACCATAAATGATTCATCACCATTATTTCACGCAGGGTTATTAATAGTGAAATATTCTGATGTTGATTAAATGTTAAACAGAAAGCGGAGCTAAGACACTAAAAGCTCCGTTTTTTTATAGAAAGACTTGTATTCTGATACCACAACCCCTACAAATAGCTTATATCGTGATACCAGTAAGAGGTGTTTGAGCCTCTAGTCCTGGTATTTTTGTGGTTCTATATACAAGGATTTATGGACATGTCTCAAGCTCCCCAAGCGAAATATCGCAAAGATTATAAAGCGCCATCTCATACAATTACCGATATTGATTTGACGTTTGATCTTTATGACAACGACACGATCGTTACAGCAGTATCAAAAGTAGTTCAAAAGGGTGAATTAACCACATTAGAACTCGATGGTGAAGGGCTAGAGCTACGCTCTGTAAAAGTGAACGGTGAAGACTGGTCTCATCATGAAGTCAAAGAAGCCTCTCTAGTTGTTACCGATCTGCCAGCAGAATTTGATTTAGAAATCGTTACTAAGATCGACCCGGAAGCAAACACCGCACTTGAAGGTCTTTACAAATCAGGGGGTGCATTCTGTACACAGTGTGAAGCAGAAGGCTTTCGTCGTATTACTTACTACCTAGATCGTCCAGACGTTCTTGCGAAATACACAACAAAAGTGATCGCAGACAAAACCGTGTATCCATTTCTATTAAGCAATGGTAACCGCGTAGCTGAAGGTGAGGCAGAAAATGGTCGTCATTGGGTTCAATGGCAAGACCCACATCCAAAACCTGCTTACTTGTTCGCTTTGGTTGCCGGTGACTTTGATGTACTACGTGATAAATACACAACCACATCAGGTCGTGAAGTAGACCTAGAAATCTTTGTCGACAAAGGCAACCTCGATCGCGCGGGTCACGCAATGACTTCGTTGATCAACTCAATGAAGTGGGACGAAGATCGCTTTGGTCTTGAGTACGATCTTGATATCTACATGATCGTTGCGGTTGATTTTTTCAACATGGGTGCAATGGAAAACAAAGGTTTAAACATCTTCAACTCGAAGTTTGTGCTTGCGAATGAAAAAACCGCGACTGACCGCGAATACCTTGGCATTGAAGCGGTAATCGGTCATGAATACTTCCACAACTGGACGGGTAACCGCGTGACTTGTCGCGATTGGTTCCAACTGAGCTTAAAAGAAGGTCTAACGGTATTCCGTGACCAAGAGTTTTCGTCCGATCTTGGTTCACGCGCAGTAAACCGCATCGACAACGTTCGCATTATCCGTGGTCCTCAGTTTGCGGAAGACTCAAGCCCAATGTCACACCCAATTCGCCCAGATAAAGTTATTGAAATGAATAACTTCTACACGCTAACCGTGTACGAAAAAGGCAGCGAAGTGATCCGCATGTACCACACATTACTTGGCGAAGAAGGCTTCCAAAAAGGCATGAAGCTTTACTTCGAACGTCATGATGGTACAGCGGCAACGTGTGAAGATTTTGTTTCTGCAATGGAAGACGCAACGGGCGTTGATCTTAAACAATTCCGCTTATGGTATAGCCAATCGGGTACACCAACACTTCGCGTAAACAGCGAATATAACGCTGAAGCAAAAACTTACGCGTTAACGGTTGAGCAATTTACTGAAGCAACGCACGACCAAGCAGAAAAACAAGCGCTACATATTCCATTCGATATTGAACTATACGCACAAAATGGTGATGTGATTCCACTGGTTATCAACGGTGAATCCGTACACAACGTTTTGGACGTGAAGCAAGACAAGCAGACTTTCGTATTCGAAAACGTTGCAGAACAACCAGTACCATCATTGCTTCGTGAGTTCTCTGCACCGGTTAAATTGGAATACGATTACAGCGATGATGAACTGATTTTCTTGATGAAGCACGCAACGAACGATTTTGCTCGTTGGGATGCAAGCCAAATGCTGCTAGCGAAATACATTCGTCAAAACGTAACTAACGTTCAAGCGGGTGGTGAGGTTAAGCTATCAGAAGACTTAATCGATGCATTCCGTGGTGTGTTACTTGATGCAAACCTTGAACCTGCGTTTATTGCTCAAGTGCTTTCTCTGCCTTCCATCAACGAAATCACTGGTTGGTACAAGCAGATTGATATCGATGCGGTAGATACGGTACTGAATAGCATTACAGTGTCACTTTCTAAAGAACTAGAAGATGAACTGAGTGCTACTTATCACGCATTGAACCAAACAGAATACAGCATTGACCATGCAGCGATTGGCAAACGCGCTCTGCGCAACCAGTGCTTGCAGTTCTTGGCTTACACTGAAAAGGGTAACGAGCTAGCAAAAGCGCAGTATGAATCATCAAACAATATGACCGACACAATTGCGGCGATGAGTGCAGCGAACAGTGCACAACTTGAATGTCGTGAAGCGTTAATGGCGGATTACAGCGACAAGTGGAAGCACGATGGTCTGGTTATGGACAAATGGTTTGTTCTTCAGGGCAGCAACCCGATTGAGAACGCACTTGAGAAAGTAAAAGAAACCATGAGCCACGAAGCGTTTAGCTTGAAGAACCCGAACCGCACGCGCAGTTTGATTGGTTCGTTCTTGAACGCAAACCCAGTACGCTTCCATGATAAATCTGGTTCTGGCTACCAATTTGCTGGTGAGATCCTTCGTCACTTGAACGATAGTAACCCACAAGTGGCGTCCCGCATGATCGATCCTCTATTGAAATTCCGTAAATACGATGAAGGTCGTCAAGCGCTTATTCGTGCAGAGCTTGAAAAGCTTAAAGCGATGGACAATCTAGCGAAAGACTTATTCGAAAAAGTGACTAAAGCACTAGACGAATAATCGACAAAAGAATAGGGTGGTCATTACGATCACCCTAGTTTTTTGTTCTGACAACAATCCATTTTCATGAACCAGTATTACTTCTCTCTCAACATCTCTTATCAAACATTTCTTTCACACTACTCTGGTGCCGCAAGTTCTGTACAAGTCATTACTGACAATGGTTTGAGGGTGCAACTAGATGCATCAAAATTTCGACCGTTTCTTAGTCAATTAGGCATTAGAGGTCGTTTTAGACTCACAACTGACCAAAATAATAAGTTTCTAAAGTTAGAAACTCTGTGATGCCTGATATTCCTAGTGAGTTAAACAGGAATCTTAGTCACATAATCAAACATTTCACCTCCTACCACTGCGAATTTTTGTTAAACATTTGTAATTATGCTTTTACAATAAGTGCATGCATTACCTATGCTTAGTTTCGAGGCTAAAACCCGAAGTTAAGTCCCCCTACAAAACAACAATTCTAATGTGGAGTGTGAATATGACCGCGCGTGAAAATGTAGTGCCGGTTCTGCTTGAAAAGGTATACCAACTAATTCAAGACAAACTCGAGCTTTCTCACCAACCGCTTGTAACTAAACTTGCTCAACACTTATTTAGTAACATTGCTGATGATGACTTGATTCAGCGAAACGAATCCGACCTATATGGTGCCGTTGTTAGCCTGTGGCATCATGTCAATGAAAAGAAACCAGAAGACATTTCTGTCAGGGTATTCAACCCAACCGTCAGCCGCCAAGGTTGGCAATCAACACACACTATTGTTGAAATTGTTGTTCCGGACAGCCCGTTTTTGGTGGATTCCATCAAGATGGCGTTAACGCGACTTGACCTTGTTTCTCACTTGATGCTCAACAACCCAACGCAACTAGAACGCGATAAAAAAGGGCAAGTGACGGACGTTAATGGCGAGGGTGGTGTTCTTCAATCTCTGTTCCATATCGAAGTTGACCGCTTAACCAGTAAAGGTGAAATGCAAGAGCTGAAAAATGAGCTACTGACCATTTTGTCTGACACGCGTTTAGTGGTTGATGATTGGAAACAAATGGTTGATAAACTTAAGATCGTTACTGATGATCTTGAAAAGAACAAAGATCGAGTTTCGATGAAGACTGATCGTTTAGATGAGACGATCGAATACCTACGTTGGTTAGGGGATCATAACTTCACCTTCATGGGTTACAAAGAGTATGATCTTGTTAGCGTCAATGGTGACACTGAGCTGCAACCTGTTAAAGAGAAAGGTCTTGGTCTCTTTGCCGATGACAATCGCATTCGTAGCATCAAGCTTTCTGAACTGTCCGACTCTGCGCGCCTAGAAGCGAAAAAGCCTTACGCATTGATCATCACTAAGGGCAATCAAGCATCTCGTATTCACCGCCCAGCTTACACTGACTACATTGGCGTTAAGAAATTCGATAAGAACGGCAAAGTGATTGGTGAGCACCGTTTCACAGGTCTTTACACTTCTGCTGTATACAACCAAGCCGTACAAAGTATTCCTCTGATCCGCGAGAAAGTGGATCGTATTCTAGAAGCGAGTGGTTACCGTAACGGATCGTACTCGTACAAAGCCCTGCACAACATTCTAGAAAACTACCCACGTGACGAATTACTTCAAGCTCGTGAAGAAGAGTTATTAGAAGTGGGGATGGGCGTCGTTCAAATGCAAGATCGTGACTTGTTACGTCTATTTGTTCGTAAAGACCCGTTTGGTCGATTCTTCAGCTGTATGGTTTACGTGACAAAAGATCGATACAACACAGAGCTTCGTCGTCAAACGCAACGCATTCTTAAGCAGTACTTTGGCTGTGAACAAGAGGTTGAATTCACAACCTTCTTCTCAGAAAGCCCGTTGGCGAGAACCCATTACATTGTTCGTGTAGACAATAACAACATTGATGTAGACGTGAAAAAGATTGAGCAGAACTTAATGGAAGTATCGACTTCATGGGACGACCGCCTAAAAGAGTCTATCATTGCTAACTTTGGTGAAAGCAAAGGTCTTCCGCTTTCGAAAGAGTACATGAGCGCATTCCCACGTTCATATAAAGAAGACATGATGCCAGGTTCTGCGGTTGCAGATATCGAACGTCTAGAAGCGTTAAGCGACGACAACAAACTCGGCATGTTGTTCTATCGTCCGCAAGAAGAAGCGGCTGAATCGAAAGCAGTTCGCTTGAAGCTATACCACCGCGACGAGCCAATTCACCTATCCGACGTGATGCCAATGTTGGAAAACCTAGGGTTACGTGTGATCGGCGAATCGCCTTATGAGATCGAAACCAACAATGGTCAAACATTCTGGATCCTAGATTTCTCAATGCTGCATAAGAGCGACAAGACCGTTGATCTTCGTGAAGCTCGCGATCGTTTCCAACAAGCATTCGCAGCGATTTGGGCTGGTAACCTAGAGAGTGATGGCTTCAACCGCTTGGTACTAGGCGCTTCACTGTCTGGTCGTGAAATCTCAATTCTTCGTGCATACGCGCGCTACATGCGCCAGGTTGGTTTCCCATTCAGCCAACAATACATAGAAGATACCCTTAGCCATTACCCAGATTTGGCAACGGGTCTAGTAAACTTGTTTGCCAAACGATTCGATCCAAAACACAAAGGCAGCGAGAAAGGTCAGAACGATCTTATCAAGAAAATAACCGAGCAACTGGATCGTGTTGAAAGCCTAGATGATGATCGTATCATCCGTCGCTACATGGAAATGATCACGGCAACGCTACGTACTAACTACTACCAATTGGACGAAAATAAGCAGCCGAAACCTTGGTTATCGTTGAAGATGAAACCAAGCGAAATCCCAGATATTCCTCAGCCAGTGCCTGCGTTTGAGATCTTCGTTTACGCACCTGATATTGAAGGTGTACACCTACGTGGCGGTAAAGTTGCGCGTGGTGGTTTGCGTTGGTCGGATCGTCAAGAGGACTTCCGTACTGAAATTCTTGGTCTGGTTAAAGCACAGCAAGTTAAGAACACGGTTATTGTTCCTGTGGGTGCAAAAGGTGGCTTCGTATGTAAACGTCAGCCAACTCTAACTAACCGTGATGAAATCTTCGCTGAAGGTCAACGTTGTTACAAACGCTTCATTCGCGCGCTTCTCGATGTGTCCGATAACATCATCGAAGGCGAAGTTATTCCGCCGAAGAGTGTAGTGCGTCACGATGAAGACGACCCATACTTAGTTGTTGCTGCCGATAAAGGTACAGCAACATTCTCTGATTTGGCGAACTCTGTATCGGATGAGTACAACTTCTGGCTAGGTGACGCGTTTGCATCAGGTGGTTCTAACGGTTATGACCACAAAGCAATGGGTATCACTGCGAAAGGTGGTTGGGAATCGGTGAAACGCCACTTCCGAGAAATGGGCATCAACTGTCAAACCACTGACTTCACAGCAATTGGTGTGGGTGATATGGCAGGGGACGTATTTGGTAACGGTATGCTGCTATCTAAGCATATTCGTCTACAAGCTGCGTTTAACCATATGCACATCTTCATTGATCCAAATCCGGATTCAGCCACCAGCTGGGAAGAGCGTAATCGCTTGTTCAATCTCCCACGATCAAGCTGGGAAGATTACAACGCCGAGTTGATCTCGCAGGGCGGTGGTATTTTCTCTCGTCGCTCTAAATCGATCCAACTAACGCCAGAAATCCAAAAAATGCTGGGCACGAAGAAAGCGTCTCTAGCGCCAAACGATCTGATTAAGATGATCCTGCAAATGGAAGTGGATCTGCTTTGGAATGGTGGTATCGGTACGTATGTTAAAGCTTCTAGCGAGACACACACTGATGTTGGCGACCGTGCAAATGACGTACTCCGTATCGATGGACGTGATTTAAAAGCGAAAGTGGTTGGTGAAGGCGGTAACTTAGGTATGACTCAGCTTGGTCGTATCGAATACGCAAGCACAGGCGGTCGTGTAAATACGGACTTTGTGGATAACGTTGGTGGCGTAGACTGTTCGGACAACGAAGTGAACATTAAGATCTTCTTGAATGGTTTAGTATCGAATGGCGATCTAACGGTTAAACAACGCAACCAGATTCTTGAATCGATGGAAGACGAAGTGGGCGAAATCGTATTGGACGATGCATACCGTCAATCTGAGTCTATTTCGGTGACTGAACAGCAAGGTGTTGGCATCGTTAAAGAGCAAATCCGCTTTATCCATACAATGGAGAAAGCAGGGTACTTGGATCGTGCTCTTGAGTACATTCCAGACGATGAAACCTTGATTGAGCGAGAGAAACAAGGTCTTGGTCTGACACGTCCTGAACTTTCAGTACTCGTAGCTTACGGTAAGATGGTTCTGAAAGAACAATTGGTTGCTGACGAAATTGCAAATGATGAATTCCATGGAAAACAGTTAGTTGCTTATTTCCCAAGTGAGTTACGCCGTAACTACAAAGATCAGATGGTAAACCACCCGCTGCGTGCTGAAATCATCGCAACAGCGCTGGCAAACCAAATGGTTAATGAAATGGGCTGTAACTTCGTGACTCGTCTTCAAGAAGAGACGGGCGCGAGTGTCGTTGATATTGCGAACGCTTACAGTGCAACACGTGAGATCTTCGAACTGGAAGATATTCTTAAGCAAACTCGTGCACTCGATAACGTTGCAACTGCAGAAGCACAGTATGAGATCATGTTTTACGTACGTCGTGCATTGCGCCGTATCTCTCGTTGGTTACTTCGCAATCGCAGCGGTAAGAGCACAGTAACTGAGTTAGTTGCACTATATAAAGACGATGTTCACACTATTACTGAAACGCTAGACACCATGCTAGTTGCATCAGAAGTGGAAGAGCATAACGAACTTGCTCAGAAATGGATTGAGCGCGGAGTAGAGGAGAAACTGGCACACCATGTAGCTCGTCTCTCTAGCCTACAGTCTGCACTGGATATTTCAACAGTAGCAAGCGAAACGGGTAAAACGGTTGAACAAGCCTCGAAGCTTTACTTTAATCTAGGTGACCGTTTATCACTTCACTGGTTCTTGAAACAGATCAATAGCCAAGCGGTTGATAATAACTGGCAAGCTCTTGCTCGTGCAGCATTCCGTGAGGATCTCGATTGGCAACAACGTCAATTGACTGCTCAAGTTCTAACTTGCGGCTGCTCAACAGAAGATCTAGACGTGATGCAAGCACTCGAAGATTGGATGACAACGAATGAATTGTCATTACATCGTTGGGAGAGCATCTTGAATGAATTCAAAGTTGGTTCCGTTCATGAGTTCGCTAAGTTCTCTGTTGCACTTCGAGAGTTGGTTCTACTTAACCTGAACTGTTCTTCGAACGAATAGGGTAAGTGACTTTAGCAAAAGCCTCGCAATCGCGGGGCTTTTTTATGTTCAAATCATTATAACTCCACACAAGAAGTGACGCCGTAACGTGCAATTTGAGTTTTCCTGGCATAAAATCGTTTGCTTTTAAATAAAAAGCTAGCAATTTTGTATAGAGAATAGAGTGCTAATCAACTGTTTTTATGAATAAAATTAAAATGAGACATACTATTTTGCTGAATTCACTCATTTTCATTGAATTGCACTGAAAAACAGTAAATAATATTGACCCGTTTACACGGGGCTTTTTTCTTTCGGAGGCACAATGCTTTACCGTCTAGCCAGAACTGGCTTTTTCCAACTTGATGCCGAAAAGGCACATGATCTTGCAATCAAAAACTTCCAACGCTTTAACGGCACTCCTCTCGATCTTTTCTATCGTCAACAATTACCAAATCGTCCAGTAGAATGCATGGGGCTTACATTCCGTAACCCAGTGGGTCTTGCTGCTGGTTTGGACAAAAACGGCGAATGTATCGAAGCGTTTGACGCTATGGGCTTTGGTTTTGTCGAAGTTGGTACTGTTACGCCTCGTCCGCAACCAGGTAACGACAAGCCACGTTTGTTCCGCCTAGTTGAAGCGGAAGGTATCATCAACCGTATGGGCTTTAACAACCTAGGTGTGGATCATCTGGTTGAGAATGTGAAAAAGGCAAAATACAACTGCATTCTCGGTATCAACATTGGTAAAAATAAAGATACACCAATTGAGAAAGGGGCAGAGGACTACCTGATTTGTATGGAAAAAGTGTACGAGTATGCCGGTTACATCGCCGTGAACATCTCGTCACCAAATACACCAGGGCTTCGTTCACTTCAGTACGGTGAAGCGCTAGACGAATTGCTATCTGAACTCAAAGAGAAACAAGCAGAACTTGCAGAAAAGCACGGTAAGTACGTACCACTTGCGCTAAAAATTGCACCGGATTTGAGCGATGACGAAATCAGCCAGATCTGTGAGTCGCTAATTAAGAATAACATCGACGGTGTGATTGCAACAAACACAACGCTTGATCGCACAGTCGTTGAAGGCATGAAACATGCGAACGAAGCGGGTGGTCTAAGCGGACGTCCGGTTCAATCACGTTCAACAGAAGTTGTTCGTAAACTTCATGAAGAGCTTGGCGATAAACTTCCGATAATCGGTGTGGGCGGTGTTGACTCATACGTTGCAGCGAAAGAGAAAATGATGGCAGGTGCACAACTTGTTCAAGTTTACACTGGTTTCATCTACCACGGACCAGGTCTCGTACGCGATATTGTTAAAAATCTATAAGAGCAATCGCTAAATCGTTGAGAAATCGACGCTTGTTACTAAAAAAAGAGGAATTCGTTTCCTCTTTTTTTTTACCCGTTCGTTTGTAAAATTTAAAAATCATGAGTAGGTAATTAAGCGTCTTACCTCTTATTACTGATTAACTAGTCACAAACAAGAGAACGGAATAATGCTTAAACCCAGCGACAAATGGAATTGGTATTTTGACGAGCAGAAAGCTTGCCTAATGCTGGATTTGGGGGAGGAGATGATTTTCCAAACCAATCTATGCCGTAAGCTGTTGGTCAATTGTGCCTTCTCAAACAATGAATTCACTGTTGATGACGCAAGCGCGTTTCAAACGTACAACGAACGAATCCGTTGTCTCGACATCAACGAATACCGTCAAGCCGAACTTACGCTCTATTGCGTAGCTGCAAAACGCTTTCATAAACCTGTTCAACCGAAGAGCTGGTTCTTCGACGCCCAATGCGATGGGCATGAGCCAGAAGAAGGGGATATGGTCTTCCTAACAAATCGATATTCAGAAGGCGTATTCATCGTTCTAGAACCAGGTGAAACATCAAGCCTATGTGCTTACGTAGGGCAGGATGAATTTCTACTTGATGGCAACAAAGTACTGCCATTTGGGCAACCAATTAAAGTAATGCACGATCGCATGGTGTGTGCCAATCACTTATTCACGATGGCACCAATGGCGATGGTGGGTTAATTTCCTTTTGATTTTTCTTTATTTTCGTTCCTTTGTTTGCATTAATCGACCTCATTAGGTCGATTTTTTTTGCCTAGAATTTTCTGAATATCTCCTCTTGTGCACGCCAAATACATGCCTAGGTGAGGGCTATTTTGTATCTCAGATATGAAGTAGCTCACTTTTATTCCACTTTTTTCATTTTAGCGTTTCCTTAATTTAGGCAACCAGACGCCTAATATTTCACCTTTTGTTCCCCTATACGCTCATTTTGTAAGTTAATTACACGCAAAATCAGCAGTTGGTATAGACCAAAAATGATGTAAATAAGTATTCACTCTCGTTATGATGCTTGTCTTTACTAGAAAGTGATAAAGAGACGTATTCTGTTTGTAGATGTGCTGTGTTTTGATTTTCAACAGATGAGATTGGCGACTGTTTGAGCTAATAAAGTAAAAATGCCTTTAAAAACGAGGCATTGATCGTAAAGTCAGGTATAATCAAAGCCATTTTTTATCGACGAAAGAACACTATGAATCAATATCTCGCGGTAACTTCAAACGGCATGGAAAACTTGCTTGTTGAAGAACTGACTAAACTAGGCATTGAAAACGCCAAACCAGTACAGGCAGGCGTTAAATTTAAGGCGACGAATGAACAGATTTACCGTTGCTGTTTGTGGAGCCGCTTGGCGTCTCGATTTGTACGTGTTTTATCGGAATTTACCTGTAACGACGACATGGACCTTTACCTGTCGACGTCTTCAATCAACTGGGTAAACCAGTTCCATAGTTCAAAGCGCTTTGTGGTCGACTTCAATGGTACGAACCGTGAAATCCGCAACAGCCAATACGGTGCGATGAAAGTAAAAGACGGCATCGTAGATTGCTTTGAGAAGAAAGGACTTCCTCGTCCAAACATTAACAAAGAACGCCCTGATATCCGCGTTCACGTTCGTCTGCACAAAGACAAAGCCATTCTTGGTGTGGATATGGTGGGTAGTGGCCTTCATCAACGTGGCTACCGCCCAGAATCAGGTCGAGCTCCGTTACGTGAGACGCTTGCAGCAGCAATCGTAATGCGTTGTGGCTGGGATGGTTCACAACCGCTTCTAGACCCAATGTGTGGTTCTGGTACGTTGCTGATTGAAGCTGCGATGATGGCAGCCAATATGGCACCAGGCGTTAAGCGCAAACAGTGGGGCTTTGAAGCGCTAGAAGATTTTGAACCAGAGCTTTGGGCAGAGATTAAATCAGAGGCAAATGTACAAGCTCGACGCGGTGTCAAAAAAGTTGACGCTAAGTTTTTCGGCTTCGATAACGACCCGAAAGTATTGAAGGTTGCACGAGACAACGCTCGTAGAGCTGGTGTTGAAGAGTTGATTGAATTTGCACAAGGCGATGCAGCAACCATTACTCGTCCGGCTGGTTTCGAATCTGGCGTTATCGTTTCTAACCCGCCTTATGGTGAGCGTCTTGGCACTGAACCTGGTCTGATCGCGCTATACACAGCATTTGGTGGTCAGCTAAAAGCAGAGTTTGGCGGTTGTAAAGCGTCTATCTTCTCAAGTTCAGACGAGCTACTAAGCTGTCTTCGTATGCGTGCGGACAAACAGTTCAAATTGAACAATGGTGCGTTACCTTGTCACCAAAAGAACTACAGCATTGCAGAGCGCAGCGTTGATGAAGTGAAAGGCGCGGACACTAATGTTCAAATTGCACCAGACTTCTCAAACCGTTTGAAGAAAAACATTGGCAAGATTGGTAAGTGGGCACGTAAAGAGAAACTTGACTGTTACCGTATCTACGATGCGGATCTTCCAGAATACAATGTAGCGATCGACGTGTACGGCGATCAAATTGTGATTCAAGAATACGCAGCACCTAAGAATATCCCTGAAGAAAAAGCCAAGCGCCGTCTAACGGACATCATCCGTGCAACGATTCAGGTAACAGGTGTAGAAGCGAATAACGTAGTACTTAAAGTTCGTGAGAAGCAAAAGGGTCGTAGCCAGTACCAAAAATTAGGTCAAGTTTCAGAGACGCTTGAAGTGAACGAGTACGGAGTGAAGCTGATCGTAAACCTTCATGACTACCTAGACACGGGCTTGTTCTTAGATCATAAGATCACTCGTCGTCGTCTTGGCGAAATGGCACAGGGTAAAGATTTCCTTAACTTGTTTGCTTACACTGGCAGTGCAACAGTGCACGCTGCGGTTGGTGGAGCGCGTTCTACAACTACGGTAGATATGTCTAACACGTACCTCAACTGGGCGAAAGACAACATGCAGCTAAACGGTTGTGTTGGTCGCCAGCATCGTTTTGAGCAAGCTGACTGTCTCCAGTGGCTTGAGAACGCCAAAGGTGAATACGATCTTATCTTTATTGACCCACCGACGTTCTCTAACTCTAAACGCATGGAAACGTCGTTCGATGTGCAACGTGACCACATTAAGCTAATGACGAACCTTAAGCGTCTGTTGCGTGCTGGCGGTACGATTGTTTTCTCGAACAACAAACGTCACTTCAAGATGGACGAAGCAGGGCTTGCAGAACTGGGCTTAAAAGCGCAGAACATTTCTTCTCAAACTCTGCCATTAGATTTTTCTCGTAACAAACAGATTCACAACTGCTGGTTGGTTACTCACGCAGAATAGGGACAGGATGTTGAACGTGCTAACGCTTTACAGCACTGAAGGATGCCATCTCTGCGAGATGGCGTTTGACCTCGTTAGTCAGATTGGTCTCGCCGAACAAACACACATCGTCGACATAGCGTTCGACGATGCTCTCTTTTCTCGTTACGGCGTAACAATTCCCGTATTAAAATATCAAGATTCTGAGTTGAACTGGCCGTTTGACTTTGAAAAACTCACACATTGGTTGGATAATAATGGCATTACTTACCATTCATAACGCACAACTTGCATTTGGCGACCACCCATTACTAGACAAAGCAGAGTTCGCTCTTCAAGAAAATGAACGCGTTTGTTTAGTTGGTCGTAACGGTGCAGGCAAGTCTACGTTAATGAAAGTGCTTGCTGGCGACATTTTGTTGGACGATGGCAAGATTCAAATCACCCAAGACGTCGTTGTTTCTCGACTTGAACAAGATCCACCGCGCAATCAAGAAGGCACAGTTTACGAATACGTATCTGGTGGTTTAGCTGAAATCGGTGAGCAGTTAAAGATCTATCATGATCTTCTCGATCTTGTCGCTCAAGACCCAAGTGAAAAGAACATTAATCGTCTTGCTAAGATTCAAGAACAGTTGGATCACCTTAACGCTTGGCGCTTTGATGATCGTGTTAAGAATGTACTTGGCGCGCTAAAGCTAAACCCTGAAACCAAACTGACTGATCTATCGGGTGGTTGGCAACGTAAAGCCGCTCTCGCTCGGGCACTTGTTTGTGACCCTGATGTATTGCTTCTTGATGAGCCAACTAACCACCTTGATGTAACGACCATCGAATGGTTAGAGAACTTTCTAAAGGACTTCAAAGGCTCGATCATCTTCATTTCCCACGACCGTGCATTCATCAAATCGATGGCGACACGCATTGTTGACCTCGATCGCGGACAACTCGCTTCTTTCCCTGGTGATTATGACCAATACTTAAATGACAAAGAAGAGATGCTTCGTGTCGAAGAAATGCAAAATGCAGAGTTCGACAAAAAGCTAGCTCAGGAAGAAGTGTGGATTCGCCAAGGCATTAAAGCACGCCGTACACGCAACGAAGGTCGTGTTCGTGCCCTTAAAAAGCTTCGTGAAGAACGTCGTGACAGACGTGAGGTTCAGGGTAAAGTTAACCTTAACATCGACGATGCTTCACGCTCAGGTAAGATCGTCTTTGAAGCTGAGAATGTCTCTTTTGCTTTTGAAGGCAAAAAAATCGTTGATAACTTTAGCTTCAACATTATGCGTGGTGATCGAATCGCACTGATTGGTCCTAACGGCTGTGGTAAAAGTACCGTTCTCAAGTTGCTATTAGGGCAATTATCAGCGCAAGGCGGTCGTCTTCATTGTGGAACAAAGCTCGAAGTGGCTTACTTCGATCAGTACCGTGAAATTCTTGATCCTGAAAAGACGGTTATTGATAACTTAGCAGATGGTAAGCAAGAAGTGATGGTTGGAGGGCGTCAGCGTCACGCATTGAGCTACCTACAAGATTTCTTGTTTGCACCAAAACGTGCTCGCACGCCAGTAAAAGCCTTGTCTGGAGGCGAAAAAAACCGTTTGTTGCTGGCTCGTATCTTGTTGAAACCTAACAACTTGCTTATTCTTGACGAACCTACCAACGATTTGGACATCGAAACGTTGGAACTTTTAGAAGAAATGCTTGCCAATTATCAGGGTACGTTACTGTTAGTGAGCCACGACCGTGAGTTCGTAGACAATACGGTCACGACCAGTTGGATTTTTGAAGGTAACGGCATAATCGAAGAGTTTGTTGGTGGTTACCACGACGCAAAACAGCAGCGTGATCAAGTTCTTGCTTCGCGCAGCCAGGTTGAAAAAGCAGCGAAGAAAGAGAAAGTGGTTGAGGAAACTCCCAAAACTACGCAACCTAAGAACAATTCGAAGAAGTTATCGTATAAGCTGCAAAGAGAATTAGAGGCTCTTCCAGCTAAACTAGAACAATTAGAGGCGGATATTGAGACTCTACAAGAACAAGTGAACGACCCAGAGTTCTTCACTAAATCTGTAGAACAGACTCAACCGGTATTGGAACAGCTCGCTGCGGTAGAGCAGGAGTTGGAAATCGCGTTCGAGAGATGGGAAGAACTCGAAGCAATGCAACAGGATAGTTAAGAATTCGATGAATTGTAGTAACAAATTCAAATTAACCGCTATCGCTATGATGGTCGGTACGGCAATGAATGCCAATGCAGCACTGTATCAAGTAGTTGAAGTTTCCCCTGAAAACGTCACTACGGAAACAGTGTACGGTGTCGCAATTCAACAAGGTGACGTGGATAACGATCCTGATACAGGAAAACCTTTCGCGCTGGGTTGTTTTGACAAAGGCGCAGATTGTGACTCAAAGCACTTTAAACTTGCGCTTGAAACGCGTGTAACCCCAATCTCAACTGGCCAAGAAGTCGACGGTGTTAGCTACCGCGAAGAAGTGCCATTTGCGATGGATTCGGGTTTCTTTTACGTACAAGAGTTCGATGACTTTGAAAGATACTGTAAGAACGAACGTCGTTACTCAACATGTGAATCTTGGGCATACGTGCATTGGAATCCTTGGCAAAAAGAAGCGTTTAATAAAGATTTTACTTCAAATGCACTAGCTTATGTTGAGGGGGATACACCCAATACAATCGACTCTGCAGCGTATACCAATAAGTACAACAATGTTATCAACAGTCTGACTGCTGAAGGGAAGCCTGTAGGCAATCAAAGTGTTATCAGTACAACAGATCCAACTATTTTAGAAACAAGAAATACGGTTGTTGCACCAGGAACTAGTCCTAACTTTGACACAAGCGACGCAGTTCCAAAGCTTCTAGAAAGCAGAGCTTGGAAAACGAACGGAACATTTACTGTAGGTAGCGTTTCTCGATTTGCCAACAATGACAATGGTGACCACTCTACATCTAAAGCTGCCATTTGGGATGCGACTGGTTCCGGCTCAGTGAAAGAAATAAGTTGGGGTACCACTAATGCAGAAGAAGATGAACGCTTAGCACAAGGCAGCATGCGAGATTTTGTTGTAAAAGGTTCTACTGTTTATGGCGTTGGCTATAACACATACGACAGTGGCAACAACTACATGAATGCGACAGTCTTCGTAGGAACGTTGACAAAAGAAGCCTCAGTCGCTGACTCTACATGGGTAAATAAAGTAGTTGATGGTGCCCAACAAAGAATTGGGGATAATACAGTTCATACTAATTCCCGCTTAACCGATGTAAACTCCAATTTTATTGCGATTGGTGAAGCTAAACGCTCGGGTGTTTACCTAATGCCAACAGGCTCTGCGCCGAACCGTCTTTTCGTTGTTGATGACGTTACTGCAGATTCAGTCAGTGCATCTTACCTGGCAGAAGTCGGTGGTATTTTCTTTAGCGGTGCTGGCGGTCAAATGGGTGGCATCAACTCATACAATGAGATTGTTGGTCAATTAGACGCTGAGAAGACTCGTGAAGAAGAGGGTAAACCTCGTCGTAAGCGTGGATTTATCTATCCATATGCTCAAGGTGGAACAGTTAGTGAGCGTGCTAAAGAAATCTTCGATGGCAAAGCATGGTTCCTCGACGATCTCACCAACGGTGCAAACGATCAGAGCGCAAGCGCCAGAGATATTTCTGACAGCAACAACGAGTTCCGTATCATTAGCGCTTCAGATATCAACGATGCCGGCGTTATCTCAGCGACAGCAATGAAGTGTGCAGGCGGTTATGACACAACAGCTCACAACTCTTTCTGTAGTAATGGTGAAGAGAAAATCGTTGCAGTCAAGCTTAAGCCGATTCCAGGTGCAACTAAAGCTGATATTCAATCACGCAGTGTTGAAGAGGAAGCTGCGGAACGCCAAGGCGCTGGTCTAGGATGGCTGGCTTTGACCATGCTGGGTCTATTCGGGTTCCGTAGAAAATAGTCAGTAATTTTTAAATCAAGCAGAGGCTCACAGAAATGAGTCTCTGCTTTTTTTATGCCTTGAGAAAATGCGCAATTTGATCGATTCTTGTAGATGGAGTCATAAAAACTCCATCAAAGTTTCACAATAACAGTAGTACGTTTGTAAATGGACCTGTATGAGGAATTAACTATGAAGAGACAAAAGCGTGATCGCCTAGAACGAGCTCAATCTCAAGGCTATAAAGCTGGGTTGAATGGAAGGTCTCAAGAGGCTTGCCCATATCAACAAATTGATGCTCGGTCGTATTGGTTAGGTGGTTGGCGTGATGCCAGAGATGAAAGACAATCTGGTCTCTACAAATAAACTCTCCACATACAAACAGAAGGATTTGAAAGGGCTCGTTAAGAGCCTTTTCTGCGTTTAAAGCGGATGTTTTTAAATGTAGCAATTTACGCGTGTGTCTAAACTAAATGCCATAAGATAAAGAAAAGGCTCCTTTGATAGGAGCCTTGATAAATACTTCAGAGTAGGAGATTAGAAGCTTGAAGTGTCTTGGAACAAACCCACTTTCAGATCTTTTGCTACGTAGATTTCTTTACCATCTACACATACACGACCATCAGCTAGACCCATTACTAATTTGCGGTTAACAACGCGCTTCATGTGGATCTCGTACGTTACTTTTTTCGCTGTTGGTAGGATTTGACCCGTAAACTTCACTTCGCCAACACCCAGAGCTCGACCTTTGCCTTTACCGCCAACCCAGCCTAGGAAGAAACCAACAAGCTGCCACATAGCATCAAGACCAAGACAACCAGGCATTACTGGGTCTCCAGGGAAGTGACAGTCAAAGAACCAAAGATCTGGAGTAATGTCCAATTCTGCGAGGATCAAACCTTTACCAAAATCGCCTTCAGTCTCAGACATTTTAGTAACACGATCCATCATTAGCATGTTTGGCGCAGGAAGCTGAGGGTAACCTGGTCCAAATAGCTCACCTTGGCTAGAAGCGAGAAGATCGTCACGGTTGTAAGAATCACGTTTGTTTTGCATTATCAATTACTCCAATTTTTGATAGCTGCATCTTAGTGAACACGTGTACGCTAAACAACTCCGATCAGTACTAGACAAACCAGTTTTTGATGCGCTCCACAATTCCTTCTGGATGCTCATGTCTTTCAAAGTTTTCAATACGTTCGGCAATTTTACCAATGATGCTGTCGTCTTCACCGCGAAATGGTTTAGACATCAGAATGGGAATCGCTTCATCAACAGTAGAAACTGACCAAATATGGAACTCACCATTCTTAATGCTTTCTATGACATCTTTATGTAACGCGAGATGTTTTAGGTTAGATTTAGGCATAATCACACCTTGCTCTCCCGTAAAGCCTTGGTGTTTACATACTTGGTAGAAGCCCTCAATCTTTTCATTCAAGCCTCCAACGGCTTGCACGCGACCAAATTGATCCACTGCACCAGTAACCGCGATCTGTTGATTTACTGGAGATTCTGACAAGGCACTCACCAAACAACATAGCTCTGCTAAGGAGGCACTGTCTCCGTCGACTTCGCTGTATGATTGCTCGAATACAATCGAAGCGGAGTATGGTAGTGGTTCATCAAGATTCAGTGCTGAACTCACAAACGCTTGCATGATCATCATGCCCTTAGCATGTAGGTTGCCGCCAAGTTCTGCTTTGCGTTCGACGTCTGAAATATCACCATCACCAAAGTGAATAACACAAGAAATACGCGCAGGTTCCCCATAGGAGACAGGGTGTCCGGCCATATCAATCACTGTAAGACCATTAATTTGCCCAACCTGTTCGCCGGTCGTCTCAATGATCACTTGTCCATCAAGAATATCGTCCACAGCACGTTGTGGTAGGTAAGATTCACGGTAATATTTATCATCAATAGCACGATCAATATCGTCAAACTCGATACTCGATGAGTTTGAATACTGGCTAGCAAGACCTAACAGCTGGTTGTGCCACAGTACACCGAGAGGCAGATAGTGTTGATCTTCTGTATAGCGCATGCCGGCAAGAATTAATCTTCGGAAGGCTTCGTTACTCAATGCAGGGTGTTGGTATTCATGGCAAATCCAATTGACCAAACCAACGTATTTACTTAGGTTTTCTTGAGATAAGTGGATATCTTCTTCAACCTCAGTATACATCGTCAGACCTGTAGAAAAGTCTTCATCGACATATTCGATTTCCGCTAACTGGTTTCGATCGCCTGTAATGATCAGCTTTACATCGTAGTCTTGTGGTGCAAAAGGCGATGACGCAATTCGATTTGGTGTAAGGTTAATCGGGGCAAAGCTTCCACCTTGAACTGCTGCTTTAATGTTTGGCCAGCGCGCAGCGTTTGCAAGCACTAAGTTGGCAGGAACAACAAGATAACCGCCATCTGCTTTAGACAGTAAGCCAGACTCAAATGTCGTTTGACCATCTTGATTCACGCTGTAGCGATCAAATAACTCTTTGGCATCGAGTGACTCAACTGTCACAACAGGCGCTGACGACTTATTCTTCAATACTTCGCTGACGAAACCACGATAAAGCGCATTATCAGTGCAATTCACTAATAAAATACGGGTTAATCCTCGAACACGAGTAAATCGGTCAATGGTCGCCTCAAGCCTAGGCTGAAGGTCAATAAAGGGCTTAATCGGTAGAGAAGTGGCTTTACTTAAAATCTCTTCGTACTGCTCGAAAGAAGGGGTGACATCTTGCCAGTTAACTTGGTTCATTCAAATTCATCATAATTTAGTCTTGCAAGCATTATAGCGAAACGGCGATCAACTCCCTAGCGACAATTTGACCAATCCAAAAATTCTGCAAATTCAGTTGATTAAACCTTCGACAAATGAGTGATCAACATCGATACTTTTATGAGTTTTATTTGCCGAATCTGCACACTTGGGTTACGCTGTCACCATAAGTGTATTGAGGGTCAGAAGGATGAAATATCAACAGCTTGAAAATTTAGAATGTGGTTGGAAATGGAAGTATCTCATCAAAAAGTGGAAGGATGGTGAAGCCGTTACCCGATACATCGATACGAGCGAAGCCGATGCCGCAATTGCCGAACTTCGTAAACTTGAGCATGAGCCAACCCAAGTTCTTACTTGGATTGAAAACCACATGTCTGAAGAGCTTGATAATAAGCTGAAGCAAGCGATCCGTGCTAAGCGTAAACGTCACTTCAATGCAGAACAAGTCCACACGAAGAAAAAGTCCATCGATCTGGATTATCGAGTGTGGGAAAAACTCTCCAATCGAGCGAACGAGCTAGGCTGTACGTTATCCGATGCTATTGAGTATTTGTTATCAGAGGCATCTCGAAGTGAAAAAGCCAGTATGAAGGTATCGTCGCTGAAAGAAGACTTGAGTAAATTGCTTTCTAGCTAAGGAGTATCAAATGCTTTACGTAATATTGATTGCTGCTGTTGTCATTTTTTGGCTTATCGCCGTAGATAGACCGGTCCTAAAAGTTAAGTTTGAACAAGGGCAAATATCGAAGGTGAAAGGTCACATACCGCCTTCTTTTAAACACAACCTGCAAGACATCGCTGAGCATTCTCCGTTTGATGGCGAAATGAAAGTCTATAACCAACGTACAGGTATGCGCTTAACCTTTTCCAAAGACGTGCCGAAAAAAGTTCAACAACGAATTAGAAACGTTTTTCCTCACCAAGGCTTTAAGTCGACCAAAGGTAAAAAGCGAGCTTAAGAAAACTATCAATTACTTATTCGTGTTAAACGGGACGCATTTAATGTGTCCCATTTTTATATTAGCAAAGTCAGTGAGTTAGAGTTTCACTTTTACGAATCGAAAGGGAACATCATGCGATACACTGTCACGTTTTTGTGCTTTTTATTTGGAATTTCTGTTGCTATAGCTGACGACTCAGAAATCAATCCTGTAGCGAAAAAAATCAAAGCGGAGCTGCAGAAGAAAACTGATAGAGCATTTGATGGTTACCACGGATATTGTGACTTGATGATTGAAATGGAACACAAAGGCAAGAGTGCAACGATCAAGAGAGTTAAAGGAAATGGTGATAAACGCGTATGTCAGTTCACCAAATCAAATGTGAAAATTGGCAAACGTTATCGTTATAAATTCTCTGAAAAGTATATACGACTACACATAACAACGGGCAATTAGCATTCACTAATAATATTTCGATAATTAGCATTCATTTATAAGTGGAATTAATATCACATTCCATTTACTGCGTGTGTCTTTATAGATAAACTTGCCGACAGGAAAATAAAAACAACGTTAGGAATATCAGTTTGTTGCTCACGCAAAAAAATTACACACCAGAAGCAATGGACATCGCGGTCAAAGTATCGAAAGAAGTCGAACTTAGACATGCCAAGTGGCTAGCTAGTATGAACCACCAAGTGGATCAGTCACAAGTGGATAAGCTCCTCAGTTTACAGGGGCGTTATTGTGACGATGTGATCTTTAGTGAAGAAGACAGAATCACGCGCAACCAAAGAATACTTCTCATGTGCGAACAAGAGCGAGTAAAAGAAAAACGCCAAATCGTGGAAGACAAGCAGAAAACACTGCAAAAAGTCATCAGCGATGTATCGAAAGTGGCCGATCGAATGTTAATGAAGAAGCTTGAAACGCTTCCAATTGATAAATTATCGAGCAATATACCCGCATTTGAGTTATTCGCATCGTTTGCCTATTCTCCATCTCTAAGCTTTTCAAAACTGACAGACTTGGCTAACAATAGCCATCAGCTAAGCTCAACGATTATAGATCTGATTGAGAACTCAAGACTGCGTGAGCGAGGGAGTGCGGCTAAAACTAGTTCAGATGCAAGAGTCGCGATTGGGCGCCTTGGAATTGAAAATTGCCGTAAGCTATTCCCGGTTTTAATGGCGCGCCCAATGATGAGATGGTCAGATAATAATACTAAAATCCTGACTCCCAAGTTTTGGCAACAATTGGTTTTGACTGCCAACGTCACCAAAATGCGATTGGAATCGGCAGATGTTCAAGATTCCGATTGTGGTGTTTTGATCGGAACGCTTCGTAGCTTAGGTAGCATCGTATTGATTAATCACTTCACAGATACGTTTGAAGACGCACTCATTGAAGTCATGCTGAACTATAGAAAAACGAACAGGAAAGATGAGTATTATGCCTGTGCCGATGTCCGACCAAATTCCGCTTTCTTGCCTAAAGTCATTGTCGATATGGAAGCTCTGGTGACTAAAAGACTTTTAGAAAACTTTCACTGGTCGAAGAATGTAGAACATATAAAAGTTGCTGTTCTTGAAGACATCGAAAGCAAACCCATCTTAGAGCGCAGTGTCTATGGAGCAGCTTTAGCGCAGGCTAGGGCATATGCAATCTATGATAACTTATCGAGAAGTGAAGTGTTTGCAGAAAAGCACAAACCATTTTGGTTTGCTAACGTCCAGATATCAGGGGAAGCATTGTCATCAATTAGAATGAGTGCTCCAGGAAAGATGACTCTTATGATGTAAAAGAGTTACAGTGTCACAAAAAAAACTCAAAGCGACTGTAACAAGTCGCTTTTTTAATGTCATAAGAAAATGAATAAACAAGTGACACCTCAGTATTGTTGAAGAACACAAGGTTACGACGTCACTAATGCTTAACTGTAAGTTCATCAAACGTCCAGTCACATCATTGATAAAGACTAATAGACAGCATTTGTCAGATCGTCCTTCAAACCAATCGTGGTAAGAGCCATCAATTTGAACGAGCTCGCCTAAACAATCACGTCGGTAGCGAGGTTGGTAAACTTTAGGCTTGCGTTGCGAATGCGGTGTCCATAAACCATCTGCAATCATCCAACTTCGTAAGGTCTCGTTAGATACTGGAAGACTATGTAACTCCGTTAGTTTTTCTCTGGCAAGTGTTGGAGAAAAATCAGAATAGTGATCACGAATCAGTTTTAAAACTGTGTCTCGGTAGCCACTGGGATAGCGGTTATTACTTGGCTTACCTCGAGCTTGGTGAGTCAATCCTACAGCACCGAGTTCTCTCAGGCGATTCATAAGCCTCTGAACTTGGCGAACACTCAAATCAAGGATGTCTGCCGCGTCGACTCCTACGATCGCAAATATCTTGGATTACTTTAAAACGATTGATATCAGAATCATTCATAGTAACTAGCATCTTAAACGTATCCTTAGCTGGTTGTAAGCAAAGCTTAGTGACTACGAACTAAAGAGACATTTTAACTTTTTAACTTTGGTAAATAGTGACATTACAACTTTGCGCCTACAAAATCAGTGCGCATTATGTATATTATGTTAAATAGAATGTCAACGTACGCCAATTCTTTCTTCGTTTGGGCTCCTATCCCTCTCAGATTTTAAAATATGAGGCTTTTTATGAGTGTCATTAAACATAACCGCGATTTACCATAAAATACTTAATATAGATCTTAATAATCTTACGATTGTTAAGATCTATATTAATTCGCTACGCGATCTCCACTAATGAATGGATCGCTTCGTAGATATCCTGTCTGCGAACTGGCTTTGATACAAATCCGTCCATGCCAGCTTTCATACATGTCGCTTTATCACTCTCAAGCGCGTGTGCAGTCAATGCGATGATTGGTGTTTTGATTCCTTTCTTTCTGATAAGTCTTGTCGCTGTAATGCCATCCATAACGGGCATCGACACATCCATTAAAATGATATCGATGTCTTGTGTTTGTTGCTCCAAAAACGTTAAGGCTTCCGCGCCGTGGCTGGCAATAAATACATTGTGCCCGAGTTTATTCAGAATAAGCTTTATCACTAACTGGTTAGATTCAGTATCTTCCACGACTAAAATGTTGGTCGACTTTGATGGCTGATTTGATTCTATCTTTACCGGTCTTTCTTGGTTAGTCCTGGTAAGAACCGGGATTTTGACTGTAAAAAGAGAGCCGACTCTCTCTTCACTTTTTACAGAAATTGAACCTCGCATCATCTCAACAAGGTGTTTAGTGATGGCAAGTCCAAGCCCAGTACCACCGAATCGACGAGTAATGGAGCTGTCGCCTTGATGAAAAGCTGTAAACAAATGACCAATTTTAGCTTGAGGGATTCCTATCCCAGTATCTGCGACAGATATGATGATTTCACCATTGCTTTCTAGCACAGAAACATGCACATCTCCAAAGTCTGTAAACTTAATCGCGTTTCCAATCAAGTTAAAAAGCACCTGTGATATACGAGTAGAATCAATCCAGTACTGTTTATTTCTATCTAGATTGCAGTGTAGGTCAAAGCTCAAACTTTTGCTTGTAGCCACTTGTTTTTGTTGAGAAACAATTAGTGTTACCGCGTCACTTAAGTCTGTCCACTGTTCATTTAAATGAAAGCTTCCTGACTCTATCTTTGATAAATCCAAAATGTCGCTGATAATCGCCAATAGCAAATCTGCAGAGCATTCCATTTGGTTCAATACGTCTGACTGGGCATCGGTTAAAGTTGATTGTCTCAAGATGTCTAACATCCCCAGAACTGAGTTCAAAGGCGTTCGAATTTCATGACTCATCATGGCCAAAAACTCAGACTTCGATTGGTTAGCTCTTTCTGCTTCTTCTCTAGCCCGTGCTAATTGAGACGTCCTCACCTCAACGATACGTTGTAACTTCTCTTTGGTTTCAATATCGATAACAGCCCTTTCAATTAAGGGTCTAAAACGCCTTAACGTTTCTTTGTTTTCAATACTGAAGTGACCTTTTTGAGCTCCAACAAGGATGATAATAGTCTGGGTTACTTCAGATCGAATGCCCGTAAGTAGCATTGAATTCACGTGGCTTTTAATAAAGGAGTTTAAGCTCTCAAACTCCTTTAATCGCATCGGCTCGAACAACAAAATACATTCGCCATTAAGAGCCCTTTCCGACGCGTTACCCGGTAACCAATCTGCTCTATCAAAAACACTATTTGTTGATAATAACGTCTTGAAGTTTTGTCTATTACAGTCGCGGGTAATGACGATGAAGTCATCAAAATCAATGTACTTCTTTAGAACACTGTTTAGACCGGAGAAAATCTCGTGACGGTTTCGAGCTTCACTCATTGCAGAGATTGCTGACAGAATGGCTTTGTTTTCATCAGCCAATAACTTCTCACGTTGCCTTGCCTCTTTGAGTTCGACAAGTGCCTCTTGTAACGCTTCCTGCTGGTATATCTCTAAATATTTATCTTTCATAAGGTTTATGGAATATCGCTGATGATATCATCAGGTTTCCATGTCCATTCTCACCACCTATAAATCTTCCTTGCTCACCAAAAGTAAACGGGCAAATAAAAGGCAGGTTCTCTAATTCCTGATTAATTTGTTCACAAACACTGTTGATGTCCTGTTTTAAGTGCAACATAGGACCAGCACAAAAGATATTGATCACCCCTATCTTTCGAGATTCCTCTAACTTTTGATTGAATGCAGCGTTCACAACTCTCGCCGCTCTTGCGACAAGATGCTGGCGACTACCTTGCATCAACGTTAGCATTTCGCCTTCTTCAATATCGGTGAAAAGCTCAATGCCACCTTGTTCAGTTTCTCTTATCGGGTGTGAGAGTTTGTAGTAAGGTCTCTCATACAATTGACCCGCGATGCGCCCTAACGGATATGCACTTGAGTTAGTGAACAGGAAGCTTTCTCTATCAGTTTGTGTTTGTTGATGATTTGTCCACGCTCGATATACATCGAGAGCAGGTTGATTATCTATCTCGAGTAAGATGCGACCTTTCGTTTTCGTCGCAATACCAGTTATCCCTGTTGGCGAGTGTCCTGCGCTGAATGCGATATCGACCGGCTGTGAGGAGTAAAACAACGTTAAGCTCACGCCATTTTGTTCGTACCCTTGAGAGGTAATAATTGACCAATTACCTTCAATGTTATTGTCAGCAGCAGAACCACCAATGATTGGGACTAATGTTCCGAACCGACTGTCAATGCATTCTATGACAGATTCTTCATTCCCAGGTGTCGCATGTAAGAGAATTAAGTTAGGAACCTCACCTACTCTATCTGCATGAAATAAAGCCATATTCAGCGCTTGGTCTACGCTGGATTCAATATCCGTACTATAAGTTGAAATTCCTGTCCCGTAAGAATGTAAACCTGAGTCATAGATCGCGAGTATCGCAATGGTAGGACCTTGATGGTAACCATGGTTAGTCATGATAGCTTGGCATGAGCTAGCACCATGGAATGGAATGTCAGGAAACAGGTCGGAGAATGCGTACTGAATTGCTCTGAAGTCGTACTCTTCAGTGTAGTAGCAAATGATATGTGAGAGATTCTCCTCACTGAGTTCAGAGCGAAATTCTTCTATCGCTAAATATTCGTCGGTGATATGAGTAAATAATGATTGGCACTGCATACGGTTTTATTATTGGTTATCACTTTACTGTTATACCACTGCAAATTTTTACTGCTAGGCAAGAAAGCATTAATTGCATAAACAAGATGCAATTATCTCGCGTCAGATCAGATTTATAAATGAACTTGGACAATATTTTCATTTAATTTGATATTAATCGCTTTTGTTTCCGAAATACTATTCCAATTGATGTCTCGATATTTATCGTTGAGATTAATAAATTCACCAGATTGATTTAGATCAATTTTTATACTGCGATTTTCTGGGCTTTCGATTGAAAAGCCTTTCGAAGTCTTATTTATAGTGATTTTTGATACACCAATTGTTACATCACATCGTTGTTTTTGTGAACAGTCCACCTCTTTGCTCGTCTCATAAGTAAAGGTGCGCCAGAAAAAGGCACCGATTAAAAGACTGAGCATGATTAAGATTTGTGCAAGTCTCGCCTTTGTTAACTTTTGTGCGGCCATAATTCCTAATATCCTTGTTACAAACTTCAAACTTTTTAAATAAAAAATGATTTCCAGAGGTCTTGTAAGGTTACTACTCTGTCATTGAAATGTTAATTCAAGTATAGTGTCACGCTGAAAATGCCACTTTTTATTAAAGTCAGCAATGGAAATAAAGTGATGATAACACTTGAATTCTAGAGTTTACTTGGGTGGTGTTACGACGCAAGTCGTGTTGGAAGTAAAGTGTAGTTAATTAGAAATTGGAAGCATGCAAATGAGCCAAGTAAAGCAGCTTGAACAAAACTACAACTATACAGTCGTTCGCCAATTCACCCTTGTGACCATTTTATGGGGCATAGTTGGTATGGCTGTTGGTGTTTTGATTGCCGCTCAGTTAGTTTGGCCACAGCTAAACTTTGATACGCCGTGGTTGACGTACAGTCGTTTACGTCCATTGCATACTAATGCGGTAATTTTTGCGTTTGGTACCAGTGCTCTGTTCGCAACATCTTATTATGTTGTTCAGCGCACCTGTCAAACACGTCTTTTTGGTGGCCCACTCGTTGCCTTCACCTTTTGGGGTTGGCAAGCAATTATCCTAGCCGCAGCAATCACCCTACCTTTAGGTTTAACCTCTGGTAAGGAATATGCTGAGTTAGAATGGCCTATTGATATCGCAATCGCGATAGTATGGGTATCTTACGCAGTCGTGTTCTTTGGAACATTGGTCAAGCGTAATACCTCTCACATCTACGTGGCTAACTGGTTCTTCGGTGCCTTTATCCTAACAGTAGCAGTACTTCACATCGTGAACAGCATGGCTATCCCTGTGTCACTTGGTAAATCGTACTCGATTTATTCTGGTGCAGTGGATGCAATGGTTCAATGGTGGTATGGGCACAACGCGGTAGGTTTCCTACTGACCGCTGGTTTCCTAGGTATGATGTACTACTTTGTCCCTAAACAAGCTGAACGTCCTGTTTACTCTTACCGTTTATCTATCGTTCACTTCTGGGCACTGATTTCCCTATACATCTGGGCTGGTCCTCACCATCTGCATTACACAGCATTACCTGACTGGACTCAGTCTCTTGGTATGGTGATGTCTTTGGTTCTATTTGCTCCATCTTGGGGTGGTATGATCAACGGTATCATGACGCTGTCTGGCGCATGGCATAAGCTTCGCTACGACCCTATCCTACGTTTCCTAATCGTTTCATTGTCTTTCTACGGTATGTCTACTTTCGAAGGTCCAATGATGTCTATTAAGACAGTAAACGCGCTATCGCACTACACAGACTGGACCATTGGTCACGTTCACTCTGGTGCACTAGGTTGGGTTGCAATGGTTTCAATTGGTTCTGTATATCACCTTGTCCCTCGTCTATTTGGTCAAGAGCGTATGTACTCTGTAAGCCTAATCAATGTTCACTTCTGGTTGGCGACTATCGGTACTGTTCTTTACATCGTAGCGATGTGGATCTCAGGTGTAATGCAAGGTCTAATGTGGCGCGCAGTTAACTCTGACGGCACACTAACATACAGCTTTGTAGAATCTGTAGAAGCATCTTACCCGTTCTACTTCGTACGTTTCTTAGGTGGTTTCATCTTCCTATCAGGTATGTTCCTAATGGCATACAACACGTACAAGACGGTAACTGCGCCTAAAGAAAGCTTAAAAGCTATCCCTCAACCGGCATAAGGAGATTAAAGAATGAGTAATAATTCGAATAATCGCCACGAAATCCTAGAACGCAATGTCGGTTTGTTGGCTATTTTCATCGTCTTTGCAATCAGTTGGGGTGCGCTTGTTGAAATCACTCCTCTGATTTTCCAGAAGCAAACGACGGAGCCTGTAGAAAATCTACGAGCTTACACTCCTCTGGAAATGGAAGGTCGTGACATATACATCCGTGAAGGTTGTAACGTGTGTCACAGCCAGATGATTCGTCCTTTCCGTTCTGAAACAGAGCGCTACGGTCACTACTCTGTCGCTGGTGAGAGCGTTTGGGAACACCCATTCCTATGGGGTTCTAAGCGTACAGGTCCAGATTTGGCACGCGTAGGTGGACGTTACTCTGACGAATGGCATCGTGTTCACCTTATTGACCCGCGAGAGCTAGTACCAGAATCAAACATGCCAGGCTTCCCTTGGCTTGAAGAGAACGTACTAGACGGCAAGCTGACACAGAAGAAACTAGAAATCTTCCGTGACCAGTTCGGTGTCCCTTATAAGGATGAAGAAATCGCGAATGCGGCTAAAGAAGTAGAAGGTAAAACAGAGATGGATGCAATCATCGCTTACCTTCAGTCTCTTGGTCATGCAATGAAGTAAGGGGGTCATATGGATTTCGGTACAATTCATAGTATTTATACCGTTGTGCTCTTCGCTAGTTTTATTGGCATCGTATGGTGGGCATTTGGTAAGAAGCGTAAAGCACGCTTTGAGGAAGATGCTAACTTGGTGTTTGCTGACGAAGAACAAACGACCCCAAATAACCAAGGAGTGAAGAAGTAATGACTACATTCTGGAGTCTCTGGATTATCGTGATTACTGTCGGTACGCTAGTAGGCTGTGCGATCCTCCTGACTTGGTGCGCTAAAGACAAAATGGGCGTCGAGGAAGGGGAAGACATGGGCCACGAGTACGATGGTATTCGCGAGCTTAATAACCCTCTACCAAAATGGTGGACATACTTGTTTGTGAGCACGTTTGTGTTTGCTGCTGTATACCTGACCCTATTTCCAGGTCTAGGTAGCTTCAAAGGTGTCCTAAACTGGCAGAGTTCAGATCAAACTGTACGTACGTTGGAAGAGTCGAAAGAAGCCATCGCACGAGCACAAGAAAACAAGCAACTTAACCAATACGCTAAAGAGCTAGATGATGCTGATGCATACTTCGGTGAAGCATTCCGCGCACTTGCTCACAACGCAGATGGTCTACGCCCTATCCCTGAGATTGCGCAAGATCCTGAAGCAATTAAAGTTGGTCAACGTTTGTTCCTACAGAACTGTTCGCAATGTCATGGCTCTGATGCTCGTGGTCAAAAAGGTTTCCCTAACCTAACTGACGACGCATGGTTATATGGCGGTGAGCCAGCGGCTATCGTGACTACTATCATGCAAGGCCGTATCGGTCAGATGCCAGCGTGGAAAGATGCACTTGGCGAACAAGGTGTTCAAGAAGTTGTAAGCTACACGCTAAGCCTTTCTGGTCGTAAAGTGAACGCACGTGAAGCGGAAGCCGGCAAAGCTCGTTTCGTTGTGTGTGCAGCTTGTCACGGCACCGATGGTAAAGGCAACCCTGCTGTAGGTGCACCAGACCTAACTGACCAAGATTGGTTATTCGGCGATTCACGCGCTGCAGTAACAGAAACAGTTATGAACGGTCGCTCTGGTGTGATGCCAGCTTGGAAGGACATTCTAGGCGAAGACAAAGTTCAACTTGTCGCGGCATACGTCTGGAGTTTAAGCAACTCTGACAATAAGTAACATTTCAATAACAGCCCCTTTCATAGGGGCTGTCTTTCCTTTAAATTTAAAGCCTTACATTTTTTCATTTAGCTGTTGAGAACTTTTTTATGGTAAAGCCTTGGTATAAACAATTTTGGCCGTGGTTCCTGATCATCCTGCCTCTAACTGTTGTGGTATGGACAATCGTTACAGTGGTCGTATTCGCCAATAACTCAGTTTCTTTGGTCGCCGAGGATTACTATAAAAAAGGCAAAGGCATCAATATCGATATCAGTAAAATGAATGTCGCTCGTGACCTTGGTCTTAACGCTACTGTTTCGTCTGATAACAACACAGTGGTTATCTCTTTCAATAAAGGTGAATTACCGCACTTCCCTGCACTAACAGCGACATTCACGCACCGTACATTGCCAGACCGTGATTTCACTAAGCTACTTACTGCTGATGCGAAAGGTAACTATCGTTTAACGCCAGAAAACTCTATTCAAGGTCCTTGGTTCGTTGAGCTTGAACCGCATAACAAAGAATGGATGATTCAAGGTCGCGTCGAATTCCCAGCACAACCAACAACATTAATGAAGTAAGCCTATGTGTAAATCCTGTTATCACTGTGGTGAAGATGTACCAGCCAACACGGATTTCAAAGTAGAAATATTAGGTGAAATTCGCGACATGTGTTGCCCGGGTTGTGAAACAGTGGCGCAAACCATTGTTGATAGTGGTCTTGTCTCCTATTACCAATATCGAACTGCGCCAGCAGAAAAGGCGGATCTAGTCCCCGAGCAACTCCAAGCTCTCATCCATTATGACAATGAGGACGTTCAGTCAGAGTTCGTTCGTAACCACGAGAACACTTCTGAAGTAACCCTTTCTTTAGAAGGCGTGTCCTGCGCTGCTTGTGCGTGGCTGATCGAAAAGCAAGTTTCCGGCGTTAAAGGATTGGTTTCTATTCGTGTAAATACCACCACTAACCGAGCTTTACTTGCATGGGATAAGACACAAGTACGTCTGAGCGAGTTACTATCAGTGATTCACAAGCTTGGTTACAAAGCAGCACCTTTTGAGGCAGACAAGCAAGAAGCTGCCTACCACCATACGATGAAACAGTACCTTTATCGTTTAGGTATCGCAGGTCTTGCAACCATGCAAGTAATGATGCTTGCAGTAGCATTGTATTTGGAAGTTTTTGGCGATTTGGAGCCAGAGTTTAAAAACTACTTTCGATGGGTAAGCTTAATCTTCGCAACACCTGTACTGCTCTATTCAGCGCTTCCCTTTTACCTCAATGCATGGCGAAGTATCAAAGGTCGAACCCTTGGTATGGATGTTCCTGTTTCCATTGCGCTGATTTTTGCTTATGTGGCGAGCTTAGTCGCAACAGTGACTGAGCAAGGCGAAGTGTTCTTTGAATCTATCTCGATGTTTACCTTCTTCTTGTTGGTCGGTCGATTCTTAGAAATGCGCGCTCGTCGCAAAGCAGCTGCGGCTAGCGGTAACCTTCTTAAGTTAATCCCTGCAATAGCGACAACACTAGACGGTGAACAAATTCCGGTGAAAACCCTAAAGGTTGGCGATCGCATTCGCGTTCTTCCTGGCGAACATATTCCTGCCGACGGTAAAGTGATTTCTGGTCGTATCCATATCGATGAATCGATGCTGACCGGCGAATCTGTTCACGTGGTTAAGAAAGCAGGAGATGCAGTTTACGCGGGAACATTAAATGGAGACGAATCGTTCGAACTTGAAGTGACGAATTCTAAAGCAGATTCAATGATTTCTAATATCGTTCGTCTTCAAGATGAAGCCCAACATTCCAAACCAAAAATCGCAGAAATTGCCGACGTAGTAGCGCGCTATTTTGTTGGCGCAATTCTAATCATTTCTGCAGGGACTTGGTTCTACTGGCACCAAACTAAACCCGATGATGCATTCTGGATTATGCTCTCTGTTCTGGTTGCTACTTGTCCATGCGCCCTATCTCTAGCGACACCAACCGCGTTAACGTGTGCAACTTCTCGTATGGGTAACTTTGGTATCTTGTTACGTAAAGGGCATGTTTTCGAAACGCTGTGTAAGATTAATCATCTTGTCGTGGATAAGACCGGCACCTTGACTAAAGGCGATATCGAGATTAGTGAAACCAAAACTTTAGCTGAGTTAGATAAGTCAGTGGCATTAGCTCTTGCTGCGGCACTTGAGGCGCATGCAAATCACCCTATCGCACGAGCATTTTCTGGTTTTGGTCATGAAGATATCTACGTCGATAAGGTTCAAAACGTCATTGGTTCTGGTATTCAAGGTGTTTGGAACAACAAGACAGTAAAAATTGGCAGTGCTAATTTTGTTGTTGGTGAAAACCGAGATGAAAGCAATGCTGTGTATCTTTCTGTAAACGAAGAACATGTGGCGACCTTTTACTACCGAGATCCCATTCGTAAAGAGAGTAAAGCATTCATCCAACGCTTTGCTGACGCTGGTATTACAACTACCTTATTGACAGGCGATTCATTACAAAATGCCCAGCCTGTTGCAGATGAAATGGGTATCGACCATGTGATCGCATCGGCAAAACCAGAAGACAAACTCGCGTATCTTAAAAGACTAGATCAAGACGATATCACCATGATGGTTGGCGATGGCATCAATGATGCGCCTACGCTGGCTGGTGCGCACCTTTCTGTAGCGATGGGTGGTGGTACGGACGTCGCTAAAGCTTCTGCAGATATGACGCTCCTAGGCGATAATTTAGAAAAGCTATTAGAAGCAAGGTTGCTTGCAATACGTACAAGAAAGATAATTCGAGAAAACTTGGCTTGGTCTTTGGGCTACAACCTGCTAATTTTGCCGCTTGCTGTTGCAGGCTTAGTCGCCCCCTACGTCGCCGTAGTCGGTATGTCAGCGAGTTCTATTATCGTTGTATCCAACTCGTTGCGACTGCTTAAAGAGAAGTAAGTGAGAGATCAAACATGGAAAGTCTTTACATATTAATCCCTATCGCCATTGTGTTGGTCTGTGTCGCCGTTGCTATTTTTCTTTGGGCTGTTCGTAGCGACCAGTTTGAAGATCTAGAGCGACAAGGTCACAACATTCTTCTTGATGAAGACGAAAAACCAAATAATAAAAAACAATAGCGTTATTCTATGAGCCCAGACTTTATTGGTGCATTTATGATCGGTCTCGTTGGGGCTGGTCATTGCATGGGAATGTGTGGCGGTATCGCCTCTCTACTCTCCATGGGCGCACCGAACAATAAACCTTCTTCCTCTATTCCCCTTTTCTATAACGTTGGCAGACTCGCAAGCTACGCGTTAATTGGGGCAATTGTTGGTGGTGCTATATCAGGTCTTTCAGAGTTGAGCGGTTTAACCCAGTCTCTCGCTTGGCTTCGATTTGTCGCCGCGCTTTTCATGATCTTAGTCGCCCTATATATCGCAAAATGGTGGCAAGGACTGCTTGTTATTGAGAAAGCTGGTCAACATATCTGGAAGTTCATCTCTCCAGCAGGAAAACGCTTGTTGCCACTGAAGCACCCAATGTATGCCTTTCCATTTGGCTTTATTTGGGGCTGGTTACCGTGTGGACTAGTATACTCGGCGTTAACCTGGTCTGCAGTTTCAGGAGACGCTTTAAACGGCGGATTAATCATGCTGTCGTTTGGTCTCGGAACTCTTCCATCAATGCTTGCCATCGGATATGGTGCGAGCCATTTTCAGAAGTTGCAAAAATCGTTAATATTTAGAAACATCTCTGCATTAATCCTAATAAGCTATGGCATGTATACTGCCGCCGGCGCGATGCGAATGCTTGGTTTCATATAGCATCAAAGTCGTTTTCCATCATTTTTTTGCTACCCTTTAGAAGTAAGCGGTGATAAAATATTGATGTATATCAAATAGTGAAAGGTTGTTATGATTTCTGAAAAACCTGCAACAAAGCGTATCCAATCAGGTGGTTGCGCGATTCATTGCCAAGATTGTAGCATTAGCCAACTGTGTATTCCGTTCACTCTAAACGAGTCTGAACTGGATCAGTTGGATCAAATCATCGAGCGTAAAAAGCCAATCCAAAAAGGCCAAGAGCTTTTTAAAGCAGGTGATGAGCTAAAATCTCTGTACGCTATCCGCTCTGGCACAATCAAGAGCTACACCATTACAGAACAAGGCGATGAGCAAATTACTGCGTTTCACTTAGCAGGTGACCTTGTAGGTTTTGACGCAATCACGGGCGATCTACACCCAAGTTTTGCTCAAGCACTTGAAACTTCAATGGTTTGTGAGATTCCTTACGAAATCCTTGATGACCTATCAGGCAAAATGCCTAAGCTTCGTCAGCAGATCATGCGTCTAATGAGTAGCGAAATTAAAGGTGACCAAGAAATGATCCTTCTGCTTTCTAAAAAGAATGCTGAAGAACGTCTTGCGGCTTTCCTTTACAACCTATCAAC
Organism: Vibrio sp. SSH13-20; assembly: GCF_040104475.1. Classification (NCBI taxonomy): domain Bacteria; kingdom Pseudomonadati; phylum Pseudomonadota; class Gammaproteobacteria; order Vibrionales; family Vibrionaceae; genus Vibrio; species Vibrio sp. SSH13-20. The sequence continues at coordinate 339,063 of NZ_JBECOU010000008.1, forward strand.
ACGTTTCTCGCAACGTGGTTTTAGCCCTCGAGAGTTCCGTCTAACCATGACTCGTGGTGATATTGGTAACTACCTCGGTCTAACAGTTGAAACCATCAGCCGCCTACTTGGTCGCTTCCAGAAATCTGAAATTCTGAGCGTAAAAGGTAAGTACATCACCATCTTAGATCACGATGCATTGATGGAACTTGCTGGCGTCAGCAAAGACTAATTTGCCCTATCAATTGATGTAGCTCGAAAATGAGCTACATCATATTTCTTCCAAAATCCCTTCGAAAGTCCTCAAATTCTTCCCCAAACTGAGCTACAGTAAAAATGTACCTTGTGTACTCCAATATACTGATTTACCTTATATTCAGTATTTGGTTTTACAATAATAAGTGGGCTTAGATATGAGTATATACAGTAAGATCCTTGTTGTTGCTGACATCAATAATGATGAGCAGCCAGCACTTGCAAGAGCAGTTCAACTCGCTCGAAAAAGTGTATCCAGAAGCCGAATCACTTTCTTTCTGTCAATCTACGATTTTTCGTATGACATGACCTCAATGCTGTCGGTCGATGAAAGAGATGCTATGCGTCGCGGTGTTATCCACCAACGTGAACAATGGATGCGTAAGATAGCCCAACCGTATTTAGACGATAGCTTCGACTTTGATGTTTGTGTTGTTTGGCATAATCGCCCTTATGAAGCGATCATTGCTGAAGTCTTTGCTGGCGGTCACGACATCGTTATTAAAGGAACGCGTAAACACGATGTTCTAGAATCCGTCATTTTCACTCCTACAGATTGGCATTTGTTGCGTAAGTGCCCTATCCCTGTACTTTTGATTAAAAATGCTGATTGGCCAGAGCATGCGAAGATTCTTGCTTCTGTCCATGTTGGTTCTGAAAACCCTACGCACATTGACTTGAACGATTCGATGGTCGAGCGTCTAAAAGAAATCACTAATCGTCTTGATGCAGACCCGTATCTTGTTAATGCTTATCCGGTTACACCGGCGAATATCACGATCGAATTGCCTGAGTTTGACCCAACGACGTATACCGACGCAGTGCGTGGTCATCACTTAACAGCAATGAAAGCGCTTCGCCAAAAACACGGACTGGATGAAGAGCAAACTATCGTTGAGCAAGGCTTACCAGAAGACATCATCCCTGCAATGGCTGAAAAGCTAAATGCGGCAATGGTTATTCTTGGTACAACCGGACGCACAGGGCTTTCTGCAGTGTTTATTGGTAACACGGCAGAGCATGTGATTGATAAGATCAATTGTGACGTACTGGCATTGAAACCAAACGGTTATATCAGTCCACTTGATCCAAATACGGCGACTTAATAAGTTGTAACGTTATCCAGAAATAAAAATCCCCCAATAACTGGGGGATTTTTTATGTCTATCATTGCGTTATACACGTAATAAAAAGGGGTTCATCGCGGCTTTCCGGGGAAAGCCGCTTTTATCTTTAAGAAGAAATAATCGGTATCTCGATAGCCATACCCCATCCGCTTGATTAACTTTATCTTGTTATTTATCCCTTCAAGCGTACAGGTA
>NZ_JBECOU010000009.1:0-186544 GCF_040104475.1 Vibrio sp. SSH13-20
GAATACTGACTTCAAAACTACTAATGTAATTTTAAAGCTATTATCGTTCCAACAGAACGATAATGAATTGACTGTGCCAAGTCCGAAGACTTGATTGGTCACTTCGTTTCATTGAAACCTAATTTGATACCGAAGTATCTAATTGGATTATCATCAACGAGTGCCCACACAGATTGATAGGTTCTTATTTTTAAAGAGCTACTCTTCTTTGTGATTTACATCACTTCGGAAGAGGCGGTCATTCTAGCGAGATAATTTTCTGTGTCAAACACTTTTTGCTATTTATTTTACTTTTTAAAAGTAAAGGCAATTAATTATTTCGCTTTTCTTTCTGACCTTGCCAACTTAACCTCGAACCCTTGTGAGCTCTGCCCTGTCGACAAGGAGGCATTATAGAGATCGCGCTCACATTGGCAAGCGTTATTTTGCAAAAATTGCAAAAATAATAGTTAAACGACGACTTTTCGATCAAAGCCTTATTTATCCAACTTTACCCCAAGACTGCATACAACTTATCCACAGAGTTATCCTTTTTATGCTCCTTTTTCTTTCGCTATATATAAAGAAAGCTGCTTTACAGCAGCTTTCTTTATTTACCCTAAACACGGCTTTTGCCAGATTAGCATCTAAATACCTGAGCCATCCTGCTCACTACCATCGTCTTCATGCAATCCACATTCACGCTTTAAACCAAAGAAACGAGTTTCTTCTTCCGACATGCCCGGTTCCCACTTTCTAGTTGTATGAGTGTCACCGACAGAAAGGTAACCTTGATCCCATAGAGGGTGATAACTCAAACCATGCTCTTCTAGGTAGTAGTGCACATCTTTATTCGTCCAGTCGATCACAGGTAAGAATTTAAATACGCCATTTTGGATCGACAAGATTGGAAGACCAGCACGAGATTGACTTTGCTCTCGACGCAGTCCTGAAAACCAAGTACCGACATTTTGCTCACGCAGAGCTCGTCGCATTGGCTCGACTTTGTTTATCTTGTTGTACTTTTCAATTCCCTCTATACCCTGTTCCCAAAGTTTTCCATAACGTGCTTCTTGCCAATTCGCACTTTCTTTAGCTTGATACACTTTAAGGTTAAGGTTCAGTTGCGCTTTCAACTGATCGATGAATTGATATGTCTCTGCAAATAGATAGCCGGTGTCCGTTAGGATAATTGGAATATCCGGTTTTTGTTGTGTCACAAGATGGAGCATCACTGCGGCTTGGATACCGAAACTGGACGAGACAGCGAACTCCCCTTCCAAATTCTCCAATGCCCACTTTACTCTATCTTGTGCCGAAAGCTGTTCGAGCTCGACATTGATTTGAGCAAGACGGAGGATTTGCTCCGTCTTAGTTAATGTCAATAACTCTATTAGCTCCGGTTTGGACGCTACAGAATCAAGCATGGAAGTCCCTCTTTGATACGAATACTTCTTGGATAATGCCAGCTCGAATCGTGAAATCGCCAAATGCCTCGCCTTCTTCACGTTCAGCAGCCCAACGAGCCACCAGCAGATCAATCTCTTCTAAGATTTGCTTATCCGTAATGTTCTCTTTATACATCTTCGGTACACGAGTACCGCCTCGGTTACCACCTAGATGTAAGTTGTATCGACCTGGCGCTTTACCAACTAAGCCGATTTCTGCCAGCATTGCTCGCCCACAACCATTTGGACACCCTGTTACACGAAGAATGATATTGTCTTCTTCAGGCAGACCATGCTTTTCTAGAATATCTTCTACATCGGTTACAAATTGAGGAAGGAAGCGCTCTGCTTCTGCCATGGCTAATGGACACGTTGGAAACGCCACACACGCCATCGAGTTCTTACGTTGTTCACTTACGCCGTCATCCATCAAACCATGTTCACGAGCAATCTTCTCGATCTTCGCTTTTTGGCTTTTTGGTACACCAGCAACAATCAGGTTTTGGTTTGCAGTCATACGAAAATCGCCTTTATGGATTTTGGCAATTTCAGCAACACCCGTTTTAAGTGGTTTACCTGGGAAATCTAATAGACGACCATTTTCAATGAAGAGTGCTAGGTGATGCTTACCATCGATACCTTCAACCCATCCGATACGGTCACCACGTTCCGTGAATTCGTAAGGACGGCTTTGCTCAAACTTAACACCGGCACGTTTTTCTACTTCCGCTTTAAACACATCACTACCGACACGATCTAATGTGTATTTGGTTTTTGCATTCTTACGGTTAGAACGGTTACCCCAATCACGTTGAGTTGTTACTACAGCAGCAGCAACATCAAGCGTCTTCTCTAATGGAATAAAACCAAAGTCATCCGCTCTACGTGGATAAGTCGATGTATCGCCATGCGTCATCGCTAGACCGCCACCAACAAGCACGTTAAAACCAACCAACTGTCCGTTATCTGCAATCGCTACGAAGTTAAGATCGTTAGCGTGTACGTCTACGTCATTTTGCGGTGGGATAACCACTGTGGTTTTAAACTTACGTGGTAAGTAGTTCTTACCTAGAATCGGTTCGTCTTCTTCCGTGCTTTCTACTTTTTCACCGTCTAACCAAATCTCGGCATAAGCGCGTGTCTTCGGTAGTAGATGCTCACTGATCTTCTTCGCCCATTCGTAAGCTTCTTGGTGTAGCTCCGACTCCACTGGGTTAGTGGTGCACAACACGTTACGGTTAACATCACCCGCAGTTGCAATCGAATCAATACCAATGCTGTTGAGCGTTTGGTGCATTAACTTGATATTTGGTTTTAGCACGCCATGGAACTGGAACGTTTGACGAGTAGTAAGACGAATACTTCCATATAGAGAATGCTCGGTTGCAAACTTGTCGATCGCTAGCCATTGCTTTGGCGTAATGATGCCACCCGGCATACGCGCACGAAGCATGACATTGTGCAGCGGCTCCAACTTTTGTTTAGCACGCTCGTTACGGATATCGCGGTCATCTTGCTGGTACATTCCGTGAAAACGAATCAATTGGAAGTTGTCTGCAGTAAAGCCACCAGTAATGCGGTCTTGCAGATCTTGTTCAATCGTTCCACGCAGTAAATTACTTTCTTTTTTAAGGCGCTCGTTATCCGAGAGTGGACCAAGCACCTCACCTAATACTTCTTGGCTGTTTGATTGTTGATTCGCGCTCATTAGTACACATCCCTTTGGTAACGTTTCGCTTTACGTAGATCGTTGATAAATGCTTCGGCTTCTTCACGAGATAGCTTGCCTTGTTGCTCGGCTACAAATACCAGCGCATCGTGAACATCCTTTGCCATACGAGTGGCATCACCACATACATAGATGTATGCACCATCTTGAATCCATTGCCACACTTGTTCAGCGTTTTCTAGGATGCGATGTTGAACGTAAACCTTCTCTGCTTGGTCGCGACTAAACGCGACATCAAGGCGAGTCAGCAAACCTGACTTGAGGTACTTCTGCCATTCCACTTGGTAAAGGAAATCTTGAGTAAAGGTACGGTCACCAAAGAACAACCAGTTCTTGCCTTCCGCGTCACGGTTATCACGCTCCTGAATAAAGCTGCGGAAAGGCGCAATACCGGTACCAGGACCAACCATGATGATTGGTGTGTTGTCATCTTGTGGCAGTTTGAAGTTATTGTTGTGCTCAACAAACACCTTCACTTCACCGCCTTCTTCTAGACGTTGAGCGAGGAAACTTGATGCTCCGCCATAGCGCTTTTCATCACCTTTGTCGTATTCAACCAAGCCTACGGTAAGGTGAACTTCTTCATCGACTTCCGTTTGACTCGAAGCGATAGAATATAGACGAGGTGTCAATCGACGAAGTAAACCAACTAATTCTTCTGCACTTAACTTGGTCTTCTTCTCTGCAAGTACATCTACCACTTGGGTATTTGCAGCGTACTCACGAAGCTTGTCTTTATCTTCCACTAGCTTTTGTAGTTTCTTACTACCAGATAGCTCTGCGAATTTAGTGACAAACTGAGGGTTTGATGCGGTGATTTCGTACTTGCTAACCAATGCACTGTGAATAGAAAGGCTTTCGCCATCGACTTCAACACTTTCTACACCGGATAGACCAGCCTTCGCTAAGATAGCGTTGGCTAATTCTGAACTATTGTCGAACCAAACACCTAGCGCATCACCTGGCTGATAGGTCAAACCCGACTCTTCGAGATCAATCTCTACATGGCGAACGTCTTTACCTGAATCACGACCTGTGATTTTCTGGCTTGTCAGTAACGTTGCGGTATATGGATTTTGCTTGTTATAAGCAGAATGTCCTGGAGCAGCTTGACCAACAGGCAGTTGGACTACTTCTGCTTCATTGCCTGAAGAAAGGGCTTCTTTTACTTGTTCAAGTGCTTGCTTACGCCATTCAGCGGCCGGCGCTTCATAATCCACATCACAATCAATGCGATCGATGAAGGCAGTTGCGCCTAACTTAGACAAGTAAGTATCGAAGTCTTTGCCCGTTTGGCAGAAGAACTCGTAACTAGAATCACCCAGCGCAATCACGGCGTATTGTAGATTTGGTAATTTTGGTGCTTTCTTAGATTGAAGGAACTCATGCAGTTCAATGGCATTATCTGGCGCTTCGCCTTCACCATTGGTCGACGCCACGATGATCACGTGAGTCTCTTTTGCTAAGTTCTTGCCTTTGTAATCGCTAGCATCAAACAGCTCTACAGCAATGCCTTCTGCTTTGGCTTCTTGCTCTAGCGCTTCAGCAACGCCTTTCGCATTACCAGTCTGAGAAGCAAAAATGATGCTTAGCTTGCCTGCTGGTTTTGCAGCAACAGAAGCAGCAGCCTGTGCGATTGGTGTTGCAGCCGCTGCACTTGGTTGGTTTTGAGCGAGTCCCCAGAAGTAACCGCTGACCCATGCAAGTTGCTGTGAAGACAACTCTGAGACAGTTTGCTGGAGTGAGTTAAATTGCTGGTCATTTAGTGGGCTTGCGATTGGTGGATTAGCACCCTGCCCATTATTATCTTCCGACACTTTCTTGTGAGAATATTCATTCTGTTGAAAAGACATTGTCACGACATCCCTATTCATTGCGTGACGATAGATTAACCACTCTCTCTAATAACAAGAAAGAATAGAAGAGAATGTTTTATAACTTTTTGGAAGTAAGAACGCTGAGCTTAGTGCTCAACGATCCTCAATACGAACTTGTTGAAAGCCAACCGCCAACGCCGATTTTGATGCCGTATCAAGATCATCATATAGGCACTCTTCCCCATGACTGTCTGTGAGGCAAACAAACCCACCACGGGCATGGCGAAACTCGACAACCCATCCTCCCTCTTGAATTGAAGGCTCTATAATGGCTTCGACTAGCTGGTTGTCACGAAATAGATGTCGTAATTCGTTTATTGTCATCGCAATCCCTGCTCCAACTTTTATACATTGCTCCTAGATAAGCATGGTAGAAGAGTGAAACTTGGGCGAGAAATTCGATTTAATATAATGAAGTGATATAAAAAAACGCCGCTTATAAAGCGACGTTTTAAAGGATTTGAGGTTATGTAGTTAGAAAGAGTATTGAGCACCAACGAAGAAGCCGTCTGCAAAGATAAACTCTTTACCTAGGCTCGATAAAAACTCCTCTGACTCTAAATCAATCACACGGTAACCACCACGGAAAGTGAGTTGAGACTCTTGAAAAGGAATTCGGTACTGAACACCAGCCATTAGATCAGTACTCTTAATACCTTTGTTATCACCAAAGTTCATCTCACCAATTACATCAAAGTTTGTATTTGGCACAGTGATTTCTGCGTAGCCATACCAAGCCCAAATCAGCTCATCAAAATCTTCCGTACGAGCATTAGTGCCTGCGTCTACGTATTTTGTATCACTCAAGTTACTAAAAGTAAGACCCGCATCGAAGTGCATCAGGTCGTGTTCAAGAATTTGGTAGTAAAGAGTAAGGTCGAGCTTGTCAAAACCCATGTAATCCGCATCAACACTTGAGTAACGAAGGCGCGCATTCGGTACGTATTTCACGTCATGCTCAATCGCAGCGTAGAAAGACCCCGTTGTGTCGCTATCTCTTCTTACTTCATTCACTTTGGTATCCGCGACCCAAACTTCCCCACCAACCGTCGTAGTGAAAGAAGACTCTTGTTCTGCGAAACAAGGGTAAGACGCAGCCAACGATAGTGTCGCTAAAGCGATGGTCGCTTTATATGTCATGTAATTTTTACTCCGAGATAGCTGATTTCAACATTAAGGGGCATGTGAGAAATACTAACATACTCTCACAGCCCACCATCAACTAAATCTCTACTATCCGTTACTTATAACGAGGCTGGGCAACGAAGTTTTTAAAAAACCATATACCTAGTGCAATGACTATCAACCAAGGCAATAGTTTTAGTACAGCGCCTACCATACCCAATAAGAACATCACAACCAATGCGATACCTGTTGCGGCAAATACCGTTACCATAGTAATACCGGTTACTAATAGGGTTGCTGTGAAAACTAAAATAAAGATCAGCTCCAACATAATCACTTCTCCTTTGTTTTAGTTTTACTAGAGCAGGTTCCATACCAACTTATAAATATATATCTAATACCATGATCTATAAGTAAAAATAAAGCCAGAGGCATTTCTGCACTCTGGCTTTGTTATTTATCAGTTGGTAAATTTCACCAACCACTGGTGAAATTTACACGTTCAATTCTTTTGGAATCTTCGCCAGTGCATCTTGCAGCACTTCTAGACCTGAACCCGGTTTGTGCGCGTTTTCACTGATGTGACGACGCCATTGACGAGCACCAGGCATGTTTTGGAACAGACCCAACATATGACGCGAGATATGACCAAGGTAAGCACCTTTTGCCAATTGCGCTTCAATATACGGGAACATCTCTTCAACGATTTCGCTGCGCTTTTTCACTGGTGCATTTGAACCAAACAGCTCTTGGTCAACAGATGCTAGCAAGTAAGGGCTTTGGTAAGCCTCACGACCAATCATCACACCATCTAGGTGTTGTAGATGCTCTTTCGCTTCTTCTAAAGATTTCACGCCACCGTTAATCGCAATCGTTAGGTGTGAGAAGTCCTTCTTCAATTGGTAAGCGCGTGGGTAATCCAATGGTGGGATCTCACGGTTCTCTTTCGGGCTTAGACCACTTAACCATGCTTTACGTGCGTGGATAGTGAACTGCTCACAGCCACCCTTCTCAGAAACAATAGACACGAAATCCGTTAGGAATTCATAAGAATCTTGGTCATCGATGCCGATACGTGTTTTCACAGTAACAGGCACGTCTACCACATCTTTCATCGCGGCTACGCAGTCTGCGACCAACTGCGGCTCTGCCATTAGGCATGCACCAAATCGACCATTTTGAACGCGATCCGATGGACAACCAACGTTTAGGTTAATCTCATCGTAGCCACGCTCTTGCGCAAGCTTGGCACACGTTGCCAAATCTGTTGGGTTTGAGCCACCAAGCTGAAGGGCTAACGGATGCTCTTCCTCGTTATAAGCCAGGAAATCCCCTTTTCCATGAATGATCGCGCCTGTGGTCACCATTTCGGTGTACAGCAGGGTTTCTTTGGTCATTAAGCGATGGAAGTAGCGACAATGACGATCCGTCCAATCCAACATGGGTGCAACAGATAAGTGGTTAGCCGCGTATTTACTAGTATTGTCAGGTTTCATAAGGTGTTACTCGAAATCTATATACTGTATATATATACAGCAACTTGCTAGAATTGCCCCCAATTAATCCACTCAGTACGCATATAGTACGCATCACAGGAGTAGGACAATGGCGTCATTTAGCATTAAAAAAAGAACACTAAAAAGCGGTGAACCACGCTTCACAGTGGACATAGTAGTCAAAAAGAATTCGGCGATTATACACAGGGAATCGAAAACATTCAGGAAAAAAGAACTCGCTAGAACTTACGCATTAAAGCGGGTTAGTGAGCTGGAAGATCCGAACTTCTCACATCAAAAATCCGTACCGCTATACGTACTGCTCGATATGTTCATTGGTGATAGAGACTTATGGGATAAAACTGGACGCACAAAGCAATACGTAATACGTATGCTCAGAGATTGCGATATTGCCCAAATTCAAAGTGACCAGCTAAAAATTAGCGACCTCATAGAGCATTGCCGCAATAGAAAAGGTGCCGGAGCCCAGCCAGCTACCATCTATCACGATATAGCTTACTTGCGATCTGTCATGAAAAAAGCAAGTCCAGTATTTAACATCAGCGCTAACCACGACATCTTTAATGAAGCGGTATCTGTCCTTGTCGATATGGGTTTAATTGGACGCAGTCAGAAACGTACCAGACGCCCAACAAGTAACGAGCTAGACAGATTGAGAGAAGGGCTACTCGAAAGACAATCGTACAGACCAAACGGAAAGACCCGCATCCCTTTCATCGATATTTTAGACTTCAGCATTTTAACTTGTATGCGCATTGGAGAGGTGTGTTCTTTGCGATGGGAAGACCTCAACACCGAACACAAAACCATTCTAGTTCGAGACCGCAAAGACCCAAGAAAGAAGCAAGGCAATCATATGATAGTCCCTCTTTTGGCTGAGTCCTTCGATATTGCTACAAGACAGCCTAAAACCGGAGCCTTAATCTTTCCCTATAACTCCAAAAGTGTCAGCGCGGGATTTCAGCGAGTAAGAGATAACTTAGGGATTTCTGATTTGAGGTATCACGATTTAAGACGAGAAGGTGCAAGCAGACTGTTTGAAAAAGGCTTTTCGATAGAAGAAGTAGCTCAAGTTACGGGGCATAGAAACTTGAACATACTGTGGCAGGTTTACACTCAGCTATTTCCACACAAACTTCATAATAAATAACGGGGTTAACTCTAATCAAAAATATTACTTTTTTTCGTTTACGCGATCATTTATTAGCGCTAATAATATGCCAAAAGTAACACGACAAAAAAGGTTAATAATTTGTTTATTATTAGGATTTTAGCTCTAACAACCTTACTAGGCTCCATTGCTTGGTGCTGGGCTGACCCAAGCTATGAGCCTGCAATTGCTATTGTCACATCTTTATCAACACTCATTGGACTTTGGCTCGCCAATAAAAAGTCACCAGAGGAACCAAAACAAACACAAAGTTTAGGCAATAACTCAGTAGGAATACAAACTCAAGGTGACGTTTCTGTTGGAGATATATCAACAAACAAGGAAACTAATAATGTTAAGTAAAGATCAAAATCAAGAGTTAGGTCAAGGTTCTGTTGGTTTACAGGCTGGTGGCGATATCCATTACGGTGTTACTGCTACGGAAGCAAGGGCTATAGCTCTAGATGTGGCAAAGGTAACGTTTTATGAATTAACTGGAACGGCAAAAGAACTCGCAACTGTTCGAGTGGAGCAAATCACTGACAAAGTCATCGAAAAACTAAAACAGGATTATCCCGAAGGTCTACAAAAAGCAATTGACCCAGATTTTCAGTATGCTCTCCATACGGTTCAAAAGGAGTACGCTAGAAATGGCGATGAAGATTTAGCAGACTTGCTGGTTGATTTACTTGTAGATCGAAGCAAGCAAGACTATCGAAATCTTGAACAAATAGTTTTGAACGAGTCCTTAGCTACCGCACCGAAACTGACTAATTCGCAGCTATCCAGCCTCGCTATCATTTTCTTGTTTCGATACACTCAAAATAACCACGTCCTTGACCATGAATCTCTCAAGCAATACCTCAACAATAATGTAAAACCATTTTCAAATTCTCTAGCAACAAGCCAAGCTAGCTTCCAACATCTAACTTTTGCAGGCTGCGGAAGCTCTGAGTTACAGGAATTCACTTTAGAAGGAATATTGAACACTACCTATCAAGGAGTTTTTCTAAAGGGTAACACTCAAGAAGAGATTGAATCCGAAGGGATTAACGTTGGAAAGTATAAATCATACTTTATATCTTGTTTAAACGATCCAACAAAACTACAGGTCAATGCCATTAACGTTGAATCATTAAATAAGCGTTTCGAAATGGATCAGATAGACCAAGATACTCGTACCATTATTTTGAATATATTCAACAATAGTAAATTTAATGATGATGAGACAAAGAACTTATGCCTAAAGCTAGCTCCATATATGAGTGCTGTTTTTGATGCATGGAACACTTCTGGTATGAATGCATTTAGTCTTACTAGTGTTGGTATCGCTATTGGACATTCTAATGTTAAAAGAGTCGCTGGAAAATTTAGTGATTTATCGATTTGGGTTAATTAGTTTATTAGTAATCTCATAAGCCCCACTAAGTGGGGCTCTTGTTTTCTAATTTAGTCAATCGCTCATCCATCTTTTCCATCATTAAGCGCAGCCATTTCACATCAGTTTTGAGCGCAACGCCTACGCCAATCCCACTCGATAAAGCGCTTACTGCAGCTATGACAATGGTTTGGTACTCAGCCATTAAACTCATCTCGAATTGTTTCCCATAGACCAAGTAAGATCGGCGCAGCCACACCAATCAAACCACCCATTTGCACACCTTCTGGTGTCACACTTGCGGTTAATAGCTCAGGGTGACCCGTTGCCAATGCGATACCCGCACCCAATAAAGCAATCCCTTTCTTTGTTGATGGTTGTTTCAAATCTATTTTCATGATGTTGGCTCCTAACCGTTGATGCGCTTCCAGATATAAGCGCTGATTAAAGCGGTCAGAATCCCAACCACTAACTTTTGCATTACTTCTTGTTTGGTCATGCGAGTGCTACCCCTTTCGCAGCATCACTCAATGAGTAATAACGCCCCACTTCCATAATCGACATGGTATGAACAAGGCGAGCCATAAAGGCATCGTCATACAGGTTCAAAGGTGCATTTCGGTTTACGTTCAACTTGCCGGCCACAAACTGAATGTAGTTATCCGTGTCGTTGTTATCGCTGGCTGGCGCCCATCGGTGAATGATGCCTGACAGCGTATTTAGCCCATACAGGTTCTGATAGTTGCGGATGAGTTTTGCCGCCGCACGAAAGCCGTATTTTGAATCCGAGAAGGTTTCAAATGCCTTATCTTTCGAAGGCGTTACCTTCCCCGTCCAAGCGTTGCCACTAATGCGAATGTTGAGCGGGTTGTTATTGCGAATACCGCGATTGAGTTGTGATTTCATAATCTTTTGCCCCTGATACAGAGAGAAAATTAAGATGACAGCAATGATGGTGATAATGAGCTTGCGAGCCATAACACCTCCCTGTTAGTTGGGTACTGGTGAACCCGACTCTGAGCTCGGCTCGCGCGGTACTAATGTCAGGTCTATCGATGACACATCCAAACCAATAATCGCGACATCGCCATTGTGAAGGTACAAGTCACTCACAATCCCCTTATTGGTTCTGCCACTGTCAGCGGCGTAAACGGGGTCAGCTTGGATTAACAAGTGAGGAAAGACTTTTTGCTTATCTTTGATGGTATCTTTGCCAATCAGCAAAACGCCCGTTTCGTTAACGGTGACACGCTGCCCTAGTTCTGAGGCTTTGCCGTGAACGGTTGTACTCTTTAGCTCAAGCTTTCTTAGGTAGCCGTCATTCTCTTTGATGACGTTGCCCTGCTCATCTGCCAGCACAATGTAAAAACCCAATTCGCCTTGGAAGCCTGATAGGCGAGCCATTGCGGAGATATTGAAGAACACTCTTACTAGCTCCCCGTCACTTTCAAGCTTGGGACGGATGAGAGGCATAATGTCCATATCCCCATCTTCAACATAACTCGGCGCATCGTATTTAATGAAAAAGCCGTCTAGGTCTGCATTCCACCCAGTATCATTGTTGGGCATAAATCGCCCTTGGATAATCGGCAATGCGCTACCAGAGCCAGATTCACCTGAGTTCATGTGTTTATACAAAAATTCGATTTTATTTCGGCTGCTACCCGTTGGTAGCGGTGGTAGTGCCATGGTTAATACTCCAATAGTTGCGCGGTATCTGGCGCTTTTCCTGATAACTCGAACGCCGCCGTTGTTTCAATGGTGACCGTTTCGCCTGCTGCGAGCTCAAAGCCCTTGATACTCACCAAACCTGTATTGCTCGATGCCGCTTTGATAATCACCCCTTTGCGGTTGGCATTAGCAGGAATAGGCAATGGCAATTCACCACGACGCCCAATAAGGTTGTCGCCAACGTGTACACGGATGGTTTGACCTTCTTCGAGAGTGACGTCAGGCAGCTCGCTCACTTTCATGCTTTGCCCTGGCAACAATTCGACCTTTGGCATGGCTTGAATTTCGAGCTTTTGCCCTTCGACTGGCGGGGTAAAATCACCACTACCATGTTCAAATGACAGCTCACCTTCACCGCTGAGTAAGATGCGCCCCATTGGCTTGCCATAGCGAAGCACCGAGCCACTAGGTAACGTGAACTCTTCACCCGTCGCATCTAATCGCACCGACAATTTGCCCTGATAGGATTCGATGAATAGCCAGCTCGATTCCACATTGAGCGGCACTTCTTGCCCTTTAATAAGTGTCAGGTTCATTTCTGCACCGCCTTAAACAGGACAAAACCAAGCACGAGCACAATGATTGCCATGAGGATCAACTGCTGTTTATTTAGAGCGCTTTGTCCGTTGTCTTGTTTGAACTTGGCAAGCTCGGTCAGCTTGTCTAAGTTCTGTGTGTTTTGAGCCGCTTGGTTACCCGCAAGCCCCGCTATCATTTGAAGGTTTTCGCTATTGCTTGAGCTGTACTCTTTGAGTGCGCCATTGGCGAGCTTGAGAGATTCATCAAGCGCGTCACCTGCAAAGTTAAACGACTTTTCAATGCTGCCATGGTCGGTGACCGTGGCATTAATCGTTGAGCCTTCGATACCACTTAGCGCAACCCCAAGGTTGTCGCCGCTAATGGCATTCTGGCTACTGGTATTCTTCGTGCTGGTTTTATTGCTTGAACTGGATTTACCACCCATGTGCTAAACCTCCCATCGCAATAATTGGTGATCGCCTTGCACTGTGGTAGAGACATTGCCAAGACGCTTGAGAAGGCGCGCCACCAATGGAAAATACGTTTTAGTGGTAATTGCATCTAAGCCGCTGCTTTTCACGTAGGCAGCCAGTTCCCGAGAGGCATTCACTGCCCCTTTTCCCTCGACCGCCCACACAAAGTAATCATTGCCGACTACTTCACCCGCAACCGCTAAACGATAGTCATCACCATGAATGAGGTAGATACTGACAAACCCATCCTCAATGGCTTGCTCCATCACCTCGAAGTCATCAGGGCAAGCGCGAAACGCTTCGCGCAGTTGCTCTTTTATGCCTTCGTCATGCGTTACCACCTGAATCATTTAAGTACCTTTAGGGCGACGATGACCAACACAGCAATAGCAAGGATGAGCCAAGGACTCACACCACCACCCATGTTGATGCCACCAATGGATTGCCCAGATTGGTTACTGCTTTTGGCTGTCGATGGTCCAGCGCTACCGCCTTGCAAACCACCACCACCCGTTAAACTGGTCATTGCTCCAAACATATCAACCCATTTTCATCCAGATAATCAGCGCTAAGATCACTACAATGAGCCACGCTGATTTGTTGATTTCCTTGGCGGTCAGAAACCCAAGAGTTAAGCCCGCCACACCAAGATAGATAACTGGCATTACTTGCCCCCTTTGAGCGCAAACGCCAATCCACCGAGCACAACCAACAGCAACACCACCACAATGGCAATGGTCTGCCATTGAACACCTTTACTTGTATTCACTGGCTGCCCGTTAGGTTGCTGATAGTTGTTATTGTTGGCGCGGTTTTCGTCTGGACTGGCTGACTTAGCGCGTTCTAGCTCGTTACCCATCTTGATACCGAGCCAGTCATTACCGAAGTCGCCCACGACATCGACCGCACCACCAACAAGCTCACCCGCACCTTCTAAGATGCTGTCAAACCAGCTGCCAGAACTGGCAGCCGCTTTTGCTTGGTCAGGTAAGGACATTGCTCACCCCCTTAGTTCGCTGAGATAACGCCCACTTGCTCGATCGCTTCAATCAACACTGGCACACTGCCTGTTTGAGACTTATCAAGCTCAAATTGAAGCTGTTTCATGGCATTGGTAGGCAAACGCCCTTCCACACCAAAACCAGTACGAACAAAATCAAGGCTGAACCAACCGTTGTTTTGCTCTAAGCCAACAATGGCAAGGTCAAAAGCGTTATCGGCTTTGTTGACGTTGATTTCTTCGACGCTGTCACGAAGGACGCGAACACGATCAATGGATGCGTCTTTGAAGTGAATACGCTTCAATGACAACATTGGCGAACGCTCAGAAAAATCAAAAGGCGTACGACCTGTTGCACTTGCAAACCAAGACAGTGAGTAGATGCGCGGCAAGTAAATGCGCTGTGATTGAGCTTGGGTGGTGTGAGAACGTGCGCGGATGCTTGGCGCAGCTGTGCCACCAGATTTTGGAGCAAGCTGGATGTATACAAACCAGATCTCACCTTGCAGAGTCACAAGCTCACCAGTACGTACACCACCTTTTGTTCGCAGCGTTAGGTCTGCAAAAGGAATAACGTAACGTCCCGCTTGAGTGAACTGTTTGCGGTGCTCTTGAATATCAACCAAGTCTTGACCTGTTAGGTTGTAGACTTCCTTACCGTTTAGCGTGATACGTACACGCTCAATATCAGCAGGATTGGTAATGTCTGTTACCAGCTCAATGGATTGGTAAGTTGGACCACTAACCAAGCGTAAGCTTGCTTGGTTGCCCCAATTCACCCCTTCTACAGGGTCTAAATCGAGTGGGCGTGGGTTAAATGGTGTGTTGAGTAGTTCCATAATTAAAACCACCCTGCATTGCCGTTAAGCTGTTCTTTAACTGGCTTAAGTGCGCCAATATTGTTGATTGCCGCTAATGCCAATAGCGCAACGACAACCGTCATCAGCATAGTTTTATGACTTGCTTTCATGATTTCCCCTGTTTCACAACGTTGGAAAGAGTTAAAAGAGTCATTATCAAATCAGACAACCGAGAAACGGTCATGAAGTTTCAACCTATAGGTAGAACTTTTAACCTATAGGTTGAAATGTGAGTTTAACGGTAGTTTCGAGATAGGAGTTTGCCGCTTTCGCAGTTCAGCGCGCCGCGCTCTAGGTTGCCAATACCATCGCGAACGATGAGGTATTCTGCAATCGCTTTACCGATAAGTTTTTTGTTTACCTTGGCACTTTTAAGATCTGCAACTTCATTGGAGTGAATGCCTTTTTGCTTGGCTACCCAATCGGCATCCACACCCGAGTTCACCGCGCCCAACCACCAAACGCTGGATTGGTTGGTTACGGTTTTTGGCACTTCCTGGCCACGCTGAAAGATGGTGTGAACAACATGACCAAACTGACGCCCACCACGCAAAAGCTCACCCGTTTTCCCTTCCAACTTTCCAGAGGTCTCCGCGCAGCTGGCTAACTCTTCAATCACCACATGTAACTTAGGTTTACATCCATCCCCAAGCGCCCAAGCGATCGCGCTGAAGGTTTCCAACTCTGACATGCACGCCCCTTTTGGCGGAACATAGGCAAGCTTGAACGAACATCCAGTACGACGACCATGCACCGCCGCTTTAATGAATTTAGCGGGGTCAGAAAAACCATGGCACATTTGACCGTGGAATTTTTGCCCGGCGTAATTTCGATACGGGTCAAAGAACAGAGCTTGCGCCTTTTTAGGCACTAACCCTATAAACTTGACCGCACTGGTTTTCCCGCTACCTGTACCACCTAAGTACACGGTATGCTCGGCATCGTGAGAAGGATTAGAGTTAATCGGATTTACGACTAGCGACACGCTTTTCCTCCTCTTCTTTTTGCAGCTCTAGTACCGTGATTTGTTTCTTCGACGCCCACCACAAACCCAAAATTGCCAAGGCTAATGTCATCACGTTCATGTAATCGCCGCACTGCTCAAGCAATGCCCCGCCATATTGTTTCGCAACAGGTCGCGCCGCATTCACAACGCTTTGCTTGGCACGTTCATCAAAGGCGAAATCAATATCTTTGAGGATAGAGACAGCTTGCTCAACCACGACCAACCCCGTTTCAACCAATGCATCGAACGCTTCACTGGTATCGACTTCGGACTCAGGTTCAGCGCTACCATTCGGTTGGTTTTCGGTTGACGTGTTCGATTGCAACTCGGCAACGTACATATCAAGCTCGGCAAGGTTGTCAGCGCTCATTTCAACGGTTGTTTCATCCATTGCCCTGCTCCTCTTGCGTTGGTTTTGGCGTTGCCAGTAGATGCTTAATGGTAAACAGTAAAACCACTATCAACCCCAAACAGGCACCAACCTTTAACAGTTGCGGTTTAACGCTCGGTTTTGATTGCTGTACTTCTTCTTTGACAGGTTCAGTTGAGAGCATTTGGTCTACCGTAGTCATTTCGGTTGAATCGCTGACGGTCAACGCTTCAACAACGGCAGACTCTTCTTCGACTTGCTCAGGTTGAATAGTTTCATGGCGCGCTGGCAACAGGTCAGCAGACGCTTGCATGTGCTCAGTGCAATAGTCACTCACCGTTTTACTCATTGAGCTATTGCCGCAGCTTGGACACTTGTAATAAAGCAATCCGAGGTTGCGCCCGTTCTTAACCGTTTCGCCCGTATCAATCATCTTGCCTTCCCCCACCATGTGAACGGTAGAGATTCGATTACACACAGGGCATGGCACATAGCCCCGTGTTGGATTCGGTGTTTTACTCATTGGTTTGCGCCTCTTCAATCACATTAGACATCTGCTTTTGAAGCTGCTTTTTGCGCTCAATACGTATGATACGGTTGGCTTTTGCGACCAGCTTTGCCTTGTCCACCAGTTTAGGATCAAGCCCTAGCTCAGTGAGCGGATTGGTTTTACCCACGAGTAGCTTAGGCGCAAGCGTCAACAGGTCACTTGGTGATAGGTCTTTGACCTTATCAAATGCCACTTCAAGCTCTTGCTCTAGTGCATCAATGGTCTCAATGCGTTTTAGCTCGGCTTGGCATTCTTCTTTAGATAGTGTTTCCATAGTTGTCCCCTGTCTCTCGACGTTGGTTGTTAGTTAAAAAAGCGCCCCTGTTTCACAACGTTGGCATTGATTTAATACACAATCAGACGATTGTTTTTGAAACTGACCGTCGTGTATCGGTCAATTTGAACTTTCGCCCCTCGCATGAGTGGCGAAATCAAGCACTGAACCCCTTGTGAGCTCCATCCTGTAAGCCTCATCAGTGGTTCAGTGAGAGGGTGGTTACACTTATTTTCAGTGCTCCAAGAAGGGGCTCCGCCCCTTTTTGCTTCGCTGCGCTCCGCTTTCCACGCTTTGGCGTCCGATTTCGAAACGATAGAAAAGCGCGCGCTGCAGGTTTCAATGATTTGACCTAACCAAGAAATCCCGATCACTCTTTTAACGGATTCTCCGTATTGGTTTTGGTCATACTCATACGCCAAACGAGCATCACCAATGTGCTGGCAAAATGCCTTCCAGCGAGAGTTATCAGCATGGTCATGAAGTGTGGCTAGGTCTTTATCGATAGAAACATCGAGCTTGGTGGCTCGGCGCAGTTGGCGCCATATCCCAACCGATGGCGAGCCGGATTGTGAGAACTGTTTAATCCCCCATGCACTCGCCCATGCTCTGGCTGAAATTGCCGACTCTTGCGCATCACCTTCTGGCATGTGTGCGCCGTTAATGTTCTTGGAAATGTACTTAATGATGTAACCCGTTGCGCTTCCTTTGGCAGGGTCACATGGCTTGGCTTGAAAGCGCGCTTTACGCATCTTTTTCGTCACTAACTCTTCTGCATCTTCACTTCTGGCAATCGCCGCACAAATGCGCATTAAGTTTTCTTTATGCTCGGCAGCGCAGTACAAAAATGCATGTAGGTGCGGCGTGCCGTCTTTGTGTGGCTCTGCTACCCGCAAACCAAACCAAGGAATTTCCGCCTTAGCAAAATGCGCGCGCGCTAGCTTCCATTGCTCCATTAGATTGCGGTGTGCTTCTTTCACCGTGCAACCATTCCATTTGTGAGAGTTACGGTGATATTTGGACGGCAAAGTCCACGTAATAAACACGCCCTCAAAACCCATATCAATGGCTCTTTCTTCATCACCACGACTACGTACAACCAATTCAATACGGCGATTTTCTGGATTTGCCGTGGTGCGCTTGGCAACCTCATCAAGCCCGAACTCTTCCAGTGTTTCATGGTTAATCACCACCATCCCTTTCATGAACTCTTCACTTTCGCGCATCTGTTGTTTGAAGTTCTGGATAGTGATCCGTGAAACGTATCGAGATTGACCTTGGCGTTTGCCCACATTGCCTAATGTCACTTGTGCATGCTCAATGTATTGTTTGCGCAGACGCTTAAGCTTTCGCACCAAAAAGCGCGGGTCAAGACAGCGCTTTAAAGCTATCTCAAGAATGAACTCAGCATCCTCTATCGAGAGCTTGCCGCCCAGCTGGGACAAATCAACACTCGGTGGTTTGATATGGGCGTGAATCATGACACCGGAAATTTCATCAAAGGCACGAACAAGCGCACCTAAATATCCCGTATGGCTAGTCAGTCCGGTATCGATGAACTGTTCTTTCTCATCCACTTCAATACAGCTAATGATTTCCTCAAAAGCTGAAACCAGCTTAAGAGCGAAATCCTTGCACTGACTGTTACACATCAGAGTATCGTGCGTCAGTTCTAGCGGTTCGGGTTCATGGCTTGGCATCGAAAAAGGAAATAGACGTGTGAAATGGTGCGCGACTTTATCAACGAAGTTCACACGCTCATGCGCAAAAATGGCAAGGTTGCGATCATCGGCATTGCCGCGCTGTTTACGCCGGCCAACTTTCAAATCAATATCGCGGCGCATCATTACTGGTAAGTGTGCCGTGATATTAGAAATGTACTGAGCCAGAGATAAACCCATTTCGGGCTCAAGGAATCGCTTATAAACACTCATAGGTCAAATACCGCCATGCCTGCTTTATGGCAATTCCGCCAATCGCTTACCTGCCGTTCTAAGCTTGCTCGTCGCCCCCTTAAAGCTCTCAATATCTGTGATGACATAGTATTTAGAGTTCATGAAGCCCCGCTCAATTGAAATGCTCTTATTAAGCATGTTGGAGACGTGGACTAAATCCTTTCCGGCTTGTTTTATCTGACTGTCCTTGTATTGCTTCTTTGCCTTTTTGTTTTCAAAGTGCAATTCAAACGTAAAGTATTCACAGACAGGACATTGTTTTATTGCAGGAAATACCGTGAACGCCTTTTGTGTATAGCTTTTGGTGTGGTCGCAATGGCTACAGCGGTAGTCTCTAGTGATAGGTGCGAGTGTCATTAGGTTACTCCTTGTTTGCATTACTTACTGCTCCCCAAGGCTCAATACACCCTCGATTGGTACAGGTGTAATTTAGTGGCTTTGGCTCCGGCTTAACGCGCTTTTTAATACCGTGCTTTTCACGCAGCTTCGATATTAAAAAACACGCTCGCTGCGTTTTTTCGGGGTCGTAATTCACAAGCCCCGCCATATCTGGACAAGGCTTGTGTATCGGGTCATTGATGGGTAAATCTGCAATAGATTTACCCACGATGTAAGTAACATCCCCCATGGTTACGCCTCTAGGCTTTCCAGTAATTCAATCGCTTCTTCGAGCTCAACCAAGATCCCCGACAAGTAATTATCTTCATCAACGTCATTGCATGGGTTCATGTGATTCTCAATAACTGAGTGCAACAACTTAGCCTCGCTTGAATGAGTGAAATCGATGTTGATTGCGTGAATTGGTGTGTTCATAACAGCTCCTTAATCATTCACTGATTGCCATTCATTTTTGGCTTGCTCGTATTGACGGTCGATGTGCTTTGCTAGGTCTTCAATCTTGACCAAAGTCGGGCTGCGCTCAGAGTCACGCAACTTGAAGGTGGGAATAGGAAAGTCGCAAGCTTTTGCCCGCTGCTCTGCCGTTTTAGGAGTGATGCCAAAGAATTCTTGGCAAACTTGTTTTAGCTCTACCGTAGGACTTTCGAAGCGAGCCAATAGTGCAAAATTTGTATTCATGTAGCCTCCATGTAGTACACTTGGAGCTATTCAAGTCGCCACGAACGACTTCAAATAACCTTCAAACTCAACGCGAAGCATTATTGCGGATCAAAAATCAGATCGCAATACCTTTGCAGACATTAGGCAGCACTTATGAAGCACATAGAGACTCAGATTGAAGAACTTAAAAAACTAACAAGGACAGCAAAAAACGTTGATTTAGCTAAAGTTTTAGGCATTTCACCAAAAACTATTCAGTCATGGAAAAGTAGAGAAAAAATTCCAGAAGATATTTTTCTAAAAGCCGAAGAGATCTCAAAAACAGGCTCTGTAGCCCCTAAAGGATATTTAGAACTCAAGTTCTATGACGTAGAAGTAAGTGCTGGACATGGAACACTAGTTGAGAAAGAAGAAGAATCAAGTGCAATGGTCTTTAGCGAACGATTCATAAGACAAGAGCTTGGCTTCAACCCCAACAATATCTTTTTAATGCCAGTTCGTGGGGACAGCATGGCTCCTACACTCAAGAACCAAAGTATCGTCATGGTTAATCGTGTTGATGGTTTCTCTACCGATGGGATTTATGTCTTCAGATATGACAACCGATTAATGGTGAAAAGACTTCAATTCTTACCAAACGGTATCAAGGTGGTTAGTGACAATAGCTCTTATGAAGCTTGGGAACTTGGAAAGAAAGATATTGAAGGTGCCGATTTTGAGATCATCGGTGAAGTGGTTTGGTCAGGGCAGAGAATGTAAAAAGCATGATTGAGCAATTAAAAGTACTACAAGAAAATAATCTACTAACTCCTATATCGACTGTATTTACGGGGGTTATTGCTATTGCAGCGGTGCTAATTAACAACTTTTTTATCCGCCGCAATTTAAATCGCCAAATAGAAGCTCAATCACAAGAAAGTGATAAGAAGATTATCAATGATAGATGGATGACAACTAGAGAGGAAAAGCAACTCAAGTTAGAGGGACTGTTCGAAAATCTACAGCTGTTTCTAGAAGTCCTCAATGAAAGCCATAAAGATATTGCAAGGATTGCGATTCTAGATACAGATACCTATCGAACAAAATTTGAAGAGCTGTCTAAGGTTCGCGAAGGCTATGTTAAAGGGCAATCATACCGAAGAAAGGCTCTAATCTTGGGTTATTCATATTCAGACAATAGTGAACTATCGATTTCCTTAGACGAACTAAAAGAACTAGACGAAAATTTTAAACGTCTATTGAACCAAGTAACTAATCTTTTTATGGAGGCATCAACTGCGGAGCAGGAAACTGGTGAGGTAATCAAAGCATTGATGGTAATACTAAACAATATAACGTATGTATCTGTAAAAATAAAAAATGAGGTAGAGAGTATTGAAGTACTTGTTACTCAAGAGATTCGACAAGCCCGAACCGCTTCAAGTATAGAGGCAACGTTTTAACTAGTACTCATATAGTACGTATGACTTGCTTTTAACTACTGGTATTACTTAAAAGTGGGTCCAATCCAACATTGGTGCTACAGAGAGCCTGCAAGAATGAGTCATGATATAAACACCCGTTTTTACGTTGCCAAGATAGAGCGCGACGGTGCGCTCAAAAAATGAAGTCGGGTATTGTATACCCACTGTGCAGTGGATGCGAGTGTTGTGAGCTTACTTACCAATAGACATATTTCGGCATTGGGATCTCGTTCTGTGATATCGATTACTCTCTCTGATATACACTGGCTTGCTTTAATTCATGATTTTCGTTCTGATAGTAGGTAAAATGAAGCCTTTCTAAACGAACTTCGTATAGAAATGGTTTATCATAAAGCACGTCCGATAGTTATGGTGAAAGATTTGGACCCAACAATCCTTGAACAAATTGAACATATCTGCGCTGAGCGCGGAGTAAGGTTGACGCCGCAACGCCGACGCGTTTTTGAGCTCATTTGTTCTAATCGCCGCGCCTCTAGTGCGTATGAGCTATTGGAGCAACTGAAAGAGAGCGAACCACAAGCGAAACCACCGACGGTATACCGAGCATTAGATTTTCTTCTAGAACAAGGCTTTATTCATCGAGTGGAATCTAACAACAGCTTTATCACTTGCTGTTCGTTCAACACTCAACAGCACTTTTTCCAACTGCTAATTTGCGATAAATGTGGCGATGTCGTTGAACTTGAAGACGAGACGCTGATATCCTTATTAGCCAATAACGCCGAGAAACATGGATTCAAACTGACGAATCAAGTTATCGAAACCCATGGCGAATGCCAGGCATGTTCCTCGGAGACGAAATAAGAAAGATAGAAGAACGTTATGCGCGCTGAATTTGTAAACCCGTTTTTAGCTTCTTTAATGAATGTTCTAAAAACTATGGCTTCGCTTGAATTGAAGCCACAAAAACCGCGAATCAAGAAAGATGAGATCGCACGAGGTGACGTTTCTGGTCTTATCGGTATGGTTGGTCCACAAACTCGTGGCTCAATGTCGATTACCTTTGATGAAGCGTTAGCACTGGAAATCATGCAGAACATGCTTGGTGAACGTCCAAATGGACTGAACGAAGAAGTGACGGATATGGTTGGTGAGATCACTAATATGGTGACAGGCGGTGCGAAACGCATTCTAGCGGAAAGTGGGTTTGACTTTGATATGGCAACACCAGTTGTAGTATCTGGTCGAGGTCACACCATTCGCCACAAGTGTGAAGGCTCAATCATCATCATGCCTTTCTCTTCACAGTGGGGAAATGCCTTCATCGAGATTTGTTTCGAATAATAGAGAAAAAATAGGTTGGTCCGTACCAACCTATTTTGTTTCTGCCTCAGGCAATAAAAAAGGTCAGCATTTGCTGACCTTTTCTTTTTCTATTCAAACATTAAGCTTTAAACGCTTTAAATGCATTGATTAGACCGTTTGTCGAGCTATCGTGTGAGTTGATTTCAGACTCATCAGCTAGCTCAGGTAGGATTTGGTTCGCTAGTTGTTTGCCTAGCTCAACACCCCATTGGTCGAAGCTGAAGATGTTCCAGATAACGCCTTGAACGAAGATTTTGTGCTCGTACATTGCGATCAGGTTACCTAGCGTGCGAGGTGTGATTTGCTTAACTAGGATAGAGTTCGTTGGGCGGTTACCTTCAAATACTTTGAACGGTACTAGAGACGCCATTTCTTCTTCGCTCTTACCTGCTTTCGCAAATTCTGCTTTTACTGTTTCTGCTGACTTACCAAATGCCAATGCTTCTGTTTGTGCAAAGAAGTTAGACATCAGTTTTTGGTGGTGATCGCTTGCTGGGTTGTGGCTGATTGCTGGTGCAATGAAGTCACATGGGATCAGCTTAGTGCCTTGGTGAATCAGCTGGTAGAACGCGTGCTGACCGTTAGTTCCTGGTTCACCCCAGATGATAGGACCAGTTTGGTAAGTCACTGCGTTACCTTCACGGTCAACGTACTTACCGTTAGATTCCATGTTACCTTGCTGGAAGTACGCCGCGAAACGGTGCATGTACTGATCGTAAGGTAGGATTGCTTCAGACTCAGCGCCGTGGAAGTTGTTGTACCAAATACCGATCAGAGCAAGAATCACAGGGATGTTGCTTTCTAGATCTGTCGACACGAAGTGGTTATCCATCTCGTGAGCACCATCTAGAAGCTCGATGAAGTTGTCGTAACCTACAGCTAATGCAATTGAAAGGCCAATTGCAGACCATAGTGAGTAACGACCACCAACCCAGTCCCAGAACTCAAACATGTTGTCTGTGTCGATACCAAACTCAGATACCGCAGGAGCATTAGTAGATAGCGCTGCGAAGTGCTTAGCAACGTGTGCTTGATCGCCAGCAGTTTCTAGGAACCAATCACGAGCAGAGTGCGCGTTTGTCATGGTTTCTTGAGTCGTGAACGTCTTAGACGCGATCAAGAATAGTGTTGTCTCTGGGTCTACTTTCTTCAAAGTCTCAACGATATGAGTACCATCAACGTTAGAAACGAAGTGTAGGTTCAGGTGGTTTTTGTATGGTGCCAATGCTTCTGTCACCATGTAAGGACCAAGGTCTGAGCCGCCGATACCGATGTTTACGATATCTGTGATTGCTTTACCTGTGTAACCTTTCCACTCACCGCCGATTACACGCTCAGTGAAGGATTTAATTTTTTCTAGAACCGCGTTTACCGCTGGCATTACGTCTTCGCCGCCAACCATTACAGGTTTGTTCGAGCGGTTACGCAGTGCAGTGTGAAGAACAGCGCGATCTTCTGTTTTGTTGATCGCTTCACCACTGAACATCGCTTCAATTGCTGACTTAAGCTCAGTCTCGTTAGCAAGAGCGAACAGGTGCTTCAGAGTTTCCTCGTTGATTAGGTTCTTTGAGTAATCGACTAGGATGTCTGAGCCGAAGCGTGCTGAGTATTTGTCGAAACGCGCAGCGTCTTGAGCAAATAGCTCTTTCAGATCCATATCTTGTGCAGATTCGAAATGCGCAGTTAGCGCTTTCCAAGCTTGTGTTTGCGTTGGATTGATATTTTTCAACATGGTCTTTATCCCGATGTTACAGTAGGTTCCATTCCTTACAGTCTAGCGAAAACTGCGGAATCCCCGATTTAGCAAATAGAATATAAATGAGATGTTTGGGCGAATTGCCACAAAACAAGTCTTTGTAATTTTTTTTCAGTCGCCAATTATGACTGAGTGCCCTTACACTCACATTGAGTTAGGTCACGTTCCCTGTTTCGAATTTAAACAATTCATTTATGACGTTGGGAATCATATCATTTACTAATGACAGGCTCTAATTGGATTAGGATAGACGCCAAACCAAATTTTTCCAAAGGAACGCATATGTGGGCACAAAAAACTCTGCAATTAAAAGCACGTAGCCGAGGCTTTCATCTGGTCACTGATGAAATTGAACAACAATTACCACAAATCCAATCGCTTTCAGTAGGTTTGTTACATTTATTCATTCAGCATACGTCTGCCAGTTTGACTTTAAATGAAAATGCCGACCCAACAGTACGCATGGATATGGAAGCCCACTTCAATAAGTTTGTGCCTGAGCGCGCCCCTTACTACCAACACACTTATGAAGGTGATGATGACATGCCAGCTCATATAAAAGCGTCTTTACTTGGCAGCAGTGTGACAATTCCTATTCAAAGCGGTCAATTAGCGTTGGGAACATGGCAGGGCATTTACTTAGGCGAGCATCGAGACTACGGTGGCAGCCGACGCATTATCGCCACCATCAACGGCGAATAGCTTAGAGACAACAAAGGCTAACCTCAGGGTTAGCCTTTGTTTTATATCGAGTTAGAACGGTTGGTTTATCATGACTCGGAAAGTACCTTCATCGGCACCTTTTGCCATCTCTGCACGAACAACAATCCCTTCCACTTGGAAGCGTACTGCGCCACCGACGTTCCACTTCATGTCTTCATGTAATATCTTGAGGTCATAATCGTCCGCGACTCGCCCCACTTCAACAAACGCTACCCATTGCCACCAAGGTAAGTCGTAATAGTTGATCAGAGGAATATCATCAAGCGGCTGCCAGTCTGGCAATACGCGGTATTCCGCAGAATAGTGAATCGCGCTGCGTCCATGGTAACGACCCGCAGTATAACCACGCAAGCGATACAAGCCACCCAAGCGAACTTGCTCCTGCTCTGGAGGACGACTACATACTGCGCCATCGCACTGATTCCATGTCGGTGTATCTGCAGTATAGAAATCGAATGCCAGAACTTGCTGATCAAACCAATCACCTAACGGACCTAGGGAATAGTACTGACTGTTTTGGAACTCCCACTTTAGCCATAAGTCTTCCGCCTGTAAGCTGTCTGCTCCTGTGGTTAAATCAAACGAGGTATGGGAGCCTCGCGTGGTATTACGCACACTGTCGCGGTTGTCCCAGTCAAATGTCAGGCTAAACCCTGTCGCTTCTTCTTTCTTATCGTTGTAGATGTCTAATTCACGAGAAGAATAAAACGGCGTGAAGATAATTGAGCTGACACCAGAATCGACCGGAGAAGCAAAACTTACATCGCGAATAGGTTGGAATGCACCAAGTAACCCATGTTCACGAACGTTACCCCAAGGAAGCAAGTACTTGAACTCGAGTTTATAGTTCTCTTCATCCCCATTGGTTATCGTTTTGTCTTCCGTTGAAGAGTTGTTTGAACCTTGATTGTCTAGGTAATATGGGTTGTCGTTAAAGCGCGCTTGATACATTTGCGTGCTAAACAAAAGATTTGATGACAAAGCGTAGTTGAAGGCAGAAAGAAAACCGACATAGCTATTTTTCTCAGAATACAGCCCCATACCAAACAATGCAGCTTGAGGTTGACCAACACCTTTTGCCACACCAGCTAAACCGATCGTGCTACCCATGGTATCCGTACTGAAATAGAACGGAACAAATGCTGAGTCTTTCTCTTTCGCGACTATCTGCGGGGATAAAAAAAGGCTGGCAGAGAATGCCAGCACTGAGAATAATCTTTTCTTCATGGGTTACTTCGAATATTCCATTTCGACGCGAGAAGTCAGTTTAGTTACCAATTCATAAGCGATAGTGCCGATGTGACTCGCCACTTCTTCTACTGGTAAATCCATACCCCACAAAATAGCTTCGTCGCTTACTTTATCAGTCGCGTCTGGACCTAAATCGACCGTCAGCATATCCATAGAAACGCGACCTGCAATTGGTACTTTGCGTCCGTTAACAAGAACTGGCGTACCATTCGGTGCTGTTCGTGGATAACCATCTCCGTACCCAACAGCAATGACACCGACTTTAGTATCTCGCTCACTGGTCCACATGCCACCATAGCCGACACTTTCACCTTTCTTCACTTCACGTACCGCGATTAAGTGCGATTTCAGTGTCATGACGGGTTTATAGCCCATGTCTTGTGCCGTTTTATCATCAAATGGAGACACGCCGTACATGATGATTCCAGGACGAACCCAGTCTAACTGGCTTTGCGGCCAAGCAAGTAAGCCTGCTGACGCCGCTAAAGAGCGCTCTCCTTGACAGCCTGCGGTAAGCGACATAAATAAGTCGATCTGCTCTGTCGTAATACTATTACCTAGCTCATCGGCACAGCCAAAGTGACTCATGTAACGTAGCGGTTTCGCCACGTTTGGACACTCTTTAAGGCGTGTGATGAATTCATCGTACTGCTCTGGACGCACACCAAGTCGGTGCATGCCACTATCGATTTTGAGCCAAACGACAACTGGCGTTTCAAGCTCTGCTTGCTCCAACGCAGTCAACTGCTCTTCACAGTGGACGACCGTTTGAATGTTATTCGTCACCAATACAGGCAAATCACCTGGCGAGTAAAAACCTTCAAGTAAAAGAATCGGCTTTACTACGCCACAAGCGCGTAACTGAAGGGCTTCTTCGATACGAGCAACACCAAAAGCATCCGCATGAGTAGCGTGTTTAGCTACATGACGAAGACCATGACCGTAGCCATTCGCCTTCACCACGGCCATCACTTTGCTGTCTGGTGCTTGTTCTTTTACTCGCTGTAAGTTGTGCTGCAGTGCTGACAAGTCAATGCATGCCATCG
Organism: Vibrio sp. SSH13-20; assembly: GCF_040104475.1. Lineage (NCBI taxonomy): Bacteria > Pseudomonadati > Pseudomonadota > Gammaproteobacteria > Vibrionales > Vibrionaceae > Vibrio > Vibrio sp. SSH13-20. Next base: position 27,566 of record NZ_JBECOU010000009.1, read on the forward strand.
CGGCTTTCATGTAGCTCATTGCATTACTCATCATCAATATCAAATGCTGGACCCGCGTAGTTATCAAAGCGCGAGTGTTGACCTTGGAATGTTAAGCGAACCGAACCGATAGGACCGTTACGTTGCTTACCAATAATGATTTCTGCCGTGCCTTTGTATGGGCTGTCAGGATGGTAAACCTCGTCACGGTAAATGAACATGATCAAGTCGGCATCCTGCTCGATAGAGCCCGATTCACGCAAGTCTGAGTTAACCGGACGTTTATCTGCGCGTTGCTCTAGGGAACGGTTTAGCTGTGATAGCGCAACGACAGGCACATTCAACTCTTTCGCCAACGCTTTAAGTGAGCGCGAGATTTCCGCGATTTCCAAGGTACGGTTATCCGAAAGAGCAGGCACACGCATTAGCTGAAGGTAGTCGACCATGATCATGGACAAACCACCATGCTCACGAGCGATACGACGAGCACGAGATCGCACTTCGGTTGGCGTTAGACCCGAACTGTCATCAATGTACATGTTCTTCTTGTCCATAAGAATGCCCATGGTAGAAGAAATTCGCGCCCAATCTTCATCATCTAGCTGACCAGTACGAATCTTCGTTTGGTCAACACGAGATAAGGACGCCAACATACGCATCATCAGCTGTTCAGCAGGCATCTCTAACGAGAAGATAAGTACAGGTTTGTCTTGGCTCATCGCCGCGTTTTCACACAAGTTCATCGCAAAGGTAGTTTTACCCATCGATGGACGCGCCGCCACGATAACCAAATCCGAACCTTGTAGACCTGCCGTTTTATTGTTGAGGTCATTAAAGCCGGTCGTTACCCCCGTCACACCGTCTTGCGGGGTTTTATATAGAATCTCAATTCGCTCTAGTGTTTTCTCCAGAATGTTATCCACGTTTTGTGGACCTTCATTCTCGCTAGTGCGTGATTCTGCAATGGCGAAAACTTTACTCTCCGCCATATCAATTAAGTCTTCTGAGCTTCGACCTTGAGGATCGTAACCAGCATCAGCGATTTCGTTCGCGACACCAATCAAACCGCGTACAATCGCGCGCTCCGCGACAATATCAGCGTACGCGTTAATGTTCGCCGCACTTGGGGTGTTTTTGGCAAGATCAGCAAGGTAGGCAAAACCACCCACGTCTTCCAATTGTTCGTGACGCTCTAGGTGTTCAGATAACGTGATCAAGTCGAGAGGCTTACCATCTTCAAGAATGGTTTTAACCCCTTCAAAAATCAGGCGATGGGGACGACTATAGAAATCACTACTTACAACACGTTCGGCTACGGTGTCCCAACGTTCATTGTCTAGTAATAGACCGCCAATTACTGATTGCTCAGCTTCTAGCGAGTGAGGTGGCACCTTGAGTGCTTCGACCTGACTGTCTGAAGGTTTGCGATTTCTGTTTTCCGCCATGACTTTGCTCGATAACTACTAATGACCCAAGATTATAACCTTAAACTTAGCTAAGATGCTTCCCTCATGAGACAATTACTTGTTAAGAATTCCACAAGTGAAGAACTAAAAAGTGGCTTTTTATAGTGCGAATTTGTTCGATTACGATAGAATCTCATCAATCCGTACTGAAGCATATTGTTTGTAAAGTTTAACGCCTTCATAAAGGTGTCTAACAAGGTTCTACCACTTAGGTCTAATAAAAATTAACCTATCATTGACCCAATAAAACATCTGTATCAGTATCATGCCCCTCCTTTTTATTTACGTTCGAGGTTTTTGTGTCCCGATACTGGTTACTTGGCTTTAGCTTACTTTGCACAGGAGCATCGTACGCTGAAGAATCAGTGAAGCCAGAGCAAGAAATTGAAGTGCCCGATCCTCTAAAAACTGAGGTCGAGTTCGGCTATCAAGCTCACACAGGTAACACGGACTCTCGTTCCCTGAATGCTCGTCTGAGTGCTGAATACACTTCTGGTCGCCACCGTTCTAATGGCGAATGGAAGTACTACAACCTTTACAAAGATGGCGAAGAAGACAAGCGCTCTTCGACCTATAGCGCACAAACCGACTACAAGTTAGGTCCAAAGACATACTTGTATGGCAGTTTTAAAGGGGTTGATTCACGCTACAGTGCTTACTTTAAAGACTACACTCTTTCTGGCGGTCTGGGTTACCAGTTCGCTTATACTGAAAACTTCACCCTTGAGGCAGAAATTGGTCCTGGTTTTCGCTACCAAGAGCCAAATTTAGATGAGATTGATGATGATGACATCGTCTTTCCAGATATCGTTCAAGAAGGGATCTTGCGTGGTAACATCAATACCACGTGGCATGCACTTGATAACTTGAGCCTTTCTGCAGATATCACGTTAGTGAGTGGTAGAAGTAACACGCGTGTCGACAGTGATCTTAGTGTTACCAATGACATTACCGAAGACATTGCTCTTAAATTAGCGCACTCTCGCCAATATCACGATAAAGTGCCAGAGGGCTTGAGCAAGGCGGATAGTGTTTTTTCCGTCAACCTTTTGTTTGCCTTCTAACTCCCGCTTTTCATCATATTCAGACATAAAAAAAGCACCTCCGAGGAGGTGCTTTTTACTATTTCGCTTGGTACTGAATTACTCAGCAGCAACAACTTGTAGGTTGATTGTAGCGAAAACTTCAGAGTGAAGTTGAACGCTGATCTCGAACTCACCAGTGTTACGTAGAGCACCTTCAGGAAGGCGAACTTCGCTCTTAGCAACTTCAACGCCTGCAGCTGTGATAGCTTCAGCGATGTCACGAGTACCGATAGAACCGAATAGTTTGCCTTCGTCACCAGCTTTAGAAGCAAGAACAACTGCTTCTAGAGCGTTAACTTTCTCAGCACGTGCTTCAGCAGCAGCTAGTTGCTCAGCAACTTTAGCTTCTAGTTCAGCGCGACGAGCTTCGAACATTTCAACGTTGCCTTTAGTCGCCATAACTGCTTTACCTTGAGGGATAAGGAAGTTACGTGCGTAGCCAGATTTAACGTTTACTGTGTCGCCAAGACCACCTAGGTTACCGATTTTATCAAGTAGAATAACTTGCATTGCTTAATCCTCTTTCTTAATAAAACGACCGATTACTGATGCTTATCAGTGTACGGTAGTAGAGCTAGGTAGCGTGAACGCTTGATAGCGCGAGCTAGTTGACGTTGGTATTTAGCGCTTGTACCAGTGATACGGCTAGGAACGATTTTACCAGCTTCAGTGATGTAGTTTTTAAGAGTTGCTACGTCTTTGTAATCAATCTCTTGTACGCCTTCTGCAGTGAAACGGCAGAATTTACGACGACGGAAGAAACGAGCCATGGGCTATCTCCTGATCTTAAATTTGAGTAATGTTGTCGGCGATAACACTAACTTCCTAAATCTTTCGATTGGAGTGACAAGTGATAAGCTCACTTATCTTAATGCTACTGCCTTGTACTAAATCTGAGTGAATACTTGTGACCTAAGCCCAGTGACGACTACCTGTCTAAATCTGCAGAGTAAAACTCTATCCGAAACCAACAGTGTCTTATTATCAATAGGCTTAATTACGAATGGGCAATTTGGCAATGAAGCCAAGTAGCACCATCCGGATGGTCAAAAGAAAAATTACTCAGCAGCTGCTTCTGGCTTAGCTTCAGCACGCTCTTCGCGACGAGGAGCACGCTCTTCTTTCTGCTTAAGCATGATAGATTGCTCAGTGATAGCCGCTTTAGTACGCATGATCATGTTACGTAGAACTGCATCGTTGAAACGGAAAGCAGTTTCTAGCTCATCGATTACAGCTTGGTCAGCTTCAACGTTCATTAGAACGTAGTGAGCTTTGTGAAGCTTGTTGATTGGGTAAGCCAGTTGACGGCGACCCCAGTCTTCTAGACGGTGGATTTTACCGCCAGCTTCAGTGATTGAACCAGTGTAACGCTCGATCATGCCAGCAACTTGCTCGCTTTGATCTGGGTGCACCATGAATACGATTTCGTAATGACGCATTGGTTGCTCCTTACGGATTATTCAGCTTCCACAAATGGCTCAGTCGTCCAGAGGAAGCAAGGAACTAAAGAAAATTGACTGAGTTTTAAGGAGCACGAATAGTACAGAAAGGACGCAAAATAGGCAAGTGATTATTTGCACACCGCGATGGATATTTTTTCTCGGTTCGCACTAGAAACAACAAAGGCTGCCGGTACGGTGGCAGCCTTTCAAATCATAGCGTTAACGCGCTAGTTTAAGAGCGTGTTTATCCGCGCTTATTTTGCTTCTGCAAGCTCAGCGCGCATTTTATCGATCACTTGCTTGTAATCTGGCTCACTGAAAATCGCAGAGCCCGCAACAAACATATCTGCGCCCGCTTCTGCGATTTCACGAATGTTGTCCACCTTCACACCACCATCGATTTCTAGGCGAATATCACGACCAGACTCATCAATCATCTTACGCACTGCGCGCAGTTTATCTAATGTGTGAGGAATGAATGATTGGCCACCAAAACCTGGGTTAACTGACATCAGTAGGATCAAGTCAACTTTATCCATAATGAACTCAAGATGAGCAAGTGGAGTTGCTGGGTTTAGAACCACGCCAGCTTTACAGCCGTGCTCTTTGATTAGTTGAAGCGTACGGTCTACGTGCTCAGATGCCTCAACGTGGAAAGTAATCATTGATGCACCTGCTTTCGCGAAATCAGGAATGATGCGATCGACTGGCTTCACCATTAGGTGTACATCAATTGGAGCTGTGATGCCGTAATCACGTAGCGCTTTACACACTGGAGCACCAAAAGTCAGGTTTGGTACATAGTGGTTATCCATAACGTCGAAGTGCACCACATCCGCACCCGCTGCGAGAACTTTCTCTACGTCTTCACCGAGACGAGCAAAATCAGCCGATAAAATGGATGGAGCAATTAGAAAATCTTTCATACCTGACCTCAGTAGTGGCGAGCAAACAGCAAACAATTTGCGCGCAATTCTACCGAAGCCAGTGGGGAGATCCACTATTTCAATGCAATAGTGTGAGAATTAAGAGTCAGATTTGTCCGCGTCAGGTGCACGAAATAGCGCCAGCAACTCGTCAACTTTATTACGGCCACTGCCATTACGACTGATGGTTCGCTTCACTTTTACGACATTAAGCTCCGCACCATGATAAAGGCGACGCGTTAATGTCGTGTCATGGTTTGAGATCAGAACAGGGATACCACGTTCAGTTGCGGCTTTCTCTGCAATATCAGCCAATGCAGCTTGATCATCCAGCGTAAAGCCGTTGCCAGCATAAGAGGTAAAGTTCGCCGTGTTCGACAACGGTGCGTACGGTGGATCGCAATAAACCACGCTGCCTTTACGCGCTCGACTGAACGTTTCTGGGTAACCTTCACATACGAACGTCGCTTTCTTTGCTTTTTCAGCAAAGAATTCTAGCTCCGCTTCTGGGAAATAAGGCTTTTTGTAAGAACCAAACGGGACATTAAAGCCGCCTTTTTTGTTATAACGACATAAGCCATTAAAGCCAAAGCGGTTCATGTATAGGAACGCCAACGAGCGGTACATCACGTCATCCGTTTTATTAAACTCGGCGCGAATATTCAAGTACGCTTCTTTGCGATTGTTCTCTGCAACAAACCAGCGCTTCGCTTCTGAGATGTACTCTTCAGGACGCTCTTTTAGTAAGTTATAGAGATTAATCAGGTCGGGGTTGATATCCGCCAGTAGATAGTGGTCATAGTCGGTATTTAGAAAAACCGAGCCAGCACCAACAAAAGGTTCAACTAGCTTTCGAGCCGGTGGTAAATGACGTTGGATGTCTTCAACCAGACCGTATTTGCCTCCTGCCCACTTAAGAAAGGCTCGTTGCTTTTTCATCTACTGCTCTATCTATCGACCAAAAATTAAGGCTGCGGAATGTAACATATTTTTCAACGAAGCTCAGGATTATTTCACGCGATCAATTTCTCGATGTACTTGACCCAGTGATTTTGCCCATGGACTCACCGATTTAAGTGCATCTGGCAAGCTTTCAACAGCGTCTCGCGCCAGCTGAATCGTAGGGTAATCTTGGTAAGTGATAATGTACCACTCTGTTCCGCTACGAACGGTTGGATAAATTCTCACCTGACCATTTAAGTCGTACTTATCAAGGAACGCTTGTACATCCTCCATCGCCGTCATTGCCCCCAACTGTAAAGTGTAAGCACGAGGCGATAGTGCTTTCAGCTCTTCTCGAGCAAAAGAGAACTTCACTATCGGTTTTCCAGACGTCGCTTTCTCTGCTTCAGGCTGCTGACCGGTTTGAACCACATTGATCAATGAGGAATTTGATGCGCTTTTCGCTTGAGGGATCGATTCTTCGACAACCGTTTCAATGTTAGTGGTATCGGCTGCTTCAGGCTTGCCTTCTAGAAGTGCGTCAACGACATCCGACTCAATCACAACGCGTTGCTGCTTATCTTCGCTGCCGACACTCGCTACTTCACTCGTTACCGCTGGAGGAAGAGCATCTGAATCATCCGTAGCGTCTGTCAGGTTAGTATCATCCGAAGGCTCTGAGCCATCATCCATCGATGAATCTGCACGACTGATTTGAGCCTCTGGCTCGTTTAGAGTTGGAATGGCAGTTTGCTCAATGACTCCAGTGATTTGCTGCGCTTTATCATCAGGGCTTGGTTGATTATACATCCACCAATATCCACCAGCCGCCAACAAAAGTAATACCAGCACAACGAGTGCAATGTTAAGGGGCGAACCGACAATTGAGCGGATAATGATCCTTTTTTCCACTTTCATCTCTCCTAAAGCCATGATGTCACCCGGTACCGGGTCAACTTTCTTGAATGCATCTCGAACGCGTTTTTCAGAGTCATCATCGACATATCGAATCACTAGCGACTCAAAAAAGCGACGAGCTTCAACTTCTGACAGCATATCAATATCGAGTTCAACTGGCTTGTACTCTTGTCCGTAGCTAATACGCGACAATACTGACTCTAAACACCCAGTTTGCGTGAACAGTAAGACGTTGATTTTCCAATTTGGATTGGCTTGCGCAGCAAGCACTAGCATCCATAGCTCTGAAACTAGGTTTTCACTCAACAAATGCGCATCATCGACCACGATGGCAATATCGCACGTGTCATCACCTAAGATTCTCTCCAAGCTATCGAGCAAAGTATCTTGCTGATTGAACAACGCATCCGAGACGATCTGACTCAAGATAAGCATGCGACGCTGCACATCATCTTGATTTGAATGACAAAGTAACAAACATTGATTTTTGTTACTGGCACCGAGCTCAAGGTATCGCTGTGCCAACCAAGATTTTCCGTACCCGGCTTGACCATTAACAGCGATCAGATTAGACGCAAAGTTAGTTAATAAGCCTAATCGGTCTAATAACTCGGTTTGTGAATCCAATTCAAGAACGTGAGCGAAACTCATCTAAATAACCTTAATAAACTACAAGAATGACGCCCCAAGGCGCCATTACAAGGTTAAATGTCTCGACCGAAGTCGATAGCTTGTTTGATTATGTCTTGCGGCGTATCAGCAATGACTTCGGCACTACCAATACCCGTAGGTAAAACTAAGCGTAATCGACCAGACAATACTTTTTTGTCGCGCATCATGTGCGTCATGAAGTCATCAAAAGTCATGCTATCTGGCGTATGCACTGGCAGTTTTGCTCGGCGCATAATGGAAATGATGCGATCAAGCTGCTCTTGCGAAATTAATCCACGCAAATGAGATGTTTTCGCCGCCATAATCGTACCCGAAGATACCGCTTCACCGTGTAGCCAGTTACCATAGCCAAGTTCAGCTTCAATGGCATGGCCAAAGGTATGACCCAGGTTCAACAGCGCTCGAATGCCCGACTCTTTCTCATCTTGAGCAACCACTTCCGCTTTGATTTCACAACAACGTGCAATAGCGTAAGTTAGCGCCTCTTCGTCAAGTGCATACAATCGTTCTAGATTCTCGTCTAGCCAATCGAAAAAAGCAGTATCGTAAATGATGCCGTATTTGATCACTTCTGCAATACCCGCTGCAAACTCGCGTTCTGGCAGTGTCGATAGGCAGTTGGTATCGATGATAACGGCTTTAGGTTGGTAGAAGGCACCAATCATGTTTTTGCCCAGCGGATGGTTAACTGCGGTTTTACCACCAACTGATGAATCCACTTGAGACAATAATGTGGTTGGGATTTGAATGAAATCAACACCACGTTGGTAACACGCCGAAGCAAAACCTACCAAGTCGCCAATAACACCACCACCTAACGCAATAATCACCACATCACGAGCATAACTTCCCTCTAGCAGGAAGTTCATGACTTGATTAAATACGTCTAAGCTTTTGTATTGTTCGCCATCTGGCAATTCAAGCAGGGATGCATCACAACCGAGCTGTTTTAGTTGGCTAAGAATTTTATCCGCATACAGAGGCGCGACCGTAACATTACTGATCACAACCACTTTCTGGTTTACGTTTTTGCTTGAAAGAATTTGAGAAAGGTACGCCGGGTCTTCAAATAACCCGGCGCCAATTGAGATTGGGTAGCTACGCTCTGCTAGATTGACCGTAATCCGTTCCATCGGTGTGCTCCAATTTGAAAAAGATAAATGCTTATCTCTCTTCTAGCATTTTTACGATCTGGTTGGCTACCACTTTTGCACTCTGATCGTCAGTACGAACTGTGTAATCCGCTACTTCTTCGTATAGAGGGTTACGTTCGCCTGCCAAACTTTCCAACACTTCACGAGGGTTTTCAGTTTGAAGTAGAGGACGCTTCTTGTCGCGGTTTGTACGCGCAAGTTGCTTTTCAATAGTTGTTTCTAGGTAAACAACAACACCACGTGCTGAAAGACGGTTACGGTTTTCTTTGCTCTTAACAGAACCACCGCCTGTTGCTAGCACGATGCCTTGCTCTTGAGTTAGGTCTTCAAGTACCGCTTCTTCGCGCTTACGGAAGCCTTCTTCGCCTTCTACATCAAAAACCCAAGCAATGTCTGCACCAGTGCGTTCTTCGATCACTGTATCAGAGTCTACGAACTCCATATGCAGTTGCTGTGCTAGATGTCTACCAATTGTACTTTTGCCGGCACCCATTGGGCCAACAAGGAAAATATTACGTTTCTCAGCCATATTTAGCGATAATTTACAACGTTAATTCAATAAGATCGCCACAAGAAACACACAGCCAAACTGCTGTTCTACAAGGCTTGTGGCACCAATTCCTCACAGATAATTCGTGATAAGACCCGAAATTATCCAAGCATGGTGCCACTAATGCAACTTTATTTTTGATCTAATCGATTTTTTACTCGCTGAGTCTTACTGAATCACCACTTTAGGCGTAACAAAAATCAGCAACTCACTTTTACCGACATTTTCGTAACTTCGACGGAAAAGTGCCCCTAACAGCGGTAAATCACCTAATAAAGGTACCTTATCGACGGAGTTTGTAATGCTATGTTGGAAAATACCACCAAGCACAACCGTCTCACCATTATTCACCAATACTTGAGTGCCAATACGCTGAGTATCAATCGCAACTGCCTCACCGGTACCAGTTTTTACCACTTGACCCGGTCTATCTTGCGTAACACTCAAATCCAGCACCAAACGGTTATCAGGCGTGATCTGCGGTGTCACTTTTAAGCTCAGCACCGCTTTTTTGAACGTTACGGATGTCGCACCGCTGGAAGAGGATTCTAGGTAAGGAATTTCAGTACCTTGTTCAATATAAGCTGGCTTCTTATTGGTAGTAATTAAACGCGGACTAGAAATGATTTCTGCTTTTGATTCTTGTTGCAACGCAGACAACTCCAAATCCAACAAAGTATCAGACCCTAGTTTCGCAACTTGGAAAGCAATACTGGTTGCATTCGGGCTGGTTGCAGCAAGGTTAACGTTCAGGAAGTCATCAATACCAACACTGCCGCCACCGTCTTCACCATCGCCGTCGCCACCGCCGCCATCGTAGAGACCAATAGTTGCAAGGTTGTTCTCGATCGATCCACCAACCGTATGACTACCATTAATCGATGTGAAGCCCCAGCGAACGCCAAGTTCATCCATGTTACCTTCATTGATAGTCACGATACGTGCTTCAATCTGAACTTGTTTTACTGGAATATCTAATGATTCAATGATTTCACGAATTACTTGAATATTCTCTGGCAACTCACGGATCAATAATGAGTTAGTACGCTCATCAATCGTCATGCTGCCACGATCAGAAAGCATACTAATGTTACCTTCACCGTTAATCATCTCTGCAATATCCGATGCTTTCGCAAAATTCACTTTGATAATTTCAGAAGAAAGTTCACCCATTTCTTGTTCAAGCTTTTGTTTTTCTAGTTGTTGCTTCTCGCGCAGATCGAGCTCATCCTTCGGAGCAACCAATATAACGTTACCATCTACACGCTTATCCAAGCCTTTGACTTGAAGGATGATATCCAGCACTTGTTGCCAAGGTACACCGTCCAAACGCAAGGTCAGGTTCCCTTCAACTGAGTCTGAAACCACAAGGTTAAACTGGTTGTAATCAGCAATAAGCTGCAGCACATTTCGCACCGGAATATCTTGGAAGTTAATCGAAATCAACTTGCCTTCTTTTTCCAGAATACTTTTGTCTGGCGCTTTTTCGTTGGCTTTGAGCTTACCAACCTTCACCTCAAGGTAACGTCCTGTGAGGCGATAGTCATGGGTATAATCTTCATCAATGTAAGCGACCAAACGCGTCGTAGAGGTATCGCGGAAAACCTCAACACTCTCTACCACTGTAGAGAAGTCTTTTACATCAAGTAGATAAAGCTGATCGTCTTTAACTGACGTATTGAGCAAGTCGATACTTAAACCTTCTTGCACACGCTTGATATCAACAATAGCAGCTGGCGATGCAAGCTCTACGACGATAACCGCGTCTTTATCTTTATTAGTACGGAAGTCAATGCTCTTAAGCGAGTTAGACTTTACTTCTTCCGCTGCGACTAAAGGGGCTAAAAGTAGAAACAACCATAAAGAGAAGAGCCCTGTTAGCTTCCTTGGTGTCAGTGTTAATCCTTGTCTCATTTTCATCATTACTCAATATCAAAAATAAATGCAGCTATGCCTATCTCAAAGCCAACTTAACTTTGCGTTTTTGCCAACAGCCCAAACCGTCTGGCAAGGTTTCATTAATCAATAAATAGTTGTGGGATACATGGGTAACCTTGCCATTGTTGCGTCCGAGGTATTGACCTGGTTTTACTTTGTAAACAGTGCCATTCGGAGCCTGAACCAACCCAGAAACACTGCTGCCGATACCCATCACCCCCTTCAAGCGCAGTTGCGCAAGAGGAAACCTTTCCAATTTGCCAGTTCGCTTTCTTGAAGGAGGTTGCCAGCAGTCTTTTCTTGCAACAGGTTGAGTCGCAATCGTTGCCTCTTTTGGCAATTCGAAAGGTGCACGCAATATTTCGGGTTCGTAATTAACGACAACATACTCTTCAACAGGCTGCAGTTTGGTGACATCACGGCGAGCTTGGTTCTCCACGTCACGAATAAATTCCGTCAGTGATTCATCATTGGCTTGGCAGGCAGTCAAAACGCCAGCAATACACACCATCAGCAAAGATTTACTTCTCATCTTTCTTCACCTCTGGTTTGAACTGGTAAGTGTTTGCTTTCACACGAAAGTGCAGAGTTTCACTCTCTTGGCTGACACGCTGCCAAGTCACGTCTTTAAAAGTGATGATGCGTGGCAACGTCGCAATCGCTTGGGAGAAACGACCGATATCATGAAAATCCCCTGTCAACTCAATGTCGAGCGGTAAACGATAAAGGAAGTGTTCTGATTGCTTATCACCCCAGTCGATTCGGGTGAACGTCAACTTATTATCAATTCCGAGTTCATTCACCGAAGCCAACATGGTTGCCAGCTCTTTCTGTGCAGGCAGTTGTTGCAGTAGCAATTCGTATCGAGTAGTAAGCTCATCAAGTTGCGATTGCAATTGAGGCAAAGCAGCGACTTTGTTCGCTTTGATCCGTAACGCAACTTTTAAGGTTTGTTCTTCTTGAATAAGGTTATTCAGCTGTTCTTGCTCTGGCTTTAAATAAAACCAATAACCAAGGCCTTGAATCAGCACAACTAACAACAAGATCACTACTATCTGAGGCACCAATGGCCACTCAGCGATCTCATCCATTTCTAGATCTTGCCAATTAACCATGTTGGTTACCTCCTTTCACCGAGGCGTCTTTGAACATGAAGGAAACTTTGAAAGTCTGAAACTCTTTCCCAAAACGCGCTTTACCATGAACGATAGAATGCATGTCGACATCTAGCAGCTTGGCTGAACGCTCCATGTTGTCGAGCATGGTGGCCAAGCGAGGTGTACTATCAGAGATACCCGAGATTTCAATTTCATAATCATTCATTTTGATCTTATCGACGTAGACTCCTTCAGGGATCACCGACGGCATCAGGTTCATGAACTCCGTGGTCTTATTACGCCCATTTTGCAAACCTTCAACGATCTTTAACCTCTCCAAGATCTTGCTGTGCTCTTGTTCAGCAATCTTCATCGCTTCGATTCGTTTATCAAGCTGGGAGATATAGTGCGCCAAATAATCAAGGCGCTGCTGTTGTTGATCCTGCTGATATTGATAGAACTTACCAATGCCCCATTGCACGCCCAACGCAACAATCACCCCCAAGACGATCAAACTGAGAAAGCGGCGGCGGTGTTCTTCACGTTGATTCTCACGCCACGCAAGGAGGTTAATGTGATACAGCATGTTTGCCTCCTAGCCATTGAATACCTCTAACCGCTAAGCCCGCAGCCGCAGTAAAATGCTGCCAATCTGCTGCACGGCGTTTGCGTTTCGATACTTTCATCTCGAATAGACCGAGCGGATTAAGCAACTCACACTCCAATGCCAACTGACTTGAAAGTTCTTCTGCTAACATTGGCGTAGCTGCACCTTCACCAGACAACCAAATGCCTTTGATGTCTTGACTACCATTAATCGAGGTATAGAGCTGAATCTGGCGCTTTACACGATCAACGATTTGTCGATTAAACTGCTCAGTAGCAACTTGCGTGTCTTCAGCAAGAGGGTCTTGCTGAAATAGATCATTTGAAGTTCGCGTGCCGTAAGGAAATTCCTTGTGGAACAATTCACTCTGCTCTGTAAACATGGTGAAAGAGCTGCTCAATGCACTGATATCCAACAAGCAATACTTGCTCTTTTCAGGGAAGCGCTCGACAGCCAGTTTCCATATATGCCCTAAACTTTGTGAATGCACGTCCACCAGCACGGTTTTCAAGCCTGACTTTTGCAGAGCATCGACGCGAGTTTCAACGACATCTTTGCGAGTCGCGAATACTTGATAACTGTCTGTTCCACGCATCTGCTCATCGGCATCAAGCTTTACAAAATCAAGACTGAGCTCTTCAACAGGAAATGGGGATTGATGCGAGAAAGCTTGCACCACGGCAAACTCTTTCTCACTCTCCTCCAAGTTCTGCTCAATTTGCAGCTTCTTGCTGATCACGGCATTATCAGGAACAGAAATTGCGACCCGTCGAGCCCAAAATGGTAGCTCTTTTCTTATCTCTTTAAGGGTCTTTACAATTTCTTGATGATTTATGGTGTTATTTTCAGCGACAATACCTTCCTTAAGTATTATTTCTTTGTAACCCAATAAGGCGTAACTGTTGCCATTGGGTTTAAGTACCACGGCTTTGAGGCTGTTATGGCCAATATCTATGCCCGTAACTAATAGCTTATCCATCTCTACTCTCGCTCCGAAATTCCTGCGTGCTTATGTAGTTAGCGCACAGAGAATTTTCTTCGTGCAAAGGTTGTTATTAGCACCCAAATAGGAGTTAATACCTCTTATGTGCTAAATTTTTGACCTAAGAGTACAAGGGTTTGCCGTTACACAGCCTCAACCAATCAGGGATTCTCCGGTGAAGTTCATAAAGCGTTTATTATTTTTAACATTGATTTGCATAATTCTTGGAGTCACCACAATTTTTGGCTTCTATCAGTACGTGAAGCCTGAATTGCCAGATGTTGCAACCCTAAAAGATGTTGAATTACAAACACCTATGCAGGTTTTTAGTCAAGATGGGAAACTGATCGCACAGTTTGGCGAGAAGCGCCGAATTCCTGTTACCTACGACGAAATTCCGCAAGATTTGATTCACGCGCTGATTGCGACCGAAGATAGCCGCTTTTATGAGCACCCTGGTATCGATCCAATCGGTATTACTCGTGCTGCTGTTGTGGTGGCATTATCTGGTTCTGCAAAACAAGGTGCGAGTACCATCACTCAGCAGCTAGCGCGTAACTTCTTCTTATCAAATGAGAAGAAAATCATGCGTAAAGTAAAAGAGATCTTCATTGCGATTCACATTGAGCAGTTGTTGACAAAACAAGAGATCATGGAGCTATACGTTAACAAGATTTTCCTTGGCTACCGCTCTTACGGTTTTGGTGCAGCCGCTCAGGTTTATTTCGGTAAGAGTTTGAATGAACTGACTCTCAGCGAGATTGCTACGTTAGCAGGTATGCCAAAAGCGCCATCAACCATGAACCCACTTTACTCACTAGAGCGAGCGACAAAGCGTCGTAATGTGGTCTTGATGCGTATGCTGGATGAGAAATACATCACTCAAGCGCAATACGATGAAGCACGCTCAGAGCCAATTGTGGCACGCTACCATAGCGCTGAAATCGAACTGTCTGCCCCATACGTCGCAGAACTAGCACGTTCTTGGGCAGTAAAAGAGTACGGTGCAGACAAAGCGTATACGTCTGGTTTGAACATTTACATGACGGTAGATTCAAAGCTTCAAGACGCAGCAAACAAAGCATCCATCAACAATATCCTTGCTTACGATGAACGTCACGGCTATCGCGGAGCAGAGAAAGTACTGTGGAAACAAGGCGAACCTGCTTGGGATACAGAGCAGATTGAGAAGCATCTGAAGAAGCAGCCAACATATGGTCAACTTTATCCAGCGGTTGTGACCAAAGTAGACGGTAAAACGGCACAAGTTTGGGTGAAAAACAACGACGAACAAACTCTCGCTTGGACAGGCATGAGCTGGGCTCGTAAGTTCCTGACTGATGAACGCCAAGGCGCAGCACCAAAATCAGCGCAAGAGATCCTAGAAGTAGGCCAGCAAGTTTGGGTTCGCGAAGTCAGCACAACTGACAAAGATGGTAACACCATCAACAATTGGAAGTTGAGCCAAGTGCCAAATGCAAACACCGCGTTTGTCGCAATGAACCCAGAAAATGGTGCGGTACTTTCTCTCGTTGGTGGTTTTAACTTCGTCCATAGCAAATTTAACCGTGCGACCATGTCGGTCCGTCAGGTAGGTTCAAGTATTAAGCCTTTCATCTACTCAGCTGCGATCAATAAAGGTCTAACGCTGGCATCATTAGTTAACGATGCTCCTATCAACAAATGGGATGCAGGTTCTGGTTCGGCCTGGCGTCCGAAGAACTCACCGCCGACATACATTGGCCCTACTCGTCTACGTATCGGTTTAGCACAATCGAAAAACGTAATGGCGGTGCGCACTTTGCGTGAAGTAGGCTTAGATGCGACTCGCGAATACCTGACTCGCTTTGGTTTTGATATCAACGAAGTGCCGCGTTCAGAGACTATTGCGCTTGGTGCGGGTAGCTTAACGCCGATGAAAGTAGCACAAGGTTACTCGGTCTTTGCCAACGGTGGTTACTATGTTGAACCATTCTACATTGACCACGTTGAAGACTCTTTCGGTGAAGTGCTATTTAAAGCCAATCCAAAAGTTATCTGTCAGCATGATTGCCCTCAAATGGAGCAAGAAGCGCCGGTTGAAGATAAGTTTGCCGCAGAGTTTGGCGAGCAAGATATCGCAATCGATGAGCCAACATCAGACAACGCATTAGAAGACGATACACCACAATATGCGAAGCAAGTTATCTCAGCACAAAACGCATTCTTAATGCGTGAGATGATGTACAGCAACATTTGGGGCGGCGGTAGCTGGCGTGATGGTACCGGTTGGAACGGCACAGGTTGGCGCGCTCAGAAACTCGAACGCCGCGATATTGGCGGTAAAACCGGTACAACCAACGATTCAAAAGATACATGGTATAACGGTTACGGTCCGGGCATTGTCGCTATTGCATGGGTTGGCTTTGACGATCACTCTCGCACTCTAGGTCGAACGACTGTGAACAGCAACCTTGGTAAAGGACAGATTTCTGGTGCGGAATCGGGGGCGAAGACAGCTGAGCCAGCTTGGATTGATTTCATGCGCGTCGCACTTGAAGGTACGCCTCAAAAAGCGAAAAACATCCCAGAAGATATCGTCCGTGTTCGTATTGATCGTGATAGCGGCCTTCTGACTCATAAAGTCGATGGTTCATCCATGTTCGAATATTTTGAGAAAGGAACTGAGCCAACTGAGTACGTCGGTAACAGTTTAGAAGACAGTATCTATTCAGGTGGTGGTAGCGGCTCAGAAGAGTTGTTCTAACAACCACTCATCAGATAAAACAAAAAAGGGAGCCATTGGGCTCCCTTTTCTTATATTAACTTGCGCTTAAGCGGCAATAGAGTCTTCCTGAGCCTCTAGTACCCCTTTAATCGTTGCAGCCAAGGTTTCGAAACGAGCACGCAGTGGAGAGCCCGGACGATAAACTAAAACAATGCTGCGCGAAGGTGTTGGATTAATCGCAGGGACATAACAGACACCATCCTTCTTCTTCTCATGCGGTACAGATAACTGTGGTAATAACGTGATACCTGCGCCCGCCGCAACCATATTACGTAATGTTTCTAGACTAGTTGCTTTAAAGCGCTCGTCATCTTTTGCTCCTGCAGCAAAGCAAAAACCAAGTGCTTGGTCGCGTAGGCAGTGACCATCTCCTAGCGCCAAAACGGTTCGACCATTAAGATCCAACATGTCTATATGGTCTAAACCAGCCCATTCGTGATCGCAAGGTACAGCAACACTCAACGGCTCGTTATAGACTTCAATCTCTTTAAACGGAGCTGTTTCATCAACTGACGCTAGTACAAGGCAATCAAGCTTACCTTCTTCCAACTGACGTACCAATTGGTGGGTTTGAGCCTCATGTAAAAACAGTTCTAACTCAGGAAACTCTTCTTTCAGTCGAGGGACTATTTTTGGCAATAGGTAAGGGCCAACGGTTGGAATAAAGCCAATGTGCATTGGACCGGTCATCGCACCGCTTTGACCGCTCGCCATATCTTTGAAAGTTTTTACTTCACTTAAGATGCGTTTTGCTTGCTCCACCAATTGCAAACCAGAATCAGTAAACAGCACTCGACGGCTGCTCCTTTCTAGTAAGGCTGTACCAAGTTCGTCTTCCAGTTTTCGAATCTGGCCACTTAAAGTTGGTTGGCTAACAAAACAGGCTTCTGCTGCTTTTCGAAAATGCTTGTGCTCCGCAAGCGCCACCAAGTACTCAAAATCTCGGATATTCATACGTACGATTCGCTTCTTGTTTGGCGATAGAAATAATCTATCAAAACCATAGCATTAAACGATTAGAGCTATCAAAGTTTTTTTTCAATAATGAGCTCAACAAAACGAAACTGAGCGACAAATAACGCTAAGCTCGAAAACGAATTATTTCATAAATTTAAAAAGGAAATCATCATGTTTGCATCAAAAGAAGGTCAAGCTGTACCACAAGTTACTTTTCCTGTTCGTAAAGGTGACGCATGGGTGAACGTAACCACGGATGAACTGTTTAAAGACAGAACGGTTATCGTATTCAGCTTGCCAGGTGCGTTTACTCCAACCTGTTCGTCAAGCCACCTACCTCGTTACAACGAGTTATTCTCAGTATTTAAAGAGCATGGTGTGGATGAGATTCTATGTGTATCAGTAAACGACACGTTTGTAATGAATGCATGGAAAGCTGACCAAGAAGCTGAAAACATCACTTTCATCCCAGATGGTAACGGTGAGTTCACAGATGGCATGGGTATGCTAGTAGACAAAAACGACATCGGCTTCGGCAAGCGTTCATGGCGTTACAGCATGCTAGTGAAAAACGGTGTGGTTGAGAAAATGTTTATTGAACCAAACGAACCAGGCGACCCGTTCAAAGTTTCTGATGCAGATACAATGATGAACTACGTAGCACCTGAGTACAAAACTCAAGAATCGATCACTGTGTTCACTAAACCAGGTTGCCCTTTCTGCATGAAAGCGAAACAAAATCTGATTGACCACGGTCTTCAATATGAAGAAGTGATTTTGGGTAAAGACGCAACAACAGTCAGTCTACGTGCAATTTCGGGTCGTACGACGGTTCCTCAAGTGTTCATCGGTGGTAAACACATCGGTGGTAGCGAAGAATTAGAAGCTTACCTAGGTTAATAATTTGCCTAATGGGCTTGGGTTGGCAATTTAGCTGTCCAGAACTCAGCCCTCAGTCTCCCGGAGCATCCCTCGCCCGGGAGACTACCCCCTCAATCACTTCCTATGCTTAGTCTTGATCACTGCTCTTCTTCGGACTATCAAGATTAATGAACTCAAATTCACTCTTCTAAACTTAGTCATCTCAACTCAGTTTGGACAAAACGAGAATCCATTATGAAACAGTTAAATGTTGACGTAACAATCATTGGTGGTGGTACAGCAGGTCTTGGTGCATACCGCGCAGCAAAAGCGCACACAGACAGTGTTGTGATGATCGAAGGTGGTCCTTACGGCACAACATGTGCTCGTGTAGGTTGTATGCCCTCAAAACTTTTGATCGCTGCAGCAGAAAGCGTACATCAAATCGAGAAAGCACCAGGTTTCGGCGTGCACCCACAAGGCGAGATTTACATTAACGGTCGTGAAGTAATGGATCGAGTAAAGCGTGAACGTGACCGCTTTGTTGGCTTTGTGTTGGAAGGCGTCGATGAGATCCCTGCTGAAGATAAAGTTTCAGGCTATGCCAAGTTTATTGATGACAATACGCTAATCGTTAATGACCACACTCAGATCACCGCAAAACGCATTGTGATCGCAACAGGCTCACGTCCAGCATATCCAGCGGTATGGAATGAGCTCGGCGATCGCCTAGTCATTAACGATGATGTATTCGATTGGGATGACTTGCCAGAATCCGTTGCAGTATTTGGTCCAGGTGTCATTGGTCTTGAATTGGGTCAAGCGCTGCATCGTTTAGGAGTGAATGTGAAGCTATTTGGTCTTGGTGGTCAAGTAGGACCATTGACGGACCCTGAAGTGATGGCGTACGCCGATAAAGCATTCAAAGAAGAGTTTTACCTTGATACCGATGTAAAAATCGAAAGCATGAAACGTATTGCTTCGCCAAAAAATAACGGTGAAGATAAGGTCGAAATTCAGTTCATCAACCACGATGGTGAACTAGAAACCTTTATTGTCGATTACGTATTGGCAGCTACAGGTCGTCGCCCGAATGTGGATAAGCTCGCGATTGAAAACACCAGTGTGGCATTAGATGAGCGCGGCGTACCAACGGCGGATCACTATACATTGCAAACTTCGGTAGAGAGCATCTTCATCGCAGGTGATGCAAGTAACCAAATTCCACTGCTTCATGAAGCGGCAGACCAAGGTCGTATTGCTGGTGATAACGCTGGCCGCTTTCCTGATATTCGTGCAGGTTTGCGCCGCTCGCCTATTTCTGCTGTATTCTCTGATCCACAAATTGCCATGGTTGGTGAAACCTTTAAGCAATTGGAAGCACGTTTAGGCACCTGCGGCTGTTTCGCAACCGGAGAGGTCTCGTTTGAAAGCCAAGGTCGCTCACGAGTGATGCTACGCAATAAAGGCATATTGCATGTGTACGGAGAACAAGGCACCGGACGCTTCTTGGGCGCAGAAATGATGGGACCAAACGCCGAGCACTTAGCCCACCTGCTCGCTTGGGCACATCAAAATAAAATGACAGTTTCAGCAATGTTGGATATGCCGTTTTACCACCCAGTAATTGAAGAAGGCGTTCGCACCGCACTGCGAGATTTGAATGCAAAACTTCACTTAGGTCCAGAGACAATCAAGCACTGCCTAGACTGTGGTCCTGGTTGCTAATCCTGCCCTCATTTTCCTTAACATCGATAAACAAAAAGCCTCGTCATAGACGAGGCTTTCTTCTTTCAGCTTTATCAATTCAAGAATCAATAGAGCTGTGGTTATGCAGTCATCATTGCATAGCGGCTCACCAACACAATGGCTGTTAATCCAATCGTGAAAAAGCTACCCGCTAAACCAAGTGCTACTTTAAGTTCTGTCGACATTATTATTTTTCCTATTGTCAGGCTGACAGCGCACCATACATCAATTACGTGCTACACAATTTTGACCAAGCTAATTTTTCATTTTTGGTTTGATAAGCGAGACTAAGAAACCAAGCAAAAACACTATCAAACAGGAGTTGAGGTTATAATCAGAAACAAATAGATAGTTTGGGTAGAACAATGACTTGTCGAAGTTGCCAAGAGCATTGGTTTTGGAAAAAAATCGGGCGTTGCCAGCGATGCATGGATCAACTTACCGTGCTCTCTGTCTTATGTTGGATCGTATGGTGGTTTGCATTTAAAGATGATCCACAAAGCATCGAGTCGATCGCACTGATCTTTGCGGGCTTTGCGTTTAATGGTCTGCTGTTTTTACACCTCTGGATGCGCTTCGTTATTCTGCCGTGGCAGCGCCGCCATAGAAAACAAAATAAAGATGATCATCATCCAGATGACAGATAGAAAAAAGCCCCAAAACCAATACCGGTCTTGGGGCTCTCTTAGATTCTTCTAAGAAAAAGCAGTGGTACTTTAATAGACCGGGCTTCCTCTCAAAGGTTCCAAATTTTTTTCTGATTTTTTTAGTATTTTCTTAAATACTAAAAAAATCATTAACCTAGGCTACGTTACTTTTCTGGATCAATTGTTCGAACAAGTTGATCTCCAGTGCAACTTCATCACATGCATGCTGACGTGGGCACTGATCGCAATCTTTCAGTACTTTCTCTGGCAGCAATGACTTCGACGTTGGCAAGAAGCTTTGCTTCATAAAGAACTCTGGCGTACGTGTCAGCACAAAGACTTTCTTAATAGCCATCTGGCGCGCCTTCTCAACCAGATAGTTCACAATCGCACTGCCCTGCCCTTGACCTTGCCAACCCGCTTCAATACCTAAAGAGCGAATCTCTGCTAAGCCTGAGTCATAGACATACAAAGACGCACAACCAGTGACTTCTCCGTGGTGCTCGGCAACCGCGAAAGAACCAATGTCACGTACCAACTCATTACGTGAGCGTGGTAGATTCTCACCCATATTTGCCCAGTACGCCACCATGCCTTCCAGTGTCTCAATATCCGTCAGACGTGCTGGACGTACTTTGACTGCTGAAGTGTCACGTTGAGATAGACGCTTGTCTGCTTGGTCGACAGCATAAGCCACTTGCTGCGGCGACACGCCACCAAGCGCACAACGTTTCTCAAGGCATGAATCGATGGTCAAGATGTCATACACATCCGCCTCAATCACTTCAGAGAAAGATTTCAATTCTTCAATCGACAACTCTTCTAACGCACAGCCTTTGGCAATTGCACCAACCACAGCAACACCGACGATATGGTGCGCTTCACGGAATGGGATGCCTTTCGCCACTAGGTAATCCGCCAGCTCAGTTGAGTTTGCGTAACCTTGCTTCGCCGCTTCTAACGTACGCTCGCCATTAACTTTAATGCCATCGAAACACAATGCTGCCATTTCCATACAGTCATTCCATGTATCAAGCGCATCGAACAGACCTTCTTTGTCTTCTTGCATGTCTTTGTTGTAAGCCAGTGGCAGCGCTTTCACCGTCATCATCATGCCAGCAAGCGCGCCGTATACACGACCTGTCTTACCACGAATAAGCTCTAATGCATCTGGGTTTTTCTTTTGCGGCATCAACGAAGAACCTGAAGTCACGGTATCGGCTAGTTCAATAAAGTTGGACTCACCCGAGTTGTAGAAGATCATGTCTTCTGCCAAGCGAGATAGGTGCAACATTGAAATAGATGCCACAGACATCAGTTCCATCACATGGTCACGGTCAGAAACCGAGTCTAGCGAGTTACGTGTCGCACGGTGGAAACCAAGGTTGTGAGCCAGCTCTTCACGGTCGATAGGGTAAGCGGTCCCCGCAAGCGCACCCGAGCCGAGTGGACACGTATCCAAACGCTTTAGCGCATCGTTCAGACGTGAGTAATCACGCTCAAACATTTCAACATAAGCCAAGCACCAGTGAGCAAACGTCACAGGCTGAGCACGTTGTAAGTGCGTATAACCAGGAAGAACAGTACCTTGATGCTGCTTAGCAACACCAACCATTTGAGTTTGTAGGCGATCAAGTGCAATCAACAGTTGTTGACCTTGCTGACGACACCAAAGCTTGAGATCGGTTGCAACTTGGTCGTTACGAGAACGTCCCGTGTGTAGCTTTTTACCTAGGTCACCAACTTTATTGATCAGTTGCTGCTCGACCCAAGAGTGGATATCTTCAGCGTCTGAACGTAAGATTTGATGTGGGTCTTCCATCACTTCAAGCTTGAGTTCATTTAGTGCTAGCTCAAGCTTTTGTTGTTCATCTGCAGATAACACGTCAACAGACAGCAATGCTTTAGACCACGCAATTGAGCCTACGATGTCTTGCTCAGCCAATCGGTAATCGAAACGCAACGAATCGTTGAAGTCTTTAAATCTGGTATCTGCCGCTTGGGTAAATCTTCCGCCCCATAATGCCATTGCGTCTCTCCTGATGACTATTGCTTACGCTAACGTGTTATTCATTAAGTGTTGACCAAATCGGTGGTCATTTGCTCACTTTTTCTTATGCCTCAACGTTACGATAATCGTAGACAAAAATAAAGTAGAAATTCAATATTTCTACATATTTATTCATGACTATTTTATCTTTATGCCAATAAGGTCAGCAAAAACCAAAAAGACCTGCCAATAGTGGCAGGTCTGTTATCTTATAAGACGTTAAATTGGCTTATTTTTTCTGGCTGTTCAGCGCACGGATACGGCTTGATAGTGAGTAAAGACGGATAAAGCCTTCAGCATGGCTTTGGTCATAAACTTCATCTTCACCAAAAGTAGCAAACTCTTCAGAGTACAAACTGTTATCCGAACGTTTTTGCGTTACCGTTGCGTGACCTTTGTAAAGCTTCACAACCACTTCGCCATTCACGTCTTGCGCGAGCTCTTCAGAAGCCGCAAGAATAGACTTGCACAGCGGCGTGAACCAACGACCATCATAAACAAGGTGCGATGCTTTCAGACCAAGCTCCTCGCGGAATTCAAATGACGCTTTATCCAGCACCAGTTGCTCTACCGCACGCAGTGCTTCCATCATGATGGTGCCCCCCGGAGTTTCGTAACAACCACGAGACTTCATTCCCACTAGACGATTTTCGACAATATCGATACGACCAACACCGTGCTTCGCACCTTTTTCGTTTAGGTAAACCAACGCGTTATATGGTGTCATCGCTTCACCGTCTACCTCAACAACTTCACCTTTCGCTACTTTTAACGTCACGGTTTCTGCTTCATTCGGTGCTTGCTCTGGGTCTACAGTCCAAGCCCAGCAATCTTCATTTGGCGCGTTCCATGTATCTTCTAGAACGCCACCTTCAGTAGAAATGTGCCATGCGTTCGCATCACGCGAGTAAATCTTAGTAAGAGATGCTGAACAAGGAATGTTACGCTCTGCTAGGTAATCTAAGCACTCTTCACGGCTCACTAGATCCCATTCACGCCAAGGCGCAATAACATGCAGATCTGGTGCTAGTGCTGCAAATGCACCTTCAAAACGTACTTGGTCATTACCTTTACCTGTACAACCATGGCACAGAGCGTCTGCGCCCACTTTACGTGCAACTTCAACCTGCGCTTTGGCAATGATTGGACGCGCCATTGATGTACCTAGTAAGTATTTACCTTCGTAGTAAGCACCGGTTTTTAGCGTAGGGTAAATGTAATCCGCTACCATTTCTTCTTTCAGATCAGCGATGTAACATTCAGAAGCACCAGAAGCTTTTGCTTTCGCTTCAATACCTTCAAGCTCCTCTGCACCTTGACCAACATCGGCAACGAAAGCTACTACTTCACAGTCGTAGTTCTCTTTTAGCCACGGGATGATTACTGAAGTATCTAGACCGCCTGAGTATGCGACTACCACTTTATTTACGTTCACTTTGCTCATGTTTTTTCTCCAAACTTAACTGGCGCTGCTCTCGGCGGTCAGTGCCAACCACTTCCTAATGTTCAATTCTTTAACTGGTTTGCTTCTGCTCTATTGCGGCAGAAACTGCGTTCCGATACTTTCACCCGCGAATAGCTGGGTCAGTTTCTCTGGGTAACGCCATGTCGCAACTTCGATAGGACGACCAAGATCATTGGCAGCCTCCAAAGCGGCTTTAACTTTGACGATCATACCGTCGGTGATCACTTGCCCTTTGATCAATGCATCGGCTTCTTGCTCGGATAGCGTTTTGATCAGGTGACCTTTGCCATCGAGTACACCGCTAACATCAGACAGAAGTACTAACTCCGCATCTAACGCACCGGCCACTGCAACAGCGGCTTGGTCAGCATTCACATTCATCATCTGACCTTTTTCAGTCAGACCAATTGAGCTGATGATCGGCAATGCGTCTGCGTTTAGCACCGCTTGTAATAGGGTTGAATCACCCGGTGATGCTTTACCTACTGCGCCTAGCTCTGGGGCCAGCTCTTCAACATGACATAGCCCACCATCAGCGAGACTAAGACCTACAGCGTTTAGACCATCCGCAATCGCTTGACCTTGAAGCAATTTGTTTGCTGTACCCGCAAGCGCACCTGCAATCACAGGAATTTGCTCATAAGGCGTTACGCGAAGACCGTTTTTCTTTACGGTTTCAAGCTGAAGCTTTGCCATCAACTCATCAACTAGGTAGCCACCGCCATGAACGATGGCGATTTGTCGCTGTGCCGACTTTTGGTAAGCCGCAATGGCACCAAACAGTTGGCTTAAGGTTTGAGTGCAAGATAGGGCTGCACCACCGAGCTTAATGACTAAAGGAGCTTGATTGGTTTGCGTCATCGCATTTCCCTCTTTCAACGACTACAGCAACGCTGTCAGTTCTGGGTAACCGTAATGAATATTGAGACATTGCATCGCTTGACTCGATGCACCTTTAAGTAGGTTGTCGATCGCCGAAATCACAATGATGTGTTCGCCTTGTACCTTCCAGCCGATATCACAAAAAGGCGTATTTTCGACATCCTGAATACGTGGAATACCGTCACCTTTAAGGCGAACCGCTGGCTTGCCTTGGTAAGCTTGTTCAAACGCTTGTACCACTTGTGCTTCCGTCACACCTTGTGCCAATTTCATCGTGATAGTGGCAAGAATGCCGCGTTTGAAGTTGCCTAGGTGTGGAGTAAAAATCACATCGCAACCTAAATGCTGAGCAATCTCTGGTTGATGACGATGGTTAAAGACACCGTAAGGTTGCAAGCTCACTTCGCAGAAGCTGTTAACCATGGAAGCTTTACGCCCTGCACCTGATACACCACTGGTTGCGTTAATCACAGGCCATTGGTTGGTATCCAGTAATGCGTGTTCTAATAAAGGTTTGATTGCAAGCTGTGAAGCGGTTGGGTAGCAACCTGCCACTGCAATCAAAGGAGTGGTTTTTATTGATTCTTGGTTCCACTCTGCTAAGCCGTATGCTGCTTTATCTAGCCAGTTGTTATATTGATGTTCGAAGCCATAAAAGGTGTCGTAGAAGCCTTCGCTTTTCACACGAAATGCACCAGATAAATCGAATACCTGACATCCCGCCTCTAAGAAGATAGGAGCTAAGTCATGGCTCACTTCATGTGCCGTTGCCAGAAAGACCACATCAGACACTTGAGCAACTTGCTCAGGGTCAGTCAGTGGTGAAACTGGCATATCAATCACACCCGCTAGCTTGCCGTGCAATTGAGCAATATTCTTTCCTGCATCTACGCTATTGGCGGAAACGTATAAACCTGATAGCGTGAGTTCAGGGTGTTTGTTGACCATTAAAGCCAACTCTGCGCCGGTGTAGCCGCTGGCTCCGATAATCGTGGTTTTTAGCATTACATGACATCCATATACTTAAGGCTCAAAATGACTATTCATATTTAATTTTTGCTTTATTTTGATTTTTTATTCATCAAATATGATTTAATATGTGTTTTACATTTTTGTGCTCTGTCTGTCAATAGGAGAATTGAAGAATCCATGCAATTACCAAGTTTTCTAGAGGTCTATGAAGGACTGATCAGTACCTCTTCGATCAGCTCAACCGATCCAAGTTGGGATCAAGGCAATGCCAAAGTGATCGAGAAGCTAGCTTCTTGGTTTAAAGATCTTGGCTTCAGTGTTGAAGTGATCGAAGTGGAGCCAGGCAAACACAATATGATTGCACGTATGGGTGAAGGTGAAGGCGGTCTACTTCTCGCAGGTCACAGCGACACAGTGCCATTTGATGAAGGACGTTGGAGTTTTGACCCACATAAGCTGACCGAAAAAGACAACCGCTTTTACGGTTTGGGTACTGCTGATATGAAAGGCTTCTTTGCCTTTATTTATGAAGCGGTAAAGAAAATCGACTGGAGTAAGCAAACCAAGCCGCTTTATGTATTGGCGACCTGTGATGAAGAAACCACCATGCTAGGTGCCCGTCATTTCACTGAGAATGCGCCTTTTAAGCCGGATTACTGCATCATTGGCGAACCCACCAGCCTCGTACCAATTCGAGGTCATAAAGGGCATGTGGCAAATGCCATTCGCGTAACAGGCAAGTCCGGTCATTCGTCTGATCCTGCGCTCGGCGTCAACGCAATTGAAATAATGCATGAAGTCATGTTTGCCATGATGCAACTGCGCGACAAATTGGTTAAAGAGTATCACCATCCGGGTTTTGCTATTCCAAGCCCTACCCTAAACCTTGGTCATATCCATGGTGGTGACAGCGCAAACCGTATTTGCGGTTGCTGTGAACTGCATTATGACGTTCGTCCTCTTCCTGGTATTAGCCTTGATGGTTTAGAGAACATGCTGCGCGGAGCATTGAAAGAAGTCGAGGCGAAATGGCCAGGGCGATTAGAAATTATTCCCTTGCACGAGCCAATTCCGGGTTACGAATGTCAACACGATCACCCATTTATTGGTGGTGTTGAAGAGATCTGTCAAACCAGCTCAGAAACCGTCAACTACTGTACTGAAGCGCCATTTCTGCAGCAACTGTGTCCAACCTTAGTTCTAGGTCCCGGTTCAATTGATCAAGCTCATCAACCAGATGAGTTCCTCTCTTTCGACTTTATCGACCCAACCATCGACGTGTTATCACGTGCGATGGTGAAATATTGTTGTTAGTCGCATTCTGTACTTTCCTCACAATGCAGCTCGATTGAGCTGCATTTTGTTATCTTCGCCACTATTCTTCTAGCACGCTATATCCTTCTTTAAGCGGCAATTTTGTAATTAATTTTCACTTCGAGTGGCATAAGCTGACCTAATTTTGCTCTAAATCAGGTCAGCAGCGGAATAATTGCAAACTTACTCTGCTTTATTTGACTAGAACTGGTTATTTTCGCTAGATTGGAGTCTTAACAAGGACAATGGATGTAGTTTTTTTACGAGGCAGGATGACAATGAACGAGAAATACGCCGCACTTAAAAGCAATGTGCGCATGTTGGGCCACCTTCTGGGTAACACGATTCGTGATGCTCATGGCGAAGAAATCTTCGAGAAAGTGGAAACCATTCGTAAATTATCCAAATCGGCTCAAGCTGGAAATAACGCTGACAGAGAAAGCTTAATAGAAGAAATTAAAAGCTTACCAGATGAGCAATTGACGCCAGTGACCCGCGCGTTCAACCAATTTCTAAACCTGACCAATATTGCTGAGCAATACCACACCATTTCACGCCATTGTGAAGAGCATATCTGCGAACCTGACGCAATTAATTCGCTGTTCTCAAAACTAGTGCAAAATGATGTGAGTAAGCTAGACACGGCACAAGCGGTTCGCGATCTGAACATTGAGTTAGTTCTGACTGCGCACCCAACCGAAATCACTCGTCGCACTATGATCAACAAGCTTGTAAAGATCAACGAGTGTCTATCTAAGCTAGAGCTGAGCGACCTCTCTTTCAAAGAGCGTAAGAAAACTGAACGCCGTCTTGAGCAGCTTATCGTTCAAAGCTGGCACTCTGACGTTATTCGTCAACAGCGCCCGACACCGCTTGATGAAGCCAAATGGGGCTTTGCTGTAGTAGAAAACTCACTATGGGAAGCCGTACCTGACTTCTTACGTGAAATGAACGACCGTCTAAAATCATACCTTGGCGAAGGTCTACCGATTGATGCTCGCCCTGTGCACTTCTCATCTTGGATGGGTGGTGACCGCGACGGTAACCCATTTGTAACTCACAGCGTAACTCGTGAAGTACTGCTTCTGTCTCGCTGGAAAGCGGCAGACCTATACCTCAACGACATCAACGAACTGATCAGCGAACTGTCAATGACAGTGTGTAACGACAAAGTTCGAGAGCTTGCGGGTGAAGATCAACACGAACCATACCGTGCGATCCTTAAACAGCTACGTTCGCTACTGAACGAAACAAAAGACATTCTCGACGCAAAAGTTCACGGTCAGAAACTGGCAGTCAAAGCGCCGCTACAAAAAGTAGAGCAGCTTTGGGAACCACTTTACGCGTGTTACCAATCACTAAACGAATGTGGCATGGGCGTGATTGCTAACGGCTCACTGCTGGATACTCTACGCCGTGTTAAAGCATTCGGTATCCACCTAGTTCGTCTCGATATCCGTCAAGAAAGTACGCGTCATGCCGACGTTCTATCTGAACTGACTCGTTACCTAGGTATCGGTGACTACGAACAGTGGAGCGAGCAAGATAAGGTAGCTTTCCTAACTAACGAACTCGCATCTAAGCGCCCTCTTCTGCCTCGTGACTGGGAACCATCGGAACCAGTTAAAGAGGTTTTGGATACCTGTAAGATTGTTGCAGCACAACCTCGCGAAGCATTCGGTGCTTACGTTATCTCAATGGCGCGTACCGCTTCTGACGTACTTGCCGTACACCTACTACTTCAAGAAGCAGGTTGCCCTTACCGCATTGACGTGTGTCCTCTGTTCGAAACCCTAGACGATTTGAACAACGCGGAAGCGGTAATCAAACAGCTAATGGGTATCGACCTATACCGCGGCTTTATCCAAAACCACCAAATGGTGATGATCGGCTACTCTGACTCTGCAAAAGACGCAGGCGTAATGTCAGCAGGTTGGGCGCAATACCATGCGATGGACTCACTGGTTAAGGTTGCAGAAGAAGAAGGTGTAGAACTCACACTATTCCACGGTCGTGGCGGTACAATTGGTCGTGGTGGTGCGCCAGCACATGCTGCACTACTATCTCAGCCACCTAAGAGTCTGAAAGGCGGCCTGCGCGTAACAGAGCAAGGTGAGATGATCCGCTTTAAGTTGGGTCTACCTGATGTTGCAGTTAATAGCTTCAACCTGTACGCGAGTGCAATCCTTGAAGCAAACCTACTGCCGCCACCAGAGCCTAAGCAAGAGTGGCGTGACCTAATGGACGTCTTGTCAGAAGTAAGCTGCGAAGCATACCGTAGTGTCGTTCGTGGCGAGCCAGATTTCGTGCCTTACTTCCGCCAAGCAACACCGGAGCTTGAGCTAGGTAAACTGCCACTTGGTTCACGACCAGCGAAACGTAATCCAAACGGTGGCGTAGAAAGCTTGCGTGCGATTCCATGGATCTTCTCTTGGAGCCAAAACCGCTTGGTTCTGCCAGCATGGTTAGGCGCAGGTGAGGCTATTCAGTACTCTGTAGACAAAGGTCATCAGGCGCTACTGGAAGAGATGTGTCGTGAATGGCCGTTCTTCTCTACTCGTCTAGGCATGCTTGAGATGGTGTACACCAAGTGCAACATGGAAATCTCTCGCTACTATGATCAACGCCTAGTGGAGAATCAACTTCTACCATTAGGTGATCGACTACGTGAGCAACTCCAGCGTGATATCAAGTCGGTACTAAACGTAGAGAACAACGAGAACCTAATGCAAAGCGACCCTTGGGGTCTAGAATCTATTCGCCTACGTAACATCTACGTTGAGCCATTGAACATGCTTCAAGCCGAGTTGCTATACCGAACTCGTCAAACTGAAGAAGCTTCTGCCAATTTAGAAGAAGCATTGATGGTGACGATTGCAGGTATTGCGGCAGGCATGCGTAATACAGGTTAATCTGATTACATAAAGTTGACTAAAAGGCTGAGCGAAATCTCAGCCTTTATTATTATTTACTAATCACTTCCACTATTCGAACAATACCAGCCTAGATTATTAATCCAAATAGAAAACAAAAAGTCTCTACACAACAAGATATTTCACTACCAAAAAACACTATTGAGTATTTTATTAGTTTTTTTGGGTAATTTTGTCCTACTATTCCACTTCATGCTTATTATTTATATACTACTTGCCTGCTGGAAGCTCACAAGTCCAATCAAATAGGCTCCAGCTCGGTGGAAACACCATCACTCTAGGTGATAAACGGCTTTAAGGTGACAGGACCAACATTGTTGGTGCTATCTACACATAAAAAACTCAAGCGTCATTAAGAACGCAAATGAAAGTGTAGCTAGCTTGTTTACAAGTTTATTGACCATTTGGATTGAAGACATGTCATTACCACACGTAATTCTAACTGTACTTAGCACTCGCGACGCTACCGGTTACGACATCACTAAAGAATTCTCAGCTAGCATCGGTTACTTCTGGAAAGCAAGCCATCAACAAGTTTATCGTGAACTTAACAAGATGGCTGAGAAAGAGCTGGTTACTTGCGTACTAGAACCTCAAGAAGGCAAGCCAGATCGTAAGGTTTACTCAATCACTGACGCAGGTCGTAGCGCATTGGGCGAGTGGTTCGATCAACCAACTGCACACCCAACTGTACGTGACGAATTCTCTGCTAAGCTAATGGCTTGTGCCGTGCAGCCAGCAGCACCGTACCGTGACCAGCTTTCTGAACTTGTAGAAGAGTCTCGTAAGCTCGTTTCTCACTACAAAGAAATCGAAGCAGCGTACTACGCAACGCCATCAACACTAGACAAGCAAGCACGTCTTGAGCGTCTAACACTTCGTCGTAACCTAATGCTACGTGAAGCTTGGATTAACTGGGCAGAAGAAGTACTAACAGAACTTGAAGTGATCGGCTAATTCGTCACTTTAAATGAAACGAAAAAGGCTTGCCGATGGGCAAGCCTTTTGTTTATCTGGGGAAGGGGCATTAAGCCCCTACTGCAACTTGTGGACGCACACCTAGAGTGTGGCAAAGTGCATAAGTCATCTCTGCACGGTTCAATGTGTAGAAGTGAAAATCTTTCACACCTTCACGGCTTAATACACGAACCATATCAATTGCTTGGCTTGCACCAACCAGCTGACGCGTCACGGGATCATCATCCAAACCTTCAAACTGCTTGCTCATCCAACCTGGTACTTTCACATTATTCTGCGCCGCAAAGCGAGATGCTTGTTTGAAGTTCGATACTGGCAAGATACCCGGCACAATTTCGACATCAATACCAGCCGCTACACAACGGTCACGGAAGCGCAGGTAAGACTCCACATCAAAGAAGAACTGAGTAATCGCGCGGTTTGCACCTGCGTCAACTTTACGCTTTAGATTCAGCAGATCCGATTGAGCACTTTTCGCTTCAGGGTGAACTTCTGGGAATGCCGCTACTGAGATATCGAAATCGTGACGCGCTTTAAGCAGTTCTACCAAATCCGATGCGTACATATCTGGCGCACCACCACCCGGTGGAATATCACCACGTAGCGCTACGATGTTTTTGATACCGTTATTCCAGTAATCGTCAGCAATGTCGATCAATTCATCACGAGTTGCGTCGATACACGTTAGGTGAGGTGCAGCCACAAGACCTGTTGCCGCTTTGATTTCTTTAATGATCGAATGGGTTCTGTCACGCTCGCCTGAGTTTGCGCCGTATGTGACAGAAACGAATTTTGGTTGAAGAGTTTTAAGACGATGCACTGAGTTCCACAGTGTTTCTTCCATCTTCTCACTGCTTGGTGGAAAAAACTCAAATGAGACGTTGATGTTGTCTGATAGTTCAGCGATATTCTGGTTTAAGGCATCGATGTGCCCTGCATGCGTGTATCCCATCTTACTCTCCCTGTGGCAACTCCACCACGAAATCAAAATTCCTCAAATCGACGTTTAGACGTCTATATGTCTACAGAATGTATTGAATGCGATTTAATGTCAACCTTGTGATTATGAATTTTTCTCAAGTTCATAATGAGGATAGTTCAAGTTCCTTTATGACCAATCCCTAGCCGAACTTCCCAATTCAGTATGGCATTATCTAAATAATAAAAAACCCCGGAGATAGTCCGAGGTTTTGTTGTCGTTCGCAAAAATTGTTTCGGTGAAATTTAAAACAAACCAGCTAGGCGATTAAGGTCAGATTGAATCGCACCAGCCGTGACTTCACGACCAGCACCTGGACCTCGAATAACCAATGGATTGTCTTTGTACCACTTACTCTCAATAGCAAAGATATTGTCACACGGTAGTAAGTTTGCCAGTGCATGTTCACGTGATAATGCTTCAACACCCACCGTTGCTTTGCCATTACGCTCTAAACGCGCGACATAACGCAACACTTGGTCATTTTTCTGAGCCTTGGTTAGACGCTCTTGTAGAATCTCACTTAGAATATCACCTTGGTCAAAGAATGCGTCTAGGCTCAGTTCTCGCAACTCTTCTGGTACAAGTGATTCCACTTTCACACTCTCTGGTTCAATACTCAAACCAGATTCACGAGCCAAGATAACCAACTTACGCATCACGTCAGAGCCATCTAAATCAGAGCGAGGGTCAGGCTCTGTCAAACCTTGTTGCCATGCCAAATCGACCAGTTCAGCAAACGGCACTGAGCCATCAAACTGCTGGAATAACCAAGATAGCGTACCGGAGAAAATACCCGATAGTGCGACGACATCATCACCGCTTTCACGCAAGTCTCGAACAGTATGGTTGATCGGTAACCCTGCACCAACCGTAGCGTTATAAAGCCAATGACGACCAATTTTAGCAAAGGCGTCTTGTACTTGGTGGTAATATTGACTGTCCGCCGAGCCTGCCACTTTGTTCGCTGAAATCAAGTGAATACCTTGCTGCGCAATTTCCACATAACGTGTCGCCAACTCTTTACTCGCCGTGACATCAAGTACGACTGCTTCATCGAAGTTTTGTATCGCGCCGAGCTTCGTCAACCAGTTGCCATCATTCTCGATGCTTTCATCATCAAAGCGCTGAGCAACTGTTGCTGCATCAATCCCGTTTTCATCAAACCAATACGTTTGACTATCAACAACCGCTACTAAATCAAAGCTCATACCATGGCGTTTTTCGAGCTCTTCTTTTTGCTCAGCAAACAGCGATAACCAACTTGAGCCAATGTTACCTTTACCACACAACGCAACCGCTACACGCTTTTGCGCTTGAAACAACTGACTATGAATGCGTTGTACCAACTCTTCGACTTCTGCACGGCGTAGTACTGCTACCAAGCTCAAACCTGATTCCGTCTCTGAAATAAACTCAACAGGCGCATGCTTAAGTTGTTGATAGAAGCCAAAACAGTGATTTGCATTTTTCGTCACTCCGGCACCAACAGCCGCTAAAAGTGAGTAACCCTCTTTAAGCTTGATTTCTGCTTCAACGGCTAACTCTTGTAGATAAGTTAATGCACCGCCAGCAATCTCTGCGGTATACGCCAAACGCAAAGTTTGCTGATCTTGTTGTGCTTCAAATGCTAATGGTTCCAATTGAGCACGCTTTAAAGCTTGCAGAACTTCTTTCTGCGCTCGCTCAAAATCATGACCATGGATAAAAGACAGTTGAACCAACAACACTTCATCAAGAGACGTAATGATTTTAGCACCGCGACCTGAAGCCAATACGCGCTCAATACGCGTTGAGCCTGATTCAGGTTGATAGCTGCATTTGAGGCTCAAATCCATCGTGCTTTGAGCAACTGGCTGTAGCGTGCGACTGTGCAACACTGGCGCAGCCAAACGCGCAAGTTCACTCGCCTCATCTAAACGCAGCAACGGCAACAAGCAAGCATCCGACACTAAACGTGGGTCTGCACTGTAAACGCCAGCAACATCACTCCAGATGGTCACTGTGTTTACCTCAGCCAATGCACCAATCACCGTTGCTGAATAGTCTGAGCCGTTACGCCCCAACAGTACTGTTTCACCCACTTCATTTTGCGCCATAAAGCCTGTAATGATGACACGCTTGTGGCTATGTTGAGTTAACGCCTCTTTGATGAGTGCATAAGAGCGAGCTCGGTCGACTTCTGGCTGCGTTCCAGCTTCTGCGCGTAAAAAGGCACGAGAATCTTGCGCTACCGCTGGAAGATCCTGTTGTGATAACAGTGCAGCCAGTAAGCGTGACGACCATACTTCACCATGCCCAAGCACTGCTGCTTTTTGCGCTTCTGTAAGTGGCGCAGTTAACTCAGCTAAGGTACTGAATTCATCTTGAAGAGAAGCAAGCACTTGCGTTTGCGCTTCTCCTTCTAATAAAGCTTCAACTAACTCCGTCTGGAACAGTCGCAAGTTTTGTAGCGCTTCGTGTGCGATGCGACCGTCTTTATCTAGCCCTTCTAAAAACTCGATCAAGCGGTTAGTGGTTTTCCCTGCAGCCGATACCACCACCAAATCATTTTCTGCTGAATACTCTTTAAGAATACCCACCACACGTTGGTAACATTCTGGGTTCGCTAAGCTGCTACCACCAAATTTATGCAGCTGACGTTGTACAGTCATGACCTTACCTCTCCCAATTACTGTGTAGCTTTCACAAATGCTTGCTCAAGATCAGCAATCAGATCTTGGGCATCTTCTAAGCCAACAGATAAGCGCAGTAACTGTTGAGAAACACCAGCTTCAGCCAGAGCTTCTTCACCCATCGCACGATGCGTCATTGACGCAGGGTGACAAATCAAGCTTTCTACACCACCTAGCGACTCAGCAAGAGAGAAGAGTTCAAGTTCTTTAACAAACACTTTTAGCTGCTCAAATGAGCCAGCAAACTCAAAGCTCAGCATAGAACCAAAACCCGATTGTTGCTTCTTCGCGATGTCATGGCCTGGATGCTCTGGCAAACTTGGATGATAAATCTTCGCTACCAAAGATTGCGTTTGCAAATACGCCAACACTTGCTGAGAGCTTTCTTCATGAACTCGCATTCGCGCACCCAGCGTACGAATTCCTCGAAGCGTCATGTAACTGTCGAATGGCGTACCCGTTGCACCAATGCAGTTACCCCACCATGCTAACTCTTCAGCATGCTCTTCGCTCTTAGTGATCACCACACCACCAATCACGTCAGAGTGACCATTAATGTATTTCGTTGTTGAGTGGATAACAAAATCCGCACCAAGCTCCAAAGGCTTTTGGTACACAGGTGTCAAAAAGGTATTGTCCACTGCAACTAAAGCACCAACTTGTTTTGCCTTCTCACACACAGCCGCAATATCAACAACGCGTACGAGTGGGTTTGACGGAGTTTCTAACAAGATAAGCTTTGGCTTTTTCGCAATCGCCGCAGCCAACGCTTGCTGATCCGACTGGTCAACAAACTGCACTTTAAAGTCGCCTTTGTTGGCGCGAGTATTGAACAGACGATACGTACCGCCGTAGCAATCATGCGGTGCAACAATTAAGTCATCAGGTCCAAGAAACGCCGATACCCACAGGTTTAATGCCGATGTGCCGCAGTTAGTGACAACCGCTCCTTTACCTGACTCAAGTTCGTACAATGCTTTTTCTAACAAGCCTCGGTTTGGGTTACCAGAACGTGTGTAATCGTATTGTGGAACTTCACCAAACGCGGGGAAGCCGTAGTTAGTAGAAAGGTAGATTGGTGGTACAACAGCGTGATATTGACTGTCTGACTCGATACCAGTGCGTACAGCAATGGTCGCAGGCTTACGGGTGCTCATGGGTGTATCCTTTCACGGGTGGTGACATCTAAATGGGAATGCGCTATATCTAGCTTGTATTGCTCAATTGATTAACACTCTTCCCTAACTATTAACCTCACTTTACTTGTCTAAAAATAAGACGTCAACACTTCTAGACGTCCATATGTCTTTGCTTATGGCGGTAAATGCAGCTAAAATCAGCACCTATATTTATTTTTCTAACTTATTACATTAATGAAGGTGCGCAATGGCTGACTGGAATGGCGAATACATTAGCCCGTATGCTGAGCACGGTAAAAAAAGCGAACAAGTAAAAAAGATTACCGTCTCTATCCCGCTAAAAGTTTTAAAAGTGCTGACTGATGAGCGAACTCGCCGCCAGATCAACAACTTACGCCATGCGACTAACAGTGAGCTACTATGTGAAGCATTCCTACATGCTTACACAGGGCAACCACTGCCAACTGATGAAGACCTTCGTAAAGACCGCCCAGATGATATTCCTACAGAAGCGAAAGCGCTGATGACGGCAATGGGCATCGAATTCGAAGCGTTTGACGAAGAATAATTGCTTACAAATTCGTCAACACGATGAGGCTGTACCGGGGACAGTTTCAGACCAAACTAAAAAGGGACGCCATCGCGTCCCTTTTCTTTGCTGTCAGAAATGACTTTGGCTTACTCCGCCATGTAGTTTTCTGGCATCTCAATACGCGCTACACCTGAATTAACCGCAGCTTGAGCAACCGCTTTTGCTACGCGTGGTAGTAGACGTGGATCCATTGGTTTTGGAATGATGTAATCAGAGCCAAACTCTAGCTTGTCTACGCCAGCTGCCTTCAATACAGCTTCTGGTACTGGCTCTTTTGCCAATTCACGAATCGCATCGACTGCCGCAAGCTTCATTTCATCATTAATTTCACTCGCACGAACATCCAATGCACCACGGAAGATGAATGGGAAACACAGAACGTTGTTTACTTGGTTCGGGTAGTCGCTACGACCAGTGCCCATGATCAAGTCATCACGCACTTCGTGAGCCAATTCTGGTTTGATTTCAGGATCTGGGTTTGAACATGCGAACACAACAGGCTTATCTGCCATCAGCTTCAATGCTTCTGCAGGTAGTAAATTTGGACCTGATACACCCAAGAACAGATCCGCACCTTCAATCACGTCTTCCAGCGTACGCTTATCTGTGTTGTTTGCGAATAACTGTTTGTATTCGTTTAGGTCGTCACGACGTGTATGGATCACCCCTTTACGATCCAGCATGTAGATCTTCTCACGCATTGCGCCACATTTGATCAACAGCTCCATACATGCCACTGCCGCAGCACCAGCACCAAGACAAACGATGGTTGATTCTTCTAGCTTCTTACCTTGCAGCTCAATTGCGTTCAGCATACCCGCAGCCGTTACGATTGCAGTGCCGTGTTGGTCATCGTGGAATACAGGTACATCACAGCGTTCGATAAGGCGCTTTTCAATCTCAAAACAATCAGGCGCTTTGATATCTTCTAGGTTAATACCACCGAAAGTATCTGCAATGTTTGCTACTGTGTCGACAAATTCGTCGATCGTGCGGTGTTTCACTTCGATATCAATTGAATCTAGACCAGCAAAGCGTTTGAACAACAGCGCTTTACCTTCCATTACTGGTTTAGAAGCTAGCGGACCAAGGTTACCAAGACCAAGAATAGCCGTGCCGTTAGAGATAACCGCAACCATGTTGCCTTTCGCCGTGTACTTGTACACGTTGTCGGCATTTTGTGCGATTTCGCGTACAGGCTCTGCAACACCAGGGCTGTATGCCAGAGCAAGATCGTTAGCAGTTTCAGCTGGCTTAGTCAGCTCTACTGCGATTTTGCCTGGGGTTGGGTACGCATGGTAGTCCAGTGCTTGTTGGCGGCGTTCTTCTTCTGGGGTGACTTCTTGGCGATTGTCTTCAGACATGGATCGTTTCTCTTTTGTTATTTTTTCGGTAAGGGGGAATAAATTCTAAAGGATAGAAGTCAATCTTCATAGGCAAGATTGCGAGCGATATCCTTAAAAAAGGTAATAATGTAAGAGATTAGACCAGATATCTATGATTGGCACCTGATAGACAGATCAGGTGCACTTTTAATCACTTTCTTTCAGCGAGAAAACAGCGAAATATAATCTCACTCTTCATCAACGTATTGCGCTTGTAGGTAGTTTTCGATACCAGACATTTCGATCAAGCCCAGTTGCGTTTCAAGCCAATCGACGTGCTCTTCTTCGTCTTCAAGAATATCTTGGAAGAGGTCGCGTGATACATAATCACGGATATCCTCCGCATAAGCGATCGCATCTTTTAGATCTGGGATTGCTGCCATTTCGAGCTTCAAATCGCACTCAAGCATTTCTTTGGTATCTTCCCCGATCATCAATTTACCGAGATCTTGCAAATTAGGTAAGCCTTCTAGAAACAGGATACGTTCGATTAGATGATCAGCGTGCTTCATTTCATCGATCGACTCGTGGTACTCCTTGTCGGCGAGGTGTTTTAAGCCCCAGTCCTTGTACATACGAGCATGCAGAAAATATTGATTGATAGCGACGAGCTCGTTGCCGAGCACTTTATTGAGATGTTGGATTATGATTGGATCGCCTTTCATGACAAAGCCCTCCTCTTTGGCTTCATTTAAATGTAGAAGCAAATGAGAAGGTGTCAAAAAGGCTTAGCTAATAATTAGCTAGCTTGTTTCAGTGTTAGGTATTCTGTTTCCGCTAAAATCTCTTTGGCTTGTTTAATGCACTTACCACATTGGCTGCCCAAAGCAGTACATCGTTTAATCCCTTTTATGTCTGTTACGCCTTCATCTATCGCCAACTTCCTAATTTTCTTGTCAGAGACACCATGGCAAAGACAAACGTACATATTCAAAACCTTTAAATTTCACTTTGGAATGAAATATAAACAAGAATCGTTCTTGTTACCAGTTGTATTAAGATGAATTACAGAACGTTTTGTTATAACGGTCTGGACCGCTTTGGCATTTTTCAGTGACTTAGCGGATAGCTAAAAAGAAGAGAAAATCGAGCAGAACTAAGATCATGTTTTTAAAAAACAAAAAGCATGACTAAGAGTGATGGGCTTATAACCATATTGAAAATAAGAATTGTAGATATAAAAAAGGGAAGCCTCAGCTTCCCTTTTTCTAGCGCTTTCTTCAAAAAGAAGAAGAGTGCAAGATTACGATTAATTCAGTAAGAATTAGTCGAAGATCTTAGCAACAACACCAGCACCTACAGTACGGCCACCTTCACGGATAGCGAAACGTAGACCTTCGTCCATAGCGATTGGAGCGATTAGCTCAACTTGCATTTGGATGTTGTCGCCTGGCATTACCATTTCTACGCCTTCTGGTAGAGAGATGTCACCAGTTACGTCAGTTGTACGGAAGTAGAACTGTGGACGGTAGCCTTTGAAGAATGGAGTGTGACGACCACCTTCATCTTTAGAAAGTACGTATACTTCTGACTCGAACTTAGTGTGTGGAGTGATTGAACCAGGCTTAGCTAGTACTTGACCACGTTCAACTTCATCACGCTTAGTACCACGTAGAAGTGCACCAACGTTCTCACCAGCACGACCTTCGTCAAGAAGCTTACGGAACATTTCAACACCAGTACATGTAGTAGTAGTAGTGTCTTTGATACCAACGATAGCAACTTCGTCACCTACGTTTAGGATACCACGTTCGATACGGCCAGTTACTACTGTACCACGACCTTGGATTGAGAATACGTCTTCGATAGGCATTAGGAATGGCATATCTACTGCACGCTCTGGCTCAGGGATGTATGAATCTAGCGCTTCTGCTAGTTCAACAATCTTAGCTTCCCATTGCTCTTCGCCGTTTAGTGCGCCTAGAGCAGAACCTTGGATAACTGGTAGGTCATCACCTGGGAAGTCGTACTCAGATAGAAGTTCACGAACTTCCATTTCTACTAGTTCTAGTAGCTCTTCATCGTCAACCATGTCACATTTGTTCATGAATACGATGATGTATGGGATACCAACCTGACGGCCTAGTAGGATGTGCTCACGAGTTTGTGGCATTGGACCATCTGTCGCAGCAACAACTAGGATACCACCGTCCATCTGTGCAGCACCAGTGATCATGTTTTTAACATAATCCGCGTGTCCTGGACAGTCTACGTGTGCGTAGTGACGAGTTGGAGTGTCGTACTCTACGTGAGAAGTAGCGATTGTGATACCGCGCTCACGCTCTTCTGGAGCGTTATCGATAGATGCGAAGTCACGAGCAGCACCGCCGTATACTTTAGCAAGTGTTGTACAGATAGCTGCAGTTAGAGTAGTTTTACCGTGGTCAACGTGGCCGATAGTACCAACGTTTACGTGCGGTTTTACACGTTCAAATTTTTCTTTAGACACAATCGTGTTCCTTCCTAGTTATGATTCGCCGTGATCATTATTGATCTCGACGCGCCAGAAATTGTTATTTTATGCGCCAACGCCTGTTAGCGCAATATTTGGACGCATTGATCTTTAAAAAAAGCTGGACTTTTTTTCAGCTCAAAGCGTTTTAATTAGTAACCACGGTCTGCAATGATTTTATCTGCGAAGTTTTTCGGTACTTCAGCGTACTCGTTAAACTCCATAGAGTAAGACGCACGGCCTTGAGTTGCAGAACGTAGGTCAGTTGCGTAACCAAACATCTCAGATAGTGGAACTTGAGCACGAATGATCTTAAGACCAGCCACACCTTCATCCATACCTTCGATCATACCGCGGCGGCGGTTTAGGTCACCAACAACGTCACCCATCCAATCTTCCGGCGTAGTTACTTCAACATTCATCATTGGTTCTAGAATCACAGGTTGTGCTTCTAGTGCACCTTTCTTGAATGCCATCGAGCCAGCGATCTTGAACGCCATCTCGCTTGAGTCAACATCGTGGTAAGAACCGTCAAATAGTGTTGCTTTAATATCTAGAACAGGGTAACCCGCTAGAACACCACTATTCATTTGTTCTTCGATACCTTTCGATACCGAGCTGATGTACTCCTTAGGAACTACACCACCCACAATCTCGTCTACGAATACGAAACCTTCACCAGGCTCTGAAGGTTCAAGTTTGATCCATACGTGACCGTATTGACCGCGACCGCCAGATTGACGAACGAACTTGCCTTCTACTTCCGCTTTACCACGAATGGTTTCACGGTAAGCAACCTGAGGTTTACCAACGTTACAGTCAACGCTGAATTCACGCTTCATACGGTCAACGATGATATCTAGGTGAAGCTCACCCATACCAGAGATCAGAGTCTGACCTGTTTCGTCATCCGTTTCCACGCGGAATGATGGGTCTTCCGCTGCCAGTTTACCTAGCGCGATACCCATTTTCTCTTGGTCTGCTTTAGAACGAGGTTCTACAGCGATCTGAATTACAGGTTCAGGGAATTCCATGCGTTCTAGAATCACTTTGTGGTTCTGGTCACATAGTGTGTCACCTGTTGTAACGTCTTTCAGACCGATAGCAGCTGCGATATCACCAGCGCGAACTTCTTTTACTTCTTCACGCTTGTTCGCATGCATCTGAACGATACGACCGAAACGCTCTTTCTTGTCTTTTACTGAGTTGTAAACAGCATCACCTGAGTTCACAACACCTGAGTAAACGCGCATGAAAGTTAGCGTGCCCACGAATGGGTCAGTCGCGATCTTGAATGCTAGTGCTGAGAACGGTTCGTTGTCGTCTGCGTGACGCTCAACTTCGTTCTCTCTTTCGTCGATACCTTTAATTGCAGGTACGTCGATTGGCGATGGCAAGAACTCGATCACTGCGTCTAGTACTGCTTGAACACCTTTGTTTTTGAACGCACTACCACAAGTAGCCAGTACGATTTCGTTGTTTAGTGTACGAGTACGTAGAGCTTGTTTGATCTCTGCTTCAGACAGTTCACCTTCTTCAAGGTACTTGTCCATTAGCTCTTCAGTTGCTTCTGCTGCCGCTTCAACTAGGTTGTTGCGCCATTCTTCTGCAAGCTCTTGCATGTCAGCTGGAATTTCGTCGTATGTGAACGACATACCTTGGTCGGCTTCATTCCAGTTGATCATCTTCATCTTGATAAGGTCGATAACACCACGGAAATCATCTTCTGCACCAACGTTTAGTTGGATTGGAACAGGATTCGCACCAAGACGGTTTTTAATTTGGTCCACAACGCGTAGGAAGTCAGCGCCTGCACGGTCCATCTTGTTAACAAATACCATACGTGGAACGTGGTACTTGTCAGCTTGACGCCATACAGTTTCAGACTGAGGTTCAACACCAGATGAACCACAGAACACAACAACTGCACCATCAAGTACGCGTAGAGAACGCTCTACTTCGATAGTAAAGTCAACGTGTCCAGGAGTGTCGATGATGTTAACGCGGTGCTCTTGGAATTGTGCTTCCATACCACGCCAGAAGGTAGTAGTCGCCGCAGACGTGATTGTGATACCACGTTCTTGCTCCTGCTCCATCCAGTCCATGGTTGCTGCGCCATCGTGAACTTCACCGATTTTATGAGACAGACCAGTGTAGAACAGAATACGTTCAGTAGTGGTTGTTTTACCTGCATCTACGTGAGCACAGATACCGATATTACGGTAGCGCTCAATAGGAGTTTTGCGAGCCACGATTGAATCCTCTTAACTTAGAGATAGGGACTATTGCTATAACTAAAAAATGCTATCCCCTAGATATAGCAATAGTTCCTAGCATAGGCATAGGAACTAAAGAAGTGCTGCAAGGAACCTTGCAGCACTGAAAAGGTATTACCAACGGTAATGAGCGAACGCTTTGTTTGCGTCAGCCATGCGGTGAACGTCTTCACGTTTCTTAACCGCAGTACCTTTGTTCTCAGACGCGTCTAGCATTTCAGCAGCTAGGCGTTGAGCCATAGATTTTTCACCACGCTTACGCGCAGCTTCAACCAACCAACGCATAGCAAGTGCGTTACGGCGAACCGGACGTACTTCTACAGGAACTTGGTAAGTTGAACCACCTACACGGCGAGATTTAACTTCTACCGCTGGGCGAACATTTTCAAGAGCTTCTTCAAAAATAGCTAAGTGGTCTTTACCAGACTTTTCAGCCATAGAATCTAGTGCAGTGTAAACGATTTTTTCTGCAGTAGATTTTTTACCGTCAACCATTAGGATGTTAACGAATTTTGCCAGCAGTTCAGATTTGAACTTTGGATCTGGAAGGATCTTACGCTGACCAATGACGCGACGACGTGGCATGGATTTTCTCCGTTGTCTTCTTCAGGTTTTATCCAAAACTTTTCAGTTTTTTCAAAAAATTAAAAATAATTTAGTGTTTGGCCTTACTTAACGGAATCCATTAAGACTTAGGACGCTTCACACCGTACTTAGAACGACCTTGTTTACGGTCGTTAACGCCAGCACAGTCAAGTGCACCGCGAACAGTGTGGTAACGTACACCCGGAAGGTCTTTTACACGACCGCCACGGATTAGTACAACACTGTGCTCTTGAAGGTTGTGACCTTCACCGCCGATGTACGATGTAACTTCGAAGCCGTTTGTCAGACGTACACGACAAACTTTACGAAGT
Source organism: Vibrio sp. SSH13-20 (assembly GCF_040104475.1). Lineage (NCBI taxonomy): Bacteria > Pseudomonadati > Pseudomonadota > Gammaproteobacteria > Vibrionales > Vibrionaceae > Vibrio > Vibrio sp. SSH13-20. The sequence goes on from NZ_JBECOU010000009.1 coordinate 71,314, forward strand.
GCTGAGTTAGGTTTTTTAGGTGTAGTAGTGTAAACACGAGTACATACACCACGTTTTTGTGGGCACGCTTCTAGTGCAGGCACGTTGCTTTTAACAACTTGCTTTGCACGTGGCTTACGTACCAACTGGTTAATAGTTGCCATTAACTAGCTCCTGATTTACTTGAAAGTAAGCTTTGTGAAAAATCTATCCCTAACAGCGGTTGGCAGTTAGGGACGCAAAATTCTATGCAGCAGTGAGAGGTGTGTCAAGAAATATACGGATCTTTTTTGTTCAATTAGGGCAATTAATCCGTAAAGCTCAATCGACAGGAAAGAAGGGTTAATCCCAAGTCAGAGATTTGGCTTGTTTTGCTGTTAGTTCAACAAAGCCAGCATAGCCAATCACCTCAATAGATGGGCTGATACGATTGCTCATGCCGCGGGCTTCAATATCGCTTTGTAGCGCAAACACTGATGGACCTTTTACCTTGCTGAACGCCTTATGCTGAGGGTTCGCAGCGTACACGGCATCTTCAATCAACAAGACATCATCTTGCTCACTGTACAGTGCCATTGCATCGTCTAATGCAGCTACGGATTTGATGATATGTAACATGGCTTCCTCAGAATGACAGCAGTTTGCCCGCTTGTTGCAGTTGAGCTTTTAGTTGCTCTGTATTTAGCGCCTCTGCATCAATGACTAAATCGGCTTGAGCCAAGCCACGCTCGGCAAGCGAATCGGCACAAACAAACACTTGCTCAATGTCGTACAAGTCGAACAACTTCAACATTGGAGCGTAGTCTTTGCTTAATATGCCTTTAGGCTCTTGTCCAAGCAGTAACTGATACACACCATCCCCAACAAATAGAACGGTGATGTCTTCACAGTACGCAGACGCTGCTAACAGCGCATCCACACCTTCACGCCCTGCATTGTTACCATGAGGCGCGCTACGAAATAGGTAAGTTAACTGACTCAAAACTGCACCACTCTATCTTGCGTTAACATGGCTTCAGCTAAGCTCCCCAAACCGGCTTGCTCGAACCCTGTCGCTAGGTTGTTCTGCTCAAGACCATGTTGATTCGCCTCATCTTCGCTGATGATGCCGCGACGCAAAGCGGCTGCAACGCAGGTTTCCAGACGAACATCGTGTTGCTGTGCGAGTGATTGCCATGCTTTGGTTAGGTCAAACTCGTCGTTGGCAGGCACGCTCAAAGCCGTACCATTAGTGACGCCATCTTGGTAAAAGAACACACTCACCAGAGTATGTCCTTGTTCAATTACCGCTTGTGCGAATTGATATGCGCTGCGCGCCGATTGACTGCCGTAAACCGGCCCGTTCACTACCAGCGTGTAAGTTAATCCACTCACGCTTATTCGTCCTCAGTCTTACGCTGACGAATGTATAGGTAAACGGTGTGTTTAGAGATATTCAGGCGATCTGCGACACGGTTGATAGCGTCTTTGATATCGAAAATACCTTTGTCGTACAGTTCCATCACTATCTGACGGTTTTTGGTGTTGTTCGAGACGGATTTGTCGGCGTTGATCTCTTCAATCGTACGCTCAACCGTTTGGTCTACGAGTTCTTCAACATCACTTGCGAAGTTAACGGATGACGCCGCTTCTTTCGCTTCTTGCGTTGGCATGAAAGATTGCAGCACTTGAGAGAAAGGCGCATCAAGGTTGACGTTGATACAAAGCAAACCAATCACACGGTTTTCGCCGTTACGAATAGCAACGGTGATCGACTTCATTAATACGCCGCCTTTAGCGCGGGTGAAGTACGAACGTGAGAAGTTACGCTCAGAACCTTCGATGTCTTTCAGCATCTTAAGTGCTAAGTCAGTGATAGGAGAACCTACCTGACGACCGGTGTTCTCACCGTTAGCGATTTTGATTGCAGAGGTATTGAGGTCTTCCAGTGAGTGAAGAACGATCTCACAGAACGGACCAATAAGACTGGCAATGCCGTCCACGACCGCTTCGTAAGATCTCAAGATGATTTTATCGTGCTCGGTAAATGGCATCACGTTGACAGATTCCATTTCGAGCAACATTTCCGCATTTATTGTTTCTGTAGTTGTCATAAGCCTTCGAGCGAAAAATCAACAAATTGGTGTAAGTTTATCAGAAAATTTGAAAGGCAACCTAGCAAACTCACCAACTAGTGACCTAGAACAAAAAAGGCCCGTAAAACGGACCTTTTTTCATCGAGTTATCGCTAAGGATAATTATTGAGCAGCGTTGTCGTTCTCAATTTTTAGTAGCTCAACTTCGAATACTAGCGTTGAGTTAGCAGGAATGCTCGGTGTGTCTTGGTCACCGTATGCTAGCTCTGGCGGGATAACGAATTTGAACTTAGAACCTACAGGCATTAGCTGAACACCTTCAGTCCAACCTGGGATTACGCGGTTTAGTGGGAACGTTGCTGGTTCGCCACGATCGTAAGAGCTGTCGAATTGAGTACCGTCGATCAGAGTACCTTTGTAGTGTACTTGAACTGTGTCGGTGTCTTTTGGCTTCTCGCCTTCAGCCGGTGTTTCAACTTTGTATAGAAGACCAGATTCTGTCTTCACTACGCCTTCTTGCTTCTCGAATTCCGCACGGAAGTCATCACCAGCTTTCTTCGCTTCAGCTGCTTTCTCAGCCGCTTGCTTTTGCATAGTTTCTGCAACACGCTTGTCTAGAGATTCTAGAGCGGCACGAGTTTCTTCTTCGTTTAGCGCTGCTTTATCTTTAAATACGTCTTCGATACCTTTAAGAACTAGGTCTTTGTTTAGGTTGATGCCAATTTCGCTTGGTTTTTCAATGCTAGTGCTTAGGTAGTTAGCAAATGAAACACCGATCGCGTAAGCCGCTTTGTCATCGTCTGTTTTAAAGTGAACTGCTTTGCCAGTCTCTGCTTGAACTTGTTCTGCTTGAGGTGCTGCTTCTGGTTTTGTTTCTTCTTTTTGACAACCTACCGCTAGCATTACTGTTGCAGCAAGTAGCGACACTTTTAAAACTGATTTCATTAAATTCTCCCAATAATGGCTTAGCCACTGGTTGTTGTGCACAAATCTTCTATGAGACTAGTGAAGACAATCGTTATACCAATATACTAGCTATATGTCTTAAGACACAAACCGGATTATTAGATGTGATGCAAAGAATTTCTCATTTATTCCTATATTTAATTGTCATCACCACGTTAAATGGATGCTTTTTTACCGATCGTGATGTTCAACGTTGGTCACTCGAACCACAAGGTTCCACCAGCTTTGCGCTCAGCCGAGATGGTCGATTTGCGCTGCTGTACTCCAAAGAGCACCAATTGGTTCTTTGGGATTTGGAGCAAAACAAACAACTCGCAAAGCTGGGTGAACTCGATCAAGCCGCCAACGTGGTCTCCCATATTCGCATTTCAGACAATGGTCGTTATGCAGTCACAGCAAGCCAAATGAACTTCGCTGTGTGGGATCTCGGATGGACTCAAGCTGAAGGGCTGTGGTCTATCGATGACGCGCTGATTCGAGACGTTGATATCACCAGTAACGGTGAACAGGTATTACTTGGACTGTCCAACGGTAAAGCGATTTACGTCAACTTAGTCACTGGTCGTCGGCTAGAGTTCCTTGCGCACCAAGAAAAAGTCAATTCTGTCGCTATCTCGCCCAACGGTCGCTTCGCTCTCACAGGTGGCAACGACTACAAAGCGTATCTGTGGGATACCGAAACAGGGCTGGTATTGCGTACCTTTGAGCACGACCAACGCGTAGTCAGAGTCGCTTTACAGAGAGATGGCAAACTGGCCATGACCTCAGACGGTGGCAACCAAGCCATCATCTGGAATTTAGATACGGGTGAAGAAGTCACGCAACTGAGCAGTTGGTCTCGTCAGTTAATCTTTTCGACGGCGCGCTTCTCCGATGATGGCAGCTTGTTAGTAACTGGCACACCTTCAGGTCGTGTGATGGTGTGGGATACCCAGACCGGCAAACGCGTCGATGGATTTGAAGTTGAGCCGAAAAAAGATACTCGCCCTCCCCGCGCGGTCGTGTATGATGCTGCCTTTGATTCCAAGCAACGTGTAATTACTGCTACTTCTGCGGGCATTGCCCAAGCTTGGCAGCTAGAGAACGGATCATGACAGATAAAATCATTCAGCAATTGGAAGCTCGCATCAATGACTTAGAATGTCAGCTTGCGTTCCAAGAACAGACTATTGAAGATCTGAACGGCGCCTTGTCGCAGCAACAACTGCAAATTACCAAGATGCTCGATCAGATGAAATATGTGGTAGGTAAAGTGAAAAATATGGACTCGTCGAATTTAGCCGATCCGTCAGAAGAAACCCCACCACCGCATTATTAAAATGCAGGCTCAAATAGCATAAGCCCAGAACGTGTTCTGGGCTTTGTTGTATTCGCAACTTAAAAATGTTGCTTAGGAATGAGCGGGACGAAATTATTCGTCTGCGTAGATTTTAACGGTCAGCTCGCCTTGTGTATTGATGCCAGCTCGGTACATGCCAGAACTGTTCATCGCAAAGTGCAGCTCACCTTTAGCATCAATTGCAATCAAACCACCTTCGCCGCCCATTGCTTTTAAATCACCCTGAATAATGTGTTCGCACGCCGTATGAACGTCTTCTTGCAAATAACGCATGCGTGCTGCAACGTCTTCCGCAACACGTTTACGAATAAAGAACTCACCGACGCCCGTAGTGGAAACCGCAACAACGCCATTCTCTGCCACCGTGCCGCATCCAATCAGAGCGGAGTCTCCCACTCGACCGTATTTCTTGTTGGTCACACCACCAGTGCTGGTTGCTGCCGCTAAGTTACCGTGTTGATCCAATGCCACAGCGCCGACGGTACCGTGTTTACGATCATCTGGGTAACGAGACTCGGAAAGAGCAAACAAGCCTTTCTCACGCATAGACAGCAACTGCTCATAGCGGCGATCGGTAAAGAAGTAATCCTGCTCGGTGTACTCATGACCTTGTTCAAAAGCAAACTTCTCTGCGCCCTCGCCCACCAACAATACATGGTTGCTGTTTCGCATCACGTCACGAGCGAGTTCAATGGGGTTTCTGATATGACGCACCCCAGCGACTGCCCCTGCGGCTTGATGTCGACCATCCATCACAGAGGCATCCATTTCGACCATCTCGTTATGGGTCAGTACCGAGCCTTTACCCGCATTAAAATTAGGAGAGTCTTCCAGCACTTTCACTGCCGCCACGACCGCATCTATGGCTTCACCACCTGTTGCTAGGATTTGATGCCCCGCTTTTACCGCAGCTTCTAAATCCGCCAAGATGGATTGTTGCAGTTCGTCACTCATCTGTTCACGCAAGATAGTGCCTGCACCGCCATGAATGGCAATCGAGAAAGGTTTCGTCATCGCTTTGTCCAACTGTTATTCCTTGTATGATTGGCACTACACCCCAGATAGACAAAAAGCGCAAGTTGAAACCTCAACTTGCGCTTTTTAAAGCTTTGCTAGATAGCGTTATCTAGTGAAGAGCGTGCGATTAGTGAGAACCGCAACCGCCGCCGCCACAACATTCGTGGTCGTCAGCTTTTTCTTCGCCACCGCAGCAGCCGCCTTCGTGATCGTGGTCGTGACCGCCACAACAGCCACCACCTTGGTGGATGTGACCGTGTTCGATCTCTTCAGCTGTCGCTTCACGAGTAGCCATAACTTCTACTTCGAAAGTTAGTGTTTGACCAGCTAGCATGTGGTTGCCGTCTACAACAACTTCGTCGCCGTCTACTTCAGTTACTTCTACAGGGATTGGACCTTGGTCAGTATCTGCTAGAAAACGCATGCCAACTTCGATTTGGTCAACGCCTTGGAATACGTCTGCAGGAACACGTTGCACTAGTGCATCGTTGTGGTCGCCGTACGCATCTTCAGGAGCTACTGTTACTGAGAACTTGTCGCCAGCCACTTTACCTTCTAGTTCTTTCTCAAGACCAGTGATTAGGTTGTTGTGACCGTGAAGGTAATCAAGAGGTGCTTCAGAAGTTGATTGATCAACAACAACACCGTCTTCCAACATTACTTTGTATGCAAGGCTTGCAACAACGTTCTTTTCAATTTTCATACTAACTCCAGGGAGATTAATTGACCTAACCAGAATGGGGTTAAGTACCGAGATGATAGTATTATGGGGATCAATTAACGAAGTTCAATTACTCAGGCTTAAAAATCCCGATCATTTCTTGTTCTGAGTGTTTATTTTTTTCTACAGATTGCGGTTTACGCTGCTCGGTATAATCGCAGTCGACACACTCAACCAGCTCAATGTTGTTATCAATCCACCAGCGCAGAGTATCTTGCTGACTGCATTGCGGGCAGCTTGCACCCGCGATAAAACGTTTCTTGGCTTTCACTTTTGTTCCTTTTCCCGCCTAATGCTGCGCGGGTACTACTTCCAATGATTTGGCGACTGTTGGTCGCTTTCCATTTCACGACCGAAGATTTCTTCTAGTTCTTTACGTGCTTCTTTCGAGCGTTGAGCGAGCTCTTTATCCTCATTATGCTGAGGCAATAAGTCTTTGAGCATAGCATTATCTAGCTTGCGAAAATGTGCTTCTGCCCGCTTTGCTTGATACGGGTGCATGCCTAATTCTACGAGCGCTTGGCGACCTAGATCTAATGCGCCTAAAAAGGTTTCTCGCGAGTAATTTTGCACGCCGTGGTTCATTAACTGGTAGGCTTCTACGCGGCTGCGAGCACGGGCAAGGATCTTCAACTTCGGAAAGTGCGCACGGCAAATGTCGACAATCGCCATCACCTCATCTGGTGAGTCGGTACAGATCACTAAGGCTTCTGCTTTATCCGCTCCCGCGGCGCGTAACAAATCAATCTGAGTCGCATCACCATAAAACACCTTATAACCGTATTTACGCAGCAAGTGGATTTGGCTCGCGTCACTTTCTAGTACTGTTACTTTGATCTTGTTGGCGTACATCAGGCGTCCAACAATCTGACCAAAACGACCAAAGCCTGCGATGATCACTCGTGGTCGACGATCCACCACATTGGTTGTGACGCTCTCTTCTTCTTGGTTAAGCGTGTGCGCAAACCATTTTTTCTGTCCCATGAGCAGCAGCGGCGTGGTCACCATCGACAAGCTCACCACCACCAACAAAAAGGCAACTTGCTCCTTGGTTAAGATACCTTCTTGGCTTGCCGCGGTGAAAATCACAAACGCAAACTCACCACCTTGACTCAAAATCGCTGCCATACGACTGCGCGACTTCGCACGAACTCGAGCAGTGCGAGCCAAAACATACAGAACCAAACCTTTGACCACCACGAGAGCAATCACGGCACCAATAATTGCGAACGGTTGCAAGGCTAACAAACCAAGATTCACTGCCATACCCACAGCAATAAAGAACAAGCCAAGTAGCAGACCTTTAAACGGTTCAATCGCAATTTCTAGTTCATGACGGTATTCACTTTCTGCCAGCAGCACACCCGCTAAGAAAGTACCGAGCGCCATCGAAAGCCCCAGCTTTTGCATCGCAACAGAAATACCAAGTACGACTAGGAGGGCGGCAACGGTGAAGAGTTCTCGCACACCACTCATCACCACAAAACGGAATAGAGGACGTAAGAGGAAATGACCACCAACTAATAACGCAGCCACACTGCCTAATACCCAAATAGCATCTAACCAATCACCGCCGCTTTGACCACCGGCGAGTAATGGCAGCATGGCGAGCATCGGGATGACGGCAATATCTTGGAACAGCAACACAGCAAAACCAGATTGTCCGGTTTCCGTGCCGGCTTGCCCCTGTTCTTCGATCACTTTTAGTGCAATCGCGGTGGACGAGAGTGCCAAGCCCATACCGATCACTAAGCTCACTTGCATGCTCAATCCAAACAGGCTGACGATGCTGCCTATCACCGCCGTGGTGACAATAACTTGAGCGCCACCCAGACCGAGGATTGGTCCGCGCATCTGCCATAACTTTTTAGGGTTGAGTTCCAAACCAATTAAGAACAGCAGCAACACCACCCCGAGTTCGGCGAAGTGGAGAATCGCGTCCACATCACTGATTAACCCCAGCCCCCAAGGACCAATTAGAACGCCTGCAATCAGGTAGCCAAGCACAGAGCCCAGACCAAGTCGCTGGGCAATCGGCACTGCAATAACGGCAGCAGAAAGGAATACCACACTACTTTGAAGAAACTCACTGGTTATCGCCATGGTAACCTCCTTGCTCATCCCACTCTCTCAGGGGGTTGTTCAGCCATTGACGATATTGTTCAGCATGCTGATAACGTTCGATGTCCGATACATTGCGCGACCAGTACAGCACTAAAGGCTCAATCCAATGCATCTGACATAAAGCGGCAGTCAGTTCAAACGGTTGTAGAATTTGCTCAAGTGGGTATTTGTTGTAACCCATCGGGCTGAACGCATCCTCTTTACCGCCAGTAGTGATCACACTGCGCCAGTACTTACCCGCTAATGCACTACCATCACCGAACGCAAAGCCTTTGCCCAACACGCGATCCATCCACTCTTTCAACAGTGCAGGACAGGAATACATATAGAGAGGATGATGAAAAACGATCACATCATGCGTCATCAGCAGATCGTGTTCGTAGTTCACATCAATAAAGAAATCAGGGTACGCGCCATAAAGATCGTGCACGGTGACATGACCCAGTGATTCGATTTTTTTAATCATCACTTGGTTGGCAATGGAGTTTTGCGGTTCTGGGTGAGCATAAATAACCAGAACCCTCGGAGGAATGGGCGTAGCAACAGCCAAATGGTCGTCCTTGTGTTGATTTCTCAGGGAAAATTATCGTTATCAGTTTGTTATACTTTTTTGTATAGCATAATGCAATTAAAGCGCAGAGATCGACTTTTCCCGCCAATACCCCTACTATTCACCGCGAGATCAACGACCAAGAAACGCGCACTGCGCAAAGTGAATTAAAACTCTATGATTACCTTCTCTGATATTCAGTTACTGCGTGGCGGTAAACCTCTTTTAGACCAAGCTTCTGCAACCATTCACCCAGGCGACAAAGTGGGTCTGGTTGGTAAAAATGGCTGTGGTAAATCAACTCTGTTTGCCCTACTAAAAGATGAACTGTCGATTGATGCAGGCTCATTTAGCCAACCTCAACATTGGGAGTTGGCATGGGTAGCACAGGAAACCCCTGCACTAGACCGCAGCGCAATTGAATACGTTATTGATGGTGATCGTGAGTTCCGTGATCTTGAAGCTCAACTGGCGATCGCCGAAGAGAAAGACAACGGCACCTTAGTTGCGGAGATCCACGGCAAAATTGAAACCATTGGCGGTTACAGCATTCGCGCACGTGCTGCCGAACTGCTTGATGGTCTGGGCTTTAGCCAAGAGCAAATGAGTTGGAACCTGACTCAGTTCTCGGGTGGTTGGCGTATGCGCCTTAACTTGGCTCAAGCGCTATTGTGTCGTTCTGATCTACTGTTACTCGACGAACCAACCAACCACTTGGATTTGGACGCGGTAATGTGGCTAGAGCGCTGGCTACAAAACTACCCTGGTACGCTGATTCTGATCTCGCACGACCGTGACTTCTTGGACCCGATCGTTGGTCGCATCATTCACATCGAGAACCAGCAGTTGAACGAATACACGGGTAACTACTCGTCATTCGAAAACCAACGCGCACAAAAGATGGTGCTGCAACAGGCGATGTTCGAGAAGCAACAGAAACAGATGTCGCACATGCAAAGCTACATTGACCGCTTCCGTTACAAAGCATCCAAAGCGCGCCAAGCACAAAGCCGTATTAAAGCGCTGGAGCGTATGGAGAAGGTACTGCCAGCGCAGTTCGATAACCCATTTAGTTTCCAGTTCCGCGATCCTGCAGCCCTACCAAACCCAATCATGATGATGGATGAAGTATCGGCAGGCTACGGTGACAACCTGATCTTAGAGAAGATCCGCCTTAACTTAGTGCCGGGCAGCCGTATTGGTCTACTTGGTCGTAACGGCGCGGGTAAATCAACCTTGATCAAATTGCTGTCTGGTGAGCTCAAAGCGCAAGGCGGCGATCTCACTTATTCACAAGGCGTGAAGATCGGTTACTTTGCTCAGCACCAACTAGAAACACTGCACCCAGAAGAAACACCGCTGCAGCACATGATGCAAATCGCACCAGATCAAACCGAGCAGCAGCTACGTGATTATCTAGGTAGCTTTGGTTTCCAAGGTGATAAAGCGCTTGAGAAAGTCGCACCGTTTTCTGGTGGTGAAAAAGCACGTTTGGTATTGGCATTAATTGTGTGGCAGAAACCGAACCTATTGCTACTCGATGAACCGACCAACCACTTGGACTTGGACATGCGCCAAGCACTGACCATGGCACTGCAAACATTCGAAGGTGCGATGGTGATTGTTTCGCACGATCGCTACCTATTGCGTGCAACCACAGATGATTTGTACCTTGTGCACGATCGCCAAGTCGCACCATTCGACGGTGACTTGAACGATTACTACAAGTGGTTGACCGAGCAACAAAAAGCCGAGCGTAAAGAAGCACAAGCGGCTCAGCCAGTTAAAGATAACGCCAACAGTGCAGCGGCGAAAAAAGAGCAAAAGCGACGCGAAGCAGAATTTCGTAAGCAGACCGCACCAATTCGCAAAACGCTGACACAGTTAGAAAACAAAATGGATAAGTTAGGTGAAGCTCTAGCAAAAGCAGAAGAGCAATTAGCGGATAACTCGCTGTATGAAGCCGAAAACAAGGCTAAACTTAACGAAGTGTTGGCGCTTCAAGCTTCTAGCAAAGCAGATCTTGAAGAAGTAGAAATGGAATGGATGTCTGCCCAAGAAACACTCGAGCAGATGGAACTAGAGTTTAATCAATGACAAACGAGCACGCAGAATACACTCTTACCCTAGAACACCTTTGGCAGTTCAGTCTGCAATTTTATGGTGTGCGAGAAGTGAAGGAAGCGTGCTTATCATTGCAAAACAACTACCACGGCAACGTGAACCTATTACTGCTGCTCAGATGGCTCGATGAGCAGCAGGTGATTTTCCAAGAGCAAGACTGGCATTTAGTTCAAGGCTGTCTTGGTCGAAGTGAAACCCTGCTCCACTCTTACCGTGAACTTCGTCGCCACCTCAAATCACAAGTTAATGACGCGCTTTATCGCGAAGCATTGCAGTTCGAATTGCAGCTCGAAAAACAGCAACAGTCCGACCTCGTCGATTGCGTCAACTCACTCAAATTAGTCAAGAATGATGGCGAACCACTGACGCTGAGATACTGTCGCCAGTTAGGTGGAGAGCATCTGCAACAGGCATTCTCCATTCCAGTTCCAAACATTCAATATCCATAAATCAGTCATAAACCAGTAAAATATCTATACTAAAGCTATAAAGGATTATATTAATAAGTTCTTCAGCGAACATTGAAGGACCATATAAGAGCAGTTAGGTATGACACAATTTTTCGCAGCCGCCGGGATTAAGAACCCGCATCTTCAGACGCTATTGCCACGCTTTATCCGCAAGAAAGCGTTGTTTACGCCTATTTGGCAAACACTCGATACACCGGATGGTGACTTCTTAGATTTGGCGTGGTCACAACAGCCAGATTCTGAAGCCGCTCACAACAAACCAATCTTCGTCCTCTTTCATGGCTTAGAAGGCTGCTTCTATAGTCCGTATGCGAACGGTTTGATGAACGCCTTCTCTAAATCGGGTTGGCTGTCAGTGATGATGCACTTTCGTGGTTGCAGCGGTAAGCCAAACAAGAAAGCCCGCGCCTATCATTCTGGCGAAGTAACGGATGCTCGTTTCTTTCTTCAGCAACTCAATCAGCAATTCCCTAACAACCCTAAAGTTGCGGTCGGCATTTCCCTTGGCGGTAACATGCTGGCGAACTACTTGGCTGAGTATAAAGACGACCCAATATTAAGTGCCGCAACCATTGTCTCTGCACCACTGGACTTAGCAGCATGTGCCAATCGTATTGAGCAGGGCTTCTCGAAAGTTTACCGACGTTACTTGCTCTCTTCACTCAAACGCAATGCACTGCAAAAGCACGACTTAATCCAAGGTGAACTCGCCTTGTCGTATAACTCGATCAAACGCGTGACTCGCTTGTATGAATTTGATGACTTGATCACCGCGCCTCTGCATGGTTTTAAAGACGCACAAGATTATTACGATCAATGTTCAGGCTTAAGCAAGTTGCAACAGATCACCTTGCCAACCTTGATCATCCACGCCAAAGACGATCCGTTTATGACCGAAGAGGTGATCCCAAAATTCGTATTGCCAGACAACATTGATTATCGGCTTTATGAACATGGTGGACACGTTGGCTTCCTGACGGGCACGGCATTAAAACCTAAATTCTGGTTAGAAGAAGCATTACCGGCTTATTACGAAAGTATCGCCGCTGAGTACCTTTCTGCTGTATCCGTGCCGCGAACACAGTAAACTACCTAGGCGCGCCAGACATCAATAACCTAAGAGGCGCGCTTAAACATCATAAAAGTTTGAGGTATTTATGATCATTCCATGGCAAGACGTTGCGCCAGAGACACTAGAAAACCTGATCCGCGAATTCGTGCTACGTGAAGGCACCGACTACGGCTCAGTCGAAGTTTCACTGCAGAGTAAAATCGATCAGGTCAAAACCCAATTAGAGAAAGGCGAAGCGGTCATCGTATTTTCTGAGCTTCATGAAACGGTTGATATCCAACTAAAAGCAAAGTTTTAGACCCTTCACATTTTACCGTATCCCACTCGATGACAAGGGCTTGTTACGTGCTATAGTGGGTTATCGACCGTGCAGCATACGTGTGCTGCACTTTACAGGTAAGTAATTTTCGACAAGGTTTGTCATGTCAGCGAAACACCCAATCATTGCGGTTACTGGTTCGTCCGGTGCCGGCACTACCACCACTTCTGAAGCCTTCCGCAAGATGTTCAATATGATGAACGTCAAACCAGCGTGGGTTGAAGGTGACAGCTTCCACCGCTTTACACGTCCAGAGATGGATGTCGAAATCCGCAAAGCGCGTGAGCAAGGCAAACACATCAGCTACTTTGGTCCACAAGCCAATGACTTTCCGGGGCTAGAAGAGTTCTTCCGTAAGTTCGGTGAAGATGGCACTGGCAGCGTGCGCCGCTATCTGCACACTTTTGATGAAGCCGTTCCATACAACCAAATGCCGGGCACCTTTACGCCTTGGCAAGATCTGCCAGAAAACAGCGATGTGCTGTTCTACGAAGGTTTACACGGTGGCGTGGTAGATGGTGATGTCAATGTGGCGCGTCACGTCGACTTTCTAATTGGCATGGTGCCGATTGTGAACTTGGAATGGATCCAAAAGTTTGTTCGTGACACGCGCGATCGTGGTCATTCAAGAGAAGCGGTGATGGATTCGATCGTGCGCTCGATGGACGATTACCTAAACTACATTACCCCGCAATTTTCTCGCACACATATCAACTTCCAACGCGTACCAACCGTCGATACTTCTAACCCACTTAACGCTAAAGGCATCCCTAGCTTGGATGAAAGCTTCGTGGTGATCCGCCTGCGCGGTATCAAGAATGTCGACTTCCCGTATTTGTTGGCGATGATTGATGGCTCCTTCATGTCTCGCCATAACACCATTGTGGTTCCTGGCGGTAAGATGAGCTTTGCAATGGAGCTCATAGTGAGACCGATTCTGCAGCAACTCATCGAAACCGGGAAAATTGGCTAAAAACCTCGTTAATTGAGTGTTTACTTTTCATACCGTGATCATGTGCACAGTTTTGCTTACAAAATCTCAATCATGGCACGATTAAAATCAAGAAATCGTTTCCGAAAAAGGATACTATTTCTAACCGAAACACAAGAGAGCTTGCAGCATATAAAAAGTGCTCTTATTCTAGTAAGCCAATTCAGGCTTAGCTAAAATATGGATAGCGCAAGCGTACCCTGCAGAGGAAGTGAGATATTATGGTTCTAGGTAAACCTCAAACCGACCCAACATTAGAGTGGTTTCTTTCACACTGTCATATTCATAAGTACCCATCAAAGAGCACGCTAATTCACGCGGGCGAAAAAGCAGAGACTTTGTACTACATCGTTAAAGGTTCTGTTGCGGTTCTTATCAAAGACGAAGAAGGTAAGGAAATGATCCTTTCTTACCTAAACCAAGGCGACTTCATTGGTGAGCTTGGTCTATTCGAAGAAGACCAAGAGCGTACAGCTTGGGTTCGCGCTAAATCTCCTTGTGAAGTGGCAGAGATTTCTTTCAAGAAATTCCGTCAACTTATCCAAGTTAACCCAGACATCCTAATGCGTCTTTCAGCGCAAATGGCTCGTCGTCTACAAGTTACTAGCCAAAAAGTGGGTGACCTAGCGTTCCTAGACGTAACTGGTCGTATCGCTCAGACTCTTCTGAACCTTGCTAAACAACCAGATGCGATGACGCACCCAGACGGCATGCAAATCAAGATCACTCGTCAAGAAATCGGTCAAATCGTTGGCTGTTCTCGTGAGACAGTAGGTCGTATCTTGAAGATGCTAGAAGAGCAGAACCTAATTTCTGCGCACGGTAAGACTATCGTTGTTTACGGGACTCGTTAATCTCGATTAACGTTTAAAAAATTTAAAAGCCACCAAATGCAAGTTTGGTGGCTTTTTCTTTTTTGGGAGTTAGACATTGAGAGTCGAGAGCGCTGCACTTCACAACTGGCTTCATCCTTTGAGATGAAGCCCTCTCAGATTCCAAGTAAAAACCCTCTCGAAGCGAAGCGGTTCTCGTCTTGTATCTATTAACCGTTGGTACTCTCGAAGATCTTATCTGCCGATGCAGCTACAAACCCTGGGTACAACTCACCGTTATCCATTGGGTAGCGCTTAGCAAACTCGTAGAAGCCTCCAGGAATCACCTCAACGCCTTCAGTAAAGGTCACTGGCACTTTGTCTGCCATGGTCGATGATTGCTCTAGTAACACCTCTGGCGTGCCTTTTACTTCACCGCCATTCTCGTTGATGATAAAGCCTACGGTGCGTAGGTGGTCGTTCACTTGCTTCACTTCTTCATGCTGATTGAGTTGATTCACACTCACCGTGAAGTGGTTCGCTCCGTAACCGTGCGCAGCAAGCCAAGAAGCGTACTCACTCTCTTTCGCTAAGATTTGGAAGTCAGCATAGCTAAGGTCCCACAAACGTCCGCCGTACAAGAAGTCACTGCTGGTCAATTTAGAAGCATCAACCTGCTCTACCAGTTTATGAACGATGGCTTGTAGCTCTGGTGAGCACTCATCCACTTTCAATTCACTGATGAAGACTTTTGGCTGTTTCGGATCTGGGTGCTCAAAATGTTTTGCCACCAGCTTTTTGCTTTCAAATACGTAGTCACCACAGGCTTTGTAACCCACCGCTAGGAATGGCTTCGCTAACGTTTCAATGCCTAGGGGAGCGACATTAAACGTACGTAGCGCAATATGGTCATTAATCAGAGGCTCATCTTCTTGAAGAAGCTGATGAACTTTAGCAGCAGAAGGGCAAAGACGTTGAATGTAGTCTTGCCATAGCGATTCAAATAACACATCGGGCGTCATAACGACTCCTTGTTATGAAATGTAGAGTTAGGGGTAAGAGGAAGTTGACCGCTCGTTCACAGCCCGTGGGCTGTCCAGAATCACGAACGAGCGGTCATCAACCTGTGACGGTATGTGTGGCATAAGTGCCAGTCAGTCAACACGCTCTGGAGAGTCTTAAGCTCGCCTTTGGCGTTTGCCAGCGCGCTTACCAGAATCCTAACTTGGTAAATAGCTCCGGCAGAGAGAAGCGGCGATACTTTGTCACCACTTCGTGTTTCTCTATTACAGGCTTACACCCGGGCTCAATGTGGCAGGTAAGACCGTCTCTTGTCCTTCCATTGATGCCATTGGGTACGCACAGTAGTCTGCTGCGTAGTAAGCACTAGGGCGTAGGTTACCCGACGCACCCGGGCCACCAAATGGCGCATCACCACTTGCGCCCGTCAGCTGACGGTTGCGGTTCACGATGCCAGCACGAATGTGGTCCACGAAGTATTCCCATTCTTGGTCATCGGTTGAAACCAGACCTGCAGATAGACCAAAGCGCGTATCGTTCGCCAGCTCTACTGCTTTCTCTAGCCCTTCATAGCGCACCACTTGCAGAAGTGGGCCGAAGTACTCTTCATCTGGCAACTCGGCAATGTTCGTCACATCGATGATGCCCGGAGAAACAAACGCCGCTTCGCCTGCTTTTGCTTCAATCAAGCTTTCGCCACCCAGTGATTGCAAGTTCGCTTGTGCATCGAGAATGAACTTGGCCGCCGCTACCGAAATTTGCGGTCCCATGAAAGGCGCAGGCTCTGCAAATGGTTGGCCTACACGAATATTGCGTGTCGCTTCCACCAGCTTAGTAATGACTGCATCACCCTTGTCGCCAAATGGAATGTATAGTCGACGAGCACAGGTACAGCGTTGCCCTGCACTGATGAAGGCAGATTGGATGATGGTGTAAACCGTTGCGTCTAAGTCACCGTAGTTATCCGAGATAACCATCGGGTTGTTGCCACCCATTTCAAGCGCCAGCATTTTGCCCGGCTGACCAGCAAACTGACGATGTAGAACATGACCTGTGTTTGCACTACCAGTAAACAGCACGCCATCGATACCTTTCGCATCCGCCAGCGCAATACCGGTTTCTTTCGCGCCTTGGACTAGGTTAATCACACCTTTTGGTAGACCGACCTCTTCCCACAGCTTCATAGCGAGTTCACCCGTCCATGGCGTTTGCTCAGACGGTTTGAAGACCACGGTGTTACCAGCCAATAGTGCTGGCACGATGTGACCATTTGGCAGGTGACCCGGGAAGTTATAAGGACCAAACACCGCCATCACACCCAATGGGCGATGACGCAATACAATTTGGTTTCCTGCGGCTTCACGTGTCGCTTCACCCGTACGCTCGTGGTAAGCACGAATAGAAATCGCAATTTTACCTGCCATCGCTGCCGCTTCGGTACGTGTTTCCCAGATTGGTTTGCCGGTTTCTTTGGCAATCACTTCAGCGATTTTTTCGCTGTTCTCTTTTACTTTCTCAGCAAAAGCCAACACGATCGCCTCACGCTCTGCAAATGGGCGCTTCTTCCAATCAACAAACGCTTCACGCGCCGCAGATACCGCTTGGTTAACCTGCTCTGCTGTTGCGCCGTTGCCTTGCCAGATCACTTCTTGGTTGTAAGGCGACAGAGACGTAAATGCTTCACCCTGACCTTGTACCCATTCACCTGCAATCCAATGTGTCATTGTTTCTATCCTTAAATTCTGTCGTCAGTTACTGCGGAAGAAGGCGAACAAAATCCCCTTCCTCAACCAAGAGTGCATCCGCCAATTCTGGTGCAAGCACTACGCTTTGCGTTTCTGCGTCATACGCTGCTTTTGCTGCGGCTGCACGGAAGTTCTCGAATGACGAATTACACATCAAGAAGTCTTGTGTGCTGGTGTGCTCCGAGATTTTGACTTGCGCGCGGAATGAGTGGCGTACCGATTCGATATTACGTAAGTCACACTCCACCGTTGGACCACCATCGAAAATGTCGACGTATCCACGGTTGGTAAAACCTTCACGCTCAAGCAGCTTCAATGCTGGACGTGTGTTGTCGTGCACTTTACCAATCACAGCTTGCGCTTCTGGGCTCAGTAGGTTGATGTAGATTGGCAACTTCGGCATCAAGTCGGCGATAAAGCCCTTCTTGCCGATACCGGTAAGGTAATCCGCAAGCGTAAAATCGATAGAGAAGAAATGCTCTTGCAGCCACTGCCAGAATGGCGAGTTACCGTACTCGTCTGATACGCCGCGCATTTCAGCAAAGATGGTTTCCGAGAAACGTTCTGGGTGCTCTGCCATCATTAAGAAACGGCACTTGGACATCAGACGCCCGTTCAAGCCACCACGGAATTTCTCACGTAGGAACAAGGTACAGATTTCACTGTTACCCGTGTAGTTATTACCAAACGTCAGCAGCTTCACCACGTTGTTTACGCCAAGCTTTGGTGACGAGTGCACCACTTTGCTGATGTGGTAAGAATAAAAAGGCACATCCCAGCCGATCGAAGCTTCAATACCTGTGGTACCTGCCACTTCACCAGTTTCAGATTCAAAACCCACCATTAGGTAGCCTTCATCACCGGCTTCCTTAACGTCAGGTTTGCCAAAACTGTATTCTGAGTGTTTGATTCGATTGGTTAACAGTTCTTCGTTAACCGGTAGAGATGTAAATCCATGACCTGACTCAACCGCACAGGTGTGCAGCGCGTCATAATCCGACATTGCGATAGGGCGAACTACTAGCATCAATACTCCCTCCAGATGCAAGAAGATCCTAACTATATTGTAGGAACAATACCCCCATCAGAGATCCTTGATGGGGGTGTCTAGGTTGACGATAAGCGGAGATCGCGCTTAAACCAGCGTTGCAATCGCTTTATCTAGCTTCGCCAAACCTTCTTCGATTTCTTGTTGTGTGATAACGAGTGATGGTGTGAAACGTACGACATTGGCACCCGCAACCAATACCATGAGACCTTGTTTACCTGCAGCAACCAGTACGTCACGCGCACGACCTTGCCACTCTTCATTCAGTGCAGCACCAAGCAGTAGACCTTTGCCGCGCACTTCAGAGAAGATGTTGTATTTCGCGTTAATCTTCTCCAGACCTTCACGGAACATGGCTTCACGCTCTAGTACGCCAGCCAATACTTCTGGTTTTGTCACTTCTTCAACAACCGCTTCTGCAACTGCACACGCTAGTGGGTTACCGCCGTAAGTTGAACCGTGTGTGCCCACTTTCATGTGCTCAGCCAGTTTTGCCGTCGTTAGCATGGCACCGATAGGGAAACCGCCACCCAGTGATTTCGCTGTGCTTAGAATGTCTGGCGTAATGCCTAGACCTTGGTATGCGTAAAAGTGACCCGTACGACCGTTACCAGTTTGCACTTCATCGAAGATCAACAGTGCGTTGTGCTTGTCACACAATTCACGAACTGCTTGAGCGAACTCAGGTGTTGGTGGAATGATGCCGCCCTCACCTTGCAGAGGCTCCATCATTACGGCACAAGTGCGATCCGACATGTGTGCTTGAAGTGCTTCGATATCGTTGTAAGGAAGGTGTGTCACATCGCCAGGTTTAGGACCAAAACCGTCTGAGTAAGCCGCTTGACCGCCTACTGTTACCGTGAAGAAAGTACGACCGTGGAAACCTTGTTTGAATGCGATGATTTCAGATTTCTCTGTACCATGAACGTCTGCTGCGTAACGACGTGCTAGCTTTAGTGCCGCTTCGTTTGCTTCTGCGCCAGAGTTAGCGAAGAACACGCGCTCAGCAAAGCTGACTTCTGTTAACTTCTTCGCCAATCGCAGTGCTGGCTCGTTAGTCATAACATTACTTAGATGCCAAAGCTTGTTACCTTGCTCAGTCAATGCGTTCACCATAACTGGGTGACAATGGCCAAGACAGCTCACCGCAATACCACCAGCAAAGTCGATGTATTCATTTCCGTTCTGATCCCAAATGCGTGAACCTTCACCTTTTACAGGGATCATTTCCATCGGGTTATAGCAAGGTACCATTACCTCATCGAATAAACCGCGCTCTACTTTGTTTTCCGTTGTCATTGCACATTCCTTCTTGATACCGCATGCCTAGCAGATAAGCGAATTTAACCGGCACTCTTTGCCAGCAAATAATGTTTTGCATTTAAGCTATTGCGGCATTGTATTTACATTTAATTAACCATTTCAATAGTGATTTATTCTTTTCGTTTCCGAGCACGACTACCCATACTCACTATCTATGATTATTTATGCACCAAGAAACGTAAATAGAGAAGCGATTTTTTATAAAAGTTATGTATAGCAAGGTTTAGAAAGAAAGGAGAAAAATGAATAGCCGCCACCAAATAGACAGAACGCATAGTTTTGCATTCCCATTCTCAGGCGAAAAACATGAAGAATTTGTTAAGAAAGGTGATCGCGATCAGATCGCTTTGCGCGCAAGAAAGTTCGCAAGCAGTTCGTGACCTTGTTCTGTCTTAATCGACTCAGGATGGAACTGTACCGCGTCAATTGGCAGGGTTTTATGCTGATAACCCATGATTTCGTCCATGGCTCCGTCAGGCAGTTCAGTCCAAGCGGTCAATTCAAACACATCAGGTAATGTGCCGTTTTTCACCACGAGAGAGTGGTAGCGGGCTACCGTAAGTGGGTTATTAAGGTTTTTAAACACACTGCGACCGTTGTGACGAATTGGTGATGTCTTGCCGTGCATCACTTGTCGAGCACGTACCACTTCCCCTCCAAACACCTGCGCAATCGCCTGATGACCAAGGCAAACGCCTAAGATTGGTAACTTACCAGCAAAGCATTCGATAGCTTGTAGAGAGATACCCGCTTCGTTAGGGGTACAGGGACCTGGAGAGATCACCAAATGAGTTGGGTTGAGCGCCTCAATGCCTTGGATGTCGATTTCATCGTTACGCACCACCTTTACGTCTGCACCAAGCTCGCAGAAGTATTGGTAAAGGTTGTAGGTAAAAGAGTCGTAGTTATCGATGATCAACAACATAAAAGGTCGGTTGCTCCAATCCGTTTTGGCAATGCTTAAGTGGTGAATCGCCACGTTCGTGACAATCAAGGGCGGTATTTTGCTATACCAAGCAAGAAAGGCAAGTTTTTGCTGAATAAAAAGGCCAGCATAGGCTGGCCTTTGGTCTTTACAGCTATTTAGGAACTGTTTGTCAGGAAATAAATTCGCTTAGCGACGACGGCGTAGGAAGCCTAGACCTAGCATCGCAAGTAGCGCGCCAAAGCCAAATGAACCACCAGAACCATCTTTTTCTGGGTGAACAGGTTTCACATTGCTTGAATCACGTTTAATAAACTCCACATCCGTCACTTTCTGGTTAACAACACCTGAAGTTTCGTTGTTCAGAGTCATCGTCAGCTCATACTTACCAACTGGTAGTTTTGCTGAATCAAACATCACCATTTGCGCACCATCTTTATCCAGTGTCACTTTTGGTAGTGCTGGAGCATCAGCCGGAACAGGAGAAATAGACAAGGTTGCTACATCACCCTTTTGAGCCGTCGCTGGTACTGCGTAACCGATATCTGCGCGACCGCTCTTCGTTGCGATTGTCACAAGTCGCTCACCAGCCTCACCGTACTTGTAGCCTAGTGTAACGAGAGCAGAATCGTGGTCAGACGAACGGTATGGGTCTTGTGAGTAGAATGGGTTTGGTTCATTCGTATCACCGCCCTTGTACTTGCTGTTGTAATCGTACAGTGACGACTCTGGCGCATTGATGTGCCAATCAACAGCATCAATTAAGCGCTTATCTAGTGAACCAGAGATCAATAGGTGATCCAACGAGCCCACTTCATCATTGTATGAGTAACTCCAAGCCGTTTCGCCTGCAGGCATCATTCGATCAACCGCGTTGATGTAGCCGTAAGTCTTAGTAATGACTTTGCCTTCTGGACCAAATTGAGGCAGTTTACCAATGAAGGTGTAACCCGCTGCAGTCAGAGTTTTACCTGTTGGGTTAGACGTTAGAACCAGCATTGGATCTTCGTGTGCGTAAGAGTTCATGTCACCAAGAACTACTTTGTCACCTTCGATCTTCGCCATCTCTTCACCTAGGTGATAAGCCGCAGCAACACGGAAGTTCTCACAAGAACCCTGGAAGTCACCATCGCTCTTCACATCATCTTTTGAAGGATCGAATTTTTCCCATGTTTCCCAACCTTTCCAATCTTCGTAACAAGTCGAACCTTTAGATTTCAAGTGGTTTACCGAAACCGTTAGACGCTTACCTGTGTTCAAGACTTGGAAAGTAGCCGCTACCGTATTACGTTGGTAGTTATCACCGCTCTCACGGATTTCACCTTTGCTGTCTGTGATTGGAGCACCGTTTTCATCGACGATCATTGGTGCATGTTGACTTGGCATCGGGATAACTTGACCAGAGATCACAGAGACTTTTGATGGGCGGTAAATAATACCTGTAGTAATCGCATCAGAGCCGACCGTATCTTGGTCATCCAGAATGGTGTCGCCGTTTTTATCAAAACCAACGAACACGTAACGGTTGTGGATAGAGTTTGACTTATTACGGTCACCGTAATCTTCGTCGTAGTACTTCGCATTGATTGCGGCAAGCAATTCATTGATTGCACCAAAGTCACCGAAACCGTTGTTCTCGATTTCCATCAAACCAACGATATCCGCATCTAGACCGTAAATTGCTTCTACAATCTTGGCTTGTTGACGATCAAAGTCCAGCTGTGATTCAGCACCACGGTTGTCACCAAAGCTGTTATCAGAACCGCCATATGGTGAGTTGAAGTAGTTCAGTACGTTTTGTGTTGCGATACGAATGTTGAATGAATCAGCCGCAGAGTACGCATCGTTTGTTTCCTTGATCGAAGGCGCTTTAGTTCGATCGGTATTGTGGATGAACGCTTTGCTATCAACCGTATTCGTTGGGATCAAACGGAACTCGTTGTACGAGTAATGCAGAACACCTTCTAAACCAACGACAGAGTCGTTGATGCGGATGTAGTTTTTCTTTGGATCAGCAAAGAAATCTGGGTAGTAAGGAATTTGACCATTTGGTGCTTTAGCATCGGTATCAACATAAACACGGAAGTCTTTGTTTTCTGCTTTTTGTGCCAGAGATTCTGCGCTGCCTGCTACATGATCTTGGTTTGGCTGTGGGTTTGGACGCTTGTATGCCAATACCATGTTGTTACGGAAGCTATCAAAATCAAAGCTGAACGAACGAGAAACACGCATGTTCTGCTCGCCATCTTCAGCTGCATCCATATCTTTCACCAATCGAACAGGCATGCCTTCTAGACGTTCCAGTGTCGAACGGAAGTTTTCATCATCGCTATCGATACGAACCATATCAACTGGTGTTGGTGGTACTTGAGAAGCGTTTTCAACTTCCCAAATGTCATTCGTTGGAATCAGTGTTGTTACACCATAGTTCTCTTTTACTTTGGCACGAACACAGATTTGTTGACCAACCATGTCTTGAGACAGCTCGCCTTTCGTCTGAACGAACACACCGTCTGATGTCTTAACATTACCATCAGCATTGTTGTCGTAAAGGAAGAAACCCTTCACTAGATTCGTAGTTACCGCACTCACAACACCTGTCACTAAGTACTCATCTGCCGACTCGTAACCAGACTCAATCAGAGGCGATGAATAACCTTCACCTTGCACTTCACCAATGGTTTTGTAAGAAAGACTGCCTGCAGCATCAGCACATGGCGTGTTTTCTGGTGGTGTAATTGGATCGTTATTTACTGCAGTAGGATCACCAAGACCACCGAAGTCGTCTTTTGCAAACTTGTCCCACTGAGATTCATCATATGTCGTCGCTTGTGTTGAACCTGCTTTACGGCGCATGGTTCGGTCATCCCAAAGCTTATCGCCCTTGTAACCGTAAGTACCAAAGATATCCTTAATGTCCGCTTCCGCTGAGCTTGTACCCAACCACACTGCGTCATCACCGTTGAAGTTCATTGCTGAGTGTTTTACTTCATCGTAAGTACCAGCAACAACTGTCACGTCCTTACCGCCCAAACGTTCAATGAACGCTCGCATTTCAGCACCCGCGTCACCATTAATAACAACGATGCTCTTACCAGGTTGTAAAGTTCTACCATCCTTACCTTTCAGTACGTTGTTACCATCTTTATCTTTAATCTGGTTTTTGTAAGACGAGTAGTACAGCGACAGTGTACCGTCAAAGGTATGTGCTGCAGAGCCTATGTTGGTAATTTCGACGGCTTTATTTGATGCCGAGCCTTCAACATACTCAGAAATAATGATGTCGTTAATATCCGCAAATGCTGCGCCACTTAGCACACTACTAATCGCACCCGCGAGTAGGGTCATTTTTTTATTCATGGGAAATCTCTCTATCGTGGGTTAGAAGTAAACGCGCGCATAAGCGTAAGCGTCTTGAGCAGCATCACCAGCGTTCATTTCAAGCGCAATAATGCTTGAGCTGGTTGGTTTGTAGTTCACGCCTAGCGTGCCCCATGTGCGGCTTGTACCCCAGCTGTATCGCTTACCATCCCAAACATCACTGCTTGGATCCCACGCTTCATATTCTTCGTAGTTGTAAGAGCCCACGAGCTCCCACTGCTTGGTGAAAATGTATTTCGCAGAAACCAAAGCACCTTGGTTTTCTTGGGTCTGGTAATCATTGAAGATGCTTTGCTTGTTCTCTTTATCGGTGTTATCGATAACCGTTTCTTTGCGAGCAATATCTTCTTCTTCGTAGAACGCGTTGAAGCCTAAGTGAATGGTGTCGTTAACTGCGTAACGCATACCAAAACCAATCAAACGTTGTTCACCGTACTTCGACTTACCATCAGAACCACCGCGACCTTCTAAACCAACAACAGCTGAGAAGCTATCGCCAAAGTAGCCAATGTAGCCGTTCACAATGTCACCCAGCTCAGAACCAGATGAAGACTTACCACCGTAAGTGTATGAAGCACCGACTTTTACATCATCAAAGTAACGACCTTCGTATTTGATTGTTACGTCTTGGTCACCAGCTTCACCAGTTTCTACAGTTGTATCAAAAGTGAAGTCACCCCACTTATCGTAATCATCAAATGCTGTATCCGTCAGGCCGGCTTCAATGTACTGGTTTTCCCACACATCGTAGCCAACAAATAATTTATCGATGGTTAGAACTAGATCGCCAGAACCGTGCTTCCAATTCTCACGTTCATAATCTAGCTCTAGACGGTAGTGCATTTTGTCTCGCTTACCTTTGACGCCTAACGTAGCGAAAGAGTCATCGATGTAGCTTTTTTCATCAGTGTAAAATTCACCGTATTCGTAGTTTGCGCCAACATGTCCGCCAACACCCACTTCGCCATACAGTTTTAGAAAGTCTCCGTTGTCATCTTCATATATGGTCGCAGCATTGACCGCTGTCGCCATAAATAGCGAAGAGATCGCTATAGCCACTGCATTTCTTTTCAGCATGCCTATTTCCTTGTTGTATTTAATTTCAAATGGAATTTCGTTCTATATGTCAAACTGGGCTCTGGCGTTTATTTAACCAATACTATTGAGTGTTTAATCGGTAAGTTTTGAGCGCGAAAAGTCTCCTGACCTATTCCTTGTGAGGAAGATCACAGTTCAACTTGATTCATTTATTAACTAGATAAATCTCTCTTTTTTATGCAAAAAGAAAAGTAAAAGGCATGCTAATTGAGAAATGTTTCACAAATATTTAGTTATTATTATGAGGTGTTTTATACATTCAACAGATTTTGTTGTTAACAGAATTAACAATAACTTTAAATATGTAAAATTAGATCAATTACTCAGTTTTATATTTCCCATAATGTTAAGCAAAATATTAATAATGGTTTTAACAAGGCTGTTTCGTATATTACTTAGGTCATTTTCCGAGCAATAAACATCAACACTTGCTAATTTAGTGGTTCATTTTCTTTATTTTATTGCGAATCATTCTCCTTTTAATGGCTGATTTTATAAATTAATCATTATTTTCGACACTAACACCTAGTCAATTTGATAATCAGGGGTTATAACAACGCAGCAGGATATCCATAAAAACTCATATTAAAAACAGGACTGAAAATGAGACGATTTCAACCAGTTGCGCTAACTCTCGCTTGCTCGGTATTTCTTGCTGGATGCCAAGCCATCCCAGACGAACTCAAGACAAGCCAACCATTAAAGCCGAACACAACCCAACACTTAATTGAGAACGCTAAAGCCGAGCTTAACCAGTATGAACACTTTGATGTAAGTGATGAGGGGATGATTACTTTCACCGCTCAGTTGCCGCGATTCTCGCGTTACGCTTGGGATCCAGTTTCGATTACCGAATCAAGCTATCAAATCGCATGCGAGGATCTGCGTTACTTCACGGAACGCGGTTTTGTTATAAAAGCATGGTTTGCAGGACCACGAGGACGTGCCGAGTACTACAATATGGCACGTTGCGAGGAAGAAGCCTCTTCCAGAAAATAAGCATAAAAAAAGCTCCACCAATGGTGGAGCTTTTTTGTATTCGAATTTTACCTATGGGCGAGCGACAAAACCTACAGCTTCGTACGCTTTCTTCAACGTTTCAGCCGCACGTGCCGATGCTTTCTCAGCGCCTTGCTTCATTACTTCGTTCATGTAAGCGCGGTCAGCACGAATGCGGTGGTATTCAGCCTGAATTGGCTCAAGCATAGTAACTAGAGCTTCACCAACGTCTTTCTTGAATGGACCGTACATTTCAACGCCTTGGTATTTCGCTTCAATCTCTTCAAAGCTCATGCCTGTTGCCGCAGAGTACAGCCCCATTAGGTTAGAGATACCTGCCTTGTTGTCCCAGTCGTGAGCGATACGCGGTGGCGTTTCTGTGTCGGTTTGCGCTTTGTTGATCTTCTTAATGATCGACTTAGGCTCTTCCAACAGCGTGATAACGTTCTTACGGTTGTCATCAGATTTAGACATCTTCTTGGTTGCGTCTTGAAGGCTCATTACACGCGCATTTACCGTCGGAATGTAAGGCTCTGGCACTTGGAAGATTGGCTGCTCTGGTGAGTAGATGTTGTTAAAGCGGTTAGCAATATCACGCGCTAGCTCTAGGTGTTGCTTCTGGTCGCTACCTACAGGCACTTGGTGTGCGCCGTACAGCAGGATGTCTGCCGCCATCAGTACTGGGTAGTCAAACAGACCAACGTTTACATCACCAAACTGGCTCGAACTGTCGTTTGAGTAACGTGCAGATTTGTCTTTAAACTGCGTCATACGACCCAGTTCACCCATTTGGGTGTAACAGTTAAGAAGCCAACCAAGTTGAGCATGCTCTGGTACGTGTGACTGAACAAATAGCGTGCTCTTCTTCGGGTCAACACCAACTGCCAGACAGATCGCCAGTGCGTCTAGAGTCGCTTCATGCAGCGCTTTAGGGTCCTGACGAACCGTAATCGCGTGAAGGTCTACCACACAGTACTGGCAATCATAATCGTCTTGCATCTGCTGCCATTGACGTAGAGCACCCAAGTAGTTACCGATACTTAGTTCACCTGAAGGTTGAACACCACTCAATACAATGGGTTTGCTCATTAGAATGATTCCTTTGACTTCTTAATCTAATTAAATGAAAAAAACCGTGCAGTAATAGGTGCACGGTTTACTCAGTGTACTCATTAACGAGTATTTTGGAAGCTCTTTTGTAGCCGTTATGCAGAAACCGCTACAACGTCCAATAATTCTGCCAAACTGTCAGCGACAAAATCTGGATTTGATGCAGAGATAGACTCACCGTGGTTGTAACCATAAGTCAGACCAAATGAGGCACAGCCTGCATTCTTCGCTGCAAGAATGTCGTTCTTCGAGTCACCAACCATCAGCATTTCACTTGGTTGGATTTGGTGTTTTTCCATCAGCCAGTTCAGTGCTACTGGGTTTGGTTTTTTCTCTGGAAATGCATCACCGCCAAGAACATCAACGAAGTATTTTGCGATGTCGTGCTTTTCTAAAACATCAGGCACAAACTTCGAAGGCTTGTTGGTTACCAATGCCATAACAAAGCCGGCTTTGTGTAACTCTTCCAGTGCCTCTTTTACCGTTGGGTAAAGGTGGCTTAATTTGTGACCGCTTTGCTCGTAGTAATCATCAAACAGTACACGCGCTTTTGCACGAAGCTCTTCGCTCAATTCAGGGTTGATAGTCAGGCTTTGGCTTAATGAACGTCCAATCAGCACATCTGCGCCGTTGCCAACATAGTCACGAACTTGTTCTTCTGAAACCGATGGAAAGCCAAGCGCTTGTACTGCTTGGTCAGCCGCTACCGCGAGATCTGGCACGCTATCAAGCAACGTACCATCAAGATCGAAGGCGATGAATTTAATGTCTTGTTGAGTCATAACTTCCCTGAAGATTTTTATTTATAAATCGGTGAAAACGACAAAGGATGGCACCCCATCCTTTGTTTTTGTCATCGTGTCTAACTTTATATTAACTATTTGTTTATTATAAATTTATTTAGCAATTACTTTGCAGCAATACGCTGACGAACCGCTTCAAACAAACAAATGCCAGATGCCACAGATACGTTCAAGCTTGAAACGCTACCTGCCATTGGGATCTTAATCAAATCATCACAGGTTTCGCGAGTCAGACGACGCATGCCGTCACCTTCTGCACCCATTACGATAGCAAGAGGACCCGTCAGTTTTGCTTGGTAAATATCGTGCGTTGCTTCGCCCGCCGTACCAACAAACCAGATGCCTTGCTCTTGCAGTGTACGCATAGTACGAGCCAAGTTGGTCACTCGGATCAATGGCACGACTTCTGCTGCACCACAAGCTACTTTGCTTACAGTTGCGTTCATCGGTGCAGAGCGATCTTTCGGTACGATGATCGCTGCTACGCCAGCTGCGTCGGCATTACGTAGACAAGCACCTAGGTTATGCGGATCCGTCACGCCATCTAATACCAATAGTAGCGGTGACTCGTGCTGCGCGAGGATGCCATCGATGTCGTTTTCGTTCAGCTGTTTCGCTGGCTTCACGCGAGCGATGATGCCTTGGTGGTTTGCGCCACGCGCTTTGTCATCCAAGGTTTTACGTGTCATTTGCTGAATCGAAACACCACATACCTGAAGGTCATTTAAAATTGGCATTAGGCGATCGTCTTGACGACCTTTTAGTACAAATGCTTCGATAAAACGCTCTGGTTCGCGCTCCAATACCGCCTTCACTGCGTGAATGCCGTAGATAAATTCGTTACTCATTGTTTAACCTGTTGTTCTGGTCGTATTGCCTGCGCCAATCTACCCCTTTAAATCCAGACTAGATTGGCGATTCAGCCTACTCAGCGTCGCTCTTAGTACGCTTAGTCTTTCTCGGCTTACTGTGTGGCTTTTTCTTGCGTGCTTTTTTCACTTTCGGCTTTTTAGCACCTTCAGTGTCACTGCGTTTTGCTCCATTTTTGCGAGGTTTTTCTGCTTCAGCAGATTCTGGTCGCTTGGTTGGTTCAATCGCCGGTATTGCACGAGTGCCGCCTTTCGTTGCCGCACGTTTTTTCTCTTTCGCTTTGCGTTTGGCATCCGCTGCGCGTTTCTTCGCAGTCTTACCTTTGCCGCGTAGCTTACGGCTTGTTTCGATTAATTCAAAGTCAATTTGCTTGTCATTTAAGTTAACCGCAAGCACTTTCACTTTTACCGCATCGCCTAGGCGATAGATGTTACCGAAGCTTTCGCCGATAAGTCTTTGACCAATAGGATCAAATTGGTAGTAGTCGTTCGCTAGCGTTGAAATATGCACCAAACCATCGATATGCAGTTCCGTCAGACGAACAAAGAAACCAAAGCTGGTTACATTGGCAATAACACCATCCAGCTCGTCGCCAACATGGTCTTGCATGTATTCACACTTCAACCAATCTGCCACTTCACGAGTTGCGTCGTCTGCACGGCGCTCTGTCATCGAACATTGCTCACCGTAGAAGTCCATGTCGTCAAACGAGTAATGGTAACCGCCAGTTGGTGTCCAACGATCTTGGTTGCGACCTTCTTCTTTAGCAATCAGGTACTTGATTGCGCGGTGCAGCAACAGGTCAGGGTAACGACGAATTGGCGACGTGAAGTGCGCGTAACGTTTCAGCGCTAGACCAAAGTGACCGGCATTGTCTGCGTTGTATACCGCTTGCTTCATTGAGCGCAGTAACATGGTTTGAATCAGTTCTTTGTCCTGACGTTCTGCAATTTGTTTTACCAAATCTGCATAATCGGTTGGTGATGGCTCTAAACCACCTTTCAGATCCAGACCTAGCTCACTGAGGAAATCACGGAACCCCTGCAGGCGCAGTTCACCCGGAGATTCGTGAACACGGTACAACGCTGGCTCTTTTGCTTTCTCAACGTAAGACGCTGAAGCGATGTTCGCTAGGATCATACATTCTTCGATGATCTTATGTGCGTCGTTACGAATTACCGGCTCGATGCTTTCAATCTTACGATCCGCATTGAAGATAAATTTAGCTTCAACGGTTTCGAATTCAATCGCACCACGGTTATCACGCGCTTCTTTAAGTACTTTGTACATCGCGTGCAGCTCTTCAAGGTGAGGAACGACAGCGTGATAACGCATGCGCAGCTCTTCATCCCCTTCTAGAATCGCACCCACTTTGTTGTAAGTCAGACGCGCATGCGAGTTCATCACAGCTTCGTAGTGTTTATAGCCTGATAGCTTACCGGTGTCAGAGATGGTCATCTCACATACCATACACAAGCGATCAACCTGAGGGTTAAGTGAACACAAACCGTTTGATAGCACTTCAGGTAGCATTGGCACAACTTGCGATGGGAAGTATACCGAGTTACCACGGTTGATGGCTTCTTTGTCCAGCGCAGAGTCTGTACGTACGTAGTAACTTACGTCAGCAATCGCGACCCATAGACGCCAACCGCCGCTCTTTTTCTTCTCACAGTAAACCGCATCATCAAAGTCACGAGCGTCTTCGCCATCAATGGTTACTAGTGGCAAGTCACGTAGATCGACGCGACCTTCTTTTGCTTCTTCTGGAACTTCTTCGCCCAGATTTTCGATCTGTTTATCGACGGCTGCTGGCCAATCGTGTGGAATTTGGTGGGTGCGGATTGCTATTTGCGTTTCCATGCCCGGCGCCATGTTCTCGCCAAGAACTTCCACCACTTTACCCATCATGCCACGTGAGCGAGAGCCGCGATCAGTAATCTCAATAACGACCACGTTACCCATACGAGCACCTGCTTTGTGCTCATTTGGGATCAGAATATCTTGGCTGATGCGAGAGTCATCTGGCACAACGTATGAGTAGCCGTATTCAAGGAAGAAACGCCCCACGATCTGCGTGTTACGCTCTTCTAAAACACGAACAAGACGACCTTCACGACGACCACGCTTGCTATTGTCAGTTGGTTGCACCAACACGTAGTCACCGTGGATGATGTGCTTCATCTGGTGATGCGGCAGTACAATGTCATTATCCTTGCCGACACTGCCTTCTGGACGAACCCAACCATGACCATCTTTGTGACCAATTACGTAACCTTTCACCATCTCAAGTTTTTCTGGCAACGCGTAACACTGACGGCGCGTAAATACGAGCTGCCCATCACGCTCCATTGCGCGCAGTCGACGGCGTAAACCTTCGTAATGCTCTTCACCTTCAAGTTTTAGCGCTTCAAACAAATCATTGCGATTCATCGGTACGCCCGCTTCTTCTAGAAACTCAAGAATGAACTCTCGGCTTGGGATTGGATTTTCGTAATTTTTGGATTCACGATCTGCGAAAGGATCGTTTGGAATATTGTCTGACATAGGCACGCCTATCTAGCAAGGAAGGTATAGAGCTAGTATATCCGAGTCTCTCGATAAGCTACAGAAATTGCTTTAAAAAAGAGTGTCAGTGAGAAGATTTATAGAACGTTAAGAAGGCTAAGGACGGGTAAGTAAGATCAGCAGTTCAGAATTATCACTTAATAGCTCTTCAATCGTGCAACCATCTAATTCAGCCAAAAACGCCATTTTCGCTTTCGCTAGCTTTTCTTTTAGACGACATGCCGGCGTGATATGGCAAAATTCCACAGAACAATTCACCAAATCTAATGGCTCTAAATCACGCACCACACCACCGACAGTGATGTCTTGCGGCGCTTTCATCAAACGAATACCACCATTTTTACCGCGCACCGTATGCACATAACCAAGCTGACCAAGACGGTTAATCACTTTCACCATATGGTTACGTGATACACCAAATAAATCAGTCACTTCGGTAATATTTGTCAGCTCATCTTTTGGCAATGAAGCCAAGTAAATCAAGGTTCTGAGCGCATAATCGGTAAAGCTAGTTAACTGCATGTTGCTATCCTCTGTAGTAGCAAAATTGTAATTCTTTTCTTGATCGAAAGATACATTTGAGATACAACTTTAAACATGCATTACAAATACAACTTTAAATAGGAAGCCATTATGCTCAGCAACCAAACCATTGATATCGTGAAAGCAACCGCACCACTTCTTGCTGAAACCGGTCCGAAGTTAACGGCACACTTTTACGATCGTATGTTCACCCATAACCCTGAGTTGAAAGACATTTTCAACATGAGTAATCAGCGTAATGGTGACCAACGTGAAGCTCTATTTAATGCAATCTGCGCTTACGCAACCAACATCGATAACCTACCAGCACTGCTTGGTGCAGTAGAAAAAATCGCCCATAAACACACCAGTTTTATGATCACCAAAGATCAGTACCAAATCGTTGGTACACATCTACTTGCGACGATCGACGAGTTGTTCTCTCCGGGTCAGGAAGTGATTGATGCATGGGCAGAAGCTTATGGCGTGCTGGCCAATGTATTTATTCAGCGTGAAGAGCAAATCTACCAAGAGAATGCAGCACAGCAAGGTGGCTGGCGTGGCCTGCGTGAATTTGAGTTGGTGGGCAAGCAGCTTGAGAGCGAAAACATCTGTAGCTTTGTTTTCAAACCAACCGATGGTGAAGTGGTTTCTGAGTACAAACCTGGTCAATACCTAGGTATCTACATCAACAGTGATAAGTTCGAAAACCAAGAGATTCGCCAATACAGCCTATCCTCTGCGGTTCAAGAGAACACTTACCGTATCTCGGTAAAACGTGAAGAAGGCGGTAAAGTATCGAACTTCCTTCACGATGAGTTGAGCATCGGCGATAAGGTGCAACTTGCGGCACCTGCGGGTGATTTCTTTATGGATGTGGACGCGGCTACACCGGTTGTTTTGGTATCAGCGGGCGTTGGTCTAACTCCGACTCTATCAATGCTTGAGAGCCTTTCTGAGCACCAAGCACCAGTCACATGGGTACATGCTACAGAAAACGGTCAACAACACGCATTCAAACAGCACGTAAACCAGCTCGTAAATGCTAAAGAGAACATGAACTCGTTGATTTGGTACAACCAACCAACAGCAGAAGACAAGATTGGTGAAGACTTCCACTTCACCGGTTTCGTCAACTTAACTGAAATTGAAGCAGCCCTTAAGCAAGACAACGTACAAGTCTACTTCTGTGGTCCTGTTGGCTTTATGCAGCACGTCGCGAAACAATTGCTTGAGCTTGGCGTAGCGCAAGAGCAGTTCCATTACGAGTGCTTCGGTCCACACAAAGTCGTTTAATCGCCTGCGATTACGCTTCGGGAAAAACAACAAAGCCCACATGATGTGGGCTTTGTTGTATGTATTGGCAGAGCTTTATGAAGTTACTGGTGTTTTAAGAGTACACCTACCAGAAGGTGTCGCGGCGCTTAGCGCGCGCAATAATGTTTTGTGGCATGCGTTGCTCAAGACCGTTTCTCAGCATCGCAATACGTTTGTGCTTTCTTTGATCGGCAGTCACCGAATTATAAAGCCAACGGTAGGCATCTTCGTAATCCAACGGGCTACCGTAATCACGCAGCAATAGCTCAGCAAGATGAATACGCGCATTTAAGTTGCCCATTGCCGCCGCTTCTCGCAGGTATGGGATTGCACGTTCTTTATCTTGTTGGACTAAAGTACCGCGAGAGTAATAGCGACCTAGCTGCTCTAGTGCAGCTGGCAAGCCTTGGTGGGCTGCGTTTTCCATGTAGTACAGACCGAGCTCTACGTCTTGCTCTACACATACGCCCCACGCCAACATATCGCCATAAAGGAATTCATAAGACGGCAAGTTAATGCGCGTCGCACGTGCCACGATATCTTCCACTAGCTGGCAGTTATCAGCGCGCACGCGTTCTAAGTGCTTATTCTGCTCAATAAGCTTAATAAGCTCTGCTTCGGTGTAGATGGGGACAGGCGCCCCTACATCGGCAACATCTGCCCAAGCCGATGTCGCACTCAGCATCAATAACAGTGAAGCAGCCACTGTTCGTAACTTCATAAATGTACTCTTTAAGGTATCTAAGAAACCAAAGATCAGCCAAGGATCTCCTCTGCTTGATAACCTTATCGGCAAAGGTCAGTTAAGCTTTAGGCAATTTTTGCCTCCTACTTAAGCTTAACGGCAAATATTTGCCACGGCGAGTCGCATTTTTCGGCAGTGAACCCAACTCACAGATACAAAAAAACCGGCTATAAAAGCCGGTTTTTATAATCTCTAACGAGTATCGATTAAGCTTCGAATGGGTGAACCTTAATGATAGTTTCGTTACGGTCAGGACCTGTAGAGATGATGTCTACTGGCACGCCAGTTAGCTCTTCGATACGCTTGATGTAATCTAGAGCAGCTTGTGGTAGCTCTTCGATTGATTTCGCACCGAATGTGTTCTCAGACCAACCTGGCATTGTTTCGTAGATAGGCGTTGCTTTTTCGAATGCTTCAGCAGCCATCGGAGAAACTTCTAGCGTAGAGCCATCTTCCATCTTGTAACCAGTACAGATTTTTAGCTCTTCTAGACCATCTAGTACGTCTAGTTTAGTTAGACAGAAACCAGATACAGAGTTGATTTGGATTGCACGACGCATAGCTACAGCATCGAACCAACCAGTACGGCGTAGACGACCTGTTGTCGCACCGAACTCGTGACCAACTTCACCTAGGTGTTTACCTACTGGATCTTGCTTGTCTAGACCGTCGTATAGCTCAGTCGGGAATGGACCTGCACCAACGCGAGTACAGTAAGCTTTCGCGATACCAAGGATGTAACCGATGTGACGAGGACCGAAACCAGAACCTGCAGCAACACCACCAGCAGTCGTGTTAGAAGAAGTTACGTACGGGTAAGTACCGTGGTCGATATCAAGTAGAGTACCTTGTGCACCTTCGAACATGATCTTGTCGCCGCGCTTACGTGCTGCGTCTAGTTCGTCAGTTACGTCGATAACCATTGAAGTTAGTAGTTCAGCGTAGCCTTTCGCTTGCTCAAGTACTTCTTCGTAGCTTACTGGCTCAGCTTTGTAGAAGTTAACTAGTTGGAAGTTATGGAATTCCATTACTTCTTTTAGTTTCTCTGCAAAAGTAGCCATATCGAATAGGTCACCAACGCGTAGACCGCGACGAGCAACTTTATCTTCGTATGCTGGACCGATACCACGACCCGTTGTACCGATAGCTTTTTTACCGCGAGCGATTTCGCGAGCTTGGTCCATTGCAACGTGGTAAGGAAGAATTAGAGGACATGCTTCAGAAATGAAAAGACGTTCGCGTACTGGAATGCCGCGCTCTTCAAGAGGTTTCATTTCTTTAATTAGAGCTTCAGGCGATAGTACAACACCGTTACCGATAACGCATTTTACGTTATCGCGAAGGATACCTGATGGAATTAAGTGAAGAACGGTTTTTTCACCGTCAATTACAAGTGTGTGACCTGCGTTGTGACCGCCTTGGTAGCGTACCACGTATTTTGCATCTTCAGTTAAAAGGTCTACGATTTTACCTTTACCTTCGTCACCCCATTGGGTGCCTAGAACGACTACGTTATTTCCCATCTTTCCAAGTCTGATTGCTAGTTAAAAATGGATTCTAGCACCGAATCACTCTTCTTGCAGTCATTTTTTGTTCACAGAGTTGATACTAGAATGCAAACTCGCCACCCCTGCTCATTTCGAAATCACTACATCGCTGATAATATTTACTTTTCAGAATTCAACTAGGAATCATGATGTCTGAGTCTATTTGGCTAGCGATAGGGCTAGTATTGATTGTTGAAGGTATTGGACCATTGGTCGCCCCAAATGGCTGGCGCAACATGGTGGCTCAGTTGAGTGAGCAGCCAGATAACCAATTACGTCGCATTGGTGGTTGCTTAGTGGTAGCAGGGGCTGTCATCGCTATCATGATGAGTTAATCACGCTTCTGACTCTATCTTGAATTTGTCTAGCAGATGCCGTTAGAAACAAAAGATACAAAAAAGGCTCCATAACGGAGCCTTTTCAATTTGCGGTAACGCTTAGGTTATTTCGCTTCTGCGCCTTTCGCGTTGTTCATGTATTGGAAGAATTCACTCTTCGGATCCAGAACAAGGATGTCACTCTTAGAGCTGAACGATTTCTCGTAAGCTTTTAGAGAACGTAGGAAGCTGAAGAACTCAGGATCTTTGTTGTACGCATTTGCGTAGATCTTCGCCGCTTCTGCATCCGCTTCACCTCGTGTTACACGAGCTGTTTTGTCTGCTTCAGCAAGAATCGTCGCTACTTCAAGCTCAGCTTGTGCGCGGATTACTTCTGCTTTCTCACGACCTTGAGAACGGTGTTTACGAGCTACCGACTCACGCTCTGCGCGCATACGACGGTAGATAGATTCACTGATCTCATCTGGTAGGTTGATCTTCTTCATACGGAAGTCGACGATACGAACACCCAAGTCTTTCATTGCGCTGTCACGCGTGTCTTTCAACACTTCAGACATGATTAGGTCACGTTCGCCATCGATTTCTAATGCTTCACGAGCCGCCTCAGTGCTCACTTCATCACTGCTTGCGTCTTCTGGAAGTACGTCGTTATTACGTGGACCAGATACGATTTGCTTGATTTCACGAGAACCGATTTCTGCACGTAGAACGTCTGTTACTTTACGCTCAAGAAGCGCTTCAGCAGTCAGCGTGTTACCACCGCCAGTTGCTAGGTAGTAACGACCGAAATCCTCAATACGCCACTTCACGTAGGTATCGATGATTACGTCTTTTTTCTCAGACGTTACAAAACGGTCAGCACGACCATCCATTGTTTGGATACGCGCATCTAGTGTTTTCACGCGGTCAAACAAAGGCATTTTGAAATGCAGACCCGGCTCGTAAATACGAGTAATGTCGTTGTTGTCTTTCAAGACACGACCAAATCGAACCACAATACCGCGGTCGCCTTCAGGAATCACAAACAGTGACATCAGCATCAATGCCAGTGCGATGACCAGTACAGGGATCATTAACTTACGCATTCTTAGTATCTCCCTTGACGTGTACCAGTTGAACGAGACTGCGTGTTCGAAGTGTCTTCTTGCGAACGCTCAGATTCCAATTGGATGTGATCGTACGTTGAAGTCGATTTCGATTTACGTTTAGTGTCTGTTTGACCATCTTGACCAGCCAGTTTATCGATTGGAAGGTAAAGAAGGTTGCCGCTAGATTCAGAGTCAATCAACACTTTCGATGTGCTTGAGTAAACCTCTTCCATCGCATCTAGGTACAGACGGTCACGAGTTACACCAGGTGCCGCTTGGTATTCAGGCAGTAGTTTTTCAAACTGAGCTACTTGACCAAGAGCTTCGTTGGTTACACGCTCGTTGTAACCTTGCGCTTCTTTCTTCAAACGCTCTGCACGACCTGTTGCTTTCGGCAAGATTTCGTTCTTGTAAGCTTCTGCTTCACGGATGAAACGCTCTTCATCCTCACGCGCAGCGATTGCATCATCAAACGCATCTTTAACTTGCTCTGGCGGACGCGCAGACTGGAAGTTCACATCAACAATCACGATACCCATATCATAGCTATCGATGATTTGATTTAGCGTTTCTTGTGTCGTTTGACGGATTTGCTGACGACCACTTGTTAGGATGCTATCCATCAGTGAATCACCAATTACCGCACGTAGCGCCGAATCTGTTGCTTGACGCAAGCTGTCGTCTGCATTGGTTACGCGGTATAGATATTTGTATGGGTCAGCAACACGGTATTGAACGTCCATTGCTACTGTTACTACGTTTTCATCTTTTGTCAGCATTAGACCAGATGCACGTAGCGAACGAATCGCTTGCACGTTAACCGCTTCGTATTCGTCGATAAAACGAGGACGCCAGTTCAGACCTGGGTCTACGATACGGTCGTATTTACCTAAACGCAGCACAACACCACGTTCTGCTTCACCGATGGTGTAAAAACCAGCGAAGAACCACACCGCAATCGCAATAACCGCAATTACGCCGAAGCCAATTGCGCCACCGCCACCGCCGATAGAAGAACCACCGCCGCCTTTTTTACCAAACTTGCCACCCAGCTTTTGACTCAGTTTGCTGAACACTTCATCTAAATCTGGCGGACCTTGATCTCGGCCACCAGGACGCTGGCCACCACGATTATTATTACCCCAAGGGTCATTATCGCGGCCATTGTTGCCGTTGTTATTTCCAGGCTCATTCCACGCCATTAGAAAGCTCCATCATTTGATATGACGTTATACTGTAGCAGTCCTTTAAGTGACTATAAAGTCGACTAAAACTGCCCCTTCTCTTTTTTCAAGTCTAGACCAATCTACCTGTTGCATTCGAATATCGATCAACAAGTTACCTTCCTGGTCATATTCCTCACGTTGAATACACTTCATTTGGAAGAATGTACTACGGAATCGTCCTTGATACTGTGGAGGAATTCGCAACTGATGCTCAACCATTTGCGACGCTAAACGCTCGGTCAGCGCGTCAAACAGAAGATCAATGCCTAATCCATCCATTGCAGAAACCCAGACCGCGCGAGGCACGCCTTCCTCATCTCGTTCTATACGTGGTTTCTGCTCTTCTAGATTGTCAATCTTGTTCATTACTACGAGCGTCGGCACTTCATGTGCATCGATCTCTTCTAAGACTTCATGAACAGCTTGAATATTCTCACGAAAACGCTCGTCACTGGCATCAACAACATGTAACAAAATGTCAGCTTCTTGCGTTTCCTGCAAGGTTGCTTTGAAGGCAGCAACCAAATCGTGAGGCAGGTGTCGGATAAAACCAACAGTATCTGCAAGTATTGCAGGTCCTACATCTGCTAACTCTATCTTACGTAAAGTTGGGTCAAGAGTAGCAAACAGTTGATCTGCCGCGTAAACGCCAGCTTCTGTAATACGGTTGAAGAGTGTCGACTTACCCGCGTTGGTGTAGCCCACGAGAGAAATGGTTGGTATTTCAGCTCGGTTTCGGGCACGGCGTCCTTGTTCACGCTGCTTGGCCACTTTTTCAAGTCGACGCAAGATAGCTTTGATTCTGTCACGCAATAAACGACGGTCGGTTTCTAACTGGGTTTCACCTGGACCACGTAGACCGATACCGCCTTTCTGCCTTTCAAGGTGCGTCCAACCGCGAATCAAACGAGTAGAAATATGGCGAAGTTGGGCTAGCTCAACTTGTAGCTTACCTTCGTGTGTTCGTGCTCGTTGAGCAAAGATATCGAGGATGAGACCGGTGCGGTCGAGAACTCGACATTTGCACAGTGCTTCGAGGTTACGTTCTTGGGCAGGAGAGAGGGAGTGATTAAAAATCACAATTTCAGCACCAGTTAATTGCACCGCAGTAGCAATTTCTTGTGCCTTACCCTCTCCGACATAGTATTTCGGGTGTGGGGATTGACGACTACCAGTCACAACTTGTAGCGTCTCTACCCCTGCGGAAGAAACCAGCATTTCGAATTCAGCTAGATCTTCCCATTCACCTTCTTGCGTGAAGTTGATATGAACAAGTACGGCTCGCTCACCGGATTCATAACGGTCAAACAAGCAATCAACTCCTTATTGTAAAAATACTAAATGAAGAATTAATCTTCAGATTTCTCTTGTGGACGATCACCTTGAGCACGATCACCGCTGTGGTGGCTCACTGGACGAGCCGGCACAACTGTAGAGATTGCGTGCTTGTACACCATTTGGTTAACAGTGTTCTTCAATAGGATCACGAATTGATCGAAAGATTCGATCTGACCTTGCAGTTTGATACCGTTCACAAGGTAGATAGATACCGGGATACGCTCACGACGTAGCGCATTTAGGAATGGGTCTTGTAGAGATTGCCCCTTAGCCATTTTATTTTCCTTATTTAATTTGTAGTTGTAATTATTTAGCTAGTGGTGCAATGCAAAAGGTACTGCTTTTTGCATCTGAGCTAAACGAATCAAAAATGCACCCTAAGTAATTAGCAGCATAGTATAAAAACCGCCAATAACAGATCCTTTGAGAGTGCGTTCACGCAAAAACGATCACATTATACACAGCTATCTCAATCAGATGCTATTGCTTCTGACATGGTTTCAAGTGCCTGTTCAATGTTATCGCTATCCAACCAAGTTAAATCATTCCAGCTGCGTAACCAGGTGATTTGACGCTTGGCCAATTGACGAGTTGCACAAATGCCACGAAAAACGGCTTCGTCGCGTGTGCAGTCCCCATCTAAGTACTCCCACATCTGTCTGTAGCCAACGCAACGGATAGAAGGAAGATCAGGGTGAAGATCCTTGCGCGCATACAACGCTTTCATTTCCTCTTCAAAACCCGCTTCCATCATCTTATCGAAACGCAGTTCAATTCGACGGTGAAGTTCTGCCCTGTCCTTGGGAGCTATTGCAAACTGTTTGACTCGGTAAGGCAAGCTGTCGCCTTTAGTTTGAGTCAACTCAGTAAGAGTTTTACCTGAAATACGGAAGACTTCCAACGCTCTCGATAAACGTTGAGGATCGTTTGGATGAATTCTCGCAGCTGATACAGGATCAATCTCTTTCAGCTCATCGTGCAACACCGACCAACCTTTAGTCAATGCCTCTTGCTCAATTTGCTGACGAATTTCAGGATTTGCAGCAGGAAGAGGTGATAAGCCTTCAAGTAACGCTTTGTAATACAGCATTGTACCGCCAACTAAGAGCGGAATTTTTCCTTCTGCAACAATGTCATCCATTGCTTGTAGTGCATCACGACGGAAGTCCGCCGCAGAGTACGATTCGCTCGGGTCAAGAATATCGATGAGACGATGCGGCGCTAGACTCAGCTCGCGCTCATCAGGTTTCGCCGTACCAATGTTCATGTCTTTGTAGATCAACGCCGAATCCACGCTGATGATCTCAACCGGATATTTCTGGCGAAGACGAATCGCTAGCTCTGTTTTACCTGATGCAGTTGGCCCCATTAAAAATAGCGCCAAAGGTAGTTTGTCTGTCATGGTCTTAATTTGGCAATCGTGGCAGAGAAATCAACAGCAGACACAAATTTCGTGTCTTCTAATGGCAATTGACCATGTCTTAGCTGTTCAAGTTCCGCAATAATTTGGATGGCTTCGGAAAGAGTATAGTGGCTCTTAACTGTGGTGACCTGCAAAGCAAGCCAATCTATCAGCTCAGATAATAACTGAGCCGTTGCCACTTCCCTCGTCACGCGAGTTTGCGCGTAAGATAACAGATCTGGTATCAAATTTTGTAAGTTTTGTTGACGCAATGGTGAAGGTACGCCCATGACCATCAAGGCTTTATCATTTCGAGCTTTTAGCTGAATGCCTAACTGAGCAAAATCTTGTTGGTAATCCTGCGCAAGTTGAACCAACTCCGGCTCCAATTTCACCGATAATGGTACCAGTAGTGGTTGCGCTTTTAATGCACCATCACTTGGTGTGAGTTGCCCTTTGGTTCGATAGAACTCAGCTCTTGGTAGTGCAACCAAAGCCACACCACTGTCGCTGCTCATTAATACGTACTGCTCATCGACCACAGCTAAAGCTTTGCTCAGCGCCATCACTGGGGTTAAAGCTGTCTCTGCTTGATTAGTGATCGCAGCCGCACTGGTTTCGCTTCGAGGTTCAAAATCAGGTGTCTGTAGCAATTCATGATACGCACGCACCTCTTGTTTGCTTGGTGCTGGCTCAGCATGACGCTGCTCTTTGTGTGCACTCGGTTTAGGCGCAGGTTTTGATTCAATCCAATCTGTTCTCTTGAACGAGTCTGCTACGCGCGCTTCCCGCACAGAGGAATCGCTTGGCATACGATCGCGAGGTTTCGTTTCGTAGTCTGAGCGCCCCGGATAGGCTGGGGTATTATCAATCGCTTGATACACGCGTTCTGGCACTGGGGAAGCGATATGTTCTGGAGCACCAGTTAGTTCTGGAGTGCTAGTTGCCTCAGGTGAACTTTCTGGTTCAGGGAGAGACGTCATTGCCTCAAGTGACTCTGCTACCTCAATAGGATCTGCGTGGTGGAATGCAGATTCATTCACATGTGGCTTATCAATCACTGAACTTTGCGCAAGGGCATCTGCCAACGCTTGATAGATGAAATCATGCACCAGACGTGCTTGATGGAAACGCACTTCATGCTTTGCAGGGTGCACGTTAACATCCACTTGGTGCGGATCGATCTCAATAAACAATACATACGCCGCGAATTGATCAGGTTTGAGGCTGGTTTCGTAACTTTGACGAATCGCGTGATTGATCAATTTGTCACGCATCATGCGGCCATTCACGTAGCAATATTGTAGATCACTTTGCTGCCTAGCCCCTTCTGGCGTTGTAATCCAACCATGAAGCTTGAGCCCTTGATGTTCCAGTTCGATGCGCAGCATATTACGCACAAAAGCATTACCACATACCGCAGCAATGCGTTTTTCTGTTTGAAGCTGATTTTTTGCCGCGCGGTATTGGCGAATCATTTTACCGTTGTGGCGAACATTGATAGTGACATCAAAGCGACTTAACGCAATACGCTTTAGCAGCTCGTCGATGTGAGCAAATTCGGTTTTTTCCGTGCGGAGGAATTTACGGCGCGCAGGCGTATTAAAGAACAGGTCTAAGACTTCAACTGAGGTACCAATTGGATGCGCCGTCGGTTGGAGTTTGACCTTCATGTCACGCCCTTCAGAATAGGCACTCCACGCTTGTTCCTGTGCGGCTGGACGAGAAGTCATGGTCAAGCGCGACACCGAGCTAATACTCGCTAACGCCTCACCGCGGAACCCCAAACTCATGATGGCTTCGAGATCGTCCAATGTATGGATCTTAGACGTAGCATGGCGACTTAGCGCCAAACCTAACTCATCTTTCACAATCCCTTTGCCGTTATCGCGCACACGAATTAGCTTAGCGCCACCTTTCTCGATATCAATATCGATACGGGTTGCACCAGAGTCGAGACTGTTTTCTACCAGTTCTTTCACGACAGAGGCAGGTCTTTCAACTACCTCCCCTGCCGCGATTTGGTTTGCCAATCGTGCTGGCAAAATCTTAATGGTCATGATGAGTTATCAGTTCACTTACTTGTTTGGAATAATCAGTACCTGCCCGACGGCAAGCTCATCAGAGCGCAAGTTGTTCGCTTTGCGAATGCTAGAGACACTGACACCATATTTCGACGCAATCTTGCCTAGGTATTCTCCACGAGCAACCTTGTGTTTGCGAATTGGTTTGTCTTTCACCGCAACGGTGATCTTCAACTTCTGACCGACCCAAAGCGTATCTGATTTCAAATTATTTTCACGGCGGATATCAGCAATCCTCACTTTGTAGTGGCTTGCGATCTTACCGAGGAACTCGCCAGATTTAACAGTGTGCGTAATTGTCTCAGTTTCTACCGTGTTAGGTTTATTCGGGATGGATACTGAAACGGCACCTGTACCCGGGATTTTCAGCTTCTGACCGACGGCTAAACCGCTTGATTTGAGCTTGTTCGCACTCATGATCGCTTTGGTCGACGAGCCATATTTCTGTGCAATCACAGAAAGCGATTCACCACGCTTCACGGTATGAACAACAGGTTTCGCAGAAGACGAGAACACCGTGCCTTCTGGAGGATTATCTTTCAAGTACTGTACGACAGCTTTAGTAATCGCACGCGCTAGCTTATCTTGGTGAGAGCGTTGGAATAGTAA
Organism: Vibrio sp. SSH13-20; assembly: GCF_040104475.1. Taxonomy (NCBI): domain Bacteria; kingdom Pseudomonadati; phylum Pseudomonadota; class Gammaproteobacteria; order Vibrionales; family Vibrionaceae; genus Vibrio; species Vibrio sp. SSH13-20. The sequence goes on from NZ_JBECOU010000009.1 coordinate 114,979, forward strand.
CTTCTCTTCCGTTGGGTTCGAGATAAAGCCCGTTTCAACCAAAACAGAAGGAATCTGCGGAGAACGCAAAACTGCCAAGCTGGTATTGATTGGTTTCGAGTTATGCAGGCGAGCAACTTTGCCCATCTCACCTAAAATGTTTGTCGCTAACTTATAACCTTCTTTTTGCGAATGGCTGAACTGAAGATCTAACAAAGTTTGGTTGACGTTACGGTCATTTGAATTGCTCACAAATGCCGTTCCAGAGCCACCAAGTAGCTCAGATTGTTTCTCGTGATTCTCTACCCAACGTGCAATTTCGGTATTGGCACGACGAGTATTTAACACGAACACCGAACCACCACGAGGTTTAGGAGAAGTAAACGCATCGGCGTGAATCGAAATTAATAAGTGTGCGTCATGTTCACGAGCAATCGCAACACGGCGATTCAAGTTGACGAAGTAGTCACCAGTACGAGTCATGCGAGTTTTGATGCCAGGTACTGCATTTAGCTGGGCTGAAAGCTTACGAGAGATGCTCAATACCGCGTCTTTTTCATACTTTCGACGTGATGGACCAATTGAACCAGGATCTTCACCACCGTGGCCTGGGTCGATCACGATCAGAATCTCTTGTGCACGTTGGACCGTACTCATGTCTTTGCTTGGTTTTGCCGGTTTGCTCGGCTTAGAAGTATTACTCGCCGCCGCTGATGTTTTCGCCCCATGTGGCAAATCAATCACCAAACGATGACCATACTGACCACCTGGCGTTGGTTTTAGCGTAAACAGTTCAGCTTTGACGCTCTTCTTCAACTCAAAAACCAAACGGTATGTGCTTTTGTTTGGCGGAGAGCTTTTACGAACACGCTTCAACACAGGACTGTCCGTTACCGTAACAGGCAACTTAGCTTGCATAGACGTGTTTTTAATATCCACGACCAAGCGATCCGGTCCAGATAAAGAGAAATAGGAATAGTCAGCTTCCGCGCTTAAATCGATGACAACACGAGTCTCATCTGGTGAAGGCCAAACTCGGAAACTTTTAACGACGTTAGCAAATGCTAAATTGGGGATGATAAGGAGAAAAGTGGCGACAAATGCCGCCACTACTCTAAATTTTGAAAGACTCAACATAGCTCCAATCGACTGAGTAACTGCACACCATATTCATTATTTGCCGTAAGTTCGGCTACGCGCTGCTCGCCTTGGTAGCGAATATCCACATCAAGATCCGGTTGTGGCAGCATTCCTTGCCCTTTTTCTGGCCATTCAACCAAACAAATCGCATCATCCGTGAAGTAATCGCGAATCCCCATGAATTCTAACTCTTCAGGATCTGCCAGTCGGTATAGATCAAAGTGGTAAACTTGCCACTTATCCAGCTGATAAGGTTCAACCAAAGTATAGGTCGGGCTTTTTACGTTTCCTTGATGGCCAAGAGCACGGACAAAACCACGACTAAAGGTTGTTTTACCCGCACCCAGATCGCCATGCAGATAAATAGTGGTTTGTTGGGAACAAAGTTGAGCCAACGCGGTACCTAGTGCTACCGTTTCATGCTCATCTTTCAGGTTAAATTGTTTCGTGCTCATTGATGTTTCTCTAACTAATGATCGTTGACTATATAAAAATCAAAAGAACAGGAATAGTAAACTGTGTTGGTTTTGAGAGACAAGCTTTCAAATGTCATATGTGCGAAAAAAGTAGCCAATAAGGCAAAACCTAATTACCTGATTCTATTGAATGCATAAACAAAATTGCTCATGCCTGCGTCAACTTTTGATGACTTTGTTTCAAAATCTATTTCTCGACTTTATGTCTAGACTTTCTGGTAGCACCAATTCATAAGATCCGGTAAGATCCGCCCCCCTTTATCTCGGTGATAAAACATGAACTTCGAACAACTCGCTCAACAAATCAAAATTTGGGGTAAAGAGCTCGGCTTTCAGAAAGTCGGTATCTGCGATGTTGATCTTAGTGAACATGAAGCGGCTCTGCAAAAATGGCTTGATCAAGGCTACCACGGTTCAATGGACTGGATGGCTCGTCACGGCATGATGCGCGCCAGACCAAATGAACTTTTGCCGGGAACCGTGCGAGTGATTAGCGTACGTATGGATTACTTGCCACCCGAAGCAAAGTTTGCTTCCAATCTGGCAAACAAAAACCACGCTTATATCAGCCGTTACGCGCTCGGGCGTGACTATCACAAATTGGTGAGAAAACAGCTTAATAAACTTGGCAAACTTATTGAGCAAGAAGTCGGACAATTTGGCTATCGCCCTTTTGTCGACTCAGCCCCGATCCTTGAACGTCCATTGGCGCAAAAAGCCGGATTAGGCTGGACTGGCAAACACTCTCTGATTTTGGATAAAGATTGCGGCTCTTGGTTTTTCCTTGGTGAGCTGCTTATCGACTTACCTTTGCCTGTTGATGAACCAAGCGTTGATCAATGTGACAAATGTAAAGCTTGCATCACATCTTGTCCGACACAAGCGATTGTCGATGAAAAAGTCGTGGATGCGAGACGCTGTATCTCATATCTCACGATTGAGTTTGATGGTGTGATCCCAGAAGAGTTCCGCAAACCGATGGGAAACCGTATCTATGGATGCGACGATTGCCAATTAGTTTGCCCTTGGAACCGATATGCAGAAATCACTGAGCAAGAGGATTTTCATCGCCGCGAGAGTTTTGAAGACCCAGATCTCGTTACCATGTTCAATTGGGATGAGGCAACCTTCCTAAAACAAATGGAAGGGTCAGCAATTCGTAGAATTGGACACCTGCAATGGCTACGTAATATTTCTGTCGCACTTGGCAATGCAGAATACAGCCAGAGAACAATTGATGCCCTAGAAGCAAGACGCGGTGAAAGTGAACTGCTCGATGAACACATTGAATGGGCTCTTGCACAACAATTCAACCAACTTCCAGCAAATGAATCGGATTCTATTGAGACCAAGAAAAAGCGTTTAATCAGAATCGTAGAAAAAGGACTTCCAAGAGACGCATAATGCGTAGCTCATATGCAAGAGATTGAAAACTCTTTTTGCACGATCAATTCATGACCTTGTTCTCAATTCTGTAATGTGGAAAAAAATTATAGAGTCGAAGGAATTCAGGGAAGATAAAAAAGTTAAACACAACCTGAAGAAATGACTAGGATCAAAAAAACACAAATTAATGATCCTAATTTAACGCATCCGATCCGCAATAAAAGCAAGTTTTACTATATAAAACAAGCAGTTACGCAGTTACAGAAAACTTTTATTGTGCCCTCACAAAGAAAAGATCTTTCTTTACAGTCCTTCAAATTGAAGCTGAGAACACTTTATCAACCAACTTATCCACAGAATGACATATGTGGATAACTCTGTTAATTAAAGAGCAGAAAGGGACCCGAACACCAGATTATTCGCTGTTCAGACAAGTCGTCTCATGTTTAAAACACAAACGAAATCGTCCGACATCGAGTGATGCGGATTAAATATTGTTTTTCAGGGGTTCATGCTTCGCAGCATTATGAAAAGAGCGATGTGAATTGGTTGCGGGAGCCGGATTTGAACCGACGACCTTCGGGTTATGAGCCCGACGAGCTACCAAGCTGCTCCATCCCGCGTCCATGTATCACTGCTTTTGCAGTAATAAGAATTGGAGCGACACACGAGGTTGCCCTATCTATAACAGAAAGGCGTGACCTCAACCTTGACAAGTTTTTACTCTATAAACGAGCGAGTGTCGCAATTCATTGTTAAGCACAATGAAAGCTATAAAGCTGGAGCGACACACGAGGTTCCCTATTCATAATAGAAAGGCGTGACCTCAACCTTGGCAAGTTTTTGCTCTATAAACGAGCGAGTGTCGCAATTCACTGTTAAGCACAATGAAAGCTATAAAGCTGGAGCGACACACGAGGTTCGAACTCGTGACCTCAACCTTGGCAAGGTTGCGCTCTACCAACTGAGCTAGTGTCGCAATGTCACTGTTAAGCACAATGAGGGCTATCAAATTGGAGCGACACACGAGGTTCGAACTCGTGACCTCAACCTTGGCAAGGTTGCGCTCTACCAACTGAGCTAGTGTCGCAATGTCATTGTTAAGCACAATGAAGGCTATCAAATTGGAGCGACACACGAGGTTCGAACTCGTGACCTCAACCTTGGCAAGGTTGCGCTCTACCAACTGAGCTAGTGTCGCATATTCTCAGAAGAGAATTGGTTGCGGGGGCCGGATTTGAACCGACGACCTTCGGGTTATGAGCCCGACGAGCTACCAAGCTGCTCCACCCCGCGTCCGTATTTCATTGTTAAGCACAATGAGAGCTATAAAATTGGAGCGACACACGAGGTTCGAACTCGTGACCTCAACCTTGGCAAGGTTGCGCTCTACCAACTGAGCTAGTGTCGCATACTCTCAAAAGAGAATTGGTTGCGGGAGCCGGATTTGAACCGACGACCTTCGGGTTATGAGCCCGACGAGCTACCAAGCTGCTCCATCCCGCGTCCATAGTTCATCATTTAAGGTATGATGAAAACCTTTTAATTTGGAGCGACACACGAGGTTCGAACTCGTGACCTCAACCTTGGCAAGGTTGCGCTCTACCAACTGAGCTAGTGTCGCATATTCTCAGAAGAGAATTGGTTGCGGGGGCCGGATTTGAACCGACGACCTTCGGGTTATGAGCCCGACGAGCTACCAAGCTGCTCCACCCCGCGTCCGTATTTCATTGTTAAGCACAATGAGAGCTATAAAATTGGAGCGACACACGAGGTTCGAACTCGTGACCTCAACCTTGGCAAGGTTGCGCTCTACCAACTGAGCTAGTGTCGCATACTCTCAAAAGAGAATTGGTTGCGGGAGCCGGATTTGAACCGACGACCTTCGGGTTATGAGCCCGACGAGCTACCAAGCTGCTCCATCCCGCGTCCATAGTTCACCATTTAAGGCATGATGAAAGCCTTTCTTTCCACTTAAGAAAATTGGAGCGACACACGAGGTTCGAACTCGTGACCTCAACCTTGGCAAGGTTGCGCTCTACCAACTGAGCTAGTGTCGCATCAACAACGTTTCCGCTGTTCAGGGCTGCGAATTATAAGAGCATTTTTTTGTGATGCAAGTCCTTCGTTCAAAAAAACTTTATTTTTTTACTGACAGATGAAAAAGCAAGCAAAACGCTCATTAATTACAACAATTTGGATCGCAGCCTTAACAGTTAGATCTTAAAGATCGTTTCGCGGTAGTACTTTAGCTCAGCAATCGACTCACGGATATCATCCAATGCCAGATGCGTGCCCTGCTTCGAAAAACCGTCTAACACTTCTGGTTTCCAACGGCGAGTCAGTTCTTTAAGCGTACTCACGTCCAAATAACGGTAGTGGAAGTATTCTTCCAACTCAGGCATATGCTTGTACAAGAATCGACGGTCCTGACCAATACTGTTACCACAAATTGGAGAAACGCCTTTTGGTACCCATTTCTCAAGGAACTCGATGGTCTGCGCAACGGCATCTTGTTCAGAGACGTCACTGTTGCGAACGCGATCAACCAAACCACTTGCAGTGTGCGTATTGGTACACCAGTCATCCATCTTCGCCAGCTCTTCTTCTGGCTGATGAACGACTAAAACTGGACCCTCAGCTAAAATATTTAACTCACTATCCGTGACGATAGAAGCAATTTCGATGATTTTGTGCGTTTCAGGATCGAGACCTGTCATCTCTAAATCCACCCAAATCAGGTTTTGATCGCTAAAGGACATGGTTACGCCGCCTATTTGTTTATCGATAAAAGAGGTACTATACCTGAAAATACTTGAAACACGATACTCACGAGTTTGAGCCGAAAGCGTGCTCAATCAGTTGAGTTAACTCACATTAAGTACAAGATTGTGGCAAAAAAGAAAAAGTTAACCAAAGGTCAGGTGCGCCGCGTACGCAGCAACCAACAAAAACGCCTAAAGAAGCAAGAAGAGTCTATCCAGTGGGATGAGAACATGCTGGGCGCAAGTAAACAGGGTCTCGTTATCACTCGTTTCGGTCAGCACGCTGACATCGAAGATCTAGAAACCGGTGAGGTGCAGCGCTGTAACCTTCGTCGTGGTATCGAATCACTGGTGTCTGGTGATCGCGTGCTTTGGCGTGAAGGGCTTGAGTCAATGGCAGGTATCTCTGGCGTGGTTGAAGCCGTAGAACCTCGCACATCAATGCTAACTCGCCCTGACTACTACGATGGCTTGAAACCTGTCGCCGCTAACATCGACCAAATGGTGATCGTGTCTTCGGTTTTGCCTGAGCTTTCGCTCAATATCATTGACCGCTACTTGGTGGCGTCAGAAACCCTGAACATCGCACCGCTACTAGTACTCAACAAAATAGACCTACTTGCTGATGAAGATCGAGCGATGTACGAAGAGTGGCTAGAAGAATACAAACGCATTGGCTACAAAGTACTGTTTGTGAGCAAGCAGTCAGGTGAAGGCATTGCCGAACTTGAAGAGCAATTGCGTGATCGTATCAATATCTTCGTTGGTCAATCTGGCGTAGGTAAATCGAGCCTAGTAAACGCACTGATGCCTGAACTTGAGCAGGAAGTGGAAGAAGGCGAGATCTCAGAGAACTCAGGTTTGGGTCAGCATACAACCACAGCAGCTCGCTTGTATCACATCCCTACTGGTGGCGATTTGATTGACTCTCCAGGAGTACGTGAATTCGGTCTGTGGCACTTAGAAGCAGAGGAAGTGACCAAAGCATTTGTTGAATTCCGTCCTTATCTTGGCGGTTGTAAGTTCCGCGACTGTAAGCACAATGACGATCCTGGCTGTATCTTGCGAGAGGCCGTGGAAAAAGGCGAAGTGAGTGAAGTCCGTTTTGAGAACTACCATCGCATCCTAGAAAGCATGGTGGAAAACAAAGCCAACCGTCAGTATTCACGCAGCAAGAAAGCTGATCTGTAGCCGAGATAACGCTGCAACTGTGTAAGAAATCATCACCTAATACTGACAAGCAGATGAAATTTCAGTAACATCACGCGCCCTAAAGCGAGAATCTAACAGAAGTATCGGAATTAAAGATGGACAAGATTAAAGTTGGACTGCAGTACTGGATCCCACAACACGGACTAACGCGCCTAGTGGGTAAACTGGCTTCAGCTGAGGCTGGCGGTCTAACAACAGCAATCATTCGCTGGTTTATCAAACAATACAATGTGAACATGGATGAGGCGAAGCACTCCGATCCTAAGCACTTCAAAACCTTCAATGAATTCTTTGTACGTGAGCTAAAAGAAGGCGCTCGTCCAATTACGGAAGGTGAAAAGGTGATCACTCACCCTGCGGACGCGTGCGTAAGCCAATTTGGTCCGATTGAAGATGGTCAGCTTATCCAAGCTAAAGGTCATAACTTCTCAGCACAAGAGCTACTAGGTGGTGACGCAAAACTGGCTGAAGAGTTCCAAGACGGCTCTTTTGCTACTTTGTACCTATCGCCTCGTGACTACCACCGCGTACACATGCCATGTGACGGTACGCTGCGTCAGATGATTTACGTACCTGGTGACCTATTTTCAGTTAACCCACTAACCGCAGAGAACGTGCCAAACCTATTTGCACGTAACGAGCGTGTAGTGTGTATCTTCGATACTGAGTTTGGTCCAATGGCACAAGTACTGGTTGGTGCAACTATCGTAGGTAGCATTGAGCAAGTATGGGCAGGCACTATCACGCCGCCACGCGGTAACTCGGTTTACAAATGGGACTACCCTGCAGAAGGCGATAAAGCGGTTATCTTGAAGAAAGGCGAAGAAATGGGGCGCTTCAAGCTTGGCTCAACCGTTATCAACCTTTTCGCAAAAGATGCTATCGCATTCGATGAAAGCATGGAAAATGGTAAGCCAACCGTAATGGGTACACCTTACGCTCATCAGCAGTAAGACTCCTACTCAAACTGACTTTGAAGCCTCCGTTTACGGGGGCTTTTTTATTGACGAAAAGCAAAACTCTGTTCGAAATTTCGCCTCTCTTTTTCAAACTCGTACTTGCCTCTAAGTACCTAAAAGCGCAATCAATTACTCTGCGTTGAGGGATGATGATAAAAGGGGCTGCCAATGCCAAAGATGAGTGCGGACACACTGGTCAAATTACTGGTGTGTTTTTTGATTCCACTCGGTGTCTTAATGATGCCGATCGATGCCATTCCAATTGACGATCTCACTTTAATTCAACATCGTCTATTGGCTATTTTCCTTCTTGCTGCACTACTTTGGGTTTTAGAACCCGTCCCCGTATTTGCTACGTCCATTCTTATCATTGCTCTTGAATTGATTATGATATCGGACAAAGGCTTACATCTCTTTCGTACCCCTCCTCCGGGGCATGATTTGGGGGATTTGATTGCTTATACGGATATATTTTCCGCGTTCTCTTCTCCTATTATCATCCTTTTCATGGGTGGCTTTGCGCTCGCTATTGCCGCTTCTAAATACGAACTTGATAACAACCTCGCCCGTGTTCTTCTTAAACCGTTTGGCACTCAACCTAAGTTCATTATGTTGGGTTTAATGCTGATCACTGCCGTGTTCTCGATGTTTATGTCAAATACTGCGACTACCGTTATGATGCTTGCGCTATTGGGTCCTATCGTGGCATCTGCACCAAAAGGCGATTTGGGGATAAAAGCGCTGGTTCTCTGTATTCCAATTGCGGCTAATACAGGTGGTATCGCGACACCAATCGGTACCCCGCCTAACGCGATTGCCTTGCAATATTTAACCGGAGAAAACAGCATCGATTTCCTATCTTGGATGATGATGGGCTTGCCTTTTGTCTTAGTGCAACTGACGCTAGCTTGGTTCTTATTGCAAAAACTCTTCCCTTCTAGTGAACCGGAAATGAAACTGCGTTTGGATGGTAAATTTAAGAGAAGCTGGCGTGCCATAGTGGTCTACGTGACCTTTGCTATGACCATCCTGCTATGGATGACAACTAAAGTGCATGGCATGAATACCTATGTAGTCGCTATCATTCCACTCGCGGTGTTTACCTTAACGGGCATCATGGGCAAAGAAGAGCTCAAGCTTATCAACTGGGATGTGCTATGGCTGGTAGCCGGTGGTATCGCCATTGGTATTGCGCTAGATAAAACTGGCTTGGCTGAAGCACTCGCACACGCAATTGATTATGAGTCCCTATCACCATTCGCTGTCGTTGTTGCCCTATCGATCGTGTGCTGGCTAATGGCAAACTTTATGTCGAATACCGCCACAGCGAACTTGTTGATGCCGATTGCAGCGGCGATTGGTGCTTCTATGCCAAGTCTGGTTGCCATCGGTGGCTTACAAGGATTGCTGGTTGTCGTCGCTTTCTCGGCTTCACTAGGTATGATCTTACCAGTATCAACACCACCAAACTCCCTTGCGTACTCAACGGGATTAATTGAAAGTAAAGACATGGCGAAGGTCGGTTTGATTATCGGCTTGGTCGGTCTGTTCATTGTCTATGGTGCGGTAATTATTCTGTTTTAGTCCATCGCTCTGCGGTAACAAAAGGTTGCCGCAGAGCTTTATCACCCATATACCTATTTGGTTTTGCATCACTCCCTCTGTTTTTATCTCAAATTTGATTCACTTAGTTAATCAATAAGTTGAATAAAAATCACACTATTCGACTCAAGTTTATCGAATATAGGTCGATAAATTTTGTACAGCCTTTCATGTAACTTTCAGTGCTTGAATCGTCTCATACCCTTTGGAGTCACAACTCGTGACGTTGATCTTTTTGTCTGTTTTATGAAGGTAAGACAATGAGAAATACCATCAAATTAAAAATACAGATTGCGATTGCAGTCATTATCGCCATTGTTAGTGGCGTTCAGGCTTGGGTTTCCGTCAATCAACTACGCGAAGAAACCACTTCTACCCTTAATCGAGAAATTCAAAACATCTCTCAATCGACCAACCGCTACATCAGTGACTGGCTTGCGATTCGTAGCGATATGATGCTCGCGAATGAAAACATCATCGCTGGCAGTGACGATGCCGATCGCGAGATGCTACTGACAAAGCGAGCCGGTAAGTTTCTATCGGTTTATGCTGGCTTCTCTGATGGCTCAATTGCCTACGGTGATAAATCTGAATCTTGGCCTTCTGACTACGATCCTCGCACTCGCCCTTGGTACCAAGATGCGATGGCGAAATCTGGTTTGATCATCACAGAGCCATACCAAGATTTCGATGGCAGCATTGTGGTTAGCTTTGCTAAGGCATTCAATCAAGGTAAGAAAGGTGTGCTTGCCGCTGACTTAGCGGTAACTGACATCATCAAAGAAGTCCTTAATATTCAGCTTGATAATGACGGTTTCGCATTCCTAGTTGATGGCAACAATAACTTGGTAGCTTACAAAGATGAAAAGCTTAGCCAAAAACCGCTGACAGAACTCAATCCAGCCTTAACTCATAGTACGATGATGACACTTGCAGGCGAAGCAAGGCTAGACACGATTCAATGGCCCAGCCAAGGCGATAAGCTGATTTACGTAGCTAAAGTGCCGAACACCGATTGGTCTTTAGGTATTGTGCAAGACAAACAAATGGCATTTGCGTCTGTCTCTGAGCAAGTGACATTTACGGCTATTGCTTCTATCGTGCTGTACCTGATTATTGCGGCAATCAGTACTTACATCATCACTCGCTTGCTACAACCTCTCCAAACGCTGTCTGATGCGCTTTCAGAGCTATCACAGGGCGAAGGCGATCTTACGCAACGCATCAAGATCGAGCGCATGGATGAAATTGGCGAACTCGCAACCCACGTGAACCAGTTCCTTGCGCAAATGCAAACCATGTTAAAAAGCATTGTCGAGAACAGTGAACAGCTTTCAGAACAAGCGAATCAAGCAAATGAGCTATCTGCGATGGCTGCGGGTCGCGTTGAGCATCAACAAAACGACGTTAACCAAATTGCAACCGCCATTCATGAGATGTCAGCAACCGCTGCTGAGGTAGCAAGTCATGCAGAGCTGACGGCAAGCGCTTCACAAAACTCAGCGTCTGCTTGTATGGAAGGACAAAACGTCATCCAGAAGAATCGTGAAGCGATCGTAGAGCTCGCAGAGCAAGTTAGCGATGCCGCCAGCGTAATTTCGGAGCTAGAAGCAAACACGCAAAGCATCAACCAAATCCTATCGACGATCCAAGGTATTGCCGAACAAACTAACTTGTTGGCACTTAATGCTGCCATTGAAGCGGCTCGTGCTGGTGAGCAAGGTCGCGGCTTTGCCGTGGTTGCCGATGAAGTACGCGTACTTAGCCAACGCACCCATGGTTCGACGGAAGAAATCCGCACCATGATCGAAACGTTGCAAAACAACACCAAACTGGCAGTAAATAGCATGCAAACCAGTACCAGTTTGGCAGATACTAGCGTGGATTATGCTCAGCAAGCACACGACAGCTTAACCAGCATTACTAACTCGATCACTGAGATCAACGACATGGCAATGCAAATCGCAAGCGCAGCAGAAGAGCAACGCGCGGTAAGCGAAGACATCAGCCGTAACACGCAAGGCATTAAAGACGATGCAGATATGATTGCCGAGCAATCACTTAAGAGCAGTGAAGGTTCACGTCAGATGTACGATACCGCCAATACGATGCGTGAAAACATCAGTCGCTTTAAAGTGTAATCCTCCCCATCAAAAGCAGCTCAACGAGCTGCTTTTTTATTGGCATAAATATGCGCTTTTAGATCTTTATAAATTCATGCATATTAAAGCCTCTCCCCTGCTCTACAAGGATGTCTCGCAATCATGGGTTATGAATGGCTGGCGCTGTGCGCTGCTTTCTTATGGGCTGTTTCTAGCTTAATTTCTGTTGTTCCCGCTCAACATCTCGGGGCGTTTGCTTATAGTCGATGGCGTATGGGCTGTACCGCAGTCATCCTCTCCACGATGGCGTGGTTCACGGGGGGCTGGCTAAGTGTCTCCACCGAACATATTACGCCAATGATGGCGTCCGGTTTAATTGGCATCTTTATTGGCGATACCGCGTTGTTCGCCTGTTTGAATCGCATGGGACCACGCCAAGCAGGCTTGTTGTTTTCTTGCCATGCGGTGTTCTCTGCCATCTTGGGTTACTTCCTATTTAGCGAAAGCATGACTGGCACGGAGTTGATTGGTGCAACCTTAGTCTTCAGCGGTGTCGTAATGGCGATTTTCTATGGTCGACGCGGGCAAGCTAGCAACGCGCTAGAAGAGATCAAAGGCAACGTTTGGATTGGTATCGGGCTCGGGTTAACCGCCGCTATGTGTCAGGCTCTGGGTGGCATCATCGCTAAACCTGTCATGCAAACCACTGTTGACCCTGTCGCCGCCTCTGCCATTCGTATGATCAGTGCTTTCGTCGCACATTGTGCACTTTGGTTAATTGGCGCCAAAGTCGCTCGCGCGACTCAAACCATCACATGGAAAGTCTTTGGCATTACAGCATTAAATGGCTTTTTGGCTATGGCGATTGGTATGACATTGATTCTTTACGCCCTGCGTGAGGGTAACGTGGGAATGGTAGCGCTGCTTTCTTCAACAACACCTATCATGTTGTTGCCACTACTGTGGATTTATACCAAGAAACGCCCAAATCGATTTGCTTGGTTAGGCGCTGCACTAGCGGTTATTGGTACGGGCATCCTAGTGCAATAGTTCAGGTTCAATTAGGGACTATTGACCTTAATAACTCTTCGCCTTACCCAACACAGGATCGCAGACACAAAAAAGCCCGAGTCGAACTCGGGCTTTTATCATTCTGAATCGTCAGTTAATTACTTAACTAGCACTTCACCAGACATTTCTGCAGGGATTTCTAGACCTGCTAGAGAAAGCATTGTTGGCGCAAGGTCAGACAGTTTACCGCCTTCTTTGAACTCAACCGCTTTGTCACCTACGTAGATTAGAGGTACTGGTAGGTTAGTGTGAGCAGTGTGGATGCCGCCAGTTTCAGGGTCGATCATCATTTCTGCGTTACCGTGGTCTGCCGTGATCAACAGTTGACCGCCAACTTCTTTGATCGCTTCAACCACTTTACCAACGCTTTCGTCTAGAGCTTCGATTGCTTTCTCTGCAGCTTCGTAAACGCCAGTGTGGCCAACCATATCTGCGTTCGGGTAGTTACAGATGATAGTATCGAACTTACCAGACTTGATAGCAGCAACCATCTTCTCTGTTAGCTCTGGAGAGCTCATTTCTGGCTGCATGTCGTAAGTTGCTACTTTTGGAGAAGCAACAAGTTGACGCTCTTCACCTTCAAATTCGTTCTCAACACCGCCGTTGAAGAAGAAAGTCACGTGTGCGTATTTCTCTGTTTCAGAGATACGTAGCTGAGTTTGACCTTGCTTAGATAGCCACTCACCGTAAGTGTTTTCTAGAGACGCAGGTGGGAATGCGATAGCTAGAGGGATATCAGCCGCGTATTGAGTCAGCATTACAAAATTGATTGCTGGGAATGCAGCACGCTCGAAGCCGTCAAATGCAGGAACGAATGCACGCGTGATTTGACGCGCACGGTCAGCACGGTAGTTCATGAAGATAACTGCATCGCCATCTTGCATGATTGCGTCTTCTTGACCTTCCGCTTTAATAGCTGTTGCTTTAACGAACTCATCGTTTTCGTCACGAGCGTAAGCCGCTTCTAGACCAGCAACCGCTGTTTCTGCAGTGAACTCAGCTTTCGCTTGAGTTAGAAGATCGTAAGCAACTTGAACGCGATCCCAGTTATTGTCACGGTCCATTGCGTAGTAACGACCTACTAGAGAAGCAACACGACCTTTACCTAGTTTCGCAAATAGATCTTGGAAACGTTGTAGTGAGTTTTCGGCACTACGTGGTGGCGTATCACGACCGTCTAGGAAGCAGTGTAGGTAGATCTCTTCAGCGCCACGAGCTGCTGCCATTTCAACGGCTGCGTAGATGTGGTCTTCGTGAGAGTGAACACCACCTGGAGACATAAGACCCATGATGTGTACTGCTTTTTCAGCTTTTACTGCAGAATCGATAGCTTCTACTAGTGCAGCTGTCTCAGCAAATTCACCATCAGCGATAGACTTAGTGATGCGAGTTAGATCTTGGTATACAACGCGACCTGCACCGATGTTGGTGTGACCAACTTCTGAGTTACCCATTTGACCATCAGGTAGACCAACGTCCATGCCTGAAGCAGAGATAAGAGTGTGTGGGTTATTCGCAATCAGTGCATCCATTACTGGTGTTTTAGCATTTGCAATTGCGTTACTTGCTGTGTCTTCACGGTAACCGTAACCGTCAAGGATAACTAGAGCCAATGGCTTCTTAGCAGACATAGTGATGACCTCATCAAATTTAAGTAACTTTCGGTGTAGAGCTTCGCTGCTCCATCTAACCTTGAAACAAAACTAGCGTAATTTTACTACACTTTTTAACCAAAACTGTAGGTTAAGATCAAATAATGTTTGCGATTTATTGTTGCTATCTTACAAGTTAGCAAGCAATCCGACCTAGTCAGCAAACGTGTTCCACAAGCATAGTCACTTTCAAGATGCTTTGTACGACCACCGAAATACTTTGGTGAAAAACTTTTTGTTGTAACCCATTGTGCGCTTTTTCGACCAGAAGTGAAGTCAATTACGCCGATTGAATTGATAGGAGGAAGTGATAATAAGATTGCATGAATGACTAGCTTCAGCCAGTTTGCTGGGAGCGCTTAGATCTCAATTATTCGTTAGAAAATTTTAACCCTCTCGCCTAAGGCGGCTATCCCCGCTATACTCCTGCTTTATTTTTCCGCCAACAGTGTAAGAGCTCAGGACATGCAAGAGTACATTGATTTTTTCCAACAGAACATGATTCTATCTTTGGTTTGGGTAGGTCTTCTTGTCGCATTCATCATGAACATCGTGAAATCTGCGACGGCAGCATACAAAGAGATTAACGTGAACCAATTGACTCACCTTATGAACCGTGAAAACGGCGTTGTGGTGGATATCCGCTCTAAAGATGAGTTCAAACAAGGTCACATCACCGACGCACTTCACATTTTGCCGTCTGATATCAAAGCAGGTAACTTTGGTAGCCTTGAAAACCGTAAATCAGACCCAATCATTGTGGTATGCAAAACGGGTCAAACCGCTCAAGAAAGTGCAAACCTACTAGCGAAAGCAGGCTTCGAAAACGTAAGCCTACTGAAGAACGGTTTGATTGCATGGAACGAAGCGAACCTTCCACTAGTACGTGGTAAGAAATAAGGTCGCGGTAAAACAATTTTGCCAGCCTCGTTTATATAAACTGAGCAAATAGAAAGCAGTTGAAGCACTAAGTTGTGATGCTTTGCACGTAATACGCGCTTCATCTAGTCAAGGTAGATTTGCTCAGTTAGTCTCAGGACAAACCATATTTCTGGGTTTAGAAAATCCTAGACCCAACAAATGTTTATTAAGGATTTAAAAATGGCTGAAGCAGCACCACAAGACGCACAACAAAACTTTGCAATTCAACGCATCTTCCTAAAAGACGTTTCTTTCGAAGCGCCTAACTCTCCAGTAATCTTCCAAAAAGAGTGGAACCCAGACGTTAAACTAGACCTAGACACTCAAAGCCGTGAGCTTGGTGAAGGTGTTTACGAAGTTGTTCTACGTCTAACAGTTACTGTTAAGAACGAAGAAGAAACAGCGTTCCTATGTGAAGTTCAACAAGGTGGTATCTTCACAGCTGAGCAAATGGAAGCAGGTCAACTTGCACATTGCCTAGGCGCATTCTGCCCGAACATCCTATTCCCATACGCTCGTGAAACTATCTCTAGCCTAGTAGTTAAAGGTACGTTCCCTCAACTGAACCTAGCACCAGTTAACTTCGACGCGCTATTCATGAACTACCTACAACAGCAAGCTCAACAAGGCGAAGCTGAAGCGTAATTCACGTTTTTGTAAGTGACGTGTTGCCCTTCCTAAGAACGAGCTCACGTCATATACCTGAAGAAAATGCACAAAGCGTCCTCTCTGCGATGCAATGTGCATTTTTTATTTCTGATAAAAGTTCCTAGTTCCTAACCCCTAGAGAGCGTAAACTCTGGCGATTATGAACTAGATTCTACTAGTAGAAAGGCAATTAGGCGGTAGCATGACACAAGCAAATACAAACAATGCTTACGGTAAAGACATCGCAATGACTGTGATTGGTGCAGGCTCATACGGCACTTCTTTGGCAATCTCCCTTGCTCGTAACGGCGCAAACGTCATCCTATGGGGTCACGAGCCAGAGCATATGGCACGCCTTGAAGCAGACCGTGCCAACCACGAATTCCTACCTGGTATTGATTTCCCAGAGAGCTTGATTATTGAATCGGATTTAGAAAAAGCCGTTCAAGCAAGCCGTGACTTGTTAGTTGTGGTTCCTAGCCACGTTTTTGGCATCGTACTGAACAGCTGTAAGCCTTTCTTACGTGAAGATTCTCGTATTTGTTGGGCAACCAAAGGTCTTGAGCCAGAAACGGGTCGTCTACTAAAAGAAGTAGCATTCGATATCATCGGTGACAGCTACTCGTTGGCAGTTCTATCCGGTCCTACATTTGCTAAAGAGCTTGCGATGGGAATGCCAACAGCAATTTCTGTAGCTTCTCCAGACGCTAACTTTGTTGCTGATCTGCAAGAGAAAATCCACTGCAGCAAAACCTTCCGTGTCTACGCAAACAACGACTTTATCGGCATGCAATTGGGCGGTGCGGTGAAAAACGTTATTGCCATTGGTGCAGGTATGTCTGATGGTATCGGTTTTGGTGCCAATGCCCGTACAGCACTGATTACACGTGGTTTGGCAGAAATGAGCCGTCTTGGTGCCGCACTAGGCGCACAACCAGAAACCTTTATGGGTATGGCTGGCTTGGGCGACCTCGTCTTAACTTGTACCGATAACCAATCACGTAACCGCCGTTTTGGTTTGGCACTAGGTCAAGGTAAAGACGTCGACACTGCGCAAGAAGAAATCGGTCAAGTCGTTGAAGGCTACCGCAACACCAAAGAAGTTTGGATGCTCTCTCAGCGCATGGGCGTAGAGATGCCAATTGTTGACCAAATTTATCAAGTATTGTATCAAGGAAAGGATGCACGCCTGGCAGCGCAAGATTTACTTGCTCGTGACAAAAAAGCCGAAGGAAAGTAGCAATCTACCGCCTTTTGCACCTCATCTGAGAAGAATAGAAGTTGTCGGGTCACGGAAGAACCACTCAGGATATTGAGAATGAAACACTGCGAAAAACAAAAAGTCTGGAACAAAATTGTTTCAGAAGCCCGTGAGATGTCAGAGCAAGAGCCTATGCTGGCGAGCTTTTATCATGCGACCATCATCAAGCATGAAAGTCTATGTGCCGCATTGAGCTACATTCTGGCCAACAAATTGAACACCGCTTCCATGCCAGCAATGGCAGTGCGTGAAGTGGTTGAAGAAGCCTTTGCCGCCGATCCAATCATCACCGACGGCGCGGCTTGTGACATTTGTGCCACGGTTAATCGCGACCCTGCTGTTTCAATGTACTCAATGCCATTGTTGTACCTGAAAGGCTACCATGCTCTGCAAGGGTACCGAGTGGCAAACTGGTTATGGAAGCAAGGTCGTCACGCTCTTGCGACTTACCTGCAAAATCAGATTTCTGTAGCATGTCAGGTCGATATTCACCCTGCAGCGCGTATTGGTAGTGGTATCATGCTAGACCATGCAACTGGCATCGTGATTGGTGAAACCGCCGTTGTCGAAAACGACGTATCTATTCTGCAAGATGTCACTCTAGGTGGTACCGGTAAAGAATGCGGTGACCGTCACCCGAAAATTCGCGAAGGTGTAATGATCGGCGCAGGTGCTAAAATTCTTGGCAATATCGAAGTGGGCGAAGGCGCAAAAATTGGCTCTTGCTCTGTGGTATTGCAAGCAGTGCCGCCACACACAACCGTGGCTGGTGTGCCTGCAAAAATTGTTGGTCGTCCGAAAACGGACAAACCTTCTCTCGATATGGATCAAGGCTTTAACGGTAAATCGCAAAGCTTTATCCATGGGGATGGTATTTAATCGTCATCTGATCCTTTGACAATAATGTGGTAGGTAACTCTCAAGTGCGAAAACAAAATCACCCAGTGCTACGCTCGGCTATTTTATTAACTTGTGCTTTATCTGCCACATATCCCCTCACCTCTTTCGCCGCAAGCCAACAAGAGCTCAAAGGCGTATCTAGCGAAATCAATCGCCAGAAAAAATCGCTAACTTCTCAAGAAAAACAGCTCAACGATCTGCAAAAATCGCTGAAAAGCCAAGAACTCGGTATCTCCAAGTTAGAACGCGAGATCAAACAAACCAAAGCAGACTTGGCACAAGCGGATCAAAACATCAGTAAGTTGGAAGAGAAGATTGCGCTGCAAGAAGCTCAACGCCAAGCACAAGAAGAAGAGCTCAAACAACTGATTCAAACCTACTACGTCACGGAGCGTGCGAAAGCCAATGGGCATCTCCTTAACGAAGGCGTAGAAGAAGATCGCATCAGCCAATACTTTCAACATCTTGCCAAAGCACGCGCGGAAGTCATTGATGCGATCACCAAAACCACCCAAGAGTTGGCGCACAACAAAAACCAACTCGAACTGGAAAAAGACCAAATTGAAACCTTGCTTAAGCAGCAGTCGGAAAAGCGCTCGTCTTTAGCAAGCACGCAGTCGAAACGTAAAGGTACGCTGAGCAAGATTCAAAAGAGCATCAAAGATGACAAACGTTACTTAGCAGAACTGCAACGTAACGAAACCCGTCTAAAGGCCGAGATAGCGAAAGCAGCAAAACGTAATGCAGTACCGATGGACGGTATTGCAAAACAACGTGGAAAACTACCGTGGCCGTTGAAAGGTCGCGTACTGCACAGCTTCGGTACCAAACAAACAGGGCAGGTAAACTGGAAAGGTATGGTGTTGTCTGCCAGATACGGTCAGCAAGTCAAAGCCGTTTACCCAGGCACCGTGGTATTTGCTGAATACCTGCGAGGCTACGGCTTAGTCGTGCTGCTTGATCACGGGAAAGGCGACATGACGCTTTACGGTTACAACCAAGCTTTGACCAAGAAAGAAGGTGATAAGGTGACCGCAGGTGAGGTGATTGCACTTGCAGGTGATACCGGTGGTCAAGACAGACCTTCACTGTACTTCGAAATTCGCCGTAACAGTGAAGCGCAAAACCCGAAATCTTGGTTAAAGCGTTTATAACTGCCGTTTATCATCGCAGTTCTAAACTGCACTATCGCGACACAAAAACAAAGGAGCCACTCGGCTCCTTTGTCGTATTCGCATTCAGAAAAATGCTAGGCGTAGTAAGTCTCTACTGCGTCGATGAAAGCACTGACATCGTCTTTGCTTAATGCATTAATGCCTGCTGCGGCTTCTCGCCCCCCACCTGTTGGGAACTGCCCACACACTGCCACCGCACCTTGCTTGTTATTCAGTGGCGCACGAAGAGAAACAGTGTAAGTGCCGTCAGCGTTTTCCGTTAACACCGCATGCGCAGAGTCTGGAGTTTGGTTTGCAAGCCAGTTGCCATAAACACCACTGATTCGGCGTGATGCCGCATTGTCTGGCAGTTCAAACAGCTTGAGCTTAGTGCTTTCGTGAGTCGCAGGGACGGCGAGTGCTGCGTCCATATCTTGCTGATAAGCCGATTGTAATTGATAGTAAGGTGACGCTTTATCTGCTATCGCATCGAATGGTGAAGCGTATTGCTTTAATGCTTGATACAAGTCCGCAGGATGGAAATGAAGGTCGTCGACTTTCGAGCCATAACCGTTGTAATTAATCAACGTCCCGAGCTCTTTTAACTGCGCTTTTTGCGCTTCATTGAGTCCGGCTTTATCCGCCAACACATCCGCCTTAGCAATCAAGTTATCGCCATAAGCAGCAGTGATTGCCCAAGTATGGAAACGTCCTTCCAACAACTGATCGACAATCAAAGCAGTACACATATTAGCATCGAGGTCGATGTGCGCGTCCAAATTACCATGCTGAGGGATCTCACCCGCTTTGTGGTGATCGGCGTAGAAAACATGCGCGCCTTGAGCTAAAGCTTGCTCTAAACCTACCATGTTCTTTTCCATTGAAATGTCCAACACCGTCAGTTCATCACCCGCTTGCACATCCACTTTCTCCACCAGCTTGATGTCGCGCTTTACGCCCGTCACCAACTCAGCGTTGATAGGATCCGCTAAACGCAATTGCAGCAATGCGATGATGCCGTCGGCATCGCCATTAAAAATGTCGTAATTCATTGAACGATAGTTCCTTTATCGAGAATCATACCCCAACGGATGCTTTTAGGGTGCATGAATCCTATTGTGCGAAATGAGCACAGCAAGTCAACTCAAGGAGGGAGTTGAAAATGAGAGCTGCGCTCTAAACTTTAAGCGTAGAACCATACTCTCATTTTCTAGATTTAATAAGGAGGGAAAATAGTATTAACTGTGCAGTCGGCTCACCGCTTCTTCAAGCAGTAGCAATTGCTCCATACCTTGCTCGGTTGCCACTGGTTTAACGACATTGAGCATTTGCAGCATACCTTGTTTTACCATTTGCTCGGTAATTTCGGTCTTTGGTGACATCGCTGACTGGTAAGCTAACCAACTACACGCGATAAGGTGCAGTGTACAAACCAGTGATTTCAACTGCTCTTGATCAACATTCAATAATTTCAAAGACACAAACTCTTGCATGATCGCAATCAGGTTGGCTTGTAGCTTCTCTTGAACATCAATGTATTCATCATGAAGTTGTTCGTCTCGAGAAAGGATTTCGGGAAGATTCGCGTAGAAAAAACGGTACTTCCACATCAAAGTGAAGATCGAGTCGAGGTAGCTTTTCAGCATGGTCAGGCTCTCTTGAGAACCTTGAATAGGGGTAAAGCGTTCTAGCAGTTCCGCAGAGTATAGCGCGAAGATCTCACGCACAATTTCCTGCTTATTACGGAAGTGGTAGTAAAGGTTGCCTGGGCTAATTTCAATATGGTCAGCAATGTGATTGGTTGTGATATTGCGCTCACCATGTTGGTTGAACAACTCCAGTGCGGCATAGACGATTTTGTCGCGCGTTTTCATGGTTATCGTATTCCCTCTTCATTAACGAATCGAGTATAGCGACTTCACCAACCTAGGTCGATAGAGGCTCCAAATACGGTAACATAGCAGACCAGTTAGAATACCAATCGAGTTCGCAATCAAGTCGAGCCAAGAGGTTTGGCGTCCCACATAACCTTGTAAAACTTCAATCACAGCGCTGAATAAAAGAATACTCAGTGCCACAATCCAACGCTGACGCCAATTTGCGACACAGAAGCCTCCCAAGAAACCAAAACCACTGTACGCCATCGCATGCTGCATCTTATCCAAATATGCAATGTTGCCCCAATCTTGCAACTCTCCCGAGCTCAGAGACAAGTACGCAATCAAAGTCGCATAACTAAGCAGCACCAAACGTCCAGCGGTCAGGTTCATTATTTATCCTTAAGCAATAGGGAATGGAAAAGCGGTCACTTGGTCGATATGGTCACAACCCAGCGCCAACATGATCAGGCGATCAACGCCTAACGCCACACCTGCGCAATCTGGCAAACCTGCTTCTAATGCGCCAATCAAATGGTAATCAATCGGCTGTGGTTTCAAACCCATTTCCAGACGCTTAGCATTATCTTGTTCAAAACGCGCCAATTGCTCTTTCGGGTTATCCAGCTCGTGGAAACCGTTCGCCAGCTCAATGCCTTTGAAGTACACCTCGAAACGATCCGCCACTCGGTTGTCTTGCGGATTGATCTTTGCCAGCGCCGCTTGCGATGCAGGGAAGTCATACACAAATGCAGGCGCTTGTTGACCAATCTTAGCTTCGACACCAATACTGAAAAGTAGTTGCAGCAAGGTATCGCGATCCTCCTCAGGCTCAGCAATATCACTTAGCCCTAACTTAGCCGCGACCACTTTTAGCTCTTGCATCGAGCCTTCTAAAGGGCACACGCCTAGCACATCAATAAAAGCTTGCTGGTAAGTCATACGTTCTGCCGCACCACACTTCAGCACCAGTTGAAGTAGGTCATCCATCTCATCCATCAACTTATGGTGATCAAAACCAATCCGGTACCACTCCAGCATGGTGAACTCGGGGTTGTGATGACGACCATTCTCTTCGTTACGAAACGCTTTGTTAATTTGGTAGATACAGCCGCTGCCCGCCGCCAACAAGCGCTTCATATGGAATTCAGGGCTGGTCATAAAGAACAGTTTGCTGCCGTCGGCATAACCCGGTCCAACAAACTCTGTTTGGAAGGTATGCAAATGAATGTCGGTCACCGTGGCGTGGCTCATAGCTGGCGTGTCAACTTCCATCACCTGTCGCTCGGCAAAGAATTGACGAATAGAGGTGATCAACGCAGCACGTTGACGAAGTTGTTCCATAGAAGCGGTTGGTTGCCAGGTCGTTTGCATAACAAGAGTCTCAATACATTGGTGAGCGAGGAAAATAGCAATTTTGGCACGCTTTGCCTAGTTCATCGATAGGGGATTCCTCTTAATTTCATCCGTCTAAATACGAATAAAACTCGATTAAAACTGAAGCAAGCATTTCACGTTCCACAGTACAAAAAACACTCACAATTAATCCTATTATCAATGAGGGTAATGTCGTGCAACACCTATGTAACATTGACCGAGTTTACGTTTATCCCTCAACCGTTTCGTGCCGTGATAGCAGTCACATAACCTAGAATTTCTATGCTCTTGTGTGCATTACCGGAGAAAAAACCCAAATACATCAATTTTTCTGCCATAAGGCTCCCCTACACTAACCCTACTACTTTTGAGGGATTGCCTTAAAACCCTTCCCTCACACTCACAATAACAAGCGGATTTCCGCAATCACACACTGGAGGATAACTGTGCAAATTATCACCACAGATATCGCAGTCATCGGCGCAGGCGGCGCTGGTCTTCGTACTGCTATTGCAGCGGCTGAAGCAAACCCGGACTTAGAAGTAGCACTTATTTCTAAAGTTTACCCAATGCGCTCCCACACGGTTGCTGCAGAAGGTGGCTCAGCAGCAGTTATCAAGGATGAAGATAGCTTAGACAACCACTTCAACGACACTGTTGGCGGTGGTGACTGGCTATGTGAACAGGACGTTGTTGAATACTTTGTAGAGAACGCGACTCGCGAAATGATCCAAATGGAGCAATGGGGTTGCCCATGGAGTCGTAAAGAGAACGGTGAAGTCAACGTACGCCGCTTTGGTGGTATGAAGGTTGAACGTACTTGGTTCGCTGCAGATAAAACTGGCTTCCACATGCTTCACACGCTATTCCAGACGTCGATGAAGTACGACAACATCAAGCGCTTTGATGAGTACTTTGTTGTCGACTTGCTTGTTGATGAAGGTGAAGTACAAGGTCTGATTGCAATCCACATGTCTGAAGGTGAACTGGTTACGATTAAGGCGAAGTCTGTCGTACTAGCAACGGGTGGCGCAGGTCGCGTTTACCACTGTAACACCAACGGCGGTATCGTAACGGGCGATGGCATGGCGATGGCTTACCGTCACGGCGTTCCTCTACGTGATATGGAATTCGTTCAGTACCACCCAACAGGTCTTCCTGGCACTGGTATCCTGATGACTGAAGGTTGTCGTGGTGAAGGCGGTATCATCGTCAACAAAGACGGCTACCGTTACCTACAAGACTACGGTATGGGTCCTGAGACTCCAGTGGGTCAACCTAAGAACAAATATATGGAACTGGGTCCTCGTGACAAAGTTTCTCAAGCTTTCTGGCACGAACAACAGAAAGGCAACACCATCAAACACCCTCTTGGTGATGTGGTGCACCTAGACCTTCGCCACCTAGGTGAAGAGTATCTACAAGAGCGTCTACCATTCATTTGTGAGCTAGCGAAAGCTTACGTGAACGTTGACCCAGCAAAAGAGCCAATTCCAATTCGTCCAACGGTTCACTACACCATGGGTGGTATTGAAACCAACGGCGAATGTGAAACTCGCATTAAAGGTCTATTCGCGGTTGGCGAATGTGCGTCTGTTGGTCTTCACGGCGCAAACCGTCTAGGTTCTAACTCGCTAGCTGAGTTCGTGGTATTTGGTCGCGTTGCGGGTGAACAAGCGGTGAAACGTGCTGCAGAATTCAAAGGCTGGAACGAAGAGTCTATCGCGACTCAGGTGAAAGCAGTTGAAGACCGCATTGCCGCTCTAATGAACCAAGAAGGTGATGAAAACTGGGCAGATATCCGTACTGAAATGGGTCACACCATGGAAGCAGGTTGTGGTATCTACCGCCAAGAAGACTTGATGCAAGCAACCATCGAGAAAATCACTGAGCTGAAAGAGCGTTACAAGAAAATCAGCATCAAAGACAAAGGCAAAGTGTTCAACACTGACCTTCTTTACGCTATTGAAGTGGGCTACGGTCTAGAAGTCGCAGAAGCGATGGTTCACTCTGCAATCCTGCGTAAAGAATCTCGTGGTGCGCACCAACGTCTAGACGATGGTTGTACAGAGCGTGATGACGTGAACTTCCTGAAACACTCGCTTGCTTTCTTCAAAGAAGATGCAGCACCAAGTATCGACTACAGCAACGTGACGATTACTAAGTCACAGCCTAAAGCGCGTCTATACGGTGAAGCCGCAGAAAAAGCAGCAGCAGCTGAAAAAGCCGCTGAAGCAGAAGCGAAGAAGGCAGAGGAGCAAGCATAATGTCATCAAACCGCATTCAAAAAGTCGACATTCTGCGTTACGACCCAGAGAAGGACGCAGAACCATATACTCAAACGTTCGAAGTACCTTTTGATGAAACCATGTCTGTGCTTGATGCACTTGGTTACATCAAAGATCACCTAGACAAAGATCTATCTTACCGCTGGTCTTGTCGAATGGCGATCTGTGGTTCTTGCGGCATCATGGTAAACAACGTGCCTAAGCTAGCTTGTAAGAGCTTCCTACGTGATTACCCGAATGGCGTGACTATCGAGCCACTAGCAAATTTCCCAATCGAGAAAGACTTGATCGTGGACATGACGCCGTTCATCGAGCGCTTAGAAGCTATCAAACCTTACATCATTGGTAACGACCGCAAACCAGAAGACGGCACAAACCTGCAAACGCCTGAGCAAATGGCGAAATACAAGCAGTTTGCTGGCTGTATCAACTGTGGTCTGTGCTACGCAGCATGTCCTCAGTTTGGTTTGAACCCTGAGTTCATCGGTCCTGCTGCTCTAACTCTGGCACACCGTTACAACCTAGACAGCCGTGACAACGGTAAAGATGAGCGCATGAAGCTGATCAACGGTGAAAACGGCGCTTGGGGTTGTACGTTCGTAGGTTACTGTTCTGAAGTTTGTCCGAAGAGCGTAGATCCTGCAGCGGCAGTAAACCAAGGCAAAGTAGAGTCTTCTATGGACTTCGTAATTGCTATGTTGAAACCTGATGGTTCACCGAAAAAAGTGGAGGCATAAGGATGAGCAACCGTAAACCTTACGTTCGTGAAGTAAAACGCACTTGGTGGAAGAACCATCCTTTCTACCGCTTCTACATGCTACGTGAAGCAACTGTGCTTCCTCTGATCCTGTTCACTATCTTCCTGACTTTCGGTCTAGGTTCTCTAGTGAAAGGTCCTGAAGCTTGGCAAGGTTGGTTGGAGTTCATGGCAAACCCTATCGTGGTAGCGATCAACATCGTTGCACTACTAGGTAGCCTGTTCCACGCACAAACTTTCTTCAGCATGATGCCACAGGTTATGCCAATTCGTCTGAAAGGCAAACCAGTGGATAAGAAAATCATCGTTCTGACTCAGTGGGCAGCAGTTGCGTTCATCTCACTGATCGCTCTCATCGTGATGTAAGGAGCTTGAGTAATGAAACCAAATTATAGTGTTAATACAGCACCGAAACGTTCTGATGAGCCAATCTGGTGGAGTCTATTTGGTGCCGGTGGTACTTGGTTCGCAATGATCACGCCAATCACGGTACTCGTACTCGGCATCCTAGTTCCACTAGGTGTGATTGATGCAGAAGCAATGAGCTACGAGCGCGTATCTGAATTCGCAACCAGCATCATTGGTGCACTGTTCATCATCGGTACGCTAGCACTGCCAATGTGGCATGCAATGCACCGTGTACACCACGGCATGCACGACCTTAAATTCCACACAGGGGTGGTAGGTAAGATCGCATGTTACGCATTTGCAGGTCTTATCTCTGCACTGGCTGTTGTCTTTATCTTCATGATTTAAGACGCTGACGGAAAATGAAAAAAGCTGGCACCTCGCCAGCTTTTTTATTGCCTGTTATTTGGTTTATCGTCAGCGCTATTCGTTTCAGACACTATTCAATAAAGGTCGCGATTTCATCCAGTGACTTTTTGTGCATTGCATGTTCTGGAATAGTCGCATCTTCTTCCGGATAACCGGTCACAATTAACATATACGGACGGTCAACATCGTTGTCTCGCCCACAAATCTTACTCAAGAAACTCATCGGCTTTGGCGTGTGAGTCAACGTACCCAAACCGGCGTTATGCAATGCTTGAAGCAAAAAGCCTGTGGCAATCCCTACTGACTCGTGTACGTAATAATTGGTTTGTTCCCCATCATTGCTCATGCCACCTTTCTTTTGCGAAAACACAGCGATCAGCCACGGCGCTTTTTCCAAATACGGCTTACTGGCATTCGTGCCGAGTGGTTTCAGTGCATCTAACCATTCTTGCCCAGCTCGACCTTCATAGAAAGAACGTTCTAATTCTTCAGCGGCTTGGCGGATCTGCCCTTTCACTTCCGCACTGTTAATCGCAACGAAATGCCAAGGTTGATGGTTTGCCCCACTAGGTGCCGTACCTGCAGCTCGAATACAGTGCTCAATCACTTCTTTCGCCACTGGGCGATCAGAGAAACTTCGAATGGAATGACGGCGCTGAAGTTGCTCAAGATTATGTACAGCTCTTGCTGCCATTTCCTGCGGAGGGTATTCCACATAATCATTGAGTGGATGGTGTTGCTCTTGAGTAGACATAGTGCTTCCTTGCGCTTGTTGGGTGTTGATTCACTATAGTCACAAATTTCACTCTCGACTTTTTATCTTCATAAAATCAATGTGATATTGAGATAAAGTGCAAATATTCAGCCGTATTTCACCAACAAAAAAGAGAGGCTGATAACTCGTATCAGCCTCTGCATTACTCTGATTTGTACAGTTATCAGAGCTTTTAGTCACCTATGATCTTTTTGCTTTTTGAGCTTTTGACCACCCATGATCTTATTGCTGTGTGACCTTCTTAGTTTGGTCCATTAAGCCCAACGCGCCAAAGCCAGTAATCACATCAAGGTTGGTTTTCAGACCTGTTTCTTCACCACCACCAATGTAGTTTTGTGGCATCTGCACTTGGAAGTTTTGTAGGTTGTTGTACAGCGAGTTCGCCACGTCTCGATTCAACTCGGCCAAGTACACTTCTCTGTTTGCGCCCAATGCCGCATACTTCGCTTTCAAGACTTCCGCTTCTGCACGACCTTTTTCAAGAATCGCTTTTGCTTCAAATTCCGCAGACAAAGCATTGGCTTTTTGAATCGCTAGGTTAGCTTCCGCTACTGCTAGCTCTTTCTCTTTCTCCACCTCAGCCAGTCGCTTAGTTTTCTCTACTTCAACAATTTCACGCTCCGCAATTTGACGCGCAACTTCGACTTCTTTTTGCTGTGCGATGATCGCGAGCTCTTTGCTACGCTGAGCATCTTGTACTTCACGAGTACGTTGAATCTCTTTACGTAACTGCTCAGTCTCTGCTTGTGCTTTGGAGGTCTCTTGCTCCTGAATCGCACGAATACGGTCGGCAACTAGACGCTTCTTATCTGCCAACAACTGATCAAGCTGTTTCTCTGGCTGCGGGTCACCGATGGTCACCTGCGTCACTTGAATACCGTATTGCTGTAGCGGGTTATCCTGTCGGATTGGTTGCCCTGTTCCATCCACAACCGGAACCGTCTTCCACACCAATTGGTTAGTACGTTGCAGTTGGTTCGCATTCGATTGGTTAGCACCTACTGGAGCAAGGTCTAGCTCTTCCACTTCTACCTGACGACGCTCAGTCAGATAAATGCCTTCACGCAGTTGATCACCCAATTTGGATTTGAACTGGTTCAAACCACCTTGGAAGAACTCTTCCCCCGTGTACTGGGTCGCGGTAATCACTGTCACGTTACGTGCGTTCTTCACCAACAGAGCATCGATAAGGTTGCTGTTGTTGCGGAACTCTTTGTGCATCTTCTTAACCGCTTCAGGATCATTGCTGAGCTTAAAGCGGAATGTCACCGGAATTTGACCAATGTAGGTATCGGCAAAGCGAACCTGCACCGCATCAAGGCGTTGATAAAAATCCTCACCCTTGCTGTTACCAAATGACACGGTGATCACTTGGTCATACTTGGTGATCTTAGACAGGAACGGCATACGAAAATGAATGCCCGGCTCCGTGAATACATCCAATTCACCGGTGATGTTGTTCTGATGCACATAGCTGTAACCCGCATCGGTCATTAGCACTGAGCTGTTAATCGTTAAGCCTATGGCCAGCAGCGGGATACCAAATACGGCTGCTTTCAATCCTTTATGTAGTAACTGACGTCTCTCTTCCACTTTTAAACCTCGTCCTAAGCCTCTGCTTTCCATTTTGTTCTCCTTTTTAGGTTGTCATTGAGTTAAATCGATAAAAATCAAATTGCTATACAACTCGCTGACAACGAGGACTAATGTATCAAATTGTGACATTAAGAAATAATCGAAAGATTCATGAAATAAATAAGATTTTTACGAATAATACAAAATCATTAAAAATTTGCGGAGGATATCGATGTTTTGCACAGAAGCATTAAAGGGAGGGGAATTGCAGACAATAAAAAAGGCCGCCGAAGCGACCTTTTTCATCAAATACGTTTGAGTGAATTACTTCACACGACCTACGTATTCAGCAGTACGAGTGTCAACTTTGATCACTTCACCGATTGCGATGAATAGTGGAACACGTACAACAGCGCCAGTTGATAGCGTAGCTGGTTTACCACCTGTGCCTTGAGTATCACCTTTCAGACCTGGATCTGTATCTGTAACTTCTAGCTCAACGAAGTTTGGTGGAGTAACAGTAATTGGGTTACCGTTCCAAAGCGTGATCATACAAGTGTTGTTTTCTACCAACCACTTAGCGTTGTCGCCAACTGCTTTCGCGTCTGCAGCGATCTGCTCGAAAGTTTCGTTGTTCATAAAGTGGTAGAATTCGCCGTCTGAATATAGATAATCTAGGTCGATATCCATTACGTCTGCCACTTCACAAGTGTCACCAGACTTGAATGTTTTCTCTAGCACTTTACCAGAAAGAAGTTTACGAATTTTAACGCGGTTGAACGCTTGGCCTTTACCTGGTTTAACGTATTCGTTTTCCAGAATTACACAAGGCTCGTTATCAAGCATTAACTTAAGGCCGCCTTTAAATTCATTGGTGCTAACTGTAGCCATTTTTTCCTCTTACATTCTTAGAGCTAAATTCAATGCCGCACATAATAACCCGAAAAGTCGAATCTGTTGAGCAAAACTGGCTCAAACAGTTAGCGAATGGGATCTCTGATCCTGCAAAATTGCTGGAAATGTTGGAAATTGATCCATCGCCATGGCTGGACGGGTTTGCTGCGCGCAAGCTGTTTGCACAGCGTGTACCGCAAAGTTTTGTCGATAGGATGGAAAAAGGCAATCCTTACGATCCACTTTTACGCCAAGTATTACCTTTGAACGAAGAATTTGAGGTCCATGAAGGCTATTCCAATGATCCGCTAGAAGAGCAAGACAATGACATTCCGGGATTGCTGCACAAGTATCGCAACCGCGCCTTGATGATTGTGAAAGGCGGCTGCGCGGTGAATTGCCGTTACTGCTTCCGCCGCCACTTCCCTTATCAAGAAAACAAAAGCGGCAAGCAAGCATGGACTAAGTGCCTTGAGTACATGGCACAACAACCTGAGCTAAACGAAGTGATCTTCTCTGGTGGCGATCCTTTGATGGCAAAAGACGATGAGATCCACTGGCTATTGGAGCACATCGCACAAATTCCACATATCAAACGCCTGCGTATTCACAGCCGTTTGCCTGTCGTGATTCCTGCTCGTATTACTGATGAGCTATGTCACCTACTTCGCGCTTCTCGTCTGCAAATCATCTTGGTAACTCATATCAACCACGCCAACGAAATCAACGCTGAGTTTGCCGCTCAAATGGCGAAGTTGAAGCAGGCTGGCGTTACCTTGCTAAACCAGGGGGTACTGCTGAAAGACGTTAACAACAGCGTTGAAGCACAAGTTGCACTGAACGAAGCGTTATTTGATGCTGGCATTTTGCCTTACTACTTGCACGTTTTAGATAAAGTCCAAGGCGCGGCACACTACTTTGTTTCCGATGAAGAAGCGAAAGAGCTCATGCGTGGCGTAATCACGCGAGTGTCTGGATATTTAGTGCCTAAATTGACCCGTGAAATTGGGGGTCGACCAAGTAAAACACCACTGGATCTACATCTAGAGTAAGTTGCTTGCCGTATAAAGATTGTCGTTACGAGTAAAAGCTTTTGTTCGCTCAGGCGGTCTTATCTATGCATACTCCGCAAATTTGGAGGTTAAGATGCAAGCAACTTTTGAACACTATTTCGATCTTGGCCCATTCAGTTGGGCGGCATTACTTTGCTGCGCAATCAATGGTTTGATGATTGGCATTGAGCGTCAAACTCGAGGTAAACCCGTTGGTATTCGTACTGCAATTCTCGTCATATCAGGTACTTACCTATTTATGTCAATGGCGGTTTCACTTTCACCAAACACGTTAGACCAAGCTCGTGTTCTTGGGCAGATCATTACTGGTGTTGGCTTTTTAGGTGCAGGTGTGATGATGACTCAAGACGGCAAAATCCACGGTGTGACTTCAGCAGCAGTAATTTGGGTATTGGCAGGCTTGGGCTTGATGATTGGCTTAGGTTACTTATCGCAGTCGATCATTATTACCGTGTTGGCATTGACCGTTTTGCTCGGTGTAGACCGGGCAGAAAACCGCGTCAAAGCTTTGCGCCGCGGTGTGCACCAGAAAATGCAGCAGCGAAAAACATCTACACGTTTGATCAAATAATCCATTCAATAAAAAAGACCCCGACGTCTCGCCGGGGTCTTTTTGTATCTGGCATTTATCGTGGAAGGTCGCGGAACTTATTTCGCAAAGTTCACGATAGGGAAACACTTGAAGAAACCGTTGTCCGCACAGTTTAGAAGACCAATTTGAACACCATCGATTTGATCAGTCATGTTGAAGACACCAAGCTGGAAGTTAGATTTTTTAGAGATACTTGCCAGACCAATGTCTGCCATTGTGTAACCTTCAGAGTAGTTCACCGCACTCCAGTTCAAACCTTTCACATTGTTTGTTACGTTCACTGCACCCAAGTTAACACCGTTCGTCTGACCTTGGTTCCAGTTAAATAGACCCAGAGAAGCACCTGTCATTTCTTGATTTACTTTTGATGCACCAAAGAAAAGACCGAAGTTCACACCGGTTGTACGATCTGTTTCAGACATACCAAGTAGAGAGAAATCGACACCTTTCACTTCGTTCACCTGACCGTGAAGAACAGCAAGACGCACACCACCAACTGAGGAGTTAGAAGGCGCGTTCGTGTTGTCGATTGTAGAGAACATAACTGGTGAGCTGTCAGCAAGAGCAACAGGTGAAGCGATAACGGCTGCAACAGCCAGTGACGTCATTAGCTTTTTCATTTTCATCTCCATGGGGATTTGTCTTTTACAACATAGTGTAGTGTTCAGAGTTTGCGCTATTTTTAGTTAATGAATGTTAGCGCTAAGTCATATTTAACTGAGTGAATATTTAACCCAATAATTCACACGCATTATTTATCCGCTTTTTTCCTAAACTCTGATGATTAGTAACCACTCAATTTCGAGTGTTTCCGTCAATGTTCTCAGCACTCAGCTCAATCCAATAACACCTTGCTCTGCTATGTCTAACGAAGAAGAATCAGAATTTCCCTACAACTCAATCTCACCCACAAACAGCCTCAATTCACAAACATAAAAAAGCCGAGGCATTCACCTCGGCTTCCTAGTTTGGTTTGGTCGGTTGTCTTTAAGCTATAAGGCGTTAGAGCGACAAGACAAGCAGCAAATTACATCATGCCGCCCATACCACCCATACCGCCCATACCACCCATGTCAGGCATACCTGCGCCTTCTTTTTGTGGTAGGTCAGTAACCATCGCTTCAGTTGTGATCATTAGACCTGCAACTGATGCTGCAAATTGTAGAGCAGAACGCGTTACTTTAGTTGGGTCTAGGATACCCATCTCTAGCATGTCGCCGTACTCGCCTGTTGCTGCGTTGTAGCCGTAAGAACCTTCACCTGCTTTCACGTTGTTCGCTACTACTGACTCTTCATCACCCGCGTTCTTCGTGATTTGACGGATTGGCGCTTCCATTGCGCGTAGTGCAACGCGGATACCAACGTTTTGCTCTTCGTTGTCACCTTCTAGGTCAACAATCTTAGATGCTGCACGGATTAGTGCTACACCACCACCAGCAACAACGCCTTCTTCAACCGCTGCGCGAGTTGCATGCAGTGCATCTTCTACGCGGTCTTTCTTCTCTTTCATCTCAACTTCAGTTGCTGCACCAACTTTGATTACTGCAACACCGCCTGCTAGCTTAGCAACGCGCTCTTGTAGTTTCTCTTTGTCGTAGTCTGAAGTTGCATCTTCGATTTGCTGACGGATTTGAGCAACACGACCTTGGATCATTGCTTCTTCACCCACGCCATCGATGATGGTTGTGTTTTCTTTTGTGATTGCAACGCGCTTCGCCTGACCTAGGTCTTCTAGTGCTACTTTTTCTAGCTCTAGACCAACTTCTTCAGAAATCACGATACCGCCAGTTAGGATAGCGATGTCTTGTAGCATTGCTTTACGACGGTCACCGAAACCAGGCGCTTTCACTGCTGCTACTTTCACGATGCCACGCATGTTGTTCACAACAAGTGTTGCTAGTGCTTCACCTTCTACGTCTTCAGCGATGATAAGTAGTGGGCGAGATGCTTTTGCTACTGCTTCTAGTGCTGGAAGAAGTTCACGGATGTTCGATACTTTCTTATCGATCAGAAGGATGAATGGGTTTTCAAGATCAACAGAACCTGCTTCTTGGTTGTTGATGAAGTAAGGAGATAGGTAACCGCGGTCGAACTGCATACCTTCAACTACATCTAGCTCATCTTGTAGTGCTTGACCTTCTTCAACAGTGATAACACCGTCGCGACCAACTTTTTCCATTGCTTCAGCAATGATGTTACCTACGCTTGAGTCAGAGTTCGCAGAGATGGTACCAACCTGTGCGATTGCTTTGGTGTCGTTACACTCAACAGATAGCTCTTTTAGTTGCTCAACTGCTGCAATAACTGCTTTGTCGATACCGCGCTTAAGGTCCATTGGGTTCATACCCGCTGCAACTGCTTTTAGACCTTCATTTACGATTGCTTGCGCTAGTACGGTTGCTGTTGTTGTACCGTCACCCGCTGCGTCGTTTGCTTTAGACGCAACTTCTTTAACCATTTGTGCGCCCATGTTCTGGAATTTATCTTCCAGTTCAATTTCACGCGCTACTGATACACCATCTTTAGTGATAGTTGGTGCACCAAAAGATTTGTCTAGAACTACGTTACGACCTTTAGGACCCAGTGTTACTTTTACTGCGTCCGCTAGAACGTTTACGCCTTCTAGCATTTTAACTCGTGCGTCATTACCAAATTTAACGTCTTTAGCAGCCATCTTTGATTTCCTTTCTAAATTCTGTTTTCGATTTCGTTTTTGAATCAGAGCAAAAAATTACTCAACGATTGCTATTAGTCGACAATAGCCATGATGTCGTTTTCAGACATTACTAGCACTTCTTTACCGTCGATTTTTTCAGTTTTAGTACCGTAACCTTCAGCGAAGATAACAGTATCACCAACTTTAACGTCCAGCGGTAGCACTGTGCCGTTCTCTAGGATGCGGCCTTTACCCACAGCTAGAACAACACCGCGAGTCGATTTTTCCGCAGCAGAACCAGTTAAAACGATGCCACCAGCTGACTTTGATTCAACTTCTTTACGTTCAACGATAACTCGGTCATGTAATGGACGAATGTTCATCGGTCGTCTCTCCTGAAAATTTCCATGTTTATTTGATAATTGCCCGCGCAGGGGCACGTGATCACTATATAAGGGGCAAAGCTAAGGATCCCAAGGGGTAGACGTGAATTTTTTGTGACTTAGTTAAAATAACCGGCAGCTAAGCAACGGTTTGCGCGCGAAATGCTCACTCGCCGAGGCAACGGCTTTCTTGTATCCTTGCCCTTCCCTCACCAGATAGATGTCAAAAATGCTGGAAAAGAATAAGCCGGACAATCAGACTCAAGACAAGCATGGTTTGTTGACCGCGCCCATTCCTGACACCTTACGCAAAATGACCGTCCCAATGACCATGGGCATGATCGCGATTTTGATGTTTAACTTGGTCGATACCTTTTTCATCTCGCTATTGGGTACCGAAGCGCTCGCGGCAATCAGTTATACCTTCCCAGTAACCTTTGCTGTGAACTGCATCACTATGGGCATTGGTATGGGTCTGTCGACCAATATCGGTCGCCTGTTGGGTCAAGGAGAGTCTTCTCAAGCTGCACGTTTTACTAGCCATGGTTTATTACTGGCAGTTGCTCTAGTTACGATTGCTTCAACGCTAGGTTTGTTTACCAT
Organism: Vibrio sp. SSH13-20; assembly: GCF_040104475.1. NCBI lineage: Bacteria > Pseudomonadati > Pseudomonadota > Gammaproteobacteria > Vibrionales > Vibrionaceae > Vibrio > Vibrio sp. SSH13-20. The sequence continues at coordinate 149,834 of NZ_JBECOU010000009.1, forward strand.
CGAGCCATTATTCAGCTTCCTTGGCGCAAAAGAAGATTCCATTCCACTGATCAAGCAGTACATGCAAGTCTGGTATCTGACAATTCCCCTGCTGGTGATCCCAATGGCAGGCAATAGCGCTATTCGGGCGACTGGTGATACCAAGACTCCGGCGAAGATAATGATGCTCGCTGGATTGATTAACGGCATACTCGATCCATTACTCATCTTTGGCTACGGTCCTTTTCCTGAGCTCGGCATTCAAGGCGCTGCGATTGCTAGTGCATTCAGTTGGTTTGGTGCTTTGTGCGGTTCTTTCTATGTATTGATCAAACGCGAAAAGCTGCTTGCGGCACCACAATGGCAGTGCATCAAACAAGATTGGCAACAAACGCTCAAGATCGGTACGCCCGCTGCTCTCTCGAATGCGATGACGCCGCTATCTGGTGCGATTCTGATGATGATTTTGTCTCACCATGGCACCGCAGCGGTTGCCGCTTATGGCGCTGCGCAGCGAATTGAGTCGATCTTGATTTTGGTGTTGATGTCACTGACTTCTGCACTCACCCCGTTTATGGCGCAAAACTTTGGGGCTAATAACCCTGCTCGTGCATTCGCTGGCTGGTTCCTGAGCATGCGCTTTGCGGTGGTGTTCCAAGGCTTTATCTTTTTGATGATGGTGCCCCTTAGCATTCCTCTCGCAGCACTCTTCTCCCAAGAAGCGGCAGTAAAAGACTTGCTCTGGCATTACCTCTTAGTCGTGCCGTTTAGCTATGGTTTCCAAGGTATTGTGATGATGCTGGTGAGTGGCTATAACGCGATGCACAAACCGCTGCGCGCTTTCCAATGGAGCTTTATGCGCTTGTTCGTCTTTACGCTGCCAGCGGCATGGATTGGCAGCCAGCTTTATAGCATCGAAGGTTTGTTCATTGGTATTGCTCTGGGTAACACACTAGGCGGTTTGCTAGGGTATCTCTTTGCCCTGCGCGAGCGTCGTATGACATTAGCAGAGCATGCGAGCTCTTAGTTCCACATAAAGCCAGTTTCAATCTCAGACGGACTTCAGCTTAGACAAGTTTCGGATAATAAAAAACCGCGGATAACCGCGGTTTTTTTAGATTTTGACTTTATCAAGCAGGCTTAGAATAGCTCTTCAGCAACTTGGTATAGGTCGTTGCGTACAGGACGCTTCATGTTCTCGATAGCATCGATGATGTCGTGGTGAACCAGTTGCTCTTTCACGATACCAACACAACGACCACCGTGGCCTTCCATTAGTAGGTGAACAGCATAGTTACCCATACGAGACGCTAGAACGCGGTCAAATGCAGTTGGACGACCACCACGTTGGATGTGACCAAGAACCGTTGCACGAGTCTCACGACCTGTTGCCGCTTCGATCTCTTTCGCTAGTTCGTTTGCATCCATCATCAGCTCAGTTAGCGCGATGATTGCGTGCTTCTTACCTTTAGAGATACCGTCTTGGATGTTACCAATCAGCTTCTCTTTATCTAGACCAGTTTCTGGAGTAATGATGTACTCACAGCCACCTGCGATTGCAGACATCAGAGTTAGGTCACCACAGTGACGACCCATGATTTCTACGATAGAAATACGCTGGTGAGAAGAAGACGTGTCGCGTAGACGGTCGATTGCGTCGATAACTGTGTTTAGCGCTGTTAGGTAACCGATTGTGTAATCTGTACCTGCGATATCGTTATCGATTGTGCCTGGTAGACCGATACATGGGTAACCCATCTCAGTCAGTTTCTTAGCACCCATGTAAGAACCGTCACCACCGATGACAACTAGTGCATCGATACCGTGCTTTTTAAGGTTCTCAATCGCTTGTTCGCGTACTGCCACTTCCTTGAATTCAGGGAAACGTGCAGAACCTAGGAATGTACCACCCTTGTTGATCACATCAGAAACGCTAGAACGATCTAACCTTTCGATGCGGTCTTCGTAAAGACCTAGGTAGCCATCGTAAACACCGTAAACTTCCAATCCCTCAGATAGTGCTGTACGAACTACGCCGCGTACTGCAGCGTTCATACCAGGTGCGTCACCGCCACTTGTTAAAACACCGATCTTCTTAATCATGCTCACCCTCGATCTTTGGCAATCAATTATTTAATTTTCTTTTAGGCCCCTTGTTACCAAGCAACCTGCATAATCCAGAACTGTGCGTTATGTTACATTTCCTCTACAGGAATACCAATGAAAACACACTTTTTTATGTAACTTTTCTACTTATGTAAGAGTATTACAGTTTCTCTTTGCAACTTCGTTGATTCACATCAGGATCACGATTCTTAATAAGTAGTGATGGAAAGATAGTCAATAAGCGCCTATTTGTCGTCAGGCACAGCCCTATTTTTCGACCGTTACCAATCTTGCGCCTTCTGGTCTCTTTCTGGACCAAACACCACTGACAATGGATCTTGATGGATCAGCACATCCGCTTCCGGGAACAGCTCAAGTAGATTATCTTCTACTTTATCGGCAATGTGGTGGGCCTCGATCAAACGTAAGTTATCATCCAATTCTAAGTGCAGTTGGATAAAGCGCGTTGGACCAGACATCCGTGTACGTAACTGATGCACACCCAATACCCCTTCCACTTTTAAGCACTCTTGACGAATCTGTTCCAACTCTTCATCTGGCAGTTTTCTATCCAACAAGGTCTGAATCGCTTCGCTGACCATCTTGAATGCGCTGTATAAAATAAAGATACCAATACCCACCGCAAACACTGCATCGGCTTGCGTGACACCAAAGTAACTCAAACCTAATGCCACCATAATGGCACCATTCATATACAGGTCTGTTTGGTAATGCAGTGAGTCGGCGGCGATCGCCTGACTGCCCGTCACACGCACGACATGCTTTTGGAACATCACAAGTCCAAAAGTGACCACCATAGCAAATAGAGAAACGTAAACACCGAGCTCTGGGGCGTTTAATTCATGTGGGCGGAAGAAGCGCTCGACACCGTTCAGGATCAAGAACACCGCAGAACCAGAAATAAACATCGCTTGTGCCAGCGCCGCCAACGACTCGGCTTTACCGTGACCAAAAGTATGTTCTCTGTCGGCAGGTTGTAGGGAATAGCGCACCACAATGAGGTTCACCACCGAAGCTGCGATATCCAGCATGGAGTCAATTAAAGAGGCAAGTAAGCTGACTGACCCCGTCACCCACCAAGTGATGACTTTGACAATCAAAAGAAGCGTCGCAACGATGGTTGCCGTCCAAGCTGCCATCGTCACTAAACGTGCGTATTGCTGTTTCATAATCAAATAGTTAACTCAAACCGTGCTTTGAGTATACCTTGAGAATGATTTAATGAGTATGAAATCGCCAAGATCAAAAAGAGGCAGCACTCTGGCTACCTCTCTTACGTTATCTTTCAGCGATTAGCTGTTGTGGTGCTTTTCCATGCGTTTTTGCATTTTTTCGCCACACTTTTGTTGACGCTCTTTTTGTAGCTCAACAAATTTTGTTTTTTGCTCAGGTGTTAGCACGCTCAGCATTTGATGCTTCTTCTCTAGCATTTTAACGCGACGTTCAGTCTGCTTCTCAACCATCTCTTTTGCTAGGTCGTTTGCCGCTGCTGCATCGAAGTTATCAGCCAATAGCAGTGCTTGAACCTTTTCGTGGTGCGCTTGACGCTCAGCCATACGTGCTTCTTTACCATCCGCGAATTTTGCTTTCATTTCCGCTTTGTTCGCTTCACGCATTTCTTTTAGTTGGTCTTTTTGTGCATCAGTTAGGTCTAGTTGACGCATGATACCGCGGTCCATACCCATACCACACTCACCGCGATGACCTTTGTGGTCTTTACCGCCAAATGCGAATGCACTCGCTGTACCTAGAGTTAGAGGTAGAACAACAGCCGCTAGTACCAGTTTCTTTGCAGTTTTCATAATACGATTCCTTACACAGGTTAGTGATTCTTCTGAGCTGTTCTCACAGCGCTTGAGTGTAGAATACGACCTACTAGGTAAAGCGACGTATAGAGACCGTAAAGAATCGTAAAGAGTGATTTTTACACTCATTCTTCACCGTCATTACCATGTAATATTAAAACAACTACGAATGATAAATAGGTACTCATATGGCGAACATTCTTTTGATTGATGACGATACCGAGCTAACCAGCCTACTTAAGGAAGTGCTGAGCTTCGAAGGTTTTAACGTCAACGAAGCCAACGATGGAGAAGCTGGTCTCGCGGCAGTCACTGACGAAATCGACCTTATTCTGCTCGATGTCATGATGCCAAAACTCAATGGAATGGAAACCTTAAAGCGCCTGCGTGAAAACTGGGAAACGCCTGTTCTAATGCTGACAGCTAAAGGCGAAGAAATCGATCGCGTGATCGGTCTTGAACTGGGTGCGGATGATTACCTGCCAAAACCATTCAGCGACCGCGAACTACTGGCACGTATCCGAGCAATTTTACGCCGCACAAGCAGCACTCAAAAGAGCACTAAAAACGGTGACTGCATTGAGTATCAAGAAATCAAACTCTATCCAGGCAAACAGGAAGCCTATTGTGAAGAGGTTCTGCTGGATTTAACGACCACAGAGTTCGCCTTGTTGACTCACTTTGTACAAAATCCGGGGCAAGTCCTCACTAAAGAAACCCTGAGTCTTGACGTGCTTGGTAAGCGCCTTGCAGCCTTTGACCGCGCGATCGATATGCACGTGTCCAACCTACGGAAGAAACTGCCAGATCAGAGTAACGGTAAGCCACGCATTAAAACCCTACGAGGGCGCGGCTACATGTTGATTGAGGAGGATTAATGCGAGCACCACGCTTCAAACTACCGAAGATAAACAGCTTGTATGGACGCATCTTTGCCATCTTCTGGTTCACCATGTTTTTGGTTCTGATGGCTGTGCTGTCACTACCTCATCTTGATCCACGGAAAGCGCGCGACATTCCAAAAGAGCATTATCAACGTATGCTTGAAATACGTGACGGTATTGAGAAGAAGTATCGCAACCAAGATAACCTCGGCAAAATCTTATTTAGCCTTGAAGGACAACGACGCAGCAAGCATGACCCACGTCCAAGGATCTTCTTTTCCGATCACGAAGGGAATGTCTTAAGCACCTCGAGCCACAAAGACTTTAAGCTGCGTGCACTGCAAAATTTTGTCACCAGTATTGAAGATCAGTCACAGCCGAAACAAAAACTCTACGGTCGTTACATGATTGCAGGTCCAGTGCCAATCAATGTCGCTAATTCAGATCTACTGATGTACGTCGGCTTTAAGTGGAACGAGCCGCCACCAATCATGTTGCGCCTGTTTGACCACCCATTGCAGTTGCTGCTCGCCGTTATGTTGGTGAGTACACCGCTATTATTATGGTTAGCATGGGCATTGAGCCAACCAGCTCGACGATTGGAAACCGCAGCACAACGCGTTGCTAAAGGTGAGTTTGTCATCGATCCAAATCTAGAGAAAGGCACCACCGAGTTTCGCCAAGCAGGTACGAGCTTCAACCAAATGGTCGAGGCTGTGAATCAAATGATTTCTGGTCAGCAGCGTTTACTCTCGGACATCTCACACGAGCTGCGTTCCCCACTCACTCGCCTGCGTATGGCAAGTGCGTTGGCGACTCGTAAACAAGGTGAAAGCCCAGAGCTAACTCGTATTGATACCGAAGCGCAGCGCTTAGAGCAGATGATTGCCGAGCTGCTTGAGCTGTCGCGCATGCAGGTAAACAGTCACATGACGCGCGAGACTCAGCCAATTGTCAGCTTATGGGAAGAGATCATCAAAGACGCGCAGTTTGAAGCCGAGCAAATGGGTAAAACCCTTAGCTACTCAACCTTACCGGATCGCAGTATCTCTGGTAATCCTAAATTGTTGATGAGCGCGGTAGAAAATATCATCCGCAACGCGATTTACTACGGCAAAGATGAAGTAAGAATCGACATTCAGGATTCATTCGATACCCTCAGCATCGTGGTTGACGACAATGGGGAAGGCGTACCTGACGAAGAATTGGAAGCAATTTTCCGCCCGTTTTACCGTGTATCTACAGCACGAGATCGCCATTCAGGTGGTACTGGCTTAGGATTAACCATCACCGACAGTGCGATTCGTCAGCACAGCGGTTCGATTGTTGCTAGCCGTAGCCCACTCGGCGGTTTACGTGTCACCATCACCCTACCATTGATCAGCGCAGGCAAATAACCTTACAAAGATCAAAGTTGATAATGATTTTCATTAACATTAAAGTAAATCCTCCATAAAGGAGGATTTACAATGTCGCACATTTTCCCCGAGCTTCCATACGAATACGATGCGTTAGAGCCGTACATCGATGCGAAAACAATGGAAGTTCACTACAGCAAACACCATAAAACTTATTACGACAAATTCATGGCTGCCGCAAAAGGCAGCGCTCTCGAGACCCAAAGCCTCGATGACATCTTCGCTAGCATTTCTCAACACAGCCCAGCTATCCGCAACAACGGTGGCGGCTATTACAATCACATCATTTACTGGAACTGCATGTCACCAAACGGTGGCGGTGAACCTCAAGGTGCTCTAGCGCAAGCCATCAACGACAAATATGGCGACTTCGAAAAGTTTAAAGATGAGTTCGCACAAGCTGCTATCAATACTTTCGGCTCTGGCTTTGCTTGGCTGGTCGTAAAAGATGGCGATATTCACATTACGTCAACGAGTAACCAAGACAACCCTCTAATGGACGTTGCCGCGGTACAAGGTGAACCAGTCCTAGCATTGGATGTGTGGGAACACGCATACTACATCAGCTACCAAAACCGTCGTCCTGAATACATCGACGCATGGTGGAATGTGGTCAACTGGCGCGCAGTGGAAGAGAACTACACTCGCGCTCTAAGTTAATCCGTAACCATTAGGGCAACACGCTGAGAGGTTGCCCTCTTCTATACCCAGTCATTGTGTTGAATCTCGCTTCCCATGGTGACTTGGGTATATACTGCTAGCCTGTTTTGACCAATCTAATTCAATACCATGTTTGATATCGCTCTATACGAACCAGAAATCGCGCCGAACACCGGCAACATCATTCGCCTGTGTGCTAACTGCGGTGCGAATCTGCACCTGATTGAGCCACTGGGTTTCGATCTAGAAGAGAAGAAAGTCCGCCGCGCAGGTTTGGATTACCACGATTTGGCTCGCGTGACGCGTCATAAAAATTATCAAGCATTCTTGGAATACTTAGAGAAAGAGAAACAAGGCAACTACCGCCTGTTTGCATGTACGACAAAGACTACAGGTCATCACGTCGATGCAAAATACCAAGAAGGCGATGTTTTGATGTTTGGTCCAGAAACGCGAGGTCTGCCGGCAGACGTGATCGATAGTCTGCCAATGGAGCAACGTATCCGCATTCCAATGATGCCGGATGCACGCAGCCTAAACCTATCTAATGCCGTAGCTATCATTGCGTTTGAAGCGTGGCGCCAGATGGGCTTTGAAGGTGCGTTGTAAGCACAGCAAATGACAGATACTAAAAAGGGCGCTGAATGCGCCCTTTTGCTTTTTTTACTTACCGATTGAATCAGTTGAGCTTGTTACGATCATTGTCGTCTTTACGCTCGTACTCACCTTCGAAGGTGTTGCCGTTATCCGATTGAGAATTGAATGGGTCACGACGGAACGGGTCTTGCTCAAATGGACCTTGGCTTGAGAAGCCGCCTTGAAAGCCGCCACCATTTACCGTCTTCACCACCATCTTGCTCATTAAGTATTTCGCAATCGCCGCTCGTGGGGCTGGCAATAATACCAACATACCCAATGCATCGGTCATGAAACCTGGGGTTAACAACAGCACACCGGCAACCGCCAGCATCACACCTTCAAAAATCTGTTGAGCAGGAAGCTCACCTTGCTCTAAGCGACCTTGCACCGACATTAGCGTCTGGATGCCTTGGCTACGTACCAAAGACGCACCGACAAATGCAGTAATCAACACCAAAGCAATCGTAGGCCAGAGACCTAAGAAGCCTCCCACCTGAATAAATAGGCCGATTTCGATGATCGGGACGAAAATAAACGCCAATAATAAGATAGGAAACACATGCCCTCCTTTGTTGAATTCAGTGTAATGGCAAAAGCCTACTAAGCTCAAACGAATCGTTGTAAAAAAGCGTGTTCACCCTGGGGAGAATGCATTGTGCAAAAAACGCCCTTTGAACAAAGGTGCATATACAAAAATTGATCGTTGAAAAGTGCTATTTTCGGACTCTTAAAATCCATGTTTGTCGAGGAAAAACATCTACCCATAAAGGGTTATTAATATCCCGTTCATACTTTGCAAATTATTGACGCATTAAAAGCGAAAAAGGTGATCCACTTACTATTTTTATGCGCTAGGTGCAGTATGATGTGCCACATAAGTCAGGACGGTTTTTCCAGCCAAAAACTCTGATGAATGGATTCTTGATTGCAGAAATGGCTAATAAATAACTTAAATATCAGAATTATTATCTAAGGATCCTGTTATGGCTACACTATCTGATGCTCCAAAGACAGCAAACCAAGCCACTCGTATTGAAGAAGATCTATTAGGCCAACGTCATGTCCCTGCCGATGCTTACTACGGCATCCACACACTTCGCGCTATCGAAAACTTCAACATTTCAAGCACTACCATCTCTGACGTACCTGAATTTGTACGTGGCATGGTAATGACTAAGAAAGCCGCTGCACTAGCAAACAAAGAGCTAGGTGCGATTCCAAAAGACGTTGCTAACTATATTCTAGAAGCGTGTGATTTGATCCTTGAAACAGGTAAGTGCATGGATCAGTTCCCTTCAGACGTATTCCAAGGTGGCGCAGGCACGTCAGTTAACATGAACACAAACGAAGTTATCGCGAACGTTGCACTTGAACTGATGGGCAAGGAAAAAGGCCAATATGAGTTCATCAACCCGAACGATCACGTTAACAAGAGCCAATCAACAAACTGTGCGTACCCAACGGGCTTCCGTATCGCGGTTTACAACAGTGTTCATCAGTTGATGGAAGCGATCGAATACCTAAAAGGCGCATTCGAGCTTAAAGCACAAGAATTCAAAGATGTATTGAAGATGGGTCGTACTCAGCTTCAAGACGCGGTTCCTATGACTGTAGGTCAAGAGTTCCACGCATGGGCAGTAACACTAAACGAAGAAATTCGTGCCCTAGATTACACATCCAAACTACTACTAGAAATCAACCTAGGGGCAACGGCAATCGGTACAGGTCTAAACGCACCAACTGGTTACCAAGCACTAGCAGTGAAACACCTAGCGGAAGTCACTGGCGTTGAAGTGGTTGCAGCAGAAGACCTAATCGAAGCAACCTCTGACTGTGGTGCCTACGTGATGACGCACGGTGCGCTGAAACGTCTAGCAGTGAAACTATCGAAGATCTGTAACGACCTTCGTCTACTTTCTTCTGGTCCACGTGCAGGTCTTAACGAACTGAACCTACCAGAAATGCAAGCAGGCTCTTCAATCATGCCAGCTAAAGTAAACCCAGTTATCCCTGAAGTAGTAAACCAAGTTTGCTTCAAAGTTCTAGGTAACGACAACACGGTTTCTTTCGCAGCAGAAGGCGGTCAGCTACAGCTTAACGTAATGGAACCAGTTATCGCACAAAGCGTGTTCGAGTCTATCTCTCTACTACACAACGCGTGTGTGAACCTACGTGACAAATGTATCGATGGCATCACTGTGAACAAAGAAGTTTGTGAGAACTACGTTTACAACTCTATCGGTATCGTAACTTACCTAAACCCATACATCGGTCACCACGAGGGCGATATTGTGGGTAAGATCTGTGCTGAAACAGGTAAGAGCGTACGTGATGTGGTTCTAGAACGCGGTTTATTAACTGCAGAAGAGCTAGATGACATCTTATCGGTTGAAAACTTCATGCATCCGACTTATAAAGCGAAACGCTACGAGTAATCGTATATGTAAAGGGGTCCCTAACGGGGCCCTTTTTTAGGCTCTGATACGGTTAACCACATTTTTTATGCGCTTTTTATTGCCGTAAGCCGATCAGGTTCTGATTTTCTGAACACTTACTCCTGTTCCTGAGTGCTCAAAAAATCAGAATCATTAAAAAACTAAAAGAGGTATCAATATGGTAATGGTCGAACTCTTCGTGGTTCTGCTCTTCATCTATTTGGGGGCAAGAATCGGTGGTATCGGCATTGGTTTTGCCGGTGGTGCTGGGGTAATTGCATTGTCTTTAATCCTAGGCGTACCGACAAGCCAAGCTTACATTCCTGTCGACGTAATCCTGATCATCATGTCTGTAATTACCGCTATCGCAGCAATGCAAGTTGCGGGTGGTTTGGACTGGATGGTTCAAGTTGCAGAAGACTTTTTGCGTAAACATCCCGAACGCATCACTTTTTACGCGCCTATCGTGACATTCCTAATGACACTGATGGCGGGTACAGGTCATACCGCTTTCTCTACTCTACCTGTAATTGCAGAAGTAGCAAAAGGTCAAGGCGTTCGCCCTTCTCGTCCACTGTCTATCGCGGTAGTTGCATCGCAAATCGCTATCACAGCATCGCCAATCTCAGCGGCAGTTGTAGCGTTCGCAGCAATGCTTCACCCATTCGGCGTTGACTACTTGACGCTACTAGCGATCTGTATCCCAACAACGTTCATCGCTTGTATGATCGGTGCATTCGTTGCGAACTTCATGGGTAGCGAACTTAAAGACGATCCTGAATACCAAGACCGTCTAGCAAAAGGCTTGATCAAGCTAAACACAGAATCTAAGCGCGAAATCCTGCCAACAGCGAAGAAAGCAACTTTCATCTTCCTAGGCGCTATCGCATTCGTAGTATGTTACGCAGCAGCAATCTCTGGCTCTGTTGGCCTTATCGAGAACCCTGCTCTAGGTCGTAACGAAGCTATCATGACGGTAATGCTTGCAGCTGCGGCAGCTATCGTAATGAGCTGTAAAATCGACGCTGGCAAAATCCCAGCAGCAGCAACATTCCGCTCTGGTATGACAGCGTGTGTGTGTGTTCTTGGCGTAGCATGGCTAGGTTCTACGTTCGTTAACGCGCACGTTGACGGCATCAAAGAAGTGGCTGGTGCGCTACTAGCAGACTACCCATGGATGCTAGCACTTGTTCTATTCTTTGCTTCAATGCTGCTTTACTCGCAAGGTGCAACTACCGTTGCGCTTATGCCAGCAGCACTAGCAATCGGTGTGGCACCACTTACCGCAGTTGCGTCTTTCGCAGCAGTAAGTGCGCTATTCGTACTGCCAACTTACCCAACGCTTCTAGCAGCGGTTGAGATGGACGACACGGGTTCAACTCGTATCGGTAAATACGTATTCAACCACCCATTCTTTGTACCTGGTGTGGTAACCATCGCTTCTGCGGTAGCACTTGGCTTCGCATTCGGTGGTCTGCTGATCTAGTAGAAACAGAGTCTTACTCGGGGAGCTTCGGCTCCCTTTTTTATTGCCTGTCGCATTGGAGAGCGCTTAACAAATCTTCACTTCCATGAAACTTATTGGCTAGTCAGCAGGTCTGATTGAGTTACACTAACGGCAATTATCTAAGATGAATTGAACCTTTTATGCGTGCATTACTCTCCGTCTTACTCTTAGGGCTTATTACCTTCTCTGCGCCTTCTTTTGCTTTGTTTGGCAATGATCAGTTAAACAACAGTCAAAGCAATGCTTTTGGCAGCAGCAACGATACCTTTGTACCTGTCGATCAGGCTTTCCCATTCAACTACTACCAGCAAGACGGCAAATTAATGTTGGATTGGCAGGTACGTGATGGTTACTACCTGTATCAAGAACGTTTGTCGGTAGCGGGCGAGAAGGTGTCGTTAGGCGAACTGCAAATGGAAGATGGAACGCCGCATAAAGATGAATTCTTTGGTGACGTACATATCTACACTCAGCCTCTGTTCGTTAACGTCCCAATGCACGACTGGCAAGACGGAGCACGCGTGGTAGTACAATACCAAGGTTGTGCGAAAGCAGGCTTCTGTTACCCACCAGAAACTCGCGTGATTCCTATCAGCGCGTTTACTTCATCGAACTCAGATTCAACAGCGGCGACGACTGCACCAAAAGCAGAACAAGCGCCAACAGCAACGCCACCAGCGGCGCAATCATCTAGTTCTAGCGACACATCATCGGCTCCAGTAACACAGCAAGATAGCCTTGCCGCAAACCTAGCTGATAACTGGTGGACGCCACTTCTGTTCTTGGCGCTTGGTGTGGGCTTAGCATTTACGCCATGTGTTCTGCCGATGTACCCAATTCTGACCAGCATCGTGCTTGGCAGCGGCAAACTAAGCCAAAGTCGCGCGCTAGGTTTGTCGTTTGTCTACGTGCAAGGCATGGCGCTGACTTATACCCTACTGGGCCTTGTGGTGGCGTCTGCGGGCATGCAATTCCAAGCAGCGATGCAACACCCTTATGTGTTGATTGGTTTGAGTGTGCTGTTCGTGACGCTCGCCCTGTCTATGTTTGGCGTTTATAACCTGCAACTGCCAAGTGGGGTACAAACTTGGTTAAACAACCTCAGCAACAAACAACAAGGTGGTAGCAGCGCAGGTGTATTCGCCATGGGTGCGATTTCTGGTCTGGTGTGCTCCCCATGCACCACGGCTCCTCTGTCTGGTGCGCTACTTTACGTTGCACAAAGTGGTGACTTACTGACAGGTGGTATCGCGCTCTATGCACTAGCAATGGGTATGGGTATTCCACTCATTCTTGTTGCAGTATTCGGCAACAAACTTCTGCCAAAAGCAGGAGGTTGGATGGATCGCGTTAAGACTCTGTTCGGCTTCATTCTACTGGCTGCTCCTATCTTCCTACTTGAGCGCATCTTGCCAGAAATGTGGGCTACGGCATTGTGGTCAGCACTGGGTATCGCGGCTTTTGGTTGGCTATACCACATCAAAAACAGCCTAGAATTTGGCGGTTGGAAGCAAAGCGCAGTAGGCATCATTGCTGTGCTTGGTTTGTTTGCTTCTGCTCAACCAGCATTGAACTATTGGTTTGGCGGCAACACCACTACACAAACTCAGCAAGCAACAGTGAGTTTTACTCGTATTGCTAACGTGGCTGAGCTTGAGGCTGCACTTGCTCAGGCGAAACAAGTAGGTAAACCAGTGATGCTGGATTTCTACGCCGACTGGTGCGTAGCATGTAAAGAGTTCGAGAAGTACACCTTCCATGACCCAAGCGTCGAAGCCAAACTGCAAGACTTCGTTCTTCTGCAAGCGGACGTAACTAAGAACCAAGTGCAAGACATCGAGCTGCTTAAACATATGAATGTACTTGGTTTGCCAACGATTGAGTTCTGGGATGCCAATGGCGAACATGTTTCAAACGCTCGTTTGACAGGCTTTATGCAAGCCGAGCCTTTCTTAGAGCACATCAACCGATTCTGATGATGAATCTTTCAAACGCCAGTGATTTTTCACTGGCGTTTTTTGTTGTCTCAATAAAACTAAGAAAGTTGCGTTTATATGCAATTTTTCTAATAAAAGTCGATTTAGTTCAGACTTTTAGCGGATAAATATTGTCCACATTCTTAAAGGTGGACAATAATTCCATTAACGAAATAGTCAAAAGTGTTTAACGTCATGGATTCGACCTACACCATTATCATCGCTGATGATCACCCGCTGTTCCGCAATGCCTTGTTCCAATCGGTACACATGGCTGTGAGTGGCGCCAACCTTCTCGAAGCGGATACGCTGGACGCTCTACTCGCGTTGCTGGAAAAAGAAGAAGAGCCAGATTTGGTGTTGTTAGATCTCAAGATGCCGGGCGCCAATGGCATGTCGGGCTTGATTCACCTTCGTGCTGAATACCCAGATATCCCAGTGGTGGTGGTATCTGCCAGCGAAGAAGCAAGCGTGGTCACTCAAGTGAAGAGCCACGGTGCATTCGGATTTATTCCAAAATCGAGCGACATGCGTGAGCTAGTCAATGCCCTCAACCAAGTGCTCAATGGCGACCCATACTTCCCAGAAGGCTTGATCACCAATAACGCAGCCTGTAATGACTTGGCAGAGAAAATTGCCGCACTTACCCCTCAGCAATACAAAGTGTTGGGCATGCTTTCCGATGGCTTACTCAACAAACAAATCGCTTACGAGCTCAATGTCTCAGAGGCCACCATCAAAGCCCACATGACCGCAATTTTCCGCAAACTGGGCGTGAAAAACCGAACTCAAGCCGTCATCCTACTGCAGCAAATGGAACCCGAGCAGTAATGTGTTAGTAAATATATCTAATTCACATTTATATGACGCAAAAAGAACAACAGACGTTAAAATGATAATGCCAATCACAGTGAGTCAGAGCTTATAAATAGCGTAGGAAAAAGGCTTCAGAACAAGGCGACAATTTTCGATAAGTAGTTCTCCTACAATCGAAATTTTTAACGCCGTTATCGAGCGTTTTCACAAGCTAGAATAAGCAATTACTAGCTACGATTGGCATAGATTGCACCATGCAGCCTTTTTCATCCCTCTGTTAAACCGCTAACTCTGGGAGGTCATACTTTGCTAAGTATTCTCGTCACTCAATTCGTCGTACTCTGGGCCGTCATCGACCCGATTGGTTCAGTACCCGTTTATCTATCACAAACTCAACACCTCACGGCAAAACAGCGTCGTCTCGTAGCGTTGAAAGCCATTGCCATTTCAATGGGTGTGTTGCTGTTCTTCCTTATTGCCGGTCAGTTGTTGCTGGAAGCAATGCAAATCCCATTGCCCGCGTTCCAAGCCGCTGGTGGCTTAGTGTTATTGCTGTTTGCATTGTCGATGATTTTTGGTGAGAGCAAGCCAGAACAAGAACAAAAACTGGGCGAAGAAGTCAGCCACTCCGATCTCGCTGACTTAGCCGTTTACCCTCTTGCGATCCCTTCGATTGCATCGCCGGGTGCAATGATGGCTATCGTGATGCTCACCGATAACAACCGCTACTCTTTCGTCGACCAAGCCATGACCGCAGGCGTCATGATTGCGGTACTTCTGGTTACCCTATTCTTGTTACTGGGTGCAAACACGATTCAAAAAGTGATTGGTAACGTAGGCGCAGCCATCATCAGCCGCGTAATGGGGCTTATCCTTGCCGCTGTTGCACTGAATAATTTGCTGCTTGGTATAAAAGATTTCTATGTTAATTGATAAAACTCTTAGACCTTTGGCTAATTTAACATCAAATTAACATCACACTTTTGTTCCCACTTCTTCTCAAACGCCCTAAAAATGGGCGTTTTTGCTTTTTAGCATCCCGACTAAAGTTGAAAAGAGTTCTTGCCAGTGCCTTGCTAATGTACATGTTGAAACATTTTTTTAACAACAATACCAATCGTAAGGAGACGGCAATGGCATTTGAAAGCGAAGAAAGAGCCAAAGCCTACTGGGACAAGAACGTGAAGCTCATGATTACCCTGATGGTCATCTGGTTCGTAGTGTCTTTCGGCTGCGGCATTTTATTTGTCGACGTACTTAATCAATTTCAATTAGGTGGATACAAACTCGGGTTCTGGTTTGCTCAACAAGGTTCCATCTATGCCTTCCTAGGTATTATTTTCTACTACGCGTGGAAAATGCGCCAAATCGACCGTGAATTCGGCGTAGATGAGTAAGGAGTAACTCAGATGGATTTGAAAACTATTACCTATCTGGTGGTTGGCGCGACGTTCGTCCTCTACATTGGTATTGCGATTTGGGCTCGTGCGGGCTCAACCAAAGAATTCTATGTAGCAGGCGGCGGTGTAAACCCTATCGCTAACGGCATGGCAACCGCAGCAGACTGGATGTCAGCAGCATCGTTCATCTCAATGGCAGGCTTAATTGCCTTCATGGGGTACGGAGGTTCGGTATTCCTGATGGGCTGGACAGGCGGTTACGTACTACTGGCACTTCTGCTTGCACCATACCTACGTAAATTCGGTAAGTTTACTGTGCCAGAATTCGTAGGTGAGCGTTTCTACTCTAACGCAGCGCGTATCGTAGCAGTTGTGTGTCTTATCATCGCATCAGTGACTTACGTTATCGGTCAGATGAAAGGCGTGGGCGTGGCGTTCGGTCGTTTCCTAGAAGTGGATTACTCAACAGGTCTACTGATCGGTATGTGTATCGTATTCATGTACGCCGTTATGGGTGGCATGAAAGGCATTACCTACACGCAGATTGCTCAATATTGCGTACTCATTCTTGCTTACACTATTCCTGCAATCTTTATCTCTCTGCAACTAACAGGTAACCCACTACCACAGATCGGCTTAGGTAGTACCATCCAAGGCACTGATGTCTATCTACTCGATAGGCTCGACCAAGTAGTCACCGAGCTCGGCTTCAGTGAATACACCACCCAAGTTCGTGGCGACACGCTAAACATGTTCGTGTACACCATGTCATTGATGATCGGTACTGCGGGTCTGCCACACGTAATCATCCGTTTCTTTACCGTTCCTAAGGTTCGTGATGCACGTACATCAGCAGGTTGGGCGCTAGTTTTCATCGCTATCCTTTACACAACAGCACCTGCAGTATCTGCTATGGCGCGTCTAAACCTAATGGATACCGTTAACCCAGCTCCGGGTCAGCACCTTGCTTATGATGAGCGTCCTGACTGGTTCAAGAACTGGGAGAAAACAGGTCTACTAGGCTTTGATGATAAGAACGGCGACGGTCTGATCGAGTACACATCAAACCCAGCAACCAATGAGCTGAAAGTTGACCGTGACATCATGGTACTAGCAAACCCAGAGATTGCTAAGCTACCTAACTGGGTTATCGCACTTGTCGCAGCAGGTGGTCTGGCGGCAGCACTATCGACGGCTGCAGGTCTACTACTGGCGATTTCGTCCGCGATATCCCATGACTTAATCAAAGGCGTGATAAATCCGAACATATCCGAGAAGAAAGAGCTGCTCGCGAGCCGAATCTCCATGGCAGTTGCCATTGCAGTCGCCGGTTACTTAGGCTTGAATCCGCCTGGGTTTGCAGCCGGTACGGTAGCGCTCGCCTTCGGTCTGGCGGCATCCTCCATCTTCCCTGCGTTGATGATGGGTATCTTCAGTAAGAGCATCAACAAAGAAGGCGCAATCGCAGGTATGATTGCAGGTATCAGTATCACGCTATTCTACGTATTCCAGCACAAAGGCATCCTATTTGTTGCTGACTGGACTTACCTACAAAGCTGGGGTCAGAACTGGTTCCTAGGCATCGAACCAAACGCATTTGGTGCAATTGGTGCTGTGTTCAACTTCATCGTGGCATTCGCTGTATCGAAAGTAACGGCAGAAACACCACAAGAAGTAAAAGACCTAGTCGAGCACGTACGTGTACCAGCAGGCGCTGGCGGTGCGGTAGACCACTAAAATATAACGCAAACCACAAAAGCCCCGCTTGGGGCTTTTTTATTCACTTAACTTATTCTAATAATTAGAGATTCCCTGAACCGTAGCAAGGAAGCATACCAATGCCATTGATTGTATGTTCAGGGGTTACGCGGAAAAAATCGCTTAGAACAAGGCAAAGATTGCTGCAAGCTAGTTGCTCTAACTTCAAAATCTTTAACGAAGTTATTAGCGATTTTAGCCAGTAAAAATGAACAGATAATTGATGGGATTAGTATTTTATGTTCAAAAACAAGCACTTTATTATCGCTCTGTTGATCGCCCCAATTCTGTCTTTGATCGCTTATTTCGGTACAGACATGGCTCTGAGTGAAAAGCCTCATGCCGCTAAAGAAGGGGAAAGCTACAAACTGGCCAGCAAGTCGAATTGCCGTTACACCAGTGGCTTGTGTGATATGGAGAACGGCGACTTTAAAGTGAAGTTTCGCTCAGAAAAGCTGACTCAAGATAGCCTAGAGTTGTCTTTACATGCGGCTTATCCACTGGAAGGGGTGAAGGTTTCGGTCGTGGATAGCCAAGAGCAAAACGCACAGCCAATTGACATGACGCCAGCGGATCAAGCCGGACAAAACTGGACCATCACTTTGCCTAAGCCTGCATCAGCCGAGAGTTGGCTACGTGTTGCGATTCAATCTGAAGGCACGCTCTACTACGGTGAAACGCAAACAGCGTTTGTGAAATACGAAACCCTGTTTACGGACAAATAACTTACTTGCTCCATAAGGCTTGAAGACGCATTTGAGTCGACCTTATCTCGCGAAAGAATACCGAGCTTAATTTAGGGATTGGGCTCTCCCACTTCAGCCGATACTGAGTCCGAGTATCGGCTTTTTTTGTTGTGTTATTTCCTCAAAAAAGCTGTGGTTGCTAATCGGCAATTAATTGATAATAATTATCATTACCTTAAGTGTCGAGGTAACTATGGACAGCAGCCAAGCCATCTACAACGCCTTTTTTAAAGCGCAAGACCGATTCCTTCATGTGTATGCGCCAAGCGGCTTCGAACCCGATGTGATCCATGATTACATCCATTGGGGTATGGTGCTGTCGTCCATCTACGATCACGATGCAGAGCACGAAAACCTGTTGCTGTGCGAGCTGTATTTGCGCCAAGTCTACTTCCATCTACTTGATGCCATTCAGGGCCCTACTCGCAGCCGCATCTTCCGCCGAGTCTGCCTCGATTCTATTCACACTCCGCTACTTTGTCTCAAACGTTACTACTACCAATTTGAGGATGGCGATGTGAAATTTCTCTCATTACAACAACAATTACGTCTGATACAGACGCCACTCGATTAAACAAAAGGAACCTACCATGACCACGGAATTCCGTATCGAAGCGGACAGCATGGGCGAAGTCAAAGTCCCTGCGAACGCTTTGTATCAAGCCCAAACTCAACGCGCTGTCGATAACTTTGCTTTCAGCAAACACACCATGCCGACAGGGTTTATTCAAGCACTCGCTCACATCAAACAAACCGCAGCGCTTACCAATGCTCAACTTGGCTTGCTAGAAGGTGATATTGCCAATGCCATCGCCGATGCCGCGCAAGCCATCATTGATGGTAAACACCTCGACCAATTCCCTATCGATGTATTCCAAACCGGCTCGGGCACCAGCTCCAACATGAATGCCAATGAAGTAATTGCAACATTGGCGTCTGAGCACTTAGGCGGAACGGTCAATCCAAATGATCACGTCAATATGGGTCAAAGCAGTAACGACGTAGTGCCTACTGCGATTCAAGTTAGCTCTGCAATTGCGATTGAAAAACAGCTACTGCCTGCACTGTCCCACCTAAGTGAAACACTAGAAACTAAGCAGCAAGCTCTGAAAGATGTAGTGAAAACAGGTCGCACGCACCTCATGGATGCAATGCCAATTACCTTCGCCCAAGAGCTTGGTGGCTGGCAGTTCCAAATCGAACACGCCAAACAAGCCATCGAACAAACACTGCCAGCAGTGAAAGCGTTAGCCCAAGGCGGAACAGCGGTGGGGACAGGGATCAACGCCGATCCACGCTTCGCCGATCTTTTTGCAGATAACCTAACGCAATCAACGCGCATCGAGTTTGCTTCAAGCAAAAACTTCTTCTTCAATCTCAGCAGTCAGGATGCGATCGTCGCCCTATCGGGACAGCTCAAAACAGCAGCAGTTGCGATCATGAAGATCGCAAACGATCTTCGCTGGATGAACTCAGGCCCACTAGCCGGCTTAGGTGAAATCGAACTGCAAGGCTTACAACCGGGCTCTTCTATTATGCCGGGTAAAGTGAACCCCGTGATTCCAGAAGCAGCGGCCATGGCGTCAGCACAAGTGATTGGTAACGACGCAACCATTACCGTTGCAGGTCAATCGGGTAACTTCCAACTTAACGTGATGCTGCCAGTGATTGCTCATAATGTACTAGAAAGCATTGAACTGCTGTCGAACAGCGCCGTTGCTTTGGCAGACAAAGCCATCGCGACGTTTGAAGTGCGCCAAGACAACCTTGATGTTGCACTGGCGAAGAACCCGATTCTGGTCACCGCACTTAACCCTGTGATTGGCTACCTAAAAGCAGCGGAAGTGGCGAAGAAAGCCTACAAACAAGGTCGCGCTATCATTGATGTCGCGGAAGAAGAAACGGACTTAGATCGTGCCACATTAGAAAGATTGCTCGATCCAGCCAAACTGACTCAAGGCGGCGTTGCAGAATAAGCCACCGACCGATCACCCCCTTAAAGCAAAAGACCTCCAATCGGGGGTCTTTTTTTCTAGGCGACTCGATTAAGTACCGAACGCAATTTCAAAGGTTTCACCGGTTTGGCGATAAAACTGAACCCATTGGCTTTAATGCCTTCCATCATGTCATCGGTTCGATCGGCACTGATGATCACCCCTTCAAAGCGATTACCCAGACGCAAGCGGCATTGTTGCAACACTTCTAATCCTGTTCGACCATTGTCTAAACGATAATCGGAGAAAATCACATCCGGCAACCAATCGTCTTCGATCGCTTTCAGACTCTCAACGATGTCGGTCGCAATGCGAATATCACAGCCCCAACGTGAGAGTAGATTTTCCATTCCGACCAGAATATCTGGCTCATTATCGACACACAGCACACGAATATGGCTCAAGTCAGATTGTGCACTCTTCACTGCTTTGACTGCCGGAATGTGCACCTTCTCTGCCTTATCTAAGGTAATCGAGAACACGCTGCCTTGACCAAACCAAGAACGCATCGAGATTTCATGCCCTAGCACTTGAGCAATCCCTTTCGAAATAGCCAAACCTAGCCCTAAACCTTGGTCAGAACGCACTTGGGTACCACGATTAAACTCTTCGAAGATCTCTTGTTGCTTCTCTTCTTCGATACCCATTCCGTTATCCCACACATCAATACGCACTCGCCCTTGTACACGACGAACACCGAGTGCCACTTTGCCATTTGGGCTATAACGGAACGCATTGGTGAGGAAGTTCTGTACCACGCGGCGTAGCAATTTCGGATCGGATTTCACCATCAAAGACGATGGGATCATGGTGAACTCAATACCTTGTTGTTTCGCCAACGCGCTGAATTCAGCATTCAAGTTTGCCAACACATCATTAACCGCAAAGCCATGCACATTGACGTCCAGCTTGCCCGATTCCAAACGTGAAATATCCAGCAAGTCACCAATCAAATCTTCCGCTGCGCCTAATGCACTCTCAATGTGGGTCGACAGCTTTTGGGTTTCACTGTCTTTGGCAACTTCCGACAACGAAGAAGCAAACAGGCGCGCGGCATTCAGCGGCTGCATCAAGTCATGGCTTACCGCGGCTAAGAAGCGCGACTTGGACTGTGACTCATGCTCAGAACGTTGCGTCGCAGCCACCAGCTGTTTGTTCAGTTGTTCCAACTCACGAGTACGAGCACGAACGCGTTCCTCTAGTGTCTCATTAGCATCTTTCAGAGCTTGCTCCGCATCGCGGAACACGGTGATATCGGTAAAGCTCATCACGAAACCACCACCGGGCATTGGGTTCCCTTGCACTTCAATTACGCGACCATCAGGGCGCACACGGGAAGAGGTATGTCGCGTGCCTTGCTCAAGGTGATAAACACGGCGACGAACGTGGTCTTCAGGGTCACCCGGACCACATAAACCTTGCTCAGCATTATGACGAATCACATCCGCAATCGGACGCCCGACCTGAATCAACCCCGGCGGGAAAACAAATAACTCCAGATAACGTTGGTTCCACGCCACCAGCCTTAGTTGCTTGTCGACTACTGCGATGCCTTGTCCAATATGTTCAATCGCACCTTGCAATAAGCCACGGCTGAAATCGTACAGCTCTGAGGCTTCATCAACGATGGTCGCTACTTCCTCAAGCTGCATGTTTCTGCCTTGCAAAGCAGAAGTAAGTACTAACTTAGCTGAAGAGGCACCAAACACACCGGCAAGGACGCGTTCGGTGTGTCGAATCAAGGTAGAAGGAGCTTGTTGATTGGGAAGCAGTTCTTCGCGTTGCTGACTCCAATAGGTTTGGAAGGCGGATTTCACTCGCGTGCGCCCCACAAATCGTGACGCTAACATCTCCAGTTCACTGACCGTTACTCGGCTTTGATACAAGCTGATGTTTTCACTTTCAGGCAACGGCGTACCAACGAATGATGCCGATTGTAAGCGTTCACTTATGCTTGGGCGCGTAGCTAGTGATACCGCAACAAAACACGCGGTATTTGCCACCACGCTGAGGATCATGCCCCAGTCAGAAACAGCAATACCAAAACCTGCCAATAAATCAGGCGGAGTGATCAACCAAATCAGCAAGTTGTTGCTTGCGTCACCCGCCAGCATGTCGGTTTGGCTCATTAAAGTAATCAGCCAAATGGTGAACCCCACCAGCAAACCAACATACACGCCTTTCTTGTTGCCCTGACGCCAGTACATACCACCAAGCAGAGACGGAGCGAACTGGGTAATCGCAGCAAACGAGAGAAAACCTATCGCAGAGAGTGAGTGGATACTATCTAAAGCCTGATAAAAGCCCCATGCACCAATCAAAAGAAGCAGAATAAGTCCGCGCCGTATACGTAGTAACAGCGTAGAGAAATGATGATGATTGCGTTTTGATAACTTCATCCGGCGCAGAATCAGCGGCATCACCAAATCGTTAGATACCATGATCGCTAAGGCAATAGTCGAGACGATAACCATGCCACTTGCCGCGGAAGTACCGCCCAAAAATGCCAGTAAGGCGATGTCATTCGCGCCCACTGCCATCGGCACGCTGATCACGTACGTATCGGCAGGGCTGCCACTCAACAGGCTTTGCCCTACCCACGCGATTGGCAGAACGAAAATGCCCATCAGAATCAGGTACAACGGGAATAACCAACGCGCGACGTGCAAGTCTTGCGCGCGTTCATTCTCGACCACCATGGTATGGAACTGACGTGGCAAACAGACAATCGCCAACATGGTCAGAATAGTATGAATCAGCAAGGTCGGAATGTTAGGGGACTCATAGGTTTCAGCAGCGATATCAGCGAGGTGGAAGCTCTCGGTATCCATCGCGAGCCAAACAATAAACACGCCCACCACTAAAAACGCCACCAACTTGAGCACTGATTCAAACGCAATCGCCATCATCATGCCGCGGTGATGTTCGGTGTTATCGATATGACGCGTACCAAACAGCATGGTGAAGATCGCCATCGCCCCGACCACAAACCAAGACACGCTGTAGTTTTGATAACTGAGATCAGATGCTAAATCTGGCGCGATGATCTCCAACCCCATGGTGATGCCGCGCAATTGCAAAGCGATATACGGAAGAATGCCTGCCACGGCGATTAAAGTGACAACCACCGCCAAGCCTTGTGATTTGCCATAGCGGGCAGCAATGAAATCGGCAATGGAGGTGATGTGCTCGCGCTTGGCAATCAAGATAAGCCGAGCGAGGACGCGCCAGCCGATGGTAAACACGATGATCGGCGCGATATAGATGGGCAGAAAGGACCAAGGATTGTTGCTCGCCTGTCCGACCGTGCCGTAGAAGGTCCACGACGTACAGTACACCGCAATCGACAAACTGTAGATCCATGGTCGCCAACGCGCTAACCATCTCTTTTGTTTGTCACCGTACCAAGCGATTAAAAACAGGATTCCCAAATACGCCAAAGAAACGGGAATCACTAGCCATCCTTGCATCCGATATCCTTTCTTACTTTTCTTGCCTTTCTTGCTGTTTTTAAAGCAAGGAATAAAAAAACCTCTCCATAAAGGAGAGGTTTCATTTAACACTGCTTTCACAACAGAGACAAAGGTTAGTTTTTAATCTCTGTCACAGAAGCTTAATTCTGTGCTTCAGGCGCATTGGCTGAGAGATCAACCACATGACTTTCATCATTTTGAGGATCAACTTTGATAAACAGTGCAATAAAGCCCATCGCCGCCATCAACCAGAAGATATTCGCACCCCAGTGCTCGTAGCCCCAACCACTGATCACTGTCATCAACGCGATAAACGCACCCAGTGGGATTGCGTTGTATAGTGCCTGTAATGCCACCATCTTGTTCTCGGCTGAGTTCTGGATGTATTGAATGGCAGCAATGTGCGCCATTGCAAACGTCACGCCGTGAAGCATTTGCACTACCACCAACGCCAAAATAGAGGTCGTAGACGCCGTCATGCCCCAACGTAGCATCACACCACCAGCCGCAACCACAAACAGAGTGCGTAAAGACCAGCCAGCGAACAGACGCTTACTCAGAGCAAACACAGCAACTTCAGCAGCCACGCCCAAGCTCCATAAGTAGCCAATCACATCTTCTGAGTGACCAGCCGCTTTCCAGTGAATTGCGCTAAAACCGTAGTACGCCGCATGGCTGCCTTGGATTAACGCCATTAATACAAGGAACTTCACAACCGGTTTATCCGTCAGTAACGCTGAGAGTTTTGGGCGCTCAGAATGCTGACCATCGCGTGTCACTGGCATTGGGTTGGTGTTACGCATTGCAAACAAGAGCGAGATAAACACACCGACCATTGCCGTGTACAAAATCATGTCAGAGCCAAACTCTGCCACCAAGTAACCCACCACAGTCGAGCCTGCAATAAAGGCAACCGAGCCCCACAAACGGGTACGACCGTAATCAAGCATTTTCAAACGAGCGTAGTAGTTCGCCATCGCATCAGACAGAGGCACTACAGGACCACAACACAAGTTGAACAAGACAGTGGCAAGCGCCATTAACCAGAAGTTGCCGCCAGTGAAGAAGTGGAAACCAACAAATATAAGGGCAGCAAAACTTAACCAGCGCAATGCAGGCATGAGATGTTCGACTTTATGCAGACGTGGGGTAAGTACCATGTTCGCCACACAGCGCGTCGCTAAACCTAGACCCACTAACATACCAATATCTGTCGGAGAAACACCCTGCTCTTTAAACCACAACGACCAAAATGGCAGATACACGCCATACGCAAAAAAGAATCCGAGAAAGTACTGGGAAATCCAGCCATACGGAGAGGGTTTCAACATCACTGACATCCTAAAAAACGAAAAAACTAACGACTTCCGACACGTAAACGTTTGGGACGCGGAATTATGGATCGCAATGCGTAATAGAAAAAGGGAAGAATCGGCAACTTACCGTTTCCTCAATGGCACAGGGTCTCGAAATGCAAAATTAGATTGTGACGATTTAGACCAAAGTCGTCTGGCTTCGGCAGGGAAATTTGTCAGACTTAGAATGTGTTCCCACCAAATTTAGGTGCTCTCATGCCTGACAAATTTAATATGCAATCTCCACCGTTCGACCGCCTGACTGACGCACAGCAAAATCGACTGCGCTCGTCTCTTGATGTGGCGTACTACCGAACGCGAGATGTCATCTTAGCTTGTGGGCAAGACAACCCTCACCTGCACGTGCTGATTAAAGGCGCTGTAGAAGAGCGCTCAAAAGATCAAGACGAAGTGTTTGCTCACTACGCCAACGACGACATGTTTGATGTGCGCTCTTTGTTTGAAGAAAGCGTGCGCCATCAATATGTGGCACTGGAAGATACCCTCTCGTATTTGCTACCGAAAGAAGTGTTTCTTGAGCTGTATAACGAGAACGGGCAGTTTGCTGCCTACTTCGATAACAACTTATCCAAACGCCAAGCCCTCATTGAAGCGGCTCAACAGCAGCAAAACCTCGCGGAATTCATTCTGACTAAAGTCGATAGCAGTATCTATCATCCACCAATGCTATTGGCGTCCGATATGCCAATTAATCAGGTCACTAAAACACTTAAAGACAATGGCATTGATGCCGCTTTGGTTCAGCTCAACCAAGATGACCCACGCCTAGAGCAATATCCATCGGCGCATCCCTACGCGATAGTGACGCGAACCAATATGCTCCACGCCGTGATGCTTGACGACCACCCACTCGATACGCCAGTGAGTAAGATTGCGACCTTCCCTGTTTATCACGTGGATGATGGTGACTTCTTGTTTAACGCCATGATCACCATGACGCGCAATCGCATGAAGCGTCTAATGGTGTGCGAAGGCAATCAAGCGGTCGGTATGTTGGATATGACGCAAATCCTCAGTGCGTTTTCCACTCACTCACACGTACTAACACTCAGCATTGCGCGAGCAACCAGCGTGGAAGAGTTAGCCCTTGCTTCCAATCGACAGCGTCAGTTGGTAGACAGCTTGCTAACCAATGGCATCCGTACTCGCTTCATCATGGAGCTGATATCTGCTGTAAATGAACAAATCATCGAAAAAGCGTTTGAGCTTGTGGTGCCACCAGCACTGCACGATCACTGCTGTCTGATTGTGCTTGGCTCGGAAGGTCGTGGAGAGCAAATCCTCAAAACCGATCAAGATAACGCACTGATCATCCAAGATGGGCTGGAATGGGAACATTGCACCGAAGTCATGCAAAACCTCACCCACACCTTACAGCAACTGGGCTATCCGCTCTGCCCAGGCAAAGTCATGGTTAACAATCCGAAGTGGGTTCGAACGCAGCAAGACTGGATTAAAACGCTCGATGGTTGGATTGCCAAAGCGCAGCCAGAACAAATCATGGATTTAGCCATCTTCAGTGACGCTCATGCGGTCGCAGGCAATCGAGAGTTGCTCACGCCTATCGCCGAGCACCTTAGAGACAGCATGAAAGATCGTATGTTGATTCTGTCCGATTTCACTCGCCCTGCTCTGCAATTTTCCGTGCCTCTTACTCTGTTTGGTAACGTAAAAAGTGCCAAGGACGGGCTGGATATTAAACGCGGTGGCATCTTCCCTATCGTACATGGCATTCGCACTTTGGCATTGGAATACGCGATTGAAGAGAAGAACACCTTCGAGCGTATCGAAGCACTGAGAAACAAGCGTATCTTAGAACCAGAAACAGCCGATAACCTCAATGAGGCGCTGAAGCTGTTCTTCAAGATCCGTTTGAACCAGCAATTGAGTAAGCAAGAAGCATTGAACAATATCGACATCAAACAGTTAGACAGGACAGAACGAGATCTGCTGCGCCACAGCTTACACGTGGTGAAGAAGTTTAAGCAGTTCTTAGGCTTCCATTATCAAATCCGTGATTAGAGTCTTTTAGGCAAATAAGACGAGAGGTAACAGGGATGAATTGGCTACAAAGGAAATACTGGCATTACAAGCTGAAAGGCTCACCTTATCAGCCACTGTTTTGTTCGCCGCAAAAAGGCGAATTTGTCTCTCTCGATTGCGAAACCACCAGCTTGGACCCAAATCGAGCCGAGCTGGTCACCATCGCTGCGACCAAAATCATCGACAACCGCATCATCACCAGCAAACCGTTCGAAGTTCGACTGCGCGCTCCGCAATCACTCGATTCAGGCTCGGTAAAAATTCACCATATCCGCCATCAAGATTTGGTGGATGGCATCAGCGAAAAAGAAGCGCTCATCAAGCTACTCGACTTTATCGGCAATCGTCCTTTGGTTGGCTACCACATTCGCTATGACAAAAAGATCCTCGACCTCGCTTGTCTGAGGCATTTAGGCTTTCCACTACCTAACCCGCTCATCGAAGTGAGCCAGATTTATCACGACAAGCTAGAACGTCATTTACCTAACGCCTACTTCGACTTAAGTCTTGATGCAATTTGTAAGCACCTTGAGCTACCGATTCAAGACAAACACGACGCTCTGCAGGACGCAAAATCCGCGGCTTTGGTGTATGTGCGTCTAACCAAAGGCGATTTACCAAACCTGAGCGTGCCTTATACCCAATAGGTTCAATACTCAGCTTTCGATCCACGTCCCACATTCGCTTTAAATTCAGCAATATCGCGGCGCATTCCTCACTCTCATCCTAAAGTCTAATTGTGGAAATACGCGCTGTGACTGACAGTTATATGCACAGCAACGTTCTTGATGAATCACAGACTAAAGAACGGAAACAGCCCTACAAAAGACGAAGGTCGAGAATTAAAGGCACAAGGAGAGAAGCCATGAGCGAAGCCCACGTTTATCCGGTAAAAGAAAATATTAAAAACCATACGCATGCGGATAATGACACTTACCTAGCCATGTATCAGCAGTCGGTAAGCGACCCAGAAGGCTTCTGGAGCGAACACGGTAAAGTTGTCGATTGGATTAAGCCATTCACTCAAGTTAAAAACACCTCTTTCGATACTGGTCACGTCGACATTCGTTGGTTCGAAGACGGCACGCTGAACGTATCTGCAAACTGTATTGACCGCCACCTTGCCGAGCGTGGCGATGAAGTCGCGATCATCTGGGAAGGCGATGATCCTGCTGACGACAAAACCCTCACATTCAATGAACTGCACAAAGAAGTGTGTAAGTTCTCTAACGCACTAAAAGAGCAAGGTGTGCACAAAGGCGACGTGGTTTGTCTTTACATGCCAATGGTGCCAGAAGCGGCTATCGCAATGCTGGCATGTACGCGTATTGGTGCGGTTCATACCGTGGTATTTGGTGGCTTCTCGCCAGAAGCACTGTCCGGTCGTATCATCGACTCAGATGCGAAAATCGTTATCACCGCTGACGAAGGCGTTCGTGGTGGTCGCGCAGTACCACTGAAGAAAAACGTTGATGAAGCACTGACAAACCCAGAAGTAAAAACCATCGACAAAGTTGTCGTTCTAAAACGTACGGGTGGTGACATTGATTGGCACGAGCACCGTGACGTTTGGTGGCACGAAGCAACGGCTGTCGTTTCTGATGTGTGCCCACCAGAAGAGATGAAAGCGGAAGACCCTCTATTCATTCTTTACACTTCAGGCTCAACAGGTAAGCCAAAAGGCGTGCTGCACACTACAGGTGGTTACCTAGTGTACGCAACCATGACCTTCAAATACGTGTTCGATTACCAAGAAGGTGAAACGTTCTGGTGTACTGCGGATGTGGGTTGGATTACAGGTCACACTTACTTAATTTACGGTCCACTGGCGAACGGTGCGAAGACCATTCTTTTCGAAGGTGTACCAAACTACCCAAGCACGGCTCGCATGAGTGAAGTGGTTGATAAGCATCAAGTAAACATTCTCTACACTGCACCAACAGCGATTCGTGCACTAATGGCAAAAGGCAACGAAACGGTAGCAGGAACATCTCGTTCAAGCCTGCGTGTAATGGGCTCAGTAGGTGAACCTATCAACCCAGAAGCATGGGAGTGGTACTACAAGACCATTGGTAACGAGAATTCACCGATCGTTGATACTTGGTGGCAAACAGAAACAGGCGGTATCTTGATTGCGCCACTGCCAGGCGCAACCGATCTAAAACCAGGCTCTGCAACTCGCCCATTCTTCGGTGTACAACCAGCACTAGTGGATAACATGGGTAACATCATTGAAGAGACCGCAGCAGAAGGTAACTTAGTGATCCTTGATTCATGGCCAGGTCAGATGCGTACTGTTTACGGCGACCATGAGCGCTTTGAGCAAACCTACTTCTCTACCTTCAAAGGCATGTACTTCACCAGTGATGGCGCACGTCGTGACGAAGACGGCTATTACTGGATCACAGGTCGTGTAGATGACGTACTGAACGTTTCAGGTCACCGTATGGGTACCGCAGAGATTGAGTCAGCACTGGTTGCACACGATAAAATTGCGGAAGCAGCGATTGTCGGTATCCCTCATGACATCAAAGGTCAGGCAATTTACGCATACGTCACGCTTAATGATGGTGAGTTCCCATCAGCTGAGCTGCACAAAGAGGTGAAAGACTGGGTACGTAAAGAGATTGGTCCAATCGCGACACCAGACGTGCTGCACTGGACAGACTCTCTACCAAAAACTCGCTCCGGTAAAATCATGCGCCGCATCCTACGTAAGATTGCAACGGGTGATACCAGCAACCTAGGTGATACTTCGACACTGGCAGATCCAAGTGTTGTAGACAAGCTAATTGCAGAGAAAGCAGAACTGGCATAACACCCAGCCCCTGTTTTAAACGCTAGCCCTAAAAGCCACCATTGCATATGGTGGCTTTTTTGTGCGTGGACGCAAAATAAACCACAGAAAGCACATGGCAATTATGTTGTTTTTGTTAACTTGGTTACAGAAACGGCGGGGGTTATTGGGAGATTAGACCAGTAAATTGCTGCTAATTGCTGTGAATTAGCTATAATCTTGGTCGATTTTTTAAAATTTGCTCGGTTTTAACAAAAAAATCGTGCTGAATTATCGTATATTTGGGAATATAAACGTTCCACTCACGATAAAGGAAGATAGCAACATAATGTCTGCAAAGTCACGGATTCTAGTTCTAAACGGACCAAATCTTAATCTATTAGGTCTGCGTGAACCGACACATTACGGTAACAACACCCTAGCACAGATTGTTGACGCATTGACTGAACAAGCTCACAACTCTGGGGTGGAACTTGAACACCTGCAATCGAATCGTGAGTACGAACTGATTGAAGCTATCCACGCTGCATATGACAAAGTGGACTTCATTATCATCAACCCAGCGGCTTTCACTCATACCAGTGTCGCGCTGCGTGATGCATTACTTGGCGTAGCCATCCCATTTATCGAAGTGCACCTATCGAACGTTCACGCTCGTGAGCCGTTCCGTCATCACTCTTATCTGTCTGATAAAGCAGAAGGAGTGATTTGTGGCTTAGGTGCACAAGGTTATGAATTCGCTCTGTCTGCAGCAATCGCGAAATTGCAGGCAAAGTAAACCAAACACTCTGCAGCCCTTTGGGGTTGTCTTAATCACAAGATAAAAGAGAAAGAAAAGATGGATATTCGTAAAATCAAGAAGCTAATCGAGTTAGTTGAAGAATCTGGCATTGCTGAGCTAGAAATCTCTGAAGGTGAAGAGTCAGTACGCATCAGTCGTAGTGGCCCTGCAGCTGCTCCAGCACCAGTTCATTACGCAGCAGCTCCAGTAGCAGCACCTGCACCAGTGGCAGCAGCTCCAGTAGCAGACGCACCAGCAATGGCAGCAGAAGCGCCAGCAGCAGTTCCTGCAGGTCACCAAGTTCTTTCTCCAATGGTTGGTACTTTCTACCGCTCACCAAGTCCAGACGCGAAATCATTCGTTGAAGTTGGTCAGAGCGTAAATGCTGGCGACACACTATGTATCGTTGAAGCAATGAAAATGATGAACCAAATCGAAGCGGACAAATCAGGTGTTGTAACTGCAATCCTAGTTGAAGACGGCCAACCAGTTGAATTCGACCAACCACTAGTTGTAATCGAATAAGCGGGGCTTGCCTTATGCTAGATAAAGTAGTCATCGCGAACCGAGGTGAAATTGCACTTCGTATCCTTCGCGCTTGTAAAGAATTAGGCATTAAGACTGTGGCAGTTCACTCAACAGCTGACCGCGATCTTAAGCACGTACTACTCGCAGACGAAACAGTATGTATCGGTCCTGCTCGTGGTATCGACAGCTACCTAAACATCCCTCGTATCATTTCTGCAGCAGAAGTGACGGGTGCAATTGCGATTCACCCGGGTTACGGCTTCCTATCTGAGAACGCAGACTTTGCTGAACAAGTAGAGCGCAGCGGTTTCATCTTCGTTGGTCCTAAAGCAGACACCATCCGCATGATGGGTGACAAAGTGTCAGCAATCAACGCAATGAAAAAAGCAGGTGTTCCTTGTGTACCAGGCTCTGACGGTCCACTAGATAACGACGAAGACAAAAACAAAGCTCACGCGAAGCGTATCGGCTACCCAGTAATCATCAAAGCCTCTGGTGGCGGCGGTGGTCGTGGTATGCGTGTTGTACGTTCTGAAGCAGAACTTGTTCAAGCTATCGCTATGACGCGTGCAGAAGCAAAAGCGGCGTTCAACAACGACATGGTTTACATGGAGAAATTCCTAGAAAACCCTCGTCACGTTGAAGTACAAGTGATTGCTGATGGTCAAGGCGGTGCTATCCACCTAGGTGAACGTGACTGTTCTATGCAGCGTCGTCACCAGAAGGTTGTTGAAGAAGCTCCAGCACCAGGTATCACAGAAGAGATGCGTAAATACATCGGTGAACGTTGTACACGTGCATGTCTAGAAATCGGTTACCGCGGCGCAGGTACGTTCGAATTCCTATACGAGAATGGTGAGTTCTACTTCATCGAAATGAACACTCGTATTCAGGTTGAGCACCCAGTAACAGAAATGGTTACCGGTGTTGACCTAATTAAAGAACAGCTACGCGTAGCAGCAGGTCAACCACTGTCATTCACTCAGGATGACATCAAGATCCGCGGCCATGCGATTGAGTGTCGTATCAACGCAGAAGACCCTGAGCGCTTCCTACCTTCACCAGGTAAGATTGAACGCTTCCACGCACCAGGCGGTATGGGTGTTCGTTGGGAATCTCACATTTACACAGGCTACACAGTACCACCTCATTACGATTCAATGATTGGTAAACTGATCACTTACGGTGAGAACCGTGATGTAGCGATTGCACGTATGAAGAACGCACTAGGCGAGATGATCATTGAAGGCATCAAGACTAACGTTACTCTACAAGAATCAATCATGAATGATGAGAACTTCCAGCACGGTGGTGCAAACATTCACTACCTAGAGAAGAAGCTAGGCCTACAATAAGCCTTCGCTAACCTCATAATAAATGCCCACATCTGTGGGCATTTTTGTTTTGTATAAAGTCTATACTCAAACAAATCGTAGAGTTCTGGTAAACTCTGCGCCACTTCATTCACTTTACGAGCAAAAACAAATGCCTTGGATTCAAATCAAACTCAACGCGACCAATGAAAACGCTGAGCAAATCGGCGACATGCTAATGGAAGAGACTGGTGCGCTGTCTGTAACATTCCTAGACGCGCAGGATACGCCTGTATTCGAACCTCTACCTGGCGAAACTCGCTTATGGGGCGATACTGACATTCTGGCACTGTACGATGCAGAAGCTGATACAAACTTCATCATCACTCAAATCAAAGCAAGCGGCATGCTTACTGACGATTTTGCTTACAAAGTAGAACAGCTAGAAGACAAAGACTGGGAACGCGAGTGGATGGAAAACTTCCACCCAATGAAGTTCGGCGAACGCCTATGGATTTGCCCAAGCTGGCGTGAAATTCCAGAGCCAGACGCAGTAAACGTAATGCTAGATCCGGGTCTTGCATTCGGTACAGGTACTCACCCAACTACGGCATTGTGTCTTGAGTGGCTAGAAGGTCTCGATCTATCAGGTAAGACGGTTATCGACTTCGGGTGTGGCTCAGGCATCCTAGCGATCGCAGCGATCAAACTAGGTGCAGAAAAAGTTATCGGGATCGACATTGATCCTCAAGCACTACAAGCATCTCGCGACAACGCTGAACGTAATGGCGTTGCCGATCAACTTGAAGTGTTCCTACCTCAAAACCAACCTGAAGGTCTAATTGCAGACGTTGTGGTTGCGAACATTCTTGCTGGTCCTCTACGTGAACTAGCACCAATAATTAAAGGTTTGGTGAAACCAAATGGTGACCTTGCGATGTCGGGTGTTTTAGACACTCAAGCAGAGGATGTAGCAAACCATTACCGTGACGAGCTTCACATTGACCCAATTGTGGAGCAAAGTGAATGGTGTCGTATCTCTGGTCGTAAGCAAGGCTAGACAAGGTTTTCAGGGCTAATTGTTTGAATTTCATACAAATTACAAAAACAATTTGTAAATGCTCAAATATTAGTCTTTTCACGCAGTAAAAAAATGCGTAAAATGCGCGCCCTTGCTGGTACAGAACTGTGATGACGTTTTGAAAATCGGAAACTATCAACTTAAGAACAATCTAATCGTAGCCCCTATGGCTGGTGTAACGGATAGACCGTTTCGCGAGTTGTGTCTTCGCTATGGTGCGGGAATGGCCGTCAGTGAAATGATGTCTGCTAACCCGAAACTATGGGGAACGTCAAAGTCGAAACAGCGCATGGTACATGAAGGCGAATCGGGCATTCGCTCTGTACAGATTGCCGGTTCCGATCCACAGCTTATGGCCGATGCGGCTCAATTCAGTGTTGAAAACGGTGCGCAAATCATCGACATCAACATGGGCTGCCCAGCAAAGAAAGTGAATAAGAAGCTGGCGGGTTCTGCACTGCTTCAATACCCAGACATCATCAAAGAGATTTTGACTGCGGTAGTGGACGCGGTAGACGTTCCTGTAACGTTAAAGACCCGTACTGGCTGGAACACAGAAAATAAAAACTGTGTTCACATCGCTAAATTAGCCGAAGACTGCGGCATACAGGCTCTTGCACTGCATGGCAGAACAAAAGCGTGTATGTACAAAGGTGAGGCCGAATATGACAGCATTAAAGCGGTTAAACACGCTATATCCATTCCGGTTATCGCAAACGGTGATATCGATAGCCCGGAGAAAGCGAAGTTTGTACTGGAGTACACCGGTGCAGACGCTTTAATGATTGGACGCCCTGCCCAAGGTCGTCCTTGGATTTTCCAGGAAATCCATCACTATTTGGAAAACGGCACCACAATGGATGAGCTTCCAAGTGAGGAAGTGAAAGCCATTATGCTTGGTCATGTTAACGCTCTGCATGATTTCTATGGAGAGTTTTTAGGTCCACGTATCGCGCGCAAGCACGTTGGGTGGTATCTAAAGGAACATGAACAAGCAAGTGAGTTTCGCCGTACCTTCAACGCTATCGACGCAGCTGAGCTGCAACTTGAGGCGTTAGAAGGTTATTTTGATAACGTTGCATCATAATTAAGAGAAGAGCTAGACCGAATATGTTCGAACAAAATCTGACTTCAGAAGCATTAACAGTAACTACAGTAACGTCACAAGACCAGATTACTCAAAAGCCTTTACGTGACTCTGTTAAAGCGTCTCTTAAAAACTACCTAGCTCAACTAAACGGCCAGGAAGTAACAGAACTATACGAATTAGTTCTAGCTGAAGTTGAACAGCCACTATTAGATACCATCATGCAGTACACTCGCGGTAACCAAACTCGCGCAGCAACTATGATGGGTATCAACCGCGGTACTCTTCGCAAAAAACTTAAAAAGTACGGCATGAACTAATAGGTTCATACAGTATTTTTGTAAAAAAGGCTTGGTCAGCAATGATTAAGCCTTTTTTATTTTTTGTTCCTCGCTATCCTGTATTCCATCCTCCCTTACCTTCTCTTACCAAGCCTTTGTACAAACATTAGTCAAGCCTGA
The DNA here is from genome assembly GCF_040104475.1 of Vibrio sp. SSH13-20. Taxonomy (NCBI): domain Bacteria; kingdom Pseudomonadati; phylum Pseudomonadota; class Gammaproteobacteria; order Vibrionales; family Vibrionaceae; genus Vibrio; species Vibrio sp. SSH13-20. The sequence continues at coordinate 184,918 of NZ_JBECOU010000009.1, forward strand.
TACATTGAACTGTGATCAGTATTGATTGTGAACTCAATATAAACAGATATAATCAAAGACTTACATTGGATAAAGGAACTAACCTCATGATTTACAAAGAAAGGGAAGATTGGCTTCACGCCATTCTGAATACTCTCCCTGATCATGTCTTTATCCTCAATGAAAACGGTCGCTATATTGAAAGCTTTGGTGGCACTTACCACTCAAAGAAATTCAATGCCGAAAGTTACACTAACCTCTCGTTAAACGATGTTTTGTCATCAAGTAAAGCTTCTGAATTAATAAGTTATATTGATGATGTAATTCGCTCTAATGAGCCAAAAGTCGTCAAATACAGCATCGCACTACAAGACCACCTACTAATGCCAATAGAAGAGCTAGAAGCGTTAGACAACCCAGAGGAAACCTGGTTTGAAGCGATCATCAAACCTGTTGAAAGCTTACAAGACGACGAAAGTTGGGTAATTTGGTCTGTTCGTGACGTAACGAAAACACACCTACTTGAAAAGCGCCTGAAAGAGCTCTCAGAGACTGATGAGCTAACTGGTGTAATGAATCGACGAGCATTCTTAACCAGCCTAGATAAAGCTCTGAACTCGCATTCTCGCCTATCTCAAACACTCTCCTGCGTCATGATCGATATTGACCACTTTAAAGAGATAAATGACCAAGTCGGTCACTTCTCCGGAGATCAGGTGATCAACCATGTAGCAAAGATATGCCAACGAGCAATCCGTGGCACTGACTTTATTGGTCGCTTAGGAGGAGAAGAGTTTGCAGTGATTTTAGTCAACACCAGCGCGATTCAAGCCTATGATGTAGCAGAAAGGATCAGAGGTGCGATTCAAAACGCCCCATGCCAAGTTGATGGTATCGAAATCAGCACAACCGTAAGTATTGGTGTCGCAGAATATGACGGACAAGTATCTAATGCTAAAGAGCTCATGATTAACGCTGATAAAGCCATGTATTACTCAAAGCACTCTGGACGCAACCAAGTAACACTTCATCACGACTGTATTCCTGATGTCAAAATACAGCACTCCTTAAACCTAAATATCCAAAAGGTTTCTTAGCCCTTCGCTCTTCATCCCCCTACTTTACATCAACTTATCCACGCACTCTCCAAAACACTCACACGCAGTTCTTTTGCCTAATCGAGTCATAGGACTAAACACAAGCTCGATGTGTTTTAATAGCGAGTTTGAGGCTGTTCTAAAGACAATGGGAAGTAGTGGCATTGTGAGAGGTTAGGTAATGCGTTAGCACTATCTCATGATCAAGTTAGTCACAGGAAAGATATACAGGGATTGGAAAGTGGTGCGACTTTATAAGAAGGGCTCTGGTGATCAGATTTACTTTGCTCCAAATGTAAAAAAAGCCCACTCTCTCGAGTGGGCTTCTTCAAATTTAAAGCCTGGCGATGTCCTACTCTCACATGGGGAAGCCCCACACTACCATCGGCGCTAATTCGTTTCACTTCTGAGTTCGGAATGGAAATCAGGTGGGTCCAAATCGCTATGGTCGCCAAGCAAATTCTTTAATCTGGAAAACTGATTTTAAGTTCTACTTACACACATTCAATGTTCTTACATTGAGTCCATCAAAACCCCTTGGGTGTTGTATG
>NZ_JBECOU010000010.1:0-99537 GCF_040104475.1 Vibrio sp. SSH13-20
AAAAAGTGAAGACAAAAACTTAGACTTTAGGTCTAACCAGTGCGGAGCGGTAGTTCAGTTGGTTAGAATACCGGCCTGTCACGCCGGGGGTCGCGGGTTCGAGTCCCGTCCGCTCCGCCACTTATTCAGACAAAGCCCTAGCAGAAGTGCTAGGGCTTTTTCGTTTGCGCTATTATTTTGGTTTACGACCAACGAGTCCCGCTCGTGTGCAGTCCAATTGAGTGCAAGTCCAACCGCTCCGCCACTTATTTAGAAACCCAGTCTCCGGACTGGGTTTTGTCGTTTCTAGAATACGATTCCCTCTTTCTAGGAAACGAGCCCGTAAAAGTTTCAGGTAACCTGCAATTTCTTCCGACGTCCCTACCTTAATTACTCTTATTCAGAAAAACACCACACAACGACGTGGTTCGACAGAACAACTTTTATATTTAGATACTCATTGACTTTTCAACTAGAGCTCAGTGGCTCGTAAATTTGCTTGAGCATTAATGTTTGGACTTCGTCACACTCACATAGAACGTTTTGTCCTCGCTAGTAAAGATCTCGAGGTTTGCAAAAGTGAATCTGATAGATTTTGCTAGCCATCTTTATGCATTCCTGTAGATTTTTCTCAAGTTGAAGCTATTCATTACCACTTTGGCTGCATTTGGTTGATCGAACTATAAAAGGTGCTGGGCTAGGGAATAGAATATTGTCTAGAGGTCTAGTCGCGAACAAAGTATAAAAAAGGCAGCCAGTTGGCTGCCTTTTTTTAAGAATTATCGCGGTACTTATTCTTGAGATGCTTTTGCTTCTTGTGGTTCCGATGAAACTTCTGCTTCCATGTCTTTCTCTGCTTGTTTCGCTTTCTCGATCATTGGCGTAATGGTGGAGCCTTGAATCAGGATTGAGAACACAACCACCGAGTAGGTCATCACCATGATGATCTCTTTCACATCAATCAATTTCTCTGGAATAACTAAGATACCCGATGGGATTGATAGTGCCATAGCTAGAGCGAGGCCGCCGCGCAAGCCACCCCAAGTTAAGATCTTAATAGACCAAGGATTATATTTTCTATAGCGCTTAAATCCGATGTAAGAAATGAACACGCTTAGATAGCGAGCAGCCAGTACTAGTGGTACTGAAATTGCCATCATGATCCAGTCTTCTTTGTGGAATTCGAACAACAGCATCGACATACCAATAAGAAGGAATAGCACCCCATTTAGGAACTCATCGACCAATTCCCAAAAGTGGTCTAGATGATCTTCACTCTCTTTAGAGAAGCCAATGAAGCGCGTCCAATTACCGATCATGATACCCGATACCACCATCGCAAGTGGTCCAGATACGTGAAGGTATTCTGCAAATGCGTAACCAGCGGTTGGTACACCTATAGTAAGTAGTAGTTCCATTGAGTGGTCATCAGTTGCGCTGATTAGGTAATGGAAAATTAAACCTAGTACGAAGCCGTAAACGATGCCACCAATCGCTTCTTGAATGAATAGCATTGTCACACTACCTACCGTTGGAGCTTCAGTACCGAAGGCGATGGTGAATAGTGTTACGAAAATAACCAGACCAAAGCCGTCGTTAAACAGAGATTCACCTTCGATCTGTGTAGAGATTCGTTTTGGTGCATTAAGCTTTTTAACAATGGCGAGTACTGCAATCGGGTCGGTTGGGGAGATAAGCGCACCGAATAGCAGGCAGTAGACGAGGTCGAATTGAATGCCGATAGCTTGGCAGAAGCCGTAAAGTACAAAACCAATAAAGAAGGTTGAGAAGAGTGTTGCACCTAAAGCGAGTACGGTGATTTCCCATTTTTGGTCTTTGAGGTTAGGGAGTTTTATACCCAAACCACCGGCAAAAAGTAGGAATCCGAGGATACCTTTAAGAAGAAAGTCCTCGAAGTTAATGCTGGTAACCGTTTCGGTCGCTATCTCGGTGAGATGAAACCAATCATTTTGACCTGCGATTAGAATGAGGAGTGAAAGAATCATCGAACCGGCAGTGATTGCGATGGTGGTTTGCATCTTTCCTATCTTACTGTTTACAAAGGCAATAACCATTGCCGCTGCAGATAGAAAACATAAAGTATGATAGACCGACATAGAGCTCTCTATTTGTAACATTTTATGAATGGAATTCTCGGACGATGTTGACTAAATAGCAAACATTTTTTCGAGATTATTTTGTAACTCGACGGAGACAAAATAATCAGTAATTCGTATTTTAGACGTCTAGACTCCTTTAATTTGTGTGATAGGATGGAGAAATAACTAAAGGAATGAGGCTGTACTGTGGGAAGTAATGTAAGACAACAGATTGAAGCTCAATTAAAGCAACGTATCTTGCTGATCGATGGTGGTATGGGCACCATGATTCAGGGATATAAACTTGAAGAGCAAGACTATCGAGGAGAGCGCTTTGCAGATTGGCATTGTGATCTAAAAGGCAACAACGATTTGTTGGTGCTTACTCAGCCTCAATTGATTAAGGAAATTCACAGCGCTTACTTAGAAGCAGGCGCTGATATTCTTGAGACCAACACCTTTAACGCGACGACGATCGCGATGGCTGACTATGAAATGGAAAGCCTGAGTGAGGAAATCAACTTCGCCGCTGCAAAGCTTGCTCGTGAAGCCGCTGATGAGTGGACGGCAAAAACGCCAGAGCGCCCACGTTATGTCGCGGGTGTGCTTGGTCCAACAAACCGTACTTGTTCTATCTCCCCTGATGTAAACGATCCGGGCTATCGTAACGTCAGCTTCGATGAGCTTGTTGAAGCTTATTCAGAATCAACTCGAGCGCTGATCAAAGGTGGCTCTGACCTTATTCTGATCGAGACTATCTTCGATACACTTAACGCGAAAGCTTGTGCCTTCGCGGTTGATAGCGTCTTCGAAGAACTAGGCATCGAGTTACCAGTTATGATCTCCGGTACCATTACCGATGCTTCTGGACGTACGCTTTCTGGTCAAACAACGGAAGCCTTCTATAACTCTCTTCGTCATGTTAACCCGATTTCATTTGGTTTGAACTGTGCGCTTGGTCCTGATGAACTGCGCCCGTACGTAGAAGAGCTTTCTCGTATTTCTGAATCTTTTGTTTCTACTCACCCAAACGCGGGTCTACCGAACGCTTTTGGCGAGTATGACCTTTCGCCAGAAGATATGGCGGAACACGTTAAAGAGTGGGCGGAGAGCGGTTTCCTCAACCTAATTGGTGGTTGTTGTGGTACCACGCCAGAGCATATTCGCCATATGGCAATGGCAGTTGAAGGTGTGAAACCTCGTGATTTGCCTGAGCTTACGGTTGCGTGTCGTTTATCCGGTCTTGAGCCTCTTACTATTGAAAAAGAGACGCTGTTTATCAACGTGGGTGAACGTACTAACGTAACTGGTTCTGCTCGATTTAAACGTCTGATCAAAGAAGAACTCTATGATGAAGCGTTAGAGGTCGCCCGACAACAAGTTGAGAACGGCGCTCAGATCATCGACATCAACATGGATGAAGGCATGTTGGATGCAGAAGCCTGTATGGTACGCTTCCTAAACCTATGCGCATCTGAGCCTGAGATCTCTAAAGTGCCTATCATGGTCGACTCCTCTAAGTGGGAGGTCATTGAGGCGGGGCTGAAGTGTATTCAGGGCAAGGGCATCGTAAACTCCATCTCTTTGAAAGAAGGTAAAGAGAAGTTTGTTGAGCAAGCAAAACTGATTCGTCGCTATGGTGCTGCAGTTATCGTTATGGCGTTTGACGAAGTTGGTCAGGCAGAAACACGTGAGCGTAAGCTAGAAATCTGTACTAATGCTTATCGTATCTTGGTTGATGAAGTCGGCTTCCCACCAGAAGACATCATCTTTGACCCGAACATCTTTGCGGTTGCGACGGGCATCGAAGAGCATAACAACTACGCCGTGGATTTCATCGAAGCGGTTGCCGACATTAAGCGCGACTTGCCTCACGCGATGATCTCCGGTGGTGTCTCTAACGTTTCCTTCTCATTCCGCGGTAACAACTACGTTCGTGAAGCGATTCACGCGGTGTTCCTATACCACTGTTTTAAAAACGGTATGGACATGGGCATCGTGAACGCGGGTCAGTTAGAAATTTACGATAACGTTCCTGATAAGTTACGTGAAGCAGTAGAAGATGTGGTTCTTAACCGCCGTGATGATTCGACCGAGCGACTACTTGATATCGCGGCAGAATACGCCGGAAAGGGTGTTGGCAAAGAAGAAGATGCTTCTGCACTAGAGTGGCGTACTTGGGCGGTAGAAAAACGTCTAGAGCATGCGCTGGTTAAAGGCATTACTGAGTTCATCGTTGAAGATACCGAAGAAGCTCGCCTTAATGCCTCTAAGCCACTTGAAGTCATTGAAGGTCCATTGATGGACGGCATGAACGTGGTGGGTGACTTATTTGGTGAAGGTAAGATGTTCCTTCCGCAGGTAGTGAAATCAGCGCGTGTTATGAAGCAGGCGGTAGCGCACTTAGAGCCTTTCATTAATAAAGAGAAGCAAGCCGGTTCTTCCAACGGTAAGATCTTACTGGCTACGGTAAAAGGTGACGTGCACGATATCGGTAAAAACATTGTTGGCGTGGTTCTGCAATGTAACAACTACGAGATCATCGATCTTGGCGTAATGGTGCCATGTGAGAAGATCCTCAAGGTAGCCAAAGAAGAAAACGTCGACATCATTGGTCTTTCTGGTTTGATTACTCCGTCCCTCGATGAAATGGTGCATGTAGCCAAAGAAATGGAGCGTCTTGACTTTGATCTTCCGCTTCTGATTGGTGGTGCGACAACATCCAAAGCGCATACGGCGGTAAAGATTGAGCAAAACTACAAACATCCAGTGGTTTACGTCAATAACGCTTCTCGTGCGGTTGGTGTATGTACATCATTACTTTCAGACGAACTTCGTCCTGGCTTTGTTGAGAAACTTGACGTGGATTATGAACGCGTACGTGATCAGCATAACCGTAAGAAGCCGCGCACTAAGCCTGTTACTTTAGAAGAAGCAAGAGCGAACAAAGTCGCGATTGATTGGGATAAGTATACGCCTCCTGCTCCGGTGAAGCCGGGCATCCATATCTTTGATGACTTTGAAGTGTCTACTTTACGTAAGTACATCGACTGGACACCTTTCTTTATGACTTGGTCATTAGTCGGTAAATACCCAACAATCTTTGACCATGAAGAAGTGGGTGAAGAGGCGCAGCGCCTGTACAAAGACGCTAATGAGTTATTGGATCGTGTTGAGCGTGAAGGCTTACTCAAAGCGCGAGGTATGTGTGGTCTGTTCCCTGCTGCAAGCGTGGGTGATGATATCGAAGTCTACACCGACGAGTCGCGTACTGAAGTGGCGAAAGTGCTGCATAGCTTGCGTCAGCAAACGGAGAAACCAAAAGGCTTCAACTACTGTCTGTCTGATTATGTTGCACCGAAAGAGTCTGGTAAGCGCGATTGGGTTGGTGCTTTTGCAGTAACTGGTGGTATCGGTGAGCGTGAACTTGCCGACGAATACAAAGCGCAAGGTGATGATTACAATGCCATCATGATTCAAGCGGTAGCGGACCGTCTGGCGGAAGCATTTGCTGAGTATCTACATGAGCGTGTGCGTAAAGAGATTTGGGGTTACGCTGCGGATGAAGCTCTGTCGAATGAAGACCTGATTCGTGAGAAATACCAAGGTATTCGTCCTGCTCCTGGCTACCCAGCATGTCCAGAGCATACTGAGAAAGGATCGCTTTGGGAGCTTATGAATGTTGAAGAAAACATTGGAATGTCACTGACATCGAGCTATGCGATGTACCCAGGTGCATCCGTTTCGGGTTGGTACTTCTCGCACCCTGACTCTCGTTACTTTGCGATCGCTCAGATCCAAGAGGATCAGCTGCAAAGCTATGCTGATCGCAAAGGCTGGGATAGGATCGAAGCGGAAAAATGGTTAGGTCCCAACATTAACGGTTAACCAAACCAGATCGAAACGAAAAGGGCTGCCATGTGCAGCCCTTGCTTATTAGTGGATGAAAGAGTTTTTATTGCTCGAACAATTCAGTATGCAGTTTTTGAATCGCTTGGCGAGATACCGACTCGTGAACAAGGAAGCACAGGTTATGTGGACTTGCTCCGTAACAGATCATACGTAGGTTGAAGTCTTCTAGCGTGCCAAATACTTGCTTCGCGTAGCCTTTGCTTTCACTCATGTTGTTACCAATCAGAGCGACGAGACATAGGTCGTGTTCTACTTCTACTTTACATAGCTCTTCAAGCTCTTCACGCGCGGCTTGTGGTAACTGAGGAGCACCGCCAGACGTGTCTGTTTGGTCAAGAGTGAGTGACACACTGATTTCAGATGTGGTGATCAGATCTACAGAGATTTTGTGCTTCGCTAGGATCTCAAATACTTTGGCTAAGAAGCCGTATGCGTGGAACATGTTAGCACTGCGTAATGTCACCATGGTTTGGTTGCAGCGCAGAGCAAGTGCTCGGAATAAAGGTGAGCTCTCTACTTGGTGGCGGATCCATGTACCACCTTTTTCCGGTTCTTTAGACGAGCCTACGAATACAGGGATGTCGTGACGAAGTGCCGGAACTAGCGTTGAAGGGTGTAGAATTTTTGCGCCGAAGTTTGCCATCTCTGATGCTTCGCTAAAGCTGATCTCTGGGATTGGCGCTGCTTTTGAGGCGATACGTGGGTCTGTGGTATAGATGCCCGGTACGTCGGTCCAAATCTCTAGACCTGCTGCTTTCACACCTTCTGCAATGAGTGCTGCACTGTAGTCACTGCCGCCACGACCAAGCGTGGTGGTATTACCTTCTTCATCTGAGCCAATAAAACCTTGGGTGATAACCACATATTCTTGGCAAAGTGGTACTAACTTTTCTTGTGCTAGCTGCGAAATTGTCTCGACATTAGGTTCAGCTCGACCAAAATTACCATCGGTTTTTAGCACGTCGCGAATATCAAAACGAACTGCGTTCACACCACGCTCACGCATTAGTTGTGCAAGGATATGAGTCGACATTAATTCACCACAAGCGACTAAATGGTCTGTCAGTTTGGTGCTTGCTTGGATTGAAGCAGCCTCTGCCAAGCTCGTGACGGTATCAAGAATCGAATAAACCTCAGCTGCTGCTTCGGTTGCGTTTTCTAGCTGCGACAGAATCGATTCGTGGATACCTGCTAGTTTCTGAAGTACTTCTGCTCGATGTTCTTGGTCTTGAACACCATTTGCCAGCTCAACCAATAAGTTAGTGACACCTGAGCAAGCGCTGCTGACGACAAGACGAGTATTTGGGTTGTTTTCTATGATAGTGGAGCAACGACTCATTGCCTCAAAGTTGGCAACACTGGTTCCACCGAATTTTGCTACGTTAAATGCGCTCACTGCGTTCTCCCACGACTTCCTGAAAAAATAACAACAATTAATTGGTTGCCCAATACATCCAATGTTTGGTGAGGAAAGGAACAGAGCAAATAGAGAGGTAGTTAGAATGTAATTTGAAAATTTACCCTCAGAAGCTCTTCATCATACGGCGCTGATGACAGTTGATGGGACTCAACCCAAGTCAACCGACAAGTCAAATCCTGCAACTTTGACTTACCTCGGCACTACTCCCCCTGAGTGATTGGTATTGGAATTGCGGCTCCACAAATCACCTGCCTGGGTAGTGCTCCTCTTCTGCATAAAGCTTAAACATTGAACGGTTTTGCTGTCACATTGTCAACCAATATCTCAACCATTATGAAAGTTTTTATTAACGAATTTGTGACAGTGGTTTGACCTCTATACTTAGGGCTAATTGCCGATAGAGGAAAAATCTATTAGGGTGAAAACTCCGATGCCTGAGCCAGCATTTTACATAGAACTTTTATAACGCTCAGGATGAATGACTGCAATCAAGGAGCTGACATGCCGATCCAAAGCTTTATTCCCCCACATCGTATTTTAATGGGACCTGGTCCATCTGATGTTTCACCTCAGGTTTTACAAGCGCTTAGCCGTCCAACGGTTGGTCACCTAGACCCACTTTTCATTGCTATGATGGATGAACTAAAACAACTGCTTAAATACGCTTTCCAAACGGAAAATGAATTTACTATCGCAGTCTCTGCGCCGGGTAGTGCAGGTATGGAAACGTGCTTTGTCAACTTGATTGAAAAGGACGACAAAGTCATCGTCTGCCGCAATGGTGTTTTCGGTGAGCGTATGCGTGAAAACGTGGTTCGTGCTGGTGGTGAAGCGGTTGTCGTCGATGATGAGTGGGGAACGCCTGTATCGGTCGATAAAGTTGAAGAAGCATTAAAGCAGCACCCTGATGCGAAGATTCTTGCTTTTGTTCATGCAGAAACGTCGACGGGCGCGGTGAGTGACGCTCAAGTCTTGGGTAAGCTTGCGAAGCAATACGGTCTGCTATCGATTGTCGATGCCGTGACTTCGCTTGGTGGTGTACCTCTCAAAGTCGATGAATGGCAGTTAGATGCTGTGTATTCTGGCAGCCAAAAATGTTTGTCTTGTGTTCCCGGCTTATCGCCAGTGACTCTTTCTCCGGCTGCTATTGAGAAGATTCAATCCAGGACGACACCGGTTCAAAGCTGGTTCTTGGATCAAAGCTTAGTATTAGGTTACTGGAGTGGAGAAGGCAAACGCAGCTATCACCACACTGCGCCGGTGAATAGTTTGTATGCGCTACATGAAGCTCTACTTATCCTTAAAAATGAAGGCTTAGAAAATGCATGGGCGCGTCACCAGTTAATGCATGAGAAGCTTAAAGCGGGTCTGCAAAAACTAGGTTTTGAATTCGTGGTAGAAGAAGAATATCGACTACCGCAATTGAATGCGATTTATGTCCCTGAAGGAATTGATGAAGCAAAAGTGCGCAATCACTTACTTGAAACCTACAACCTAGAGATTGGTGCAGGTCTTGGTGCACTTGCTGGTAAAGCATGGCGAATTGGACTGATGGGCTATGGTGCTCGACCTGAAAATGTTGCTTTGTGTTTGCGAGCTTTAGAAGAGTCACTGACTGAATAAATCGCCTCGGTAATGAGGTAAAGAAAAGCGAAGGTTATTCCTTCGCTTTTTTGTATTTATTGCTCAGCGCTGGACGTTGGTGTTGGTGTTGGTGAGGCTGAGATAGCTTGAGAAGGTGGCTGATAGTTGACGCCACTGAAATCAATTTTAGGGAACAAGAACTGTGCCTCTGCACGAATTTGTTCTGCCTTGCTTGTGTCATCCAACCCTTGATATGCCAGTATCAAGTTGTTGTAAAACGCTGGGCGTGGCTTGTCTTTAATGATTTCCAGAGACCAATCAATGTAAGGCTGAATCAAGGTTGGATCTTGTTTATATAAGCCGATGTTTAAGAAAGTACTGTATACATCCCAATCGAAACGATCTTTCCAAACCACAGGATTTGTCACCTGATTCAAGATGTCCGGGTTGGTCGGGCGCGTTGTTTCAAACTTGGTTAAGACATAGTTGGTGTGCAATGCGCTAACCATATAGAAAGTAAATACTGCTGGAATGACGAGGCTACATACTCGCAATAAACTTTTGGTTACTTTGCTAAACGGTGCTTGGCGGTAACGAGAAACTCGTTGGTCGACCCAATAAAGCAGAATCACAAAGATCAGCCAATGCACCAATGAATGATAGAAGGGATATTCTAATTGCGAGTGCAGCACGATTGGAATAAACAGTGCCAGCAGTGCTAAGCGAGTACCGCGTTTGGCTTGGTAGATGCGATATAGCACTAACGCCATTGCCAAAAAGATCCCCAGAATTGGCAACAATCCGCCCTCTACTGCCCAGTACAACAATTCATTGTGCGGGTGATCCATCGATGGCAAGCCCGCAGGATAGCTTTCATTGAGTGCATGCTGACGCGCTGTGTATAGCATGTATTCTGACTCAAACTTGCCGTAACCGTACCCAGTGAATGGCTTCTCAATCACCATGTCCAATGTTTGTGGGAAGGTGTAAGCACGTGGTGACTCCATATTCACCTTTTCACTGGCAAGACCGTTTCCATCTGGGAAGGCAATATTCATCACCACAATCGACAGCGCGAGACCTGTTGCCATCGCCATTACCCATCGAACAAAACGTGCACGCGTTGCAAAGCGATACATGTATGGAATCACCAGCAAAATAGCAATGATGGATGCTAGCCAACCAGTACGAGAGGCAAGGGCAACAATAAGAGGCAGTGTCAGTACAGGTACGGCGTACAACAGGTAAATATCGCTGAGTTTACGAGAATATTTGTAAGATTGTCTGGCGAGTAGATAGCTGGCAATCACTAAACCAGTTGCAAGGAAGCTCGCCATGACATTTGGTTGCTGGAAGATGCCATAAGGGCGGTTAGCTATCGTGTCGTATCCAAATACGTTTCCTGGTTTAAGGTAAAGATATTGCGTTAAACCGAAAATCGCTTCGATAACAACGGCAAGGACAATAAACCACAACAAGCGCTGGCGATGCTTGTTACTGAAGTGGAACTGCTGCAGTACAACGAAGAACAACATGCCGCACCACAAGCCAATCAGTTTATTTGCTGCGAGCGCACTATCCGCATTGGGGTAGAAGATAGGTAGCGTCATGATGATACAGCTGATCAACAGACCGATTGTTAATTTGGAATAGCGTAATACACGATTGGTCGCAAGTTGGTAGCAGCCAATACCAAGTGCAAAGCTGAACGCAATCCACGTGGTCGCATTAAAAGACAGTGCTAGTCCAGAGCCACCCGGATTTGGCATAAAGAAGTGCATCGCCAACAGAAAGAGAGCTGCTAACGCGATGAGAAACTTGCGGTTAAGAGGAACTTGGACTTTCCCTGGAGAAAGCTTAGTTCCACTGACGTGTATAGTTGCCATAGTTATTGTGTTGTTTTGAATGAAAAAAGACCAGCATTGGCTGGTCTTTGTACTTTACCTGTTTTTTCTACTTCAACATAGGCTTAAGGAAGCGAGCTGTGTGCGAACCTTCGATCTGAGACACATCTTCAGGCGTTCCTTGTGCGATGATCTCACCGCCGCCTTGTCCACCTTCAGGACCTAAGTCAATAATCCAGTCTGCCGTCTTAATTACATCGAGGTTGTGCTCAATGACGACAACGGTATTTCCGTGGTCTCGCAGACGGTGCAGTACAGTTAGTAGCTGCTGGATATCGTGGAAGTGCAGACCGGTTGTCGGCTCATCCAAAATGTATAAGGTTTTACCAGTATCACGCTTAGACAGCTCTCGAGCCAGTTTCACTCGCTGAGCTTCACCACCTGACAACGTAGTTGCTGCTTGACCTAAGCGAATGTAAGACAAACCAACATCCATTAGCGTTTGCAGCTTACGAGCAATCGCTGGCACTGGGTCGAAGAAAGTACGTGCATCTTCTACCGTCATTTCTAGTACTTCATCAATGGTCTTGCCTTTGTAACGAACCTCAAGTGTTTCGCGGTTGTAGCGTTTACCTTTACACACATCACAAGGAACGTAAACGTCAGGTAAGAAGTGCATTTCCACCTTGATTACGCCGTCGCCCTGACAGGCTTCACAGCGACCACCACGAACGTTAAAGCTAAAGCGCCCCGGTTTGTACCCGCGAGAGCGCGACTCTTGTGTACCCGCAAACAGTTCACGAATCGGAGTAAATATGCCTGTGTAAGTGGCAGGGTTTGAACGTGGTGTGCGACCGATAGGGCTTTGGTCAATGTCGATAACTTTATCGAAGTGCTCTAAACCTTTGATCGCTTTGTATGGTGAAGGGTGCGCCGTTGTTGCACCGTTTAATTGAGTATGGGCAATCTTAAAGAAGGTATCGTTGATCAGAGTCGACTTACCTGAACCGGATACACCGGTGATACAACTGAACAAGCCAACAGGAACGGAAAGATCGACATTCTTTAAGTTGTTACCTGTCGCGCCAAGTAGTTCAACGGTTTTCTTTGGATCGCGTGGCGTACGCTCTTTTGGTACCGCAATCTCTTTCGCGCCACTGAGGTACTGACCAGTCAGTGAGTTCGGATTGGCGATAATCTCGTCCATCGTACCTTCAGCGACCACGTTACCACCGTGTACACCTGCGCCTGGACCGATATCGATCACGTGATCAGCGCAACGAATCGCATCTTCATCGTGCTCAACCACTAATACTGTGTTACCCAAATCTCTTAGGTGGGTTAGGGTTTTCAATAGGCGTTCGTTATCACGCTGGTGGAGACCAATCGATGGCTCATCTAGAACATACATGACGCCCACTAAACCAGCACCAATTTGGCTTGCTAAACGAATACGTTGAGCTTCACCACCCGATAGGGTTTCCGCGCTGCGCGATAAGTTGAGGTAGTTCAAACCCACGTTCACTAAGAACTGCAAGCGGTCGTTGATTTCCTTCATCACTTTTTCAGCGATTTGGGCGCGTTGGCCTTCGAGCTTCAAAGTGTGGAAGAATTCCAATGCGTCGGCGATGCTGAGCTCAACGATCTCTGGTAGTGTCGTATCAGCAATAAAAACGTTACGAGCTTCTAGGCGCAGACGTGTACCGCCACAGCTTGAGCAAGACTTAGTCGAGATGTATTTTGCGAGCTCTTCACGTACTGAGTTAGATTCAGTGTCGCGGTAACGGCGTTCAAGTGTATTCAGAATCCCTTCAAAAGGATGGCGCTTAACACGAATGTCACCACGATCGTTAATGTACTTAAACTCGACTTCAGTACGCCCCGATCCTTTAAGAATGATGTCTTGGGTTTTCTTTGGTAGAGAGTTAAATGGTGCGTGAAGATCGAAACCGTAGTGATCCGCCAGTGCAGTCAGCATCTGGAAGTAGTAATAGTTCTTTTGATCCCAACCTCGAATCGCACCTTGTGCCAAACTCAGCGTTTCATCTTGAATGACTCGGCTTGGATCAAAGTATTGCTGCACGCCTAAACCATCACAAGTGCCACACGCGCCTGCAGGGTTGTTGAACGAGAACAAGCGAGGCTCAAGTTCTTGCATGCTGTAGCCACAAATTGGACAAGCAAAGTTGGCTGAGAAGATCACTTCTTCGCCTTCGCCGTCCATTGGTGCCACAACCGCAATACCACCAGAAAGCTCTAGCGTGGTTTCGAAGGATTCAGCTAAACGTTGCTGCAAATCTGGGCGAACTTTAAAGCGGTCCACAACTACTTCAATAGTGTGTTTCTTGTGCAGTTCTAGCGGCGGTGGATCAGAAAGATCGCAAGTTTCACCATCGATACGTGCGCGGATGAAACCTTGAGCTGCTAGGTTCTCCAGTGTCTTAACGTGCTCACCTTTACGCTCTTTCACGATAGGAGCAAGTAGCATCATTTTGCTGCCTTCTGGCAACTCTAAGACTTTATCGACCATTTGGCTGATGGTTTGTGCTGCTAGAGGCGTATGGTGTGTTGGACAACGAGGTTCACCAACGCGTGCGTAAAGCAGACGCAGGTAGTCGTACACCTCAGTAATAGTACCAACAGTAGAGCGTGGGTTATGTGATGTTGATTTCTGCTCAATCGAGATTGCAGGAGACAAACCTTCTATGTGGTCAACATCTGGTTTTTCCATAAGAGACAAAAACTGGCGTGCGTAAGCTGATAAGGATTCGACGTAACGTCTTTGACCTTCAGCATACAAAGTATCGAATGCGAGAGAGGATTTACCAGAACCACTCAAACCAGTAATGACAATCAGTTTATCGCGGGGGATAGTGAGGTTGATGTCTTTGAGGTTATGGGTGCGGGCACCACGAACTTCTATTTTATCCATCGTTTTTGCTCTATGTATAACCAAGTGACGCAAGTATTACATAGTGTGAGAAATGTGCAAAGAAAATACTGGACAAAAAAACAGTAAAAGAAAGCCCAGCATTAAGCTGGGCTTTAGAATCAGTAAGTTTGAGTTATTTACACTTCTTTCTTCGTTGCGTGTTTACCTAGCTCAGACTTCTTTTCGTCTTTTAGGTATAGGTTTTCGAAGCAGTAGTTTGTGGCTTCGATGTAACCTTCTACGCTACCACAGTCGAAACGTTGACCTTTAAATTTGTACGCCAATACACAACCTGCTTTTGCTTGCTTAAGCAGTGCGTCAGTGATTTGGATTTCGCCGCCTTTACCCGGTTCCGTGTTTTCGATCAGTTCGAAAATGTCTGGAGTCAGGATGTAACGACCGATGATCGCTAGATTACTTGGTGCAGTGCCTTGTTCTGGTTTCTCAACCATGTCGTCTACGCGGTAGATGTCATCTTTAATCATCTCACCAGAGATTACGCCGTATTTATGAGTTTCTTCTTCTGGTACTTCCTGAACAGCAACGATTGAACAACGGAACTGTTTGAATAGCGCTACCATTTGAGCCAACACGCCTTCCTGCTCGTTCACACAAAGGTCATCGGCAAGTACTACTGCAAATGGTTCATCACCGACCAATTCGCGACCAGTAAGGATTGCGTGACCTAGACCTTTCATCTCACGCTGGCGGATGTAAGTGAAGTTTGCAGAGTCAATGATTTCACGGATATCAACCAATAGTTCTTCTTTGTTTGTTCCGCTGATTTGGTGTTCCAGTTCGTAGTTTTTATCGAAGTGGTCCATGATTGAGTGCTTACCACGACCTGTTACGATGCACATGCCATTCATGCCAGCTTGGATGGCTTCTTCTACACCGTACTCAATCAGTGGCTTGTTCACTACAGGCATCATTTCTTTAGGCATAGACTTAGTCGCTGGGAGGAAGCGCGTACCATAGCCAGCTGCAGGGAACAGACATTTTTTAATCATTGGGGGAATATCCTTTCTCATTTTTTAATCAAGAATCTGGGCATCACTTTAACACGAGAGATGCATATGAATCATGAATTAAGTAGGAAAAAGTACGTCAATTTGAGCCTAAATAAGCATGAGCCATCACTGTATGAGCGAAATTGTGTTGTTCATCTGATTTATGACAACAGGTTTTGGTCTGCCCAAGCGATAGCTTGAACGCGATTCTTTACGGAGAGCTTTTTGAATATCTGATAAAGGTGAGATTTAATGGTGAATTCACTGACGAACAATTCTTCTGCCATTTGATTGTTAGATGCTCCTGCTTGAAGACAACGTAAAACTTGCAACTCACGGATGGTTAAGTCCACGGTTGCTGGGGCGGTGTGCGTGCTGAGGACATTGCGATAATAGTGAAGCAATTGACTAGTGACATTTCTTGGCAACCAGTTCTGACCATTCACGATTTCTCTCAAGCCTTCACCTACCTGCTCTAGAGAGTCTTCCTGATAAAATACGCCTTTTAGTTGCCCAAAAGACAACAACTCATCGGTGGTTAAGCGTTTAGGAACATTGAATATGACCGTTTCAAAATTCTTCCAAATTAAAGGCAAGTTTTTGATCGATTGTACGAGTGTTTTATGTTCACTAAAGTCAATCAACAGGATTTTATTGCGATGCTTTGGATTGGCTTCCATCAGTGCTTGTGTGGAGATGACAGGGATATCAATATCAGTGTATTTCACGAGTGCTTCGACTTTTTTCTCTGCGTCGTCTTCCATACTGATCAAAAACAATTTTCTCGCATAAGCTGATTTTTTCACGCGCCCTAATCTCCTTGAGTGAAGTTCCATGAGGTCAAAAACGCAAATACGGTGTCATCAATCACAATTTGGAGCCATAGCGTTAGAGAGGAAATGCGTTGAGATTCAAAGGTTCGCGAAACGATATCTGCAAAACGAATCAAAAATGCTACGCCTAGAGGTTGGAGTGAGATTTTGATTCCACAATTTCTAATCTCAGAACACAATGGGATTAGGCTTTAATCAAAACACCAAAGCGTGTATTCTTATGCGCTAAAATTTTATATATAGATCCAGAGTGAAACGGAGCACATCATGGCCAGCCGTGGAATTAACAAAGTTATTTTGGTGGGGAATCTAGGTAACGACCCTGAAATTCGTTACATGCCTAATGGCGGTGCAGTAGCAAACATCACGATTGCAACTTCTGAGTCATGGCGTGATAAAGCGACTGGCGAACAGCGCGAAAAAACAGAATGGCACCGTGTTGTGTTATTCGGCAAGCTTGCTGAAGTAGCGGGTGAGTACCTACGTAAAGGTTCTCAAGTTTACGTTGAAGGTCAACTTCAAACTCGTAAATGGCAAGACCAAAGTGGTCAAGATCGCTACTCAACAGAAGTGGTTGTTCAAGGCTTCAATGGCGTAATGCAAATGCTTGGCGGTCGTGCTCAAGGTGGCGCTCCAATGGGTGGCGGTCAACAACAGCAACAAGGCGGCTGGGGTCAACCTCAACAACCGGCTCAACAGCAGCAATACAACGCTCCTCAGCAACAGCAACAACAGGCTCCGCAGCAACAACAGCCGCAATATAACGAGCCGCCAATGGATTTTGACGACGATATCCCGTTCTAAAATCTAATTGATATTGAATTTAAAAGGCCGCGAATTTCGCGGCTTTTTTATTCCCGTTATGTTCTGTCATTGTGGTTCACATTATTTCCGTATCGCCACAAAAAGGCAGCAACTCTCAAATATCGAATGATGCCTTGTTTCTTTCCGCCTCAGCTTCTCACATTCATACGAATGCGATTGTTTACTGAACGCTTATCAAGTATAAACATTTCAACAAGGTATATGATGAATAGAAAAGGAATTTGGTATTCATGAGGTATACCCCAACTCTTAAGCTAAGCACGCGGCTGGTGGCTTTTGTCACCATGATCGTCATTTGCGCAATGTTTATCTTGTTTGTCGGCGGCACCCTCTCTTTTAAGCGACTAGGGCAAGAGTATCTCAACCATTATTTGGAAGGGATCGTTGAAGTGGTTGATAAAGAGATGGAAGACCCTGACGCAGCATATTCCATGCAGCGTTGGATGCCAAAGATGCTACAGGCAAGTAACATTGTTGAGATGACGCTCTCGACGAATAACGCCGTCGTATACCGCTTCAAAGACACCTCCCACAAGATAGACAGTTCCATGTTGTTTGAGCATGAGTTTCAGCTCACTCACAACCAAGACTATGTCATCTACTTTAAGGCTATTCCTCCTTATTTAGGCTACGGCTATTCAATGCAAGCTTTGTGGTCGATTACGCTCGCGGTCATCTTGATCATCTTCTGCTTGATGCGTGGTGTTGCATGGCTCAAAGAACAACTTGCTGGCTCTGAAATGCTCGAAGAGCGCGGTCGTATGATCTTAGCTGGGCGGGTTGAGCAATACGCGAAAGGTGATGAGCGAGAATGGCCATACACGGCAAGCGAAGCATTGGATGTATTAATTGAAGAGCTGCAAGATGCCCGCCAAGAGCGCAGTCGCTTTGATACCTTTATTCGTACTCAAACTTTCCTCGATAAGTTAACTGGTACAGCAAACCGAGTTTTGTTTGATAGTAAGCTTGAATCGGCGCTGTTAGAAAGTGGGGCTCGTGGCGCAGTGATGCTGATACGAGTTCAAGATTGGAAATCTGTAGAAGAAGAACAGGACAAACAAACTTGCGATGAATTTATCGTTGAGATTGGTAGTTTACTGTCCAATTTAGTTCAACGTTATCCCGATGTCGTATTTTCTCGTTACTACGATGCTGACTTTGCGCTTTTCTTACCTCACCAAGCAGCGAAAGATGTCGCAAATTTGGCGTCTCAATGTATTCGCCAATTAGAAAAACTCCATCCTCCTTATCCATTGGATTCTGATAACTGGTGTCATATCGGAATCACCATGTACAAAGAAGGAGAGCGTCATAGCCAAATCATTGATGAAGCAGAAACCGCATTGCGTAGTGCCCAATTGCAGAACAACAATAATTGGAGCCGTTTTAAAAAGTGGAATCATGATGAAGAAGCACGAGGCAGTGTGAGATGGCGTACGCTATTTGACACAGCACTCACGTCTGAAAATGTGATACTCTACGCACAATCAGCCTATTCAATAAGTGATGTGGCGCATAAAAAACCATTGCACGAAGAGTTAACATGTCGGATTCGCGATCCGGAAAATGGCATTGTTAAAGCTTCTCGTTTTATTTCTGCCGTTCGTCAAGTCGGCTATGAAGCGCAAATGGATCGCGCCGTTATTGGTACATTCTTAAAAGACTTTAAACACAACTTTGATAGCTCTAAGCAATATGTACTTAATCTTCATGTTGTGCCTTTTGGGCAGCGAGAATATTTCAAGTGGTTCCGTGATGAACTCTTACAATTGTCACGGGAGCAAAGAAAGTGTCTCATTTTTGAGTTTGTGGAAGCACAATTTGTAAGACACTTAGACTTTATGCGACCAGTCGCTAAAATGCTGTCCGGTTTAGAATGCTACGTAATGATTGGGCAGGCCGGACGTACCATTGTCAGCACGCATTACTTAAAAGAAGTAGACATTCGTTATCTCAAGCTTCATCGCAGCTTGGTAACAAAGATCGATCAGAGACATGAAAACCAGTTGTTTGTTCGCAGTATGTTGGGTGCGGCCGCAAACAGCAAAACAAAAATAATAGCAGTGGGTATTGAGAATAAGCACGAGTTGAACACGCTTAATGAGTTGGGTGTTCACGGTGGGCAAGGGCGTTACTTCTCTTCTGAAGAGCAGTACCTTCCTCGTTCTACACCGGCGCCGACTTCTCAATCTGAATCCCAAGTTAAACTGGGACGAAGAAATCGCTGGCGAAAAAAATAAAGATAATAATCATGGATTTTAAAGCAGTACTCGACAAGCTCAAGCGATCATCGGTCGGTGGTCGCACTTGCTTTTTGGTTATTCAGCCAGACGCAGTTTATTTATCATCACCGACGAAAAGCAGCCGACCATCTAAATTTGAGATCTCAGAATCAAATTGGGAACGTGCCTGTGAACAGGCATTAAGTGTAGCTGCAAGCTCTTATGATTCGTTAACGGTTGTGTTAGCTCACAACTACTATCAGATGTACCAAATCGACAAGCCTGCTATGCCTCGCAATGAGTGGCCATCGGCGTTGCCGTTTTTGTTAAAAGAGCTGATATCAGAGCGTGCTATTGACATTATTGCCGATGCAGTAGAGCTACCAAACTCGAATAAAGTCCAAGCTTATGTTCTTTCTCGCAAAATTCTCGATAAGATTGTACTGCTTGCGAGTCGAGTTCAACTGAGCCTTGAAGCGATTATTCCTGAGGATGACATCTGGGGTGATACCTCAGGTGAACTTGGTAATTTCTTATTACTACAACGCAGCGCACGCGGACACTTCCGTATCAGCGCATTCGTTGATCATACTATCGCTTTCCACCGTTCTATTCGCAGTGTAACGCCACCACTAACGGGCGTACCTTCGAGTGACTTGCAAATGGATAGCTTGTCGCTAGAGCTACAGCGTTCAATCGATTACCTCTCTTCTCAACTGCGTCATGTTCAGTTGCACCAACTGAAGGTGTGTTGTGACGATGAAGATGAACAAGAACTGGTGGAATCGCTTAACTACCGCTTAAGCACCAAAGTCTCTCCGCTGCTTACTGAAGAACACGAACTATCTGGTCATGTATTGGCAGATACGGCGTTAGCTACGTCCAGTGAGCGACGTGTCAATCTTTATCCAGACTTCCTTAAACCGAAGAAGAATTTATTAACCCTCAAAAACGTTGCTATTTCTTGGGGTGTTGCGGCTGCGTTGATCTTTGTTTCTTACGGTTATGTGACTTGGCAAAGCCAAGGTGTAGAAGATGAAATTGCGATTGTGAAAAGCAAGGGCGATATCATGAAGTCAGAACTTCAACACCAACAAGCCAAATTACGTAAGCATCAGCCAGACACCAATAAGATCGCGGCCAAAGCGCGTTTAGAGCGTGAAGTAAAAGCGAAGCGTGACTCATTAAAAGCCGTTGGTAAGTACGATGATTCACAACGTACAGGCTATTCTGGCGTAATGCAGGCTTTAGCCAAGTTGGGCAGCAACAATATTTCTTTGTCTGCAATTCGTATTGATGCATCGACCTTAGATCTCCAAGGTTTGGCGAGATCGCCAAGCGCAGTTCCGAATTGGGTAAGCCAGTTTAAAAATGAAATTAGCCTTGTAGGGCGCACGTTTGATGACGTAAAAATCGGACGTAATGAAGACAACATCGTGACCTTTGAATTGAAGACGCGCGGAGACAAAGAGAAATGAATGAGTTTTGGTCCTCGTTAGAAGAGCGCTTCGATGAAATGAGCGGGCGTGAAAAAGTACTCATCGCACTGTGTGGTTTAGTGACGGTAGTGATGTTGCTTTTCACTTTGGTCTTGGAGCCAAAACTGAATGAGGTTACGAGTAACGATAAGCAGCTGCGTAACTTAAAACAGACGAATCAACAGACAGAAATCGAGATCTTACGTATTCAAGCGCAGTTGAAAAAAGATCCGAACGCGGAAATTGATCAAGCTATCTCTCAATTGCTTATGGAAAGCCAACACCTTTCCATGCAACTTTCAGAGATCATCGAACATTTGATTACTCCTTCGCAAATGGCAAGTTTGTTGGAGAGTGTCTTAGAGCAGCAAAGTGGTATTCATTTGGTATCTCTACAAACTTTACCTGCTGAACCAATTACAGAAGACAAAGAAGCGTCGCAATACTCGGGTTATTACGTACACCCTGTGCGCATGGAGCTGACTGGCGATTACTTTTCAATTGCTAACTATCTGACGAAATTAGAAGGTTTACCAGCGAGTTACTACTGGCGAAGCTTTAGCTACAACGTGGAAGAATATCCAAAAGCAAAACTTGTACTGGAAGTTTACACCTTAGGTTCACGAGAGGAGTTTATTGGTGGTTAAGCAAATCATAATCTCCCTAATGCTGACAGTTGTTGCTGGTCATAGCTGGGCAAGCCAAGACCCAACAGCACCATTAGGCTGGCAAAAGCCAGTCACAGAGCAAACAAAGCCGAAAGCAAAACAATATCGCTTGCCAACACTGAACAGTATTGTATGTAAACCAAATACTCAATGCGTGGCGATTTTGAATAACCGTATTGTTGAGCCAGGAGCGAAACTCAATGGCTACCGTGTAGCCAGTATCAACAGTGAATTTGTAACTTTAAAGCGTGGTGACCGTCAGTGGAAACTAGAGCTTTTTGGTTTAAACGTAAAAAAATAATAACCAGAGCCTGATCAGATATGCGCAAATTAGTTGTAGGAATCGTGGTTGCTTCCTTAATGGGTTGTTCTATGGGTCACCGAGACCCAGTGGAAGTGAAGCAAGCACTTAATGAGTCTATCAATGAAGCAAATAGCCGTGCACTAGAAGAGATCCCTTCTTCTGTAGAAGCCGATCTTATGCCGAACTTAGACACTAGCGTGTCTTCAGAGCAAGGCACTTTAAAGCGTTTTAGAATCCAAGCGAACGCAGTAGAAGCTCGTAGCTTCTTTGCCTCTTTGGTGAAAGGAACTGAATACAGTGTGGCTATCCACCCAGCAGTGCAAGGCAACATCACCGTTAACCTTTCCGACGTCACCCTAGATGAAGTGCTCAACGTTGTACAAGACATGTATGGCTACGATGTTGTGAAATCAGGCAAAGTGATTCAGGTTTATCCTGCTGGTATGCGCACAGTGACCATTCCTGTTGATTATCTTCAGTTCAAACGTTCTGGCCGCTCACTGACCAGTATCGTGACGGGGTCTGTGACATCTGCGGGCACTTCTAGCTCTGGTGGCAGTTCTGACGATTCAGATTCTTCTGATTCAAATAACAACAACGGTGATAGCTCAACCACATCGACTGGCGGTACACGCATTGAAACCATCACCGAAAGTGATTTTTGGCCGATGCTGCAACAAGCCGTTGCAAACCTAATTGGCTCAGGTCAAGGTCAAAGTGTTGTTGTTACGCCACAAGCGGGTGTGATCACCTTACGTGCTTTCCCTGATGAAATTCGTGAAGTTCGTGAGTTCTTGGGCGTTTCTCAGGAGCGTATGCAGCGCCAAGTTATCCTAGAAGCGAAGATTTTAGAGGTGACGCTAAGTGATGGTTACCAGCAAGGTATCAACTGGTCGAATATGACTGCTTCTATTGGTAATTCAGGTAGCGTAGTTATCAACCGTCCAGGTCCTACAGGTGGTCTACCTCCATTGGATGCGATTGGTTCACTTTTAGGTGGGCAAACTAATATCACCATCAGTGATGGTAACTTCTCAGCCGTGATGAACTTTATGGCGACGCAGGGCGACTTGAACGTGCTTTCTAGCCCACGTATTACCGCAGCAAATAACCAGAAATCAGTTATTAAAGTCGGTACCGACGAGTACTTTGTAACCGAACTTTCTAGTAATGCGGGTAATGGTGAAAACTCTAATGCGGTTCCTGAAGTTGAGTTGACGCCTTTCTTCTCAGGGATCTCTCTAGATGTTACGCCACAGATTGACAACAAAGGTAACGTATTCCTGCATGTTCACCCTGCCGTAATTGAAGTGGAAGAAGAGATTAAGAAGCTAAACCTTGGTGGTGACTTCAACAACGTTCAACTCCCGCTGGCAAAAAGCTCGATTCGAGAATCTGACTCAGTGATTCGCGCAAAAGATGGCGATGTGGTGGTTATTGGCGGCTTGATGAAACAGCAAAATATCGAGCAAGTGTCAAAAGTACCGTTCCTAGGTGATGTGCCTGCTCTTGGTAACTTGTTCCGAACTATCAATAACGTATCGCAGAAAACAGAACTCGTCATTCTTTTGAAACCAACAGTTGTGGGCGTAAATACATGGCAGAAAGAGCTAGAGCGCTCACGTGATTTACTGCAAGAGTGGTTTCCTGACGCTGAGTAATTGGCGTTAGGAAGTCTCTGTTTAACGTGGTGTTGTGATTCGAGTATGTACCTGTCACATTTTGGATTTCGAGTTCAACCTTTCTCACTAACCCCAAATACAGAAATGTTTCTGGGGCTGGTACCTCATTATGAGGCGATTCAGACCATTATGGCAGCCGTCAAAATGGGGGAAGGGGTCATCAAAATCACAGGTGAAGTGGGCACGGGTAAAACCATGGTGTGCCGAAAACTGATTGAGCAAATTGAATCACAAGTCGAATTAGTTTATCTGCCAAATCCGGTTCTAAGTGGTGAGCAATTGCAGTTTGCTGTGGCCAGAGAGCTTGGGATTGAAGATACTGACCCACTTAAAGTCGTTTCACTGATCCAAGAGCGGCTGATCCAAGTCCATGTGTCAGGAAAAAAAACGGTACTGATTGTTGATGAAGCACAAGCTCTGTCTTCTGAAGCGTTAGAAACCTTGCGCTTGTTTGGCAACTTGGAAACGGAACAAGATAAGCTGATTCAATTGGTCTTGTTTGGTCAGCCCGAATTAGATGAGCGATTAGAGACTCACGAGTTGCGCCAATTTCGTCAACGCATTACGTTCAGTTGCCAACTGCGTCCTCTCTCGATCGAAGAGGGCGTTGCCTACATCAACAATCGTCTAGATAAAGCGGGTAATGGGGCGCATATCTTCTCTATTGAACAAAAGAAAGCCATTTGGCGCTCGGCGATGGGCATCCCGAGATTGATTAATCAGATCAGCCATAAAGCTTTACTTACTGCGTTCAATGACCGTTGTACGCTTTTGAAAAATCATCATGTTTACGTTGCCATGCATGACACTTTTGACGCACGTAAACCTAAGTTTAAATCTCCCGTATTTTGGGGATGGAGTCAGCCTTGAGTGCCATCAATAAAGCATTATCAGAACTTGCTGAAAAAGAATCGCCTTCGGAACTAACCAAGGCAGAGATCCCGAGTATTTCTCGAAGCAAACCATGGCTATGGCTTGTGGGGGGCTTTTCGTTGAGCTTAGCTGTCGGTGGTTGGGCGGTATCTCAAGGTCCCGCTCCTATTGAAGAGATTGCAACAGTTTCGTCTTCAACGACTAATATGGAGAATGTTCCACCTTTGCCTGTAGTTGAAGTAAGCCAATCTCCAACCAATAAGACAACGCCACAATTAAATGATGTGGTGTACACGCAACGAATTGAAAAACCGAAGGTAAAAGTCGCATTATCTGCTGCGAAATCAACGCCAGAGGTGGATGATTATGTTCCTCGTAATGAGGTGAGCAGCACGGTCGAGCAGCCAGTGTTGTTGGCGAGTCTGAGCAATAATGTGACGAATTCATCGAATGTTGGGCAAGAGCATTCGATGCGAATTGAGCAAGTAGAACTGACCCATCAAGAGTTAGCTGAAAAAGCGTTGGCACGTGCGGATAAAGCGATGGATGCGAATGACATGAAAACCGCATTGTCATCTTTTAATGAAGCACTTCGTTACCAACCAACGAACCTTGAAGCTCGTCAAAAGCTAGCCGCATTATATTTTGGCAAAGGTGACACGCGCAAAGCCTACGAAATCCTACAAGCTGGTATCTCGCTAGATACGAATAACCAGTCACTTCGCTTAGCGTTATCAAAGTTATTGGTGAAAGCAGATCAACCAGAAGCGGCGCTGAGCCCTCTAGTGCATCTGCCTCCTGCACCAAGCCGTGATTATCTAGCGATGCGTGCCGCTTTGGCACAAAAGCAAAAACAAAACCAAATTGCTCTAGAAAGCTACCAACTGCTGACGCAGCGCGAACCTGACAACGCGCGCTGGTGGCTTGGTTTAGGTATTCAGCAAGAGCGAGCATTGGATTTTTCTGCTGCTATTGCCGCTTATCAACAAGCATTGGGGAAAGTGGGTATTTCGAATCAGTCTCAGGCATTTATTCGTGACCGTTTGAACATCTTAAAACAACTGGAGAACACGCAATGAAAATTCAGTTGAGAAAGCGCTTAGGTGATCTACTTGTTGAAGAGGGGATTGTCTCTGAAGAACAAATTCAGCAAGCATTGAGTGCTCAGCACAGCACAGGACAAAAACTGGGTGATGCGTTGATTGACCTTGGTTTTATCAGCGAAAAGCAGATGCTGGAGTTCTTATCTCAGCAGCTCGGTTTGCCATTGATTGATTTGAGCCGAGCCCCGATTGATGCCGATGCTGTACAAGTTTTGCCCGAAGTGCACGCGCGACGCTTGCGTGCCATGGTCGTTGCTCGAAACGGTGACACGCTACGCGTTGCAATGAGTGATCCTGCGGACTTGTTTACTCAAGAATCCCTGATGAACTTGCTTGGTGAATATGACCTAGAGTTCATCATTGCGCCAGAACGTCAGTTAGTCGAAAGCTTTGACCGTTACTACCGTCGTACAAAAGAAATCGCCTCGTTTGCTGAGCAGCTTCAGGCTGAGCACCAAGACGTTGAAGGCTTTGACTATGGTATTGATGAAGGTGATAGTGAAGAAGTTACCGTCGTAAAACTGGTTAACTCGATGTTTGAAGATGCGGTGCAAGTCGGCGCGTCAGATATTCACATCGAGCCTGATGACAAAGTGCTTCGCTTACGCCAACGTGTTGATGGTGTATTGCACGAGACGCTTCTAAATGAAGTTAATATTGCCTCTGCGCTGGTTCTGCGCCTCAAACTGATGGCGCACTTAGATATTTCTGAAAAGCGTTTGCCACAAGATGGTCGCTTTAATATCAAAGTTCGTGGTCAATCGATCGATATTCGTATGTCGACACTACCAACGCAATACGGTGAGTCGGTGGTGATGCGTTTGCTCAACCAATCTTCTGGTTTGCGCAAACTTGAAGACTCTGGCCTACCTCCAGAACTGCTTGCTCGCTTACGGCGACAGCTTTCTCGTCCTCACGGTATGATTTTGGTTACGGGACCGACAGGTTCTGGTAAAACCACCACGCTTTATGGCGCGCTGAGTGAGTTGAATGAGCCGGGTAAGAAGATCATCACTGCAGAAGACCCGGTGGAATATCGCCTACCACGTATTACTCAGGTTCAGATCAACAGTAAGATCGACCTAACGTTTTCTCGCGTGCTACGTACCTTCCTGCGTCAGGACCCGGACATCATCCTCGTTGGTGAGATGCGTGACCAAGAAACAGTAGAGATTGGTTTACGCGCTGCACTGACTGGTCACTTAGTGTTAAGTACGTTACACACAAACGACGCAGTAGACAGTGCGCTACGTATGATTGATATGGGTGCGCCTGGTTATCTAGTTGCGAGTGCGGTCCGTGCTGTGGTTGCTCAGCGTCTGGTTCGTCGTGTTTGTCCCGACTGTAAAACCACGGATGTATTGGATGAATCGCGCCAGCAATGGTTGGCTGGTCGCTTCCCGAATCAAGTCGGCACCACTTTCCGCAAAGGTGCGGGTTGTCAAAACTGTAACTTGACGGGCTATCGAGGTCGAATCGGTGTGTTCGAAATGCTTGAGCTAGAGAATGAAATGATGGACAAGCTGCGTGCGAATGACGCGGTAGGGTTCGCTCAAGCAGCGAGACGTTCCGAGAATTACAAGCCACTACTTGCTTCAGCGATGGAACTGGCATTGCAAGGTATTGTTAGTTTGGATGAAGTGATGACCCTAGGTGAAGGGGATGCTTCTGGTAAAACCGACCCAATTTTCATGTAGGTAAGTGAATGCCAACTTTTCGTTATCAAGGTCGCACTTTAGACGGCTCATCCACCAGTGGCAAAGTCGATGCTGTGAATTCTGAAGCTGCAGCGGAAGCATTGATGAATAAGGGGATCATTCCTCTTAACCTGCGTTTGGAAAAAGAAGCGGTAAAGAGCAAAGTTAGCCTGTCTAAATTGTTCGTACCGGCGATTCCGCTTGAAGTGATTATCCTGTTTTCTCGCCAGCTATTTAGTTTGACGAAGGCTGGTGTACCACTGCTGCGTTCTATGCGTGGGCTGCTGCAAAACTGCGAAAACAAACAGCTCAAAGAAGCGCTTGAAGATGTGGTAGCGGAGCTGAGCAATGGTCGTGGCTTGTCCTCGGCAATGCAGCCACATTCCAAGGTATTCAGCCCGTTGTTTGTTTCTATGATCAACGTTGGTGAAAACACAGGTCGACTAGACCAAGCTTTATTGCAATTGGCGAATTACTACGAGCAAGAACTAGAAACTCGTAAGCGAATTAAAGCAGCAATGCGTTACCCAACATTCGTTATTGTGTTCATCACTATAGCAATGTTTATTTTGAACATTCTGGTGATCCCAGAGTTTGCATCGATGTTTACCCGTTTTGGGGTGGAGCTTCCTTTGCCAACCAGAATCCTGATTGCGACCTCTAACTTCTTTGTGAATTTTTGGGGGCTGCTCATTGCGGCAATCGTTGGGGCATTCTTTTTATTTAGAGCTTGGGTTGCAACCGCAGATGGTCGAGAGAAGTTCGATAAGTTCCGTCTACGATTGCCAATCGTGGGCGATATCGTAAACCGAGCACAGCTATCTCGTTTCTCAAGAACCTTTTCGTTGATGCTGAAATCCGGTGTACCTCTAAACCAGTCTTTAGCTCTGGCCGGTGAGGCGCTTGGCAACAAGTTCTTGGAAAACCGAATTTTAGAAATGAAGTCTGCTATTGAAGCGGGCAGTACCATTTCTGTCACGGCAATCAACAGTAAAATTTTTACGCCTTTGGTTATTCAAATGATAGCGGTTGGTGAAGAGACTGGTCGTATCGATGAGCTTCTCTTAGAAGTGTCGGACTTCTACGATCGAGAAGTGGATTACGACTTGAAGACACTGACCGCTCGAATTGAACCACTACTTTTGGTCATTGTGGCAGGCATGGTTATGGTGCTCGCACTGGGTATTTTCCTTCCAATGTGGGGGATGCTGGACATCATCAAAGGCGGCTAAACCAGTGGTTGAAAATCAGAGTCGCGCAACGCTTATCCTTGCAGGCGTTATTGGGTTAATTTTGCTGGTGGCGTTTGTGCACAGCCTCAAGCCAGTAGAACAGCAAGCGCAAGTCACCGGAGCCAAGCTTGCCAAGGTTTGGATGCAAGATAGCGTGCAACGTTATCGTCAGGCGTGGATAGTTCATGGTGAGCCCAAACATATGTCGATGGATGGGTTTGAACTCGATATGACAGAAGCAGGTCTAGTATCGCCATTTCGTCAAGATGGGGTTCTGGATTGTGGCTTTTGGTTAGCGGTGCATTACCCGCAACGTAAAATTATGGCGAGCGAGTTGTTAGAAATTCGTGGAGCAATTAAAAGTAATAGTTATACATGTCACTATACTTATGAAAATGGACAGAGAGTTGTCGTTATATCTGACGCTAATTACCTGAAAATAGACGTCGAAATGTCGGCGGAGTGAATTTTTTGACACTTAAGTACTATAAATAGGAATGAAAGTCGGTATAATGCAAACATTACCATAAGAAAAAGGTTGTAATTGAAAGTAAACCATTTGGTTATTTACTTTTTAGCGCAGCTTTTACTTAACAATGGCGAATCGTCATTCTGCTCAAGCGGTAGAGAAAGTACTCACCTAACTAATTTCGCTTAGTGTGTTGAGACGCAAAACCGTTTTGACAATATCCAAAATGGTCGTGTGACCGATAAATTTTGCAGTCACTCTGCATGCTTACATAGAGAGAGTAAACAATGAAAAGACAAGGTGGTTTCACCCTTATCGAATTGGTAGTGGTAATTGTAATCCTAGGTATTCTAGCGGTAACTGCAGCACCACGTTTCCTTAACCTGCAATCGGATGCTCGTGAATCTTCATTGCAAGGTCTAAAAGGTGCGATTGATGGTGCTTCGGGTATTGTTTTCGGTAAATCAGCAATTGATGGTATCGAAACTAAAGCTCCAGGAAGCGATGTTAAAGTTGAGGATGTTTTAGTTGGTTACGGTTACCCAGTAGCAGCAGATAACGGCCTTAACAATGCAGTAACTGGTCTGGATGAAGATTGGGCTTTAGCTTTAGAGGGTACGACTCCTAATAAACTTGTTGCTACGTTTATTAGTGGTGACCTTAAAAAAGGTTTAGGCAACACTGCAGCTAAGGTAAAAGCAGGTAACTGTTACGTGACTTATACTGAAGCAACTTCAGCAGCAGTTTCTACAACTGTTGTAACAGATACTGGTTGTTAATCGGTGTTATAAAGGCCAGCTAGTCTGGCCTTTATCTCCTTATTTTGATTAATCTCGGAATAGTTCATATGCGTAAATCATCGGGTCTTAGTGCAATCGAATTTGTAGTTGTGCTGATTATCTTAGGTGTGATCGGTTATGTGGTATTGCCAAGATTTATCAGCTTTGAACCAGAAACTTACGAAGCGAAGTGGGAGCAAACTAAGCAAACCGCTGAGCACGTTTCTGAAACGCTAAGCAATAAAGAAACCTACGATCGAATTGAAGAAGAATTGGAGCGCTCGAAAGGAGAGAAATAACTTGTTGGTGGTTATTTGTACACTTGCTCACACTTCGAATTTAAAACTTATAAGCCTATCATTATTCTCATAATTTCATCGTATACTTACTTCGCTTGTCTTAAGCCTAAGGTTGGGTTATGAAAATTCGCAGCTCCACATTAGGGTTTACCTTGATGGAATTGATCTTAGTGATCGTTCTCTTATCTATTCTCTCCCTGTTTGCTGCCAGCCGTTTTATGGGCAAAGGCAGTGTGTCTGCATTTGCACTTCAAGAACAAGCCATTTCTGTGATTCGCCAAGTTCAAGTGAATCGCATGCAGTCGAATATCAATATCCCAAACAAGTCTTATCCTGAAAGATGTCTACCCAGTAGCTACAAAGCTGGAGAGGACTCTAGCTACACTAACTTTTGTCTATCGATTACGAGTACTTGTATAGGAGCCAGTGCAGCGTGCAATCTGGCTAGTAAGGAACGAGATGCTCGAAGCGATGTTGTTGTCGATAACTCAGCACAGTTTTCTATTATTAATGGTGCCTCTAGTCCCATTGAATTTGATCTATTGGGTAATCCTCTCAATGTTTCCTCTGCTGGTATTTCTATTCTTATTCAAGATAAAAACAGTCAAAGCCAGTGCCGAGTATTGATCAACCCTCAGGGTTATGTTTCGGAGGGAGCATGCTCATGAGAAAGCACATTGGTATGACGCTTATTGAGATGATCATTGCCATCGTTCTTATGGGGATTGCGATGGTAGCGTTTACGTCTTTTTTAGTTCCTCAAATTCGTGATTCAGCAATGCCTCATTATCAAATGCGTGCAGCAGCCTTAGGGCAGGGATTTATGTCGCAAATATTGGCGCGCGGCTTTGATGAAAACAGTGACTTCGATGGTGGTACTGTTCGATGTGGTGAGAACGGTGTGAATTGCACTGAGGTGAGTAAATTAGGTGCTGATAGAAAACTCGACGGTTCTTTGGAGGCAACGCCTAATGATTTTAATGATGTAGATGACTATATCGGGTGTTGGAGCACGTCTACAACGGTAGGTCAGTGCCAAGGAGTGAAGCGTGGGAGTATTGCTGATGTATTAGGAAAGAGCGGTGAAGATAAATATCGCAATTTCCGTGTTGAGGTCGAAGTTGCGTACGACAACTTATCTGCGGCGAAAACGACAGGCACCACTAACTATAAAAAAATCACTATTACTATTTTTGCAAGCAACACTCAGCCATTAATACTCACTGCCATAAGAGGGAACTACTGATGAAAGCTCGTGGTTTTACCTTAATGGAAATGATCGTCACCATTGTGATCGGGAGTTTTATCATGCTGGGTATTGCGGGTTATGTTCAGCTTGGTATGAAAGGTTATGCGGATACAATTGACCGACAACGTATGCAAACTCAAGCCCAGTTTGTGTTGGAGAAAATGTCTCGAGAAATTCGCCATGCGGTACCGAATAGTTTTCATGAGCCTGATGACACGACGAAGTGTTTAGAGTTTGTACCTATTGAGTATTCAGGGTTCTACACACTGACAAATAACGACTTGGAGTTCTTATTGGGCAATGACGCCACGTTAAACCCAATGCCCGCTAACGCTTGGATGGTTATTAATCCGAGCCGTTATGAAGATCTGCAACCTTCTTCTTCACAAAGTTTAGATGTTGGTGGTCTAGCCAAAACTGGTGATGTCTTTGTTATTAGTGGGGCTGCCAGTACGATTGGGGGCTCTTCTATTTCGAGCCGTCATTACGTCTATCAAGATAAGTCTGAAGTACGCTACTGCTTCGAAAATAATCAAATAACGCGCAATGGAATTACAGTCGCGGATAGTGTCGATACTTCTGTAAGTGATATGTACTATCTAGAGCCAACGTTGCAGCGTGGTGGTCTTGTACACATCAATTTAGAGTTCACTCAAAACGGGGAGCGTAGTGTTTACCAACAAGACGTGCAGGTGCTCAATGTTCCGTAGAAATGTCCAACAAGGTAGTGTTCTGATCGTCGTGTTGTTTGTCATCATAGTGATGGGGTACTTAGCTGCTTCTTTGATGAGAGTAAGTTGGTCAAACCAAAGTACATTAACGAAAGAATTCTTGGGCACCAAAGCTTGGTTTATTGCTCAATCTGCCAATGAGTGGGCACTAACTCAGCTTTATCCATTAAACACAGATGGCTCCGTCATCGCTGATGTTTGCTCTAAGATTGAAAACGGTAATACATCTCCTCCTACACAGATTACACAAGGCTCGGGTTGCCGAATCAATACTATGACATGTTCAAATATCGGTACCTTTAATGCAGGTACCTCTGAAGCTGAATCTCTTTTCAGAGTGCAAGCCACAGCAATTTGTGGTTCCGGGGTTGCACAAGTACAGCGCCAACAAGAGATTTGGGTTAGGGAGTAAATAAAATAATGAAAAAAATAATGATGTTTGGGGCTCTCACATATAGCTTGCTGTCTGCTCAATCTCTTGCTGGAGTTATGTATGACCTTACTCCTCGTTGGTCTTGGAGCGACAATGAATATGTGGCTTGGAATAGCCCTTGCCCCAATAATGGCTACTATACAAGCAACTACTCCACTTACGTATGTACAGTAGGCGTTAATCTAAATTATGGCGATAGTATTGTTGCCGGTCCTTATGTATCACAACTGTATTTGGATCGATATTCTTCTTTCGGTGGTAATAATACGATTGGTAGTAGTAATCGGAATCTTTCCCTTAACCTAGACCGAAATTCTTTTAGTGCTCGTAACTTATATATTTACGGTAGTATCGATAATGGTGGTTACATCAATTTAACAGACGCTACTGTATCTAGGTTTATAAGGAGCTCTAACAATGATGTTGTATTTGATAATGTCAATGTTGGAGAAAGTGTCATAGCTCAAAAACACATTAATGGTGCCAACAGTGATGTTGGTGGCTATGTTGATAGCTATGCCGGTGGGGTGACACTGAATAATGTTGATGTAGGCTCGTATATCGAGGCGAGAGATCAGATAAAAACAACGAATGGTGATGTGGGCGGACACATTTCCTCTTCCCACGGTGGTATTCAGGCTGTATCAAACAGCGCGCATCTCATTTCTGGGTATGTTAGTGCTCAAGAATCCATAAAAGTGACTAACTACAGAATCAATCAATACATATTTTCTGAAGACTATGTGCAACTCAATAATACGAATGTGAATGGAGATGTTACCTCTCGTAGCAGTGGTAACCCTGCGGTTGAAGTATTAAATAACTCGTCTGTTTCTGGTGATATCACCGCCAAAGGTTTTATTCGTGTATCTGACTCTAGTGTGTCTGGCGATATTGATAATACTCAAGGGCGCAATCAGAGCATGGCAATTAATAGCAGCCAAATTGGCGGAGATATTGCTGCTAAGGGATACGTCGATGTGCAATCTTCACAAGTGTCAGGCACTGTTTCTAGTGCAAATGAAGGTGGGCGAATTGAGCACTCTAAAGTTAAAGGTGATGTTAATGTTAAAGAGTACCTTCACGTAATTAATAACTCCTATATTTGTGGAGAAGCGTCAAGCTCTGGTGATGGTGCAAATATTAACAACTCATTTGTTGGTGATGATGTATCAACTAAAAAGTATCTGCATGTCACAAATGCCTCTGTATTTGGCACTGTAAGTACCAAAAATAAAGGGATGGCTCTTTCTGGAGCGAAAATTCTTGCTGACATGAAAGCAGTAGGTTTTCCCAATAACAAGTATGTCAGTATTTCTAACAACTCTACGTTGTGTGGGCAGTTGAACTCTTCATATTATTACAACGGAAATTTGGTTGCGTTTTGTGGGTTAAATGACCCAAGTTGTAACAGCTCCCAATCAAAAGGCGAATGTCCAGTTAATGTAAGTTCAGGATCCGGTTACGATGACTTCTATGAGTTTTGTGGTACTACCCCCCCTGACCCTGAACCAACACAATGTAACTTACTTCCAATGGAAGACTTTAATGCTAATGATATTAGCAACTGGTCTGTTATTGGCTTTGGGCAAAGCATCAAACCTACACCATCTGGTGGACGATTCGTTTTAAACTCGTCTCAAAGAAATCAAGCAACAGCATCGGCATACAACTATCTATTCCCTTCGAAAGATAACTATCTTGAAGTGGAGTTTGACCACTATGCGCACTCCGGATCTGGGGCTGATGGTGTGGCATTGGTTTTATCTGATGCTAATGTGCCGCCACAAACTGGGGCATTTGGTGGTCCACTTGGCTATGGTGTGAAACCTAACATACAAGGCTTTGCTGGCGGTTGGCTTGGGTTTGGTATCGATGAATACGGCAACTACTCAAGAGAAGGTAGCTTTGAGGATAGTCATTACCGACCAGGGTTTAAGCCAAATACAGTCGCAATTCGTGGTTCTGGGATTAAGAACGGGTCTGGGCAATGGATGGGAGGTTATCGCTATATCAAAGGTAACCACAATGTTGGTGACTTAGATAGACGCCGCGATCCTAATCATAGATACAAAGTTATCATCGATTCTAAACAACAAGGTAAAGTCTACATTACGATTCAGCGTAAGATCGGTAGTGCGAACTCTTGGACAACATTGATCTCCAAATTTGATGTTATGAGAGGTTTTGGGCAAACCACGCCTCCAGAAAATTTCCGCGTGTCGATTACCGCCTCGACTGGTGACATTACCAACGTACATGAAATGGATAACTTCCAAGTTTGTGCCGATAAATACCAGAAAATAACGGAAGGCATTCACCACTTCGAATTTGATTACGCTGGTACTGGCAGTATTTGTCAGGCGTCCGAGGTAACACTACGAGCATGTATGGATGCTTCTTGTTCAAAAACGTACCCATCTTCAGTATTGAGCTCGAACCCAGGAGCAACGGTTGATCCTGTGACGGTGTCCTTATTGCCACAATCGGATTCTCTTGTCGCATGGGAAGGGGGAGATCATGTTACGTTCTCTGACTCTGTTTCGTTGAAGCTACAAGCGTTCCAATCAGGTTCAGCAAAACTTGGAATTGCAAGTAGCTCGGTTCCACAGTTTGGTTTTGACGGAGCGAAGTGTCGTATCGCTGGTGGTCCGCTATCTGAGCAAAACTGTAATATCGTATTTAACTCTGCGGCGTTGGGTGTAACGGTTCCAGATAAGGTCGCTGGTAAGCCATTCTTCAATACCAAAGGACAGGCACAATATAGCAATCAAAGTTCGCCTTATTTGGAGTTTTGTAGTTCACCAAGCCAACAGGGCGGTGACGGCGAAAATCGAGATGTTCAGTTATCCATTGAAAGAATCGAACCGACAAGCAATGCAGTATCAGTCCCCGCTTATGTCTCTTTCAAAAAGAGAGATGGTTCTTTCAGTAACGAGGTTACCGTTGGGACAAATACTGTTGAGGTTGCTGATGTCTACTTTAATAAGCAAGGTAAAGCTTACTTCAACTTAAAGTATCCAGAGGCAGGCAAAGTCGCGCTGAAGGCGAAAATAAAAGATGAAAAGGATTCGTTAGGACAGAATAGCTTTGTGAGTTTTCCAGCATATCTCAAATTGACGGTTGATGGTGGTCTGTGCGGTTCAGGCTCTTGTAGCCAGAAACTTGTTGCTGCTGGAGAAGAGTTCACAATGAAAGTGACGGCTTATCAATTTGGTGATGACAAGAAGCCAGCACAAAACTATCAACAATCAGGTTTAACGATTAGTCATAAAGTATCTTACCCGCAGTTTGATAGTGCGATTCCTGGTACTTTAGGGACGACCACATACGATCATATCAATCTAACTAATGGTACGGGGTCAGTGACGCAAACTGTGTCCGAAGTTGGTGCTTTTGACTTTACGATTACACCACCTGAAACGTATCTCGGTAGTAAAGCTTTCACCATTACGCCAGCAGAAGAAAATATTGGTCGTTTCTACCCTAAGTATTTCCGAGTTGATGAAGCGAAAGGAAATCAATGGGCTTACCCACATAAAGAAAACTTTGCTTATATGAGACAAAGCTTTGGCGTCGAGGAGTTTTATGTTGAGGCATTAAATGCGGATAAAGGCGCTTTAACAAACTACGCCTTCTTCTCTAGTGGCTTACAAGCAAAATTTGGTTTGAAAGATACTAGCTCTTATCAGCCTCGTTTTATTTTGAACAAAACCTATACGGGGACTTGGGTGAATAATGGTGCTGCTTATGTCACTTCAAGAAGTCTAGGTAAGTTTACTGGTTCAACGACGGATGGGTTAAAGCTATTAAAAGGTTCTGGCTCAAGTTACCCAGATGGTCCGCTCAACTTTAACGAGAACGCGAAAGATACGGCGATATCAATCAAATCTGCGGATGATAATAAGGATCCAGTATCTATCGATGGAAGCGAGGGGTTATTGCCTACCCAACCTGACATCCGCTTTGGCCGTGTAGACCTAGATGATGTCGGTGGCAACCAAGGCTCGACGTTGAGAGTGCCATTACGAGTTGAATACTGGAATGGTAGCCGTTTTATTGCTAACCCAAATGACAGCCAAACCGATGTTACTGGTGTGAAGGCTAAACAAGAGCATATTTGGCCAAAAGGTAATAATGCGAAACCTAAGGATGTCACGTTAGGGGCTGGTGGAGAGGTCGCTTCTGGTCATTCTCGTTCTGTAACAGCAAAAGAAGCAGAGCCGTATCGCCAGCAAACTCGCGTATGGCTTAATCTTGAAGGTGGTGGCAATTCGCTCCCTTGGCTCAAATACGACTGGGATAAAGATGGCTCCGAAGAAAACCCATCATCGGTAGTCACGTTTGGTATTCATCGAGGCAATGACCGAGTGATTTATCGTGGTGAACCGGGCTTAACCGGACAATAACAAACTTCGGTTTCTTGCGTTAAGTAAGGAAACTGCAAGAAATTGAGGCTTTCTGCTCATGTTTGTGTACCAATGCCTTGCTGTGACAGCGAGGCATTGGTACATTTAGGACAATTTTTGTCTTCTAAATTTTTGCAGGATGAGCGAAGAATATGTTTAAAAAACTTCGTGGCATGTTTTCAAACGACCTATCTATCGATTTAGGTACTGCCAACACTCTAATTTACGTAAAGGGACAGGGTATTGTCCTTGATGAACCTTCTGTAGTTGCTATTCGTCAAGATCGTGTAGGTTCTGCAAAAAGCGTTGCTGCTGTAGGCCATGCGGCAAAACAGATGCTTGGTCGTACGCCAGGTAACATCTCAGCTATCCGTCCAATGAAAGATGGCGTTATCGCTGACTTCTACGTAACAGAAAAAATGCTTCAACACTTCATTAAGCAAGTGCATGACAACAGCATCCTTAAACCAAGCCCACGTGTACTGGTTTGTGTTCCTTGTGGTTCTACTCAAGTTGAGCGTCGTGCGATTCGTGAATCTGCACTAGGTGCCGGTGCGCGCGAAGTTTACCTAATTGATGAGCCAATGGCGGCAGCAATCGGTGCAGGTCTGCGTGTCTCTGAGCCAACAGGTTCAATGGTGGTTGATATCGGTGGTGGTACAACTGAAGTTGCGGTTATCTCACTAAACGGTGTGGTTTACTCTTCTTCTGTACGTATCGGTGGTGACCGCTTTGATGAAGCTGTGATCAACTACGTACGTCGTAACTACGGCAGCTTGATCGGTGAAGCAACGGCTGAAAAGATCAAACACGAAATCGGTTCTGCTTACCCTGGTGATGAAGTTCAAGAGATCGAAGTTCGCGGTCGTAACCTTGCAGAGGGTGTGCCACGCAGCTTTAGCCTGAACTCAAACGAAATCCTAGAAGCATTACAAGAGCCACTGTCAGGCATCGTATCGGCAGTGATGGTTGCACTAGAACAGTGTCCACCAGAGCTTGCGTCTGATATCTCTGAAAACGGTATGGTGTTAACAGGTGGTGGTGCACTACTGAAAGACCTTGACCGTCTACTAATGGAAGAAACTGGTATTCCAGTGGTTATCGCTGAAGATCCACTAACCTGTGTGGCTCGTGGCGGCGGTAAAGCACTAGAAATGATCGACATGCACGGTGGCGATCTATTCTCTGAAGAATAAAGTGCAGGGTGGAGTCCATATGGGCTTCACCTTCATTTCCGCTCTCTGTAATTTCAATCTGCTCCATACCTAGAATCTCTTCATGTCAGATTCTCAGGTTGCCAAGTAAGGCTCAATAATCATGGTAGCAATCAGGTTAAAAACAAGATGAAACCGATTTTTGGCAGAG
This sequence comes from Vibrio sp. SSH13-20, assembly GCF_040104475.1. Lineage (NCBI taxonomy): Bacteria > Pseudomonadati > Pseudomonadota > Gammaproteobacteria > Vibrionales > Vibrionaceae > Vibrio > Vibrio sp. SSH13-20. The sequence continues at coordinate 37,432 of NZ_JBECOU010000010.1, forward strand.
GTCCATCTCTGCAATTGCGTCTGTTTTTTGCTGTCATCGTGTCGGCGAGCTTGATGCTGGCTGATAACCGTCTAGATACGTTTTCCAACGTCCGATACCTATTGAACAGTATGGTTGCGCCAATCCAATACGCAGCTAATTTGCCTCGTAGCATGTTCGATGGAATGTTCGAGAGTTTAAATACTCGTCAGGCACTGATTGAAGGCAATCGCAATTTGAAGCGCGAAGTGCTTCGCCTGAAGAGCGAGCTGATCTTGCTCGACCAGTATAAAGAAGAAAACCAACGCCTGCGTAAACTGCTCGGCTCTTCATTCGTCCGTGACGAGAAGAAAGTCGTCACAGAAGTGATGGCTGTGGACACGTCACCGTACCGTCACCAAGTGGTGATAGATAAAGGTCGTATTGATGGCGTTTACGTTGGTCAACCTGTGATCAACGAGAAAGGTATCGTTGGTCAGGTAACGTTTGTGGCCGCGCACAACGCACGTGTCTTGTTGTTAACAGATGCGAAAAACGCAATTCCAGTCCAAGTGATTCGTAACGATATTCGTGTTATCGCTTCCGGTAATGGTGAAGTGGATGAAATCCAACTAGAGCACATCCCAACCAGTACCGATATCCAAGTCGGCGATTTGCTGGTGACATCGGGTCTTGGTGGTATCTATCCAGAAGGCTACCCAGTCGCAACTGTTACGAATGTGGATCACGATACTCGCCAAGAATTCGCATCAATCAAAGCGGAACCTGTGGTTGAGTTTGATCGTCTGCGCTACTTGCTATTGATTTGGCCGAATGAAGACCGTCAACACAAAGTACTGCAGTCCAATGTAGAAGAAGGTTCAGAACAAGAGGTAACCGATGGCCAATAGTGTATTTAGAAGCCGAATGGTCATCGGCGTCAGCTTCTTCGTTGCGCTAGTCCTGCAAACTATTCCATGGCCAGGCGTTTTGGATTTACTACGTCCATCATGGCTGTTCCTCGTTACCTGTTATTGGGTGCTGGCACTGCCGCATCGTGTTAACGTTGGTACCGCTCTGGTTTTAGGTTTGCTTTGGGATATTTTGATTGGCTCGACGCTCGGGATCCGAGGGATGATGATGTCGATCGTTATCTACTTGGTTGCGTTGAACTTCTTGGTGATTCGTAACATGGCATTGTGGCAACAATCGATTTTGATTGCCTTTTTTACCGTGCTACTGGAACTTCTTATATTCTGTGGGGAATATTTGAACCAGGACGTAGTATTTAATCCATTATCTCTGTGGACTGCGGCAATAAACTGTATACTTTGGCCATGGATGTTTTTATTAATGCGACGCGTCCGTCGCGCATGGCACGTAAGGTAGCGTTGTGAAAAAGGGCTTATCCCTCGTTCTCGCATCGGGTTCTCCGAGAAGAAAAGAGTTGCTTGCTCAACTAGGTTATGACTTTGATATTGTGCTTCCTGATATAGAGGAAGCCAAACAAGATCACGAGCAAGCAAAAGACTATGTTTTGCGTCTCTCTCTGGAAAAAGCTCAAGCAGGCTTAGCGATGGCTAAGCCTGATTCCGTTGTATTGGGCTCCGATACCGTGGTGGTGTGCGATAACCACGTATTAGAAAAACCAAAAAATTTCGAAGATTCAAAACGCATGCTCAGCGATTTATCGGGTCGTCAGCATCAAGTGATGACTGCGGTGAGCGTCGTATCAAAAGAACAACAACACTCAGTGGTCGTTATCACTGACGTGTGGTTCAAAACTCTGACTGAAGAAGAAATAGAACGATACTGGCAGTCAGGCGAACCATGCGATAAAGCTGGAAGTTATGGTATTCAAGGACTCGGTGGGCGTTTCGTCACCCGAATCGAAGGCAGTTATCACGCCGTAGTAGGCTTACCTTTGTTCGAAACCGATCAGCTAATTCAAGAATTTTTATAATTGTTTTGAGGTGTGCACATGAGTGCAGAATTGCTGCTTAACGTGACCCCGAGTGAAACTCGTGTGGCCATGATTGAAGGTGGAGTACTACAAGAAGTTCATATAGAACGAGAATCGCGCCGTGGCATTGTTGGCAATATTTATAAAGGCAAAGTGAGCCGAGTATTGCCGGGCATGCAAGCGGCGTTTGTCGATATTGGTTTAGATAAAGCGGCATTCTTGCACGCGTCAGATATTGTTCCGCATACTGAGTGTGTGGCGGAAAACGAAAAGCAACAATTTCAAGTTCGTGATATTTCTGAGTTGGTTCGCCAAGGTCAGGATATTGTTGTGCAGGTGGTTAAAGACCCACTAGGTACCAAGGGCGCTCGCCTGACGACTGATATTACCCTCCCATCACGTTATCTTGTCTTTATGCCTGGGGCTAGCCATGTTGGCGTTTCTCAGCGTATCGAAAGTGAAAGTGAACGTGAGCGTCTAAAGAAAGTGGTTAACCACTACTGCGACGAGCACGGTGGTTTTATTATTCGTACTGCGGCAGAAGGTGCAGACGAAAAAGAGCTCTCTCAAGATGCGGCATTTTTGAAGCGCTTATGGCAGAAAGTCATGGAGCGTCGCTCGAAGTACAAAACCCGTTCGACCTTGTACGGTGAGTTAGGCTTGGCACAACGCATCCTGCGTGATTTTGTTGGCACTGAGCTAGACAAGGTTATGGTTGACTCTCGTCTTGAATACGAGAACCTGAAAGAGTTTACGTCTGAGTATGTTCCTGAGCTGACTGATAAGCTTGAGTTGTACGAAGGCGATAAGCCAATCTTCGATATGTACGACACAGAGAACGAAATCCAACGCTCTCTGGAACGTAAAGTTGAGCTTAAGTCAGGTGGCTACCTAATCATTGATCAAACTGAAGCAATGACAACGGTCGACATCAATACTGGCGCGTTTGTCGGTCGTCGTAATCTTGAAGAAACCATCTTCAACACTAATGTTGAAGCGACTCAAGCGATCGCTCGTCAGCTGCGTCTACGCAACTTAGGCGGCATTATCATTATCGACTTTATCGATATGGCGTCAGAAGAACATCGTAAGCGTGTACTAACTTCGTTGGAAACGGCGCTCTCAAAAGATCGAGTGAAGACCAACATTAATGGCTTTACTCAGCTAGGCTTAGTTGAGATGACTCGTAAGCGTACGCGCGAAAGTATTGAACATATCTTATGTTCTAGCTGTCCTACTTGTGAAGGTCGCGGTAGCGTGAAGACAGTAGAGACCGTGTGTTACGAGATCCTACGTGAAATTACCCGAGTGAACCGTGCTTATGATGCAGACAACTTTGTCGTATACGCGTCACCATACGTAGCGGAAACACTATTGGGTGATGAATCTCACGCACTGGCTGAACTCGAAGTATTTATTGGTAAGCAAGTTCGTATTCAAGCTGAGCCCCTGTACATTCAGGAGCAGTTTGACGTCGTCATGATGTAATTGGAAAATTTGTGAATTCTGGTTTTAACCGTTTCGGGCGTTTCTGCGCGTGGACTTTAGTGACGTTATTGGTGCTTTTAGCCATCTTAGTAACCACACTACGCGTAGCATTGCCACAACTTAACCACTTCCAAGATGAGATCAAAACCTGGGTCAAGCAAGGCACAGGTTTTGACTTTTCTATTGCCAGCGTTGCTGGCTCTTGGCGTAATAGCCATCCCTCTATCGCACTGCAAGGCTTAGAAGCGAATCTGCCGAATAACCAAGACGCGCGCTTTGCCGTGGATGAAATTCATATTGAATTCGACTTGATTCAATCTCTCCTAAAGTTTAAGCCTGTGGTCGCAGATCTCACCATTGATGACTTGGCGTTAGATATTCGTACCGTTGATTTGTTGTCTAAATCAGAAAATAACGACCCAGCAGCGAATGTCAGCCAAAGTGAATCAAAGCTGATTGATCAGTTGGACTCCTTGTTACTGCGTCAGTTTGAAGATTTCACGATTACCGACTCACGTATTTGGTACAAGTCAGTGTCTGGTGAAACACGCCGCTTGGACATCGAGCAATTACGTTGGAGCAACCAAGGTAAGCATCACTTAGCGGAAGGCACAGTGAGCATTGCGGACGCAAGTCTCAACTCATTGTTAGTGCGTGCTAACTTCAAAGATTATGGTTCGCTGCGTGATATCTCAGGTGAATTTTACGTAAGTGCAAAAGATGTGTCTGTGACGCCTTGGCTAACCACTTACATGCAAGATGAGTCTGGCGTTGAGTCAGGCAAAGTGAGTCTCAACACTTGGTTGACGTTGCAACACAGCCAACCAAGTTACGCTTATGTCGATCTGCAACCCTCTGAGTTAGTGTGGAATGAGAAAGGGCGTCATGAACTGCTGCTGGAGTCTGGTATTTTCAAGCTTTCACCAGATAAAGAAGGCTGGAAAGTAAATGGTCACTCACTGCAAATCCGCACCGATGACCGACCATGGCCTGAGCTGGATGTTGCCTTTGATTGGCAACCAGGTGGCTGGCTACTCAACTTATCCCAATTAGACATTGAAGCGTTAACCCCGCTCGTTAAGCTAGCACCTAAATCAGAATCCACTACGGATTTGCTAGATAAACTAGCGCCGAAAGGACGAGTGGAGGACATTCGCCTGTCGATGAATGGTGGTTTAGATACACTACGTTACTCAGCCGAACTGGATGAATTGGGTTTAACGCAGTGGGAGCTGCTGCCTGGCTTTAGTCATGTGCAAGGCAAAGTATCGGGTAACCTAGAACAAGCAAAAGCGAAAGTGACGGTTATCGATGATGTCTTCCCATATGGGGACGTATTCCAAGCGCCTTTAAACATCAAGCAGGGTGAAGTCGACATCGTTTGGCAGCAAGATGAAGATGGTTGGCGTTTGTGGTCTGATAAAGTGACTGCGGCGACACCCGATCTGCAAGTGCTGGGTGCGTTCCGTCTCGATTTCCCGAAAGAGCAAAGCCCATTTCTGTCGTTTTATGCAGAAGCTGATCTCTACAACGCTGGTGAAACGTGGCGTTACCTTCCAACTCTAGCACTTGGGCAAGATTTGACAGACTACCTATCTACTGCGATTCAGGGTGGTAAGGTCAATACTGCGAAGCTGCTTTGGTATGGCGAGCTAGGTGACTTCCCGTATAAAGAGCATAACGGCATGTTCCAAGCATGGGTTGGATTGAAGAATGCGAAGTTCAGCTTTGATACTGCTTGGCCAACCATTACAGATTTACAACTCGATTTGTTGTTTGAAAATGATGCCATGTACTTGGATTCGAAGTCTGCCACGTTAAATGGCGTGAAAGCGAAGCGAATCACAGGTCGCATTCCCGAGCTTGCAGAAGGTGGCCATATCGAGATCGAAGCGAAAGCAAGCGCACCGGGTAATGAAGTTCGTGACTACATGATGGCAACACCACTGGTTGACTCTGTGGGGGCTGCGTTGACCGCACTGCAAGTTAGTGGTCCTGTTTATTCAGAATTCCAACTCAATATCCCATTTGATACCGAGAAAGACGCTCGCGCATGGGGCTATGCGGATCTTAAGAACAACCGCGTAGATATTGATGCGCCGCCGATGACGTTAGAGAACGCGACTGGCCGTATCAAGTTCGATAACGATGTAGTGACTACTTCTGGTCTATCTGCTGAATTGTTGAAGCAGCCAATCTCACTGGACTTTCGTGGTGAGAACGCCGAACAAGGCTACAATGTGGCCATCAATACCCTTGGTGATTGGGAGGTAGACCCACTCAAACCTTACCTTGGCGAGCGTTGGTTAAGCCTTGTTTCAGGTCATGCACCATGGCAAATGGACATCGATCTACAACTCAACGATGTGGGTTTTACCTATCAAGTGGATGTGCTTGCTCAGCTTAGTCAGTTAGCAAGTGAATATCCGTACCCGCTTGGGAAAAAACGGGGCGAAAAAGGGCAAGCGAAGCTCCAAGCTTCTGGAAACCAAGAAAGTGTTTCGGCTCGTTTGCAGATCCCAAATGCGAAATACCAAACGGAAATCGACATTTCAGGCGATGTCCCAGTATTGACCGCAACAAATCTCGTTGTGGGGAACGGCGGTTTCAAAATCAGCCCTGTGGTAGGACACGACGCCTCAATTCGTTTGGATGATTTGAGCCTCGATAAGTGGGCGGATTTAATGCACGTTCCACAAAGTACCACACAGTCTGTTTTGTCGAGCATGAAAACACCGACTGTTCCACTTCCAACGCGTATTAGCATGGATGTGAAGAATTTGGAGCTTGGTGGTATCGAGTTTCACGATGTGGATTTGAATGCACGTAAGAAGAATCTAAGCTGGCAGCTCGATGTTGATAGCCAAGAAGTGAAAGGCAAAGCCAATTACCTCAAACCGTATGATTTGTCCGTCTCATTGGAGCATTTACACCTGTATATTCCAGGTTTTGATGAGATGACGAAAGAGCGCAGTTCTCTGTTCGCTAGTGAAGACCAGAGCGCACCACTGATCTCAAACTTTGACCGCAAGTTCCATGCAGAAATGCCAAACTTAACTTTGAACATTGATGATTTCTGGTTGCAAGGTTACAAGGTCGGCAAGGTAAACGTGGATGTCGAGCGTGGCAATAATCGACTTGAATGGAAGAACGTAACTTTCAGTAGTGGTCAAAACCGTATTGATATGAACGGTTGGTGGGAGCTAACCAAAGAGCGAAGTCATTCAAACCTATCCATGAAAGTTAAGGGTGATAATAACAGTGATTTGATGGAGCGCTTTGGGATAACCTCTGGCATCCAACAAGCGCCGTTTGAAATCAATGCCAACCTAGACTGGGATGGCGCGCCGTGGTCGATGAAGACTCAAAGTTTGCAAGGTGACGTCTCTACCGAATTTGGTAAAGGCGTGATCACCGAAGTGAGTGGCGCGGCGCGATTGCTTGGTCTGTTTAGTCTTGATTCGATCATTCGTAAGATGCAGCTCGACTTTACTGACGTGTTCGACAAAGGGATGGCATTCAACTCAATCACGGGTACAGGCAAAATCCAAGATGGCGTATTTATCACCAACGATATTGTGATGGATGCACTGGCCGGTGAAATGAAGATTCGTGGCATCGCCGATATGAACACCCGCTTGGTGGATGCGGAAGTGAACTTTACTCCGGACATTACTTCAGGTTTGCCTATGCTGACTGCCTTTGCTGTAGCGCCTCAAACGGCGTTGTACGTACTGGCGATTTCGACGGTTATCTCTCCAGTAGTGGAAGTCTTCACGCAAGTTAACTACGAAGTGAAAGGTCCTCTGGATTCACCTACTGTAAAAGAGATTTCACGAAGCAAAGGTGAATACAAGTTGCCAGAAAAACTGCGTGAGCAAGCGAAGTAATTGCGCGGTTAGTCTTCTGACGAACAAGGAATTGAATACATGGAACGTGTTGGCATCATTCAAATGACATCAGGTCCAGATATCGAGGAGAATCTGGACTTCATTGCCAAGCAATGTGCATTGGCTGCTGAGCAAGGTGTGAAGCTGGTTGTGACACCAGAAAACGCTACGCAGTTTGCCAATCGAGAGGCGTATCACCAGAACGCAGAAACTTTGGGTGACGGTCCTATCCAGCAGTGTTTATCTGAGATCGCACAACGCAATAAATTAACGCTAATAGTCGGCAGTATGCCGATTCGCACTGAACAAGGTGTGACTACCACGACATTAGTTTTCTCACCGCAAGGTGAGCGTATTGCTCATTACGATAAGCTGCATATGTTTGACGTGGATGTAGCCGATGGGCATGGCAGCTATCGTGAGTCGGATACCTTTAGTGCAGGTAATCGCATCGTGACGGCAGAGACCAATATTGGTACGGTAGGCTTAAGTATTTGCTACGACGTACGCTTTCCTGAACTGTTTAAAGCACTACGCTTAGCAGGAGCACAAGTTATCGTTGTGCCCGCTGCGTTTACCGCTGTCACGGGAGAGGCGCATTGGGAAGTACTGCTAAGAGCGCGTGCGATTGAAACCCAATGCTGGATTCTTGCCTGCGGGCAAACGGGGACGCATCCATGTGGTCGTCAAACCTGGGGGCATTCCATGGTGATTGACCCTTGGGGGCGTGTTCACCAACAATTGAATGACCAAGTAGGACTGCTGGTGGCAGAGATAGATTTGTCACACAACCAGCAAGTAAGGCAGAATATGCCGCTGACTCAACACAGTCGCTTTCAAAATGAATTGAAACGGAAATAAAAGAGCTAACTATGAGCATAAACCAAATAGAACAGGCACTCCTTGCCCCAAACGGTCTGACAGAGCAAGACATCGCTGACACACTAGCGAGCATTGCGACGCGCCAGATCGATTATGCGGACATTTACTTTCAGTCCAGCTGGCATGAGTCTCTGGTTCTAGAAGACAGCATCATTAAAGATGGCTCTTTCAATATTGACTGTGGTGTCGGAGTACGAGCAGTCACAGGCGAGAAAACCGGTTTCGCCTACTCAGACCAAATTCAACTAGAAGGTTTGAAGCAAAGTGCGATTGCAGCGCGTGGTATTGCGCAGCAAGGTCAAAACGGCAAAGTGCACGCATTCAAGCGTTCTGATAACCAAGCTTACTACGATGCGGTAAACCCACTAGCAAGCTGGGAAAAGCAACAAAAAACTGAACTGTTATTGTCTCTGGATGCGTACATTCGTACCAAAGAGCCACTCATCAAAGAAGTGTCGATAAGCATCAGCGGTGTGCACGAGCAAATGCTAGTTGCAGCAACCGACGGTACTTACGCTGGCGATATTCGCCCGCTTGTTCGTCTATCAATCAGTGTTCTTGCTGAAAAAGGCGATCGCCGTGAACGCGGTAGCGCTGGTGGTGGTGGTCGTTTCGGTTACGACTTCTTCCTATCTGAAACGAACGGCGTGAAACAAGCCTTCCAATTCGCAGATGAAGCGATTCGTATGGCGCTAGTGAACTTAGAAGCAGAAGCAGCACCTGCAGGCATGATGCCTGTGGTACTTGGTTCTGGCTGGCCGGGCGTATTGCTGCACGAAGCGGTAGGTCACGGTTTAGAAGGTGATTTCAACCGCAAAGAGTCGTCAGTGTTCTCGGGCAAGATGGGTGAGCAAGTGACATCTCCGCTTTGTACGATCGTGGATGATGGCACGCTAAAAGATCTGCGCGGTTCATTGAACGTGGATGATGAAGGTGTGAACGGTCAATACAACACACTTATCGAAAATGGTGTGCTTAAGGGCTACATGCAAGATAAGTTGAACGCACGCCTAATGGGTGTGAATCCTACAGGTAACGGCCGTCGTGAGTCTTACGCGCATCTACCAATGCCACGTATGACCAACACTTACATGTTGCCGGGTGAGCACACGCCAGAAGAGATCATCTCTACAGTGAAGAAAGGTCTGTACGCACCAAACTTCGGGGGCGGTCAGGTGGACATCACTTCTGGTAAGTTCGTGTTCTCTGCATCGGAAGCGTACTTGATTGAAGATGGCAAAATCACTCGCCCAGTGAAAGGCGCAACGTTGATAGGCTCAGGCATCGAAGCAATGCAACAAGTTTCTATGGTGGGTAACGACCTAAGCATCGACAGAGGCGTTGGCGTATGTGGTAAGGCGGGTCAAAGCGTACCAGTTGGCGTTGGTCAACCAACATTGAAACTCGACTCCATTACCGTTGGTGGTACTGAGTAAACTTCATCTGAAATAGAATTAAAAAGAGCGCTCATTGAGCGCTCTTTTGTTTTTAGGGGGAGGGTATTCGCTATAGGTTCTCTTCAGCAAATTCAGCCAAGCGGCTGCGCACCACACCATTGAGGTGAATATTGGCACTGCCTTCAAAGTTTTTGAAGCGTTCTACCATATACGTCAAACCAGACGTCACTGGGGTTAGGTAGTGTGAATCAATCTGTGCCAAGTTACCCGAGCACACAATCTTGGTGCCTTCACCACAACGGGTGATGATGGTTTTGATTTGTGAAGCGGTTAAGTTTTGGCACTCATCGAGCAAGACAAACGCATTCTGGATAGAGCGGCCACGCATAAAGTTGATCGATTTAAACTGAATGTTGGCTTTATCACAGATGTACTTCATCGAACCTTCGGTGCAATGGTCGTTCTTGTGCAGCGCTTCCAAGGTGTCGGTCACCGCGGCTAACCAAGGCATCATTTTCTCTTCTTCCGAGCCCGGCAAGAAACCAATCGACTCACCAATATCTGGCGTGTTCCGCGTTACGATAATTTTATCGAACATGCCTTTTTCAATGGTTTGCTCTAGTGCTGCTGCCATTGCAAGGAGCGTTTTACCACTACCTGCAGCACCGGTTAGAATCACCAAATCAATATCAGGATCAAGCAGGGCATCCATTGCCATGCCTTGATAGATATTTTTCGGTGTAATGTCCCAAGCGCGACGATGCATCATGCGCTCACGACTCAGGTCGAGCAGCGTAACCTTATCCTCATTAATGGTTTCTACTCGACCTACAAAATCACTCTCTTCATCAATCACGTATTGGTTGATAAAGGTCGGCTCGAACGGTTCGCGGTTGAGTTTATGGAACGTTTTTCCGCCCAGCGCGTAACTCTCAACTTCATCCACATCACTCCAAAAATCACCTTCACGTTGTTGGAAGCCTTTGGTGAGGTATTGGATATCATCAATCAGTTGATCCGTACGATAGTCTTCAACGAAACGTACGCCAGCGCCTTTGGCTCGCAAACGCATGTTGATGTCTTTGGTTACGAGCACGACTTCACGTGGTGCGCGTTTGTTTTGCAGATAAAGCACCGCATTGAGTATGCGGTTGTCACCGGCTTTGTCGGCGAAGGCTTTGACGGTTTCCTGCAATTCGAAGTCCGCCAAAATAGAGATGGTGCCTTGGCTTGGGTTGTCTTTAGAAACTGGAATACCTTCTGAGATTTCATCGGGTGTTGCGTCTTTAAACAGATCTTCCAAAGCGCGAATCGCAACGCGTGCATCCCTTGCTACATCACGTTTACTGTCTTTGATTCGGTCGAGTTCTTCCAACACGGTCATTGGGATGACGACATCGTGTTCTTGGAAAGAGAAGATGGCGAAGGGTTCATGAAGAAGAATGTTGGTATCGAGTACAAACAGTTTCCGATCGGTATCGCCCATAGCGTCTCCTTGCCGCAGCGCGGCTTTGCTGGCTAGTAGCTAAGAAGGAACAGTCTTCCTAACTCTGATTGCTTGCAATAGAGGTTGTCGGGCAATGTCGGTTAGTGCGCAACCGAGTAGCAAGACAACTTACTGCAAACCCGTGTTGATCCTAATCGTGTACTTAATGCGCTCAAATCATGCTTGATGACTCTAAGCGCCCCTCATTAGAAGTATACGTAAAATTTACTTCTTACAACTTAATAATTGTCATGAGTTTTTTACAATTTGATTGCATTCCTAATTCAGGAAAAAAAGTTGCCCCTCTGGGCGGTTTCGGCGTGACCTAAATCACAGCTTCAAGTAAGATTAGCGACCTTTTTCTGCGTATAGGCTACGCCCGATTTATCATGTGCAGCTGGCTTAAAAATGCACAGCACAAAGTGGCATGACAAGCACGATTGGCATAGCAGAAGCCAGAATCAGATCTAAACTATTATCCATGCCCATCGGGATGGGTAGAGACCAACAAGAAACAACAACGAGGTAGTCAATTCATGACATTTGCTTTGGGGCAGCGCTGGATTAGCGATACGGAAAGCGATTTAGGTTTAGGTACCGTAGTAGCAATGGATGCTCGTACTGTGACATTGATGTTTGCAGCATCAGAGGAAAACCGAGTTTACGCACGTAACGATGCACCAGTTACCCGAGTAACGTTCAACGTCGGTGATGTCATCGATTGCCAAGAAGGTTGGTCATTAAAAGTTGAAGAAGTACTGGAAGATGAAGGTCTATACACCTATTTCGGTACTCGTGAAGACACGCAAGAAACGGCGATCGTGTTGCGTGAAATCTTCCTAAGCAACCACATTCGTTTTAACAAGCCGCAAGACAAGTTGTACGCAGGTCAAATCGATCGCATGGACAACTTTGTACTTCGCTACCGTGCGCTACAAAACCAATTTGAGCAACACAAGAGCCCAATGCGTGGTCTGTGTGGCATGCGTGCAGGCTTGATCCCTCACCAGCTTTACATCGCGCACGAAGTCGGTCGTCGTCACGCGCCTCGCGTATTGCTAGCAGATGAAGTTGGTCTGGGTAAAACCATCGAAGCGGGCATGATCATCCACCAGCAAGTGCTGTCAGGTCGTGCTGAACGTATCCTTATCGTGGTGCCAGAGACACTGCAACACCAGTGGCTCGTTGAGATGATGCGTCGTTTCAACCTGCACTTCTCTATCTTCGATGAAGAGCGTTGTATTGAAGCGTTCGCAGAAGCGGAAAACCCATTTGATACGCAGCAATACGTGCTGTGTTCACTGGATTTCCTACGTAAGAGCCGCAAGCGTTTCGAGCAAGCGCTAGAAGGCGAGTGGGATCTATTGGTTGTCGATGAAGCGCACCACTTAGAATGGAGCCAAGACAAACCAAGCCGCGAATACCAAGTGGTAGAAGGCTTGGCAGAACGCACTGCGGGTGTGCTACTGCTAACGGCAACACCAGAGCAGCTAGGTCGTGAGAGTCACTTCGCTCGTCTACGTCTTCTAGATCCAGATCGTTTCTACGATTACGACGCATTTGTTGAAGAAGAAGAACAATACGCACCAGTGGCGGATGCTATCACTTCGCTGTTCTCTGGTGAGAAACTGCCTGACGAAGCGAAAAACCAAATTACAGAACTGCTTTCTGAACAAGACGTTGAGCCGCTATTCCGCATTATCGAAAGCGACAGTGATGAAGAAGCGAAAGCGTCAGCGCGCCAAGAGCTGATCGACAACCTGATGGACCGTCACGGTACAGGTCGCGTTCTGTTCCGTAACACGCGTGCAGCGATCAAAGGTTTCCCGAAGCGTAACGTGCATCTAATGCCAATGGACATTCCGCAGCAGTACACCACGTCAATGCGTGTATCAGGCATGATCGGCGGCAAGATGACACCGGAAGCGCGCGCGGTGAAGAACCTTTATCCAGAAGAAATCTTCCAAGAATTTGAAGGTGAAGATTCAAGCTGGTGGCAATTTGACTCACGTGTGAACTGGCTGCTCGAGAAAGTAAAAGAGAAGCGCAGCGACAAAGTGCTGGTTATCGCTTCTCGTGCAAGTACAGCGCTGCAACTTGAGCAGGCACTGCGTGAGCGTGAAGGTATTCGTGCAACCGTATTCCACGAAGGTATGTCGATTCTTGAGCGTGACAAAGCGGCTGCTTACTTTGCGCAAGAAGAGGGTGGCGCGCAGGTTCTCATCTGTAGCGAAATCGGCTCAGAAGGTCGTAACTTCCAGTTTGCTAACCAGCTTGTGATGTTCGATTTACCGTTCAACCCAGATTTGCTAGAGCAACGTATTGGTCGTTTGGACCGTATCGGTCAGAAGCGTGATATCGACATTCATGTACCTTACCTAAAAGGCACATCACAAGCGATCCTTGCGCGTTGGTTCGATGAAGGTCTAAATGCGTTTGCTGAAACCTGTCCAACAGGTCGCGCGGTTTACGATAAGTACTCTGATGCGCTGATTGAAATGCTGGCGTCTGGTGATGTTTCAAACCTTGATGAAGTGATTGAAGAATCAGCGAAAATGAACAAAGAGCTGAAATCACAACTTGAGCAAGGTCGTGACCGTCTGTTAGAGATGCACTCAAACGGCGGCGAGAAAGCGCAGCAGATTGTTGAGAAAATCTCATCGACAGATGGTGATACAAACCTAGTAACGTTCGCATTGTCTCTGTTCGACACCATTGGCTTGAACCAAGACGACAAAGGCGAGAACGCACTTGTGGTAACGCCATCTGAGCACATGATGGTGCCAAGCTACCCAGGCTTGCCATACGAAGGTGCGACTATCACATTTGACCGTGATACAGCGCTATCTCGTGAAGACATGCACTTCATCAGTTGGGAACACCCAATGATTCAAGGTGGTATTGATCTGCTGATGAGCGAAGGTGTGGGTACCTCTGCGGTTTCTCTGCTGAAGAACAAAGCGCTACCAGTGGGCACTATCTTACTTGAGTTGGTTTACGCGGTGGATGCACAAGCACCAAAACGCAGCGGCATTACTCGCTTCCTACCGAAGACGCCAATTCGTATGATGATGGATGCTCGTGGTAACGATCTGTCTTCTCAGGTTGAGTTTGAAGGCTTCAACCGTCAGCTTAGCCCGGTAAACCGTCACCTAGGCAGCAAGCTAGTGACATCAGTACAGAAAGATATTCACAGCCTAATCGAAGCGGGAGACGCATTGGTTGAGCAGAAAGTGGAAGAAGTTCGCAAGCAAGCGCATCAAGACATGCAACAAAGCTTGAATTCCGAGCTTGAGCGTCTACAAGCACTGAAAGCGGTTAACCCGAACATCCGTGATGAAGAAATTGAATCGATTGAAGAACAAATCAAAGAGCTAACAGGTTACATCAACCGAGCTCAGGTTCAGTTAGATTCGCTACGTCTGATTGTGGTCAGCCATAACTAATCAGCGTTCAAACACACGAAAAAAGGTCTTCAATTGAAGACCTTTTTCTTTATCTGAGCTTGGTTTATCTCAGCGGTTCGGTTAATCGCTCGTAGCTAATTACATTAGCCACTTCCACCAAATAAACAGCGCTAAGAAGCCGAATAAGTAAATCAAGCCAGCAATCGACAACCACTTCAATTTACGACCCAGCGCTAATGGCTCAGGTAAGTCGGTTTTGCTCACTAAAATGTAGTTCAGTAGCGCAAAGAACGGTGTCGTCATAAACGCCAGTACCATGGCAAAGTTCAGCATTGGTAGCAGTGCTGACGCCCAGAACACCACAATACCTAATGCCAAGACCGATACCATTAGCATGATCGCTGACGTGGCTTTTGGGTTAGTCTCTGGTTGTGAGCGCAGTAGACGTTGAGAGTCTGAAATCACACGAGAGTATCCATCAATTACCGTAATTGTACTGCCGAAGATGCAGAAGAACGCAATCACCGCAATTAGGTAGCGTGACCACTCACCAATAGTCGCAGCGTACAAGCCAACAAGCTGGTGGGAGAAGCCAACACCGGAGCTTTTAAGCTCGATGCCTGAGCCGTGCAACATCAACGCACCTAAGGATACAAATACCAACGCCAATACTGCTGTACCAATGTAGCCGACGTTAAAATCAAACAACGCAGATTTGGCGGTGACTTCTTGTTGGCTGGTTTGGCGCTTTAGCCACGCAGACGTTAAACAAGAGATCTCGATTGGAGCAGGCATCCAGCCCATGGTCACGACGATAAAGCCGATTGCTGCAATTGACCACGGAGAAGGAGATTCAAAGTTCGCAACAGGCTCTACCGGATTACCAAACGCAATCGCTACTGCTAGTAATGTCGCAATGGTCAGTACTGTCATGATGACTTTCGAGAGCGTATCCAGCGCTTTGTAATGACCAGCAAATAGGATCACCAAGCACGTGACCAATACAATGATGCTGAGTGATGCCATCGACAATGAAAATGGAATGAAGTAGCCCAACAAGCTCGCACTGAACATCAGAAGCGCTGCTGTGTTGATCACCGCAGAAACGGAGCTGAGAAACAAGAACAACCACAGGTAGGGGCGACCAAGCTTAGCGTAGCCTTCAACCAAGGTTTTACCTGTGCCCATGGTGTATTGCACGCCTGCTCGAAAAAATGGGTATTTAAAAAGGTTTACTAGCAGGATAAGCACGGCGAGTTGCCAGCCATAAATGGCACCAGCTTTCGTTGAAGCAACGAGGTGAGAGCCACCCACCGCCGCAGAAGCCATGAGAATGCCGGGACCCAACGAGCGTACAAATTGGGAGATTTTGGATTGGGGTTGATCTGGTACTGCCGATTCCATTTGTTATTGTCCTTGTTCATCAACGATAAACTATAAGTAACATGCCCAGTATGGTTGTCAATTTAAATTTACAACTTGGTTTGAATTTATTTTTATTGGTGATTTGACTTGTTAATTTTTATTATTTCAAAAAGTTATATCGACCCTTGTTGGTGAAAAAATTAAACGTGTTTTGTGCATGCATCTTGAGGGCTCTTGGGTATAATCAGCGCGTTTTTATTCTGTAGAGATCCTGCCCATGGCAATGCTTGAGTACAATCCACCAACCGATCCTTGGATTGATGTCGTTTTTGAAGATGAGCAAATATTGGCTGTGAATAAGCCATCCGGTCTGCTCTCTGTGCCGGGCCGTCTCGCTGAGCACTATGACAGTATGTGGAGTCGCCTCACTGAGCAGTATCCAGACATTCAAGTGGTACACCGTTTGGATATGTCGACTTCCGGTTTGATGCTTCTGGCGAAGAACAAACATGCAGAAAGTGCTTTAAAGAAGCAGTTTCAATATCGATTGACGCATAAGATCTACTATGCACGAGTTTGGGGGCACGTAGAGCAAGAAGAAGGTGAGATTGACCTGCCGCTGATTTGCGATTGGCCTAACCGTCCACTGCAGAAAGTGTGTTTTGAAGATGGCAAACCTTCTAAGACGCTATTCCAAGTGGCGAAGCGAGAAGAGCATCCTGATGGAGCGAAGACGACGATTGTACGTTTACTACCTATCACCGGTCGCTCACACCAATTGCGTGTCCACATGCAAGCATTAGGTCACCCGATTGTGGGGGATGAATTTTACGCAACTGAAGAAGCAAAAGCTTTCTCCAAGCGCCTAGAACTGCACGCCGCTGAGTTGAGCTTTTACCATCCGAAATGCCATTGGCTGCGCAGCATTTTTGTTCCTTGTGATTTTTACCCGGAAGCGGAAGCGATGATCTTTGACTATTTCGACCCAGCGCGTAAATTACCAGATTACAAAACACTGCCACGTCCATAAATTCACCTTTAGGCAGTGAACAAGGAGTTGTTATGTCACTGCCTAAAGTGGTCTTCCTCGACCGCGCGACTATTCCCGTTCAAATTCAAGTTCCTCGTCCAAGCTTTGCCCATGATTGGGTGGAATACGATCTGACTTCTTCTGAGCAAGTTGTTGAACGCCTTTCTGATGCAGATATCGTGATCAGCAACAAAGTGATGCTCGACCAAACCGTTCTCTCTCAACTTCCCAACCTCAAGATGATTGCTGTCGCGGCTACGGGTTTTAATAATGTCGATGTTGATTATTGCGCTGAGCACAATGTTGCGGTCGCCAACGTGCGTGGCTATGCGACTCGCTCGGTGCCTGAACACGTCATTGCGATGCTTTTTGCCTTGCGCCGCAACTTGTTTGGTTATCATCAAGACATTGCCGCAGGCGAGTGGCAACGTAATAAACAGTTTTGTTTCTTTACGCATCCAATTGGGGACGTTGCAGGTAGCACTTTGGGGGTGGTTGGCAGCGGCGCATTAGGTCTGGCGACGGCACAATTAGCGAAAGCGTTAGGTATGAACGTGGTGTTTGCGGAGCGCAAAGGCGTAACCGAGTGCCGAGAAGGCTATGTCTCTTTTACTGAAATGCTAAATCAAGCGGACGCCATCACTCTGCATTGTCCATTGAATGATGAAACACGTAATTTGATTGGCGAAGCGGAACTTAAGCAGATGAAGCCAACATCAATTTTGATTAATACCGGACGTGGTGGCTTGGTAGATGAGCAAGCCTTAGTGGATAGCTTAAAACAAGGTGAGATTGCTGGTGCAGGGTTTGATGTCTTTACCCAAGAGCCCGCCGATGAGAGTAATCCGTTGGTTGCCAATATGCACTTACCCAATCTATTGTTAACGCCACACGTCGCTTGGGGCAGTGACTCATCGATTCAGCGTTTGGCTGAGATCTTGATTGAGAATATTAACGCCTTTGAGCGTGGTGAAAGCCTCAATCGCTTGGCGTAATACCTGAAAATAGGCATGAAAAAAGCAGACTCACAGGTCTGCTTTTTACTTTCTTAAGCGTTGAATTACATTTCTTCTTCAAATGCTTTCAGAATTTGGAAGATTTCACGGTAAGATTTTGCTGGTTTACCGGCTTTCTTCTCTTTTGCTGCTTGGCGAGCAAGTTGGCGTAGACGTTGACGATCCGCTTCTGGGTACAATTCCATTACGTCATCAATCGCTTTATCGCCTTCTTCCACAACGCGGTCACGCAGCGCTTCTAGCTTGTGCAGAGCAGCTGTCGCTTGTGAGTGCTTGTTGCGGATTTTATCCAGTGCCGCTTGAATTGGTTCTGGATCTTCGTAGCGCATTAGCTTACCAATGCGTTGTAGCTGACGACGACGTGCTTCGTTTTTAAAGCGTTGTGCATCAGCAACCGCTTCGCGCAGTTCTTCGCTCAATGGAAACTTTTCTAGAACCGCCGGCTTAAGACCAACTAGCTCTTCACCAAGCTTTTGCAGCTCTTCCATGTCTCGCTTCATCTCGGATTTACTAACCCAGATGATCTCTTCTTCTGGTTCCCATGGCGCTTTTTGATTCTTACGTGCCATTTCAGTTGCCTGTGTTTTGATTAATATTATGACTATTTTAACAAGAATCGTGGGGAGAAAGCGAAATTCTTGTTATTCTATTGTGCATCGAATACATGATGTGAAAGACAATGGATATTAAACAGCAGGTTGCTGAGCAACGTACCGAGCTAGAACAAGCCGTTTCACGTGCACTAGAAATCGCTGCGGCGAAGTCTGATGCCGCTGAAGTCGCAATCACCAAGAGTACGGGTTTGAGTGTTTCCACTCGCATGGGTGACGTGGAAAACGTTGAATTCAACAGCGATGGCGCACTAGGCATTACTGTCTACCGTGGTCAACGTAAAGGCAGTGCTTCCACATCTGACTTGAGCGAAGCTGCTATTGAGCAAACCGTTCTAGCAGCACTAGACATCGCTCAATACACATCAGAAGACCCGTTCGCAGGTCCTGCTCCAAAAGAATACATGGTGAAAGAGGTGCCAGACTTAGACCTTTTCCACCCAGATGCTCCTGATCCAGACTACGCAGCGCAGGTCGCTATCGCAGCTGAAAAAGAAGCGCTGAACTACAGCGACGCAATTAAGCAAAGCGATGGTGCGAGCTACGATAGTCACTACGGCGTTAAGGTTTACGGTAACAGCCATGGCTTGTTAGCAAGTTACGCATCAAGCCGTCATAGCACTAGCTGTTGTGTGATTGGCGTGGGTCAAAACGGCGAGATGGAACGCGATTACAGCTATACCGTTGCGCGCCATCGTGACGATCTTTGGTCACCAGAAATGGTTGGCCGCAAAGCGGCAGAGAAAACCATCAGTCGCCTTGACGCGCAAAAGCTTAAGACGGGCAAATACCCAGTGATGTTTGCTGCGGACGTAGCGACAGGCTTGATTGGTCACCTAGTGATGGCAATCAGCGGTGGTAACCTGTACCGCAAATCTTCTTTCCTATTGGATCACCTTGGTAAGCAAGTATTGCCGGAGTGGTTCAACATTTCTGAGCGTCCGCACGTACTACGTGGGTTAGCTTCAAGCCCATTCGATAGCGAAGGTGTCTACACGCAAGATCGTGAAATCATCACCGATGGTGTTTTAGCTACCTACTTGCTAACTAGCTATGCCGCTCGCAAGATGAAGATGGACCCAACGGGTCACGCTGGTGGTATCCATAACTGGTATGTGAAGTCGACAGGTCAAAATTTCGAGCAAATGCTAAAAGAGCTGGGCACAGGTTTACTGGTAACAGAAACTATGGGTCAAGGCGTAAACGTTGTAACTGGCGATTACTCTCGCGGTGCAGCGGGTTTCTGGGTTGAGAACGGTGAAATCCAATACCCAGTGTCTGAAATTACCATTGCGGGTAACTTGAAAGACATGTTCAACCAGATTATTGCTGTGGGCAGCGACGTAGAAACACGCTCGCAAATCCAAACTGGTTCTATCTTGTTGGATACCATGAAGGTTGCTGGTGAATAAGCTTGCTAACCGCTAGATACGAAAAAGCCTGATGTGTTCATCAGGCTTTTTTATTGCTCGTTATTGGCGGTTCGCTACACAGCTTAAATCATTAAGGTTGCGAGACCGAGGAAGACTGATAGACCAATTACGTCCGTTACTGTGGTCAGAGCCATACCACCAGCGAGAGCTGGATCGATGTTCATTTTCTTGAGTAGGATTGGAATGGTAACGCCCGCAATACCTGCCACAAGCAGGTTGGTTAGCATGGCCGCCGAGATAATCCCACCAAGCATCCAGTTTCCTTTCCAGGCAACCACAATACCACCGATGATCAGCGCCCACATGATGCCGTTTAGCAAGCCGATAGCCGCCTCTTTCATCAAGAGTTCGCGTTTGTTCGAGTCACCGATATGACCGAGAGCTAAGCCACGGATTACAAGTGCAACGGTTTGGTTACCTGCTACACCACCCATTGAAGGCACGATGGTCATTAGGACAGCAATCGCAGCCATTTGGTCTAGAGTCGCTTCAAACATGTTGGAGACAGAAGCGGCTGCCAGTGCGGCAAGTACGTTGGCACCAAGCCAAATACTACGTTTACGAGCAGACTTTACCACAGGCGCGAAGGTATCTTCGTCGTCGTCCATACCCGCCATACTCATCATTGAGTGTTCAGCGTCTTCACGGATAACGTCGACTACGTCATCGATGGTGATACGACCGACAAGATGCTGGTTTTCATCCACAACCGGAGCTGATACCCAGTTACGACGTTCAAACAGGCTTGCTACGTCAGAGTCACTGGTATCAACTGTAATTGCATCGTCGGCGTCTTCCATCACTTCACTGACTTTGACATCAGGTTGCGTGGTGATCAGCGTGGTGATCGGTAGTTCACCAATCAGTTTGCTGTCATCATCAATCACGTATAGTGCGTCAGTTGCTTCAGGCAGTTCGCCTTTCATACGCAAATAACGCAGGACTACATCCACATCAACGTCACCACGAATGGTGATTACGTCGGTGTTCATCAGTCCACCCGCGGTATCCTCAGGGTAGGATAGGGCGGTTTCGACGCGTAGACGATCCGCTGAATCCATCTGAGACAGAACTTCGCGTGAGACGTCGTCAGGCAAGCTACGTAGGACGTAAGCCACGTCATCGGTGTCCATGCCTTCCGTCGCTTCTGCAAGCGCTTCAGGAGCCATTTTGGACACAAGACTGTCTTTAACGTCTTCGTTCAGCTCGTCAAGAATCTCACCGTAATCTTCTGGGTCGGTAAGTTGCCAAAGAACCTCACGACTTTTACGCGGCGAAGCTTCTAAAAGGTGGGCGATATCCTCAGGTTCCATGTCCTGCAGTTGGCGACGAACATGGACGAAGCGACCGTTTTCCAGTGCTTCAGTGACTTCTTGGAGGGCTTGGTGAGCTTGGTCGAATTCTATTTGCTCTGCCATTCATTCCTCCTAATTCCTGATATTTACAATGCTTTGAATAATAACTTAATTCTAGGCACCTTTTAATAACAACTTATGAAAGTCGACAAAATTATTTATCGGAATTTAAGCAGGAGGTGAAAGTTATGTGGGATATCTGGCTATAGATAATAAAAAAGCGAGTGAATCACTCGCCTTCATCAAACTTATCTTCAATCAAATGGCAAACAGCATCAAGAGCTTGCTCGGATTGGTCGCCAGTTGCGTGGATAGTCACGTATTGTCCTTGGGCGGACTCCAGCATCAACAACCCCATGACGCTGTCTGCGGTCGCGGTTTTGTCTTCTTCGTTGTCGATGGTGATCACCGCATCGAAGCTTTGCGCCAGCTCTACCAGTTTAACCGCAGCACGAGCGTGCAACCCTAAGCGGTTTTGGATCAGTACTTTACGACTTATTTCCACCGTTATTCCTTAACGTTCTTTTCCAATGAAGTGTGGCGAATTTGTACTTGGTGTCCTTTATCAGCAAAGAACTCACCGATTTTTTGAGTGAGATAAACCGAGCGGTGCTTGCCACCAGTACAACCAATCGCAACTGTAAGGTAGCTGCGGTTGTTTTTCTCTAGTAGAGGTAACCAAGTCTCAATGAAGCTCTCAATTTGGTATTTCAGGTCAAGTACAGACTGATGCTGCTCCAAGAACGCACCGATTGGAGCGTCTAAACCAGTGAGAGGGCGCAGTGCTGGCTCCCAGTGTGGGTTTGGTAGGAAGCGTACATCGAACACGTAATCCGCGTCTGATGGCAAGCCGTACTTGAAACCAAATGATTCAAACACCATCACCAAGTCTTTGCGTTCCCTGCCTTCAACTCGCATGCGTACCGTTTCGCTAAGGTCATGAAGAGATTGACCACTACTGTTCAACACTAAGTCTGCATGGGCTTTTAGCGGCATTAGGATGTCGTGCTCAAGTTCGATAGCTTGATCAAGAGAGAGCGACTGGCTGCCAAGTGACAGTGGGTGAATTCGACGAGTTTCGCTGTAGCGCTTGAGTAGAGTTTCTTTGTTGGCGTCTAAGAAAAGTACTGTCACATCCAGTTCAGCTTTTAGCTTTTCAAGTGTGGTGTTCAGTTCTTTGAGTTTCTTAGGGATATTGCGAATATCGATACTTACTGCCACGTTCTGTTTGCTATCGGAAACCGATTGAACAAACGCATCAAGCAAGTTAACTGGTAGGTTGTCTACACAATAGTAGCCCAAGTCCTCAAGCACACGTAAAGCAACACTCTTCCCGGCACCAGAGTGCCCACTAACAACGATTAATCGCATGGTGATCGTCCTGATTACTGATGAATCATAATGTCGTAGAGTTCTTCATCGCTCTGAGCGTTACGCAAGCTCTTAAGTACTTGCTTGTCGCTTAGGCGCTCTGCCATAGAGGATAATGTTTTGAGGTGCTCTTTGCACTGTTCTTCTGGAACAAGGAGAGCAAAAAGAAGGTCGACAGGTCGATTGTCGATAGCATCAAACTCAATCGCCTCGTCACATTGAAGTAACACCGCGATGGCTTTGTCGCTTGATTGCATTCTTGCGTGGGGGATAGCAATACCGTTACCGATACCAGTACTACCCATTTTTTCTCTGCTGAGCATACACTCAAACAGTTCCGTAGAATCTTGACCCGTGTTCTCAGCAACAATTTGACTGATCATCTCTAGGGCACGTTTCTTACTTGTACAATGGACTGCACTTTTGGTGCAGTCCAGTGACAGTATCTCGCTCAGTTGCATGATTAATGACTGTTTAGTTTTTCTTTGTGCTTGTTAAGTTGACGAACTAATTTATCCACCAGCGAGTCAATTGCTGCATACATATTTTCGTCGTTCGATGACGCGTGGATTTCGCCTTGATTTATGTGGAGTGTAGCTTCCGCTATTTGGTCAAGTTTTTCAACTTTTAGTACCACGTGAACTTGGTTAATGTGGTCGAAGAACCTTTCGAGCTTCTGAAACTTAGATTGAACATAGTCTTGCATTGAATCGGTAAGATCAACGTGATGGCCTTGAATATTGATTTGCATAGACTTTCCTTTTCAGTTGGTGCCTTAAAGTAGGCGTTTACGCTGACTTGAAGGGGCGATACCCAAGGATTCGCGATATTTCGCAATCGTTCGTCTTGCGACTTGAATCCCTTGGTCAGCCAGAAGAGCAGCAATCTTGCTATCACTTAAAGGTTTAGCGGTATTTTCCGCTGCGACCAGTTTCTTGATGAGAGCACGAATTGCTGTGGACGAACATTCTCCACCATTGTCTGTACTAACATGGCTAGAGAAGAAGTACTTCAATTCAAAAATGCCACGTGGTGTGTGCATGAACTTCTGTGTTGTCACACGAGAAATCGTTGATTCATGCATGTCCACTGCCAATGCTACATCGTTTAGTACCATTGGTTTCATGGCTTCTTCACCATACTCGAAGAAATCTTGTTGATGTTCAACAATACATCTTGCAACTTTGAGAAGCGTCTCGTTTCTGCTTTCTAGGCTCTTAATCAGCCATTTTGCCTCTTGCAAATTGCTGCGAATGTACTGGCTATCCGCACTGTTGCCTTTGCCTAGCTGCGCATATTGTTGATTTACTTTTAGTTTTGGAATGCTGTCAGGGTTAATGGATACGGTCCACTTACCATGATCTTTAAATACGGACACATCTGGAATGACGTATTCAGTGTCATCCGGTGTGATGCGACTGCCTGGGCGAGGATCAAGTTGTTGAATTAGCTTCAAGACTTCACGCAGGTCAGCTTCTTTAAGCTTAGTCTCTTTGATGACTAGCTTGTAGTCGCGATTACCAAGGTGATCGATATGATCGCTCAATACCATTTTCGCTTCTGCTAGCCACGGCGTATCTTCTGGGAAGGTCGCTAATTGCAGCAGTAAACATTCTTGTAGGTTGCGGGATGCAACACCAAGCGGGTCAAATTGTTGAATACGCTTACGCACTGCTTCAATTTCATCTAACTCGACTTCCTCATTATTGAAGCTCTCATGGATTTCTTCAGGAGAAAGAGTGAGGTAGCCATAATCATCGACAGCATCGATGATCGCGAGTGCGATGGTGCGGTCTGTTTCACTGAAAGGCGTGAGATCTAATTGCCACATGAGGTAATCATGCAGTGATTCAGTGGTTTCACCTTGGTAGACCGGCATGTCGTCATCAAGCGCTAGACCTGTACTGCCAGTGTTAGCGCTGTAAACGTCATCCCAGGTGGTATCGATTTCTAGTTCAGAACTGATTTCAGATTTTTCAATCACGTCTGAACTGTCTGGAAGATCGGGTTCTGAGGTGTCGTTGGCACTGGCTTCAGCGGCTTCGGATGCTGACTTATCTTCACCATTTACTTGAGGTTCATCGTGACCTTCTTCAACTTCCAATAGCGGGTTGGAATCCAGCGCTTCTTGAATTTCTTGTTGAAGATCGAGCGTCGACAATTGCAACAAACGGATAGCTTGTTGCAGCTGCGGCGTCATGGCTAACTGTTGACCTAGCTTGAGTTGTAATGAAGGTTTCATTCAGTGTTACTTACCTTGTAATGCTCAGAATCTTACCGTTCCTAATGTAATCATAGACGGAATTGTTCGCCGAGATAAACTTGTTTCACCTGCTCGTTATTGAGAACTTCAT
Source organism: Vibrio sp. SSH13-20 (assembly GCF_040104475.1). Classification (NCBI taxonomy): domain Bacteria; kingdom Pseudomonadati; phylum Pseudomonadota; class Gammaproteobacteria; order Vibrionales; family Vibrionaceae; genus Vibrio; species Vibrio sp. SSH13-20. The sequence continues at coordinate 62,438 of NZ_JBECOU010000010.1, forward strand.
CCGGAGTTCCCGATGCGATGAGATGTCCTTGGCTTACGATATAGGCTTTTTCACATACGTCCAAGGTTTCACGAACGTTGTGGTCAGTGATTAATACACCAAGACCGCGATCGCGCAGGTGTTCGATGATTTTTTTGATGTCGTTAACCGAAATCGGGTCAACACCCGCAAATGGTTCATCCAGCAAAATGAACTGAGGGTTAGCAGCTAGTGCTCGCGCGATTTCTACACGGCGGCGCTCACCACCCGATAGTGCCATACCCGCACTGGTGCGTATGTGCTGTATGTGGAATTCTTCTAACAAATCTTCCAGCTTATCTTGACGCTCTTCTCGCGTTAACTCTTGACGAGTTTCCAGAACCGCCATGATGTTGTCTTCAACCGACAGCTTACGGAAGATGGAGGCTTCCTGTGGCAGGTAACCGATACCCATACGAGAGCGGCTATGCATCGGCAGAATACTGATGTCTTGGTTGTCGATTGTAATGGTGCCTTCGTCACGTGGTACCAAGCCAACGATCATATAAAACGATGTGGTTTTACCCGCACCGTTAGGACCCAATAGACCAACAATCTGGCCAGACTCTACTTCAAGGCTTACATCAGTTACCACCTTGCGTTTTTTGTAGCTTTTAGCAAGGTTCTTTGCACTTAGTACTGCCATATTAGTTCTCGACTTGGTTCGGTTGCAGGATGGTTGTTACGCGCTCATCCTTCGAGCTGTCAGCGACTAGCTTCTGTTGACCAATTTGGTAACGAATTGACGAACCTTTGATGGTGTTTCCGTCTTGAGCCAGTTGCGCTTGACCTTTCATGGTCAATTCATCAGTAGAAATACGGTAGTCTAACTCAGTCGCCTGACCACTGAGCGTTTTGCCATCGTCCATTAACTGAGAAAAGGTAGCTGGTTTGCCAAATGCTTGGATCTGTTTGATAGACTCGGTTTTAGGATCGCGAGTCACCACGATTCTATCAGCATCGATATTGATGCTACCTTGCTTAAGCGATACATCCCCTTTGAAGATCACCTGATTACTCTTCATGTCCACTTGTTGAGTGTCTGAATTAATGTAAACCGGCTGTTGTGTATCCGACTTAAGTGCTAACGCTTGTGGCGCTGCTAAAACCAATGCCAATAGGCTAAGGTGTAACGGTTTCATATCGACCTTGAACTTCATCAGTTAGAGTCGCAGTGTGAGCCTTTAAGTTGCCCTGCATTGCGCCCCCAGTAGTTTCAAATTGCGGTCCAACCAACATCACTTGTTGATCGGCTTTAAAATCACGATTGGTTAGATTAATCACCAATTTGTTTGTCGCCATGGTATCGAAACTTGCACCAGGCAAAAGGTTTTGCATTAGCACGTTGTCGTACAGCGTCAGAATTTGGTCTTCATCTAAGACTGCTCTGGTTGCAGTCACCTTCCACTCAACCACACTACCTTCGCGGTACACCATGAGTGTTGGGCTCTTAAATATCGTGTCTCCACTTTTGGCATAATGATCCAAATTAGTGGAACGGATGATGTAACTGCGGACACCATCTTCACCATAAGTGATGTTTTCTAGTCCAGTACCACTGAACATAGGCAGTTCTAAATTTGGTGCTACTTGGATATTTTCATTGCTTTTTGGCGTCATGAGGTAATAACCGCACCACGCAACAACAAAAATCAAGAGCAAATAAATAAGGCGAGTAAAACTCATAAAATAAAGGCCTTTATCTTAGCTCAGTACTTCCCTGACCATTGCCTTAATCTGTTAAATCAATCGTTAAGTCTTTTTGGTGACGCAATATTACATCACGCCAGCCTTTAATAAATCATGCATATTCAGTGCGCCGACAATTTTATTGTCATCACACAAGATCAGAGCATTGATGTTTTTGTCTTGCATCAGGTTTAAGCCTTCTACTGCCAGCATCTCAGGATGGGCGGTAGTTGGATTTTTCGTCATCACATCACCAATGGCTGTGGTATGGATATCAATGCGTTTATCTAACGTACGACGTAAATCGCCATCAGTGAATATACCAAGCATAGCATCGTGCTCATCGACGATAGCGGTCATGCCTAAGCCTTTTTCCGAAATCTCAAGCAGTGCGTCACGAATTAAAGCATCTGGTGACACTTTTGGTAGCGAATTACCAAAGTGCATAATATCAGACAGCTTAAGCAGCAATTTTCTTCCCAGTGCGCCACCTGGATGTGATAACGCAAAATCTTCTGCAGAGAACCCTCGAGCTTGGAGAAGTGCAACTGCCAGTGCATCGCCCATAACCAACGTTGCCGTGGTGCTGCTGGTTGGAGCAAGACCAAGCGGACAAGCTTCTTTTGGTACAGTAATTTGCAAGTGGAGATCGGACAGTTTCGCCATGTTAGATTCCGGCTTACCTGTCATGCTGATGATCTTAATGTTCAAGCGTTTCAAAACAGGGAACAGAGATAAAATCTCATGCGATTCACCTGAGTTTGAAATGGCGATAACAATGTCGCCAGCACTGATCATACCGAGATCACCGTGAGCCGCTTCACCTGGGTGAACGAAAAATGCAGAGGTACCTGTGCTTGCAAGCGTAGCGGCAATCTTGTTGCCAATGTGACCTGACTTGCCCATACCCATCACGACAACCTTGCCGCTGTTGGAAAGAATCAATTCGCAAGCTTGCTCAAACTGCGCATCAAAGTATTGGTCTAGCTGTTGTAGTGCTTTCACTTCGATATCGAGTACTTGTTTAGCAGCAGCGCGAAAATCAAATTGAGTGGACATATCAGTGCTCCAATTTGTCTTTACTTATTATGTTATTAAGCAGCCATGTTTGCGAATAGGTAAACTTGGTAAGCCAAGAAACACACAAACAAAATGCCACCTTCAATGCGGTTGATGCTACGAGATTTACCCAAGCACATCGCTACAAGTAGTAGAGATACACCCAGCATTACCCAGAAATCACGCCCCATTGCATATTCGCTTAGCATTGATGGATTAATAATGCCCGGTAGACCCATTACCGCAAGAATGTTGAATACGTTTGAGCCGATGATGTTACCAACTGCCATATCGTCTTCGCCCTTTAGAACACCAGCAAGAGAAGCTGCCAGCTCAGGAAGACTAGTACCAATGGCAATAATGGTTAAACCGATCACGAGGTCACTCATGCCAAAGTACTTCGCAATGATCACGGCGTTATCAACCAACATACTTGCTGCCAAAGGAAGCAGTATCAGACCGATCACTACCCACATCACCGCTTTTGAGTTGCTCACGCCTTCTGGTACTTCAGACTCTTGATCTTCAACAAACGCATCACCCGCTTTTTGCTCTTTACGGCTAATTTGCAACATTGCAAACAAGAATCCACCAAACAGAATGAACAGCAGCACGCCTTCGTAAAAACCTAAATGGCTATCCCATAGCAAAATACCCGCCAATACGGTTACTGCTATCATCAAAGGCAGTTCACGGCGAATAACTGCAGAACTGATAGAAAGGGGCTTAATAAGCGCTGTAATACCTAGGATTAAAGCAATGTTGGCAATGTTGGAACCCAATACGTTACCAACGGCAGTATCGGTTTTTCCATCCCATGCTGCTGTCGCCGAAACCATCATTTCCGGCGCAGATGAACCCATTGCTAGGATTGTCATACCGATCACTAGAGGTGAAATACCGACGTTGCGGGCCAGAGCAGCAGAGCCAAAAACAAGTTTATCTGCACTCCAAACAAGTAAAACAAGACCGACGATAAGCAACGCAACGGCTTCGAGCATGATGATTCCTAAGTAATAAAATAAGTGAAATGAGTAACCGCTAATTTTGACCTTTTGCGGCCAAAAATGGAAGATAAACAACAAATAAATTAAAGGTTAGTAACGAAATTGTGTTTAATTGTTGCTCATTCACTTGTCTGTTGGAATACGGCTATTCTGGAATGGGATTTAAACACCTTCCTTGGGTTTCGTCATATTTTATGCTGAATTGCTTGAATTTCGTCGGCTTTATTTAATCGAACAGTGCTTTTAATTCAGGTTCATTGTGCTTATGATTGCAGCCTAATAAGTGTACCGAAGTCACTTTAGGATATTCTCGACGTAATATCTTGAAAACAATCGGGGTTGAGTTGGATTGCAACTCTGTGAGAACCGCTCACAACTAGTAGAAGAGATAGTATGTCGAACAACGATTTAGTTACCGTTAACAATCTCACTTTTTCACGTGGAGAGCGCAAGATCTTCGATGGCATTGATCTGCATGTGCCAAAAGGAAAAGTGACGGCCATTATGGGACCGTCGGGGATTGGTAAAACGACACTGCTGCGCCTTATTGGTGGGCAGATTTATCCCGAGCAAGGGGAGATCTGGTTTGATGGCGATAATATTCCATCCCTGTCTCGTAAAAAGCTTTATCAAGCACGCAAAAAAATGAGCATGTTGTTCCAGTCGGGAGCTTTGTTTACTGACTTGAATGTGTTCGACAATGTGGCGTTTCCTTTGCGTGAACACACGGAACTTTCCGAAGAATTAATTCGTACCATGGTGCTTCTAAAGCTTGAAGCGGTCGGATTACGAGGTGCGGCAGAATTGATGCCAAGTGAGCTTTCCGGCGGCATGGCTCGACGAGCTGCACTAGCTCGTGCCATAGCCTTAGACCCAGATCTCATCATGTACGATGAACCTTTTGTTGGGCAGGACCCAATCACTATGGGCATTTTGGTTGAGCTAATTAGCAACTTGAATCGCGCATTGGGGCTGACTTCAATCGTCGTCTCTCATGATGTGCCTGAAGTGATGAGTATCGCGGATTGGGTCTACTTGATGGCTGATGGCAAAATCATTGCTTTTGGTACGCCACAAGAGTTGATTGATAATCCCGACCCACGTGTGAAGCAATTCTTACAAGGGGAAGCCGATGGTCCCGTGCCGTTTCGCTTTCCTGCTCAAAGTATCGAAAAGGACTTATTTGATGGTCGATAGCTTTATTCAATTTGTCGCTTCATTAGGTAAACGAACATTAGCCATCTGTGAAGCCTTTGGTCGTGCGACCTTGATGCTTGTTGGCGCATTAGTGACTCGACCTCAGCCAATCAAGAATTTTCCTCTGTTGATTAAACAGCTTTATTCCGTAGGTGTGCAATCGCTGGCGATCATTGTCGTTTCTGGCTTGTTCATCGGCATGGTGCTTAGCTTGCAAGGTTATGTTGTGCTGGTGGATTACGGAGCAGAAGGCAGCCTGGGTCAAATGGTCGCTCTTTCGCTACTACGTGAGTTAGGACCAGTAGTAACTGCGTTATTGTTTGCTGGTCGCGCTGGCTCAGCACTGACTGCAGAAATTGGGTTGATGAAGGCAACGGAGCAGCTTTCAAGCATGGAAATGATGGCTGTGGATCCACTAAAACGTGTCATCGCACCACGTTTTTGGGCTGGGGCTATCTCAATGCCATTATTAGCTATGATCTTTATGGCAGTTGGTATCTGGGGCGCTCAGCTTGTTGGTGTGGATTGGAAAGGCGTAGACCACGGCAGCTTCTGGGCTGCGATGCAATCTTCAGTGGAATTAGGTCAAGACATCGGTAACAGCATGATCAAATGTATTATGTTCGCGATTACCGTTACTTGGATCGCTCTATTTAATGGCTATGACGCTATTCCAACTTCGGAAGGGATCAGCCGAGCAACGACGCGCACTGTTGTGCATTCTTCTTTAGCAGTACTGGGACTAGACTTTGTACTGACCGCATTGATGTTTGGGAATTAATCATGCAACAAACACGTAAAACAGAATTATGGGTTGGCAGCTTTGTATTAGCAGGAATTTGCGCGATTCTTGTGATGATTTTTCAGGTTGCTGACGTAAAAAGCATTGGCTCTGGCAATACTTACACCCTGAAAGCCGAGTTCGATAATATTGGTAGCTTGAAAGTACGTTCTCCTGTGAAAGTAGGTGGCGTTGTTATCGGTCGTGTAAGTAACATTACACTTAACCCTGATAGCCTATTACCTGTAGTGAGCTTGTCGATTAACAGCCAATATAACCAATTCCCAGAAACTTCTAGCGTGCAAATTTTGACATCTGGATTGATTGGTGAGCAGTACATTGGCTTGGTACCGGGCTTTGTTTTTGATGATGAAGAAATGCTTGTTGATGGTGACACCATCGAAGACACCAAATCTGCATTGGTACTAGAAGACCTGATCGGTCAGGTTCTATACAGCATTGGTGGCTCAGGCGATTCTGGTGACACGAGTAAGGAATAATCCATGTTTTCTAGACTATTACTTTCTTTCTTAGCAGCATTTACTGCATTTGGAGCCGTTGCTGCTGAAGTAGATAAAACTCAGCCATACCAAATGATGAAGCAGGTTGCAGAAGTGACGTTTGAGCGTCTCAAAGCGGAGCAATCGCAAATCAAAAAAGATCCAAACTTGCTAAAAACCATCGTTGAAGAAGAGCTTATGCCTTATGTCAACGATCGCTATGCGGCATTGAAACTGCTTGGTCCAAACCTAAAAGGGGCGAAGCGTGAAGATGTGGGTGAATTCATCACAGCATTTCGTGCTTACTTGGTGACGTCATACGCGCAAGTATTAACGCAATATACGGATCAACAAATTGAGTTTGGTCCGGAGCCAAAACTGGATCCTTCTAAGCGCATTACTAGCGTCAAGGTTGAAATCATCGACGCACCGCGTCCAAATATCAAACTTGAATTTAAACTGCGCAAAGATAAGAAGACCGGTGAGTGGTTAGCATTCGATATGGTGGCTGAGGGTATTAGCCTACTATCAAGCAAACAATCGGAGTGGAATACACAAATTCGCCAAGAAGGTATTCTTGCGGTCGCTAAAGATTTAGAGAAACTGGCTGCACAGCCAATTCGCTTCGAGGCAGCAAAGTAATGGCACAGTCTCATTCTCAGTGGCATTTACAGGCAGACATTCTTAAGCTTACAGGGGCGCTGGATCGCGATTCGGTGCCGTCTTTGTGGGCGGTGGCACAGCAATGGCGACCTTCTCAAACCGAGCTAGAATGCTCACTCCAAGAGATTGAACGCATCGACTCTGCGGGAATGGTGATGTTAATCCACTTATTAGAGCATGCAAAAAAGCAAAACTGTCATATAATGCTCAGTTTCGTGCCAGCGCAATTGCGCACTTTGTTTCAATTGAGCAACGTTGAATCTTTAGTGGCCAAACATATACAGAATTATCAGGGGTAAATTGTGGATAGCGCAAAAGTACAACAGTTACTAGAAGAAGCACTAAACCTTCAAGAAGTGCATGTAAAAGGTGAAGGGAGCCACTATGAAGTGGTTGCTGTTGATGCTTGTTTCGATGGAATGAGCCGCGTTAAGAAGCAGCAGTTAATTTACGGTCCTCTGATGGATTACATCCAGCGTAACGACATTCACGCGCTATCAATCAAAGCGTTCACTCCAGAAGAGTGGGCTCGTGATAAGAAGCTAATGTCGCTTTAAGGTTTATTGATGGAAAAGTTTCGAGTTATTGGGTCAGATAAACCACTGGTTGGTGAAGTGACCATTTCAGGTGCAAAAAACGCAGCACTGCCGATTTTATTTGCGTCTATCTTGGCGGAAGAGCCAGTAGAAGTGGCAAACGTGCCACACCTTCGTGATATCGACACAACCATGGAACTACTAAAGCGTCTAGGCGCAAAAGTAAGTCGTAATGGTTCCGTTCATGTCGATCCAAGCAGCATTAATGAATACTGCGCTCCTTATGATTTAGTAAAAACCATGCGTGCTTCTATTTGGGCGCTTGGTCCTCTTGTCGCGCGCTTTGGTCAAGGTCAGGTGTCTCTACCTGGCGGTTGTGCTATCGGTGCTCGTCCTGTTGATCTGCACATTACTGGTCTAGAACAGCTTGGCGCGACCATTACTCTTGAAGATGGTTACGTTAAAGCAGAAGTCGATGGTCGCCTTAAAGGCGCGCACATCGTGATGGACAAGGTGAGTGTTGGTGCAACCATCACTATCATGTGTGCAGCAGCACTTGCTGAAGGTACGACAACACTAGACAACGCAGCGCGTGAACCTGAAATCGTAGATACGGCTGACTTCCTAAACAAACTTGGCGCGAAAATCTCTGGAGCAGGTACTGACACCATCACTATTGAAGGTGTTGAGCGCTTAGGTGGCGGCAAACATAGCGTTGTGGCTGACCGTATCGAAACAGGTACATTCCTAGTTGCAGCTGCTGTGTCTGGCGGTAAAGTGGTATGTCGCAACACCAATGGTCACCTGCTAGAAGCGGTACTGGCTAAGCTAGAAGAAGCGGGCGCGTTGGTAGAAACTGGTGAAGATTGGATCTCTGTTGATATGACAGATCGCGAGCTGAAAGCTGTGAGCATTCGTACTGCACCACATCCAGGTTTTCCAACGGACATGCAAGCACAATTTACGCTGTTAAACATGATGGCGAAAGGTGGCGGCGTGATCACTGAAACTATCTTTGAAAACCGTTTCATGCACGTACCTGAACTGATGCGTATGGGCGCGAAAGCGGAAATCGAAGGTAACACAGTAATTTGCGGTGATGTAGATTCTTTAAGTGGTGCACAAGTGATGGCAACTGACTTACGAGCTTCGGCAAGTTTGGTGATTGCTGGTTGTATCGCGAAAGGCGAAACCATCGTTGACCGTATCTACCACATCGACCGTGGTTACGACAAAATCGAAAATAAACTGTCTGCACTTGGCGCAAATATTGAGCGCGTAAGTGAGGCGGGTTAAACTGCATCGCAGTTGACCTAGATATGAAGAGAGCCGAAACGTAGGTTTCGGCTTTTTTATATCGCGTTTTCTTTCATAGTTCATGACTATGTTCAAAGAGACAATAATAGCTGTAGCTGGCGCAAAGCCGGTTCTTGGAGAACAACAATGATTGCACTGTTACGTGTATTTGCTGTCGCAATTTTCGCAATTGTGATGTTTATTGGTGGTTGTGGTTACTGCCTACTTAGCCCTAGAAACCCTAAGCACGTTTTCACGTTCGGTCGTCTATTCGGCAAAATGTCACGTGTATTTGGTATCAAGCTAGAATTGCGTATTCCGGAAGATGCATATTCTCGCGGTCAGCATGTTTACATTGCTAACCACCAGAACAACTGGGACCTTTTCACTGTATCTTCAGCTGTTACACCTAAGGTAGTAACGGTAGGTAAGAAGAGTCTTGCGTGGATGCCTTTGTTTGGTCAGCTTTACTGGCTAACAGGTAACATCTTGATTGATCGTGCAAACCGCTCTAAAGCAAAAGGTACTATCGACCAAGTTGTAGACAGCATCAAAAACAGCGACGTTTCAGTGTGGATGTTCCCTGAAGGTACACGTTCACGTGGTCGTGGTTTACTGCCATTTAAAACTGGTGCATTCCATGCAGCTATCGGTGCAGAAGTGCCAATCATTCCAATCGTGTGCAGCTCTACAGGTCACATTAAACTGAACCGTTGGAACAATGGTCATGTGATCATTGAAATGTTACCTCCAGTAAGCACGGAAGGTTACGGCAAAGAGGGCGTACGTGAGTTAGCTAATGTTTGTCGTGAAGAGATGAAAGCGAAACTGGAAGCCTTGGATGAAGAAGTGAAACAGCGCAACGCAGCTTGAGTTTTACGGCGATATCATCGCAAAAAGACAATAAAAAACGGGTAGCTTGAGCTACCCGTTTTTTTATGCTTGTCAGCAAGGGCAATTATTTGCGAACTGCGATTGCTTCAATCTCGATACCGACATCTTTAGGCAGGCGAGCTACTTCTACACAAGAACGTGCAGGGTAGTTTGCTACTTCGTGCTCATCGAAAAACTTGCCGTAAACTTCGTTCACAGTACCGAAGTCGTTTAGGTCTTTCACGAATACTGTCATTTTAACGATATCAGTAACCTTAAGACCTGATGCTTCCACAACTGCTTTTACGTTCTCTAGAGATTGACGAGCTTGCTCTGCGATGTCTGCAGACACTTCACCTGTCGCTGGGTTTACTGGGATTTGGCCAGAAGTTAGAACCATGTTGCCTAGATCTACGCCTTGAACGTAAGGACCGATTGCTGCTGGTGCAGACTCAGTGTGAAGTACTTTCGTCATTTGAATTGTTCCATCTGTTTAGGGGAATAAAGAGTTTACTCAAGCATCTTGAGTGTTCTTAAGAATAAGCAGTGTGCCTTTAAACATGAAGCACGTAAAGTGCAAAATACCCCGCATTGGCGGGGTATCAGTCAATTTATCGTTAGCAAGAATCGGAGCAGAAAATTAACGCTCAGTTACGATCTCACGTGCGAAAACTTTCTCACAGTATTTACACTTCAGACGGATTTCTTCCTTCTTCTCGAACACCTGGAAGCTGCTCGCAACCGGTTCGTTGTGTGTAATACAGTTGCTGTTCGGACACTCAAACACGTTGTTGATTCGCTCAGGGAGTTCTAGCGCTAGCTTCTTCACTACTTCGTAGTTTTCGATTTGGTTAACGGTCGCGTGTGGTGCGTACAGTGCTAGTTTACTTGCCTGCTCTTCGTTGATGAACACGTTTTCAATCTTGAGTAGGTCTTTATGACCGAGTGCAGATGAAGGCAGATTCAGACCGATGGTGACACGTTGAGAAGAGTTGTGCATATCGAACAGCTTCAACACTTTGATACCAATTTGTGCTGGGATGTGGTCGATTACTGTGCCGTTTTTGATTGCTTCAACCTGCAATTGAGTTTCTTTAGCCATGTCTTTTTCTCCCTCGATTACAGTGTTTCGTTAAGAACCAGTGCCAACAACGCTTGGCGTGCGTAAACGCCATTTTCTGCTTGTTGGAAGTAGTAAGCGTGTGGTGTGACGTCGACGTCTGTGGTGATTTCATCCACGCGTGGCAGTGGGTGCAGTACTTTCAAGTTTTCACGTGCACCTTCTAGTATTGCCGCCGTTAGGATGTAAGCTGATTTGATGTGCGCGTATTCGGATTCATCAAAGCGCTCTTTTTGTACGCGAGTCATGTACAGAATGTCGAGCTCAGGAATCACGCTTTCCATGTCTGTGTGTAGGCTGTATTGAATGCCTGCTTCATCTAGCTCTTCACAGATGTAGTCTGGCATTGCGAGTGCTTCTGGCGCAACAAAGAAGAAGCGAATGTTATTGAACTTTGCCAATGCTTGAGTCAACGAGTGCACGGTGCGACCGTATTTTAGGTCACCAACAAACGCAACGTTTAGGTTGTCTAGACGACCTTGCGTTTCCGCGATGGTGTATAGGTCGAGTAGCGTTTGCGTTGGGTGTTGGTTTGCGCCATCACCTGCGTTGATAACTGGTACGCCGTTAGAGAACTCAGACGCCAAGCGCGCTGCGCCTTCTTGAGGGTGGCGCATCACGAATGCATCGACGTAAGAAGAGATAACTTGAACTGAGTCAGATAGCGTCTCGCCTTTTTTCGCCAGAGAGGTGTTACCACCGTTATCAAAACCAATAACATCGCCACCGATACGTTGAATTGCTGTCTCGAATGACAGGCGAGTACGTGTGGATGGCTCAAAGAAACAGCTTGCTACAACCTTGTTTTTAATCAGTTCTGGACGAGGTTCTTTTTTTAGCTGACCTGCAGTTTCTACAATCAGTTCCAGTTCTTCACGTGAAAGCTCTGGAATAGAGATGATGTGCTTCTGGTAAAGCGAGTTCGCCATGATCTTCTTCCCTATAACAGTGGTGACTATCCCCAAAATTCACCGCGATGGAATTTTAGGCATAAAAAAACCTCCCCAATTGGGGAGGTTTTAAAATTCAATAGAATTAACGAAAATAACAGCACGTAAGCGTAGTCGCTTAGCTAGAGCAAATCGCGTTTTTACGTCAGCAATCGGCGTGGTCATTTCGTAATCCTCAGACAAATTGCCGAGCATTATACGCTTAACTTTCGTGAGCGCAAGCGATTACATCATGGTTTTTGTTACCATTTTTAATGCTATGGTTTAGCTGCCTAATGTCGCAACCATCACGGCTTTGATGGTGTGCATGCGGTTCTCGGCTTCGTCGAATACGATAGAGTATTCAGATTCAAACACCTCTTCGGTTACTTCAAGCCCTTTCATACCGTATTTCTCCGCGACCTCTTTACCCACAGTCGTTTCATCGTTGTGGAAGGCTGGCAGGCAGTGCATGAACTTCACATGAGGGTTACCCGTTTGCTTAATCACATCCATATTGATTTGGTAAGGTGTCATCAGCGCAACACGCTCATCCCAAGCTTCAGCCGACTCACCCATCGACACCCAAACGTCGGTATATAAGAAGTCACACCCTTTAACGCCTTCTTCAACGTTTTCTGTCAGCGTGATTTTCGCACCGGTTTGTTGGGCAATTTCTTGGCAAGTTGCCACTAATGCTTCTTCTGGCCAGAACGCTTTTGGCGCTACAAGGCGGATGTCCATGCCCATTTTTGCTGCGCCAACCATGAGTGAATTACCCATGTTATTGCGAGCATCACCAAGGTAAGCAAACGTCATCTCATGCAGTTGTTTCCCACGTCCGTGCTCTTGCATGGTCAGGAAGTCTGCAAGGATTTGGGTAGGGTGGAACTCATCCGTTAAACCATTCCAGACAGGTACACCAGCATAAGTACCAAGCTCTTCAACAATGGATTGACCAAAGCCACGGTATTCGATGCCATCGTACATACGACCAAGAACACGAGCGGTATCTTTCATTGATTCTTTATGACCGATCTGTGAGCCAGAAGGACCGATGTAAGAGACTTGAGCGCCTTGGTCAAAGGCCGCGACTTCAAACGCACATCGGGTACGAGTCGAAGATTTCTCAAAGATTAGTGCGATGTTTTTACCTTGAAGTTTCTTCTGCTCTGTTCCTGCATATTTAGCTTTTTTCAGCTCTGCAGACAGTTCGAGCAAAAACTGGATCTCTTTAGTTGAGAAGTCCAATAGCTTCAAAAAGTTGCGATTACGTAGATTGAAAGCCATAGCTCGTCCCTTAGGTCGTTTGGTTGATAAAGAATAAAAGCATTAAAACATATAAATGCTTTTATTGTGAATAATTATTTTAATCAAAAGCAAAAAAAGGTTGATGCATTCACATCAACCTTAGTCTCAATTGGTTTTATTTGGTGGGAGAGGTTTCTCAAATATCGTCACGTTCGATTGGGCAACTCATACAACGTGCACCACCACGACCGCGACCAAGCTCGTTACCCGGAATAGTCAGGACTTCAATACCAGCTTTGTCGTACTTCTCGTTAGTGTAGACGTTACGTTCGTAACCAATCACAACACCAGGTTTCACCGTCAGTACGTTGTTGGCATCGTTCCATTGCTCTCGTTCAGCTTCGTAGCTGTCACCACCCGTTGTGATGATCTTCAATTGATCTAAACCAAGTGCCGATTCGATGGCATGCAGATAGTTGTGTGATGCTTCGACATGCATTTCACCGTTGCCTTTAGGTGTTAGGCGCCAAGTATCTAAATCTTTACGCATGATTTCTGGGTATACCGAGAAAGTGTCTACATCCATATGCGTCATGACCGTATCAAGGTGCATGCACGAGCGGTGTTTTGGTAGGTCGATAGCAATCACTTCTTTCGCCTGACCAGATTTAAACAGGCTTGCCGCTAAGTTTTCTACACCTTGTGGGGTTGTGCGCTCAGACATACCAATCAGAACCGCACCTTTACCGATAACCAGTACATCACCACCTTCAACGTTGGCATTGTCGTAGTGCTGGTCTTCATCACCAAAGTAGTTAATGAAGTCTTGACCCGCGAAGGTTGGGTGCCAGCGATAAATCGCACGCAGATGGTTGGTTTCGCGTTGACGTGCAGGCATCATCATTGGGTTAAGAGAAACGCCGCCGTATACCCAGCATGACGTGTCACGGGTAAAGAGGTGGTTCGGCAGAGGTTCGATCACGAAGTCCAGTGGGCGCTTCATCTTCGGCAACATTGATGAAGATTTGATTGGCAGTTCCGAGTAAGCCAAGCCGCCAAGGAGAATGCTTGCTAGATGCTCATCGTCCATCTCTGCGAAGTACTGGCGTAAGTCACGAGCGAAAGTCGGACCGTAACGGAAGTCAGAGATCTGAGTATTCAACAACCATTGTTTTGCTTCTGGAACCGCAAGGGTTTCAACCAGCAGATCATGAAGCAGTAGTACTTCGACATCTTGTTCACGCAGTGTGCGCGCAAATGCGTCGTGTTCTTCACCAGCCGCTTCGACCGCTAATACGTCATCAAACAGTAGCTCATGGCAGTTCGATGGCGTTAGGTGGGTGAGGGCGCGCTCTGGGCGGTTTAATAGAACTCGTCTTAGTTGACCAACTTCTGATCCAACGTACAGCTTACTCATTTTGCATCCTTACAAATATTCCAGCCGTTAGTTATGACAAGCTTGGTGCAAAGATGCAAGTCTTAGGACTTTGCTTATATATTGCAAAAATATAATTTTTTGGCGTTATATTTTGTAAATGCTTCCTTGGTGTATTTTAATTCTATATTTTGTTGTTTGTTCATGAGTTTTAAAAAGTGCGTTTTTATTCTTTTTCGTTTGAGAAAGAAGTCATACATCAAAAGTGCATAAAATATGCATAACCATTCTGAAATATGCAGTTTTTGGCTTTCTTTTATTCGTTAGGTCAGAATTAACGAGCCGTTGCTGTATTCACTCCAAGATCATAAACACGCAAACAAGCCTAAAATTACTCGTCTCAGGCTCAATTAGGATCTTCTGAATATTAAAGATTAGCCGTTTTTGTTAATTTTTTGTTTCTGTGAGCGAGGTTTAGATTTGTGAGTAAAAATTATCATCAAGAATCACCGCAGTTTGGTGTTTGTTTGTGGCTTTTCATCGCAATCCGTGCCATATTTCACCGCATTAACGTACTCAGTTTAGAGTATAGTGTTTCCATCAAGTAACTAATCTGGAGCCAAAACATGTCTCACGAAGATGAATATCTATCAGTAGAAGAATTAATTGAGATTCAAAAGGAAGAGACTCGCGATATCATTGCAGCATTGCTAGAAGATGGCAGCGATCCAGATTCACTATACGAAATCGAGCACCACCTATTTGCTGAAGACTTCGATACGCTAGAAAAAGCGGTTGTTGAAGCGTTCAAGATGGGCTTTGAAGTTCTTGAAGCTGAAGAAACAGAAGATGAAGACGGCAACAAACTGCTTTGCTGTGATGCAACAATGGAATCTGCACTAAACGCAGAAGCAATTGATGCTCAGGTTGAGAAACTGGTTCATCTGGCAGAAAAATACGACATCATTTATGACGGTTGGGGTACTTACTACGAAGGCGAAGATGCGCTTTACCCTGAAGAAGATGATGAAGACGAAGAGTAATCCTCTTATTCAATCTAAGAAGCCAGCGTTTATCGCTGGCTTTTTTGTGCCCTGAAAATGATAACCGCAGGTAACGATAAATAATTCTCATTGAGTTTGTGTGCTTATTGCCTGTAACCCTAAGTTACTTGTGTATATAATGCGTGAAAATTGATCTAGCTCAAGGTAACTATGCAACTCTCACTCGCCGGTTTATGGCAAGTCTCTCCACTGACGGACCTTTCTATCCCACAGGATGACATTACTTTCCCTGCTCCTTTGAGTCAGGTATTGCCTGCTGAACTGACTGAAGACGTGATTCGTCAGCAAGAGTGGCATCTGATGCACGACATTGAAGTGGACGAATCCATGATGGCATTCCCAGCGGTAGAAATGGTGTTGGGTGGTGTGGATTACCATGCTGAAGTGCGTTTAAACGGGGTAGCATTGTTCGACTGTGACGGTTCACAAAGCATGTACAAAAAAGACATTCGTCCGTTCATGCAGATGGGGCGTAACCGTTTTGAGATCCTGTTCCTTGAGGAAGAAGAAGATCTTCTGCTGGATGAGGATAAACCAGAGTTGTGCTCACTTGCGGATCATGAATACCAAAAGAGTGATGAGCGCTTGGGGGTATGGCAAGAGCCGTATCTGCAGTTTGTTCGCAATGTGCGTTTAGACCGTGTAGCAACCGAGCAGATTTGGCACCATGGTGGTGGTTGTGAGTTTAAAGTAGACTTGTACTATCAAACTTTTGCGCCGGGTCTAGTATCGGCATCGGTTAAATTTAATGGCATGACTTACCATATTCCTATTGATGTCCGAGCGGATCATGCGAGTGCTTTATTCCAGATCGAAGCGCCAAAGTATGCCGATCTTAATGATCCCGATCCAAAAGATCTCTACGAACTCGTGGTGGAGTTGGATGGGCAACGCCAAGCATTTACAGTGGCGCTTAGCCAAGAACTCTGTGTTACCCATCTTGTACTTTAAGTTTTGGGGATAAAGCGCTATAACGTTTTAAGCATCACGACTTCACATGCATCATGCCCTGTTTGTCCTAGCGGGGCATCGAGATGCTCAAAGCCTAGCTTTTCATACAAGCCTACTGCTTCTCTTAGACATTCTGTCGTTTCTAAATAGCACTGCTGATACCCAAACTGTTTCGCTAGCTGTAAGCTCAATGCGACGATGCGTTTAGCTAAGCCGTGTCCTCGCGTTTGAGGTAAGAAGTACATCTTTTGCAGCTCACACACATTTGGCTCACCAGCTAAAGGTGCAAAGCCGCCGCCACCCACAATCTCGCCTTGGTACTCGACTACCCAGTAGGCTGCGCCTTGTTGGTCGTAAACCGAGTACATGTCATCAAGCGTTGGATCTGCCACACCATAACCTTTATCTGCGGTTAAACCGTATTCTGCAGAGACTTTACGAATCACGTCCGCAACTTGCGAGTTATCTGCTTTGGTAAGAGGTCGAAGAACGTATTCCTCAGCCTGGCACACTTTCGTTAGCCCTTTTAGGTAAGTCTCTAGACCAAGTTTGAGTTGCTCTTGCTCGCTGTCATCGAGTTGGGTAAGCAGCTGTTCAAAGAAGCTGTTTTGCTGCTGGTCTAGTTGCGATAACGCCTGTTGCCCTTGCTCTGTAAGTGCTACGAGCTGGCTACGTTTGTCTTTTGGGTTTTCGATGCTCTCAACCAAGCCTAATTTAATCAGACCAGTAACGGTTCGGCTCGCATTGGACTTGTCGACATTAAGCTGATGTGCCAATTGATTGATGGTTAACGGCTGCAGCTGGATTTCACCTAATGCGTGCGCTTGTACTGGAGTGAGAGCGACATCGCCGCATTGTTTATCGAGCATACCAAGCAATCGGACGGCTTGACGGGAGTAGTGTCGGAGTTGACGAGCATTCATAATCACTTACCTCTGGAAACAAAGTTGCGCACCGCAATTAAATTAATTGCGGTGCGCAACTTTGTCAATGGTAAATGTTATTTTGCTTGTTAGAAGGCGTATTGAGCCTCCATGTTTAAGCGTGTTGGTGTAGACAAAATTGTGGTGCTTGGTTATCTGATTTACGCATCCATACTTTCTCGTGGAAGTAGTAAGCCACTGTGTTCAAGCTTGGCTCTAGCATCGCCATGATACCGCCGACAAACGCATCACCTGTTAGTAAGTAAACCACGCTAAACGCAACACTGAAGTGGATAGTGGCAAAGCTTGCGGTTTTTAATTTGGTCATCCACTGACGAGCTTTAAGCGCTGGGACTTTTGCCCATGCCTTTTCATGAAAGTAGAAAGCGACGGTGTTCACTGAAGGCTCAATCATGGCGATTAAACTACCAATTAGAATGTCGCCAGTAAGCACGTAAGCGACACTAAACGCGATAGTAAAATGGAGTGCTGCAAAGGTTAGTGTCTTTTTCATGATAATTACTCAATCGTTGTGTTGTTTCGATAGGTCTATTATTGAGAATTATTATCATTAAATCTAATGGGCAGTTAAGATTAGTTTGATAGGTAAAAACTATTAAATAGGAGGGGAAGTAGGAGAGAAGAGCGAATACCTTTGAAAGCTTTCCGAGTGATAAATGCAAAAAGGGTTGATGCTTTCACACCAACCCTTTGATTCTTTTACTCTAGCCTTTAGCGATTAAAGTGCAGCGATCGTTGTCTTTTGCTCTTCTAGCTTAGCTAGCGTCTCTTTGTAGCCTTCAAGTTTCTCACGCTCTTTAGCAACAACTGCTTCAGGAGCTTTCGCTACGAAGCCTTCGTTACCTAGTTTGCCTTCGATACGCTTGATTTCGCCGTGAGTTTTCTTGATTTCGCCATCTAGACGAGCAAGCTCAGCGTCTTTGTCGATCAGACCCGCCATTGGGATCATCAGCTCAGACTTAGCAACCAATGCTGTTGCACACGCTGGCGTTTCTTCGTCAGCAGCAAGTACGCGTACAGATTCTAGTTTCGCTAGAGACATCAGTACTTGTTTGTTTGCTTCTAGACGCGCTGCGTCTTCTGCGTTTGCAGCTTTCAGCATAACGTCAAGCGGCTTACCTGGGTTGATGTCGTATTCAGCACGTAGGTTACGGATGCTGGTAATGAACGCTTTCACCCATTCAATATCGTCTAGCGCTTCTTGGTTGAAGTTTGCTTCGTCGAATTGAGGCAGTGCTTGAAGCATGATTGTCTCGCCTTCTACACCTTCAACTAGTGGCTTGATGCTTTGCCAGATAGTTTCAGTGATGTAAGGAATCACTGGGTGAGCTAGACGTAGCGTCTTCTCAAGAACCGTGATTAGTGTACGGCGAGTACCACGCTGTTGCGCTTCAGTACCTTTCCATAGAACTGGTTTAGTTAGCTCTAGGTACCAGTCACAGAATTGGTTCCAGATGAATTCGTAAAGCGTGTTAGACGCCATATCTAGACGGAAGTTGTCGATATGGTTGTTGAACGCTTTCGCTGCAAGTTCAAACTGAGACTCGATCCACTTGTCCGCTAGTGAGTATTCAATCTCACCACCGTTGAAGCCACAATCTTGCTCTTCTGTGTTCATCATTACGTAACGGCTTGCGTTCCATAGTTTGTTACAGAAGTTACGGTAACCCTCAAGACGCTTCATATCCCAGTTGATATCGCGACCTGTTGATGCCATTGCTGCAAGAGTAAAACGTAGTGCGTCTGTACCGTATGCTTCGATACCGTTTTCAAACGTCTTACGAGTGTTCTTCTCGATTTTCTTCGCTAGCTGAGGCTGCATCATGTTGCCACAACGCTTCTCTACTAGAGACTCTAGGTCGATACCATCGATCATGTCGATTGGGTCAAGTACGTTACCTTTCGACTTAGACATCTTGTCGCCGTTTTCGTCACGGATTAGACCAGTAACGTAAACTGTCTTAAATGGTACTTGTGGTTTGCCGTTTTCGTCTTTCACGAAGTGCATGGTCATCATGATCATGCGCGCAACCCAGAAGAAGATGATGTCGAAACCAGTTACTAGTACGTCTGAAGGGTGGAATACTTTCAGATCGTCAGTTTGCTCAGGCCAACCTTGAGTACCGAACGTCCATAGTGCAGAAGAGAACCATGTATCCAGTACGTCTTCGTCTTGGTGCAGTTCAATAACTGACTCTAGGTTGTTGTTCTTACGAACTTCTTCTTCGTCACGACCTACGTAAACGTTGCCTTGGTTGTCGTACCAAGCTGGGATGCGGTGACCCCACCATAGCTGACGAGAGATACACCAGTCTTGAACGTCACGCATCCAAGAGAAGTACATGTTTTCGTATTGCTTAGGAACGAATTGGATGTCGCCGTTTTCTACTGCTTCAACTGCTGTTTTCGCTAGAGGCGCAGTACGTACGTACCATTGGTCAGTTAGCATTGGTTCGATAACCACGCCACCACGGTCGCCGTAAGGAACTTGTAGATCGTGATCTTTCACTTCTTCAAGTAGACCTAGCTCGTCGAATTCAGCAACGATAGCTTTACGAGCGGCAAAACGTTCCATACCGTGGTACTTAGCTGGTAGCTCAGTGCTGTAAGCGTCGCTTGCTTCGCCGTTGGTGTTGAATACTTCAGAAGCGTCACGGATGTTCGCGTCGAAAGTCAGAATGTTGATCATTGGTAGCTGGTGGCGCTTACCAACTTCGTAGTCGTTGAAGTCGTGCGCAGGTGTGATTTTCACACAGCCAGTACCTTTTTCCATATCTGCGTGCTCATCGCCCACGATTGGGATGCGACGATCAACGATAGGAAGGATGATTTCTTTACCGATAAGATCTTTGTAACGTGGATCTTCCGGGTTAACTGCAACACCAGTATCGCCTAGCATGGTCTCTGGACGAGTCGTTGCAACAACGATGTAGTCTTTGCCATCTGCTGTTTTAACGCCATCTGCTAGTGGGTAGCGGAAGTGCCACATGTTGCCTTTAGTGTCTTTGTTCTCTACTTCTAGATCTGAAATCGCTGTGTGTAGCTTTGGATCCCAGTTAACTAGACGCTTACCGCGGTAGATTAGATCGTCTTCGTATAGACGTACGAACACTTCTTGAACAGCGTTAGATAGACCATTGTCCATCGTAAAGCGCTCACGATCCCAGTCTACAGATGCGCCAAGACGACGAAGCTGCTTAGTGATAGTGCCGCCAGATTCGCCTTTCCATTCCCAGATTTTGTCGATGAAAGCTTCACGACCGTAATCGTGTTTTGTTTTGCCTTCTTCTGCAGCGATCTTACGCTCAACAACCATCTGAGTTGCGATACCTGCGTGGTCCGTACCTACTTGCCAAAGAGTGTTTTTACCCTTCATGCGCTCACAACGGATAAGCGTATCCATGATCGTATCTTGGAACGCGTGGCCCATGTGTAGGCTACCAGTGACGTTCGGTGGCGGGATCATGATGCTGTATGATTCTTTAGTAGTGTCACCGTGTGGCTTAAAGTAGCCTTTCTCTTCCCAAGTCTGATATAGAGCTTGTTCGATTGAAGTTGGGTTGTATGTCTTTTCCATAGCGCTCTTTTAATGGATACGTTGATGGTTGAATCTAAGTCAATCTTTATAAGTGAACTCTCTGAGTGGAGAGCTTAACTATAAGGATTGACCGTTAAGGATATTGAATTTCGATCGTTTGCAGTTGATAACCTGCCTGACGGTAAATTTTATACCTTTCTCTTGCGAGCTGTTTAGCTTTTTCTTCGCAAGGCACGAAGTCTACCACTTGAGCAAACTTGTTCGCAAAGGTTGTCTCATTTTCCGCCAAATTAATTACCAGCTGACGGTTCCAATTAGGTTTTACACCTTCATGGCCGATTTCAATATTGGTGGCGTATTTCGGTCCTTCGCCTACAAGATTATGTGCCATGAACTTGTCTGCATCAATTTGCCAAAAGGCTTCGGCGAGCTGCTCGGCGTGCGGTTTGTCTTGGCAATTCAGATACACTTTTGCGCCTTGGCGAGCAAAGTGCTGAGTCAAAAACACGATGTATTCTTCAAAGCCAGTCACCGTTGCTTGCGGGCTCTCTTCGTTAATGATGTAGAAGGTTGCAGTTTGCATCATTCTCTCGCTTGCCGTTGGTCTCTTCCTAAGACCATCTTAAATCCGATTTTCAATCAAGAAAATCGAGGTAATAAAAAAGGGCCTTGCGGCCCTTTTAGATGTTGTTCAGAAATTACTCTTCTGTCTCTTGGCCGCTGCGGTTCAAAAGGAATTGGACAAGCATTGAGACAGGACGGCCCGTTGAGCCTTTCGCTGCGCCTGATTTCCAAGCAGTACCTGCGATATCGACGTGTGCCCAGTTGTACTTCTTAGCAAACTTAGACAAGAAGCAACCCGCAGTGATAGTACCAGCAGGACGACCACCGATGTTTGCCATATCAGCAAACGGGCTCTTCAATTGCTCGTGGTATTCGTCTGCCATTGGTAGACGCCATGCACGGTCACTTGCTTGCTCAGAAGCATTTACTAGCTCATGAGAAAGTGGGTTGTGGTTAGAGATTACGCCGCTAATATGGTGACCTAGTGCGATAACACAAGCACCAGTTAGCGTTGCAACGTCTACTACACAGTCTGGTTCGAAACGCTCTACGTAAGTCAGTGCGTCACAAAGAACAAGACGACCTTCCGCATCCGTGTTTAGAACTTCTACGGTTTGACCTGACATGGTTGTTAGGATATCACCTGGACGGTAAGCGTTGCTGCCTGGCATGTTTTCACAGCCTGCTAGAACACCAATAACGTTAATTGGTAGGTTTAGCTTCGCTAGCGCTTTCATTGTACCGAATACAGACGCAGCACCACACATGTCGTACTTCATCTCATCCATACCTTCACCAGGTTTTAGAGAGATACCGCCTGAATCGAACGTTAGACCTTTACCGACTAGTACGATAGGTTTTGCTTCTGACTCTGGGTTACCTTTGTATTCGATAATCGACATCATTGATTCGTTCTTCGAACCACGACCTACTGCTAGGTAAGATGTCATGCCCAGTTTTTCCATCTCTTGCTCACCAATGATCTTGGTGGTTACTGTTTCGTAATCGTCAGCAAGGCGACGTGCTTGAGAAGCAAGGTACGCTGGGTTTGCGATGTTTGGTGGCATGTTGCCAAGATCTTTTGATGCTTTCACACCAGATGCTATAGCTAGACCGTGAGTGATTGCTTTCTCACCTAGGTTTAGTTCACGACGCGTTGGTACGTTGAATACTAGCTTACGCAGTGGACGACGAGTTTCTGGCTTAACGCTCTTGAACTGATCGAATGTGTAAAGACCATCTTTAGTCGCTTCTACTGCCTGGCGAACTTTCCAGTAAGTATCACGACCCTTAACGTGTAGTTCAGTTAGGAAACATACTGCTTCCATAGAACCTGTTTCGTTAAGTGTGCTGATCGTCTTTTGAATGATTTCCTTGTACTGGCGCTCGCCTAGCTCACGTTCTTTACCACAACCTACGAGTAGAACGCGCTCTGACAAAACACCTGGTACTTGATGCAGTAGCAGCATCTGACCAGGTTTACCCTCTAGATCACCACGGCGAAGTAGTGAACTGATGTAACCGTCACTGATTTTATCAAGTTGCTCGGCTACTGGAGAAAGGCGACGTGGTTCAAACACACCAACAACGATACATGCGCTACGTTGTTTCTCTGGACTGCCACTTTTAACACTGAACTCCATGCGTACTCCTACATCCTGAAGACAAATTGCTCTAAATGTTAGATAATGATCGCTTACTTGTTGAATTTAAGCTCAGGTCTTACCAACAGAGCTGATTTAAGCGCTAACATCTAGTTTATAATTTTTAAAAAAATAAATGGTTCAACGGGAAACTATAGTGATTCGACCAAAAAAACAAGTTTTGTATAGGTAATTTCAGCGTGATTATTGTTAGATATTTGATCCGCGAAACACTCAAGAGCCAATTTGCGATTTTCTTCGTGCTTTTTTTGGTGTTTGTGAGCCAGAAGTTTATCAGTGTTCTTGCTGATGCTTCGGACGGGGATATTCCTGCTGGGTTAATTTTCTCAGTTGTTGGTTTAAACATGCCAGCAATGGGGCTATTAATGCTGCCATTAAGTTTGTACATCGGCATATTGATCACATTTGGTCGTTTATATGCGGAAAGTGAAATCGTGGTGATGAACGCGACGGGTATCGGGAATAAGTTCCTGGTACAAGCTGCGTTGTACTTGGCGATCATCACATCGGGTGTGGCAGCGTTCAATGCATTATGGCTATCGCCTTGGTCACAAGACCGTGTTGAGCAACTTTATGAGCAAGTCGCGGCAGAAAACAGTGTCGACTTATTGAAGAAAGGTCAGTTCCAAGGCACGCCAGATGGTTCTTCGGTTGTCTTTATTGATGACATCAAAGACAGCACGTTAAGTAATGTGTTTGTAGCACAGATGCGTCCGCGTGATTCCATCTTACCAAGCGTGATGTTTTCCTCTTCTGGTGAAGTAAAAGAACTGTCGGATGGACGTCAGATCATCACAATGCATGAAGGTACGCGCTATGAAGGTGTGCCGACTCGTGTTGAATACATGGTTACTAAGTTCGATCAGTACGAAGGTTTGATTGGTCAGCGTGAAGTGAAGCAAAAAGGTCGCGATTGGGAAGCGTACCCAACGGCAGACTTGATTGGTCACCCAGATCCTGAAGCGCAGGCTGAGCTGCAATGGCGTATCTCGTTGTTCGTGTGTATTCCACTATTAACGATGCTGGTTATTCCTTTGTCGGCAGTGAACCCGCGCCAGGGACGCTTTGCTAAAATGGGACCGGCTATCTTGATTTACTTGGCGTACTTCCTTGCGATTAGTGCAACGAAATCCGCACTAGAAGATGGTGCTATTCCTGCTGCTATTGGTATGTGGCCAATTAATGCCATGTTATTGATTGTCGCTATCTTGGCTAACATGATGGACAGTGTTCCAGCTCGACGAATTAAAGACAAATTCCGCAAGAAGAGGCTCGCGTAAGCTGTGTTCAAACTCTTAGACCTTTACATCGGTAGAACGATCATCTCTACCACAGCCTTGGTTCTGGCGACTTTCGTCGGCTTGTCGGGCATCATCAAGTACGTAGAACAGTTGCGTAAAGTTGGTCGTGGTGCTTACGACCTAATGCACGCGCTTTACTTTGTTTTGCTGAGTATTCCTCGCGATATCGAAATGTTCTTCCCAATGGCGGCGCTGCTGGGAGCCTTGATTGGTTTGGGCATGCTTGCTTCAAGTTCTGAACTTGTGGTTATGCAAGCGGCGGGTTTCTCTAAGTTGGATATCGGCTTATCAGTACTTAAAACCGCAGTACCTTTAATGCTTATCGTTATGACGCTTGGTCAATGGGGCGCACCAGAGGCGCAAAAGATGGCGCGTGACCTACGTGCATTTGCTCTATCTGGCGGTAGTATTGTGTCGGTGCGGGCTGGGGTATGGGCTCGTGATGCCAACGACTTCATCTTTATCGGTAAAGTGGAAGATGACAAACTCTACGGCTTGAACATGTGGCGTTTCGATGAAGATAAGAACTTAGACAAAGTTATCTTCGCAGAAGAAGTCGACTACCAACAAGATAACAATTGGTTGATGCGTTATGTGCAAATCACCGATATGGAAAATGAAAACGTCATTACCAAGCGCGATTTAGAGCAGATGGAATGGCACACCTCATTAGCACCAGATAAGTTGGCGGTGGTAACGGTGAAACCAGAAGAGCTTTCTTTAAGTGGCTTATATGACTATGTGACCTATTTGAAAGCCTCGGAACAAGATGCTTCGCGTTATGAACTCGCATTTTGGCGCAAGCTATCTCAACCACTCTCTATTGCGGTGATGATGTTGATGGCGTTGTCGTTTGTTTTCGGTCCATTGCGTAGTGTCACCATGGGTGCAAGGGTGCTCTCAGGGGTAGTTGCAGGTTTTACCTTCTACATATCCAGTGAGTTCTTTGGACCTCTGACCTTGGTATATGGCATTCCGCCAGTGTTCGGCGCATTAGCCCCTAGCTTAGTGTTCCTAGCAATTGCGGTATCCTTGCTAAGAAGAAAGCTGTAGGTTTTCAAAAGCGATAAACATAAAAAAGGAAGGCACTGTGCCTTCCTTTTTCTATTCTGCTTGCGCGGTTTCGCTATTTTGCTTTCGGCAAGACAACGACTTCGGTTTTTGCCCAAATGTCGTGGAAGCCACGTTTTTGTGGGTCGATTGGCACAGTCAAGTTAGCCAAACCAAAGCCCGACGTACCTAAACGAATTAAAGCCTGAGTAACTGTAATTGGCGCACCATCCTTACTGTTACGAATTTGCATTTTCCAAGCTCGCATGCCTAGTGTTTGTCCTGCGCGGGTCCAGAAGAATACAAAGAAGTAGATCCACACCACAGCCAGGTACAGCGTGAACAATGGGCTTAGAACTGGATGCTTTCCTAGCATATCTGCTGCATCCACATATTCCCCATAACTCAGCAAGCCTGCCGCATTAAGCGCAAAAACAATCGCCATTACTACGCCTGCTGCCATCATCTCAATCGCTAGGATGATCAGCGTGTCGTAAAACAATGCTGCGAGTCGACGGAAAAAGCCCGCTGGTGGAAGAGTTGTAGAAGTCGTCATAATTCCATCACTTACCTTTAAAATTGTGCGTCAGAATATAGATTCCATTAGCTTGTGAAAAGAGAGCTAACGCACAGAGTCTTCAATTGTGGGCAAATCACAAGTTTGAATACGACTCTATCGCTAATCAACTATCCAACAAAGTAACCGAGTTCAAACTTCCTATCATGCAATCTGTGAAAGCATCAAACATGGGTTACTTTGCTTAGAACACAAGATTACGAATGACGTGATAGAGGTACAAGATGATCGTAATTACAGGCGCGAGCAGTGGCTTAGGTGCGCAGTTAGCTAAGTTGTATGATGCTCAAGGCGAAGAAACACTGTTAACTGGTCGCAGCGAAAAGAAGTTAAATACGCTTGCTCAACACCTCTCGAGTAAAGCTAAGGTAAGAAGTTGCGATCTTATCGACGCATCTCAAGTCGAGAAGTTATTTGATGAGTTGCCTCAAGTGCCTTCAACTCTGATTCATTGTGCGGGAAGTGGTTATTTTGGTTTGTTAGCCGAGCAAGACCCACAAGAGATTCAAAAGCTGATTGAAAACAATCTCACTTCAGCAATTCATGTCTTAAGAGAGTTGGTAAAGCGTTATCAAGATCAGCCGGTAAATGTTGTGATGGTGATGTCGACAGCGGCACAACAGCCTAAGGCACAAGAATCGACCTACTGTGCGGTGAAGTGGGCTGTCAAAGGTTTGATTGAATCCGTTCGTATGGAATTAAAAGGCAAACCAATGAAAATTATCGCAGTGTATCCTGGAGGTATGGCGACTGAGTTTTGGGAGACGAGTGGCAAGTCTTTAGACACCAGTAGTTTTATGAGCGCAGGTGATGCAGCGCGGATGATTCATGGTGCGCTATCTAATATCGGTAATGGTTACGTTTCGGATATTACCGTTAACCGTTTATAGGACTGAATGGTGGTATTGCAACAAAGCAAAACGGCAGACTGAGCTAAGATGAGATCTTCTTTGTCACACTTTGTGGCGAAATTATCAGCAAACGATAGTTATTTAAGGTTTTTCTGCTTGCGCAGGTCAAAAGCTTACGTATAATGCCAACCATCAAAGGGCAATAGCCCAGAGATGCCGGTGTGGTGAAATTGGTATACACGACGGATTCAAAATCCGTTGCCTTCGGGCGTGGCGGTTCAAGTCCGCCCACCGGTACCATATTCCAAGACAGAGCCTCGACGAAAGTCGGGGCTTTGTTGTATCTGAGGTTTGTGAATTCAAATCCAGCATGATGATCAAGGTGGTAGTTAGCGGGATTATGTCCCTAAAAACTGACGCATTTCAGGCTAACAAAAAGCCTCGACACTATCGAGGCTTGGTTATTTGTTGGAATCTTATCACGCGGGATTAAAGAGGAGCGGCTCGATAGTCGACGTTAATTGGTCCATTTAACTTGGCATCAATTTGGCTATTGTGCGCTGCTATCGTTAGATTGACCTCAAGATGCAGCGAGCTTTTATCCGGATCTAATGGCTCTTCGTTTAAACCAATCATCATTTTAAGTTGCATGTCCAATTGGGCATGAAGTTCCATTGTGCCATCTTCTTTATTGTACAAATTGAACGTGGATGTTGGGTCGCCTATTGGCGTGATGCCTTGTTCATTCATTAAAGAGATAAGGACGCTTGCAAACAACTCTTGGTTAGCAAAGTAGCTTACGCCTGTCGGCATTTTACTGATGTCATCTAATGTTGAATCTTCATTGCGACTGATTTGAGCACCATCAACTAGATAAGTTGCGCGATCAAAGTCTTTCTCAAACTGCTCACTGCGTTTTTCATCCACTTTTGCGGCGATTTCTTTGAGTGCATTGGTGACGGCTGTGGGGTTAGTCAGCGTGACATATTGTTTGGTTTGCGCAGCAACAGGCTCTTGAGTAAGCCCACAATCGTCAAGATTTAAGTGGTTGTCATTGGCTTGCATCGTCAAAAAAGCAGAAGCAAACTCAGGATCTGATGCTGAAATCTCACCAGCACCAATACCCTGTCCATAGTAACTAACCCAATCATTTAAACGTTGCGATGCTTTGTCACTACCATGTGCGCGTTTATCTAACTCTGTAATTAGTGCATCAAGCAGTGTTTCAGTTCGACACAGTTTAGTCAGTGTTAACAACTGCTCTTCATGTGGAATATCGGCTTGCTCTAGGTCATCCATTACTTGCATTTTGAATCCTGGAGAGTTGAGCAATTGGACCAGTTCTTTGCTGGTTGGATGATTAAGAATAGAGTTGAGTAAATCGCTGGCTTGAGTCTGAGATAAGCCTTGCGTTAATTCAGACACGATATGTTGCTGGTAACCACTCTTGTCGTCAGCGCCAAGCTTTTGCTTATCGACATCAGCTAAGTCAAATTGCGCGCGTAGCATGATCTTTTGCGCACAATTATCGAGGTTGTGAAGTACTTGATAATGATCTTTCTGATTGAATGCATCCGCTACTTGGTTGAAGTCTTCTTGAATACCTTGTGGAAGACGATGTATGTCATCAACAACGGTTTGGGCGATCTCAGCAATTTCTCGTTGAGTCAATTGATGATGTTGTTTGTCGCATGCCTCGTGAAGCAAACCTTCAAATTGTTTTCCTGCTGCATTATTTGGAGCCAACCATTGCTCGTGGTCGTTGTTAGCAAGTAATTTTTGAGCGCCATTTGGAGAGGCAATAAAATCATGAACGGCTTGGGCATTGAAAGCGGTCATGGTCTTGCTGATGGCATTCGCCTCACCAACAATGGTCTGGATGACTTTTCCGCTTAACGGCTTACTACCGGAGGTAATATCTAACTTAGAAGCTAGATGTGAGGTGATATCACTTCCGTACTCTTTCTGTAATGAGTTGAGAAAGAGCCCCATGGTTTGAAGGTTAAGATTGGATTGAGTTTGAGTGTGCTTTGCAAAAGGAGAAAGCGTTTTGCCTTCAAAACGACCACTTTTTAAAGTGACCTCTCCTTGATTGTTTTGATTGGCAACCACAGTATTATTTTTAGCAACACTAAGAAACTGTTGTAGTTGTATAGCCATATCGGTATCTCTATAAATTCTTGAGGAAAATTAAACGCAGATAGCAGTATTGAGCATGCTATTTTTAGGGGGCGAGTCCTCTTGGGTACTCTCTAGCAAATGACGGCATTTCTCTGTTTGACTGATGAAACACGACAGTGCGCTTTCTAGGTCAAACACAGTACAAAGACCAGCATCCACGCTGTATGTCAAAACGATACTCGCTGTGTGAGTTTCAAGGCTTAGAGACATATTGAGTTCTTTATATAAGGCTTTATTGAACTGCATTAAGCTTGATAGTTGTTTTATGCCTTGTTGGGAACTTAATGGTCCTACTAGCGATGTCAGGATCAGCCGTTCACGTTTAGGGTCCAACTCGATGTCTAGTAAAAGAGTTTCATCAACCATCAAAGTACAATGCCCGTCTTCGTTGGGTTGGAGTGTGTCGATGCCTAGGTCTGTAACTAATTCTTGAAATAATTGCTCAATTAATGTGCTCACGTCAGCAGTCTCAATGGTTTATTTAGTTGATGGCAATGTATAAGAGCTGTGTCGAGAAATCTGTCAATGACGGTTGTGATGTTTTAGGTTACTAAGAGGATTAAATAGTTAATGATATGAAATTTAAATGATTATTATCATGGTTTTTAAGCTTCTAAATAGCGAGGTTGATAATAAATTCCTTGTTTTTAATTTAATGTTTCAATTGAATAAATATGAAAATTGTAAATATATACTTAGCTTTGTCTTTTCCTGTCTAATTCCTATTTTTATGTAATTACTCCTTTGTTTTATATTGAAAGTGAGATCTTGTTCATACTCAATGCAACCGGTTGCGCTTTTTTGTGTTGGTTATTTTTGCTACAGTTTTTGTAGTTCGAAATTTACACAATGGGAGCAAGGCTATGAAAAAGATCCTCTTATGCTGCAGTGCTGGAATGTCGACCAGTATGCTAGTGAAGAAAATGGAGCAAGCTGCTGAAAAGCAAGGGCTTGAGTGTAAGATTGATGCACTGTCAGTTAATGCGTTTGATGAGGTAATTAAAGAGTACGATGTCTGTCTGTTAGGTCCGCAAGTGCGATTTCAGTTAGAGGAGTTGCGCAAAACAGCACAGGAACATGGTAAGAATATTGATGCAATCTCTCCACAAGCCTACGGGATGATGAAAGGAGAAGAAGTACTCCAGCAAGCTTTAGAACTTATTAACTAATTCAATAATTTTAAATAGAAATAAGAGTTGCCACTAAATATCAATATTTGGTGTGGGATTCTTTTGTCTGAAAATAAGGATGGATTCTATGAAGCTCTATGATGCGATTATAGGAATAGTCGAAAAACATATAGCCCCAATTGCAGCGAAAGTAGGTAATCAGCCTCATGTCAGAGCAATGAGAGACGGATTTATTGTGGCAATGCCGTTTATTATTGTTGGTAGTTTTATCTTAATTTTTGCTTTCCCACCATTTGCTGAAGACACGACGTTTGCACTAGGACGAATTTGGTTGGATTTTGCGACCACGCATTTCGATACCATTATGATGCCCTTCAATATGTCGATGGGCATCATGACCATATTTGTCTCGCTTGGCGTCGCCTATAGTTTGGCGAAAGCGTACAAGATGGACGGTATCACCAGCTCCGTATTGTCTTTGATGTGTTTTTTGCTGGTAGCTGCACCTGCAAAAGACGGAGCGCTTGCTATGAAACATATGGGGGGGACCGGGATCTTTACAGCGGTAATGTGCGCCTTCTTTGCTGTTGAGCTATACCGCTTCATGAAAAAACACAACATTACTATCCGCATGCCAGAACAAGTACCACCTGCGATTGCTCGCTCTTTCGAAGTTCTTCTTCCGGTACTGGCTGTATTTCTAACACTGTACCCATTAAGTATCTTTGTTCAAACCCAATATGACATGTTGATCCCTGATGCAGTGATGGCGATGTTTAAGCCATTGATCAGTGCTTCCAACACCTTACCAGCAATTATCGGTGCATTGCTTGTGTGTCAGCTACTTTGGTTTGCTGGTATTCATGGTGCCGCAATTGTGGTTGGTTTATTGTCTCCAATCTTCCTAACCAACATCAGTGCCAACATTGACGCGTTTGTCGCGGGTCAACCAATTCCAAACGTATTCACTCAACCATTCTGGGATTTCTACATCTTTATTGGTGGTTCGGGCGCAACGCTTGCCCTTGTTATGTTGATGTCATTTAGCCGCTCTGCTCACCTAAAGAGTATTGGTCGCATGAGTGCGGTACCTGGTTTTTTCCAAATTAATGAACCTGTGATTTTTGGTAGCCCAGTCGTAATGAACCCAATTCTATTCATTCCATTTGTGTTTGCACCAATCGTCAACGCAACCATTGCTTACTTTGCAGTACAACTCGGCTTTGTTGGTATGGGGGTTGCGACCACGCCATGGACGACTCCGGCGTTAATTGGTGCCTCATGGGGGAGCGGTTGGACATTCTCACCTGTGCTGTTGGTGATTGGGCTTCTGATTCTTGATCTCTTCATTTATCTGCCGTTCTTCAAGATGTTTGAAAAGCAGGTTATGGAACAAGAGTTACCTATGAGCAAAGAAAGTAAAGACGCTGAACAGCCATCAGGCGAGGGCGTGACAGCTTAATCATGATTTGGCTGTCGCTTGGCAGCCTTCATTTCCGGAGAGAAGAAATGGAACAAGAACTAGTCGTAATGGAAATTATCTGTAATGCAGGTGAAGCCAGGAGTTTGAGCTACGAAGCGTTGCGTCTATCGAGAGAGAAAGATTTTACCGCCGCAGAGGAAAAGCTTTCTCAAGCAAAAGAGTGCATTAACAAAGCGCATCTGATTCAAACCCAATTGATTGAAGAAGATCAGGGGGAGGGCAAAGTGCCAATGACTCTTGTTATGGTACACGCACAAGACCACTTAATGACAACCATCTTAGCGCAAGAAATGGCAGTGGAAATCGTTGCGTTGAACAAGCAGTTAGCAGCGAGATAAGGACGGTACGATGCCAAGAAATGCAATCAAACTCGCCATTATAGGTGGTGGAAGCAGTTATACCCCAGAGCTTGTTGAGGGGGTAATTAAGCGTTTGGAGTTCTTGCCTGTAAAACAGATGCACTTTGTCGATATTGAATCAGGTGCGGAGAAATTAGAGATCATCAAAGGCTTGGCACAACGGATGATTGATAAAGCAGGAGCTGACATTGAAATCAAAGCCGGCTTTGATCGTCGTGAAGCGATAAAAGATGCAGATTTTGTAATGACTCAATTTCGCGTTGGCGGACTAACGGCACGAGCGAATGATGAGCGAATTCCAATCAAGTATGACGTTATCGGTCAGGAAACCACGGGTCCCGGAGGTTTTGCAAAAGCGCTGCGCACTATTCCTGTTATTCTCGATATCTGTAAGGACATTGAAGAACTTTCTCCACACGCGTGGATGTTGAACTTTACTAACCCTGCAGGTTTGGTATCAGAAGCGGTCAGTAAATACTCCAACGTAAAAAGTATAGGTTTGTGCAACGTTCCTGTATCTATGGAGATGATGATTGCCGAAATGATGGATTGCGAGCCAAAAGAGCTTCAGCTTGAGTTTGCTGGTTTAAACCATCTTGTTTGGGTGCTCAAGGCTTGGTTGAAAGGAGAAGACGTTACGCAAACCGTTCTGGAAAAAGTTGGGGATGGTGCCAACTTCAGCATGAAAAATATATGGGAAGAGCCGTGGGATCCTGCGTTTCTTAAAGCGCTTGGAGCCATACCTTGTCCGTATCATCGTTATTTCTATCAAACAGATGCGATGCTAGCGGAAGAAAAGCAGAGTGCAGGAGAGCAAGGGACACGTGCTGAGCAGGTGATGGAAACAGAAAGCGCATTATTTAAGCTTTACCAAGATCCTAATTTAGACCACAAGCCAAAGGAATTGGAAGAGCGAGGCGGTGCTTACTATTCTGACGCGTCGTTGAATCTCGTGGATGCAATTTACAACAATCGTAACAGTATTCATGTAGTGAACGTGCTAAACAATGGTGCTATCAATGGCTTACCGGATAGCGCGGTGATTGAATGCAGTGCAGTGATCGGCAGTTGGGGAGCGAAGCCGCTGGCAGTTGGTGAGCTGTCTAGCAATATCAAAGGACTACTTCATCAGGTCAAAGCTTATGAACAGCTCGCTATTGAAGCTGCAGTTGAAGGAAGCTACGAAAAAGCGTTAATGGCGTTAACCAATAATCCGCTTGTTCCTGATATCGGACGGGCTAAGTCCATTTTGGATGAGATATTAGAAGTAAACGCCGCGTATCTGCCTCAATTTAAATTGACGACTTTGTAAAGTAAGGAACCGCACCAATGAAAGTGATCTTTAACGCAGATGATTTCGGTTTAACTCCGGGTGTGAACAAGGGAATTATCAAAGCCCATCAACAGGGTGTGGTTCAGTCTACAACAATGATGGTGGGAATGGATGCAGAGCGGCACGCGATTGAATTAGCAAAGCAGAACCCAAATTTGAACGTTGGTGTGCACCTTCGTTTTACTACCGGTATTCCTTTAACGGGACATCCAAATCTTACTCGTGGTCAAACTCAGTTTGTTAGTTACGATGAGCTATGGAAGATACAAGATTTCGAAGAAGGGGTGGTCTATCAAGAAGCGGTGGCCCAGGTGGAAGCATTTCTTAAATTGGGTCTACCACTAAGTCATTTAGATAGTCACCACCATGCGCATACACATCCACAGCTGCTTCCGGTGATTCGAAAGGTTGCTCAGAAATACAAAGTACCTTTGCGTGGTAGCGGTTTGTGCCACATAGAGAACAGTGTGAAGTATTACTTTACTGCTGAGTTCTATGATAAAGGGGTTAGTTTGGAAGGCATTATGAAGCATTTATTGAGTTTGAAAGCTCAATATGACGTAGTTGAAGTGATGTGTCACCCGGCGGAAGCGGACCAATCTCTATTGTCGAAAAGTAGCTACGCCCAACAAAGAGAGGTGGAACTTCAAGTCCTGACTTCTCCCGTTTTTAAACAAGAACTTGCTCAGCATGGTATGGCAATCACGGATTACTCTGCTCTCGTTTCTTCAAGTGGAGTCGCCAGTGTATGATTAAGGCTGTCAGCATCGCCCCCTATACACCTTACGATTTGCTGGCAGCCACTTTTCGCTAAGTCATGATTAACAAAACAGGAAGTTGGATTAAGCAGCATTATGGCAAGGATTAAAGATGTAGCCGAACTCGCAGGAGTAAATCGCTCAACGGTTTCTCGTATCATTAATGGAGAAGGGAAGTTCCGAGAAGAAACGAGAAAGAAAGTCGAAGCTGCGATGGCAGAGCTCAACTATCGCCCAAGTGCAATCGCGCGTTCACTCGCGACCTCTTCTAGTAATATGGTTGGCCTTTTGGTGACGTACTACACGGGTGGGTTCTTTGGTGAAATGATGGAACAAGTGCAGACTGAGTTGGATATGCACAAGAAGTTCCTCATCACGGCACAAGGACATCATTCAGCGGAAGGGGAGCGAGAGGCAATTCAGCGTTTTAATGATTTGCGCTGTGATGGTTATGTGCTCCATAGTCGTTATCTTTCTGATGATGATTTGAGAGAACTTGCCAAACTACCAACACCATTTGTACTGCTCGATCGGTATGTTGAGGGTATTGAAGAACGCTGTGTGACCTTTAACCATCATCACGCGAGCCGAATGGCTGTTGAGCATTTAATCGCTGGTGGCCATCAAAAAATAGTTTGCATCGCTGGTCCCTCTCAACGCCAAAACAGTTTGTTGAGAAAGCGAGGTTATATTGATGCAGTGAAAACGGTGGGGATAGACATCGATGAGAGTTGGTGTGAAGAAGGAAACTACGGTCGTCAAAGTGGGTACGATGCAATGGCTGCTCTTTATAGAAGGCATCCCGATTTGACCGCAGTGTTCTCATGCAGTGAAGAAATGACCGTGGGTGCCATGCAGTTTCTTCATGAGCATCGTATCTCCGTACCGAAGCAAATCTCATTGGTGAGCTTCGACAGTGTGGATTTGTGTGAAAGTTTGTACCCAACTGTGTCAGCGGTACATTTCCCGATCAGTGATATGGCCAGAGTAGCGGTGCAAACGTTGATAGGCTTAATAAAAGAGCAACCATTGATGACTCAACCCGAATTTGAAGCGCAATTAAAGCTGCGCAAAGCCGACCGAATAATTACTTAGTTTCCCTTTCTTATCGACCTGGTTAGTGCAACTTTGTTGACGACATGCACAGAGGTGCTTGATGCATCCTCCTTATTGATGAATTCATTTACAAAATTGACTACTATTATAGGCTTATCAGGAAAACCGAATCAGTAGTGGAAAAGTGGCAGCAATTAAACTTACAGTGGATCGTATTCAGCCCGGGTTACATATCCGTCTTCCGCTAAAGTGGAATGATCACCCATTCCTACTCAATAGCTTCAAAATCAAAGACCAAGAACAAGTTGAGATGATTCGTCATCTTGGTGTGAAGTTCGTTTATTTCAATCCCGAGCAAAGCGATGCGTCTCCTTTACCTGCAAATCAACCTCAGGTCGAAGTAACGCAAGACAATACATTAGATCTTGAAGCGCAAAAGCTTTGGAAAGAAAAGCAAAAACGCATAGAAAAGTTAAGCGCGTATCGACGCCGTGTCATTCAATGTGAAAAAGAGTTTGAGCGTTCACTTGCGAGAATGCGTTCAGTGATGACCAAAATTCGCAACCGCCCTGTCGATGCAGTAGGGGAGGCACAACAACTGATCGATGACATCGTTGATAAGTTAATGTGTGATGACAATGTGACACTGCACTTAATGAACGGTAAAAACGAGTTTGAAGATATCTACTTCCACTCCCTTAATGTTGCGGTAATCGCGATGATGATTGGACGTGCGAAGGGGTATTCAGCGGAGCAACTTAAAGCGCTTTCTTTTGCTGCTTTGTTCCATGATATGGGCAAAATCAAAATTCCAACCGCTATATTAAGGAAGCAAGTCCCACTCACTGAACCAGAAAGCAATTATCTAAAGCTACATACTAAGTATGGCTTGGATATGGCTAATCAAATTGAAGACTTTCCTGACAGTGCAAAAACAGTGATAGCGCAACATCATGAATTGCGTGATGGCTCTGGCTATCCTGAAGGTTTGAAGGGAGATGAGATTGATGAACTCGCTCAAGTGATTATCGTTGCGAATGCTTTTGATAATTTATGTCACACCTCGATTGCTGCTGAACAAAAAATTCCATATACGGCGCTTTCCCACCTCTATAAGAATTGCAAACACTTATATAAAGAAGAGAACCTCAACATCCTTATTAAGTTTATGGGGGTGTTCCCACCGGGAACAGTGGTTCAGCTCTCCAATAATATGGTGGGATTGGTTATCTCTGTTAATGCGTCCCACTTATTATTTCCAAATGTACTGGTCTATGACCCAGCAGTTCCAAGAACTCAAGCGCCAATCATTGACCTTGCATCAAAGGACATAAAGATAGTTAATGCGATTCATCCGTCTAAATTGCCGGAGAAAATCAAAGAATACCTTAATCCACGTTCACGCATTTCTTATTTCTTCGATAGTGATGAGTAGTTATCCACAGCTTTTTGTGGGTAAATTGTAGAAATCCTGAGTGTTATTTCTGGGTAATTTTAAGGTTGGATGGAAAGTATCCATTTGGCATGTTTTTTTAGAAAAAATGCATTTTTAGTATTGCCAAAGAAAATCTTCTCCCTATAATGCGCATCCATCGACACGGCAGACGCCACAAGGCTTCAGCAGGGTCGGAGAGGTAAAAAGCTTCTACGAAAAATTAGTTGAAAAAAGTGTTTGACACTCTCAATTATCTCGCTAGAATGCACCTCCGCTTTGAGAGAAAAACTTCTCGATAAGCAAGCTCTTTAACAATATAGACCTATCAATCTGTGTGGGCACTCGTTGATGATAATCCAATTAGGTATTTCTTTCTTAACGGAAAGCGGTATCAAATTAGGTTTCAATGAAACGAAGTGACCATTGAATCGAAAGATTCAGCACAGTCAATTCATTATCGTTCTGTTGGAACGATAATAGCTTTAAAATTACATTAGTAGTTTTGAAGTCAGTATTCATTGAGCCTCTCCCTATTTATTTAGGGAATCAAAAACTTTAAATTGAAGA
>NZ_JBECOU010000011.1:0-81960 GCF_040104475.1 Vibrio sp. SSH13-20
TGTTTGAGTGTTTTTTATTCTAAAAGGCGAGTTTTTGCTACTCTTCCCTCCAGATATCCCGATTATTAACGCTTTATAAGGAGTAAAGATGGGTTCTATTAGAAGTTATAAAGGTATTCGACCTCAACTAGGCAAGCGCGTATATGTCGACTCAACTTCTGTTCTTGTCGGTGATATCCAAATTGGTGACGACTCGAGTGTTTGGCCATTAGTTGCAGCTCGTGGTGATGTGAACCATATCCACATTGGTGCTCGAACCAATATTCAAGATGGTAGCGTACTGCATGTAACCCATAAAAATACTGAGAATCCCAACGGCTATCCGCTAATCATTGGTAATGATGTCACTATTGGTCATAAAGTCATGTTGCACGGCTGCGAAATCCACGATCGTGTATTGGTTGGTATGGGAGCGATCGTTTTAGATAACGTTGTTGTCGAATCAGACGTAATGATAGGCGCTGGAAGTTTAGTCCCACCGGGGAAAAGGTTGGAAAGCGGCTATTTATATGTTGGTAGTCCAGTAAAACAAGCTCGCCCCTTATCAGAGAATGAACGAGCTTTCTTACAAAAGTCTGCCAATAACTATGTACAGAATAAAAATGACTACATAAACGAAGTAGAAGACGTCAACGACGAATGATGTAGTTGGTTAGCAATAAGCTAATCGATGATGATATTGCCTTCTTCATTGAAGGCTTCATCTTCAATTAGCTCTTCCGCGATTTCTTCTAGGTCGAATCGATAATCAATAAATACTTTAATTGCCGCTTGTTCAGTTTCAACCAGGGAGCCGCTAAGCTTTTCTAGCTTCTGCTTTGTTACATAGCATTCAATCAGAGCTCCTGATTGCTGTGCGGTAAAGTTTACCGCTTGTAATGTTTTATCCCATGATTGCATATCTGGGAATAAGATGGACTGATTCATCGTTTACTGACCTTCAAGGTTCTTTCTTAATTCTCTAAGGATTTGTTTTGCGCCAGGGCGTAAACCACGCCACAGCATAAAGCTTTCCGCAGCTTGTCCCACTAGCATCCCAAGACCATCATAAGCATGAGCGGCACCACTTTCTTTTGCCCATAAGTTAAAACTGGTCGTCCCTTGCCCGTAAATCATGTC
This sequence comes from Vibrio sp. SSH13-20, assembly GCF_040104475.1. NCBI lineage: Bacteria > Pseudomonadati > Pseudomonadota > Gammaproteobacteria > Vibrionales > Vibrionaceae > Vibrio > Vibrio sp. SSH13-20. Next base: position 1,120 of record NZ_JBECOU010000011.1, read on the forward strand.
GTAGCTCGTACTGTTAGCTGCAAAGATAGAAGAGGAGATACCCGGCAGCTCACCGCTTAGGGAAGCAGATGTGGAGTTAATAATCACGTCGAACTCATCACTAATATCATCCATCTCTTTGGCGATGATAGAGCCATGTGCAATAAACAACTCCGCAAGCTCCTGCGCTTTGCTGAAGGTTCGATTAGTAATGGTTAAAGAACTAGGCTTTTGATCAAGAAGCGGCTTGATCACTCCACGAGCGGCACCGCCAGCGCCAATGATCAGGATCCGCGCACCTTCTAACACAACTTGATGTTGAAGTAGGTCTTGAACCAAACCTGCTCCATCGGTGTTATCGCCAATGATCTCACCATCATCTAACTTCTTGAGCGTATTGACTGCCCCGGCTAGCTGAGCACGTTCGGTCAGTCTACTAGCAAATTGATAAGCATCTTCTTTAAATGGCATGGTGATATTGCACCCCTTGCCTCCTTCAGCAAAGAACAGCTTCGCTGCGTCAATAAAACCATCTACAGGAGCACTTTCTGCGGTATACACCAAAGATTGATTGGTTTGACGAGCAAACAAGGTGTGAATGAATGGCGACTTGCTGTGTCCAATAGGATTACCAAACACGGCATAGCGATCAATTTGCTGAGTCATTTCCTTACCTTTATTCCTTACCTACTATAGAGAAAAAACAGGGCCATCTGATTACAGATGACCCTATCACTATCTATCTATATAGAAAAGGAGATTCAACGCTCACCACTCTCGTGGCGTTAAGTATCGCTCGTAAAGTTCAGCCTCTGGAGAACCAGGTTGTGGCTCATAGCTGTATTCCCAACGCGCAAGTGGTGGCATCGACATAAGAATTGACTCTGTACGACCGCCACTTTGCAGACCAAATAGAGTTCCACGATCATACACTAGGTTGAATTCAACGTAGCGACCACGACGGTAAAGTTGGAATTCACGCTCACGCTCACTGAATTCAATTTCTTTACGACGAGACACAATCGGTAGGTAAGCTTGGCAGTACCCTTCACCAACCGCCTTGATGTAATCAAAACACTTGTCGAATTCCCACTGGTTTAGGTCATCAAAGAACAAACCACCAACACCACGAGTTTCATTTCGATGCGGTAGGAAGAAATATTTATCACACCAAGCTTTATGCTCTGCATAGACATCATCACCGAAAGGTGCACAAAGTTGTTTTGCGGTTTCATGCCATGATTGGCAATCTTCTTCGAATGGATAGAAAGGTGTTAGATCAAAACCACCACCAAACCACCAAATAGGCTCTTCACCCTCTTTCTCTGCGATAAAGAAGCGTACGTTAGCGTGAGAAGTCGGTACATATGGGTTGTGAGGATGGATAACCAAAGAAACACCCATCGCTTCAAAGCGGCGACCAGCTAACTCTGGACGATGCGCCGTAGCTGATGCTGGCATCTCATTACCTTCGACATGAGAGAAATTCACTCCCCCTTGCTCAAAAACGTCACCATCACGCAAAACACGGGTACGACCACCACCACCAAGGCGCTCCCCTTTTTCACGTTGCCATGCGTCTTCAACAAAGACGGCCTTTCCATCTTCTTGTTCTAACTGCTGACAAATGGAATCCTGAAGTGACATCAGGAACTGTTTTACGGCGTGCTTATCGATTGCTGACATACGTGTAGTACCTATTGATTGCTGACTAGCAGGGTTAGCCCTGTCTTAATATTTGCGAGGTTTTAGCATCACGAATTTCACTAGGCTTGTCACGACCGCTGGTTTCACCACGTAAGATCGCCACAAGTCGGTCACCCAATTGTTGCTCTACTTCTTCAGTCGTCATACAAGGAGGCTGACCAGTGAGGTTCGCGCTGGTAGAGGTTAGCGGCTTTCCGAAAGCATTACACATCTTTTGTACCAAAGGATGATCCGTCACACGCACTGCAATCGAATCAAATTGCCCCGATACCCAATGAGAAACTTTGCCACTCGCAGGCATAATCCAAGTGTATGGACCAGGCCACGTTGCGTGTACTTTATCTAACTGCTCTTGGGTCAACTGAGATTCATCAACATAAGGCAAAAGTTGTTCATAGTTTGCCGCAATTAAGATTAATCCTTTCTCAACAGGGCGTTGTTTTAGCTCTAGCAATTTTTGAATCGCTTCTGGGTTATCTGGGTCACAGCCAACACCAAACACCCCCTCTGTTGGGTAGGCGATCACTTCGCCTTTTTGTAGTGCTTCTAGCACCTGTTCAAAGTTCTCCACCGATACTTCCTGATAATCTTGTCTGTTGTGTTTGTACTAAGTGTACAAATATTCATTCTCAGAGACTAAAGCAATTTGTTTATAAAATGTATCAATCGTATTTACAAACGCACGCAAACGTTTGCTTGAGGTAAAAATCCCCGTATAATGCTCACAAATTTATCAGCTCACCTAATTTTGCAGCTTGAAGGAGTTTGAGATGAAAGTCGGTATCATCATGGGTTCTAAATCAGATTGGCCAACCATGAAACTAGCAGCGGACATGCTGGATCAATTTGGCGTGTCTTACGAAACAAAGGTGGTGTCAGCTCACCGTACTCCTCAATTGTTGGCTGATTACGCAAGCAGTGCTAAAGAACGTGGCATTAAAGTCATCATCGCAGGTGCGGGCGGTGCTGCCCACCTACCAGGCATGGCGGCGGCGTTTACCAGCGTACCTGTACTTGGCGTTCCCGTTCAGTCTCGCGCACTGAAAGGCATGGACTCACTACTTTCTATCGTACAGATGCCAAAAGGTATTGCTGTTGGTACATTAGCTATTGGCGAAGCAGGCGCAGCAAACGCTGGTATCCTAGCGGCTCAAATCCTTGGTACACATGATGAAGCGATCATGGCAAAAGTCGAAGCGTTCCGTAACGAACAAACGGAAACCGTATTGGCGAACCCAAACCCTGCTGAGGATTAATCAGATGCATGTACTGGTTCTTGGTGCGGGTCAGTTAGCTCGTATGATGTCTCTGGCTGGTGCGCCACTGAATATTCAAATTTCAGCTTACGATGTGGGCAGCGGTAATATCGTTCATCCACTGACTCAACATGTACTAGGCAACGGCTTAGAAAATGCGATCGAACAAGTTGATGTAATCACTGCTGAGTTCGAGCATATCCCGCATGACGTGCTTGATATTTGCGAAGCGAGCGGTAAGTTCTTACCAAGTACACAAGCTATCAAAGCAGGCGGTGATCGCCGCATTGAAAAGGCATTACTTGATAATGCTGGCGTACGTAATGCGAAATACTACGTGATCAAAACTCGTGAAGATTTTGACCGCGCAATTGAACACGTCGGCATGCCAATGGTTCTGAAAAGTGCATTGGGCGGTTACGATGGAAAAGGTCAGTGGCGTTTAAAAGAACCTTCTCAAATCGACATAATTTGGACAGAAATGGTGGAATGCATTGCCTCAACACCAACTCAAGCCATTGTTGCTGAGGAGTTTGTTCCTTTTAACCGTGAAGTTTCACTGATTGGTGCTCGCAGTAACGATGGCAGTATTGAAGTTTACCCTCTCGCAGAAAACATCCACACAAATGGTGTATTAAGCCTCTCAACAGCAATTGATGCTCCAGAGTTGCAAGAACAAGCAAAAGAGATGTTCACGGCCGTCGCCAATTGTTTGAATTACGTTGGCGTGCTAGCCCTGGAGTTCTTCGACATTGACGGCAAGTTGCTGGTTAACGAAATCGCACCACGCGTACACAACTCAGGTCACTGGACTCAGCAGGGTGCAGAAACTTGTCAGTTTGAGAACCACCTACGCGCTGTGTGTGGTATGCCTTTAGGTAGTACTAAGCTCGTTCGCGAGACCTCGATGATCAATATTCTCGGTGAAGATACCTTGCCAGATGCGCTACTCGCGATGAATGGTTGCCATATTCATTGGTATGGCAAAGAGAAACGAGAAGGTCGTAAGATGGGTCACATCAACGTATGCGGTGATTACACTGGTGAGTTGAATCGTAGGTTGTGTGCATTAACAAACGTGCTTGATGAAGAAACCTTCCCAGCAGTTCATGAATTTGCCAAACAGTGGCAAGCATAGAAAAGTTGATAAATAGACAACAAAGGGTCGCATGATGCGACCCTTTTTAATTTTGCCTGAGATTTATTGTGATTGTGTATGCTGGCACTTGCGACTTGCACATTGCAACTTAACCCCGCTGGCGAGTTTCTTTTCTACCAACAAGGTAAACCCGCATTCCTCACAGCGACCTCTTACAGGTGGTAAGTTTACCGCAAACTTGCACTTCGGATAGTTATCACACGCGTAGAATGTCTTACCAAATCGGGTCTTACGTTCAACTAAATGCCCTTTACCACACTCAGGGCAAGCGTATAGCTCTTTTGATTCTTGCTCGGGTTCGGGCTGATTGATTGATTCGATATGATGACAAGTTGGGTAATGACTACAGCCAACGAACATGCCGTATCGCCCCTGTCGGAGCACCAACTCATTGCCACAGTCAGGGCAAGGCACACCTAACTCTTTTACGATGTGGCCATCATTACTGTGCAACGGCTTGATATAGTCGCAGCTTGGGTATTGGCTACAACCAAGAAAAGGACCATGTTTGCCATGTTTCAGCCTGACTTCCCCACCACATTTAGGGCACGGCTCTCTCTCAAGCGCATGCTCGTGTGCCGAGAAAAGGTTGTGATCGATTTTACTACTCATACTCACCGTTAAAGCAGAAGATATTAGTGAAGAATACCCTGCTCCTTGGTGTACAGCAGCTCTTCCATCAGCGTGTAGGCATTTTCGTTGCCAGGGACATTAAACAGAACCATAAGAATGATCCACTTAAGGTCTTCAAGCTCAAATTCATTGGTTTCTAGCCCCATTACACGATCGATAACCATCTCACGTGTTTCTGTGGTTAGAACATTAATTTGCTCTAAGAACAGCAGAAAACCACGACATTCAAGATCTAAGCGCTGCATCTCTGATGCCGTATAGATACGTGTTGATGCCGATGCTATGCAAGTTGAAATCGCTGAATGCTCATCACTTTGTTGCAATGCTGCCAGCTCTTCTAACCAGACAAGGGCTTTGTAGATGTCTTTTTGCTGGAAGCCTGCACGAAGCAATTCATCTTCCAACTCGTCTTGTTCGACCTGTAACTCTGCATCGCTATGGATGTAGGTTTCGAATAGATACATAAGTATATCCATCATCATAGCTAGCCCCTCCCCTTTCGAATATAGCCACCGGATACTGCAACAACATGCCCTGAAAGCTCAAGCTCTAAGAGCTGCATCATGACTTCTTGGACAGGTATATTGGTCCTGCTTGCAAGAATATCAACTGGTGTAGCCTCATTTCCTACGTTAGCTAACAGCTGAGGAAATGGCAATTCTTCTTCATCAATTGGCGTAGAAAATAAATCCAAGCTGTGATTAATAGACCAGTCGAGCAAAGACTGTATTTCATTCAACACCTCTTGAGTGTTTTGTACGAGACAAGCCCCATTACGAATCAACTGATTACCACCACTGGCATTGGGAGCATTAATCGAAGCTGGTATAGCGAAAACTTCACGGTCTTGCTCAAGAGCGTAGCGAGCGGTGATTAATGAGCCACTCTTTTCTGCTGCTTCGACAACCAACACGCCAAGCGACAAACCACTAATGATTCGATTACGTCGTGGGAAGTTTTCTGCTCGAGGTTTTGCATCTGGGCGAAACTCAGAGACTAACGCACCGTTTTCCATCACTCGCCGCGCTAAACCTCGGTGACGGGCTGGATAAACTTGCTCTAACCCTGAACCCAATACCGCAATGGTTTTACCGTCCGCTTGCAAAGCACCATCATGAGCGTGTCCATCGATACCCAAAGCCAAACCACTGGTAACAATCAGATCATGTTTCACCAAATCTGCAGCGAACTGACGTGCGTGTTGAAGCCCATCAACACTAGCATTACGGCTGCCGACCATGGCAATTTGAGGTTGAGACAAACAACTCGCTTCTCCCTTTATAAATAGTAAAGGAGGTGGAGCGACCGTTTGTTTGAGAAGTGGGGGATACAGAGTATCCGCCAAAGTAACAATATGATGATGAGATGAGGCGCTAGCCCAAGTAAGACAAGCGTCGACTTCTTTATCGACCTCAGACCATGCTTGCAGTTGCTTAGTGGTAAAACCCAAAAGCTGAAGCTGCTCAGTTGAGTATCCGACAATATTGCTTGGCGTATCTTTACTCAGCAGCTTATTCATCTTCACCCCGCCAATGCCTGGCAAGCAGCTCAGCTTTAACCAGGCGGCGAGGTCAGTATCATTGCGTAGTTTCATTCGTGGTCGATTCCTCAGCCAGAGGAGAAACCACTGATACCTCTTTATTGATTGGCTTAGTGCTATTGGTAATCAGTGCAAGACTGAAATATTCATAAGGACGAATGACCAGCAGTTCACCAACCTTACTTTGCGGCAAGGTGATCTTAGAGTCGAGTAAGCCACTGTCTTTCACAAAACCATCGCCACCTTTGAAAACCGGGTGCGCATCTTCTTTAAGATCAAACACACTGCCTTGGCGAAGTTGATCGGATGTTCCTTTATCAATCACAACCACTTGATTGGTTGAGCTAAATCGAATGCCCTCAATATTACCCAGCAATGCTGCAGAACTGCCTTTTGGTGATGGCAGTGGGTAAAAGGTCGTCGTGAAATCACCATTTTCTAATGTTTGGACCGGCAAAGCGATATCGTTACGAATAATCTCTTGCAGTTGAGTGGTGATCTTTAATCCTGAGTACTCGCTTGATGCCTCGATAAGTTCCCCTTTTGCAATCAAACGTAAAGCGGTAATTTGCTTAGATACGTCTTCACGGGAAAATGTTTCGACTGGACGATAGATAGCCCAACCTGTCGCCGTTTGTTCACCACTAATATACAGGGTGTCCTCAGCAGTCAGATATTTACTGCCTTTGCTACTCCCCATCACTTTAGCCGCGTTTTCTAGCGTTTCATCGTCCACCAAACGGTCCGACTTGAGGTAAGGCATAACCAAACCTTCAGCAACGGTTGGCACCGCTTTCTTTTCCGTGATACGAGCTTTAGGGCTGAGCTTTTTCACCGCTTTTAAGCTCAATACTGGTTGACCATTAATCCATACCAGCGACAACTTGTCTCCGGGATAAATAAGGTGCGGATTATCGATCTCTGGATTGACCTGCCACAAACGAGGCCACAACCATGGGCTATCCAGATACATTGCTGAAATATCCCAAAGCGTGTCACCTTTGACCACAACATAAGTTTTAGGTGCGTCATCTTTGACGGTAAGCGGTTGGGAGTCCGTGTTTGCTACGGCATTGAAAGAGAAAAGTAACGGCAACGTAATGCGAGAAACGTTGCGGAAAATTCGATTCATGACCCTCGTCCTTGGTCTGTTAGGCAACTACCAGAATGGAAATTGGTATAAGGATGCTGTCATTTAGGTCATAAAATGTCTAGAATTGAGCCAACAAGGTTTGTGCTGTTACGGCACAGTTCAATATTTCGAGTGAATATGTCTGTATTACAAGTATTAACATTCCCAGATGATCGCCTGCGTACCGTTGCAAAACCTGTAGAAGAGGTGACACCTGAGATTCAAAAAATCGTCGATGACATGATTGAAACCATGTACGACGAAGAGGGTATTGGCCTGGCTGCAACGCAGGTTGATATCCACAAACGTATCGTAGTAATTGATATTTCAGAAACTCGTGATGAGCCAATGGTGCTTATCAACCCTGAGATTCTGGAAAAGCGTGGCGAAGATGGCATCGAAGAAGGCTGTCTATCGGTACCAGGTGCTCGTGCACTTGTGCCGCGTGCTGCTGAAGTTACTGTTAAAGCACTAGATCGTGATGGCAAAGAGTACACTTTTGAAGCCGACGATCTGCTAGCCATCTGTGTTCAACACGAACTAGACCATTTGATGGGTAAGTTGTTCGTTGATTACCTATCGCCACTGAAGCGTAAGCGTATTCAGGACAAGCTAGCAAAAATCAAACGCTTTAACGAGAAACAGCAAAACGCTTAATCTCGATACAATTTAATTAGAAGGAAGCCTACCTTGAGTCAGTCTTTACGTATTGTCTTTGCAGGTACTCCGGATTTCGCCGCCCGTCACTTGGCGGCGTTGTTGTCTTCGGAGCACGAAGTAATTGCGGTTTATACTCAACCAGATCGCCCAGCAGGTCGTGGTAAGAAGCTTACTGCAAGCCCAGTAAAAACCATCGCGCTTGAGCATGACATTCCGGTTTATCAACCAGAAAACTTCAAATCAGATGAGGCTAAGCAAGAACTAGCGGATCTGAATGCCGACATCATGGTTGTTGTCGCTTATGGTCTGTTACTTCCGCAAGTTGTGTTAGACACGCCTAAACTAGGCTGTATCAATGTTCACGGTTCGATTCTTCCTCGTTGGCGTGGCGCTGCTCCTATCCAACGTTCAATTTGGGCAGGTGATGCTGAAACTGGTGTTACCATTATGCAGATGGACATTGGTTTGGATACGGGTGACATGCTTAAAATCGCAACGTTACCGATTGAAGCAAGCGACACTAGTGCATCAATGTACGAAAAACTCGCAGGTTTAGGTCCTGATGCGCTGATTGATTGTTTAGCAGACATCGCAGCCGGCAAAGCAGAGCCCGTGAAACAAGACGACGAGCTAGCAAACTACGCGAAGAAGCTGAGCAAAGAAGAAGCGCGCATTGATTGGAACGATGATGCTGCGCACATTGAACGTTGTGTTCGCGCATTCAACCCATGGCCAATGAGCCACTTTGAAGCGGCTGAAAACAGCATCAAAGTATGGGAAAGTCGTGTTGCGGATCAAACTAGCGACAAACCAGCAGGCACCATTTTGCAAGCGGACAAAACCGGTATTTATGTTGCGACAGGCAACGGTGTATTGGTTCTGGAACAACTGCAAGTTCCGGGCAAAAAAGCCATGTCAGTTCAAGACATTTTGAACTCACGTGCATCTTGGTTTGAAGTTGGCACTCAACTGGTTTAAAAACCAGATAACCGTGTCAAAGACCAATAATACGAACTTTTAGAGGGCAGAGATGCCCTCCTTTACTTTAAGGTACTTATCATGAATGTTCGCGCTGCGGCTGCCAACGTCTTGTATCTTGTCGTCGACAAGGGCCACTCACTTTCAAGCGCTCTTCCAGCGGCTCAACAAAACGTACGACCACGTGATCACGCTCTTTTGCAAGAAATTTGCTATGGTGCTCTACGTTACCTCCCTCGCCTAGAAATGATTGCAAACCAGTTGATGGACAAGCCGCTAAAAGGCAAACAACGCGTTTTCCATCACCTGATTTTGGTTGGCATTTACCAATTGAGCTTTATGCGTATTCCTGCACACGCTGCAGTGGGTGAAACGGTTGAAGGTACTAAAGAGTTGAAAGGCCCCCGCTTGCGCGGTCTTATCAACGCAGTATTGCGTAACTACCAGCGCAACCAAGAAGAACTGGATCAAATGGCTGTCAACAACAATGCGGGCAAGTACGGTCACCCGAGCTGGTTACTTAAACTGCTGCAAGAAGCTTACCCACAACAATGGGAAAGCATTGTTGAAGCCAACAACCAGAAAGCGCCAATGTGGCTGCGTGTAAACCACCAGCACCACACTCGTGATGAATACCTTGCGCTACTCAAAAATGAAAACATTGATAGCACGCCACACACACAAGCAATGGACGCCCTAAAATTGGCGGCGCCATGCGATGTGATGAAACTGCCGGGCTTTGAAAAAGGTTGGGTATCGGTGCAAGATGCGGCAGCGCAGCTGTCGATTAACTATCTTGAGCCAAAAGATGGCGAGCTGATCCTAGACTGCTGCGCAGCACCAGGCGGTAAGACAGCGCACATTCTTGAGCGTACATCTGGTAGTGAAGTGGTTGCCATTGATTGCGATGACACGCGCCTTAAACGTGTGCACGAAAACCTGAAGCGCCTCAACCTTCAAGCAAAAGTGGTTTGCGGCGATGCGCGTAATCCTCAAGAATGGTGGCAAGGCGAACAATTTGATCGCATTTTGCTGGATGCTCCGTGTTCTGCAACTGGCGTGATTCGTCGTCACCCAGACATCAAATGGCTACGTCGTGCTGATGATATTGCCGCACTTGCGGATCTACAGAGCGAAATTTTTGATGCAATGTGGACGCAACTAAAACCTGGCGGCACCATGGTTTACGCGACTTGTTCAATCACACCACAAGAAAACGTGGAACAAGTAAAAGCGTTCTTAGCACGTACTGCAGACGCGCAATTAGTGGACTCCGATCCAAAGCAACCTGGTCGTCAGATTCTACCAGGCGAAGAAGATATGGATGGTTTCTACTACGCAGTGCTAACAAAAAAACACGCGTAACAGCATGCTAAATAGGGCGATTGAAGTGAATTCAATCGCCTTTTTCAGATAACGAGTAAAGAGTATGAAGATCATTATTCTTGGTGCTGGTCAGGTTGGCGGCACACTGGCGGAAAACCTAGTTGGTGAGAACAACGACATCACCATCGTCGACAAAAATGGCGACCGACTGCGTGAGTTACAAGACAAATACGACCTACGAGTGGTCAACGGTCACGCAAGCCACCCAGATGTTCTGCACGAAGCCGGTGCGCAAGACGCCGATATGCTTGTCGCAGTAACCAACACCGATGAGACCAACATGGCAGCCTGTCAAGTTGCGTTCACTCTGTTCAATACCCCAAACCGTGTTGCACGTATTCGTTCTCCAGAGTATCTGGCAGAAAAAGAAGCCCTATTTAAGTCTGGTGCCATTCCTGTCGATCACCTTATCGCACCAGAAGAGCTGGTAACGAGCTACATCGAGCGCCTCATCCAATACCCAGGCGCACTGCAAGTGGTAAGCTTTGCCGAGCAGAAAGTCAGCCTAGTAGCCGTTAAAGCCTATTACGGTGGTCCGCTTGTGGGCAACGCTCTGTCTGCCCTGCGTGAGCACATGCCACACATCGATACTCGTGTTGCTGCGATTTTCCGTCAGGGTCGTCCTATTCGTCCACAAGGCACTACCATCATTGAAGCTGATGATGAGGTGTTCTTCGTTGCAGCAAGTAACCACATTCGCTCGGTAATGAGTGAGCTTCAGCGACTTGAGAAACCTTACCGCCGCATCATGATTGTTGGCGGTGGTAACATCGGTGCGAGTTTGGCCAAACGCCTTGAGCAAACTTACAGCGTGAAGCTGATCGAACGTAACTATCAGCGTGCAGAAAAGCTGTCCGAGCAACTAGAAAATACCATCGTCTTCTGTGGTGATGCGGCAGATCAAGAACTGCTGACTGAAGAAAACATTGACCAAGTAGACGTGTTCATCGCGCTGACTAACGAAGATGAGACCAACATCATGTCAGCGATGTTGGCAAAACGCATGGGCGCAAAGAAAGTGATGGTGCTAATCCAACGCGGCGCTTATGTCGACCTTGTACAAGGCGGCGTGATTGATGTGGCAATCTCACCACAGCAAGCAACGATTTCTGCTCTACTAACGCACGTTCGCCGTGCTGACATCGTGAACGTTTCTTCACTACGTCGTGGCGCAGCCGAAGCAATCGAAGCCGTTGCGCACGGTGACGAAACCACATCCAAAGTGGTGGGTCGCGCGATTGGCGATATCAAACTCCCACCAGGAACCACCATTGGTGCTATCGTTCGTGGCGAAGAAGTTCTTATCGCACACGATCGTACTGTCATCGAACAAGATGACCACGTCGTGATGTTCCTGGTCGACAAAAAGTACGTACCAGACGTCGAAGCGCTGTTCCAGCCGAGTCCATTCTTCCTCTAGGATTTTCCTATGGTCAACTTACGTCCCGTACTGTTTGTTATCGGGCTGGTTTTATCCAAACTAGCCCTTTTTATGTACGTGCCGACTTTGGTCGCGTTTTTCACTGGTACGGGCGGGTTCCTCGACTTCGCCCAAGCCGTAGTGATCACTCATCTCGCCGCTTTTATCTGTTTAACGATTGGTCGAACCGCCAAATTCAAACTCAGCGTGCGTGATATGTTTCTCATCACCAGTTTGGTATGGACTATCGCCAGTGCGTTTGCCGCACTGCCATTTGTCTTTATCAACCATATCAGCTTTACCGACGCCTACTTCGAAACCATGTCAGGTATCACGACTACGGGTTCGACCGTACTTAGTGGCTTAGACAACATGGCGCCAAGCATCTTACTGTGGCGTTCTATCTTGCAATGGTTGGGTGGTATTGGCTTTATCGTGATGGCAGTAGCTATCCTACCGATGCTTAACGTTGGTGGTATGAAGCTATTCCAAACCGAATCCTCCGATTGGTCAGACAAAAGCAGCCCAAGAGCTAAGACTGTCGCGAAGAACATCGTATTGGTGTATTTGATGCTGACAGGCTTATGTATCGTGGGATACTTGTTAACTGGCATGAACCTGTTTGAAGCGATCAACCACGCATTCACGACTCTATCCACCGGCGGTTACTCGACATCAGACGGTTCGATGAACCATTTCTCCAACGGTGCTCATTGGGTTGCGACCACCTTTATGTTCCTCGGTGGTTTGCCATTCCTACTGTTCGTAGCGGCATTACGTAAGCGCAGTATCGATGTCTTGATGAAAGACGCCCAAGTTCGCGGCTTTGCTTACCTATTTTTGTTCTCAAGCTTAGTGGTCGCCGCTTGGTTGGTACTTCGTGATGGCTACACCATTTTGGATGCACTGCGAGTTTCAATGTTCAATATTGTTTCAGTGGTCACCACGACGGGTTTTGGCCTGGAAGATTTCACAGCTTGGGGCGCATTGCCATCGACATTGTTTGCTTTCTTGATGATGGCAGGCGCATGTTCAGGCTCCACCTCAGGCGGGATTAAAATCTTCCGTTTTCAGATCGCGATGACACTACTCAACAAGCAAATCATGAAGCTTATTCACCCTTCAGGTGTTTTTGTTCAGCGCTACAATCAACGCCCTGTAAACGACGATATTGTTCGCTCTGTGGTGGCGTTTGGTTTGATGTTTTTCATCACCATCATCTTCATTGCTGGTTGTTTAAGTGCTCTCGGCCTTGATCCAGTCACCAGTATTTCGGGGTCGATTACCGCAGTTGCAAACGTGGGACCGGGGATGGGTGACATCATTGGGCCAACGGGTAACTTTGCCCCACTGCCTGACACTGCAAAATGGTTATTAAGCTTTGGTATGTTAATGGGGCGTTTGGAAATTCTGACTATTCTTGTACTGTTCTTCCCTGCGTTTTGGCGCCGTTAAACAGACTCAAATAAAAGGTATAACAATGAAAACATGGATCACTCTGGCGACCCTACTCGCCTCTTCATCCGTTTACGCAGCTGAAGTCGTGAAGCTAGCAGATGGGCGCGAAGTAAAATTGAATGACGACTTCACATGGGAGTACGTCGTGAAGAAAGCAGCGTCTGAAAACACATTAGAAAAAGTTGAGGCGGTAGAGGCGGCTGCGGTTGTTGCATCAACAACAGCCGTAGAAGCAGTCACCACGCAAACCACTAAAGCACCTGAGATTGCAACAATTCCAGTCGTAAACAAAAAAGTGGGCACAACCATAGTCGTGAATGCGAAGAAGCCGACAATGCAGCTGTCCGACTCTGGTGTGGATGTGTTAATTGGTTCAGCGCGTTATGAAGACGGTGAACTGATCCTACCGACCTCAGTAACCAATCAAAGCTCACAATCGGTGATTCAGGTTGAAGTGGAAGTACAGGTATTCGATATGTCTGGTAAACCGTTGGCGAAAGAAAGCGTCACAGTTTGGCAATCCATCAAACGTATGGCAGACACTTACCTACGTCCGCAACAAGCTGAGCAAGGTAAAGCAATCAAGCTGGCAGTACCGCAGTCGCAGCAATACCAGTTCTCGGCAGAAGTATTAGAAGTGAAGACCCGCTAATACAATAAAATATGCTTAGTCGAGTCTATTTCTATCAACTAGATAGGCTCGACAAAGTAGTAAATAGCGAAGAAATGGCATACACACCCCGCCAAAACAAAGCCGTGCCAAATTGCGTGATTAAATGGGATTCGTTTCGCTACGTAGAAAATCACCCCAATTGAATACACCAATCCACCCGCCGCTAATAGTGTCAAACCACCAATATCTAAATTAATCGCCAACTGATAAATCACAATCAGCGACAACCACCCCATCACCAGATACGTCATCAAAGATAGCTTCTTAAATCGATATACAAATGCAACTTTCATGATGATGCCAATCAGCGCAATGGTCCAAATCACAATCATCAGCCCAATCGCTAATGGAGTACGCAGACTCACCAATAAAAACGGCGTGTAGCTGCCTGCAATCAAAAGATAGATGGCGCAGTGATCGAAGGTTTTCAGCCAACGTTTAGCTTTGGGATATGGAATGGCGTGGTAGAGCGTGGATGCCAGAAACAGGACAATCATACTAGAGCCGTATATTGCCATGCTGGTAATGGTCAACGTATCCGCTTGGTGGTCGATCGCCTTGATTAAAAGCAACACCAAACCAACGATGCCAAAAATCATCCCAATACCATGAGTGATCGAGTTGGCTAGCTCTTCGCCCTGACTGTATTGTGCTTTCTGTGGTGAGGACATGAACGCGCCTATACTAGAGTTTCGAATATTCACTCTAGTATGGCACATTAAGCTTACACGTGTAAGCTTAAATTATGACTCGTGGGCAGCAGTGGTTTGCTCAAGGTAATTCAGTACCAGCGGACCTACATCTTCTAATTGGGTGCTAACTGGAATGCTCAGTTCTCGTTTAAGTTTGCCGCTGCCTAGTAGGCTCGCCAACATGCCACTCGCCCCACTTCGTGTACGGTCAACTTCAAACCAAAGTTTAAGAGCCTGCTCGTCGCGATGAGCAACAAACTCTAATTCACGCCATACGCCATGATATGGTCCATCGGTTGGCACCATTTCAAACTCTTGCACGAATGGCAAATCAAAGCCTTTCACTTCTTCACACTCGACTTGGCGGATACGCAAACCTTGCGATTCAAAAGCAGACAAAATGGCATCCATAAGTGGGTCAGGTCTAACAGTAAGAATGTCTTTGTCGGTAGGGTCGAGCGCCATCGCAACGTCTAGGCCGGTCTCTAGCCAAACTTTGGCATCACCAATGGTCACAGGCGTATTCCAAGGCACATCGAGTTTAACCTCAAAAGTACGGTCTTCGCCGGGATGGATAGTAAATGCGTATGGGAGGTTCCACTTAGCAAGCACATGCGTTTGCGGTACCCGACGCATGCTGTGTCCTTCGCGAGCTCCGCGATCATCAGGCGCTTCTGCAATGTAACGGCAACAAAGCTTCAGATCGATGTTGTCGATCGCTTGTTCAGTCGCTCCGCCATACACGTGGATAGAAACATCAACGCTCTGACCGGGATACAGTACATCTTGGTTTAGGATCGAATCGACCTTAGCACTGCCGATCCCAAAACTCGCAAGTGTCTTCTTCAAAAATGACATATGCACCTCCTTCGTAGAGATCTCATACTACTACTGCTGATCATGGGATCAAAACAAATTTTCGTCTCGATTTCGCACAGAAAACCATAAAATCCATACAATTCAACTGCTCAACTATCGACCAATTATAGCAGGAGTGCTAACCTATACATGATATGCATGCATATCGTTATTCCTGATGCATTATTTGGATTGGCGAGAGCCAGAAGAGCCACCCTTCAAGCAGTTGAAGCTCAACTCATAATGAATCAGGCCATTACATCGGCAATGGATATGCCTGGCAGTTAGGTATCTAAATGCGCCCAACAACAGTCAGGTTCGCACATACTAATCGTAGTGCAATGCGCCGTCGCAGTGGTTTCACTACTGCGCCAAAGGCAAAACAAGTTGCGCCAGCAATGACTCTGGTTGAGAAGACAGCGGTTATGCCAAGTGTTCCAAACAAAGTTATCAAAGCAGCTTAATTAAAAAGCGCGGCAATCACCGCGCTTTTTTCTTTGCTCCCCTACCTTTCCTATTTGGTGTTCGCCAAGCAATTTGATACCTTTAGTAGCAAATAACACCTATAAATTCTGTGGAGAAAGAAATGAAGTGTCATCGTATTGAAGAGTTGCTTGAGCTTCTAGAGCCTGAGTGGCATAAAGACCAAGAAATGAACCTGCTGCAGTTCATCCTAAAGCTAGCAAATGAAGCTGGCTATGAAGGCAAACTGGAAGATCTCACCGACGACGTGTTGATCTACCACCTAAAAATGCGCAACAGCGGCAAAGATGAAATGATCCCAGGTCTTAAGAAAGACCAAGAAGATGATTTCAAGACAGCAATCCTACGCGCACGCGGTATCATCAAGTAAACCGCTCAACACCCAAGCATTGATAAGCGACTCATTTGAGTCGCTTTTTTTATAACTAAATCAAACAGTTTAAAAAGGTGGTTATAACTGTTCAGTCATTTATTAGGTTAACTGTACTGACTTTTGTTGTTAAACGTTGACTGCGTTAAAGAAACGGAATTGTTATTGATTGTATAATCGCCGTTCATCAGTATTTACTAAAATAATTATGTTCAGCCATGAATCATGGCATGGACGAAGCAGCAATGTCATCGAGCGACATCACTAGAAGTGTCGCCGTACATTATAAAAAGCCTAAAGAAGGATGTGTGCATGAGTCAGGATAAGATTGATATCAAAGATGTGACTCCAAAAACCTTTAACCCGAAAACCCACAAAGGGAAAGGGGATCGTTTCAACCCAAGTAATCGAATCTATGTTCGAGAAAGTAAAGGCACCTTTCAGAAACTCCGTCGCTACGGCGGTTGGTTTTTATTGTTGCTGTTTGCATTGGTACCATGGATTCCTTACGGCGAGCGCCAAGCCATTTTGCTGGACATCGGTAACCAGCAGTTCAACTTTTTCGGCACAACGCTGTATCCACAAGACCTTACCCTACTCGCACTGCTGTTTGTAATAGCGGCGTTTGGGCTGTTCTTTATCACCACCTTCTTGGGGCGGGTTTGGTGTGGCTACTTGTGCCCGCAAACCGTGTGGACCTTCATCTATATTTGGTTTGAAGAGAAGCTCGAAGGCAGTGCAAATAAACGCCGAAAGCAGGACTCCAATAAGCTGACTGCAAATTTAGCCATGCGCAAAACCCTCAAACACATTGCGTGGTTTGCGATAGCTCTTGCGACAGGCTTTACCTTTGTTGGCTATTTCGTACCCATGAAGCAATTAGTCGTCGACTTTTTCACCTTTAATGCCAACTTTTGGCCCGTATTTTGGGTAATGTTTTTTGCTATTTGTACTTACGGTAACGCTGGCTGGATGCGCTCTATTATGTGTATTCACATGTGCCCTTATGCGCGTTTCCAATCGGCTATGTTCGATAAAGACACCTTCATCGTGGGTTACGACACTAAACGTGGTGAAAAACGTGGTCCTCGTTCACGCAAAGCCGATCCAAAGCAACTTGGTTTAGGTGACTGTATCGATTGTGATCTGTGTGTTCAGGTATGTCCGACTGGTATCGATATCCGGGATGGCTTGCAGTATGAGTGTATCAACTGTGGCGCGTGTATTGATGCATGTGACAACACCATGGAGCGCATGGGTTACGAGAAAGGTCTGATCAACTACACCACCGAACATCGTCTCTCAGGTAAGAGTACCAAAGTCATGCGTCCAAAACTGCTTGGTTATGGTGCGGTACTGTTGGTCATGATTGGCTTGTTCTTCTTACAAGTGGCATCGGTTGATCCAGCAGGCATGAGCGTGCTGCGTGACCGTAACCAATTGTTCCGCGTTAACAGCTCTGGCGAAGTAGAAAACACCTATACCTTAAAAGTGATCAACAAGACCCAACAAGTTCAAGAGTACGACTTGAACGTCGAAGGTTTGAGTGATGTCAGCTGGTATGGCAAACAAACCATTCAAGTTGAACCAGGAGAAGTATTAAACTTACCAATGAGCCTTGGCGCAGATCCTGACAAGCTAAACTCTGCGATCACAACAATTCAGTTTATACTCACCGATAAGAGCAACGAATTCACTATCGAAGTGGAAAGTCGATTTATCAAGAAGCTATAACTTCGATGATTAATGGAAAAAGGCTCAGCAATGAGCCTTTTTATTTATATGTCCCAAGGCACCTTCAACTTTGATGCCCTCACGCCAGACTTTATGTGGTACGCGTTAGAGAGCATCGGTATTCGAGCGGAATCTGGATTTCTCGCTCTCAACAGTTACGAAAACCGTGTTTACCAGTTCACCGATGAAGAACGCAAGCGCTATGTGGTGAAGTTCTACCGTCCTGAGCGCTGGAGCAATGAACAAATTCAAGAAGAACATGACTTTACCCTTGAATTGATCGACAACGAAATCCCAGTTGCTCCACCCGTGCGCATCAACGGACACACCCTACACCATTACCAAGGCTACGGCTTTGCTTTATTTGAGAGTGTGGGAGGTCGTCAATATGAAGTCGACAACTTAGATCAGCTCGAAGGTGTGGGTCGTTTTTTAGGGCGAATCCACAAAGTAGGCAGCCGCCAAGCCTTCCAGCATCGCCCAACGATTGGCTTGCAAGAATATCTTTATCAGCCAAGAAAGATTCTGCAAAACGCTAACATGATCCCAATGCATTTAGAGAACAGCTTCTTCAACGATTTAGACATGTTAATCAAATCGATTGAAAGCCACTGGCAGGATGGTTTCAATACCATTCGCCTACACGGAGATTGCCATCCGGGCAACATCTTATGGCGCGATGGTCCCATGTTTGTCGATTTGGATGACTCACGTAATGGTCCAGCAGTGCAAGACTTATGGATGCTACTCAATGGTGAGCGCCAAGATAAACTAATGCAGTTGGATATCGTCTTAGAAGCTTATCAGGAGTTTTGTGACTTTAACTCGGCAGAATTGAAACTAATCGAACCACTTCGCGGTCTACGAATGGTGCACTATATGGCATGGCTAGCAAAACGTTGGCATGACCCGGCATTTCCGCTCGCTTTTCCATGGTTCAATGAGCCAAAATACTGGGAAGGTCAGGTCCTTGCATTTAAAGAGCAGATTGCCAACTTAGAAGAAGCACCACTGTCTTTAATGCCTCAATGGTAAGTCAGGCCGAACAATTCAAAATGGAGATATTTAAATGAAAAAGCTGTTCGCACTGTTTTCTATGCTGATGCTAAGCCTGTCGGCACATGCAGCGCAATTCAAAGAAGGTGAACATTACAAAGTATTGGATCTAGAGGCATCGAAAAAGCCTGTAGTGACTGAGTTCTTCTCTTTCTACTGCCCACACTGTCATTCATTCGAGCCTATCATTCAGCAGCTGAAACAAAAGCTACCTGAAGGCGTAAAACTACAGAAGAACCACGTATCCTTCATGGGCGGAAACATGGGGCCTTCAATGAGCAAAGCATACGCGACCATGGTTGCTCTAAAAGTAGAAGATAAGATGGTGCCTGTGATGTTTAACCGTATCCACAACATGCGTAAGCCACCACGTGACGATGCTGAAATTCGTCAAATCTTCCTAGACGAAGGTGTGGACGCGAAAAAATTCGACGCAGCATTCAAAGGTTTCGCAGTCGATTCAATGGTTCGCCGTATGGACAAGCAATTTGAAAACAGCGGTCTAACAGGCGTTCCTGCAGTTATCGTTAACAATAAGTACCTAGTTCAAGCGCAAGGCATTAAGTCAATGGACGAGTACTTTGCACTAGTAAACTACTTGCTAACGCTTAAGTAATCTGTGCAAAAACAAGAAAGGGGAGCACTGTGCTCCCCTTCTTTATTTGTGTATTTCTTGCAGCAGTTGATCTTTCTCCTGCCAAACATCACCAAGCCATTGTTGGAACTGGCGTTTATACGGCTTGTCATTAAAATAATCGCCCAATACACGTTCGTCGACAGGAAGCACTTTCACACGCACGACAATCTTGGTCATACGCCCCATAAGAATATCTTTAAATGGCTTCTCCGTATTATCTGGATATGCCAAGGTCACATCAATGATGTTCTCAAATTGCTCACCCATTGCCGCTAACGTATAAGCAATACCACCTGATTTTGGCTGCAACAAATATTGATAACCCGCTCGACTTTTACGCTGCTTCTCTTGTGTAAAACGCGTTCCTTCCACGTAATTCACTACTGTAGTTGGTGTATGTTTAAACTTGGCGCAAGAGCGGCGCGTCGTTTGCAAATCTTGTCCACGTTTATGTGGATTACGAAGCAGATATTCACGAGAATAGCGACGCATAAATGGCATATCTAATGCCCAACAAGCCATACCGATAAAAGGCACGTAAAGTAACTGTTGTTTTAAGAAAAATTTAGGCATAGGGATGCGATCTTTAAATACGCAGCACAGTACAACAATATCAGTCCAACTAAGATGATTACTGATCAGTAGGTACCAACCATCTTTCTTTAAGTTTTCTCCGCCTTGAACATCCCATTCAACGCGATTAAACAAAGCAAGGATGCCTGCATTGACTGTAGCCCAAACCCACATCATTTTGTTTGCAGCTTCGGTACCCTTGGCTTTGAGCTTTGCTGTTGGAAGCAAAAGCTTAAAAATGGCAATGATACAAATAGCGATGGAACAAATCGCAGAATTTATAATCACAAAAGAAGCGTTAAAAATGAGTAACAAATATGCCAACATGGTAACCAATCAGTAACTAGTGTACGTGAACAATAAAACAGCGTGTAATTATACGAATCCGTTGCCACATTGGAATATTTGTAATAATGGTCAGATTTGTTTCACTGTAAAACCGGACCAACGCTCAACTAACATTCTTCATTCGACAAACAAGGAGAAAGCGAATGAATCCAAGGCTAACCTTACTGCCTTTGGCTCTTATCGTCAGTACAGCTCAGGCTCAACTTGCTGAAACAGCAGGTTTTAGCGGTGAAATTTCGCTCAATGCAGGCTTCGTTTCATCAGAATCTCATTTCAATACCGATAATAGCAGCACCATCAACTCTCTCGATCAAAGCGCTGAGAGTGATAGCTCCTTTATTGCTGCGCCATTAGGCAACATCGCTTATACATTTGGTAGCAAACTCAACCAGCAAATATACGTTGGTACTACGCGTGCCGATATTGCAGTGGGTACTTTAGCGTTCCAGTTAGGATATCAGTACCAATTGCCATCAGGCACAATATTAGATGTCTCTTACCTTCCTACCGTTTTAAAAGGTGAAACGTGGCGCAACCCATATAAAACAGGCTCTGCAAGACAAACCACTGACGAAGGTGGCAACGCGTACCGCTTCCAAATCAAACGCTTCTTAGATGACAACTTTAATCTTGATTTGGCATACGCAGACAAAGATGTGGAAAAAGATGAAGTCACTGACCGCACGTTAGCCCGTGACGCGAAAGTATATTACGTAAAAGGTGATTATCGTATCCCGTTGAGTCGCACATCAATGCTACAACCAGCTTTAACCTACATTAATCAAGATGCCGTTGGTGATGCCGAGTCATTTGATTCATATGGTTTAGACTTAAGCTGGTTCCAATTTATGAACCGTCACCGCTTTGCCTTAACCGCTGGCTACACAATGAAAGACTACCAATCAGCAAGCAACACGTTTGGTAAAACACGTAGCGACGACACATTAAGTCTGTTTGCGGCATACGAATACGAAAATGTATTCGATTGGCAAAACTGGTCGTTCATTTCTCTGGCTGGCTACAGCAATACCGATTCGAATATCACTTTCTACGATGAGAAAGAATATTTAGTTTCAGTTGGTATGAACTACAACTTCTAAGATCGATACTCGCAGTAAATGGGATCCATTTGCTGCGAGTATAAAATGGACTGATCGTCACAATAAAAACAATTCATTGCTCAAACAATAGCCAATCGAACGCTCTTGTGGATAATATGCGCCCTATTTATTATTTGCGAGAGCCATACATGCACATCGATCCTCAATACGCTTCCGAACAAAACTTAATGAGCGTTCTTTCCAAGAACTTTCCGGGTTTTATCGCTGTGCGAAAAGAGACAGGTGAACATGTCGCCCTCAACCAGCGCTACCGTGCTTTCTTCGAAGAAGACATTCTCGGCATCAGCTTAGACAATATGATCACAACTTGTGATAACGAAGACCTACGAGATCTGTTACTTCAATGCAAACGCAACGACCAAGCTTTGATCGACAGCAAAGCCCCGATGCGAGTGGATATTGAAACCTTTCAAAATCACCACTTTGAATCGATGCGCTACCTTACCGAAGTTAATGGTGAGCGTCATATCGTATTGATGGCATGGGATATAACAGCGCGTATCGAAGAACAAAACCAGTTAAAACAAAGCCTGCACTACGATCACCTAACAGGTGCATTAAATAAAAAAGCGTTGATGTCAGCCATACAAAAGGGCTGTGACTGCTGCGTTGTGGCTTATCTTGATTTGGATAAATTCAAGCAAGTTAACGACACTTATGGTCATGCTATTGGAGATAAAGTACTGATCGACTTTGCCACCTTAATGATGCAAAAACTGGGAGAGAATGGCACGCTCTACCGGGTTGGTGGCGATGAGTTTGTCGTCCTATTTGATTGCATGCCATTATCCAGTGCTCAAGACATCCTGTTGAATATTCGCCAATTTGTAGAAAATGATATCCATCTACATGGTATCTCATTCAGTTTTGGCTTGGTGGAGTGCCAAGGGAGTCTTGAGCAATGTATCGAGCGTGCTGACCAAGCACTCTACCAAGATAAACGCAACCGAAAGCAGGCTTAAATTTATACTGCCTGCGCCGTCAACTGTTTGAGTAATCTATCCATCGCTCGATACCCCAATGCTTCAGCAAGGTGAGTTCGTTCAATTTGTGGTGAACCTTCCAGATCAGCGATAGTACGCGCAACTTTGATGATGCGGTGATACGCGCGAATCGACAATCCCAAGCGGTGCAAAGCGTTCTCTAGAAACTCGGCATCGCTTTTTTGTAGCGGGCAAAACGCTTCAATCTCTCGACTGCCCAACAGTGCATTAACCTTACCGCTGCGATTGAGCATATCATTGCGTGCTTGATTTACTCGTTCCTTGACCGTCGCTGTTGGTTCCCCTCGATCGCCCCCTTCAGATAATGTGCCTTTCGGCAGAGCAGGAATTTCCAGCGACATATCAAAACGATCTAGAAGCGGACCTGATAAACGTCCAAGGTAGCGCAAAATAGCTTGTGGATTCGTCCGTGCTTGATTCCCTTCATAATATCCTGTCGGACTGGGGTTTAATGCACCAACCAATTGGAATCGAGCAGGAAAGCGCGTTTTACCTTGTGCTCTAGAGATAATAATTTCTCCTGACTCTAAAGGCTCTCGCAAAGAATCGAGCACCTTACGGTCAAACTCCGGCATCTCATCTAAAAACAACAACCCATTATGAGCTAGAGATATCTCGCCCGGTCTTGGTACTGAGCCACCTCCGACCAAAGCAGCCATTGAGCTGGAATGGTGCGGAGCGCGGAACGGCCGCGTCTTCCAATTGTGTTCATTGATTTCACTTTGAGTCAGCGACGCCACAGAAGCGGTTTCCATGGCTTCTTCATCGCTCATCTCTGGCAATAAATCACATAGCCGTGATGCCAACATGGTTTTACCTGTACCAGGAGGGCCAAGAAAAAGTAGGTTGTGATTGCCAGCCGCAGCAATTTCTAAAGCGCGTTTACCTTGTTGTTGACCAATGATGTCTTGT
Source organism: Vibrio sp. SSH13-20 (assembly GCF_040104475.1). Classification (NCBI taxonomy): domain Bacteria; kingdom Pseudomonadati; phylum Pseudomonadota; class Gammaproteobacteria; order Vibrionales; family Vibrionaceae; genus Vibrio; species Vibrio sp. SSH13-20. Next base: position 24,889 of record NZ_JBECOU010000011.1, read on the forward strand.
AAATCACGACCGTGCGTTTTGGTCTCTTTTTTCTTCGGGGTTTGATATAAATTCAATTGATGCTGACCACAAAGCTCAGCACACACTTCCAGTAACGATTGGGCTGATTTATGCTGCTCTTTACCCACTAATGCCGCTTGATCACCATTCGCATGAGGCACCACTAAACGACGCTGTTTTTTGTTCGCAGCCAACGCAGCAGGTAGCACGCCTTTTACAGGTCTCAGCCCTCCAGAAAGGGCTAATTCACCAACAAATTCGTAGTTTTTGAGCTTATCTGTCGCGATTTGTTCTGAAGCAGCCAAAATCCCTAATGCAATCGGCAGATCAAAGCGCCCACCTTCTTTGGGCAAGTCAGCAGGAGCCAAATTGACCGTAATTCGTTTTGCTGGGAACTGAAAGTTGGAATTAACGATCGCACTTCGGACACGATCTTTCGATTCTTTTACTGTGGTTTCCGGTAGACCCACCAGCGTAAACCCCGGCATCCCATTGCTGATGTGGACTTCCACGCTTACCGACGGCGCTTGCACACCCACACTTGCTCGACTATGAATGATTGCCAGCCCCATAATTTCCTCAAATTTTTGTTCGCTATATAACCAGATGTTTTCTATATGGATATGTTATATAGCCTGTCCAGAATGGTACTTAATGTGAAAAAAGAATGACTTTTTGCTTGTCATGCAGCAGATTTGTGTGTTACCACTAGTGACGCAAACATTTTCGTAGAACATTACACACTACTTTTTAACGAAAAAAGAACGACAGACAGATGAACTTATTCGCTCACAACAACTCACTGCTAGCCCTGATTATCGTGGTCATTATTGGCACCGCGCGGGGTATTGTGGGCGAAAGATAACCACAAATTACGAAAAACCCCCGCACTGAAAAGTCCGGGGGTTTTTTTACAACTACAAGTTGTCATCTGTCTAACCCTCAGACAGCTTAACGGGAAGAATGGGAGTGCACATGAAGTGCAAAACACATGGCGATAGCTACGAGCCACAACGTAGCAAAGGAGGTTTACGATGACCGGTGCAGAACTAGTCGTAGCCGCTTTAAGGCAACAAGGCATCGAAACGGTGTTTGGGTATCCGGGTGGAGCCATCATGCCGATCTACGATGCCTTGTATGACGGAGGTGTGGAACACATCTTATGTCGTCATGAACAAGGGGCTGCCATGGCCGCCATAGGGATGGCCCGCGCAACACAAGACGTTGCGGTTTGTATGGCAACTTCCGGACCAGGAGCCACCAACCTTGTTACTGGTCTTGCCGATGCCTTTCTCGATTCCGTTCCTCTAGTAGCCATCACAGGTCAGGTTGCTAGCTCTCATATCGGTACCGATGCATTCCAAGAAATGGATGTGATTGGTATGTCCCTAGCTTGTACCAAACACAGCTACCTAGTGACCGACATTGAAGACCTTGCTCCAACACTTGCCGAAGCGTTCGAAGTTGCAAAAACAGGTCGACCAGGTCCAGTGATTGTCGATATCGCCAAAGACGTTCAGCTTGCCCAAGCACCCATAGAACTTCTGCCTCCTTTTGTTCCACCAGCCCCTCCATTAGCAAGTGACGCCGATATCCAGCGCGCACAAGAAGTACTTGCCGCTTCAACTCGCCCAGTTTTATACGTCGGCGGCGGTGTACAGATTGCCAAAGCGACAGATGCAGTACGCGAGTTTCTACGGTTAAACCCAATGCCAGCGGTCAGCACGCTGAAAGGCTTGGGCACCATTGAACGTCATGACCCTCACTATTTAGGTATGCTGGGTATGCACGGCACTAAAGCTGCGAACCTAGTAGTTCAAGAATCTGACCTTTTGATTGTGGTTGGGGCTCGTTTTGATGATCGTGTGACGGGCAAACTCGATACCTTTGCGCCACATGCCAAAGTGATTCATATCGATATCGATGCAGCCGAAATTCACAAGCTTCGCCATGCTAATGCACCACTTCGCGGTGAAATCAGCAAGATTCTTCCTCAACTAGAACTGACTCAAGATATCTCCCCTTGGGTGCATCACAGCGAAAGTCTGCGTAGCGGATTCAAATGGCGTTACGACCACCCAGGCGAGTTGATCTACGCACCGCTACTACTCAAACAACTGTCTGACATGATGCCGGATAGCTCAATTGTGTCGACCGACGTCGGTCAGCACCAGATGTGGGCAGCACAACATATCCAACCACGCGATCCGCAAAACTTCATCACTTCGGCCGGTCTTGGCACCATGGGTTTTGGTCTGCCAGCCGCAATGGGTGCCGCGGTCGCACGTCCTGATGATCAGTCTATCCTTATTACAGGTGACGGTTCATTTATGATGAACGTGCAGGAGTTGGGCACGCTAAAGCGTCGTCAGATTCCAGTGAAGATAGTCCTTCTTAACAACCAACGTCTTGGCATGGTTCGCCAATGGCAGTCGCTATTCTTCGACGGTCGTCATAGCGAAACCATTCTTGATGACAACCCAGATTTCGTGATGCTTGCAAAAGCCTTCGATATCCCGGGCAAGACCATCACCAAGAAAGAAGAAGTCGAACCGGCTCTCAAAGAGATGCTAGAAAGTAAGACTTCTTACATGCTTCACGTTTTAATCGATGAGGAAGAAAACGTGTGGCCACTTGTACCGCCAGGTGCATCAAATAGTGACATGTTGGAAAACACTTAAGAGGCAATCACATGGACAGATATTTACTCGACATCAAAGCCGACGACAAACCGGTACTGTTAGAGCGCGTTCTTCGTGTGATTCGTCACCGAGGCTTTGTGATCAAACAAGTCGCAGCTACCCAAAACCATGAAAGCAAAGTAGCCAGCGTAGAGATCATCGTCGACAGCGATCGACCTATCTCGTTCTTGGTCAATCAAATTGAGAAGTTGTGGGATATTCGTACCGTAGAAGTACTTAAGATCCGCAACGATGAACTCCCAAATCACAACTTACAACAACACGTAAGTGCATAAGGAAGGCAATAAATGGCAACGAAAACTGCAGATTACATTTGGTTTAATGGCGAGATGCTCCCGTGGGCTGAAGCGAACGTTCACGTTCTTACTCACGCAATGCATTACGGCACCTCTGTTTTTGAAGGCGTACGCTGTTACAACACGCCAAAAGGACCAATTGTCTTCCGTCACCGTGAACATGCGCAACGTCTAAAAGATTCAGCCAAGATTTACCGCTTCCCGATTCCATACTCTGTGGAAGAAATTATGGAAGCAACACGTGAAACCCTTCGCCAGAACAAGCTCGACAGTGCTTACATTCGTCCATTGGGCTTTGTGGGCAATGTTGGCTTGGGTGTTTGCCCGCCTGTTGGCACTGAAATGGATCTGATCATTGCGGCTTTCCCTTGGGGGTCTTACCTAGGTGAAGAAGCGTTAGAGAAAGGTGTTGATGCGATGATTTCAAGCTGGAACCGTGCAGCACCAAATACTATCCCTACCGCAGCGAAAGCAGGTGGTAACTACCTATCTTCACTGCTCGTTGGCGGTGAAGCTCGTCGTCACGGTTATGATGAAGGCATCGCTCTCAGCGTAGATGGTTACTTATCGGAAGGCGCAGGTGAAAACATCTTTGTTATCAAAGATGGCGTCATCACAACACCACCAGCAACCAGCGCTATTCTGCCAGGCATCACTCGCGATTCAATCATGACCATTGCGCGTGATAAAGGCTATGAAGTTCGTGAAGCAAACATTGCTCGTGAAGCCCTTTACCTTGCTGACGAAGTCTTCATGACAGGCACAGCCGCTGAAGTCGTGCCTGTTGCAACCATCGACAAAATTGAAGTAGGCAGCGGTAAGCGCGGTCCTATCACCAAAGAACTACAAGCGGCCTATTTCGGCCTATTTAACGGCACCACGGAAGATAAGTGGGGCTGGTTAGACTATGTGTACCCAGAACAGAAGTAAGAAGGATTAGGAAATGCCAAAATATAGATCAGCAACCACCACACATGGTCGTAACATGGCGGGAGCACGTGCATTATGGCGTGCCACTGGCGTCAAAGAAGAAGACTTCGGTAAACCAATCATCGCAGTAGTAAACTCATTTACTCAGTTTGTTCCGGGTCACGTACACCTGAAAGATATGGGTCAGCTTGTAGCACGCGAAATCGAAAAAGCTGGCGGTATCGCAAAAGAATTCAACACCATCGCCGTTGATGATGGTATCGCAATGGGTCACGGTGGCATGCTGTACTCATTGCCTTCACGCGAACTGATCGCAGACTCCGTTGAGTACATGGTAAACGCACACTGTGCCGATGCTATGGTGTGTATCTCTAACTGTGACAAAATCACTCCGGGAATGTTGATGGCATCAATGCGTCTCAACATTCCTGTTATCTTTGTTTCTGGTGGTCCTATGGAAGCGGGTAAAACCAAGCTTTCCGATCAGATCATCAAGCTAGACCTTGTTGATGCAATGATCCAGGGCGCAGATCCAAAAGTTTCTGATGAGCAAAGCGAACAGATCGAGCGCAGTGCATGCCCAACGTGTGGATCTTGTTCAGGCATGTTTACCGCAAACTCGATGAACTGTTTAACTGAAGCACTCGGTCTTTCTCAGCCGGGCAACGGTTCTATGTTGGCGACTCACGCAGACCGTGAACAGCTATTCCTCAACGCGGGTCGACGCATTGTTGAACTGACTCGTCGTTACTACGAGCAAGATGACGAATCCGCATTACCACGCAACATCGCAACCTTTGATGCCTTTGAAAATGCTATGGCACTGGACATCGCAATGGGTGGCTCAACCAATACGATTTTGCACTTATTGGCAGCAGCGCAAGAAGGCGAAGTTGATTTTGATATGGAAGATATCGATCGCCTGTCTCGCCAAGTACCGCACCTGTGTAAAGTCGCACCGTCCACTCAGAAATATCACATGGAAGACGTGCACCGCGCTGGTGGTGTAATGGCTATCCTTGGTGAGCTTGACCGTGCAGGTCTACTGCACAATGATGCGCGCACCGTACTTGGTCTTTCCATGAAAGAGCAGCTCGCAAAATACGACATCATCCAAACTGAAGACGAAGAAGTACTCAAGTTCTACCGCGCAGGTCCTGCAGGTATTCGTACTACACAAGCATTCTCACAAGATTGTCGCTGGGATCGACTTGATGATGACCGCGCTGAAGGTTGTATTCGTGCCAAAGACAATGCTTTCAGCCAAGAAGGTGGTCTAGCTGTTCTATCTGGCAATATCGCACTTGATGGCTGTATCGTTAAGACCGCTGGCGTTGATGAAAGCATTCTTAAGTTCACAGGTCCTGCCGTGGTTTTCGAGAGCCAAGAAGACGCCGTTGAAGGCATCTTAGGCGGAAAAGTTAAAGCGGGCGACGTGGTAATTATCCGCTACGAAGGTCCTAAAGGTGGTCCGGGCATGCAAGAAATGCTGTACCCAACCACTTACTTGAAATCGATGGGACTCGGTAAAGAGTGTGCACTTCTGACTGACGGTCGCTTCTCTGGAGGCACATCAGGTCTGTCTATTGGTCACGCCTCTCCTGAAGCGGCAAATGGCGGTGCGATTGGTCTGGTAAAAGAAGGCGATATGATCGCAATTGATATTCCAAATCGTTCAATTTCACTCCAAGTATCTGAACAAGAGCTTGCTGAGCGACGTGCAAAACAAGACGAACTAGGCTGGAAACCTGTTGACCGCCAACGTGAAGTTTCATTTGCACTCAAAGCTTACGCAAGTATGGCAACCAGTGCTGACAAAGGTGCAGTACGAGACAAATCTAAGCTCGAGGGCTAGCTTTATGAGTCAACCCTTTCCCTTAAAACAGGAAAACCAATCTGGTGCAGATTATCTGCGCCAGATCTTGCGAGCTCCTGTGTATGAAGTTGCGACAGTCACCCCATTGCAAGAAATGCCTCGCCTTGCTGCACGCATTGGTAACAATGTGCAAATCAAGCGCGAAGATCGCCAGCCCGTACACTCGTTCAAACTGCGCGGCGCTTACAACATGGTTGCAAGCCTGTCTGAAGCACAAAAAGCCGCTGGTGTCATTGCTGCATCCGCAGGTAATCACGCCCAAGGCATGGCGCTTTCGGGTACAAAGCTAGGCATAAAAACCACCATTGTGATGCCAAAAACCACACCAGATATCAAAGTCGATGCGGTACGCGGGTTTGGTGGCAACGTGGTGCTGCATGGCAGTAATTTTGATGAAGCAAAAGCGGAAGCTGAGCGCCTATCCGAGTTAAACGGTTATACCTTTGTCCCACCATTCGATCATCCACTGGTGATTGCAGGTCAAGGTACTATCGGCATGGAAATGCTGCAGCAAAATGGTCACCTGGATTACATCTTCGTACCTGTTGGTGGTGGCGGTTTAGCCGCAGGCGTAGCGGTGCTTGTGAAGCAGTTGATGCCAGAAATCAAAGTAATTGCGGTCGAGCCAGAAGACTCTTCATGCTTAAAAGCAGCTTTGGATGCTGGCGAGCCAGTCGTACTAGACCAAGTCAGCATGTTTGCCGATGGCGTCGCAGTAAAGCGCATTGGTGAAGAGACGTTTCGTCTGTGCCAAAAGTACATTGATGGGCATATCGCAGTCTCCAGTGATGAAATCTGCGCTGCTGTGAAAGACATCTTTGAAGATACTCGTGCTATCGCAGAACCTTCCGGCGCACTTGCTCTAGCGGGCTTAAAGAAGTTTGCTGAGCAAAACAAACTCGAAGGCAAAAATCTAGGCACCGTACTGTCAGGCGCCAACACCAACTTCCATGGTTTGCGTTATGTTTCTGAACGCTGCGAGCTTGGTGAGAAACGTGAAGGCCTGCTTGCGGTCACCATTCCTGAGCGTCAAGGTGCCTTCTTTGAGTTCTGTAACCTCATTGGCGGTCGTGCCGTAACGGAGTTTAACTATCGTTACAACGATGACGCACTGGCGAATATCTTTGTCGGTGTGCGTTTGCAAGGCGGTCAGGAAGAACTAGAAAACATCATCCATGACTTGCGTGATGGTGGTTACCCTGTGGTTGACCTCTCTGATGATGAAATGGCGAAACTGCACGTACGCTACATGATTGGTGGTAAGCCATCTAAGCCACTCAAAGAACGCCTCTACAGCTTTGAGTTTCCAGAATATCCGGGAGCGCTACTGAAGTTCTTGAGTACACTCGGTACCCATTGGAATATCAGCTTGTTCAACTACCGTAACCACGGGGCTGACTACGGACGCGTTTTATGTGGTTTCGAGTTAGATGAAAGCGATTTAGCTCAGTTTTCTGCGCATTTGCGCGAACTTGGCTATCAATGCAAAGACGAAACAGATAACCCGTCTTACAAGTTTTTCTTGTCTTAGAGCCGCCAAAGCCACTTTCCTTGAAAGTGGCTTTTTGTTAGTACTGCAGCCAATCCTGATGCAGTTTATTTGGTGTGCCTAAGTAATCCACCATCCATTGAATCAACTTGTGATTGTCATCTTTACGCCACACCAAACAACATTGGCTCAACGGTTTATCATCCTCCAGGACTTTTTCCACCAGCACACCATCGTGGATCAGTGGCATGGCAATATGGCGCGGCATGTAACCGACTCCTACTCCATTCTTCAGACATTCGATCGCGCTATACCAATTAGGTAACAGCAGACGACGCTGTTTCGGATAATGACCAGTATGACGTTTTGGCAGCACGTTCGAGGTATCATCGAGACAGATCGCCGGAAATTGACTCACAAACTCTTCTGTCAGGACTTGCTGGCGAACACAAGGGTGCGCAGGTGACATAACAAATGCCCAATCCAATACCCCCATGTCTTTTACTTCAAAATCCCCCCCAACTGGAATCGCTGACGTTGCACCGACGACAATATCAGCACGCCCTTGGGCAATCGCTTCCCATGAGCCGTTAAACACTTCCATGTTGATTTGCAGCTCAGCAAATTCAAACTCACGATAAAAATCTTCAACCAAAGGCTTAAGCTTATCGAGCTTAACCACGTTATCCAGTGTGAGCTTCAATGTTGACTGCCAACCATGTGCCGCGCGGCGAGTTTGCGCTTTCACTTCAGCCATTTGTCGTAGCATTAAACGCGCTTCTTCAATGAACAGCTCTCCAGCTGGTGTCAGTTCCACTTTTCTCGGTAATCGACGGAACAACACTACATCGAGATCTTGCTCTACTTGACGAACACCGTAGCTGATCGCAGAAGGGACTTTATGCAGCACTTCAGCAGCCGCAGTAAAACTGCCCAATCGAGCAACGGTATCGAGCATTTCCAGTGAAGACTTGGAGAACATGATTTCGACCTTTCAAAATTTTTGATTGATAACCAATAATTTTAGCGTTTTATTTTCTTAAAATCGAAAAATAGAATGGCGAGGTAAATAAATCAGGGTTGGCGCCAACTGATATTGACTAAAAAATGATTAAATAATTTGATTGGTTGAATCATGAAAATATCAAAACTACAACTCGTTTACCTTGCAGCCTTGTCTATGCTTGGCTTTATTGCGACCGATATGTACCTACCTGCGTTCAAAGCGATGGAAATCGACTTTGCAACAGGTCCAGAACAAATCGCACTTTCACTGACCGTATTTCTTGTTGGTATGGCTTTTGGTCAATTGATGTGGGGCTTGGCTTCAGACAAATTTGGACACCGTAATACACTGGCAGCTGGTTTAGTGCTGTTTACTGTTGCGTCCTTCGGTCTCGCATTCAGTGAGCAAGTGTGGCAACTATTAGCATTGCGCTTTGTTCAAGCAATTGGTGTCTGTGCCCCAGCTGTTATTTGGCAAGCGATGGTGATCAAACGTCACTCTAGCAGTAGCCAGCAGATTTTTGCGACCATCATGCCGCTGGTGGCTCTGTCTCCAGCATTAGCACCTCAGTTAGGTGTACTGCTCGCAGATAGTTTTGGCTGGCATAGTATTTTTGTAGCGTTGACACTGATGGGCGTACTGCTTGTCGTTGCGACAATGGCGCAAAAAAATGAAAAGGCAGAAACAAAACAAACCAGCATGTCGTCTGACATCAAAGCACTTCTAGGATCTAAAACTTACCTAGGCAACGTGTTTATGTTTGCGACGGCATCTGCAGCTTTCTTCGCTTACCTAACAGGTATGCCAGAAATCATGTCTCAACTCGGCTACGAAGCAAAAGACATCGGTTTGAGCTTTATCCCACAAACCATTGCTTTCATGGTGGGTGGTTACCTAGGTAAAGTTGGTGTTCGCAAATTTGGTGATGAAAAAATTCTGCGTCAGTTGATCGGTTTATTCAGTGTTGCCGCGTTGCTTATCTTTGTAGCTTCGCAGTGGGAATTGACCTCCATCTGGCCAATCCTAGCGCCTTTCTGTTTGATTGCGGTAGCGAATGGTGCACTGTACCCAATCGTAGTAAACCGTGCATTGGCAAGTGCGAAGCAAAGCCCTGCAACCGCAGCTGGTTTGCAAAACAGCCTGCAAATTACCGTGAGCAGCCTATCAAGCGCACTAGTAGCAGCGATGGCAAGCCAAGCTCAGATGGTAACGGGTGTTGCAATCATCATCTGTATGGGTGGTCTATGGATGGGTTACATCTTGTCTAACCGTGAATTATCTAAACACTTCACAACTCCAGACAATGCTCGCGTAGTGAGTGAAGACGAGCTTTAGATTCAATTCAAAGTCATCTTAATTAAAACAAAGAGCCGCTGCTGAGCGGCTCTTTTATTCTGTGATAGTAACAATAAGCAACGAACTTACATGCTCTTCAGTCCCCACTTTTCAGCGGTTTGCTCAAAGAAGCCTTGGGTTTTCTTCAACTCAACCCAATGATTGATGTAATTAATCCATACTTGATCATCTTGAGGTAGCAGCATCGCAATAGGGGTAGGCTTACGAGGCTCCTTCACCGGCACTATCGCCAGTTGCTTAAACTTGGTCACCAACGTTGCCGCTTCTACATTGGATGTTACCGATACATCAGCGCGGCGAGCTAATAATTCTTGGAAATCACGCGCAGGCGCTTCAATCACAATATGTTGTGCAGATGGAAAGAAATCTTTGACCATCTTTTCTTGCACTGTCCCCAGCGTAGCCGCCACTTTTACATCAGGTTTGTCAAAGTCAGCCCAATCAGAGAACTTCGCTAAGTCTTTCTTTTGTACAACAGGAACAAACGCAAGGTAGAAATACGGTTGGCTATAACCCGCAACTTTCGCTCGTGACATATTCAATGATGCACTACCCGTAATATCGTATTTGTTGGCAGTAATGCCATTGACTAGCGTTTTCCAATCGGTCGCGACGTATTCCACCTTAACACCAAGATCTTTAGCAAGCTCAGAGGTGACGTCGATATCAAAACCACGATAGCTATTGGTCGCTGGATCTTTCATCGTCATCGGATTCCAATCCCCTGTCGTCCCGACACGCAACACACCTTTATCTAAGATCTCTTGTAGACGACTTTCTGCATGAGCGACTTGAGTTATCGCAAGCAAACACATTCCTAGCGCAAGCAAAGTTTTTTTCATTTTCTATTCCCTTAAAAGAATGACGGTAGGAGATATTCCCTTTAATTATTAACCATTAGTACGGCTTCATTGATAACATAGCAGCAACAAAGGAAGTTTTTTAGTCAGTTCAGGGAGTAAATGTGAACTATCGACATCTATGCTTAGTTTCGCTGCTGTTTCTCACCGGTTGTTCCGATTATCAGTGGGGCTGGTATGTGCTTGACCCATCAACCGAGCAAGGGCTGACAAACATCAAGTTTTTGGTCGCCGGTTTTAATGACACGATCCAAGTGTCACTACTCAGCATGCTGTTTGCAATGACCATCGGATTGCTCATTGCTCTTCCCGCCCTTTCTGACTCTCCGGTGCTCAAGTGGATCAACCGCGTTTATGTGGAAGTGATCCGCTCTATTCCCGTTTTGGTATTGTTGCTGTGGGTGTATTACGGAATGCCAACGTTACTCGATGTATCCCTAAACCACTTTTGGGCAGGTGTCATTGCGCTAACTATCGCAGAAAGTGCCTTTATGGCGGAAGTATTTAGAGGGGGAATCCAAGCAATCAGTCGCGGACAACACGAGGCAGCGGAGTCATTAGGGTTAAACTACTGGCAAAAAATGCGCTTAGTGATCCTTCCACAAGCATTTCGCCAAATCTTACCGCCGCTGGGGAATCAATTCGTTTATATCCTTAAGATGAGTTCTTTAGTCAGCGTAATCGGTCTAAGCGACTTAACAAGGCGTGCTAATGAATTGGTCGTGAATGAGTACTTACCATTAGAGATCTATACATTTCTCGTCTTAGAGTATTTGGTGCTGATTCTTTTGGTCTCTCAAGCGGTTCGCTGGCTAGAAAAACGCATAGCGATTCCGAGTCACTAAACTCTCCCTTTCACAACACTAGATACAACAAAGCCGCTCAGATGAGCGGCTTTGGTTTATTTCGGTTAAAGAAAGCAGCTGAGGCTTACTTTTGTTTTACCGGGCGTTGCCAACCGGTAATTTTGCGCTCTTTCGCACGAGTAATCACAAGCTCACCTTCTGCAACGTCTTTGGTTAATGTCGTACCAGCACCAATCGTTGCACCATCAGCAATCGTCACTGGCGCAACAAGCTGGCTATCTGAGCCAACGAAGACGTCGTTACCAATGATGGTCTTAAACTTGTTCGCACCATCGTAGTTACAAGTGATGGTACCTGCACCGATGTTAGTACGTTGACCGATTTCTGCATCACCTAGATAAGTTAGGTGGTTCGCTTTAGAGCCTTCACCGATACGTGCATTTTTCACTTCTACGAAGTTACCTACGTGAGAATCGTTACGCATTTCTGCGCCAGGACGTAGGCGCGTGAATGGACCAACTGTACATTCTTCACCAACTGTTGCACCTTCAATCACACTGTAAGGACGAACCACCGTGTTATCATCGATTTCACAGTCTTTCAGTACACAACCAGCACCGATTACGACGTTATCACCCAGTGATACTTTACCTTCGATGATCACGTTTGCATCGATTTCACAATCCATACCGCATTGCAGTTCACCGCGTAGGTCAAAACGTGCTGGATCACGCAGCATTACGCCTTGCTCTAATAGCTTCTGTGCTTGCATTGATTGGAATGCACGCTCAAGACGAGCCAGTTGAGCACGGTCGTTAACGCCTTCTACTTCAATCGCGTTTACTGGGTGCACCGCCTCAACCGCGCGACCTTCATCGTGCGCTGCCGCGATAACGTCTGTTAAGTAGTATTCGCCTTGTGCGTTTTCATTATTTAGACCAGCAAGCCAGCGTTTCAGGTCACCACCTGTCGCCACCAGCACACCAGTATTACATTCTTTGATGAGCTTCTGCTCTTCTGTTGCGTCTTTTTGCTCGACGATCGCCACTACTGGACCATTTTTACGAATGATACGACCGTAACCCATTGGGTTATCTAGCATCACTGTTAGTAGTGCAATACCGCCTGTTGGTTGTGCATCTAATAGGTTTTCAATCGTTTCTGCTGAAATCAGTGGAACATCACCGTAAAGCACCAGTACTTTTTCATCGTCTTCAAACTTCGGAGACGCTTGATCAACCGCGTGACCTGTACCTAGTTGCTCCGCTTGCAGTACCCAATTAACCGGCTCTTTTGCTAGCGTTTGTTGCATTTGATCACCACCGTGACCATATACTAGGTGGATGTTTTGTGCGCCAAGACCTGTACATGTATCGATAACATGTTTTGCCATCGGCTTCCCTGCCAAAGTGTGTAGCACTTTAGGCATGTTCGAATACATACGGGTACCTTTACCCGCAGCAAGAATCACAGCACTGAATTTCATTAATAACCTATTGACGTTCTATTTTAATTGGGCGTTATTTTAAACACCTTGGAAGGATTAGTTAATGGTGAGATGTAAATTTCCAACTAAAATTAATCAAAAAGGCGACCAATTGGCCGCCTTTTTTCATGCAACGTTGCTAATTGAGCTTAGCGACGCTTTTTGGTCAGCTCGATAACTCGTAGCTGAGCAATGGCTTTAGCCAGTTCACTGGCCGCTTGTGCGAAGTCCATGTCACCATGCTGATTCTGGATTTGCTCCTCAGCGCGGCGCTTGGCTTCTTCTGCCTTCGCTGCGTCTAGATCTTCACCACGAATCGCAGTATCAGCCAGTACTGTAGCAGTACCAGGCTGAACTTCGACCATACCACCAGAGACATAAATGAACTCTTCGTGGCCGTGCTGTTTCACAATACGCACCATACCAGGCTTAATAGCGGACAGCAGCGGAGTGTGACCGTGGAAAATACCCAGTTCACCTTCGCTACCGGTCACCTGAAACGTTTCTACACGACCAGAGAAAATACGTTTCTCAGCGCTTACTACGTCTAGGTGAAAGGTTATTGGTGCCATATCGCCTCCTAGTTAGCCTTATAGCTTCTTCGCATTCTCGATAGCATCGTCAATCGTACCGCAGTACATGAACGCTTGCTCTGGAATGTCATCGTATTCACCAGCTAGTAGACCTTTGAAGCCACGTAGTGTCTCTTTAAGAGGTACGTAAACGCCTGGGTCACCTGTAAATACTTCCGCTACGTGGTAAGGCTGAGTTAGGAAACGCTCAATCTTACGTGCACGAGATACAACTTGCTTATCTTCTTCAGATAGCTCGTCCATACCTAGAATCGCGATGATATCTTTCAGCTCTTTGTAGCGCTGAAGTGTCTGCTGAACGCCACGAGCTGTGTCGTAGTGCTCTTGACCAACTACTAGTGGGTCTAGCTGACGAGAAGTCGAATCTAGTGGGTCGATCGCTGGGTATAGACCCATAGCTGCGATGTTACGGTTAAGTACAACCGTTGCATCCAAGTGCGCGAACGTTGTTGCTGGAGACGGGTCAGTCAAGTCATCCGCAGGTACGTATACCGCCTGTACAGACGTGATAGAACCTTGCTTAGTTGACGTGATACGCTCCTGTAGTACACCCATCTCTTCTGCAAGAGTTGGCTGGTAACCTACCGCAGAAGGCATACGACCTAGAAGTGCTGATACCTCAGTACCTGCAAGCGTGTAACGGTAGATGTTATCAACGAACAGAAGTACGTCACGACCTTCGTCACGGAAACGTTCTGCCATTGTTAGACCAGTCAGTGCAACACGTAGACGGTTGCCTGGTGGCTCGTTCATCTGACCGTAAACCATCGCTACTTTAGATTCTTCAGGATTCTCAACGTTTACAACGCCCGCTTCCTGCATCTCGAAGTAGAAATCGTTACCTTCACGAGTACGTTCACCAACACCAGCAAATACTGATAGACCTGAGTGTTGAAGTGCGATGTTGTTGATAAGCTCCATCATGTTAACGGTCTTACCTACACCTGCACCACCGAATAGACCGATTTTACCACCCTTAGCGAATGGACAAACCAAGTCGATTACTTTAACACCAGTTTCTAGAAGTGCTGTTTCGTTTGATTGCTCTTCGTAGCTTGGTGCTTCACGGTGAATAGAGTAAACCTCTTCTGCACCGATCTCACCACGCTCATCAATCGCGTCACCTAGGACGTTCATGATACGACCTAGAGTTTTAGTACCTACTGGTACTGAAATTGGAGCGCCAGTGTTAACCACTTCAACGCCACGACGTAAACCATCAGAGCTACCCATTACGATACAACGAACTACGCCACCGCCTAGCTGTTGTTGAACCTCAAGAACTAGACGCTCTTTCGATTCTGTAACGTTTAGAGCGTCATATACACTTGGTACTTCGCTCTGTGGGAACTCTACGTCGACTACCGCACCGATGATCTGTACGATCTTACCTGTAGCCATCGTTAATCCTCTAAACTATTTCGTTTTACCTAAGCTTAAACCGCAGATGCACCACCAACGATTTCCGACAGTTCTTGTGTGATCGCAGCCTGACGGGCTTTGTTGTACACAAGTTCTAGATCTTCAATCAAGTTGGTTGCGTTATCCGTTGCAGCCTTCATCGCAATCATTCGAGCCGCTTGCTCACAAGCAAGGTTCTCAACCACACCTTGGTATACCTGAGACTCTACGTAACGCACTAGAAGTGTGTCTAATAGAGGTTTTGGCTCAGGCTCATAGATGTAGTCCCATGAGTGCTCACGCTGCATCTCTTCGCTGTCCGATTTAGGCAAAGGTAGCAATTGATCGATCGTTGGTTGCTGAATCATAGTGTTCACAAACTTGTTAAACACCACATATAGACGATCCAGTTCACCTTCATCGTATTTCTTAAGCATTACGCCAACAGAACCGATTAGGTCTTCTAGGCTTGGGCTATCACCCAAACCAGAAACCTGTGCCGCAACTTTTGCGCCACCATGTTTAAAGAAAGCTGTTGCTTTTGAACCAATTACAGCCAGTTCAACTTCAGCACCTTTCTCTTTCCATGATTGCATGTCTGTAACGGCTTTCTTGAACACGTTAATGTTCAAACCACCACACAGACCACGGTCTGTCGAAACGATGATGTAACCAACACGTTTAGCTTCACGCTCTTCTAGGTACGGATGACGGTACTCTAGGTTTGCGTTAGCCACATGACCGATCACTTTACGCATTGTTTCAGCGTATGGACGAGAAGCTTCCATTGCGTCTTGAGAACGACGCATTTTTGAAGCTGCTACCATTTCCATCGCTTTCGTAATTTTCTGAGTGCTTTTAACACTACCGATTTTATTACGTATCTCTTTTGCGCCGGCCATCGTTACTCTCCGTTAGTTGGTGGCAGAAACTGCCACCGACCTAATTACCAAGTTTGGGTTGCTACGAAGTCGTCAGTCAGTTTCTTCAACTGAGCTTCAACTTCATCGTTGTATGCACCCGTCTTGTCGATCTCAGCTGCGAATTCAGCGTATTGACCGCGAGCGTACGATAGTAGAGCCGCTTCGAAATCTAGCAGTTTGCTTAGTTCAACATCTGCTAAATAGCCGCGCTCTGCCGCGAAGATTACTAGTGCTTGGTCAAATACAGACATTGGAGCGTACTGCTTTTGCTTCATTAGTTCTGTAACTTTTTGACCGTGGTCTAGCTGTTTCTTCGTCGCTTCATCAAGGTCAGACGAGAACTGCGCGAATGCCGCTAGTTCACGGTACTGAGCTAGTGCAGTACGGATACCGCCTGATAGCTTCTTGATGATTTTCGTCTGAGCTGAACCACCTACACGAGATACTGAGATACCTGGGTCAACCGCTGGACGTACACCTGCGTTGAATAGCTCAGTTTGTAGGAAGATCTGACCATCGGTAATCGAGATTACGTTAGTCGGTACGAATGCTGAAACGTCACCTGCTTGAGTTTCAATGATAGGAAGAGCAGTTAGAGAACCAGTCTTACCTTTCACTTCACCGTTAGTGAAACGCTCTACGTACTCTTCGTTTACACGAGCTGCACGCTCTAGTAGACGCGAGTGTAGGTAGAATACATCACCTGGGAATGCCTCACGGCCTGGTGGACGTTTTAGTAGTAGAGAGATCTGACGGTAAGCTACCGCTTGCTTAGATAGATCATCGTAAACAATCAGTGCGTCTTCACCGCGATCGCGGAAGTATTCACCCATCGCACAACCTGCGTATGGCGCTAGATATTGTAGCGCTGCAGATTCAGAAGCAGATGCAACAACAACGATAGTGTTAGCTAGCGCGCCGTGCTCTTCTAGTTTGCGAACTACGTTAGCGATAGTCGATGCTTTCTGACCGATTGCTACGTAGATTGAGAAAATACCAGAGTCTTTCTGGTTGATAATCGCGTCGATCGCCATTGCTGTTTTACCAGTCTGACGGTCACCGATTACAAGCTCACGCTGACCACGACCGATTGGGATCATTGAGTCAACTGATTTGTAACCAGTTTGCACAGGTTGGTCTACCGATTTACGGTCGATTACACCTGGTGCGATTACTTCTACAGGCGAAGTCAATTTAGCTTCGATTGGACCTTTACCATCGATAGGCTCACCTAGTGTGTTCACTACGCGACCTAGAAGTTCTGGACCAACTGGCACTTCAAGAATGCGACCAGTACCTGTAACTTTCATGCCTTCCTTAAGGTCAGCATATGGGCCCATTACTACCGCACCAACCGAGTCACGCTCAAGGTTAAGTGCTAGTGCATAACGGCCACCCGGTAATTCAATCATTTCACCTTGCATCACGTCCGCTAGGCCGTGGATGCGGATGATACCATCGCTTACCGATACGATAGTACCCTCGTTGCGAGCTTCACTAACAACTTCGAAAGATTCGATACGTTGTTTGATCAGATCGCTAATTTCCGTGGAATTAAGTTGCATGCTCCAATCCCCATTAAGACTGCAATGCATCGCTCAGGCGGTTCAAACGACCACGCGCTGAGTCATCGATGACTAGGTCTCCGGCTCGAATAATAACCCCACCAAGTAGGGTCTCATCTACACTGCAATTCAGCTTCACTTTGCGTTCAAGACGCACTTCAAGTTTGCTGCCAATGTTTGCAAGTTGTTCATCAGAAAGTTCGCTTGCTGAAATTACTTCAACATCGATTTCTTTCTCATGCTCTTTCTTCAATAGGAAGAATTGTTCACAAACATCAGGAAGGGCCGTCAGACGACCATTCTCAGCCATTACCTTAATCAGGTTTTGACCGTGCGCATCAACTTGTTCGCCACAAACTGCAACAAAGATTCCTGCCATTTTGTCAGCAGAAACTGAACCCGTTAGAAGTTCATTCATTTGTTCGTTTTTGGCAACTTCAGCAGCAAAAGATAGCATTTGACCCCATTGGTCTAGCTGATCTTTGTCTACAGCAAAGTCGAAGGCTGCTTTAGCATAGGGGCGTGCGATTGTAGTCAAATCAGACATATGCGCCCCCAGACTTAAAGTTTTGCAGTAATGTTGTCGAGAATATCTTTCTGAGCGTCTTTATCGATAGTACGCTCAAGGATTTTCTCAGCACCAGCTACAGCCAGAGTAGCAACTTGTTTGCGCAGCTCATCGCGTGCACGATTACGTTCAGCTTCAAGTTCTGCTTCCGCTTGCGCTAGGATTTTCTGGCGTTCTGCCTGAGCTTCCTCGCGAGCTTCATCAATAATTTGAGACTTACGCTTGTTCGCTTGGTCGATGATCTCAGTTGCTGTGCGCTTCGCTTCTTTCATCTGATCAGAAGCGTTGGCTTGTGCTAGATCCAAGTCTTTTGCAGCACGTTCCGCTGCTTGAAGACCATCAGCAATTTTCTTCTGACGCTCTTCGATCGCTTGCATCAATGGTGGCCATACATACTTCATGCAGAACCACACAAATAGTGCGAACGAGATTGCTTGACCTAGCAGAGTTGCGTTTATGTTCACAACAGCTACCCCTCTATTTGGACTTAGTGTTAATCAGTGACAAGCCTGAGCTCGTCCCGAGTTAAAGGTGATTAACCTAGTTGACCAACGAATGGGTTTGCGAATGTGAATAGTAGCGCGATTACGATACCGATCATTGGAACCGCATCAAGTAGACCTGCGATGATGAACATCTTAACTTGTAGCATAGGAGCCATTTCTGGTTGACGTGCTGCACCTTCTAGGAATTTACCACCTAGTAGTGCGAAACCAATCGCTGTACCAAGAGAAGCAAGACCGACGATAATACCTACGGCGATTGCAGAAAAGCTCAGTAAAGTTTCCATTACTATCTCCAATTTATAGTTGTTGGCTTAGTGCCCAAATAAAAAGCTTAAAAAATTAATGATCAGAATCTTCGTGTGCCATTGACAGGTAAACAATTGTCAACATCATGAATACGAAGGCTTGAATCGTAATAACCAAGATATGGAAGATTGCCCACGGTAGTGAACCCATCCATTGCAAGTACCATGGTAGCATTGCCGCACAAAGAATGAATACAACCTCACCCGCGAACATGTTACCGAATAGACGCATACCAAGTGATAGAGGCTTCGCTAGTAGCGATACCACTTCAATCAGTAGGTTAAACGGAATCATCAGTGGGTGATTGAATGGATGTAGTGCAAGTTCTTTTGCGAATCCACCTAGACCTTTCACTTTGATGCTGTAGTAGATCATCAATGCGAAAACGCCTAGAGCCATAGCCATGGTGATATTCACATCAGCAGACGGTACAACCTTAAGATAAGGGATACCTAGCCAATGCTCTGCTGGGTACGGTAAGAAGTCGATAGGAACTAAGTCCATCACGTTCATCAAAAATACCCAACAAAAGATAGTCAGTGCTAAAGGCGCGATCAGTGGGTTGCGTCCATGGAACGTGTCTTTGACGTTTTCCGCGACAAATTCAACGATCATTTCTACAGCACACTGAAGCTTACCCGGTACACCCGCTGTTGTTCTCTTCGCTACTTTGTAAAAAATTCCGAGGAAGATTAAACCAGTAAACCAAGAAAAAAACAGGCTATCGATATGTACGTTCCAGAAACTTGTCTCCTCCGCTACTAGACCTAACTTGTAAAGAGATAGGTTAGTAAGGTGGTGGGCAATGTAACCGGACGATGTTAGCGCTTCACCTGGCGCAGCCATAACTCATCCTATTTTTTGTTGTTAATGAATAGCACTGGTGCACAGATATTAATACCTAGTACCAGCAAATAGGTTAGTTTGAGGGGAACAAGTTCCACCTGCATATACATGTAGGCTACGTAGAACAACACAACCGTGATGAGGATTTTCAGAACTTCGCCTGTATAGAAAGAAGCCGCGATACGCTTGGCAGCGCGAGCCCCACTAAACATAAAAGCACATAACGCAAAGACAGCATTGGCAACAACAAAAATGCCCCCACCAACCAGCGCTGAAATTCCCCATTCAGGATTCACGGCTATCGCCATTCCTGCAGCCACAAAAATAACCGCGCCAGACTGGATCATTAACAATTGCTTTGCGAGCTCTCGTCCTGGTCTAGCTAACGCAGCTACCATGTATTCGTACCTCTAGTAATATCCACTTTGCACTAAACTCTCTGTGCAGGGAAATTGGCGAAAATTATACGGTGAGAACAATTGAATGCAATTATATTGCATCAAAAACTTACAGTTTTGTTTACAATCCGACAACTTTCACACAAAATTCGATTATTTTGATTAATTGACCTAAATCAATTATCTCATCTAGGCCTCTAGCTTGGCAATCAGTTGATCCAATTTGTGAGGCTCATCAAGACTTATCGTCACTTTCGCTTTGCCGTTTGCAGAACGAACCAAAGAAACTTTAGCATCAAGCAGTTGACTCAATTTATGCGACATTTGCTCTGCTTCGGTATCTTCTTGTTGAGCTTTTTGCTCATTCTGTGGGGCTAAGCACTTTTTTACTAACTGTTCGGTTTGGCGAACAGTCATTTGCTTCTTAGCTACTTGTTGCGCCACTTCGACCTGCTGTTCGCCTTCTAACGCTAACAGAGCTCGAGCATGACCCATTTCCAATTTTTTATCTGCAACCAGACCTTTTACATCAATTTCCAACTGATTTAGACGTAATAGGTTACTCACGGTCGTTCTTGATTTTCCGATCACATCGGCCACTTGCTGATGTGTCAGCGTGAATTCATCTTGTAGACGTTCAAGCGCTTGCGCTTCTTCAATCACGTTCAAATCTTCGCGCTGAATGTTTTCAATCAACGCCATCGCTATCGCAGCACGGTCTTCGACCTTTTTCACCAAACAAGGTACACGTTTTAGACCGGCTTGCTTTGCCGCACGCCAACGACGCTCACCAGCGATGATTTCAAACTGACCGCTTGCCACTTGGCGAACCACGATTGGCTGAATAATGCCTTGCGATTGAATCGAAGCGGCTAGTTCTTCTAGCGCTTCTGGAGCCATATCTTTACGCGGTTGGTAAACACCCGGCTGCAATTGACCAATAGCCAAATCAGTCAACTCGCCATCAGCCGACAACGCTTGGCTTTGCGATGCAATGTGCTGTTTTTCACGAGCTAACGAACTGGTCGACAACAACGCATCCAGTCCTTTTCCTAGACCACGCTTAGACATAGGAGGAATTCCTTAGGTTAGAGTTAAACTGGGATTTCTTCGCGGCGGAGCATTTCGCCCGCTAAAGCAAGATACGCTTTGGCGCCAGCTGAGTACTTGTCATAGTACATAGCTGGTTTACCGTGGCTCGGCGCTTCGGCCAAACGCACATTACGTGGGATCACAGTACGGTAAACTTTACTACCAAAGTGTTTTTTAAGTTGATCGGATACTTCATTAGATAGGCGGTTACGTGGGTCGTACATGGTACGCAGTAAACCTTCAATTTTGAGGTTCTCATTAACCACGGCCGCTAACTTGCTGATTGTATCCATAAGAGCAGTTAAACCTTCTAACGCAAAGTATTCACATTGCATCGGCACCAGCACAGAGTCGGCTGCGGCCATTGCGTTGATTGTAAGAAGGTTTAGAGAAGGAGGACAATCAATAAAGATGAAATCATAGTTATCGCGAACTGGCGCAAGGGCGTTTTTGAGACGAACCTCACGCGCGAACACTTCCATCAATTTGATTTCTGCAGCAGTCACGTCACCGTTCGCTGCAATCAGATCGTATTTCCCAGTGGTTTGTGTGCAAACCACTTGATCAAAAGGGGTATCTTCAACCAAAAGATCATACGCCGTCGCGTCAACCATGTACTTGTCGACACCACTAGCCATAGTAGCATTGCCTTGAGGGTCGAGATCGATCACCAAAACTTTGCGCTTTGTTGCCGCCATCGAAGCTGCTAAGTTAATGCACGTTGTTGTTTTGCCGACCCCACCTTTCTGGTTGGCGATTGCTACAATTTTACCCACGATTACCTCGCTAATTTTCCTTGCGCGATAAGATTACTAGATGACGATCACCTTCCAACTCAGGAACAGCTAAAGATATGATCTCCGTCACACTACACCATTCAGGAAGCTGATCTATTTCATCTTTAGGGTGTTGTCCTTTCAATGCAAGAAACACCCCTGAATCTTGTTTAGGCAAATGATGACACCATTCCACCATGTCCGTCATTGAAGCAAAAGCTCGACTCAAAACGCCATCAAATTTTTCTTCTGGCTGGAATTCTTCAACGCGACTTTGAATTGGTGTCACATTTTTCAACCCAAGTGCGTGCACAACTTGCTTGAGAAAACGAATGCGCTTACCAAGGCTATCGAGCAAGAAGAACGTCTTCTCAGGGTTCATGATTGCGAGTGGAATGCCAGGTAAACCAGGTCCTGTGCCAACATCGATAAAGCGCTCACCCGGTAAGTGAGTGCTAACGATGATGCTATCAAGGATATGTTTCACTAACATCTCAAGCGGATCACGGACCGACGTCAAGTTGTAAGCTTTGTTCCACTTGTCGAGCAATTCGACGTAACCGACTAACTGCTCGCGTTGCTTTTCAGACACTTCTAAATCGGTTTGTGCGATCAGCTCGTCTAATCTGGTACGTAAAGCGCTCATTATTCTTCCTCACCTTTCTTCAGCAAACCGTGCTTCTTCAGGTGAACAAGCAAAATAGAAATCGCCGCAGGGGTAATGCCCGAGATGCGAGATGCAATACCAATGCTTTCTGGTTTCGCTTCTGTCAGCTTCGCAACGACTTCATTGGAAAGACCTTTCACGTCTTTGTAGTCCAAATCAGCTGGCAACTTAGTGTGCTCATGGCGCAGTGATTTTTCGATCTCTTCTTGTTGACGCTTGATGTAACCATCGTACTTAACCTGAATTTCAACTTGCTCAGCAGCTTGTTGATCTTCCAGTGCCGGAGCAAAAGCTTCGAGCTCGGTCAATTGTGAGTATGAGATCTCTGGGCGACGAAGAAGATCCTCACCACTTGCTTCACGCGCCATTGGCGTTTTCAGCAGCTTGTTTAATTCATCGATACCAATTGAATTTGGATTCATCCAGGTCGACTTTAGGCGTTGGCGCTCAGTTTCCATGTTGTCGATTTTTTCGTTGAAACGTGCCCAACGAACATCATCAATCAAACCAAGTTCACGTGCTTTTTCTGTCAAACGCAAATCGGCGTTATCTTCACGTAGCAACAAACGGTATTCCGCTCGAGACGTGAACATTCGGTACGGTTCTTTGGTACCCATGGTCGACAGATCGTCAATTAGAACACCCATGTAAGCTTGGTCACGACGAGGGCTCCAGCCTTCTTTGCCTTGACTGTGCAAACTTGCATTAAGACCAGCCATTAAACCCTGTGCAGCAGCTTCTTCATAACCTGTTGTACCGTTGATTTGCCCCGCGAAGAACAAACCATTGATGAATTTGGTTTCGTACGTTTGCTTCAAATCACGAGGGTCGAAGAAATCGTATTCAATCGCATAACCAGGACGAACAATGTGTGCGTTTTCAAACCCTTTCATTGAGCGAACGATTTGAACTTGAACGTCAAACGGCAAACTGGTGGAAATACCATTAGGGTATAACTCGTGCGTCGTTAAACCTTCTGGCTCAATAAAGATTTGGTGACTGTTTTTATCCGCAAAGCGCATCACTTTGTCTTCGATAGACGGACAGTAGCGTGGACCGATACCTTCGATCACACCAGCGTACATTGGGCTACGATCAAGGTTATTACGGATCACTTCATGAGTTTGCTCATTGGTGTGAGTGATAAAACATGGGATCTGACGTGGATGGTGCTCTCGTTTCCCCATAAATGAAAATACAGGTGTCGGGTTGTCACCATGCTGCGCTTCTAGCACTGAGAAATCAACGCTTCGAGCATCAATACGCGGTGGCGTACCTGTTTTTAATCGATCAACTCGGAATGGTAGTTCACGCAATCGATCCGCCAATGCTATCGATGGTGGATCACCAGCACGACCACCGGATGAACTTTCCATACCAATGTGGATCTTACCACCAAGGAAAGTACCAACCGTTAATACCACAGCTTTCGCGTGGAATTTCAGCCCCATTTGTGTCACAACGCCAACCACACGATCTTGCTCCACAATCAGATCGTCGACCGATTGCTGGAACAGAGTTAGATTTGGCGCATTTTCTAATGCGTTGCGTACGTATGCTTTGTATAGAGCACGGTCTGCTTGAGCTCGTGTAGCTCGAACCGCTGGACCTTTGGAAGCATTTAGCGTTCGGAATTGAATACCTGCATGGTCAATGGCTTCAGCCATCAGACCGCCCATAGCATCCACTTCTTTTACTAAGTGACCTTTACCGATACCACCAATCGCCGGATTACAAGACATCTGGCCTAATGTATCGATGTTATGGGTAAGGAGAAGGGTTTTTTGTCCTGTGCGTGCAGATGCGAGCGCGGCTTCCGTTCCTGCGTGTCCGCCACCAACAACAATGACGTCAAAGTTTTCGTGATAAAGCATGAACTGACCTCAGGTATTCAAAGGATTTAATGGACAGATAAAAAAGAGCGGTATTTTACCTTTTTTATCTATGAGAGAGAATCGTTTTCTCGCTTTTCACATTTTAGACCTTAAGACTATATATATAAGATCTATATATATGATCTTTTATTGGATCTATTATTAGGATCGCAGGTTTCTGTGGATAACTGGAAAATGATCAACAAGATCATGGATCTTCTTTGGATCAAATCTTGTGATCATGATTTGATCTGATCGAGGATTTCCTGAGATCAAAATCGATGGTTATGCACAGGGCTAAAAAAAGATCTAAGTTGTTATTTGGATAACTAAAGGAAAGTCACTGGATCTTACCTTACTTATCCACAGATGTTTTGGGTGTTTTTTGAGCAGTTTAACGGTTTTGGCTGATAGGAGTTATTCACAAAGAGGAAAAACAGAGCCGTAATTCGGCTCTGTGAAAGGGGGATTAAGCAGAAAAACGTGCGAGGTTCTCGTTTAACCAAGCTTCTGCTGCGTCTTCAGGTACATCATGGTTAAGCACGTCTATTTTCAAGCAATCTGCTAAAGGTGTTGCACCAATATCTTCTAGTAGGTCATATGCATGCTGACCTGCTGCACAGAATGTATCGTAGCTTGAATCACCAATTGCGATGACGGCGAACTTCACATCCGCCATTTTTGGTGGCGTATTTTGCAGTGCGTTGATGAAAGGTTGGATATTGTCTGGATATTCACCTGCACCGTGAGTTGAAGTGATAACTAACCAAGTGCCTCGATTCTCGATCGACGACAACTCTGGTTGATTGTGGATCGTTGTTTCCAATCCGTTCTCATTGAGTAGATCACTTAGGTGATCACCAACGTATTCCGCACCACCGAGAGTACTGCCTGTAATAATGTGGATCATGTGTCTTCCTTTATAAGTCATACCAACGACAAGTTGCAGTTGTTCGTCAGTACAAAAAGAAACGCGGTGTTAAGCTTATGCCTGACACCGCGCGTTTTACTATTTACCGATACAGAATGAGGAGAAGATTCGTCCAAGGAGGTCATCGGAACTGAACTCTCCGGTAATCTCGTTCAAGTGTTGCTGAGTGATACGCAGTTCTTCTGCCAAAATCTCGCCAGCCATGAAGCCTTCAAGCTGTTCTTGACCTATTTGTAGGTGCTGAGCTGCACGTTCTAATGCATCGAGATGGCGACGACGAGCCATAAAGCCGCCTTCCGTATTGCCTGAGAAGCCCATACATTCTTTTAAATGGGTGCGTAAAGCATCCACACCTGCGCCTGTTTTTGCCGAAAGACGAATTAACGTTGGATCATTCACATGGCAGATCCCCATTTCTTCACCGGTTTGATCCGCTTTGTTACGGATCACCGTCATTCCAATATTGTTTGGTAGGCGATCAACGAAATCCGGCCATATGTCTTTTGGATCCGTGGCGTCAGTCGTGGTGCCATCTACCATGAAGAGCACACGGTCCGCTTGGGCTATTTCGTCCCATGCTCGCTCGATACCGATTTTCTCAACCTCATCTGAAGCATCACGCAGACCGGCAGTATCAATAATGTGTAGAGGCATACCATCAATGTGAATGTGTTCACGCAGTACATCACGTGTTGTACCGGCAATATCAGTCACAATTGCAGACTCTTTGCCTGACAGAGCATTCAGAAGGCTAGATTTACCCGCATTAGGACGACCTGCAATCACGACTTTCATACCTTCACGCATGATGGCGCCTTGGTTTGCTTCTTTACGCACAGCATCTAGGTTATCGATGATGGCTTGAAGATCGGCTGATACTTTTCCATCGGCAAGAAAGTCTATTTCTTCTTCAGGGAAATCGATCGCTGCTTCAACGTAAATTCGTAGGTGAATCAACGACTCCACCAGCGTTTGAATACGTTGTGAGAACTGACCCTGCAGCGATTGCAATGCTGATTTTGCCGCTTCTTCTGAGCTTGCATCGATCAAGTCTGCGATCGCTTCAGCTTGCGTTAAGTCCATCTTATCATTCAAGAATGCACGTTCTGAGAATTCGCCAGGACGGGCTGCACGAACACCATCAATGCCCAGAATACGTTTAATTAGCATGTCCATTACAACAGGACCGCCGTGACCTTGAAGTTCTAGAACGTCTTCGCCAGTGAACGAATGTGGGTTAGGGAAGTACAGTGCAATGCCTTGGTCTAGCACGGTGCCATCTTCCGCTTGGAATGGCAGATACTCTGCGTAGCGAGGCTTTAGCGTTTTACCTGTGACTTCTAGTGCCACTTGATTGGCCTTAGGGCCTGAAACACGAATAATGCCGACACCACCACGACCGGGTGCGGTAGCCTGAGCGACAATCGTATCTGTAGTCATAATCTTGCCTTTTGAGCTGGGCTATAGGGTTTTACAGACCTAGGGAGCCAGAACCAATTAGTTAGCTGAATTGTAATCAGCCAAAAACAAAAAGGCGACCTTTTGGCCGCCTTTCTTATGCTTTTCTATAAAGGTTTACTTAGTGTGTAAGCCTTTTTTCTCCAGCGCTTTGTAAATCAAAGTCTGCTGGATCAGCGTAACGATGTTCGACACCAACCAGTATAGAACTAGACCTGATGGGAAGAACAAGAAGAAGAAGGTAAACATAACCGGCATAAAGGTCATGATCTTCTGCTGCATTGGATCCGTTACTGTTGTTGGGCTCATCTTCTGGATTAGGAACATTGACGCACCCATCAGTAGCGGCAGGATGTAGTAAGGGTCCTGTGCTGAAAGGTCGTGAATCCAACCAAAGAATGGTGAGTGACGTAGCTCAACAGATTCCATTAGTGCCCAGTATAGAGCGATGAAGATAGGCATCTGTAGGATAAGAGGTAGACAGCCGCCCAGAGGGTTCACTTTCTCTTTCTTATACAGTTCCATCATCTCTTGGCTCATGCGCTGACGGTCATCACCGATGCGCTCACGCATAGCTTGCAGCTTAGGCTGTAGCATACGCATTTTCGCCATAGACGTGTATTGCGCTTTCGTTAGTGGGTACATTGCACCACGAACGATGAAGGTCAAACAGATGATTGCTACACCCCAGTTACCCACGAAGCTTTGGATGAAAGCAAGCAGTGAGTGAAGTGGTTTAGCGATGAACCATAGCCAGCCGTAGTCCACTACTAGGTCTAGGTTTGGTGCTACTGCAGCCATTTCTTTTTGCAGTTTAGGACCAACCCAAAGCGTTGCTTCAAACTTCGCTTGATCACCCGTCGCGATAGTTTTGTTTGGCATACGTACGCCGATATCACCTAGATTACCAATCACGCGAGTGTACAGGTTAGTACCTGGTTCGTTACGTGGGATCCAAGCTGCAGCGAAGTAGTGTTGGATCATTGCTGCCCAACCTTGACCATCTGCTAGGTTGAGAGACAAGTTGCGATCCTGCATGTCTTCAAAGCTGTATTTTTTGTAACGAACGTCTTCTGTTGAGTAAGCACCGCCACGGTAAGTTGGCATTGTGATGCTACCACCAGCGTCCATTAGGTTTTGACGCAAGTGAGCGTACATACCAAATGTTGCGTTGTTACCAGAGTTGTTCACTACATCGTATTCCACGTTCAGCGCGTAGCTGCCACGTTTCAGTACGTAAGTTTTAATGTATTCGATACCGTTTGCAGTGAACGTCATTGGAACGCGTAGTTCGTCTTGACCGTCAGCCAGTTTGAAGCTGTCTGCACTTACGTTGTAGTGAGGACGGTTAGTGCTGCTTAGGTCGATACCTTGAGGACCCACTAGACCGCTTTGCGCGATGAACTGGTGACCTTTAGTGTCTTTTAGCAGAACGAATGGATCTGATGAATCAAGTTCAGCAGAGTATTTGTTAAGGTCGGCATGTACCACATCGCCACCAACGGTGTCGATCGACAGAGTTAAAACATCAGTCGTTACTGTGATAGTTTTTGCAGAAGCTTGCTGTTGACCTGGAACTGGGTCTAGCTCATCAGCAAAAGATGGTGCAGGTAGAGTACTGCTTGATTGAGCCTGTTCAACTGCTTGAGGTGCTGGGTTCTTTGCTACTTGCCACTGTTGAAACAGCAAGAAAGAAACCAGTGCCAGAGCAATGAGCAGGATATTACGTTGAGAATCCATCGTTAGTTATCTCTGTCTTGTTTTTGGACTGGTGGAACGGGGTCATACCCCCCTTCATTCAAAGGGTGGCATTTTAATAGACGTTTGCCTGATAACCAACATCCTTTTACAAAACCGTGAGCTCTCAAAGCTTCTAGCGCGTAAGTGGAACAAGTTGGTGTGAACCGGCAGCGAGGACCAATCAGAGGGCTGATAAACCAGCGATAAAGATTAACGAGCCCAATGGCTATCCACGTGAAGGGCGAGACAGGCGATGCCATAGCTTATCAAACAACTTAAATAATTCCTCATTGCTTAAATCTTGCGCGCTTTTCTTCGCGATCACAACAAAATCTTTATTTGGAAGCTGATGTTGATTGTTACGAAAGCTTTCACGAGCCAAACGTTTAAAACGGTTACGACCGACAGCAGTTTTGATTTGCTTTTTCGGAACAGCTAAACCTAATCGTGGGTGAGAAAGTTTGTTATTGCGAGCAATGATGGTGAAATGAGGCGAGCCAGCTCGATGAGCTTGCTGGAAGACGTTTTGATAATGCTCGGGAGTTAACAAGCGTAACTCCCGATTAAACGCGTACGTGTTCAAAATAAACTAGCGATTATTTTGATAGGCGCGCACGGCCTTTTGCACGACGTGCGTTGATAACTTTACGACCGTTCTTAGTTGCCATGCGAGCACGGAAGCCGTGAGTACGCTTGCGCTTTAGAACTGTAGGTTGAAAAGTGCGTTTCATGATAATTACCTTTACTGATCAGTAGTTTTAGGTTCTTGTTAAACCCGGCGTGGGCATTTTGCTTTCTTTATATAAAGAAGCTCTTTATTAAAGAAGAACAACCGACGCCTCTCAACAAAGAGGCGGAATTGTAATCACACTCACATAATGTGTCAATGACTCATGAGTACGAAATTCCGACCGGGCGATTATACGTAGTGTGAGTCAAATCTCAAGGATCGATTGATCTTGATGCTTGATCTTTACTCTATTCCCACTTGGTTAAGGAATTTTTTCAAACGAGGATCTTGTGGATTATCGAAGATATCTTGTGGAGAACCTTGTTCAACAATGTTGCCTTCAGCCATAAAGATCACTCTGTCAGCGACTTCTTTGGCAAATTGCATCTCGTGCGTTACCACCAGCATGGTTTGGTGTTGATTCGCTAACTTCTTCATTAATGAGAGAACTTCTCCGACCCACTCAGGATCCAGAGCTGATGTTGGTTCATCAAAAAGCAGCAATTCGGGTTGCAGTGCCATCGCTCTACCGATACCCACACGTTGTTGTTGTCCACCCGAGAGCGCCGCTGGATAACTTTCACCTTTGTCCCCAAGACCAATGTCATCCAGAATCTGTTGAGCACGTTTTAACGCGTCATCTTTCTTCCATCCTCGAACAGTAATCAAGCCCTCTGCGATGTTCTGACGCGCATTCATATGAGCAAATAGGGCATAGTTTTGAAAGACAAACCCAGTACGGCGACGTAGAGCAAGCACTTCTGCTTTGGTGTGTTTTTGTGTGTCGACCGAAATGTCATCGATGGTAATGCGGCCTTCGTCTGCTTGCTCTAAGAAGTTTACGGTACGTAGAAGTGTCGACTTGCCAGTACCGCTTGAGCCGATAATAACGATGATCTCACCTTGTTTGATGTCGAGATCAATGCCTTTTAGAACTTCAGTATCGCCAAAACGTTTGTGAATGTTTTCTAGTTTGATCATCGTACGTACGCCTTATTCAATTTCGCTTCTGCCCAAATCTGTACTCGAGTCAGGATAACCACCACGCCCCAGTAAATCAGAGCGACAGCAAGGAACGCTTCAAAGAAACGGAAGCTAGACGAAGCTTCCATCTGCGCTTTGGCCATGATTTCTGCAACACCAAGTGTGAAGGCGAGGGATGTCGACTTAATCATATCGATGAAGTAGTTCATCAATGAAGGCAGTGCGACACGTGTTGCCTGCGGTAAAATCACACGGCGCATCGCTTGTGTGGTTGTCATACCGACCGACAAGCTTGCTTCCATTTGGCTGCGATCAATGCCAATGATGGCTGCACGAATGCTCTCTGCCATATAAGCGGCAAAGTGCAGCGTTAAACCAATTACCGCAGCAGAAAAGGCATCGATTCCCACCATAAATGGGAAGATTTGCGGTAAGCCGTAGTAGAGCAGAAACAGTTGTACTAAAAGCGGAGTACCACGGAAGAAGCTGATATAAAGTTGGCTCAATTGGTCGAGAACTGGCAGCTTAAATACGCGAATGTTCGCTAAAATGACGGATAGAATTAAAGAAAAGACCAATCCCCATGTGGCCATTTCCATGGTCGTGCCAAGATACTTGAGCAGTATCGGTAGCAGCTCCAGCATGTAATTAAAATCAAATCCCATACGACTTACCTTGAGAAAAGAAAAGGTGGAATACGAAGTTCCACCTTGTCATTGAGTTAAAAAAGGACGCGAGATAAAGCCCTGCGTCCTAAAAGAAGAGAAGTTTTACTTCGTGATGTCGGCACCAAACCATTTCACTGAAATCTTCTCTACTGTTCCGTCTGCGCGCATTTCTGCAAGTGCTTTATTCACTTCCGCTTGTAGCTTACGACCCTTTTCGTTATCCACGAATGGCCAAGCGTTTTGAATCGTTTCAAATGGTTCACCTGCCAGTTGAAGCGGTAGACCCGTTTTCTTAATCAGCTCTAGGGCAGACAAACGATCCATGATGAAAGCATCCGCACGACCTAGTGCCACATCGTGTTCAATACCTGTATCGTAAGTCTTAATGTTGATCTTGCCATCTTTGTCATAATCACGTAGCAACTGTTCAAAGTTAGAGCCTAGGTTAACAGCAACGGTTTTGCCTGCGAGATCTTCGACACCTTGGATGCTATCGTTGCCTTTACGTACGGTAATTTGCGCACCGTCTACTACGTATGGGTCAGCAAATAGGTATTTTGCTTTACGCGCATCTGTCATCGTGATTTGGTTCGAGATGGTATCAATACGACCTGTTTCGAGTAGGCCAAACAAACCAGAAAAGTTCGCTGTTACGTATTCGATCTTGTAATCATTACGCTTACCGATCTCATCCCACATATCCACTTCAAAACCTTGTAGCTTATCTTGCTTCACGAAAGTGAATGGGAAGTAGCGACCAGACATACCAACTTTGACTTCAGTTGCTGCTTGAACGGTGGCGGCAGATAAAGCGATGGCTGCAACGGCAACCTTCATCCAGTTTTTCATAATACATCTCCATAATTTTATGGTTGGAAATACTACTGTCAGTTAGCTCAATTAAAGAAATAACCAAGTGCAATAACCTAGACCTCAGAGTAATAAGATCTTATTTGGTATAGATAGTAGCCAAGATATAGGGATAAATGATGAAAAAACGATCGAAAGAAGCATGAGTGACGATCGAAATAAGCCGATGAATGAAAATTCATACACAGAGTTATCACCAATGACTCGATCTGACTGATTTTGCCTAAATGTGGATCAATGTGTGGGCAAATTTGGGGCAAGATGTGTTGATCTCACTAAGTTGGGCGAAAATATTGTGAATAACTTAGATCTTATTCACTGGATCATCGATCAATTGCTGGCGATCTTGGTTATCAACAGGTAAAATTGCCAGTCTTTTCCGATAATTCAAATACTCAGTGGGGGCACCGTGTCATCTTCGCTTTGGTTGCAATGTTTGCAGCAGCTTCAAGAAGAGCTACCAGCTACAGAATTCAGTATGTGGGTTCGTCCGTTACAAGCGGAGCTCAATGACAATACTCTCACTTTGTTCGCACCTAACCGCTTTGTGTTGGATTGGGTTCGTGACAAGTACCTGAATAGCATTAATCGCTTACTGCAAGAATACTGCGGTAATGATGTACCTAGTTTGCGCTTTGAAGTTGGCAGTCGCCGAGTTGCAGCACCAAAACCGGCACCGACACGAACGCCGGCGGATGTTGCGGCAGAGTCTTCAGCGCCCGCTCAGCTGCAAGCCCGTAAGCCTGTGCATAAAACGTGGGATGATGACGCGCAAGTGATCGCAGACATCAACCACCGCTCTAATGTGAACCCAAAACATAAGTTCAATAACTTCGTTGAAGGTAAGTCGAACCAATTGGGTCTTGCTGCTGCTCGTCAGGTTTCGGATAACCCAGGTGCTGCATATAACCCGCTTTTCCTATACGGTGGTACTGGCTTGGGTAAAACGCACTTGTTGCATGCAGTGGGTAATGCCATTGTGGATAACAACCCAAATGCGAAAGTGGTGTACATGCACTCTGAGCGTTTTGTGCAAGATATGGTGAAAGCACTGCAAAACAATGCGATTGAAGAGTTCAAACGCTACTACCGAAGTGTTGATGCGTTGCTTATCGATGATATCCAATTCTTTGCCAATAAAGAGCGTTCACAAGAAGAATTCTTCCATACCTTCAACGCATTGCTAGAAGGTAACCAACAGATCATTTTGACTTCAGATCGCTACCCAAAAGAGATCAGCGGTGTAGAAGATCGTCTGAAATCACGTTTCGGTTGGGGATTAACCGTCGCGATCGAGCCACCAGAGCTTGAAACTCGTGTAGCGATCTTGATGAAGAAAGCGGAAGACCACCAAATCCACCTCGCAGATGAAGTGGCATTCTTTATTGCTAAGCGTCTGCGTTCCAACGTTCGTGAGTTGGAAGGGGCACTTAACCGCGTTATTGCTAACGCGAACTTCACCGGTCGCCCAATCACGATTGATTTCGTTCGTGAAGCGCTGCGCGACCTACTTGCTCTGCAAGAGAAGCTCGTTACTATCGACAATATTCAAAAGACAGTGGCGGAATACTACAAGATTAAAGTGGCTGATCTGCTGTCTAAGCGTCGCTCTCGCTCAGTTGCTCGTCCTCGTCAGTTGGCGATGGCGCTGGCAAAAGAGCTGACTAACCATAGCTTGCCGGAAATTGGTGATGCGTTTGGTGGTCGTGACCACACCACTGTACTGCATGCTTGTCGCAAGATTGAGCAGCTACGTGAAGAGAGCCACGATATTAAAGAAGATTACTCTAACTTGATTCGCACCCTGTCTTCTTAATCGGTTAGAATGACAGTATTCCAAGCAAATCATTAATTGAGCTGACAGCGTAAAGAGCCAAGCATGAAATTTACTATTGAACGTAGTCATTTAATCAAACCGCTACAACAGGTTTCGGGCGCATTAGGTGGTCGACCAACCCTACCAATTCTGGGTAACCTACTGCTTAAAGTAGAAGATAACGTGTTATCCATGACCGCGACCGATTTGGAAGTGGAATTGGTGAGCAAAGTGACTCTAGAAGGGGATTTTGAAGCGGGCAGCATTACCGTTCCTTCTCGTAAGTTTCTTGATATCTGTCGTGGTCTACCTGATGACTCCATCATTACCTTCGTATTAGAAGGCGATCGTGTACAGGTACGTTCTGGTCGCAGTCGTTTCTCACTGGCAACACTTCCGGCGAACGATTTCCCAAACATTGAAGATTGGCAGAGTGAAGTAGAAGTTTCACTGACTCAGTCTGATCTACGTACGCTGATTGAAAAAACACAATTCTCGATGGCGAACCAAGACGTTCGTTACTACCTAAACGGCATGTTGTTTGAAATCGACGGTACGACGCTACGCAGTGTGGCAACCGATGGTCACCGTATGGCAGTATCTCAAACTCAGCTCGGTGCAGATTTTGCGCAAAAGCAAATTATCGTGCCTCGCAAGGGGGTACAAGAGCTTGTTAAACTGATGGATGCGCCAGAACAGCCTGTCGTACTACAAATTGGCAGCTCAAATGTACGTGCAGAAGTGAACAACTTTATCTTCACTTCTAAGCTGGTTGATGGTCGTTTCCCTGATTATCGCCGCGTATTGCCGCAAAGCACCAACAAAACGCTAGAAGCAAGTTGTGATGAGTTACGTCAAGCCTTCTCACGTGCTGCGATTCTTTCTAACGAAAAATTCCGTGGCGTTCGTGTGAATCTTGCGGGTAGTGAAATGCGCATTACTGCTAACAACCCAGAGCAAGAAGAAGCAGAAGAAATGCTAGACGTGACCTTTGAAGGTGACGCTATCGAGATCGGCTTTAACGTAAGCTACGTGCTTGATGTACTTAATACACTGCGTTGTGACAATGTGCGTGTGTCGATGTCGGATGCCAACGCCAGTGCGTTGATTGAAAACGCAGACGACGATAGTGCAATGTACGTGGTGATGCCAATTCGTCTGTAAGTCATCTGAATGCCACTTTCTCGCCTCATCATTCAGCAGTTTCGAAACATTAAAGCCTGTGATATTGACCTATCAGCAGGCTTTAACTTTCTTATTGGACCGAACGGCAGCGGTAAAACCAGTGTTTTAGAAGCCATTTACTTGCTCGGACATGGTCGCTCTTTCAAGAGTTCGTTGACCGGTCGAGTTATCCAAAATGAGTGCGATGAGCTGTTTGTTCATGGTCGTTTTTTGAACTCGGATCAATTTGAGCTACCTATCGGCATTAATAAGCAGCGTGATGGCTCAACAGAGGTTAAAATAGGCGGTCAATCTGGACAAAAACTGGCGCAACTTGCACAAGTTTTGCCTTTACAGTTGATACATCCAGAAGGATTTGATCTACTAACGGATGGTCCAAAACATCGTCGTGCATTCATCGACTGGGGTGTGTTTCACACCGAGCCTGCTTTTTATGATGCATGGGGGCGTTTCAAGCGTCTTAACAAGCAACGCAATGCTCTGCTTAAAACTGCCAGAAGTTATCGTGAACTCAGTTATTGGGATCAAGAGATGGCACATTTGGCTGAAAACATCAGTCAATGGCGAGCGCTATACATCGAACAGATGAAAACCGTAGCGGAAACTATCTGTCAGACGTTTTTGCCAGAATTTGAGATCCAATTAAAGTATTATCGTGGTTGGGACAAAGACACCCCTTATCATGAGATACTAGAAAAGAATTTCGAGCGTGATCAGTCATTGGGTTACACCTTTAGTGGTCCAAATAAAGCTGATTTGCGCATTAAAGTGAACGGAACGCCAGTTGAAGACGTTTTGTCACGCGGTCAATTAAAACTCATGGTGTGTGCTTTGCGTGTGGCGCAGGGGCAACACCTTACCGAAATGACCGGCAAACAATGTATTTACCTAATTGACGACTTTGCGTCGGAATTAGACAGCCAACGTCGCAAGCGTCTAGCGGACTGCTTGAAAGAGACGGGCGCACAAGTATTTGTAAGCTCTATCACTGAAAGCCAAATCGCCGATATGTTGGACGATACGGGCAAATTGTTTCATGTGGAACATGGCAGGATAGAGTAAAACTAGAAGAGAGAAACTCATGTCTGAAAATTACGATTCATCGAGTATTAAGGTACTGAAGGGTCTGGATGCGGTACGTAAGCGTCCAGGTATGTACATCGGCGACACGGACGACGGCACTGGTCTTCACCACATGGTCTTCGAGGTGGTGGATAACTCAATTGATGAAGCGTTGGCAGGTCACTGTAAAGACATCGTTGTGACAATTC
Organism: Vibrio sp. SSH13-20; assembly: GCF_040104475.1. Taxonomy (NCBI): domain Bacteria; kingdom Pseudomonadati; phylum Pseudomonadota; class Gammaproteobacteria; order Vibrionales; family Vibrionaceae; genus Vibrio; species Vibrio sp. SSH13-20. The sequence goes on from NZ_JBECOU010000011.1 coordinate 60,864, forward strand.
ATGAGGACAACTCGGTTTCAGTTACGGATGATGGTCGTGGCATTCCAACAGAAATGCACCCAGAAGAAAAAGTATCTGCTGCAGAAGTTATCATGACGGTACTTCACGCTGGTGGTAAGTTCGATGATAACTCATACAAAGTATCAGGCGGTCTACACGGCGTAGGTGTTTCAGTAGTAAACGCACTGTCTGAGAAAGTGGTTCTGACTATCCACCGCGGCGGTCATATCCATACGCAAACTTACCATCATGGTGAGCCTCAAGCGCCACTAGCAGTAATTGGTGATACTGACCAAACTGGTACACAAATCCGTTTCTGGCCAAGTGCAGAAACATTCTCGAACACAGAATTTCACTACGACATCCTAGCGAAGCGTCTACGTGAACTTTCTTTCCTGAACTCTGGTGTTTCAATCAAACTGGTTGATGAGCGTGAAGCAGACAAGAGCGACCACTTCATGTTTGAAGGTGGTATCCAAGCGTTTGTTGAGCACCTAAACACCAACAAAACACCAATCATCGAGAAAATCTTCCACTTCGACTTTGAGCGCGAAGATGGTATCTCGGTAGAAGTGGCGATGCAGTGGAATGACGGTTTCCAAGAGAACATCTACTGTTTCACTAACAACATCCCACAACGCGACGGTGGTACTCACCTTGCCGGTTTCCGTGCAGCGCTAACGCGTACACTGAACTCTTTCATGGACAAAGAAGGCTTCTCTAAGAAAGCGAAAACAGCAACTTCTGGTGATGACGCGCGTGAAGGTCTAACTGCGGTTGTTTCGGTTAAAGTGCCTGATCCTAAGTTCTCAAGCCAAACTAAAGACAAACTGGTTTCTTCTGAAGTGAAGTCAGCGGTTGAATCAGCAATGGGTGAGAAACTGTCTGAGTTCCTAATTGAGAACCCGGCAGAAGCGAAGATGGTTTGTTCGAAAATCATCGATGCAGCTCGTGCTCGTGAAGCGGCGCGTAAAGCTCGTGAAATGACTCGTCGTAAAGGCGCACTAGACCTAGCAGGTCTGCCAGGCAAACTTGCAGACTGTCAGGAAAAAGATCCAGCACTCTCTGAACTATACATAGTGGAGGGTGATTCGGCAGGCGGCTCCGCAAAACAAGGCCGTAACCGTAAGAACCAAGCAATCCTACCGCTAAAAGGTAAGATTCTTAACGTAGAAAAAGCGCGTTTCGACAAGATGCTTTCTTCTCAAGAAGTAGCAACGCTGATCACTGCATTAGGCTGTGGTATCGGTCGTGATGAGTACAACCCGGATAAACTGCGTTACCACAACATCATCATCATGACCGATGCTGACGTCGATGGTTCGCACATCCGTACGCTACTGTTGACCTTCTTCTACCGTCAAATGCCAGAGCTTATCGAGCGTGGCTATGTGTACATTGCTCAGCCACCGCTTTACAAAGTGAAGAAAGGCAAACAAGAGCAGTACATCAAAGACGAAGATGCGATGAACCAATACCAAGTTGCTTTGGCACTTGATAACGCATCGCTACACGTAAACGCAGAAGCACCAGCATTGGCAGGCGAAGCGCTAGAGAAGCTAGTTCAGCAATACAACGCTGGTATCAAGCTAGCGGATCGCATGAGCCGCCGCTACCCAAGCGCGCTAGTTCATGAGCTAATCTACACGCCGCGTCTAACGGCAGAGCAATGTCATGATGCTGCAACAGTAGAAGCGTGGACAAAGCAGCTTGTTGAGCAGCTAAACGCGAAAGAAGTAGGCGCAAGCCAATACAGCTTCGAAGTTGAGCAACACGAAGAGCTAGGTCTAAACCTACCTAAGATCATCGTACGTACTCACGGTGTGACTCATGACTACGCACTAAGCATCGACCTACTGAACTCGAAAGAGTACGGCAAACTAGCGGATCTATCTGAAGCGCTAGACGGTCTGCTAGAAGAAGGCGCTTACATCAAGCGTGGTGAGCGTACTCAGCCGGTATCAAGCTTTGCATCGGCACTTGAGTGGCTAATCAAAGAGTCGCGTCGTGGTCTAAGCCTACAGCGCTACAAAGGTCTAGGTGAGATGAACCCAGATCAGCTTTGGGAAACCACAATGGACCCAGAGACACGTCGCATGATGCAAGTAACCATTGAAGATGCGGTGGGTGCAGACCAATTGTTCACAACGTTAATGGGTGACCAAGTTGAGCCGCGTCGTAACTTCATCGAAGAGAACGCGCTGAAAGTAGCAAACCTAGACGTTTAGACTATTTTTCCTTTGCTGGATATGCTGATTTCGTTGTCGAAGGTGCTCACATACACTTGTATGCTGCGCGCCTTCTCCTAGAACTAAGCATATCCCCCTGCGGAAAAACGAATCTAAATTTCTTTTGATAGAATTTTAAAAGCACTGCCTTCGGGTGGTGCTTTTTTATTGAGTGGAGAGAAGCCAGATAAAAGAAACGAGATACAAGAATGGGCTGCACTCTATGGAGGCGGGGAAGCTTGGCTTTGAAACTCTACATTTAAGGAAAGAGTGGATATAAGTGGCGCTTTTCATTATTAGTATGTTAGGACGTCATCTTCGAGAGGGAGGAACGACCGAGTCGGGGATCTAAAATATTTTCACCGTAGCCCTTGAAAGCCCATTTTTCGACCTTATATCTAGTTATGAAGAGGGATGGCTAACTTGCTCAACAAGAGAAGAACAGCGCCTCTGGAATCGCTAAACGAGATCGCTCAAGAGAGGATACTCAGTATTAGCACACAACTTGACCCTAGATTCGACATCATGTCCCCGCACCTAAAAAGTAGGTCAGAGGAATGAATCATCGGATCCCTTAGCTCGGCGTTTTCTTGCATAAATGCGCCATGTGGATGACCCTCATCTGGGCTAAGACTATTGCTTAAAAGAGGATAGATTATGCGTAATGTAGATTTCTCACCACTATACCGTAATGCAATTGGCTTCGACCGTCTGTTTAACCTGATGGAAGCAAGCTCTGCGAAAAACACTTCTGGCGGCTACCCTCCATACAACATCGAGCAAAAAGATGAGCACAACTACCGTATTACTATGGCAGTCGCAGGTTTTGCTGAAGATCAGCTCGATTTGACTCAAAACGAAAACATGTTGATTGTGAAGGGCGAGCGTAAAGCAGAAGAAGGTAAAAACTACGTTTACCAAGGTATTGCGGAGCGCGATTTTGAACGTAAATTCCAACTTGCGGATTACGTAAAAGTCGTTGGAGCATCAATGGAAAACGGTCTACTTCATATCGATTTAGTTCGTGAAATTCCAGAAGCGATGCAACCACGTAAGATTGCTATCGGTGGCAACAACCTGATTGAAAACAGCTAATCAGCTAAAGACATTTCAGTTAACTACACGGTTATAGAATGAGAAAGAGCGCCTTCCATTATGGAAAAGGGCGCTCTTTTTAATTTGGGGCTTTCAAATCCGCTATTTCAAAGCCGTAATTTCAAAGAGAAGAACGGCTGAGTTTAATCGGTCTATTTACCTTCGCGGTAAGCCTTTTCCACTTCTTCTGCGATAATCGCAATGCCTTTTTGCATCATCTCATCGTCTTGAACGTAGTTCATACGCAAGCATTGGTGTGCATGATCCCACTCGTCTTTCTGACCAATAAAGAAGTATTCACCCGGAACAATCAAGACCCCACGCGCTTTCAAGCGTTGGTACAGTTCCATTGTCGTAATTGGCAGTTCATCAAACCATAGCCACAAGAAGATAGCGCCTTCTGGTTTGTGAATACGGAAGCGCTCATCGGTAATCGCTTCTTGGAGCAGTTCAACTGCACGTTGAGACTTCTGCTTGTAGAATGGCTTAATCACCTCAGAGCTCAGTTTAAGCAGATCGCCTTTGCCAATGATGTGGTTTGCCAACGCTGGACCAACACTGCCTGGAGCTAGGCTGATGATGCCGTTCATATTGGTCAACGCTTGCGTGATTTCCTCACTCGCAATCACAATCCCACAACGCACGCCCGGCAAGCCAAGTTTAGATAGGCTCATGCACAGGATGGTGTTTTCATTCCAGAACGGCTCGACATCTTCAAAGATGATATTTGGGAACGGCAGACCGTAGGCGTTATCAATGATCAGCGGAATGTTGTTCTCACGTGCTAGCTTGTCTAGCTTACGTACTTCTTCATCTGTCAGTACGTTACCCGTTGGATTGGTTGGGCGAGACGCGCAGATTGCTGCAACAGAGTCATCTACGGTGAGCTGCTCAAAGTCGACGTGGTATTTAAACAGACCATTATCTAACAGCTCGATTTCTGGGTGGTAAGAGACAAAGATATCTTCATCAATGCCTGCATCACCATAACCGATGTACTCAGGCGCGATAGGCAGTAGCACTTTCTTGTGCGAACCGTCTGGCTGCTGACCTGCTAGTAAGTTGAACAGGTAGAAGAAGCCACTTTGGCTGCCGTTAGTTAGGCTGATGTTCTTCTCGGAAATATCCCAGCCGTAAGTTTCACGGAATAACTGAGCCAGCGCTTTAACGAACGCGTCTTTGCCCTGCGGACCATCGTAGTTGGCGAGGGCGGCGACGAGCTCTCCACTGGCGAGCATTTCCTCACTGGCTTGGCGAAAGTAATCGAGCATGGCAGGAATGGCGGCTGGGTTACCTCCACCGAGCATGATGGCACCTGGTGTGCGCAGACCATCATTCAAATCGTCCATTAACTGCGTGATACCTGAATACTGATTAAATTTTTCACCAAACTTTGAGAACTGCATTTGTCGTTATACCTAATTCATTGTGATTGCTTTGTGTATGTTTGTGCCGATGTTTTATCGGCTTATCGAGTAATCCTTGACCTTACCTCAATGCGTAATTAACGCAAAGTGTGAATTAAGCCGAAAAAGAAAAAAGTGTGTCATCAGACCAGAGGTACGAGATAAAAAGGCAAAAAGAGCAATAAAAAAGGGAAGCTTATGCTTCCCTTGCTGGTGGAGATAGTGTGGCTTACTCACCGGTGTAAACAATCAGCACCTTGTCGTCTTGGTATTGGCGTTCGAACGCGTAGTAACCTTCTTGATTGCGAGTGATGTGCTTACCTTGAGCAACCGCTGGGTGGCGTTTACGGAATTCGCCCAACTTTTGCCAATGCTGCAGTAAGTCTTCACGCTCGCCATTAATCTTATCCCATGGCATATCAGAGCGAGTACCTTGGTGAGCGTCCGAGCCGGTAACACCAAAGTCACGGGCGATCTCGTCACCATAGTAGATTTGCACTGCACCTGGCGCCAGCATCAACGCATTGGCTGCACGTGCTTGGTCATCAAAGCTGCGGCTGCGAGCTGACCAAAACAGCTGTGTATCGTGTGAAGACAGGTAGCTCAACACATTGAACTCAGGATCGGTATTGATGCGCTCTGCATAACGGCGGTAATCATTATCAAGTTGAGCGAAACACTTCAGAGCTTTTGGTGCTACATCAGATTGGAACTCGAAGTTGATAATTGAATCGAAGCCGTTATCGAAATACGGGCTCTTCACCACGCTGTGTGCCCACACTTCACCTGTCATCCAGAAGGGTAGGTCATCCAAGGCTTTGTCCGGGTTGTTTTGCTTCCATTGAGCAAGCGCTTGGGTGGTGCTGGCTTTCAGCTCTGCCCACGCTTCCATTTCAACGTGTTTAGCGGTGTCGACACGGAAGCCGTCAATGCCATAGTCGCGCACCCAATCGGATAACCAGGTAATCAGATGCTCACGCGGGGTTTGCAGCTCATCTTGCGCATTGGTGTCTTTATTGCGGAAGAAGTTTGGTAATCCGGTTTTCTGAGTCGATTCGGTTTTTAGATCCGGTAGGTAGTTCAAAGACATGGTGATGTCGTTGTAGCCCGGAGCATCGTAGTCACCAATGTCAGTGCGGATCCAATCTTTGCCCCACCATTTATCCCACGCTTCGCTATCACCGTATTTGATGTAGTCGTTGAAGCTGTGCCAGCTTTGTCCTGATTTTGGCTGCCAGTCGGTCCATTTTTCACCAAGGACTTCTTTGGCTTCTTGGTCATCAAGGTAAAGCTGACCAAATCCGAATTCCTGCATGTCTGCTAATGTCGCATAACCTGTGTGGTTCATGACTACATCCCAAATCACGCGGATGCCTTTCTTGTGGGCGGTATCAACGAAGGTTCTGAGTTCATCTTCGGTACCCATGTTGGCATCAAGCTTGGTCCAATCTTGGTGGTAGTAGCCGTGGTAGCCGTAGTGCTTAAAGTCGCCTTTATCGCCGCCGCCAACCCAGCCGTGGATTTGTTCCAGTGGCGAGGTTATCCAGATAGCATTCACACCAAGTGATTCGATGTAATCGAGTTTTTTCGTCAGACCCGCTAAGTCACCACCGTGGAAGGTACCAATCTCGTATTTTCCATCTTTGCTGCGACCGTAGCTGTTGTCGTTGTCTGGGTTGCCATTGTAGAAGCGGTCGGTCATGACGAAGTACACCGTCGCGTTATCCCAGCTGAAAGGTTTATCGGCTTGCTGTTCAACTTCTTCTAGCAGCAATAGACCTTGGCTCATAGGACCCGGTTGCATGGTGACGGTGCCATTGGTGACTGTGGCTTCTTGTCCGGTTAAGGCATCACGAACGACAGTGCCATCATTAAAGGTTTGAGCAACGTTGATGGTTTTTGGCGCGTCAGTTGCGACAGGGCAAGAGTCGGTGATGTCCTGACTCTGTTTTGGTTTGATTTTTACCGTCAGCTCGTTGGTGGTTGGATTGAGCGTAAATTGATAGGTATTGGCTTTGAAGATGCGCAGCGGCATTTGTGCATCAGTGGCGCAGTTATCCATTTTTAATGGACGATTGAACTTGATGCGATCTTCTTCTGCTAGGGCAAAGCTACTGCCACAAGTTTGCTTGCTGTCAGCAATGGTAAAGCTATAACTGCCTTTTTCGAGTCTTTGCTCGGCGACAAGTAAGCCTTGTGAGTTTTCCTCAAAAACAGCGGTGTCATCACCAACGCTTAATACGATGGCATTTTCTGGAATCTGGCTGCAGGCGCTCAGTAGACCGATAGAGAGTGCGAGAATTGTTTTTTTCATTGTGTCCTTCCCCCGAATAAACAGTCCAGTTATAGCAAAACTGTGCCTCTACAATCCGAGCTCTACACCAACAAGTTAAACGCGTCTCACCCTACAAATTTTAGTCTTGTTCACAAAATGAATAATAAGCGTCACCGTCATCGGTTTGAAGGCAACAAAAAAGGGAAGCATCTGCTTCCCTTTTACTTATTTCTTAATCACTTCTAAGAGTAATGAATTACTTTTGAAGCAAAGAAATGTCTGCGATCTGTAGGAACAGGTTACGCAGGTTGTTCAGTAGTGTCAGACGGTTTTTCTTAAGTGCTTCGTCGTCTGCCATTACCATTACGTTATCAAAGAACGCATCAACTGGTTCACGTAGGTCAGCTAGCTTGCTTAGGGCTTCTTGGTAGTTACCTGTAGCAAATGCTGGCTCTAGCGCTTCTGTCATTACTTCAACGCTTTCTGCTAGTGCTTTCTCTGCGTCTTCTTGTAGAAGTGCTAGGTCGATGTCTGCTGCTAGTTCGCCGTCGAATTTCGCTAGGATGTTACCTACACGTTTGTTCGCTGCTGCTAGAGACTCTGCCGCTTCTAGCTCACGGAAGTGAGAAACCGCTTTAACTCGTTGGTCGAAGTCTGCTGGTTTTGTAGGACGACGCGCTAGAACCGCTTGAATGATGTCTACGCTGAAGCCTTCGTCTTGGTACCAAGCACGGAAACGACCAAGCATGAACTCGATAACGTCTTGTTCAACGTTGTCGTTGGTTAGGCGGTCGCCAAATAGTGACTTCGCTTTCGCTACTAGGTCAACAAGATCTAGGTTGTAGCCGTATTCAACGATGATACGTAGTACACCTAGAGATGCGCGGCGTAGTGCGAATGGGTCGCTGCCTTTAGGCGCTTGACCAATACCGAAGATACCTACGATAGTGTCTAGCTTGTCTGCCATTGCAACTGCAGTTGAAACACCGTTTGATGGCAGTTCATCACCTGCGAAACGAGGCATGTATTGCTCGTTCAGTGCTACTGCAACTTCTTCTGCTTCACCGTCGTGGCGAGCGTAGTGCATACCCATAACGCCTTGAGTATCCGTGAATTCGAATACCATTGAGGTCATTAGGTCACATTTTGCTAGTAGACCAGCACGCTTTGATTTCTCAACGTCAGTACCGATTTGCTCAGCAATGTAGCCAGCAAGTTCTGTGATGCGGTCTGTTTTGTCTTTGATCGTACCCAGTTGCTTTTGGAAGATCGCTTGCTCTAGTTCAGGCAGACGGTCGATAAGCGGACGCTTACGGTCTGTGTTGAAGAAGAACTCTGCGTCAGCAAGACGAGGACGAACCACTTTCTCGTTACCTTCGATTACGTAACGAGGCTCTTTTGATTCGATGTTCGATACGAAGATGAAGTTAGGTAGTAGCTTCTTGTTTTCGTCGTAAACAGGGAAGTATTTTTGGTCACCTTTCATGGTGTAAACCAACGCTTCAGAAGGTACTTTTAGGAACTCTTCTTCAAACTTCGCTGTTAGTACCACTGGCCATTCAACCAGAGACGTTACTTCTTCTACTAGGTCATCTTCTAGGTCAGCGATACCGCCAACCGCTGCTGCTGCTTTTTGTGCGTCAGCTAGGATGATTGCTTTACGCGCTTCGTAATCTGCCATTACTTTACCGCGCTCTTCTAAGATCGCAGGGTATTGTTCAGCAGAATCGATAGTGAACTCTTGCTCACCCATGAAGCGGTGACCACGGATAGTGCGGTCTGAAGCGACACCAAGGATCTCGCCTTCGATTAGGTCGCTACCCATTAGCATGGTTAGCGTCTTAACTGGACGGATAAATTGAGTCGTTTTGTTACCCCAGCGCATTGGTTTTGCGATAGGTAGGTTTGCTAGTGCTTTCGCTGCAAGTTCAACTACGATCTCAGACGTTGGCTGGCCTTTCACTTCTTGTTTGAACAGTAGCCATTCACCTTTGTCTGTTACCATGCGCTCTGCTTGGTCAACCGTGATGCCACAACCGCGTGCCCAGCCTTGAGCCGCTTTTGTTGGGTTGCCTTCCGCGTCAAACGCTGCAGAAACCGCAGGACCACGTTTTTCAACAACTTTGTCAGACTGGCTGTCTGCTAGTGCTGCGACTTTAAGTGCAAGACGACGAGGTGCCGCGAACCATTTAACGCCTTCATGAGTAAGCTCAGCGCCTTTTAGTTCTGCTTCGAAGTTTGCTGCGAATGCTTCAGCTAGAGTGCGAAGTTGCGTTGGTGGTAGCTCTTCTGTGCCTAGCTCGATTAGAAATTCTTTTGCCATGTTACTCTACCCCTTACGCTTGTTCTTTCTTACACATTGGGAAGCCAAGAGCTTCACGAGATGCGTAGTATGCTTCTGCAACTGCTTTCGTCAGGTTGCGGATGCGTAGGATGTAACGTTGGCGTTCAGTTACTGAGATCGCTTTACGCGCGTCTAGTAGGTTGAATGCGTGACCCGCTTTTAGAATGCGCTCGTAAGCAGGTAGTGGCAGTGGCTTTTCAAGCTCAAGCAGCTCTTTACACTCTTTCTCACACTGTTCGAAGAAACCAAATAGGAAGTCAACGTCTGCGTGCTCGAAGTTGTAAGTCGATTGCTCTACTTCGTTTTGGTGGAAGATGTCACCGTAAGTCACTTTGCTGCCGTCTGGTGCGATGTTCCAAACTAGGTCGTAAACAGAGTCGACTTCTTGGATGTACATTGCTAGACGTTCGATACCGTAAGTGATCTCACCAGTTACTGGCTTACACTCAAGACCGCCAACTTGTTGGAAGTAAGTAAACTGAGTCACTTCCATGCCGTTTAGCCAAACTTCCCAGCCTAGACCCCATGCGCCTAGTGTTGGGTTTTCCCAGTTGTCTTCTACGAAACGGATATCGTGAACAAGTGGGTCAATACCAAGAACTTCTAGAGAACCTAGGTACAACTCTTGGATATTGTCTGGTGATGGTTTTAGCGCTACTTGGAATTGGTAGTAGTGCTGTAGACGGTTAGGGTTTTCACCGTAACGACCATCGGTAGGACGACGTGAAGGTTGTACGTAAGCTGTAGACATTGGCTCTGGGCCAAGTGCTCGTAGACATGTCATTGGATGAGAGGTACCCGCACCCACTTCCATATCTAGCGGTTGAACAATGGTACAACCATTTTGAGCCCAATAATCCTGCAGCGCGAGGATCATTCCCTGGAAGGTTTTGATATCGTATTTTTGCATAAGTCAGGTTCGCGCGATTCTCTTATTACTTGTGAATTCGTCTCTTTTGCTGGGTTTTATAGCCTCAACAATAGCGATTCAAAGTAATTACGGTTGAATAAAATAACAATCAAGTATACCCAGATATTGAGCATGGGAGTAGAGCTAATCTTGATTAATTCGTGGGCAATTTTCTCCTTTAATGGATTTTTACCGCTTTATCTGCTGAATTTTTCCTAAAAGGGAGTTTTCACTGGCTTTCACTCTTGAGGTGATGAGCAAAGGTGGCTAGAATTGCGCCTGTCTTTGGGGAGTAGCTTACTCGATGAAATGCCTATTTCATCTGGTTCGTTCGTCAACATAATTGGTGCAAAATCACCATGGCGTTCGAGACTCATCAACCCGATGAGTTTAGCAAGACCTTAGACAAATCATCATGAACCGGGGTGGGGCGTGAGATTTGTCTTAGGTTAAAAATAATTATCCCGCCCCAATGAGCATGTCGTGAGCGTTTTAGCTATTTCAATTACTACTGTAGCGTTAGCAGAAATTGGCGATAAGACCCAATTGCTATCTCTATTACTTGCCAGTCGTTACCGCAAGCCAATCCCTATTATTGCCGCAATCTTTTTGGCAACCATTGCCAACCACGCTTTGGCTGCATGGTTAGGTGTGGTTGTGGCAGATTACCTTTCGCCTGAGGTTTTAAAATGGGTGCTGGTGGTTAGTTTTGTCGCCATGGCGGCTTGGGTGCTGATCCCAGATAAACTGGATGATGACGAACAGATCTCCAACCGTGGTCCATTCATTGCGAGTTTTATTGCTTTCTTCGTTGCGGAGATTGGCGACAAGACTCAGATTGCAACTTCTATCTTGGGTGCGCAATACGCAGATGCATTGAGTTGGGTGATTCTTGGTACCACGATCGGTATGCTATTGGCTAACGTTCCTGTGGTCCTGATTGGTAAGTTGTCGGCTGATAAGATGCCTTTAGGGTTGATTCGTAAGGTGACCGCATTCCTGTTTATCGCGCTAGCTATCGGAGCGGCACTGTTCTGATTTGTTGCACGTAAAATGGTGTGAATTATCAATAACTAGAGAAGTAATACACTACTTCAAACTCTGACTCAAAATCGTTCAAGACCGTGACGGATGACATATTAGTGTCATACTTGTCATGGTAATTTAATGGTGTGAATGATAGCGAGAGGGCAAAGGTATGCTTACACGTTACATGGGGATGACCCCAAAGAGTCAGAGTTATTTATTCACCTTTGGTTTGGCACTTTGCTTGCTAGCAATGGTGCTGACTGATATGTGGCTACCAATTGTAGCAGGGTCCTTTATTCTTACTGGTCTGACGGTAGAAGCGTGGATTCGGGTGGCTCATATCATTCCGATGCATGAGGAAATGCGTGCAATGCGGAAGCAATTGAACAAGCTACAATCTGAAGTTCGCACACTAGAATACGATGAATAAACAAACGGCAGCCAATTGGGCTGCCGTTTTTGATCTTGCTGAGATTATTCCAAACCTTTCTTGATCAGGTACTGGTATGGAAGCTGTTCCGTTTGTGCCGCAATCAGCTGGTGATCCATAAATCGACAGAAACTCGGGATATCTCGAGTTGTGGATGGGTCGTCTGCTTTAACTAGCAATACTTCACCATCTTGCATGTTTCGAATTGTCTTCCTGACCATCATCACTGGCTCTGGGCAGCGTAATCCTTCCGCCTCTAATGTCTTGGTCGCCAGTTCAGGATTAAAGCTCATAGTGTGATTCTCGTAACTAACTGAGCGTTGAATTTTACTTTCGTTGAAAAAATATTCAATAACCACTTGGCAAACCGAATTTTTTGATTTACCTTAAATTAACAATTTGGTAACAACTGGCAAGGAGAGACGATGTTAACAGCGTTAGACAGACTAACCATCTATTCGGTTTTATGTTTTATCTCGTTCTGTGCATTGGTACTTAGGACGCCAGGTGAAACCTCATTGATGCCTCTTGTAGGCATGAGTGCAACGATTATTGGGATTTGGATTGAGATGCACAAATGGTCAGGTGCATCAGAGCAAGAAAATTAGCGCTTCTTGCTGTAATCGGAACCTATTGATATACCGCTCACCAAGTTTAACGACACTTCATTCCGACACTATCCCCATTTTTCTTGGGCTTCCCCGCTGAAAGGCGGGATTTTTTTTGCCTGAAGAGTACAATTTACCTAAATCCCCTACATGTTAAGTGGCAAATCGTGGAATTAGAAGACATCTATCGTCGAGACCTGAATTTATTGGTCGCATTACGTGTGCTGATTGAAGAGAGCAGTGTCAGTAAAGCAGCAACTCGCCTCAATTTAAGCCAATCGGCAATGAGTCGTGTGCTAGGGCGTTTACGTGATCTGCTTGGTGACCCACTGTTTACTCGTCAAGGTCAGCACTTGATCCCAACTCAAAAAGCGTTAGAAATTGATCGTTCTTTGGGTGAGCCTTTGGAGTCACTACGCCAATTGCTTTCTCCACGTGAGTTTGATCCACGCAGTTGCGATCAGACGTTTAATATCGCGACAACTGATTACGCGATGCAAACCATTCTGCCCTTCGCGTTGCCGCGTATCTATCAAGAAGCACCGAATGTGTCGTTTAACTTCTTGCCGCTGCAACACGACCGCTTATCTGATCAATTAACATATGAAGGCGCGGACTTAGCGATTTGTCGTCCAACAGGTCCAGTGGAGCCATTACGCAGTGAAGTGTTAGGGCGAGTTGGTGTGTTGTGTATGCTATCTAAGCAGCACCCGCTAGCTGAGAAAGAGATGAGTCTGGATGATTATCTCAGTCATCCGCATGCCATGATTGCCATTAGTGATGGGGTTAAAGCGCTGATTGAACAAGCGCTCGTGGAGAAGCCGCAACGTCAGATGGTATTACGCGCTTATCACTTGGAAGCGGCGCTGGCGATCGTTGATACTCTGCCAATTATTATTACCGTGCCTGCCGATTTAGCGTACTTGGTTGCTGATCGCTATGACTTAGTAGTGAAGCCATTACCATTCCAATTCACGCCGTTTGAATATTCGATGATTTGGCACGCACGTTGCGAACACTCTCCCGCTCAAGAATGGTTGCGTGCAGTAGTTCGTGAAGAATGTAGTCGTCTTATTGCTAAACGAATTGAAGATATGGGGTTGGACTGATTTCTCCAAAAAATTGAAATAGCAAAAAGCCGGGCAATGACCCGGCTTTGTTTATTCTATCGAAGAGTTAACGCTTATAACTTGATAACCACACGACCAGTTACTTGACCGTTTGTGATGTCTTCAGCGTATTTTGGTGCTTCTGCTAGCTCTACTTCAGTACAAGCTTGCTCGAAGTAGCTGCCTGGTAGTAGTTCTACCAATTTTTCCCATGCTGCAGTACGTTTTTCAAATGGGCATGAAACAGAATCCACACCTTGTAGACGAACGTTACGTAGAATGAATGGCATCACTGTCGTCGGTAGATCGAAGCCACCTGCAAGACCACAAGCTGCGACTGCACTGTTGTAATCCATTTGCGCCAATACTTTTGCTAGCACTTTGCTGCCTACGGTATCAACCGCACCTGCCCATACTTGCTTTTCAAGCGGACGTGCTGGTTCTTCAAACTCAACACGGTCGATGATGCGGCTAGCTCCTAGCTTTTCTAGTAGCGGACCATTTTGTTCAACACGACCTGTCACGGCTGCCACTTTGTAGCCAAGCTGTGCTAGAAGCGTCACAGCTACTGAGCCTACACCGCCACTTGCGCCAGTTACTAGGATTTCACCATTTTCAGGTTTGATGCCTGCATCAAGCAGTGCTTGAACACACAGCATGCCAGTGAAACCAGCAGTACCAACCATCATGGCTTTCTTGCTGTCCAGACCTTTTGGTAGTGGTACTAGCCAATCCGCTTTTAGACGAGCACGTTGAGACATACCGCCCCAATGGTTTTCACCCACACCCCAACCAGTAAGAACAACTTTGTCGCCTGCTTGGTAGCGGTCGTCTTCTGAGCTTACTACCGTACCTGCTAGGTCAATACCCGGCACCATCGGGAAGTTACGGATGATTTTACCTTTACCTGTAATTGCAAGACCGTCTTTGTAGTTCAACGATGAGTAATCAACGTCAATCAGAACGTCGCCTTCAGGCAGTTGTGTTTCATCGATTTGCTCGATGCTAGCGATAGTACGTTTGTCTTCTTGATTTAGAACTAGAGCATTAAACATAAGGTTCTCCGATTGTGCGGTAGCGTGACTCTGGGTCACATGCAGCAAGATATCAACTGCTGCTAAGTGTATGTCTTCTTTGTCTATGAACAAAATGAAACTTGAGCATTTAATGTATGCTTTTTGTGCATGTAAGCAATGTTTAGCGTAAAACAAAGGGCGACATCAGATGTCGCCCTTAAGTGTAATACTAAAAAATTTCAGTATTGGTTCATTTGCTCGTGACTGTTGAATTGATCACTACAACCTAGCGTTTCTTAAACAGACTATGGTCGTTCAAATACAGTCGCAATACCCTGACCTAAACCAATGCACATGGTTGCGAGACCGTATTTCGCATCTTTTGCTTCCATTAGGTTGATTAACGTCGTTGAGATACGTGAGCCAGAACAACCAAGCGGGTGACCCAATGCAATTGCGCCACCGTTAAGGTTGACCTTCTCATCCATAACATCAAGCAGACTTAAGTCTTTAGCACATGGTAGAGACTGCGCGGCAAATGCTTCGTTTAGCTCGACCACATCCATATCTTCAATTGAAAGACCTGCACGCTTGAGCGCTTTTTGCGTCGCAGGTACAGGACCGTAACCCATGATTGAAGGATCGCAGCCCGCAATGGCCATACCTTTAATGCGTGCTCGAATCTTCAAGCCAAGTTCATTAGCTTTCTCTTCACTCATGATCAACATCGCTGATGCACCATCAGACAGCGCCGATGATGTACCGGCTGTTACGGTACCGTTGGCTGGGTCGAAAACAGGACGAAGTTGAGATAGACCTTCAACGGATGTTTCAGGGCGAATGACTTCATCGTAATCTAGAGTGAACAGCGTGCCGTCAGCCGCATGTCCTTCAATTGGTAGGATTTCGTTTCTAAAACGACCCTCTACGGTTGCAGCATGTGCACGAGCATGGGAACGCGCAGCAAACTCGTCTTGTTGCTTACGGCTAATGCCATGCAGCTTACCAAGCATTTCAGCGGTTAAGCCCATCATGCCTGCTGCTTTTGCAACTGTCTTGGACATACCTGGGTGGAAGTCCACACCGTGGTTCATTGGTACATGTCCCATGTGCTCAACACCACCAATTAGACAGATTTCAGCGTCACCCGTCATGATGGCACGTGTACCATCGTGAAGCGCTTGCATTGATGAACCACACAAGCGGTTAACCGTCACGGCGCCAATCTCAATTGGTAGACCAGCAAGTAGCGCCGCATTACGTGCCACGTTAAAGCCTTGCTCTAGGGTTTGTTGTACACAGCCCCAGTAGATATCTTCAATCTCGCTTGGGTTTACTTGTGGGTTACGTGCAAGAATACCTTTCATTAGGCGCGCAGATAGATCTTCTGCTCGCGTATGACGGAAAGCACCACCTTTAGAGCGACCCATTGGAGTACGTAGACAATCGACTACGACAACATTTCTTGTTTGATTAGTCATTTTAGAATCCCTCCTTAGATAGAACCTTGCTGTTGTGCACCGTAAAAGCTTTCACCTTTCGCCGCCATATCAATCAGCATCTGTGGTACTTGGTACATAGCACCAAGCTCTGAGTATTGTTTTGCCATTGCAACAAACTCAGCAATACCTACGCTATCTAGGTAGCGGAATACGCCACCGCGGAATGGAGGGAAGCCAAGACCGTAAACCAGTGCCATATCCGCTTCTTGTGGAGTGGCAATGATGCCTTCTTGTAGACACAGTACCACTTCGTTGATCATTGGAATCATCATACGTTGAATGATGGTTTGTTCGTCAAAGTCCTGTTTATCGGCACAAACGTCTGCGAGCACCGGCAAGATTTCTTCAGAGAAGGTTTTCTTAGGCTTACCTTTTCTATCAATGGTGTAGCTGTAGAAGCCATTGCCATTCTTCTGGCCGTATTTATCTGCTTCGAACAGTACATCTATTGCGTCACGACCTTGTTTGCCCATACGCTCAGGGAAGCCTTGTGCCATAACGGCTTGTGCGTGGTGAGCAGTATCAATACCAACAACATCGAGCAAGTATGCAGGTCCCATCGGCCAGCCAAACTTACGTTCCATAATTTTGTCGATTTTCGTAAAGTCAGCACCATCGCGAAGTAGCATGCTGAAGCCACCAAAGTATGGGAACAATACGCGGTTTACAAAGAACCCAGGGCAGTCATTAACGACAATTGGTGATTTGCCCATTTTCGCTGCGTACGCAACAACGCGATTGATGGTTTCATCAGAGGTATGTTCACCACGGATGATCTCAACAAGAGGCATGCGGTGCACTGGGTTGAAAAAGTGCATGCCACAGAAGTTTTCTGGGCGTTTTAGCGATTTTGCCAACAGGTTGATAGGAATTGTCGAGGTGTTTGAGGTAATAACGGTATCGTCACCGACATGCGATTCGACTTCACTCAAAACTGCTGCTTTTACTTTCGGGTTTTCTACTACGGCTTCAACAATCACGTCTGATTCTTCAATGCCTGCGTAATGTAGGCTTGGTGTGATAGACGCTAAAATACCAGCCATCTTAAAGCCATCAATGCGACCACGAGATAAGCGTTTATTTAGCAGCTTAGATGCTTCCGTCATGCCTAAATCGAGTGAAGGTTGCGCGATATCTTTCATTAACACCGGTACGCCTTTTAAAGCAGATTGGTAGGCGATACCGCCGCCCATAATGCCCGCACCAAGCACAGCCGCACGTTGCGTGTCTTTACTCGCTGACTTAGCTGATTTTTTCGCAAGCCCTTTGATGTATTGGTCGTTAAGGAACAAACCAACCAGTGATTTCGCTTCTTCAGATTTAGCCAGTTTTACGAAGTGTTTACGTTCAATGTCGAGAGCTTCGTTTCGAGCAAAGCGAGCGCCTTCTTCAATCGTAATAACGGCAGTCATTGGAGCAGGGTAGTGAGGACCCGCTTTCTGAGCCACTAGACCCTTCGCCATGGTGAAGCTCATCATTGATTCGAGCTTACTTAGCGTTAGAGGTGATGTCTTTTGCTTGCGACGAGCTTGCCAGTCCAACTTCTCGTTGATTGCCGAGGTCAGTGTCTTGAGTGCTGACTCGTAAAGTGTGTCGGTATCAACAACCGCATCCAGAAGACCAATCTTTAACGCTTCATCCGCACGACACGCTTTTCCTTGAGTGATCACTTCCATCGCACTATCGGCACCGATAACTCGTGGCAGACGCACACAACCACCAAAGCCCGGCATGATGCCCAGTTTTGTTTCTGGTAGACCGATGCTGGTGGTCTTGTCACCAATTCTCATGTCAGTTGCAAGTACGCATTCACAGCCGCCACCTAACGTGTGGCCTTTTAGTACCGAGATAGTTGGGACAGGCAAGTCTTCCAGCTTATTGAAGATGCTGTTAGCAAATTGTAGCCACTGATCGAGTTCAGCGTCTGTCTTAGCGAAAAGACCTAAGAATTCGGTGATATCAGCGCCAACAATGAACGCGTCTTTATCTGAGGTGAGCATCAAGCCCTTCAGTCCTTGGTGCGCTTTTAGTGCATCAAGGGCTTTGTCGAGTGACTCTAGTGTCGCTAGGTCGAGCTTGTTAACGGATTTTGGAGAGCAGAAGCTTAGTTCTGCAATACCATCTTGTACTTCCTTTACCTGTAGGGTTTCGGCTTGGTAAATCATTGTCTATCTCCATGACATACAATCTTGGATTGTCTGTATACCAATTTGATGCGGGCTGAGCGCCTGTAGGGCAGCAAATAGATATAGAGGAAAGTCGTTTTATTTATTGTTCTGGTTAGACCAGTGAAGTTAGTTTGGACTTCGGACTGGTTAATTTCAATACATTTTTTAAACAAGTGTTTAACATTGTGCGCTAAGGCAGATCTTATGCGACTCACAATTACCTCTCGTGATAGACTTTAGACAAAGAGAAAAGTGACTTAATCCTATGAATGACCTGCCTTATCTGATTCCTGCTCAGCCTGCTCAATTTGAAGAAGAGATCAAAAAGAGTGTCTTTATTACTTACTTAGCACATACGCCAAGCGTGGAAGCGGCGAAAGCATTCGTTGAGCAGATCAAAACCAAGCATGCTGATGCAAGACACAACTGCTGGGGATTTGTTGCTGGTCGACCAGAAGATTCGATGAAGTGGGGCTTTAGTGATGATGGAGAACCTTCAGGGACAGCAGGTAAACCAATCCTTGCTCAGCTGTCTGGCTCTGGAGTTGGAGAGATTACCGCTGTAGTTACTCGATATTCTGGCGGCATTAAGCTTGGTACAGGTGGTTTGGTCAAAGCCTATGGTGGCGGCGTGCAACAAGCGCTCAAGCTGCTTCAAACAATTGAGAAAAAAATAACCACAAAACTCCGACTAGAGTTAGACTATGGGTTTATGCCTATCGCACAGTCGCTTATGCCCCAGTTTGGTGCGGTTGAAGTGGATGCTGAATACAGCGATCAGGTGGTATTAGTGGTGGAAATTGAGCTACGTGAAGTGAGCGCGTTTACCCAAGCTATCATCAACAAAAGTGGTGCAAAGGCAATTGTCACCCCACTAGACGGACAATAATGAAAAATAGGAAGCCACAGGGACAGCTTCGCTAGTCAATCAATCCATGCAATTTCGTTCAATTATTCGAATCGTCGGGCTATTGCTCGCACTTTTTAGTGTCACAATGCTCGCGCCTGCGCTAGTTGCGCTTATCTATCGAGATGGTGCGGGTGTACCTTTTGTCACGACTTTCTTCGTACTTCTTGTATGCGGTGGGATCTGTTGGTTCCCAAACCGCAGGCACAAACACGAGCTTAAAGCGCGTGATGGCTTCCTTATTGTTGTTCTTTTCTGGACTGTACTTGGCAGTGCTGGCTCTATCCCTTTTCTGATCTCAGATAACCCCAATGTATCTGTGACTGATGCTTTTTTTGAGTCCTTCTCTGCTTTAACGACAACAGGTGCGACGGTGATCGTCGGGCTCGACGAGTTGCCAAAAGCGATTCTCTTTTATCGCCAACTTCTACAGTGGTTTGGCGGTATGGGTATCATCGTATTGGCGGTAGCCATTCTTCCTGTTCTTGGTATCGGTGGTATGCAGCTGTATAGAGCTGAAATACCAGGACCAGTAAAAGATACTAAGATGACCCCACGTATTGCTGAGACAGCAAAAGCACTGTGGTACATCTATTTGAGTCTGACAATTGCATGTGCCGTAGCATTTTGGTTGGCAGGTATGACGCCATTTGATGCTATTAGCCATAGCTTCTCCACCATTGCTATCGGTGGCTTCTCTACGCACGATGCCAGCATGGGCTATTTCGATAGCTATGCCATCAACATGATTACCGTTGTCTTCTTGTTAATCTCGGCATGTAACTATTCTTTGCACTTTGCCGCGTTTGCGTCTGGTGGCGTGCATCCTAAATACTATTGGAAAGACCCAGAGTTTCGCGCGTTTATCTTTATTCAAGTGGTTCTGTTCTTGGTTTGCTTCTTATTACTATTGAATCATCACTCGTATGACTCTCCTTATGATGCCTTCGACCAAGCCTTGTTCCAAACTGTGTCAATCTCTACTACTGCAGGTTTTACTACAACCGGCTTTGCTGATTGGCCGTTGTTCTTGCCAGTGTTGTTATTGTTCTCTTCTTTCATCGGTGGTTGTGCTGGTTCGACTGGTGGTGGCATGAAAGTGATCCGTATTCTGCTACTGACCTTACAAGGTGCTCGTGAGCTGAAGCGTTTGGTGCACCCTCGTGCGGTGTACACCATCAAAGTGGGTGGCAGTGCGCTACCGCAGCGTGTTGTTGATGCGGTTTGGGGATTCTTCTCTGCGTACGCGCTCGTATTTGTGGTTTGTATGCTGGGGTTGATTGCGACTGGCATGGATGAACTAAGTGCGTTCTCGGCGGTAGCTGCGACTCTGAACAACCTCGGTCCTGGCTTAGGGGAAGTAGCACTTCACTTTGGTGATGTTAATGACAAAGCAAAATGGGTATTGATTGTTTCTATGCTGTTTGGTCGTTTGGAAATCTTTACCTTACTTATTTTACTTACGCCGACGTTTTGGCGCAGTTAAGGGGAAATTGTGGCAAAAGCATTATTTCTATATTCTTCCCGAGAAGGGCAGACTAAAAAAATTCTCCACTATATAGATGAGCAGCTATTAGAGTTCGATTGCGAGCTGGTGGATTTACATAGTGTAGAGACGATTGATTTCAGCCAATACGACAGAGTATTGATTGGAGCCTCTATTCGTTATGGTCATCTTAATAAGAAGCTGTACCAGTTTATTGAGCGAAATCTCAATCAACTTGAACAAAGTAAAGTGGCATTTTTCTGCGTAAACCTAACTGCTCGCAAAGAAGACCAAGGAAAAGATACGCCAGAGGGTAGCGCTTACATTCGTAAGTTCCTGACCAAGTCGCCTTGGAAACCAATCTTAATTGGTGTTTTTGCTGGTGCTCTTTATTATCCTCGTTATGGTTGGTTCGACAAAACTATGATTAAGTTCATTATGTCGATGACAGGGGGCGAAACCGATACGACCAAAGAAGTGGAATACACCAATTGGGAAAAAGTGGCTCTTTTCGCAGATAAATTCAAAGAACTGTAGAAATAACGTGCTCTTTTGAACGCTTTTGATGCAAATTTATCCGAACG
>NZ_JBECOU010000012.1:0-80854 GCF_040104475.1 Vibrio sp. SSH13-20
AATGAAGATAGGAAAGTATGATTCGACATGAAAACGGTAGTTTGTGTAGGTTTTGTTTGGCGATAAAACTCTATCACTTACTACCGTTTTTGTTTTCAGTTCCCGCTTATCCGCGATGAACCTAAAAAGGAGGCTAACTTAGCCTCCTAGAATCAAATGTTGGTGACATCGATAAACATTGACTCGTCAATGTTCGTCGAAGACACAATCGCTTCGCTGAATTCGTATTCTTCACGGTTACCTTCACGATCTAGTGGAAGGTTTTCAAAGTCAAACAGTTCGCGGTCAGCAAGCTGGCTTGGGCTTACGTTCTGGATTGACTTGAAGATCGCTTCTACGCGACCAGGCGTTTTCTTGTCCCAATCGATCAACATTGCTTTAATCGATTGGCGCTGAAGGTTCTCTTGAGAGCCACAGAGGTTACAAGGAATGATTGGGAACTCTTTATGTTCTGCGTATTTGATCAGGTCTTTCTCACGACAGTAAGTAAGAGGACGAATCACAACGTTGCGACCATCGTCTGAACGAAGTTTTGGCGGCATCGCTTTAAGGCGAGAACCATGGAACATGTTCAGGAACATTGTTTCTACAATGTCATCCATGTGGTGACCAAGTGCCAATTTAGTCGCTCCGATCTTCTCTGCGAACGAGTAAAGCGTACCACGACGAAGGCGTGAGCATAGACCACACGTCGTTTTGCCTTCTGGCACTTTCTCTTTAACGACTGAGTAAGTGTCCTTGTCTACGATGTAGTAAGGAATGTTCAGCGTTTCAAAGTAATCTGGGAGAATGTGCTCAGGGAAACCTGGCTGTTTCTGGTCAAGGTTAACTGCGACCACTTCAAACTTGATTGGTGCTGCCTTTTGTAGATTCAGCAGGATATCAAGCATCGCAAATGAATCTTTACCACCACTAATACATGCCATTACAACATCGCCTTCTTCGATCATGTTGTAATCAGTAATGGCATTTCCAACATTTCTTCTTAGGCGTTTCTGAAGCTTGTTGAATTCTAGGGTTTCTTTTCTTGTATCTACTTGGTTCATTGCGGGCTCTCACATCGCCGATAAATCGACCAGGGCTTCCTAACATGGGTTTCTTTGGGGCGTGGATTATACGAGCTTTTTGCGTAGGATTAAATGTTTGTGTGATGGAGTCGTCAATAAATAGTGTGAAAAAATGGTGAGAGTACGTTGGAAATAAAAAAGAGCCGCAGTTGCGACCCTTCTTGCTTTTCTTAACGCTTATTTTTTCGCGTTGGGAAGATAAGGTAATACACGAGTTGTTGGTTGAGGGAGTGTCATGTGCCCACCTTCACCAATTTCGCTCAGTGCAACTTGAACTTTTCCATCCACGATTGCTTTCTCTGTCCCATTAGAGAAGGTAATCGTATCATTAAGAGCATCAGCAAACTCCATCGTCACGCCTTGTACTTGAGGTGTAAACCAGCCAGCAAACATACCGCCTAGATCTTCAAGTAGTGCTTGCATTTGAGGCATCAAAGGCGTGAGTTGTTCGTAAGATACGTTACCCTGTAATGGTTCTTTGGTCATTACAACTAAAGAATAATCACATCGAGTATCTTTTGGTGTTTGGACGAAGACAAGCGGGTTCGCAGACTTTAAGTTCTTATCGATCGGAATTGGAAGCTCTTTAGAAGCTGGAATCACAAACTCTTCGTAATGCTCTTCTTTTTCCATCCATGCTTTTTCTATCTCACACAGTTGCTTGGTATCTGCATCCACAAAAAACACACCGACTTTAACGTCATCGTGCCCTTCTTTCGCATTGTTCTTCAATTGTGTGTAGAGCTTGGAATACGTAAACATGTATTCTTGCGCGTGAGTTGCAGGCGATGCTAAGACCAGTACCGCACTGCCTAGTAAACTTAGGCTTAACTTCTTCATCCGATCCGTTATTTCTTTTATTGTGTCCAGTAAGCGTTATTGTGGCGAATCATCGCACGTAAGTCATTAACATAGGCAATGCCACGTTCAGAATACGCAAGCAAGCCATGAGTCAACTCCGATGCTGTCGCCACAGATAACAAATCCTTGTGTTTCCCTGCTAAATTCGCACGAATGTCTCGTAAATCTGCGTACGCGCGGTTACGGTTCACATTCATAAAGTATCCATGTACAGATTCTTGAACAGTATCGAACTTCTCTACTTCATGCGTTTTACCAGCGCCACGTTTTGCAGGGACAATTCCGCAGCCCTTCTTATAACACCATTGACCAAACAAGTTGTTTGCTTGTTTAGCAAAACGAGAGGTACCCCACGCAGATTCATTGGCAGCTTGAGTTAACACCAGCGCCTCCGGCAACACATTGACACGCTTAAGCATTTCATCCAGCCAAGCTTGTGTGACCGCTCCATCTTTCAAAGGATAAGAATATAGTGCAGCCAAACGCTCGGCATAGGATGTTTGCTCTGAACTAATCTCTCCAACCGTCAAAGACGTTAGGAATGCACGTTCTTTTTCAATGCGCTTATTTTCTAACGCGATTTTCGGACGAAGAAAGTCAAAGAATGCTGTCTTCTTATCTTTCGTGTCCTTAATCGAGTTAAAATCCGGAATGTCACCAATATAAGGAAGATGCGACAAATCTGGGTGTGAAACGGGTCCATGCACAACTTGCGGATCAATCGCCTTGCGATACTCACGGTCATAGTGCAAATAAGGACCAATAGAAACAAAAGTGGCGGCTATTGTGATAGCCGCCACTCGTAAACTCATAGATTTTAAAGATTTAGGCATCAAACACCTGAGAGTTACCATCGTGATCGTTATCGTTTTGTTGCGTCGCTACGATCTTCAACTTGATACCAAACATTTCGCGGTACAGGATTCCCTTCAAATGGAAGAAGAACGGTAACACGAAGATCAAGCCAATTCCGTAGAACATTGCAGCAACAATAAACATCAACATCACGCTTAAGTAAAGCCCTGCGACAACAAAAAGCTTTTTGTTTATGGCACGAAGAGACAATAAAAGCGATTGCATTGGTGGTACTCTTTTCTCACAAATCAATAAGATAGAGTGACTAAATGCTAAAGAAAGGTATAGCGATAGCAAAGGGAAAATCATTCCAGCAACACCCTGCATCATCAGGCTAAATAGTGTTGCTAAAATCACAGGAACCGTAAATTGAAGACCTTTACCAACATGACGTACCTTTGTCTTCAACCCCGCCACGTGGCTCATTGCCATTAAACTAATACCAGCATAAATCGGCGCACTGATCACTTCATAACTGAAGTTAGCGACATAAATAGCGGACACGATATCTGTGGTAAAAGATTCAGGGTTTTGAAGCGCATCCAAAATAACACTTGGATCTCCGAGTTGAAGTTGAAGTGCAATATAGAAAATACCCAGCTGAACGAATAGGAGGAGAATAATCGCTGGCGAGAAGGACAAAAACTGTTGGATGGTTGTGCGCCAAGCTTCGCTAAAAACGGCTGCTGCTTTTAGTTCATACTTGCCAGAAAGAGCTCGCTCTACACTCCCTCCAAGATTGAAATCTTTCTCAAAATCGTTGTTCATATTTTATCCAAGGCTAACTTGTAAAATTTTTTCTGGAAAACCAGTTAATTAATAAGGGCGTCATTATAAAGAAATCTTTGCACGTCTAAAATCATAAGTCGGCCTCAATACTTGCAATATCTGCTATTTGGTCGATAATTAACCACTCGCAAATCTATGAAATTGAAAACATTTGCACAAGAAATTAATGCCTTTCTTATGTATAGCTGAAATGTAAATACCCCTACAAAAACAGTATGGTAAGGAATGTTTACTTTTGCCTGCAAAATTTTTTCTGTTTCAAGATAAGAAAATGCTTTGATTTCACAATTTTGGTGATTATGATGCGCGCCTCAAAAGTGAATGACTAATGTCACATCAATTGGATACACCCCAATTTGAACGTGGGAGAAATACAGACGTTGAACGCTAAACAGCAAGCAGGAAAGCCAGTAGTTCGTCTATCTGGTATTAGCAAAAGTTTCGATGGTAAGGAAATCATCGGTAATTTAAATCTGGATGTTAATCATGGTGAGTTTCTGACAATTCTTGGTCCTTCTGGTTGTGGTAAAACAACGGTTTTACGCATGATCGCGGGCTTTGAAACGGCAGACAACGGTCAAATCGTACTAGATGACCAAGATGTAACACAGGTTCCTGCAGAGCAAAGGCACGTCAACACGGTATTTCAGAGTTATGCACTCTTCCCTCATATGACCGTATTTGAAAACGTTGCTTTCGGTCTTCGCATGCAGAAAACACCTGCTGCTGAGATTGAACCAAGAGTTATGGAAGCGCTACGCATGGTTCGCCTAGAAAAAATGGCACAGCGTAAGCCTCACCAACTTTCTGGTGGTCAACAACAACGTATCGCGATCGCTCGCGCGGTTGTTAATAAACCAAAAGTACTGCTGCTAGATGAATCTCTATCTGCACTTGATTACAAACTACGTAAGCAAATGCAAATCGAGCTTAAACAGCTTCAGCGTCAACTTGGTATTACCTTTATCTTTGTTACACACGATCAGGAAGAAGCCCTATCGATGTCTGACCGCATTATTGTTATGCGCGACGGTGTTATCGAGCAGGATGGTTCCCCACGTGAGATTTACGAAGAGCCTAAGAACCTATTTGTTGCTCGCTTTATCGGTGAGATCAACGTATTCAACGCAACCATGCTAGAGCGTATCGACGAGAAACGCATCCGAGCAGAAATTGAAGGCGTTGAGTCTGTTGTTTATTACGATCAAGCAGCTCAAGCAGGTGAGAAACTACAAGTACTACTTCGCCCAGAAGACTTACGTATCGAAGAGATCAAAGAGTCTGAAGAAAAAGGCATCGTAGGTCACGTAACAGAACGTACCTATAAAGGTATGACGCTTGATTCAGTTATCCAGTTGGATTCAGGCATGCGCGTGATGGTAAGCGAATTCTTTAACGAAGATGATCCAGATGTGGACCACTCACTCGGCCAGAAAGTCGCTATTACTTGGGTTGAGAGCTGGGAGGTAGTACTAAATGATAAGCAAGAAGCTTAATCTTCAGAACGCGATCATTACCCTAATCGTTGGCTGGCTAACGCTGTTTGTGTTAGTTCCAAACCTAATGATTATCGGTACGAGTTTCTTGACGCGTGATGAAGCGAACCTAATTGAATTAACGTTTACTTTCGACAACTACCTTCGCCTGCTCGATCCTCTGTATGCAAAAGTGTTGATGCACTCTTTCTACATGGCGATCATTGCAACCTTATTGTGCTTGGTGATTGGTTACCCATTTGCTTATATCGTAGCGAAAATGCCTGAAAAATGGCGTCCGTTCATGTTGTTCTTGGTGATTGTGCCATTTTGGACTAACTCTCTTATCCGTACTTACGGCTTAAAGATTGTTCTCGGTACTCAAGGCATTTTGAACAAGTCGTTAATGGCAATGGAAATCATCGATAAGCCGATGCGTTTAATGTATACCGAAACAGCAGTAATGATTGGTCTTGTGTACATCTTGCTTCCATTTATGATTTTGCCGCTTTACTCGGCAATAGAGAAACTAGACAACACATACATCGAGGCAGCAAAAGATCTTGGTGCGAACAAGTTTCAAACCATTACACGAGTGATTTTGCCTCTGACAATGCCAGGCATTATCGGTGGCTGTTTGTTGGTTCTACTACCAGCACTAGGTATGTTCTACATCTCTGACCTTCTAGGCGGCGCGAAGAACCTACTGATCGGTAACGTAATTAAGAGCCAAGTATTGAACGCTCGTGACTGGCCATTTGGTGCCGCGACCAGTATCGCCCTCACCTTCGCAATGGCTGTGATGCTTTACGCTTACTACAGAGCAGGCAAACTATTGAATAAGAAAGTGGAGCTAGACTAATGGGACGCACGGTTAGATTTAGCTTTATGGCGCTGGTATATGCATTTTTGTATTTGCCAATCATCGTCTTAATTGTTAACTCATTTAATGCCAACAAATTTGGTATGAAATGGGGCGGTTTCACCACGAAATGGTACGAAACCTTAGTAAATAACGACAGCCTGATGCAGGCTGCATGGCATTCATTGAACGTAGCGGTATTCTCAGCGACAGCAGCAACCATTATTGGTAGCTTGACGGCTGTTGCCCTATTCCGTTACTCGTTCAAAGGTAAAGGTGCGGTAAACGGCATGCTGTTTGTCGTAATGATGTCTCCAGATATTGTCATGGCGATTTCATTACTTGCTCTGTTCCTTGTATTGGGCGCACAGCTTGGCTTCTTTACTCTGTTAATTGCTCACATCACCTTCTGTCTACCGTTCGTTGTGGTAACAGTGTACAGCCGCTTAAATGGCTTTGATGTGAAAATGTTGGAAGCTGCAAAAGACCTTGGTGCAAGCGAATGGGTTATCTTGAAACAGATCATCCTTCCTCTTGCTAAACCAGCGGTTGCTGCAGGTTGGCTATTGAGCTTTACGCTGTCTTTGGACGACGTAATTATCAGCTCGTTTGTAACAGGCCCAACATACGAAATCTTGCCATTGAAGATTTACTCAATGGTTAAGGTGGGCATTTCACCGGAAGTGAACGCCCTAGCAACGGTCATGCTGATTGTTTCTTTGGTTCTGGTAGTAATTTCTCAGTTGCTAGCAAGAGAAAAAGTGAAGTAAAATCCGCACCCGTTAACATCACGAAACAGAATGGTTACATGCCATTCTGTTTTTCTATCTATCGTCCAAAATTAATTGGACAACGTTTGGTTTGGAGCTAACGTCAATGAAAAAATGGGCTACTCTATTAGCTGGTAGTGCATGTGCGCTTTCTCTGTTCTCTGGTACAGCGGCAGCGAACGATAAAGAATTGGTATTTATGAACTGGGGTCCTTACATCAACAGTAATATCCTAGAGCAATTTACCAAAGAAACTGGCATTAAAGTGATCTACTCGACTTACGAGTCGAACGAGACTTTGTATGCAAAGCTAAAAACTCATAACCAAGGTTATGACCTAGTGGTACCTTCTACGTACTTCGTAGCGAAGATGAGTGACGAAGGCATGCTACAAAAGATCGATAAGACTAAGCTGAAAAACTTCGGCAACCTAGATAAAAACTACCTAGACAAGCCTTACGACCCAAATAACGACTACTCTATTCCACACGTTGTTGCGATTACAGGTCTAGCGGTTAACGCAGACATGTATGATCCAAACGACTTCCAAAGCTGGGCTGACCTATGGAAGCCAGAGCTAGAAGGTCAAGTAATGCTGATGGACGACACTCGTGAAGTGTTCCACATTGCACTACGCAAGCTGGGTTACTCAGGTAACTCTACGGATCCAAAACAAATCGACGAAGCATACGCAGAACTACAAAAGCTAATGCCAAACGTTCTAGTATTTAACTCTGACAACCCAGGCGCACCATACATGTCTGGCGAAGTTGGCGTTGGTATGCTTTGGAACGGTAGCGCAGCAGCTGCTCAAAACGAAGGCATGAACCTGAAACTAGTATTCCCTAAAGAAGGCGGCATCGGTTGGGTTGATAACTTCGCAATCTCTTCTGGCGCGAAGAACGTAGAAGCGGCTCACAAGATGATCGACTTCCTACTGCGTCCAGAAATCGCAGAGCAAATTTCAGCGGACACGGGTTACCTAACAGCGGTTGCAGAATCTAACGCTAAATTCAAAGACGTTGCACCACTGTTTCCTTCTCAAGACGACCTTGACCGTGTTGAATGGCAAGACTCTGTTGGCGACATGACAGTGAAGTATGAAGACTACTTCCTGAAGCTAAAAGCGGGTCAATAATCTGATCTTGCTTAATAAGCCATCTACTAAATGAAAATAGGCAGCAATACGCTGCCTATTTTTGTAATTGACTGATATAATTGTATGTTGCTAGGTTTATTTGACTCGAGTTCAAGCATTACGTTCTATTTTGACCCTAATGCTGGTTTTCGTGGCTCAGATAAACAGGATTGTGCTTATCGCAATTTGGCTCAAATCGTTATTTGTTACTAGTATTGATTTGTCCTGTTGCTGAACAAAACGGAAAACAAATGAAAAGTAAATTCTACGCAAGCGCACTGTGTGCGGCGACGCTAATCGCTACCCCTGCAATGGCTGCTGATCAAGAACTGTATTTCTACAACTGGTCGGAATACATTCCAAACGAAGTTCTTGAAGACTTTACAAAAGAAACTGGTATCAAAGTTATCTACTCTACGTACGAGTCTAACGAAAGCATGTACGCGAAGTTGAAAACTCAAGGTTCTGGTTACGACTTGGTAGTACCGTCTACCTATTTCGTATCTAAAATGCGTAAAGAAGGCATGCTGCAAAAGATCGACAAAGAGAAACTTTCTCACTTTGCTGATCTAGACACTAACTTCCTGAACAAGCCGTTCGACCCGAACAACAACTACTCTATCCCATACATTTGGGGTGCGACCGGTATTGGTATCAATGCTGATATGCTAGATAAGTCTTCTGTGACTAAATGGGATGACTTCTGGGATAGCAAGTGGGAAGGTCAACTAATGCTAATGGATGATTCTCGCGAAGTATTCCACATCGCATTGACTAAGCTTGGTTACTCACCAAACACCACTAACCCAGACGAGATCAAAGCCGCTTACGAAGAGCTGAAAAAGCTAATGCCGAACGTATTGGTATTCAATTCAGACTTCCCAGCGAACCCATACTTAGCAGGTGAAGTATCACTTGGTATGCTTTGGAACGGTTCTGCTTACATGGCTCGTCAAGAAGGCGCGAACATCGATATCATCTGGCCAGAAAAAGGCACTATCTTCTGGATGGATAGCCTCGCAATTCCAGCGGGTGCTAAGAACGTTGATGCAGCTCATAAGATGATCGACTTCCTACTACGCCCTGAGAACGCAGCTAAGATTGCACTAGAGATTGGTTACCCTACTCCAGTGAAAACAGCTCACGATCTACTACCGAAAGAATTTGCTAACGATCCAAGCATCTTCCCACCACAAGAAGTGATGGACAGCGGTACATGGCAAGACGAAGTTGGTGAAGCTAGCGTGCTTTACGATGAGTACTTCCAAAAGCTAAAAGTAGACAACTAATCAGTCTGTCGAAATAGTTTAGAAAAGCGGCTTCGGTCGCTTTTCTTGTATCTGAAGATCGTGCTTTGCATCTCAATCTATACTGCTCGAATTACAAAGCGGCAGAATACAAAGTTTCAAGATATACCCAAGTAACCTCGAGATGCTAGGTTCAGCGAGACTGACTTGGTTTGTAGACGCGGCGGCGATTTAAAGGTTTAGTGGGTCTAAATCAAGAATCGGCAACAAAGTATACAAGCCAAGGCAGCTCGCCCTTTGGGAGCGTGTCATTGACCCGATTGCTGCGTCAAACAACTTGGAAAGAGCTGGCTATTACACTGCGTTGTTTTCCTTGTTCTCGAATCAATGACAACGCTCTGAATCCTGCATCTTGAAGTCACTTGGGTATACAAAAAGGCATCGAATCACTCGATGCCTTTGTTAGATTTTGGGGTTAACTCTTTTTTAAGCGCTAGGTTCGTTTTCCAGAGCAAGAATCTCGTCAACAAGCTTCGGTACTTCGATGCTTGCCTTACCGTAACGCTTCTCTTCAAACTCACTCTCGACGGCACTTGGCTCTAAATTAATTTCAATCGTATGTGCACCGTGCATCTTTGCATCATGTACAAAACCTGCGGCTGGATATACCACGCCAGATGTACCAATAGAAATAAACAAGTCTGCTTCTTCCAATGCCGCGTATATCTCACCCATACGCAGTGGCATTTCACCAAACCAAACAATGTGTGGACGCATTTGAGCAGGAATCTGGCAGCAGTGACATAATTCGCCAGTTTCAATGTCTTCTGAATGCTCGATGACTTGATTAGATTCACTACAACGCGCTTTAAGCAATTCACCGTGCATGTGAATAATATTGGCGCTACCGCCTCTCTCATGCAGATTATCAATGTTTTGAGTAATGATAGTCACTTTACCTTCCAACTGCTCTTCTAGGCGCCCTAGCGCGATATGAGCAGCATTAGGCTTGATATCTTCGCCCTGTAGTTTTTTTCGACGTTGATTATAAAAGCTCTGAACCAAATCCGGATCACGCAAGAAGCCTTCCGGTGTTGCGACATCCTCGATACGGTGATTCTCCCAGAGACCATCTTGAGCGCGAAATGTTTGAATACCAGACTCAGCCGAGATGCCTGCGCCAGTAAGTACGACAATATTTCTGTATGGGAAATTCATAACCGATCCTTGTTGCTCTTTTTTATTAAGCTTAACACCGATAGAAAAACAACAATAGCAATAAGGATTAGACCATGGTCGTAAGCCTGCTGGTTTGCCTCTAATTTCTGTTTAAAAACTGATGGAATCATTCCGTCTTTCAGGCATAAAAAAGCCCCGCGATGGCGAGGCTTTTGAGCAAAGGTTCCGGTTTACAGGTTTGGACCTGTAGACGGTCTGTGCGGCATGTTATTGCGCAGTTGGTTCATACCCTGGTACATGCGTAGGAACCACACAAGAATTGCCAACGCAGCAAACAACATACCAATCCAAGGAATAAAGTACGCAACAGAGTCTAGCAACGTACTATGCATCCAGTAATCACTTACACCAATCAACACACCATTTGATGTTGCTACCGTTACAATCAGAACAACAAAGAATGTCAGGTACAGGAAGAAAGTACGAATCAAACCGTAGTAATGCGAGTTCACTACGTCGCTGTCTTCGCCTTTATCCAAACGGTACCCAGCGTAAATGATTGCGACAACGCCTGAGATCAAAAACGTAAACGGGGTCAAACAGCTCAGGATGTACGCAACCCAAATCCCGTTATGAGGTTTGTTCATTCGCTTTTGCTCCTTTTGCTTCCGTTTGTACCGTATCTGTTTCGCCCATCGCTTCTTTGGATTTCACTTCTTCATACCAGAGATCGTGGTGCTCTTTCGCCCATGTCTCGTCAACTTCACCAGTGACCATCCCCTCTAGCGCACCTTCCATACCGAATAGACCGATGTAAATGTGGAAGATGAAACCACAGATTAGAATCAGTGCCGAAATCGCGTGAACAAGGTTAGACAACTCCATATGGCGACGAGTCTGACCGAAAATTGGGAAGTCCAGAATTAAGCCACTCACTGCAGCGATAGCACCAAAGAAGATCAGCAACCAGTAGATCGCCTTTTCACCACCGTTTGAGAAGCCAGCCGATGGGTGCGTGCCTTTATGTTTACCTACCATGCCGCCCATTTTCATGAACCAACGGATGTCTGTCATGTTAGGGATAGATTTGCGCCACCATTTCAGTAGAACAAACATCAGCAAGATGAAGAACAGCGGACCCATGTAGTTATGGTACTGCTTCGCCAACATGACGATGAAGCCCCAGAACTCAGTCGGCACGTACGGTTTTAAGAAGTGCTTACCGTAAACCAGCATCAAACCACTGAATGCTAGCGTTAAGAAGGTAAACGCCATGCTCCAGTGTAGTGCGCGGTCTAGTCGAGACCAGCGTTTCATCTTCTTGCCAGTACGTGGCTTGCTTAGCATCAGAGGACCAACGAATACGTAAGCCATGATAACCATTGCGATACTGCCGAAAATTGCGACAGCGCCCGCAGGAGACATCCATTTCTCTTTAAGAATGTACCAAGTCTCACCCGGAGTACTGATCAGCACACCGTGTTCCGCTGATTTCGACGTGGTATAGCCTTCTTGCCCCTCTTTGACCTGACGCCAAAAGTCTGCACCTGCAAGTTGCGTCATCTCCTGTTGTACCACTGGAGATGTGTCTTCTTGCGCAGACGCTGGCATCGCAAAGGTCAGCAGTAATGCTGTCATCATCGACAGCATTACAAGAGACGCACGTTTAAGAGTATTTAACATGTGTCTCTCCTACTTAGCTTTTAGTTGCGTCGTAAGAAAGATCGTTACCGTCTGTCCAACCTGCGTTTTTCGCACCGCGCTCAACCACACGTTGACGGAAAATGTCAGAAACTTTCTCTGCATCACCCGCTAGCAGTGCTTTTGTTGAACAAAGTGACGCACACATAGGTAGCTTACC
Source organism: Vibrio sp. SSH13-20 (assembly GCF_040104475.1). Taxonomy (NCBI): domain Bacteria; kingdom Pseudomonadati; phylum Pseudomonadota; class Gammaproteobacteria; order Vibrionales; family Vibrionaceae; genus Vibrio; species Vibrio sp. SSH13-20. The sequence goes on from NZ_JBECOU010000012.1 coordinate 12,105, forward strand.
TTCAGCAATACGGTTCGCGCCGTACTTCTCACGCTCTTCTAGAGAACCTGGTTCTGTGTTTGGGCCACCTGCACAGAAAGTACATTTGTCCATTTTGCCACGCTCACCGAACGATGCTTGTTTCGGGAACTGAGGCGCACCGAATGGACAAGCGAACAGACAGTAACCACAACCGATACAAAGATCTTTGTTGTGAAGGACGATGCCATCTTCTGTGTGCTCGAAACAGTCAGCTGGACAAACCGCCATACAAGGCGCGTCTGTACAGTGCATACAAGCAACAGAGATTGAGTTTTCGCCTGGTTCACCGTCGTTCAGTGTTACTACGCGGCGACGTTGAATACCCCACTCAAGCGCATCATCGTTTTCGTTCTTACATGCAGTAACACAGCCGTTACACTCGATACAGCGTTTGGTATCACATAGGAATTTCATTCGTGCCATTGTCAGACTCCTCACGCTTTACGAATGTTACATAGGGTTACTTTAGTTTCCTGCATCAAAGTAACAGGGTCGTAACCGTAAGTGGTTGCCGTGTTGGCTGCTTCACCAACAACATAAGGATCCGTACCTTCTGGGTACTTAGGACGTAGGTCTTCACCTTCGAACTTACCGCCGAAGTGGAACGGAATGAACGCCAGACCCGGTTTAACACGACGAGTGACCATCGCTTTCACCTTGATGCGACCTTTCTCTGCGCCTTCAACCCAAACGTCATCGCCATCTTTGAAGCCAAGATCATTTGCGTCTTTCGGGTTCACTTCAACAAACATTTCTTGTTGAAGTTCAGCAAGCCATGGGTTTGAACGTGTCTCTTCGCCACCACCTTCGTACTCAACCAAGCGACCAGAAGTCAGGATGATTGGGTATTCGCCAGACTTGTCTTCTTTCTGGATAGACTTGTAAAGCGTTGGTACACGGAAGATTGCTTCTTTGTCGTCCCAAGTTGGGTAATCCGTTACAAGGTCACGACGAGGCGTGTATAGCGGCTCACGGTGTAGCGGTACACGGTCCGGGAATGTCCAAACAATCGCACGCGCTTTAGCGTTACCAAATGGGATACAACCGTGCTTGATTGCTACGCGTTGGATACCACCAGACAGGTCAGTTTTCCAGTTTTTACCTTCCGCTGCTGCTTTTTCTTCAGCCGTTAGGTCGTCCCACCAACCAAGCTGTTTGATTAGCTTGTCAGAGAATTCTGGGTAACCGTCTTTGATTTCACAGCCTTTTGAGTAGCTGTCTTCAGCAAGTAGGCTTTGACCTTCAAACTCAACACCGAAACGCGTACGGAAGTTACCGCCACCCTCTGCAACCGTCTTCGACGTATCGTACAGAATGTGTGTGCCTGGGTGTTTCATCTCTGGCGTACCCCAACATGGCCAAGGTAGACCGTAAGTCTCACCATTCACAGGACCACCTTCTGCCTCTAGAGACGTTTTGTGGAATGTATGCCAGTTTTGTTGGTGCGCTTTTAGACGCTCCGGGCTTTGACCTGTGTAACCGATGGTCCACATGCCTTTGTTGAATTCGCGCGTGATGTCTTCGATCATTGGCTGGTTGTTCTCAACACGGATGTTTTTGAACAGCAGATCTTCATAACCTAGCTTCTTAGTTAGCAGGTACATGATTTCGTGGTCAGGTTTAGATTCGAACAATGGCTCGATAACCTGATCACGCCACTGAAGTGAGCGGTTAGATGCTGTCACACTGCCGTGTGTTTCGAACTGAGTCGTTGCAGGAAGCAGGTAAACGCCGTCAGTACGATCGTTCATTACCGCCGCGACTGTTGGGTATGGGTCAACAATAACCATCATATCCAGCTTTTGCATCGCTTTCTTCATCTCAGGACCACGAGTCTGAGAGTTTACTGCGTGACCCCAGTAGAACATGGCGCGGATGTTTTCACGTTGACGAATGTTGTCTTTGTTTTCAAGAACACCATCCACCCAACGAGATACAGGGATACCTGCACTGTTCATTGGTTTTTGACCACCGTAAGCGTTGTCATCGAAACGACCTTTCACCCACTCGTAATCGATTTCCCACACTTTCGACCAGTGACGCCATGAACCTTCAGACAGACCGTAGTAGCCTGGTAGCGTGTCAGATAGTACGCCAAGGTCAGTTGCGCCCTGTACGTTATCGTGACCACGGAAGATGTTTGCACCGCCGCCTGATTTACCGATGTTACCTAGCGCAAGCTCAAGTACACAGTAAGCACGTGTGTTGTTGTTACCAGTCGTATGCTGAGTACCACCCATACACCAAACGATACAACCCGGACGGTTTTCAGAAAGCAGTTTCGCTGTTTGGTAAACTTCAGACTCAGGAACGCCAGTTACGCGCTCAACTTCTGCTGGTGTCCATTTCGCTACTTCTGCACGGATTTCATCCATACCGAATACGCGTTGACGGATGAACTCTTTATCTTCCCAGTTGTTCGCGAAGACATGCCATAGCACGCCCCAAATAAACGCAACGTCAGAACCTGGACGTAGAGACACGTAGTGATCCGATTTTGCAGCGGTACGAGTACGACGAGGATCCGCAACAACGATCTTACAGTTGTTCTTCTCTTTCGCGATTAGGATGTGCTGCATCGCAACAGGGTGTGCTTCTGCAGGGTTTGAACCAATGAACAGCATTGACTTACAGTTGTGCATGTCATTGAAAGAGTTGGTCATCGCACCGTAACCCCAAGTGTTTGCTACACCTGCTACGGTTGTTGAGTGACAGATACGTGCTTGGTGGTCAACGTTGTTGGTACCCCAAAGCGACGCCATCTTACGGAACATGTACGCTTGTTCGTTGTTGTGCTTCGCACTACCCAACCAGTAAACGGAATCTGGACCCGACTCTTTGCGGATGTCCATCACCTTGTTACCGATTTCTTCGATCGCTTGATCCCAAGAAAGCTTCTTCCACTTACCGTTTTCAAGCTTCATTGGGTATTTCAGACGACGCTCACCGTGACCGTGTTCGCGCAGTGCAGCACCTTTTGCACAGTGTCCACCTGCGTTGAATGGGTGGTCGAATGCAGGCTCTTGACCTGTCCACACGCCGTTTTGAACTTCAGCGTAGATACCACAACCTACAGAACAGTGAGAACAGATGGTACGTTTTACTTCTGTTTTCGCTTCTGGATCCACCGATTTAGCTTGTGCTTTCTTCATCATGCCCGGTGCAAAAAGACTTGCACCTACAACCGCACCACCAGCAGCAAGCGAGGTGTTTTTCATGAATGCACGGCGAGAAACGCCAAGCTGATTGGTTTCTTTGCTCACACTGTCGGAGCGTTTGACAAGTTTCATCCGTTATCTCCTAAAGTGTGTCGTAGTAATCGCGAATGTGTTGAGTTTCACGATACCCTTTCTTCTTCACGTCTTTTTCAGAAGGCTCAACCGTTTCTGAAGCGCTTGCCACTTTTGTTGTTCCAGCGACAACCGCACCAGCTACGGCTGCAGTCGTTAAGCCTTTCAGGAGATCCCTACGGCTTGTGTTTATTTCTTTATTATCTTTCATCATTGCTTCCTTACCTTACGGTAGATCTTTGGAGGCTATTGCCCCTCTATCGATATGACCAAGTACTGCTCGATTACTCGTAATCAGTGACGTTTTTCACATCAATTTTTAATTTGTGCTTACTGCTTTTGGTGTTCACGCTAAAGCGCACTTGTTCCAGTGTTAAGAACGCCTCACACAGTTGAGCTGCTGGCTTATAAAAGTTCGCGCTCTCTGCGTTTTCTAGTTGCTGAGTGAAAGAGTTAAACCAAGGTGCGATGTGTTTATTAAACACAGCTTGTTGAAGATCTTCTTCTTCACCCGTTAGCATCGACATCACTTCACAAAGTGCCGCGATGTGGTCTTCCGGCTCTTTCACATTCTCATCACGCTCGAAACCAAGCAGCTCCAAATCGTGACGAATTTCAGCCAGTGGTTTTTCCATCATTGCACCCGTCATGTGCCATGAGCCGAACGGCATCACTTCACCACGACCGATACCAATGAAAAGATCTTGGTATTCATCTTCTAGCGCTTCACGGTTGGAGTCTTTTGCCGCTAGCTGAAGTGCAATCCACGCTTTTTGCATTGCGCTTTCTGATGGTTCAACTTCTAGAGAAGTCAGGAACTCGATCATCTCTTCACTTGGTGCGCTACGGAAAAGCGCTGACAAAACCAAGTAGATCTCTGTTCTCAGTGTTTGTTCTTGTTCTCGTTGTGTATCCACTGCGAGCTCCTAGTATTTCAGTTGTTTCATTGGGTCTTCTGCCATCGACTCAAACATGTCGATCACACGGCAGTCTTCACACATCGCGATACGATTGATCGCCGCTTCATCAGAGAAATGAGAGTGACCGCGTAACTTGTTTTGTAGCATGTCGATCATAGACTGAGGTGCGAATGGCTTATGACAGCGAATACATTCCGCTGCTTTCTCTTCGTGAATCACCACCGCTTTTTGGCGCTCTTCTTTCACCCAGTTCATGCGTGGCGTTAGAGCCAGAACTTTCTCTGGACATGCCTTTTCACACAAACCACATTGAATACAATCTTGTTCAACGAATTTAAGTGATGGAGACTCACCGTCGGTATGAAGTGCACGTGTAGGGCAAACCGCCACACAGCTCATACACAACGTACAATCTTTGCTTTCACAAGAAACATTGCCGTAAGGGGCGTTAGCAGGCAGTTCAACAATGTTCTCAACCGGAATACGAGAAGAAGACATAGCATCAAGCGCAGTAAACAGACGTTGACGCTTGTTACCTTGAAGGTCGCCAAGGGCAAGATCGAACGAATCTGTACATAGTGTTGGAGGACCTTCTCGAAGCGATTCCAAGTAAAGGATATCGATGGTCTCTTTTGCGATACCAAGTTGATCCAATAGCTCTTGCGCGATACCCACTTCGTTGTTCAGAACACGAATGATGGTTGCAGGCATAAAACGAGAAGCCGCAAATAGCACTTGCGTCGCGCCATTAACTAGAGCTGCAAACCATGTATCGATACCGATAGAAGGCAGTTCTTCAACCACAATTGGAATCACGTTATCTGGTAGCGCTTTCAGTGCCATCACGTTGTAAGTCTCGTGGCGAGAACTACATATAAGAACGATAGGATCCAGACCACCCGCTTGCTCGTAGTTCGCTAGCGTGCGTTCAATGAATTTTTGCGTATCTTCAGGATTAGGCATTGCGTAATGAATCGCTTCTGTCGGACAAGCCGTTGCGCAAGTACCTACGCCCTGACACAGGTATGGGTTAATCTCGATGCGATGGCCCGTTTTATCGCTGCCTTCACTTGATAGTGCGCCAGCAGGACAAGCATCCACACAACGCTCACAACCTTTCACGCCACGAGAACTGTGCGCACATAGATCAGTGTCCAGACGGAAGAACTTTGGCTTATCAAACGTACCCATTAATGTTGGGATTTCTTCTAGCGCTTCTGCCAGTTTTGGATAACCGCGCCCTACTGGGTAGTAACCCGGAACCGGAACCTCTTCTGACATACAGCTACTTAGACAAAGATCGAGAACAACATCGAAACAATCACTATTAATAGCGACTTTTGCTAGGTTGCTTGTTAGACCGTTATTTTCGATAAGCACTTCAAACGTACCTAGGAAACCAGAAACCTGAACAGAGTTTGCAAAGTACAGTTCTGGACTGGTGCCTTTCTCTCCGTCTGTAGAAAGAAGTGTCAGGCTGTTCATTTGAGATAGCTGCGCGGCTGCACTCTCAATGATGGCAGTCGGTCCAACAATCAGTGTATTACCGCCACTCTCGTAGCTCACCGTTGGTGGAATAAGGTTGGTCAACTCTACGGTATTCTCAAACGCATACAGACGCGCTTTACCGTTATTGGAAGTTGCTTGTTCTAATAGTTGTTTCAACATTGCTCAGTTCCATTTATACGCATGGATAGTTTCTTCCATCTTTCATTGTAGTTAGCGCAGGCGATTCTGCTGATTAACTCGTCAGTAACTACCCCTTTTAGGTAGTCCCACCCGGGTTATCACTGCCTGTTGGGCAAATGGTCTAACTTCAACAAGAATGGTAATGAGCAACAGATAGCAAATGTCGTGCCAATTAAATATCAGCTAATTTTCAATAGGTTAGCTATTTATCTTAGAAATTGTAGGGATAAAAAAACCGACTGGGACATTTTGTCTCAGCCGGTTCATTGAGCGTTTAGTCAAAATGTACCTATTCTTTGTGTGGTATATTTTGTCCCACCTCTTCAGGGGCTAGTTTTGTCTCTAGAATATCACTTTTATTAGACACTGTATTTATATCCAGTTCTTTTTGTTCTTCGGGAATTTCGGCACCGTCAGCAAATTCTACATCAGCCGATTCAATATCACTTTCTTCATGAGATTCAGTTGATTGTGTCGTTTCTTCTGCTGGTTCTTCTTCCGTTTTCTCTTTCACCCAATCACGAAGTGTTTCAGCCACCCCTTCAGAAAGCGACTTGAGGTTACTGTAATCATCGTCGTAATCATCCAAACCATCGCGAACGTTAAACTCTTCTGACAAGAACATCTTACGCAGTGCGGCTTTCTTAACGCTCTCTGAAGCCTCAGACACTAATAGCTGCGCTACGGACATCTCTTCAGGATCAGTAGTTTCGTTTGATGCCTGTTGAGATTCAGTCTCTGTCGCAGAAGCCTCAGTAGCTAATGCTTGCGCTTCAGTGCTTAATTCTTCATGAGCTTGTGCGGTTTCTGGTTCAGTAGATTCAACAGACTCCACGACCTTAGCGTCTGTAGGCTCGGTTGTGGTTTCTTCTAATTTACGTTTCGACCAACGGCTAAAAAAACTAGTTGCCATTTGCTCTGCCCGCTCCTTTGCGTTTCTTACGTCTTACTTCTAACAACTCACCGTGGCGCCCAATAAAGGCTTCCATCCAAGCTTGAATGGCTAACGGCATATCATTAGATAATACTAGGTTATCGCCATCCATATATTGCGCAGCGACAGTTTGAGACGCCGTAAGCAACTGAATCGTCGGTGTATCACCAGAGTCGACATTGTCCATAACCAAGAAAAGCTTTGGTTGTTGCGAGCTCAGGTTAAAGCGGTAATCGGTGCGCTCGTCTTTGTGCAATTGCAGCAAGCACACGTGTTGAGTGTCTTCGGTTGGGTTAATTTCAAATCCCGTCAGTTGCCATTGGGTCGTAACCCAAATACCGGTACTGATCTCATGCTCTACAAGATCCACACCTACCGGCCATGAATCTTCATTTTTCTCGAACTGTTTCTTATCCGACATAACTCACCCAGTTTGTTCTATGTTGGCTTTAAGACAGAAAAGGACATTTTGTACTTTGCTTTCAACCATTTTAGCGGTACAAAGCAATAAACGCGCCAGATTAAGCCTTACCTTCGCTAAGCTCATAAGTTCAAAACTAGTAGAAATTCAAATTAGCACCTGTGTCATTGCTGCGATATCGCAGAATTAATCCAGAATCGAAGCAATGCCTCGCAATTTTCCTTATAACAGCTATTTTGGAATGAGAATTGCTTTGTTGTAGCGTTAAGACGAATAGACCCATTAATGAGAGCGTGTATCGGCTCTCTCATTCATTAGGACATGACTGTGGTAAAACCAAACATTATTAAAACCAGTGAAAATCCCCTACAGACCATCGAAGTAGAAGTGTTTGACGAATACGGTGAGAAGCTAACTAAGCAAATCGCCTGTGAGCGCCCTCTTACGGTGATGTTGAACTGGAAGGAAGTCGTTACGCTAATGACGCTTGGCTCTCGCCCTGAAGCGCTTGTGTTGGGTTATTTGAAGAACCAGAGCTTCTTGTCTGATCCTGAAGCGATTGAATCGGTCATTATTGACTGGGAAACGCACTCAGCTGCAGTTATCACCAAAGAAAATACCGAGCATCTAGAAGGCGCGCTGAAGAAGAAGACGGTGACGTCTGGTTGTGGTCAAGGCACTATGTACGGCAACGTGATGAAGCAGCTTGAAGATTACCAAGTCCCACAAGTGCCTTTGAAGCAATCTGAAATCTACGCGGCGCTTGAAGCATTAACGCATTACAACGATACCTACAAAAAAGCGGGCGCTGTGCATGGCTGTGCGGTGTGTAAAGGCAACGAAGTGCTGTCTTTTGTGGAAGATGTTGGTCGTCACAACGCAGTTGATACGCTAGCGGGTGAAATGTGGCTTAATCAAGAAACGGGTGAAGATAAAATTTTCTACACAACGGGGCGCCTTACATCAGAGATGGTGATTAAAGTGGCGCAGATGGGTATCCCTGTTTTACTTTCTCGCTCGGGCGTAACTCAAATGGGTTTGGATCTGGCGAAAAAGTTTGGCATCACTACTATCGCTCGTGCGAAAGGCTTACGTTTCCAAGTCTTCACTGGTGCAGAGAAGATTGATTTTGACGTGAAGGGAAATCAATAACTCATCATTAATTCACCAAATGAGTTAGACTTAAGTCATCATGTGGATTCACAAAGGATGTGAACTATGAACAACGATCAGCTGTGGAATTATCTACTCACCCCAAGCGGCATCATCGTTTCGATGATCATTACCTTCGGGCTCGTTGGGATTTATGCTTATCTAATGAGGCAATTTAAGGATTGAACGCCACAATATAGCGCTAGCAAAGCATTAGCACTAACACAGAATAGACATAAAAAAAGACCTCGCAATGAGGTCTTTTTCTTTATTCGGAAGAAGGATTAGCCTTCGATACCACGAGATTTTAGGAACTCAGAGTAAGTACCTTTAAAGTCTGTGATTTTACCATCGCGGATTTCGATGATACGTGTTGCTAGCGAGTCTACGAATACACGGTCGTGCGATACGAAGAACAGTGTGCCTTTGTACTGCTCTAGTGCCGTGTTCAATGATTCGATCGATTCCATGTCCATGTGGTTGGTTGGTTCGTCCATTAGCAGCATGTTTGGTTTGTGCATCATTAGCTTACCAAGCAGCATACGACCTTGTTCACCACCAGACAGTACTTTTACTGACTTCTTAATGTCATCTTGACCAAACAGCATACGACCTAGGAAACTACGAACCACTTGCTCGTCATCGCCTTCTTGACGCCATTGACCCATCCAATCCGTTAGGTTTAGGTCTTCTTCGAAGTCGTGTGCGTGGTCTTGCGCGTAGTAACCGATGTTCGCGTTTTCAGACCATTTGAACTCACCTGTACGTGGTTCTATTACACCAGCAAGCGTGTTTAGCAAGGTTGTTTTACCCACACCGTTCTCACCGATGATTGCAACGCGCTCACCAACTTCAAAAATCGCATTGAAGTTAGCAAACAGGTCGTCTTCAAAACCTTGGCTTAGGTTTTCAACAATCAGAGCATTACGGAAAAGCTCTTTAGACTGCTCAAAACGGATGAATGGGTTTTGACGGCTAGACGCTTTTACTTCATCCAGTTTGATCTTGTCGATTTGCTTAGCACGAGATGTTGCTTGTTTTGCTTTTGATGCGTTTGCAGAGAAACGCGCAACGAACGTTTGTAGCTCAGCGATTTGTGCTTTCTTCTTCGCGTTGTCGTTTAGTAGACGTTCACGAGCTTGAGAAGCCGCTGTCATGTACTCGTCGTAGTTACCTGGGTAAACACGTAGCTCACCGTAATCCAAGTCAGCCATGTGCGTACATACTGAGTTTAGGAAGTGACGGTCGTGCGAAATGATGATCATTGTGCAGTTACGCGCGTTTAGCGTGTCTTCCAACCAACGGATAGTGTCCATGTCCAAGTTGTTGGTAGGTTCGTCAAGAAGCATAACGTCTGGGTCTGCGAATAGAACCTGCGCTAGAAGCACACGAAGTTTCCAACCCGGTGCAACTTCACTCATTAGACCGAAGTGTTGCTCCATTGGAATACCCACAGCAAGAAGAAGCTCACCCGCTTTCGCTTCTGCCATGTAACCGTCCATTTCCGCGAACTGAACTTCTAGGTCAGCCACTTTCATGCCGTCTTCTTCGCTCATTTCAGCAAGTGAGTAGATGCGGTCACGCTCTTGCTTCACTTCCCATAGCTCTTTATGACCCATGATTACTGTATCGATTACAGTGAATTCTTCGTACGCGAACTGGTCCTGGTTCAGTTTTGCAACGCGCTCGTTTGGATCGTAGCTTACGTTACCACTTGTTTGTTCAAGCTCACCGCTCAGGATTTTCATAAAGGTTGATTTACCACAACCGTTAGCCCCAATTAAGCCGTAGCGGTTACCTTCGCCGAACTTAACTGAGATGTTTTCAAATAGCGGCTTAGCGCCAAATTGTTGAGTAATATTCGCTGTGGAAATCAAAACCTTTACCTTAGCAATTCAAGTTTATTGGGAAAAACCGCGCAACGTTACTGCTTAAGGCTACACACTTCAAGTTTTGTTTTTATTAATTAATGAGAAAAAGCACTGTTTAGCGAACTGATTTTTGAGATTTGGCTAACATAAACCTTGCTAAATTTAAGTGTTCTCACTCTAACCGACTCAAAACTGAGACATAAATCCGTCATGACTAATCATTGACATACCCCATGAAATTGGGTTTATAGTGCGTCCCCTTTTATCAATTCCGTACGTTATTCCTTTATTAAGCGTCAGTCTCTATTAAAGAATCGAAACTAAACGTACGGTCATTGGGTAAAACTCGCATATCGCGATAAAGCAACTACACTAACTCTAACCTTCTAAGTTTTAAGAGAATTTTATGCATTTCATGGCGCGCATTTTAATGCTAGTCGGTCTCGTGCTTTCTTTACCCGCTCACGCTGAGTGGGAGTACGAATTCCAACCTGAGCCTCAAATCTTGCCTGTAGCGCAAGAGATCACTCAGGAGATCAATAAGCTGCCAGAGCCTTTGTTTATGTCTGATCAAGACAAACGTAAGGTCAACCAACTGCTCAATGCAGTAATGAATGAGCAGCGCAAACAGACCCTTATCTTTGATCAACACCTAAAGACATACCGCAATTCTGGTGAAGACAAAGAGTGGTTTGAGACACAATCCAGTTACCTTACGGTTAACAGCCTAGGACAAAGTAAAGAGCGTTTATTAGAGCTTACTGACCCCATCACGCACGATAAACTGACTGGTTTCGGTCCTTATGGTGTCACGCAGTTTAAGCAAGAGTGGCGTCAAACTCAGCTTAACGTCGAGTACTTGGTATTCTTCCAGATTCGTTCTTTCAAATCTCTGATTAAAGAAATTCTGATTTCACCGATTCCGGTTGTTTGGGCTGGCATCAAAGTGTTGTTTATCTATTTCGGTCTGGTCTGGTGGTTAACTAACAGCAAGCGCATCATTACCCTATTCCGCGAAACACAACTAGATAACGTGGCTAAACCGCCAATCTGGGTTCGTTTGATTTGGTATATCAGTCGTGCGCACAGAGCAATTGCTTGGTTGATTGCGATTACGCTTTCTCTTCGGGTGCTATCAGAAATCCCTAGCTTGCAGCATTTGATCATTCTAGAAATCTTCACTTGGTGGGTTCTAGGTGGTTCTATCGCGATTAGCTTTATTCTCGAGTTTACTTATCGCAACAGCCGCAGCACTAGCCAGGAGGTGATTGCCCTACGTCTTTCAACCATTCGTCGTTACGTTTGGAGCGCTATTGTTGCTGGCGTAATTCTACAAATCTCGATTCGTACGCTGGGTAAAGGCACCATCTACTCGTGGATCTACAGCGCGCTGTTCTTCTGGTTTGTATTGGTGACACTGTCGGTATTGCGCCTATGGCGTAAGAAGGTATTTGAAGTCGCGGAGAAGCTCTCTGATCGTCCTGTTTGGGTAAACTGGTCAATCCGTCGTAAAGATACCTTGTTGTTAAGCATCATCGGTACGGCTATTTGTGCTGTGTGGATTATGCTGCACAGCTTTAAACACCGCATTGTCGCAATGTTGTCTAACTACACCATGTTCAGCCAAGCGTTGGCGTACTTGTTCCGTATCGAAGTAGCCAAACAAACGGGTAATAACGGTGGTGATACCAATCTAGTAAGAATCAAAGGCGAGCAAACATTCGAGTATATTCTCCCTGGTAGCGAAGACAGCGAGTTGGTCGAGTATGCCTCTGACGAAATAAAGCAACTGTCTAAATACCTGCTGACAGATAGCCCTGCGGTATGTGTGATTTCTGGTGAACGTGGCGTTGGTACAACGACCTTCCTTCGCACTATCCTGAACAAAGTGAAGAACGCCGAACCGCTTTATCTGAACTGTCCATACGCAGGTTACAGTGAACTACTAAAAGAGCTGGCACTACAACTTGGGTTAGAAGAAGACGCGTCTGAGATTCAGGTTCTTGCGCATTTACGTAAAAGTGATACGCCTTACCTTATCGCAGTTGATAACGCCCAGCGCTTAGTTAAGCCAATGGTAGGCGGTTTAAGCGGTTTGATTAAACTGACTAACCTACTTCGTCGTTCTAAGAAGAACCACCGCGTTGTGATGGCGATTGAGAAAGCAAGCTGGCGTTTCGTCGACCGTGCTCGTGGCGAACGTTTGTTGTTTGACTGGGTGGCGTTTATGCCGCGCTGGAGTGAAAAACAACTGTCTGCGCTGTTTGATACGCGTATTAACCAACAAATTGAGAATCCAGTAACGTTTGATGGTCTTGTCGTACCTAAGCAATGGGACCAAGAAGACATCACGGAAGAAGAACGTGCTAAACAAGGTTTCTACCGTATTCTGTGGCATTACTCTGATGGTAACCCGACAGTGGGCTTGCGCTTTTTCCGCTTGTCTCTGCGTCAAGACAAAGAGACGCAACAAGTGGTGGTTCGATTGTTCCATGCACCAGAGTCTCAAGAACTAGAAAAAATGCCGAAGCCAATGCTGGCAGTGCTGCGCTCAATTGTTCAGCTTGAAGTGGCATCGCCGGAAGAGTTGTCTGAATGTACTCAACTGAGTATTGCGGAAGTTATCGGTACTCTGCGCTACTTCCAAAGCCGCGGCTTTATTGAGTGGAGCGAAGACAAAGCTCGCGTGTCGGATCACTGGTTCCGTCACATAACCAACGTTCTCGACCGTCAACATTTATTGGTGAAATAACGATGAAAAAACTACTCACCGTATTAGCGTTATCGCTATTAAGCACCTCTGCATTAGCGACTGAAGAGATCGCGAGTGTGGATAATATCTCGCAAATCGCTAGCCTAATTCGTTGGAGCGGCGTGTTCTTCTCCATCATTGTGATTGCCTCAACGTGGCTACTGCTTAAGTTCATGAACTCGATGGTAGAGAGCATTGGTAGCCAGTTCGTGCAATACCGCATGGTGCTGCAAAAGCTTCAATCTTTCTTGCAGTTCTTTATCTACTTAACCGCTGGCTCTGTCGTGTTTATGATGAGCTTCCGTATTAACGATCAAATCCTTGCTTTGATTGGTGGTACGTTAGCGGTTTCGGTTGGTTTCGCATTGAAAGACCTAGCCGCATCCTTCATCGCGGGTATGACGGTTATGGTGGATCGCCCGTTCCAAGTTGGTGACCGCGTCACGTTCGAAGGTAACTACGGCGATATCATTGCGATTGGTTTGCGCTCTGTGCGTATGCGCACCCTAACCGATGACATCATTACGATTCCAAACAACAAGTTCTTGAGTGAAGTTGTGGTCAGCGGTAACTATGGTGCACTGGATATGCAGGTGGTGATTCCGTTCTATGTAGGCATGAATGAAGACATTACGTTAGCGCGTGACTTGATTCAGGAAGCGGCGTCTTCAAGTCGTTATATTCACCTACCTAAGCCGGTAACGGTTCTTGTCAAGCAGACCATTACGGATAACTACTTGGCGATTCAGCTAACGTGTAAGGCTTATGTGGTGGATACCGCCTACGAGAAGCTGTTTGAAACCGACATTACTCTACGTGTGATGAAAGAGTTCAAGAAGCACGGTATCAATCCACCGAAGATTGCAGTGCATACGGGTTAATTCTGCGTATTCCTCTCGCGTTTAGAGAAGGACAGATACAAAAAGGGTCAGTGATTACACTGACCCTTTTTCTTTGCGAGTTGGCGAATTGGAATCGCCGGTTAAGCGATATTCGTTACCTCAAGCAGTAGCTCGGCTTTCTTTGGCAGGTAGATACTGAACGTACTGCCTTTGCCCCATTCCGATTCAGCTTTTAGCTCGCCGCCTGTTTGACTAAGAATACTTTGCGAAACAGAAAGCCCTAGCCCAGTACCGTCGCGTTTAGTGGTATAGAATGGCGAGAAGATACGACTCAAGTTTTCTGGCTTGATACCGCAACCTTCGTCAGTGACATGAATCGCGGCACCTTTCAGTTCGCCGTCTTCAATCCAATCTTCACTCACGACGGTTAGCTTGCCTTTGCCGTCCATCGCGTGAATGCCATTCATCTGCAAGTTCACCAGAATCTGCAGCAAGTGGTGGCGGTTGATCTCGACCGAGGTATGGGCTTGTAAATCGGTGACAAAATCGATGTCGCGCTTTTTAGTGCCGGTTTTAACCAGCGTAATACTCTCATCGATAATTGGATTCACGTGCTGCCACGTAATTTCGTCTTGTACACCGCCCTGACGGCTGTATTGCAGTAAGCTGCGAGTGATATTACGAATACGGTCAATTTGAGCGTGAATCGCATCAATCTCTTCCTGAACGCGACTTGCCTCTTCACCTAGCTCAAACTGAATCAATTCAACGTTACCCAGAATCACTGCGGTTGGGTTGTTAATCTCGTGGGCGATCCCAGCAGTCAACTCACCCAGTGCGGCAAGCTTTTCGTTGACGACGAGCTTGTCACGGGTTTGGTTAAGCAGTTGAATATGAAGTTCAAGCTCTTCAGTTTTGTCTTTCAAACTCGCCGTGCGTTGTTGAACTTTACCTTCCAGTTCCATGGCGGAGTTCTTCAGCTCGACTTTACGATCTTCCAAAGCGTCAAGCATGTTATCGAACTGACGCGCTAACTGAGCGAGTTCGTGGTGTTCATCCAGCCCTAATGGACCAATGCGCTTTTCTTTACCCAACTGGACAAGCTTCACGACTTTGTAGATGCGCTCGATTGGACGGAATAGATCACGAGAACCGCGATACACCATCACGCCAGAAACTAAGAGCAGCATTAAGGTAATCAAGCTGATCTCAACGATATTGGTCATGTAAGCTTTTACGAATGGCCACATCAAGTAACCGGTGTAGAGCATACCAATGACATTGTCGTACTGGTCTTTGATTGGTTGATAAGCAGTGATGTACCAAGCATCGTAAACAAACGCGCGATCGACCCATTGCTCACCTTCCGCCAATACCTTGTTGTATACCTCTGAACTCACCCGCGTACCGATAGCGCGACCTAAACGTTGGTCACTGTCTAAGGGAACGTTAGTACTAACACGAAGATCATCCAAAAATACCGTCAGAGTCCCCACGGGACGGAGGGTGTCGTTATCACTCAAATAGATAAGATCACGAATTTGATCGACCAATACCGTGCTGTTGTTAAGCAGCAAACCGCCATCTAAGAAGCCAATTAAGTCGTTCTGTTGGCTGTAAACTGGGATCACAGTTCGGCTCACCAAGCCACGCGCTTCCACTCCACCAGTCTTTAGAATCGGTACTTCAGCACGTTTGGCGAGTTCAGGGTCTAGCTTTTCCAGTTCCTTTCTGTCGAGAACATCGAAGAAAGATTCGCGCTTAGTTAAATCCATAAAGCGGAATTTGTTTTCCATCGAATTAACACGTTGGAAGGACAAAAAGTCCAAACCGTAACGTTTCTTCTGCGCCGTCACCCACTTTTGCAACTCTGCTTGTGGGACATTTTGGTTCACTCTGGTACGGAAGTCATAAGAGTCCGCGAACGATTTGACGTAGTTCGCCTGCTTTTGTTGCAGCAGCGTAATGCTGTTATTAGCGACACCCAAACGCTCCGATACGTCTAACAACGCGTTTTGCCACGTATAGTGAATCGACCAATAGATCGTAATGCCAATAAGGGCTATTAGCGTTAGAAAGATTGGCGCAGATGTCAAAATCAACAGTCGATAACGCACCATGGTTTTGAATCGGTACGTCCATTTAGACAATCCTTTGTGTTGCTGCCAACTACTACTCGGCATAATCCTCGTCCTCAGAATCCCACTCTTTGTATTTGCGCTCTAGCGTTTTTCGTGCCACTCCTAAATCTCGAGCCGCCGCCGACTTGTTGCCTTCGTGCAAATTAACCAACTGCTGGATATGCGCTTTTTCCACTTCTTTTAGTGTCCAAGTGTTTGGATAGCCTTCACCAGAGAACTCTTTGCCCTCTTTGAAGGTTGGCAATTCTTCACTGTGTGACACGGTAATGGAGACATTAGGTAAAGCATGACCGCCATTGAGTTCACGCCAGTGATGCGCAGGCGGTTTACCTAACAAAATACAACGCTCGATGAGGTTTTTAAGTTCGCGAATGTTACCTGGCCATTCGTACTCACTCATCGCTTCCATATCTTCATGCGCCCACTTCGGTGCTTGCATACCCAGCTCACTGGTCAGCATATTGCTGAAATATGGAACCAGTTCAAACAAGTCTGTTTTACGCTCACGTAGAGGGGCAACTTCAATCTTCAGCACGTTCAAACGGTAGTAAAGGTCGCTACGGAAGTTACCTTTGTTGACCTCTTCTTGCAGGTTGCGGTTGGTCGCCGCGACAATACGAACATCAATGCTGATTTCACGCTCAGAACCAACCGGGCGAATGGTGCGCTGCTCTAACACGCGTAGCAGTGACGCTTGCATGGACAAAGGCATCTCACCGATTTCATCAAGGAATAATGTGCCGCCATTGGCTACGCGGAAAAGACCCTCGCGAGATTTCTTAGCGCCAGTAAAAGCCCCTGAGGTATGACCGAATAACTCACTCTCTAAAAGCTCTGGTGCAATCGCGCCACAGTTAAGTGGGACGAATGGACCTGTTCGACCGCTTGCTTGGTGAATGCCTCTCGCTACCAACTCTTTACCGGTGCCCGACTCACCTTCCACTAGGACAGATGCGCGAGACGGCGCAAATTGAGTGATCAGTTGTTTGAGCTGGCGAGTTTTTTCCGAACCGCCAATAATCTCTGAGGTGTTGTGACGCTGATAGTCACGCTTCATCGCGTATTGCATGCGTTCGTTCAAACGGCGATCCATACAACGACTGACCGCTTTCAGCATCTGTTCTAGGTTAAACGGCTTGAGGATAAAGTCCGATGCACCAAGCTGAAGGGCTCGAATCGCAATTTCCAAATCCGCGTAGCCTGTCATAAAGATGACATCCGCGCGTTTATCGTCATCTTCAAACGCCTCTTCCCATTCAATCCCTGAACGCCCCGGCAGGTTGATATCCAACAGAATCAAATCGTAGTGGCGTGAGTTACGTAGCTCTTCCGCTTCTTCAATGCTGCCCGCTGTATCGACTTGAGAAAACAGCTTGCCCAGAGCCTTTTTAAGGATGGCTTGCATACCGAGTTCATCATCAACGACCAGTACTGAAAAAGCGTTGTATTGTTGGTTTGTACTAATATGGGATTGAGTAGACATATTTACCCCAGTTGGATTTGAATGGGACAGAGTGTACCAAGTTTAAACAGAGATACCCTACAAAAAGTGCGACATTTTGTACCAACGCAAATTTTTATGCAAATAAGTCCATGAATTAGCGCATAAATCAAACATTTTGAGCTTGTAAAATGTTGGCATCTTGTTTGCTATATGGAGTGTCCAAGTGGTCTCAGGATGCGGGAGACATCAACGCGTAATCATCGCTTCTCGCTCCCTCACCCTAAGGTGACTTGTGATATGAGCGCGCTATGACGCTCTGGCGACTTCTTTAGTAACCCAAGACTTTAGAAGCCAAAGAATCATTGGAAAGGAAACAACTAAAATGAAAAAAATTGCGCTGACTCTAGCTGCAACGTCAATCACTCTTGTAAGCTACTCTGCTTTTTCAGCTCAAGATGGCGAACACATTCGCCTGGCAACAACAACAAGTACTTACCACTCTGGCTTACTGGACTACCTACTTCCTCAATTTGAAAAAGACACTGGCTACAAAGTGGATATCATCGCGGCGGGCACTGGTAAAGCGCTGAAGATGGGTGAAAACGGCGACGTTGATTTGGTAATGACACACGCTCCTAAAGCAGAAGGTGTGTTTGTTGAGAATGGCTACGGCGTCCTTCCACGTAAACTGATGTACAACGACTTCGTTATCGTTGGTCCTAAGTCTGACCCAGCACAAGTGAAAGACGATGCATCCGTACTCGACGTGTTCAAAGAGATCGCAAACAAAGATGCAACTTTCATCTCTCGTGGCGATGATTCTGGTACACACAAAAAAGAATTGGGCATTTGGGCGCAAACTAAGATGGAACCAAACTTTGGTGGCTACCGCAGCGTAGGCCAAGGTATGGGTCCTACTCTGAATATGGCTTCAGAGATGCAAGGCTACACCATGACTGACCGTGGTACATGGTTGGCTTACCAAAACAAATTGGATCTTGCGATTCTATTCCAAGGCGACGAAAAACTATTTAACCCATACCAAGTGATTTTGGTTAACCCAGAGCGTTACCCAACCATCAACTACCAAGGTGCGAAGGCGTTCAGTGACTGGTTAGTAAATCCGCACGGTCAAGAGCTGATCAACAGCTTCCGTCTGAATGGTAAACAATTGTTCGTTGCGAATGCTGAGACCAAATAACGCAATATGAATCTTGCTGATACAACACTAGAAGCCTTGCGCTTACTGGTGAATTTTGATGCAGACCTATGGGAGATCGTTGCGGTCTCCTTTAGTGTTTCTATTACGGCAATATCTTTGGTGGTATTGCCGTCTATTTTGATGTCCTTTGTCCTCGCCTACACCGACTTTCGTGGTAAGTGGTTCTTGCTGTCCATTGTGAACACCTTACAGGCCGTGCCAACGGTCGTAATCGGTTTGCTGCTCTACATGCTGCTATCGAGAGCGGGACCTTTAGGTGATTGGCAAATGCTGTTTACGCAAAAAGCCATGATCTTAGGACAAATGATCGTCTGTTTTCCGGTTCTGGTTTCTATGATGCACGGTGCGCTTCAATCGAGTGACCGTCGCGCGGTTGAAACGGCGATTACGTTAGGAGCGTCAATACCTCGTATCGCTGCTACTATGATCTGGGAGACACGTTTTCCTTTATTGGCGGCTATCATTGCGGGATTCTCACGAATCGTCACAGAGGTAGGTTGTTCAATGATGGTTGGTGGCAACATTATGGGCGTAACCCGTAATATTCCGACTGCCATTGCTATGGAAAGTAGTAAAGGTGCTTTTGCGCAAGGAGTTGCATTAGGAATTGTATTACTATCGTTAGCGTTAGCGCTCAACTTCCTCTTATCGAGCATGAGAGGCAAAGGCTATCTAAGAACATGAAGCAAGCAATCGACTCGCCATCGACCCAATGTAAGGGTGAATTATGACTATAAAAATTACCGCCGAGCAATTGTCCATGCGCTTTAAAGAGCGTGTGCTTTTCCACATCCCTGAATTAGCCATTGGTCCAAACGACGCGATTTACCTAAAAGGTGACAATGGCGTTGGTAAAACCACCTTACTTAAGATCCTTGCAGGTTTGCTCAAGCCTTCAACGGGTAAAGTGGTGGCACCGAAAGATACTTGGTTGAAGAAGTGGACGCGTCGCAATGGTCGTGTTGACGTGATTTATCTCCATCAGTCTCCTTACCTTTTTGACGGCACTGTGTATGAAAACGTCGTTTATGGAGTTAAATATCAACAAGACACGGCAAAAGATAAGCGAGCTCAAGTTATTAGTGCGCTGCGCATGGTAGGGTTAGAAACCTTAGCCGACGAACACATCTCTGTATTGTCCGGCGGTGAAAAGCAACGCGTAGCAATGGCACGAGCTTGGATTTTAAAACCATCGATTTTGTTGATGGACGAACCAAGTGCCTCTCTCGACCAAGAGTCGATTGAACGTCTGGTTATCATGGCAAAAGATCTGCTTGATCGTGGCTCTAGTATTGTTGTGACTAGCCACCAAGCGAACGCGTTGACGGATTTATGTAAAAAACAGTGGTGGATTAAAGACAAGACTTTGATAGAGTCTCCACTCTTGTATGTCATACCAAAAGAAACATCCCAAGAGAACGCATATGCTTCAGCCAACACAAACTAGTTGGGTCATTTTGGCTGGTGGTCAAGCCAGCCGTATGGGTGGAAAAGACAAAGGTCTGATCGAACTGAATCAGAAGCCACTCATCGAACACGTTATCGAACGTTTATCTCCGCAAACACCGCGCATTCTAATCAATGCGAACCGAAACCAAGACGCCTACCGTGCGTTTGGTTTCGTCTTCAGCGATCAATTTAAAGATTTCCCAGGTCCGATGGGCGGTATCCACGCGGGCTTGGTTCATGCAGAAACCGATTGGGTTGGCTTCGTCCCTTGCGACAGCCCACAAATCAACACTGATCTTGTTGAACGTTTTTGCAATGCAGTAAAAGAAGACACCGATATTTTGGTTGCTCATGATGGCGACCACCAGCAGCCTGTCTTCACGCTTTACCACAAGCGCGTACTGCCAAAGCTGACCGCGTTTTTAGAACGTGGCGATCGTAAGATCATCCTACTCTACAAAGAGTGCAACACCAGTTACGTTGACTTTAGCGACTCACCAAACTGTTTCGTCAACTTAAATACGCCTGAAGAATTGGCGCAATTTGGACAACTTGAATCATGAAACACACGCTAAACATCCCTATTCTTGGTTTTGCTGCCTACTCTGGTACCGGCAAAACTACGCTACTTGAAGCATTACTACCAAAGTTGACCGAAGCAGGTTTACGCATCGGTATGCTAAAGCACGCACACCATAACTTCGATGTCGACCAACCGGGCAAAGACAGCCATCGCCTACGTAAAGCGGGCGCATCGCAAATGCTGATCTCTTCTCGTAACCGCTTCGCACTGATGACAGAAACACCAGAATCAGAATCGGAGTTTGATTACCTACTGACGCGATTCGATGAAGAGAAGCTAGATGTGGTTTTGGTGGAAGGCTGCAAAAACATTGCCTTTCCTAAGATCGAATTGCACCGAGAAGAAGTCGGCAAGCCTTGGCTTCATCCAAACGATGAAAACATCATCGCGATTGCTTCAGACAGCGGCGAACTGGATTCTGAGCTGCCACAAATGAACATCAACGATCTTGAGGCGATTGCCCAGTTCGTTATTCAGTATGTTCAAGAAGCGAAAGCACCAAAGAGTAAAGAGAAAGAAGCCGCTTGCTGCGATACCCTTTCTCCAGCTTTCCTTTCTGTCGCTCAAGGCCAAGAAAAGATCCTATCTTTGGTGAACACAGTTGCTGAAACCGAAGCGTGCAAGATTGAAAATGCATATGGTCGTGTGCTAGCAGACCACGTGGTGTCACCAGTTAACGTGCCGCAATACACCAACTCAGCGATGGATGGTTACGCTATTCGCGGTGATGACATCGAGCGCGACAACTACCAAGTGGTTGCTGAAGTGATGGCGGGTCACGCTTACGATCAACCTCTGGAAGTTGGTCAAGCGGTTAAGATCATGACGGGCGCCCCAACACCTATCAATGGTGATACCGTTGTTATGCGTGAACAGGCAACACAGGATGGCGATACAGTCACGTTCAATGGTGCAAGCATCAAAACCGGTCAAAACGTTCGCCAAGCGGGTGAAGACTTAGCAATTGGTAGCGATGTGTTTACCGCAGGCACTCGCCTAGCCTCCCCTGAGATGGGCATGATTGCTTCTCTTGGCTTTGGTGAAGCCAATGTGTTCCGCAAGTTGAAAGTTGCAGTGTTCTCTACCGGTGACGAAGTGCAAGCGCCAGGTACAGATCAGAAAGCGAATTCAATCTACGATTCAAACCGTTTCACTATCATGGGCATGTTAGAGAAACTTGGCTGTGAAATTTTGGATTTCGGTATTCTAGAAGACAACGAGCAGTTGATGATTGAAGCGCTCGAAAATGCTTCTGCGCAAGCCGACGTAGTGATGACTTCTGGCGGCGTATCCGTTGGCGATGCAGATTACATTAAGCTGGCATTGGATAAGCTCGGTCAAATTGATTTCTGGCGTATCAACATGCGTCCTGGTCGTCCGCTTGCGTTCGGTCAAATCAACGATAAACCTTTCTTTGGTTTGCCGGGGAACCCTGTTGCCGTGATGGTTTCATTCATCAACTTTGTTGAGCCTGCGCTGCGTAAGATGCAAGGTGAGCAAGGCTGGAAGCCACTCAAAGTCAGTGCCATTGCCACAGAAAACCTCCGTTCTCGCCAAGGTCGTACCGAGTTTAGTCGCGGTATCTACGAACTAGACGAAACAGGTCGTCTAACGGTCCGCACAACGGGTAAACAAGGCTCTGGTATCTTGCGCTCAATGAGCGAGGCAAACTGCCTGATCGAAATCTCCCCTGCTGTTGATATAGTAAAAACGGGAGAAAGCGTGACAATTATCCCACTTCAAGGCAGAATCTAGCCCAACTAAAAATGAGAAGGTCAGCACGTCTGACCTTTTTATTGATGACAGAAAAACTTTTCAGAGAGACAGCTATGGCTCGCACCATTCTTTACACTTACAAAGACCAAGACAAAGAACTGACGTTCTCGTACCAGCAACACCGCAACATTCAAGAAGCGGTTGCAGAAGCAGAAGGTATCGACATCACTGAGTTCCTAAAGATGGAGCAACAAATCGAAGCAGTGTCTGACACTAAAGCAGTGCGCAACTACCGTGATAACTACTTCAGAAAATTAGGCTTTAGCAAAATCACCCTAGCTCAAAAAGAAAACTTGGGTGTAGGCAAAAAGAACAAATAAGCCAAGCTACACAGATCAAAACAAAAACTCGCGATTCGTCGCGAGTTTTTTTATACCTATTCTTTTTGTTCGTACTCTATAAGTAAAAAGCCCCGTTTCACCTTAAAGGAAAACGAGGCTTTCAATATAGGTCTTATGTATTTTCGCTTACCGAAAACTCAGACGATTATTTGATGTTTAGGAACGCAGCACCACGTACGCCACCTGAATCACCATGTTTTGCTTTGATGATCTTTGGACATTTCGCGACAGAAAGCAGGTACTTAGGAATACGTTTTGGCATCTCTTCGTAAATCAGTTCGAAGTTAGATAGACCACCACCTAGTACAACAACGTGTGGGTCAGTCGCAGTAAACAGGTTCGCAAAGCAGATTGCGAGAAGCTCCATAAAACGCTCAACGTGCTCAACCGCTTTTGCTTCACCTTCTGCGTGTGACTTAATGATATCGATCGCTTTCTTCTCTTCGCCATAGTAATGCGCATAAAGAAGCTCGAAACCACGACCAGACAGGTAGCTGTCTAGACAACCTTTCTTTTCGCAACCACAACCTAGTAGAGGCGCGTTTTCGCCTAGGTGGAACCAAGCGTCGATAGGAAGACGTGTATGACCTACCTCACCCGCAACGTGGTTACGGCCAGAGAACACTTTACCTTCGTAGATAAAGCCGCCGCCAAAACCCGTACCAAGGATCAAACCTAGTACAGATGGTTCGTCTTGAAGGTCTTCATCCCATGCTTCAGAAAGCGCGAAACAGTTTGCATCGTTTTCGATTTTTACGCTGCGACCGATTTTAGCTTCCAGATCCGCACGAAGTGGTTTGCCTTTTGCGGCAGGTACGTTAACCGTTAGTACGGTTGCGTCATCCGCATCTTCCATGCCAGGAAGACCAAGACCAATCGTACCTTCACAACCAAATTCCGCATCGTATTTGTTAACCAGACCTGCGATGGTTTCTACCAGCAAATCGTAGTTGTCTGTTGGTGTTGGTACACGTTCAGTTGCTACACGCTCAAGTTTTTCGTTAAACGCACCAAACTCGATTTTAGTGCCACCGACATCAAAGCCGTAATACATGCAATTCTCTCCTAAAATGCTCAAACGACTCCCAAAATATGCTGGAGTCAAAAAGATAAACTTTAGGCATTATCCATATCTGTACGCCTGCAAACCGTGACGGAATGCAGATTTATCCCCTCGTTGAAGCCAGTTGAACAACAAGCCATCAACAAAAGTTCATTCCTTAGAGTTAGCTCTCGATTTTAGCCCACTCTTTGAAACGTTTCAGATGCGGGCGAGACCAGTCGGTTTTTACTCGAGTTTTCGTCAGCATGTAGGTTTCACGGAAGGCTTCAAACCACAACTGCAGACACTCAGACGCTTGCTCTTCACCTGCCTGTTTGAATACTAACGTCGCCACTTCTGCCGTTGATAAGTGTTGCTCGTTATCTGAGCGACGCATAATGTATTCAGACAGTGATTCCGGCTCAATAGAAAGCACAGGCAAAGATTTAAGAAACTCTGAACGGCGGAAGATCTTACGTGCCTCACGCCAACTACCATCAATGAAGATCATTAGCCACTTTTTATCCGAGCCATCGGATGTCTTCAAACGCTCTGGATTTAAACCGTCCAACAAACGTTCAGGCTCATCCACGTAATCTGCTGGGAAGACAACCACAGGTTGATAAGCATCGTTCTCTAGCAATGCCAACATCTCTTCAGAAGGTTCGGTACGATTCCATTGATACACGTAGGTCTCTTGAATCGTATCAGCAATAAGACGCCCAGTATTACTTGGCTTAAACACTTCGTTTTCCGATACGATCAGCATACAGGCAATATTGGATTCAATGTTCGGCTGAATCTCGCACAAACAATATTGTTCAGAAACCTGACAATAAGGACAGCGAACCACTTTACAACCGCGAGCGTTAAACGGCTTCGTTGAGATAGATTGACGGTGCTGGTATAAACGATGGAAAGCGTGGATTCTCATGGATAGAAAGTGCCAGTTGTTAGGGTCTTCATAAAGTAGAGCGCGATTCTACTTGCATAGAGGGTTAGTCTCAAGAAATGCTGATAAACGGACGGACATTCACATTCCTTTCTTCTCGTTGAAAGATACGGTGGAGTGTTAAGGTCTTAACAAATAAGCGAATCAAACAAGGAAATTAGTGTGCCCGAAACTGCATTTAACGACCCTTCTTGGCTACGACTCAGCATCTTCATTGGTGTTTTGTTGCTGTGCACCTTGTGGGAAAACAAGCGACCGAGAAAGCAGCTGACTGTCGACCGTTCATTTCGCTGGTTTAACAACCTCACATTGGTCGCACTAAATAGTGTCGTTATTGCCATAGTTATGCCGATTGCAGCCTTTCAAGCGGCCATCATCGCTTATGAAAACCATTGGGGCCTACTCAATGCTCTTGCCTTCCCGACTTGGTTAAATGTGCTGATAACCGTTGTGCTACTCGATCTCATCATCTACCTGCAGCATTTAGTCTTCCATCGAGTTAAACCGCTATGGAAGCTTCACCGCATGCATCATGCTGACTTGGATATCGATGTCACAACCGGGACACGATTCCACCCGATAGAAATCATTCTCTCTATGGTGGTAAAAATCGCCGCTGTGTTTACTTTAGGCGTCTCTCCTATTGGCATCGTTGTGTTTGAAATCGTATTGAATGCCAGCGCCATGTTTAACCATAGCAATGCAAAGCTGCCACTGCCTTGGGACGCGACGTTACGTAAGTTGGTTGTGACACCAGACATGCATCGCGTTCACCACTCCGTCATCGTGCGCGAGACACATTCAAACTTTGGCTTCTTCTTGTCTATCTGGGATCGCTTGTTTGGCACATATCGAGCTCAACCGGAGTTAGGACATGATGATGTTGTGATTGGTGTTCCAGAGATTCGCGACAAAGACGAGCAAAGATTAGATAAACTGATTACCCAGCCATTTCGTTACAAAGAAAAGTCTTCCTCATGAGCCGCTCAATGAAAGTGAATGTGTTTGGAAAAGTCATGCTTGCGGAATGCAAAGATGGGGTTTGGACGCTTTATATCGATTCAGAAACATCGATAAAGCGCCCAATCAGAGATTTGGTAGTGCCGCCATTTCTAGAAGAAGATGAGTTGCTGACCTACCTCGATGATATGTATCACGAACATGCAACCGCTACTCACCCCAGTGTATTTAGGATTGAATAGAAATCTTTAGGCTTTAATCAAATTACGTTTCTTGTTTGATTGAGTGACGCCGACAAACAAGCCGATAATCCCCAGAATAATCGATGAGATGGCGAGTACACTCACGTCTTGTTGTTTATTTATTGCTGCGTATACAAATGCAATACCAAAAAAGATGGCACCAAAGCTAAAGCCTGATAGCGCAGCAAAATTACCGAAGCTCGCCAGCTCCTTAAAGTTATCCATAACACTTCCCTGTTGAAAAATAAGTAATGTCAAAAAGTTAACGGAATATCTGACGAGAGTGACGATTCTTTTGCGAATTCCACAACCAAATTGATACCCCAATAGAAAATCCTAATAGCAACGTTTGCCATTGCAGTTGTCCACTGCTCTCGAAGATACCCAATCCATAGTGTGCATACGAGTTAAAGCCTACGCTGCTTAACATAATCAATAAAACTAAAACCAGCCCGGTCCGTCGATGCTTGATCAACAAATACACGGCAAGCAAATCTAGGAGACCCAAAGCACTCCAATACATGTTTAACCAGCCTGGGGCAAAATCGTAAGGCAAAAAGCCATCGACAATATTGTCGTAAAGGTGAATAACGCCACCTACTGTCAGGCAAAGGCATAGGAGAAACACTACGAATTTATCCATTATCGTTTCCTTTCCTTATCTGAATGAATGCGCAAAGCATATAGAAGTCAGCTAAACAATTGTAATTTCATGACCATTTTTGAGACCGACAGAGCCTTTAAACAGTACGTGAGGGGTACGAAAGAATAACAATGGCACTTCTTCCTTATGAATTCGCTCCTGATAAAAGCATAGCGTTTTGCTCGGAAGTTCGCTGAGTTGTAAAAGTTCGGTCTCTTTGTAAGGCATAAAATCCTCTTTTGATTCTTTCCAATCACCAAATTCTTGATTGGGCGACCAGAAAATCACGGTATTGGTTTTATCAAAGCCAAGCTCCCTCACATCAAACCGAAACCAACGACCTAGCGTTGTCGTCTCGACGAATAAACTCACGAACTTGCTCTAAAGCATGTTGAAAAACAGGGTGCGCACGAAAAGAAATGTCTTCTGTCACCTTATGCCAAAAGAATTCAAAATCATGCCCACCATCATCTTGAGTGTGGAAGACCCACTGTTCCGGCAACGCTTCACATTCACACAAAATGAAATGCCAAATCTGCTCTTGAAACCCACTCTCCCAAGCCCCTAAGTAGGTTGTTTGATTGACCAGTTCAATCCCCGACTCTTCTGCCAACTCTCTTTTTGCCGCACTTAAGAAGTCGTAATCGAGGGGTTCAACAGTGCCTTTCACCAACTGAACGCCTGCAAGAGGATGTTTGAAAAGAAGAATCTCGTTATTTTGGTCTCTTAATACCACTGGACATACTTTATCGACCAAAGAGTACCTCCTCGCTCTGAAGGCATATTTGTTTCGCTTCTACTGGAAAGAGAGGAAGCACGGCTAGCTCAGTAAAACTCACCCATCTCAGAATATATTGATTGGAAACCGTTTGCCTTTGTTGCTCGGGACCTTTACCTAGCGTTGGGGTAGCTGAGCCGATATGTGATAAGAAGTAATGCTCCTGTCGACCTTGATTTTGATTCTGAAACACAAATTTGAGCGATGTCAGTTCTATAGAGGTCTCTTCTAGAGCTTCGCGTTTCGCCGCTTCAGAAAGACTTTCTCCATCCTCTACACTACCGCCTGGAAACACCCAATAGTGTCTATCGCCCCTCACTCGTTCAATCAATAAAACCTCTCGGTGATCGTTTATTAATATCAAACTTGCTCGCTCTGGCATTTATCGCACTCCCTATATTTAACGGAATATTCTAACAACCCTGAGTTGACAACAAAGCATTAACAAATGCTAATGGCACATTACTCCCGTATCGTTAATCAATTTGCGATTTAGGTCACTCACTCTTGGAGTCGAAAATTAAAAAGGCAGAGCGATTGCCCTGCCTTTGGTCGTATAGGAAGTTCGGTTGCTCTTACCTAATGTTGGATCAACTCACTTTAAGCAGTTCGTATTTATGCAGCATCGTTTGTTGATGCCCTGCGATGTCTGCGACTTGTTCCGAGCTCTCAACCATGGCTTCCAACTGAAGTTTGGTATGTTCACCTTGCTCAGAAAGGTGTGAGATAGCTTGAGAAACTTCAGCGGTAGCGCGTTCTTGCTCTTCTGTCGCAACAGAAATTTGGTCGACACGTTGCTGGATAAGCTGAACCGCTTCATTAATTTCAGTAAAGGTAGATTTCACTTGATGACTTGACTGTAACGCAGAAGACATTTCCTCACGTGAATCATTCACAGCCTTCCGAGAACGATCCGCTGCGATAACTAACTCATTCATCATTTCACGAATATTGGTGGTTTGCTGCGAGGTATCACTGGCGAGCTTACGAACCTCATCGGCAACGACCGCAAAGCCTCTTCCTTGCTCTCCTGCACGCGCTGCTTCAATCGCTGCGTTCAACGCAAGTAAGTTAGTGTTGTCAGCAATGCCACTGATCATGTCAACCATTTCACGAATATGTTTTACGCGCAGATCGAGTTCCATCATAGATTGTTCGTTTGTGTTGAGAGAGCTCTCTAGTGATTCCAAACGCAGGCGATTTTGTTCCACAACACTCACACCTTTCACTGTATGTTCCGTCGCTAAATAAGAATCTTCAGACGAAGCATTAGTGACCGATGCAATCTCTCGAATCGACGCTTCTAACTGAGTGATCGTCGTCACCATGCTCATTAACGCTTCATTTTGCGTGGTTAAGCTTTGATTTGTTTGCTCAGCAGCACCGTGGCTGATTTCTGCAGTTTGGTACAAGATATCGCAATTACGAGTCACGGTAGAAATAGAGTCGTGCGTTGAGGCGATGACAAGATTGAGCTTGCGTGCGACTTCTTTGAGTTCAAACGGACCTACCTCTTGAGCTTTGTCGCGAAAGTCATGCTCTGTTAATGCCGACAAGCGATTCAGAATATTTCTAAGACCTCGATTAATCCACGTTCTTAGACCAAACCACGTTACGAGGATAACCAGAGAGATAACACCAGCGGCAGTAACCACCATAAAAATAACGTTTTTAATTGTTTTCTGGACCACGGTTTCACGTTCTTTGATCAAAGCGGAGGCCGCATCAGACACTTGATCGAGTAAATACATGGTTTCATTTGAAAGTTGAGAGGCACGTTGAAACTCAGCTTTTTGCTGCTCACTCCTTTCCAACTTTGCCAATATTAAACGGAGTACACCATCGTCCTTGAAGCCGGCCTGTACCATTTCATAAGGCGCAATGAGGCTAGCAAACTCGTTAACTTCTGGATGCCATTCTTTGAAATCATCAAAAGCGAGATTGATGCCAGCGATGCGATTGCGCATCTCCTTGTATTCTCGCTCCGCTTTTCCTAGCTCAGTTTGCATCATCATGACCAAAAAAGTGCTTTCCATTGAACTTGCAGAGGCGATAAAACGATTTGCTGCATCACTCGATTCAGGATTTTCGTTACTAAGAAATGAACTGATGCGGTTCATCTCAGGTCCAATCGAACTAAGACCGTAACGAAACCCGCCAACAGCCGAGTTAATGTCACTTTGCATCTGAATCACCGCAGACTGTTTGGATAAAATGGAGTTGGTGATTTGATGAAGTTCTGCGACATTTCCTTGGAGCATACTGGAGAGATGATCAGCAACGCCGGACGTTTGCTCGATTAGGTCGTCGCTTTGACTTGCCAGTTCTTCGATTTGAGATGTAATCAAAGGAAGTTCATTAGGATCGGTTATTTGCATTCCATAATTAAGCAGTTTCACCTGTTCCAACACGTTCCTTGTGAGTGTCGCGTTTGCCATTGCCATTGGTAACGCTTTTTGAGACAAGGCATTAAATTGGTCACCCACCTGCTCCACTCCTTTGAAACTTGAGACAGAAAGGGCTATAACAAGTGCGATGATAGTTAGAAATGTTGCACTGATAGTTTGAATCAGTGAAAAAGAAAGGCGTAAACGTTTGCGCTTTGTCATAATCAATGGATGTTCTTTCCTGAGTTTGAATCAACGTGTCCGCTTTTTCGTCACATAAGTGAGACAAAAACGTGATTTTCAGCCCATACTAGGTGTTGATTGTGACGCTAATATTTCAGTTTTAAGTCATGGAGATGACCAGTGAGCAAGGTTCGTCATTTATTTTTTCCTTTAATAATCAGTGTGCTACTCAGTGCGTGCTCGTCAGGTCCAGATCCAGAAACACAAGTCAACGCCTCCCTGCCCGTCAATCAGCTGTTGTCCGACAATCAGGATTTGTACCAATTCTATAATGAGTGGGAAGGCACGCCTTATCGACTAGGTGGAACTAAAAAGTCAGGCATCGACTGTTCGGCTTTTGTTCAAAAAGCGTTTGTTGAGGCATACAAAATGTCGCTGCCGCGTACTACCCGCCAACAGTCTAAACAAGGTGTTGAAATGAGTTGGTCGGACGCCCAACAAGGTGATTTGGTATTTTTCAAAACCAAACGAAGCACATACCACGTGGGCATTTATCTTGGGAACAAACAGTTCATGCACGCTTCTACTTCAAAAGGCGTGATCATTTCGAGAATCGACAACCCATATTGGGCATCGAAATTTTGGCAAGTAAGAAGAGTTACAATGTAACTCTTCTTGAATTTGAATGACGTAAGAAGAGAATCAGTCGTAGGTCGCTACCGCGGTATCAAACAGGTTTTTAACTAATGCGATGTACTCATCCAAAAAGGCAATCTGCTCATTCGTCGCTTTCTTTGACCATACACCCGCAAGTACTTCACCCAAATCTTCAACGACCGCATCTGCCTCTTTTAGCAACTTAAAACGCACGCTTGAATGCAACTCTGGGTTTTGCTCGAATATCGCCATGATGTTCGATGCAACCATGTCAGTCACAACATCTTCAATGCTTTCTGATCCTGTGTCACCGATTTCAGACGTGAAAATATCTAAGTTAAGTGACAAGTGCTCAATTAGAGCGAGATATCCATCGGTTTCTACAACCACTGTTTTTCTCCGTTTAATGCAAGCCTTCGAAGCTGAAAGCGAAATAGTTTCAATAGTAAGACATGCCGAGAAAATTTCATTAACTTATTTCATATTAATGAGAGTTGACGCACTAACTGGATGGTTTTCAACCAATTGAGTTCGGTACTGTTCACCTTTCGAGCTGATGCTTTCAGCAGTTTGTGAGTTATTTATACAAGGCAGAGGCATTTACTTAAAATGACTAGGCGACAAGCCTCTCGTCGCGATTAAAACGCCTTTATCTCGAATAAAATTTAACTACAAAAATTCAACAATCCCTAGTATCCCCTAGTCGTCTTCATGACTACAAGTTTGGTTTCGACCATTTTCTTTAGCGCGATATAACGCAGCATCGGCACTCTTAAGCCATTGTGTGTGGCTTTCGAAATACGATTTATACTCGCAAACGCCG
This sequence comes from Vibrio sp. SSH13-20, assembly GCF_040104475.1. Taxonomy (NCBI): domain Bacteria; kingdom Pseudomonadati; phylum Pseudomonadota; class Gammaproteobacteria; order Vibrionales; family Vibrionaceae; genus Vibrio; species Vibrio sp. SSH13-20. The sequence goes on from NZ_JBECOU010000012.1 coordinate 43,620, forward strand.
ATACTGATCGTGTAGTTAATCAAAAAGTCTTCAACTTTCACGATTTCTTGTTCAATTCGCTTTCTTAAACGTTCTGCAAAGTAACAAGCTTGCTCTTGATTGGTGTGTGGCAGCAAAACCGTAAACTCTTCACCACCAAAACGACCACATACATCGCTGCTACGTGCCGTTTTACGTAACAAGCTTGAGGTACGACGAATCACTTCGTCCCCCGTGTGGTGTCCATAGGTATCGTTGACCTTTTTAAAATGGTCGATATCAAAGATCACTAACGAGCTCGCCCCTTCAATCACTTTAAGTTGCGCAAATTCGTCCTTCAGAGATTGTTCCCAAAAAGCCCGATTAAATAGACCAGTCAGACCATCTTTACGGCTGATTTCCGATAAGTGTTGGTTAGTTTCTCTCAAATGGATACGGTTACGCGCCGTTTCTGAAACATCATTAATCTGAATTGCAATATGGCTAATTTCACCTGACAACGAGCGCAATGGCGTAATCACAATGTCTTGGAACATCAAGTTGCTGCTGTTAGAAACCGGAGAAAAGTTGTTGAACTTGAAAAGGTATGGTCGGTTTTCCCAGCTAGAAAATGAACGTGTTTCTAAATCTGCTGATGTCTTGAGTTTTGTCTCTAACCACCTTCTCGGAAGATCTTCAAAATGGTCAAATAAACACTCTCCGAGAATGTTTTGCGACAAAATACCACTGTACGACTGCATAAAGCTGTTCCAAACGCAGACTTTATAGTCTTGGTCGAGGACAATAAGCCCAGAGTCCATGGTATCCAGAATTTGGGTAACCCAGTGAAAGTCTGCTATGTCCAGCGTGATTTCGGACATTAGATTAACTCCATGATGTCATAGATGATGTCTACGGATGATTTATCTATCAAAAACAGAACTTCACACTCAAAATCGAGTGATTCTGCCATGTAGGTGTATTCAATGGTAAAGAGTTCACCAGATTCGTTTTTCTCTTCGCTGTAAGGGGTAATGTTCTCGATGATTCCTGGTTGGCGTAACGAAAACTGCTTGTCTAACTGGCTCCCAAGAGAAGTTAGGAATGAAGACACCAGTAAGTTCGACACATTAAGGATGATTTCGTTGTGTGGCGTGAATTCAAGTAAGTATCCGAGTCGTTCGCCGATTTGGTTGATATCTTTACCACGCAGACAAACCAACGCCTCTCCGTGTATACCTCCCCCTACGAACCTTTGTGCTACCGCAACTGAGCTGTCTCGCCCAATCACATCCACCAGCGTCATATGTAATTCACCGTAAGACAACGGACCAACGTGAGGGACCGGCAATTGAATAAACTCACGTAGATGGTCCGCCATAATTGCAGCGCCCTTACCTAATGCAATATTGGCAACTTCACGGAACTTTGCTAACGGCGTAACTTCTAACGTATGTTGAGGTTCAATTTCAGTGTGAGCACTAACGGCATAATGAAGACCGAGCGTTTCATAGAGAGGAATAACCTGTTCTTCGGATAATGGTTTAGCAATGAAATCCATCGCCCCAAGATCTAAGCAGCGTTGTTTAGCCTCTTGCTGAACATCACCCGAAATGATGACAATTTTGGTTTGGTATTGACTAACAGGCAGGGACTCTAGTACTTCGAAGCCATCCATGACTGGCATGGTCAAATCGAGGAACAAAACGTCAATATTTTGTTCCGCTAGGATTTTCAATGCCTCGTGACCATCTTGGGCTTCGAGTAGGTGCAATGATGTATCTTGTACGATGGATCGGGTAATCAACTTTCGTGCGACCGCCGAGTCATCACAAATCAGTATTTTCATGCCACCAATGGAACTAAAGTCAAAAAAATAATAATACTAGCTGTGCTGTTTTAGCTCCATATGTTAAGCCGATAAATCATAGGGTTATAGGCGACGTGATTCACACTTATAAACATTTTCTACTATATGCGGAAGAATTATTGTCGAAGTTTGCTTAACTGCGCGTCAATGTTCCGCCGTTTATCCTAAACTATTGTTGGTCAAATAGATAAGCGAGGTTTTGTATGTGGCAAGCAATATCGCAGCAGCTTTCTGATACCTTGATGTTCGAATATCAGATCACCGAGAAGGTAAAACTTTCCGGTGGAGACATCAGTGAAAGCTATATGATCAATGACGGAGAGCAGCGCTATTTCGTCAAAATTAATGATCGGGATTTCTTAGCCAATTTTGAAGTAGAAGCAGAAAGCCTTCACCTATTGCGCGAAACCTCTACTCTATTTGTCCCAGAAGTCGTTTTGGTCGGTAAAACCAAAACGCACAGTTTTATCATCCTCAACTTCCTTCCCACTAAAACGCTTGAAGATAGCGACAACAGCTTTAAATTTGGTGAACAATTAGCGCGCCTGCATTTATGGGGTGAACAGAAAGAATTTGGCTTCGATACAGACAACTACATAGGCTCTACACTTCAGCCAAACCAATGGCATAAAAAGTGGTCAGTATTTTTCGCGGAGCAACGCATCGGGTGGCAGTTACAACTGCTTAAAGAGAAAGGCGTTTCTCTGGTAGACATCGATGACTTTATTGACGTCGTGAAACAGCTTCTCGCTAATCACTCCCCACAACCTTCCCTACTGCATGGTGATCTATGGAACGGCAATGTGGCGCTCACACCCGCTGGTCCTATTTGTTATGACCCTTCTTGTTATTGGGGAGATCGAGAATGTGACCTTGCTATGACCGAGCTATTTGGCGGTTTTCAACCTGAATTTTATCAAGGATATGAATCAGTTGCGCCACTTCCAATCGGCTATCAAGAACGCAAAGACATTTACAATCTTTATCACATCTTGAATCATTGCAACCTATTCGGCGGGCATTATCTTGAGCAAGCGCAATCGATAATTAAGAAGATAATTTCCTATTGATTTGGAAGGGAAAGATCATTACTGAGTGTAAATTTTCGACGCATATCACCCTAGATAATGACCTCAAGTCCAACGTTGGGTTTGGGGTCAACTTTTGTACTTATTTCGACTCAATTAGCAACCATAGCGCCTAATATTCTAAGTAACTCGGCTTACGTTGTATCTCTAACCCTAAGAGGCAAGCGAGTAACTAAGGGCTGTATTTTCTAAACAACAAAGTATTAAAAGCCCTGCAATACTAGGAGTTTATGTATGCAAAATTACACTGAAAGACATGTGAAATGTCCCCATTGTGGGCACTCAATCGGCATCACCCTCGATGCAAGTAACGGTAACCAAGAGTTCTATGATGACTGTCCGGCTTGTTGTCATGCCATTCACCTCAACATGAAAGTTGATGAATTGCAGCAGAAAGTTGAATTGTTCATCGACGACAATTACGAGTAATTACGCAAATCCCCCCCAATCGAAATATGAAAAGGAGCCGCAAGTGCTCCTTTGTTATTTATGTCCGTTTATTTTGACTACCTCGATAAACCAAGCTCGCTATTTCTTACAGACTTAAAGCTGCTTCGCTGCTAATACACGCTCGACCGTATCAACAATCGCTTGTGTTTGTGGGTCAAATTCTACGTTGATCTTTTCACCGACTTGGCGACGCCCGAATAGGGTTCTCTCTAACGTTTCTGGAATTAAATGAACGGAGAAACGATTATCTTCGACTTCACCAATCGTGAGCGAACATCCGTCTAAACCAATGTACCCTTTCGCAAGTACGTATTTCATTGATTCTTGTGGTAGCGTAAACCAAATCGTGCGGTTGTTTGGTGTATCAATCACTTCAGCGATTTCTGCCATTAAGCTAATGTGCCCTGACATGCTATGACCGCCGATCTCATCACCAAACTTAGCAGCGCGCTCAATATTCACACTATCGCCTGCTGTCAATTCGCCAAGGTTGGTCAGCGCTAGCGTCGCTTGCATTAGGTCAAAGCTGATTTGCGATCCTTCAATTTTCGTTACTGTAAGGCAACAACCGTTGTGCGCAACAGAGGCACCAATTTCAAGACCTTCACTTAGCGCGCCTTCAAGTTCAACAACGTGAGTTTGAAAACGATCTTTCTTGTCGATATGAACGACTTTAGCCGTACCCTGAACGATTCCTGTAAACATACTTTTTACCTATTTTATAGAAGCGACTGATAGCCAAGACAAACGTCCGCAGATGATTTTTATAATCGTCTATCAATTAACCAAAAATCCACATCTTGTGGGTATGGTATCTGAGCATACAATTGTTTATCATCTGCGCGGAGTTCCTTCGAGGCATTTTTTCACCTTATAGTGACTAAAATCAACCATCAGATCAGTTCATCACGTCTTTTGTCCTCAAGCGCTCTCTATCTTTTCAAATAATTTCTTTTACAACATATTGTTCCGCTCTGGAGTATTTCGTGCATCGCTATAAAGAAGAAGCATCGAGTCTTATCAAATTAGCAACCCCTGTGTTGATCGCTTCTGTCGCGCAAACAGGCATGGGCTTTGTGGATACCGTAATGGCTGGTGGCGTCAGCGCGACCGACATGGCGGCGGTATCTGTGGCAGCAAGTATTTGGCTTCCATCAATTCTGTTTGGTGTGGGCTTATTAATGGCGCTTGTACCAGTAGTCGCTCAGCTGAACGGCTCTGGTCGACGCGTTAAAATCCCATTTGAGATCCAACAAGGCATTGTCCTTGCGTTGCTTATCAGTATTCCTATTATCGGCGTACTATTCCAAACGCAGTTCATTCTTGGGTTTATGGACGTTGAAGCCGCTATGACAGAAAAGACGGTGGGTTACATTCATGCTGTGATTTTTGCTGTACCAGCATTCTTGTTGTTCCAAACCTTGCGTAGCTTTACTGACGGTATGTCTCTGACCAAGCCAGCGATGGTGATTGGTTTTATTGGCTTGATGCTGAATATCCCACTGAACTGGATTTTCGTTTACGGTAAATTCGGAGCGCCGGCACTAGGCGGTGTGGGCTGTGGTGTTGCTACGGCAATTGTGTACTGGGTTATGTTTGGCTTACTGCTTCTATACGTGACGACGTCTGCTCGACTAAAAAGCATCAACCTGTTTGGTGAGTTCCACAAGCCTCAACTAAAAGCACAGATTCGCTTGTTCAAACTGGGCTTTCCGGTTGCTGCGGCGTTATTCTTTGAAGTTACCCTGTTTGCTGTGGTTGCGCTTTTGGTCTCGCCACTAGGTTCGATCATTGTTGCCGCACACCAAGTCGCAATTAACTTCTCTTCACTGGTATTTATGTTGCCAATGAGCGTGGGTGCTGCAGTAAGTATTCGCGTTGGTCACCGTTTGGGTGAAGAAAACGTCGATGGTGCTCGTGTTGCCTCTCGCGTAGGTGTCATGGTGGGTCTTGCGCTTGCGATGATGACAGCGATTCTAACTGTCATCTTCCGTGAACAAATTGCCCTGCTTTACACCAATAACCCAGAGGTAATTGAATTGGCGATGGTGCTATTGCTGTTTGCAGCAATCTACCAATGTACAGATGCGGTGCAAGTGATAGCGGCCGGTGCTCTGCGCGGCTACAAAGACATGCGTGCTATCTTCAATCGTACCTTTATCGCATACTGGTTGCTTGGTTTGCCAATCGGCTATGTGCTCGGACGTACAGATTGGATTGTGGAACCAATGGGCGCTCAAGGCTTCTGGTTAGGCTTTATCATTGGTCTTTCTTCAGCGGCGTTCCTATTGGGTATTCGTCTACGTTGGATGCACCGCCAAGATCCAGAAGTACAACTGAACTTCTCGCAGCAATAATTCGGACTTCAACGCCCCAAATATTAAAGCCAGCACTCGCTGGCTTTTTTGATCTCTCCCGCGTGTCACAAAGTATACTTATCTGAGTGATTAAAAAGGAAATGCTGTGAGAAGTTCACTTGTTGCTACGGTGCTTTTGCTAACGACAACCTTACTCAGTGGGTGTAACGAATGGTTTAACCCGGAGAAAGCTGTATTCGAAAAATACAATCAACGCCTGGCGAATGTGTTAGATGTATCAGAATCTCAACTAGAAGCCTCTCCTGCCGTTACCATTCCTGATAAAAGAGAGCTATTCCAAGAGCTCCCCCGCCTATCACTTGGTTTGCTAGAAAGCTACCAATTACGCCAATGTGGTCTGTTTAACTTGCTCGCAGAAAAGAACTCGCAACTGGGTAAGGTCCAAGATGCTTTTTATGACTTCGATTACCAAACGAGTTTGCTTAGAACGTTGAATGGCTGTTTGAGTGATTACCCTCTAAGTGATGAAGAAAGTGCAAAGCTTAACGGCTTGTACGATCAGAAATGGCATCATCTAACAATACACCTCGACAATATGCTGCTTACCAGCGATGCGATGCGCAAACAACTTACGGGCTCTGAATGGTTGCCGTTGGACAGTAAAGACCAAGTCGCCCATGTGCGAGACGCTTTCCTTGCGCTGGACGAGATGTATCAAACACCTTATCGAACCCTTTCGCGCTTACCCGACGTAACCATAGTGAATTATCAAGAAGAGATTGAAAAAACACGCCTTGTTGGTCGACTCTATTACACACTCATTGATGCGACCCTGTGGCTAGAACAAACCACGCAAATGCTTAAAGCAAACCAAGACAAAATAATTTGCGGTGCGAATCGTGATACCACGCAATTTCGTTACTTGAGGAACGTCTTTCAGTCCATTTATGTCGCCGAGGTTCAACCATACATGGCGTTTGTCGATAGTACCTATCAGCAACTTGATGGTGGAATCAACTTAGTCGAACAGAGAATGGCGGCGCACGGTGCAAGTTACGGAATTGAAAATGCACATGAGCAGTTCAGACTTCAGACCATGGATCACGTGCAATTCTGGAAAAGTTTGTTCAAAAGATGTGGTGTTCAAGTGGGAAGCCAATAGAGCATCATCAATGAGGCACTCGCTCTCTTAAGAATCGCGCGAATCTTGGCTTACCGTTATGCGTATAACCGTTGTATCGGAAAGTAATCGTTGCCCCAATTCTTGGCGGGGATTTCCTCACGTCATCAGTAAAACCGCTGCCAATGTAAAACTCTGTGCCGTCAGCTAACCTTACCAGTACTGCCCCCATCATCCCTAACAATCGCCCTGTTCCTGGCTTATAACCGATGACCGTCGCTTCAGCATCCTCAAAGCGTTTAAGCTTGAGTAAATCACTGCCTCTTCCCGCCTGATAACGGCTTGATACCTTTCTCAACATCACCCCTTCACCATCAGATTGCGAAATTTGGTCAAGTTGTTCGAACAAATGTTTCTCATCTTGAATCGCACGATGCTCAACATACTTAATATGAGGTGCGTCGATGGCAAATACCAAATCTTGAATGTTGTAGTAACGCTTCCTGTAGTCACCCGCCGAATAAGGCATATCAAACAACATAAAGTCGATACGCTGCCATGCACTTTCAATTGGGGTTTTATCTAACACGGTTTGTTGAACAAGGTGGAAGTTGCCCCGCCCGGCCCATAGCTCCCCATCTAAGGGATAATCAGGCAAGACGCGAATAAACCAATCAGGTGCGTAAATACGATTTCCATTTCGTGTCACTAAATGTTGTCCCGTCCAGTAAGCACGAATGCCATCGAGCTTTTCACTATACCAATATTGGGAAACATCAATTCCATCTTGGTAGGAATCAGCGAGTGAAACAGGTGGTTGTAAATTTGGATCAGCATGAGGCTGGGCGGAAGCAATTACAGCGAGGGCAATCAATGTCATTCTTAATGGCATGTGGGAACCTTGTACAAAAAAGCATCTCTATTGAACCGTATTAAGCTCAAATACCCAACTTACATTTACCAATCTACGATCAAGAACAACACCAATAAGCAATTAAGTGCAATCTAACACATAAAGATCAGACAGATTTGGCACTTTCAAATGCTTGCCGCCTTTGTCTTTTTTGACTCTCAAAATGAGAAGAAAGCCATTCTCAAAATAAGAGCGTCTCAGCACCTCCATTAACCAACTGTTTATATTGATATTTTTTATTGGCACATTCTCTGCTCTATTCAAATCAGGACATAATGAGAACGGAGAATGGAACATGGAACTGCGCAAACAAGAAACTGCACCCAATACATTGATGGTTGAGTTTTTCGGTGACCTAGACGCCAAAGGTTGTCGTCAAGCCCAGCACCAAATCGATGAAGTGATCCACAGTGACGATCACAAGGAAGTGGAAATCAACCTGCAACACGTCCAATTTCTTGATTCTTCAGGGATTGGTGCCATTGTTTATTTATATAAGCGCCTAGTTGAACGTGAACGCAGTATGTGTATTGAAAATGTATCGGGACAACCATTAGAAATCATGAGCCTGTTGCGTATCAATCACGCTATCCCGGTCAATTCTAAAGGTCATTAATAAAAATACCGGTTAATACGGAGGTTGGCATGGTGAAACTTATACGACAAAGCGTGTTGTGCGGTCTCGTTGTCGGCATGTTTGGTTGCTCGACGTTCAACTACCCCGATCACGGTCAGGGTGGCATGGCGGAAAGCTACCAAGATATTTCTATCGAGAATTATCAGTTTTCACCAGTAATGCCAGACGAGCCTCTTGGACCTGAGCACGGTTTACGTTTTGATTGGCAACTAACCAAGCTGCATTTGGACGCGTTAATTCAGGAAGGTGCGCGCTGGTGTTTTCCTGCGGCCGTGGTACAGGCGCTTGAAAAACAAAACCGCATCGCACGTGAATTGGAAGGAGGATTGCTTCTTGATGCCGCCAATGACATCGTGATTCAACGCCGTCGCCTAAATCAGCTTGAGCAACAACTCGATTACGTTCTGTCACAAACCACGTGTAAACCGCCACAAGATATCGAAGCGCTACGTAGTGATCTCAATATCGTTGCTGACATCTATGACTTACTGAACGTAGACAATCAATTTGCTGTAGACTCCGCGGAAATCAACCCTAAATACATGGGGCATCTTGCTGAAGCGGCGTATATTCTCCGCGATCACCCTTCTTTGTCATTGGTTGTAACCGGACACGCAGACGCAACAGGCACACCAGAATACAACCAAAAGTTGGCACAAGCCCGAGCAGAGCAAGTGAAACGCTACCTCAACGTCTTCGGAATCACCTCAGATCGTGTGCAAACCAAATCTGTGGGAGAAACACTCCCCCTTTACGAAGGACAAACTCCTGCAGTTCGTTTGACGAATCGTCGCGTGAGTATTGAAGTTCTAAACGCTAAATCTGACACAAGCGCAGAGATGGGAGGCACACTATGAGAATCCTCAAAGCCATCACCACCCTACTAATGTTGTGTTTGATCACCTTTAATACAACGTGGGCAGCGGAAGATGATGTAGTTAAAGTCGGTGACTTGGTACAAATTAACCTTCCAGGCGAAGCATCGCTAAACAAAGGCTTTCAAGTAGATAAACGTGGCCGCATTAATCTGCCAGAAATCGGTCCCGTTTTTGTTGCGGGTTACAACGAGACTCAACTTCAGAACGTCATCACCGACAACCTTAAAACTGTATTCCGCGATGTGAGCAACGCACGCGTGTTCATCAAACAGCAACAGCTTCTGATTTCAGTACAAGGCTACGTGGTTAAGCCGGGCGAATACACGCTTCCATCGGGCTCAAATATTCAGATGTTCCTCTATGAAGCTGGCGGTCTACGTGCCGGTGCTCAACTTGATAAAATCATCGTAAAACGTGGTAACAAGAGCATTGAGTTCGACTACAAACGCTTTCTCGACACGGGGGACGATTCAAAACTACCAGCCCTAGAATCATTAGACGTGCTCTTCGTCCCTGCCTCACCTTTGGTTGGTAATATCGAACAAGAATTCGATGCTGCGAAACTGGCAAACTCAGGTGACAGCGCTGATTCTGCTCGTGCGATTAAAGTCTTCGGTGAAGTAAACGCACCGGGCTCATTTACCTACAAACCTAACACGACCCTTGTTGATGTGGTCATGCGCGCCGGCGGCGTGACTCGTTATGCCAGTGTTGAGCAAATCCGTGTTATCACCAACAACACGCCTATTATGTTTAACCTTAAGCGCTACCTAGATACAGGTGACCAAAGCTTGTTGCCGGAGATCCTACCGGGAGCAACCATCTTTGTGCCAAAACAGGAAGAAGAGATCAAAGCCGGTGCGAACGTGGTTTATGTAATGGGTGAAGTAGCTCATCCTGGTGCCTACGAAGGCAAAAAAGGCGCGAGTTTCATGGACATCCTTGCTAACGCAGGTGGTCCAACGCGTTTTGCTGAATCTCGCCAAATCCGCGTCATCAAAGCCGATGGCGGCGTAATCAATTTCGATTTAACAGCTCATACCGAAGGGTTGTCGAATCAGAGAGTGCCCGCAGTGGGTCCGGGTGATGCCATCTTTGTCCCTGAGAAAACGGACATGAATGAAAAATCATGGCTGAAAGTAGCACCAAGTCGCGCAGTCGCCGTGATGGGCGAAGTGGTTCGTCCTGGTCGTATCGAATGGTCAGACGAAATGGACTTAATCGATTTGATAGCCCATGTGGGCGGCCCTACTCGCCGTGCGGACACCAGCAAGATTGAAATCTCTAACAACGGCAAAGTGACCAAGTTTGATTTGGATAAATACATTCTACAAGGATCGCCACATTCTAAGCTACCAAGTGTATCCGCGGGCACAGTAGTTCGTGTGCATGCATTACCAGACGATCCATCAGACAACAAATCACAGTGGGTAAGTCAAAGCTCTGATGCGTCGATTTACGTGTTTGGTCAGATCAACGCACCGGGTCGTTACCGCTTTACGACTGAAATGCATTTCTTAGATATTCTTTCTGCGGCAGATGGTCCAACCAAAGACGCCGATATTCACAACATCCGAGTGACACATCGTGGTTTGGGTTATGCCAAAGTAAGCAAACTCAACCTGTCGCTTTACTTTGAAACTGGTGATGAGTCGATTCTGCCAGATGTGCGCCCCGGCGATACCATCTACATTCCAGAAAAAGACAAGAACTGGCTAGATCGCTCTAAAGAGTCCACAGTTCGCGTACTGGGTGAAGTACACGCACCAGGTCGTTATGTCTTCAATGACAACATGACCATTCTCGATCTGCTTGCTGAAGCTGGTGGACCAAGTGACAGCGCTTACGTTGAGAAGATCAGTGTGGTGAACATGTCTTGCTGCCAAGGTCAGGCACGCGTGTTTAACTTGGTTGAATTCAGCAAAACCGCCAATATTTACGACCTGCCTGTAATTCGTGCGGGTGACACGATTTACGTTCCGCATAAAGACGAAAGCTTTGCTGAAAAAGCCCGTGCTGGCTTGCGTGACTTGCTACAAATCACCACCACCATAGTGTTAATAGGAGCGCTGTAATGACTATTCCTGCAACACATGCTGAGATTGAGCAAATCTACCTTCAAAGTGAACTCAAGGGCTACAAATCTATCGGTGTAGTTGCATGCCAATCTGAAGACGGGGTAACGTCGGTCGCATCTGCATTGGCAGAACGTTTGATTTTAGCGGGTCATAAAACACTTTATGTCGATTTGAATCTGTTTAAGCCAGCCTATCGTACTGTGCACGCATTTGATGAAGAGACCGAGGGTGTCGGACAACTTATCGCTCGTGAAGAAGACCATCAAACACTTGTTGGTCTGCCTGTACCTTCTATGGCAAGCACCCAACTCACCTACCGAGACCCAGCCATGCTGACAAAAGCAATAGAGGCTTGGCTTGAGCAATACGACCGAGTGGTCATAGATACCTCACCACTATTGAGTATGAACCGCAGTAATATCCCAGCTCAAGTGGTGGCAGGAGTCTGTGATACTTGCGTATTGGTTGCCAGTTACGGCTCCACAACGACAAGCCAAATAGACCAAGCTAAAGCACTGTTAGAAGCAAGTAATGCCAACCTTTTAGGTGCGGTTCTCAACATGAAGCACAACGCGGGTTTAAAGGACGAACTGATTCGTCAGGTGAAGAAACTGCGCTTTTTGCCAGAGAAGCTGAAAGCGAAAATATCTCAACAAATAAAGAACAGCGAATTATTTACTCTATAGGGAGTGCGCACCATGAATACTCAAACTGACACCACGTTGGCGCAAGAGTTAGTCGACGAATTAATTCTTCAACAAATGATCAAAGATACCTGTGCGGAAATCATGCCTACGTTAATCGATCACTACATTGAGGAATCACGCGAGCGGGTCGAAAAAATCCAGCAAGCGCTTAATGAGCAAGACAAGGAAATTATGGAGTTTGAAGTCCACACGCTTGGTAGCTCGGCACTCGCCCTCGGAAACCGGACTCTATCGCGTCACGCTCGTACCATCGAAAAACACTGTGTAGAAGGCGACATAAAACGCGCATTTGAACTTTGCCAGTCATTACCTGCGCTTGCAGAGCAGTCTTTTATTGCGCTAACCCAAAGAAAAGAACAAGGTTTCGAAGGCTGAAAGTAAAAATAAGTAATTTAATTGACTAAAAAATATAGAATTTTCTGCAATCCTCACAGCATATGCTAATACTTAAATATAAAGATTCTCAAAATGAGAATCGAAAAGAAGCCATCAGCTTGAGGTAAGAAAAACAAATTCATCATTACTGCATGAACCTCAAGCCGACTTAACGCATTAAAACAACGAATTGAAGAAAGTTGGGAAAGGATTATGAGACCAAGGGTGTTACTGGTAGAAGACTCTACTTCACTAGCCATACTTTATAAGCAGTATGTCAAGGATGAGCCTTACGATATCTTCCATGTAGAAACGGGGCGTGAGGCGATTCAATTCATTGAGCGCAGCAAACCACAGCTCATTATTCTCGATCTAAAGCTTCCTGACATGTCAGGCGAAGACGTATTGGATTGGATCAATGAAAACGAGATCCCGACCTCCGTTATCATTGCAACCGCACACGGCAGTGTTAACCTTGCCGTCAATCTCATCCAAAAAGGTGCTGAAGACTTTCTAGAGAAGCCCATCAACGCAGACCGCCTAAAAACTTCCGTTGCTTTACATTTAAAACGCGCGAAGTTAGAAAATCTCGTCGAGAACATTCAATCAACCTTCGATCGTCACAACTACCATGGTTTCATTGGCTCTAGCCTTCCAATGCAAGCGGTATACAAAACCATTGACGCCGTGGCTCCTACTTCTGCTAGCGTATTCATCGTCGGTGAGAGTGGTACAGGTAAAGAAGTGTGTGCTGAAGCTATTCATCAGCAGAGCGATCGCAGAGACAAACCCTTTATCGCCATCAACTGCGGTGCCATTCCCCGAGATCTAATGGAAAGTGAAATCTTCGGTCATGTCAAAGGGGCATTTACCGGTGCAACCACAGACCGTAAAGGTGCCGCAACGCTAGCCCACGGCGGAACCCTGTTCCTCGACGAATTGTGCGAGATGGAATTAGAAATGCAGAAAAAGTTACTGCGTTTTCTACAAACCGGAACCTACACACCACTTGGTGCGACTAGAGAAATGAAAGTGGATGTACGTATTATCTGCGCAACCAACCGAGACCCATTAACCGAAGTGGAAGAAGGTCGTTTCCGTGAAGACTTATATTATCGTGTGCACGTTGTCCCCATTGATATGCCCCCACTTCGTGAACGTGGTAGTGACATTGTCACGCTGGCTAAACACTTCTTAACCACATACGCCAAACAGGACAAGAAGAAGTTCAACAATATCGACAGCGAAGCGCAACATGTGATTAAGCATTACGACTGGCCTGGCAACGTGCGCCAACTGCAAAACATCATTCGTAACATTGTGGTATTGAATAATGAAGACAAAGTTTCGCTCGCACATTTGCCCGCTCAACTGACTCGCAAACCGGCGAAAGAGCGTAGCGCAACAATAGAACATGATGCACGCTATAATGATTCATCTTTTTCTCCTTTAGAGAATCCACCTGCAGGCACTGTTAACTTGAGTGCTTCGGAGCGAGAAAGCATGCCAGTTGCTACTGAGGAGAGTAGTCTGGTGCCCTCAGCCTCTGTCACACCAGTAGCGTCACCATACTTTAATGCCGATGGCACGATCCGCCCTATGTGGAAAGTGGAACGCGAAGCCATTCAAAATGCGATAGCTTATTGTGATGGTAACGTGCTTAACGCGGCGGTGATGTTGGAACTGAGCCCATCTACGGTCTACCGCAAAAAACAAGCGTGGGAAGCGGATGAAGCTAATCTCGAACAATCTTGAGATCCCTGTCGTTGGCGAAGTTTGGATACTGCTGGATAGCCGCATTTACGGTGGCATTGAAAGCCATGTAGTCGAACTCGCCACTGGGTTGCAATCCTTTCATGTTAACGTACGAGTTGTGTTGGTGGTGGAATACGCACCACCAACACAACTTGTCGGGAAGTTAAAAGATGCAGACATACCCGTCAGCTACCTCTGGCGTCTCTGTCCTAAGTCGGAGCGCTCTAAGAACATTCCCATCAAGCAAATCACCGGAGCAGTCGCAGAACATCAACCTAGCGTTATTCACACCCATGGTTACAAAGCGGCACTGTTAGCCAGAAGCGCAAAGTTATTTACTCGAACCTTCCCTCGCCTCATATCGACATTTCATGCAGGAGAAACACCGAAAGGTAGAGTCTGGCTTTATGATTGGCTTGATCGATACTCAGCTTGCCTTTCTGATCATTGCTTCGCCGTTAGCCAAACCATTCAAAGTAAGATTCCATCTCAATCAGAGCTATTGAACAACTTTGTATCGATTCCCAATCAGCATTGTCGTTATAAACAAATTGCGTTTGTGGGTCGCCTCAGTCATGAAAAAGGTGCAGACCGCTTCATTGATATTGCCCGTCATATTCCTGATATTGAGTTCTCTATTTATGGTGACGGCCCAGAAAAGCCGAGGCTGATAGAAAACGCACCAGCCAACGTGATATTTCACGGTCATCAAAATGACATGGATGCCGTTTGGTGCAATATCAGCGCTCTTGTCATCTCATCACGCTATGAAGGTTTGCCAATGGCGGCGTTAGAAGCGATGGCCCGAGGTATCGTTGTGATCAGTCTTGACGTTGGTCGCCTTCCTGACCTCATCGAAGATGGTCAAAATGGCTTCCTCGCTTATGATATTCCCGCACTAACTGACAAACTTAATCACTGGTTGGGAATGAGCCATAGCGAACAATACCCAATGCGTCACAAAGCGATTGAGACCATCAAAGCGCACTATTCCTCTCGCAACATCATTCCTATTCTGATTCAGCGCTACCAAATTGAGAATCATACTTGATGCATATCCATTCTCAAATTGAGAAGTTTCGCGCTAAGTTTTCACCTATGTATCACTTTCCATTCAAAAACAGATAGTTAAACTAATGGCATATTTTGGCATCTCGGTTGCAATAGCTAATTCAAACAGATTGGCTAACCGAGGTAACGACGATGACTACTCCAAAACGCATTCTTTACGTTCATTATGGTGATAACTGGATTCGCGGTAGCGAAGTCGTATTGCTTGACCTTATCACAAACATTGACCGTCACCAGTACCAACCGATTGTTTGGTCAAACTGCGAACCTTTGATTGAGAAATGCCAATCTCTAGGCATCAAAGCGAAACATTCAAACTTCAGCCTTGTTGGAGGTTGGAACACGCCTCGCTGGGACATCAGCGGTTGGAACGATTTGATCAAACAAGGCACGGCATTGATCGAAAAGCACAACATTGACCTTGTCCATGTAAACAGTGGTGGTCCATGCCAATGGATGTGCCTAGCCGCTCGTATGAACCACATCCCTTTGGTGACGCAACTACACTGCCACTACACCTTGCGTGACCGCTTCTCACTGGGTCTGCACCTTTCTCCAAAATTGATTTGCGTGAGTAAAGATGTGGGTCACGAGATTCTCAAAGATGGCTACCCAGAAGAACACCTTCATGTCGTTCACAACGGTGTGTCATTGGAGAGTCACGATGCACCCATCAATGTTAAAGATCGTCTGGGTATTCCCCAGCAAGCGTTCACCTATATTTCGGTTGGTTCTCTCATTAAACGCAAAGGCTTTGACCGCTTAATCCAAGCTATGCGTATGCACAACTACCATCAACATAATCCACATTTGGTGATTGTTGGTGATGGTGAAGAACGTGTCGCGTTGAAGCAGTTAGCCATAAATTTGGGTGTGGAGGATCGTGTGCATTTTGTTGGTGAACAACATAACGCCGGAGACTGGATGAAAGGTAACGTAGATGCCTTCATCAGTGGCGCTTACGAAGAGGCGTTTGGTCTTGTTCTTGGTGAGGCGGCACTAGCAAAGCTACCAATCATCGCACCAAAAACAGGTGGCATCCCGGAATTGTTTGAGCACAACCACAGTGCCTTATTGTTCGCCAATCACGGTATGGCGAGTCTGTTAAATGCAATTCAGCAGATGATTCAAGATGCACCACTACGCAATAAGTTAGCGGAGAATGCGCATCAACACGCGAATCAGCATCTAACGGTTTCTGCTTCAGTCAAAGCGATTGAAGACATTTACCGCGATGAGCTCTTGCAGAGAGAACCAACACCAATGCCCGTCACCCACTGCATGAAACCCATTTCGCGCTGGTTAAACATCAACTAAGGGGCTGACCATGAAACGTGTATTGATGTTTGACGCTATCCCAATGCAAGGCGGTTCGAAAATTGCCAACGCTGAGTTGATTAAACAGTGTGACCAACGTGACGTGATTAGCTATATCGCAACGACAAATCCAGAACATTGGATTTCAACACTCAGCTCAAATCCTCGCGTACAGATATTGAAAATCAAGCGCTCTCCAATCACGTCTCATCATGGTATCGCTTATTGGCTGATGAACTGCTTTTACCTAGTTCAACTGATTCTGGTGACGCTCAAGCTACCGAAACTCGATTGGTTTATGGGCTTGTCTTCACCAAACAACGACATGCCCATGTACTTGCTTCGTCTATTCAATCGCAAACCTATCGTACAAATGGTGCATGGCCCTGTGGGCGTGTCTCGCTCATCTGGCTACTGCTTAGTAAAAGCGGCTGCCATTCATTATCTTGCAAACACGCGCGCCTCTATGATCGATGCTCTTATGGCTTACCTAAAAATGCCTAAGCCAGCCGTTGAACGCTACTGGACAACTCTAAATACTGCATCATTCGTCAATGGTCTTTCTTCAAAGCGCTCACCAAAGCAAGCAAACCCAATTTCTAATCGCGTATTTTGGGCCGCAAGTCTATTGAAATGGAAAAATGTGGATTTATTGCTCGATGCGATGAAACTGGACGACTCATGCCACCTAAATGCAACCATTTGCTACATCAAACCAAACATCGAAGGCGTCGAGTGCTCTGAGCCAGATTTCAATCAATCAAACATTTCATGGCATGAGTCACCAGAGAACCTGGATGAACTTCGCGCGCAATGCGGTGTGTTTGTTTCTACCAGTAACAACGAACCATTTGGGTTATCGATTTTAGAGGCGTTAGCCGCTGGTATGTGTGTCGTGATTCCTCATGATGACAGTTACTGGGATCGTGTACTAACTCACGGGAAAAACTGCATCAAGTACACACCAAAAGACGCCGCATCTCTGCACAATGCAATTGTTCTGTTGAATGAATCGCCATGGTTGAAAGTGACAATGGGGTTAGAGGCACTGCACGTTGCTCGCTTATATACAGCGGAACGTTGTTACTTCTCTATTACCCAGCAGCTTTGCAAAGATCCATCAAGCAAAGAACAACAAAACGCAAAGAAGCGTGACAACGTCAAAGGATATGACCATGTCTAAAGCCATGACCAACATGTCGTTGTTCGCCATTGCGTTGGTGATCAACAAAAGCATCAGCTTAATTATGCTGCCAGTGCTTCCTCAGTTTCTCTCACCAGAGCAAATGGGCAAACTCGAGTTACTGACCTCTTTTGGTGTCGTTACTGCGCTACTTGCGAGTATGGCAATGCACGAAGCGCTATACCGCTTTGTCGGCGTGGAGAAAGACGGCAAGAAGAAAGTGACCATGCTCAACCAGATCTACTCGCTTTCCGTTTGGATTGCGGCGACGATTGGCTTGGTTCTACTGGTTGCGATTTTAGCTGCCCCGATTCCTAGCCCATTTTCTCAGCTTGAATTTATCGTGCTAATGTTCGCAATTATCTTGGAAGGCGCGATTGGTATCGGCACTGCTTGGCTGCGCATGCAAGATGATAAAGCAAAAACTCTTCTCAGCGTGATGGTGACTGCCACCGTTCTTCAAGTGGTGTTCATTGTTGCCGCTTTATTGATTCACCCACACGTCATTTCTGTCTTGCTTGGTGGTCTGCTTGCTGCCGTAATCCAATTTACCTGGTTGCACATTATCAATAAATACAAAGTCGTCATGCCTGACATAGCGCTCGCGAAACAACACCTGCATTACTGTATCCCTGTCATGATGTCTGCGCTAGTTGCGTTTTGCTTGAACGGTGCTGAGCGTTGGTTCATCGGCGCTAATGCTTCACTGGCAACACTTGGGGTGTACGCAATTGCGGTTAAATTTGCCATTGGCATGTGTATTTTGGTTCAGCCATTCGGTATGTGGTGGATGCCACGTCGCTTCGCGTATCTGGAGCGTAATCGTGGTAAAGAAGCCGTTAGGATTTCTCACTTCGGTATAATTTATATTGCGGCACTCACGGTGTTGGTCGCAACGCTTGCCTTCATTATGATCAGCCAGTTTTTACCAGAAACGTACCAAGAAGCTGCGCTTTACACATTATTCCTTCTACCAATCGCCATGATAAAAGAATGGAGTGAACTGCTGAACATCGCGATTCTTTACAAACGTCGCACTCGTTGGTTATTAGGAATTAACGTCGTTGCCGCTGGTGTTGCAATTGCTCTTCTGTTTTCGCTTTCTTCCCTTGGTATCTATGGCGTATTCATCGCGCTTTACTATGCCCAACTCACCAAACTGGCGATGACGTTCGTGATTGGACAACAGTGCATGTACCTGCCTTTCCACCTAAGTTTGATGGTCGCATTACAAATCATCTCAGGAGTGGCACTGTTCCTGCTTTACTCTACTCAATCCATCGGAAGTGCGATTGTGATTTGTATTCTGACATGCACACTGTTTGCTGGCATCGCCTTCCGATACATGTCTAAGGAAACACGCAATAACCTTATGATGAGGTTAAGAACGGAAGCGAAAAGAGTGACGTTATGAATGCCACGGATGTGAGACCAACCCAAATCATCGCTGCGACAACCGTTACTGTGGTCATCGCTTTAGCGTGGTTAGTGATGCCGCATCCAATTTTAATTGTCGCAATTTGTTTTGCTCCGCTTGCCATCTTGTTTGTCCTCAACCAAACCTTTTGGCTAGTGACTTTGTTTGTCATCTTCTCTTTCTTTCGAATTCACGAAGCGTTTCCGGTTATCTACAACTTCAAAATCCCGCTGTTGTTGTCTTTAGGTGCACTTGGCGCGTTATCTTTTCATCTATTGATCAGTCGTCAGCTATCGGTCTTCTGGCATCCATCTTTAAAGTGGCTGTTCATCTTCTGGGCGTTAGTCATCATCGGTATTGTGTTCGCCTCTGCGCGCGACATCGCGATTACCGTGTTTAAGAATACGTATTGGAAGATCATTGTGATGACACTGGCGATCACTTGGCTTATCACCACACCCAAACAGCTCGCACAAATGTCAAAAGCAATTATCGTTGCTGGGTTGTTGGTCGGACTCGTTGCTCTTTATAACGCCACCAACGGTATTGATATTGTCGAAGGAACGCGTGTGTCGATTGGTCGTTCGTTTGGCTCGGTATTAGGTGACCCCAATGACTTAGCGCTGGTTTTGATGTTCCCCCTCGCCTTTACGGTGAGCCAATTGGTCGAGAAACGATCGTCCATGTGGTTGCGAGGTTTTGCACTGCTCACTTGTATCATCCTGTTTATGTCGATCCTTGAGACACAAAGCCGCGGTGGCTTATTGGGAGCACTGTCAGTCTTCGCCTATTTCGCGTTCAAACACATCAAGAGTAAGGCATTGGTTGTCTTTCTAGGTTTGGTCGCGGCTTTGATTCTTTATGCTGTTGCTGGGATCTCTGGGCGAGCATCGGGTGGCGCGGCAGAAGCCGGTATTGATGCCTCTGCTATGGGACGTTTGTACGCTTGGGAAGCGGCTTTCAAAATGGCACTCGACAATCCGATAACCGGCGTTGGTTTAGAGAACTTCTACTACAACTACTTCTTCTATAGCCCGCATTGGGATGGCATTAACCACGCGGTGCACAGTACTTGGTTTGGTGTACTGGCTGAAACCGGTTTTGTTGGTTTAGCGGTTTTCATTACTCTGATTGTTTCTCTGGTCAAAACGTCATTAAGTTCAATCTCACTTCTGACTGAAAAGTCCCACTTCACGCTTTCTGTAGGTGCAAACGCCGTATTGAGCGGACTTATTGGCACCATAGTGTCGGGGACCTTTCTCACCCAAGGATTTACTTGGCCGATTTATATACTTGCCGCGCTAACCATAGTGATAAATCGCATCGTTCAAACTGATTGTCAAAATGAGAAACCGTCACCCTCTCAAATCAAGAAATAACCTAACCTATTGTTTTAATGAAACTTAGCCCCTTGGCACGCATCATGATACGTCTTTGAGTAACAACAACGAATCAATTGGCTCAAGGAGAGAACGATGACAGATATCGTAGTATTTGGAGAAGACTTCGGCGGCTTGCCATCTTCCACTCAACATCTGATAAAGCACCTAGCGAACAACCATCGTATTCTTTGGGTCAACTCGATCGGCTTAAGACAACCAAAGTTCACACCAAAAGACGCTAAACGCCTCGTCACCAAACTGACTGGATCATTCAAACAACAAGACAAGGTTCAAACGCCTTTCGGCCAAGAGGATGTCTCAAACATCCACACCATCACTTTGCTGACGATCCCTGCTCCCAAATCTAAATGGGCACGTAACGTCGCGACGAAAATGATGAAACATCAACTGAGCAAAAAACTGAATGAGCTCGGCTTTCAACATGCCGTTTTTTGGACGTCACTGCCTACCGCTGTGGATATTTGTCGAGAAATGAGTACCAAAGGCATTGTTTATTACTGTGGTGATGACTTTGGCGCACTCGCGGGTGTCGATCATCGAACCATTTTGGAACATGAAGCTGACTTGATTGAGAACGCAGACCTTATTTTGGTTGCCAGCGATAAGCTTGCCGCGGAGCTTCCGCAAGAGAAAACCGTGACTCTACCGCATGGTGTGGACTTCAGTTTGTTTTCAGAGCCAACGGCGAAAGCGCAAGATATGCCAAACAGTGGTCGCAAGGTACTGGGTTTTTACGGCAGCCTATCAGAATGGTTGGATTACCGTTTAATAGAGCAAGTCGCCGATCAAGCCCAGGATTGGGATTTGGTCTTTATTGGTCCAAATGAATTTCCTCACAACCCGTTGCCACAACGAAACAATATCCATTACCTAGGTCCACGAGCACATCAAGATTTACCTAGCTACTCACAACATTGGGATGCGAGCTGGTTACCGTTCGTCGATAACGCACAGATTCAAGCCTGTAATCCACTTAAACTATTGGAATACCTCGCCACAGGAACACCGGTCATCAGTACGGCTTTCCCAGCACTTAAGCCCTACCAACACATGTTGCATGTTGTGGCGGATGTGGATGATGTTCGTGCGAGCCTGAATCACTTACTCCCACCACCAGAGGGTTCACTCTCGATCATCCAACAACAAAGTTGGCAATCAAGAGCACGTCAAGTTGAGCGACTAGTGAGGGCGTTATGAACGATTTAAGAGACAACATCACCTTATTACTGCATGGTGCATGGCGACGCCGCTATCTGATTGTTATTCCTATGTTGGTATTGCCTATCTTAGGGTTTGTCGTCAGTAAAATGATGCCAACGAAATATGTGGCGCACACTAGTATGCTGATTCAAGAAACAGCCAAGATGAATCCATTCCTCGAAGATCTTGCCGTCTCAACCATGCTGAAAGATCGCTTGAGCGCGTTAAGTACCCTATTGAAAAGCCGTCATGTGCTGTATTCGGTTGCTCAAGAACAAGGCTTGATTGATGACACCATGGGACCAAAAGAACAAGAGTCCATCATTAAAGAGCTTGCCAATCGCCTCACGGTGCAACAGCTTGGTAAAGACTTCATTCAAATCCAGTTAACCAGCAGTAAGTCTGAAGGTATGGAAGATATACTTGGCTCCGTCAGCGATCATTTTGTAGAACAACTTCTTGCCCCAGAGCGATCTTCGATTAAAGACTCAAGCCACTTTCTTACCATGCATATTGATAAACGTCGTGAGGAACTGGATAGAGCCGAGCAAGCCTTTGCCGAATACAAAAACGCCTATTCGCACGCAACACCAGAGATGCAGGCACAAAGCCTGACTCGTTTAGCGAGCCTAAAGCAGACATTGGCAGAGAAAGAAGCGGAACTGGCTGGTGTAAAACGCAGCTTGGGTAGCTTGGACCAACAACTTTCTAAGACCAACCCAGTGATTGGTAAAATTGAAGAACAAATCATCGAGATCCGCAGTGAACTAACCCTACTTCGTGCCAAGTACACAGAAGCGCACAGTATGGTCCAAGGTAAATTGCGAGAATTGAATCGCCTAGAACAAGAGCGCGCCGTTCTACTCAACTCAAAACAACCTGAGATGAACAGTAACCAGCTTTGGGATATCGCCAGCACCGCAACGGTAAGTAATATTGGTGATGCGCAACCTCTGCTTGTTTCTCAGCTCCATCAATTGCAAATCATGCGCGGTCGATATGAATCGCTTCAAGAAGAGACAGCGAGTCTGCAAAGCATGATTCAAGAGTTAGAAACCAATGCGAATCGATTTGGTAGCACCGCAACTGAAATCAATCGACTGGCAAGAGATGTGACAGTCAAACGCCAATTGTACGAAGAACTGGTTGAACGTTATGAAATGGCCCAACTCACCGGTTCTTTGGGTGTATTTGAAGAAAATAAACGCGTGAAAGTCATTGATGAGCCTTACACTCCCACAATTCCAGCCAATTTACCCGCTTTTATGTTCGTTATCTTAGGGTTCATTGGTGGTGCTGGATTAGGTATCGGATTAGCAACCATTGCGGAACTGGCAGATAACTCGATTCGCTCACGAAAATCCCTTGAAAAACACTTGGGCGTCCCCGTGATTACCACTATCCCTAAAGTAATCTTCTAGCCAGAATTTTAAATTTCAGCATCATGTGAAGGCACTCGTTCGTTGAGTGCTTTCTCATCCCCATTCCCATTAAATCAAGCAATTAGCCGGAAATTTCTTTCATCCGTTAATTCTGAATTTCAAAATGAGAATATTCTTTTCTCATTTTGATGTTCAGCATGTCCAAATCATTAACTTGTTGTTTTTAATTACTTTAATTTTTGGCACATAGCGTGCACAAGTCAACATGTAGAAAAACAAATATATCGAGGACTCAGGAATGGAAAACTCAGACACTCGAACCTCAACCAAGAACGGCAATGTGATTGTACACGTCGTCCAACATCTCGCCCCCGGCGGATTAGAAACTCTGGTACTAGAGATGCTTCGTTTTGCTAAAGCAGAAGACTCCGTGTTTGTGGTTAGTCTTGAGGGGAACAAAACGGTTGCACTTCGTCATTGGAGTAAGTTGTTGGATTACCGAGACCAACTTTGCTTTCTCGATAAAGCGCCAGGTTTTAGCCTAACCACACTCCGAACATTGAAACATATACTCAAAAGACTCAACGCAAATGTCGTTCATACTCACCATATCGGTCCCTTACTGTATGGCGGGATTGCGACACGATTGCTAGGCATTAAAACCTTAATCCACACGGAGCATGATGCTTGGCACTTAAACAACCAAAAAGCAGCTAGATTACAAACAGTATTACTCAAGAGTCTTCGCCCCCAAGTTGTTGCAGACGCTGAGTTTGTCGCTGACCAAATAACCAACAAGCTAGGCTATCTTCGAGTCAGCACTATTCATAATGGGATTGATTGTGAAAAGTTCACCAATGGTAATCAAAACCAAGCCCGTGAGCGCTTTTCGCTTCCCACTGATAAGTTCATTGTCGGAACAGCAGGTCGTTTAGAAGCCGTTAAGGGGCAAGAGATCCTAATCAAAGCCTTCTCACATCTACCAACACATACACACCTTGCTATTGCAGGAAGCGGCAGCCAAAGAGAGCTATTAGAAGCGCAGGTACGCACTTTGGGACTGGAAGACAGAGTAACGTTCTTGGGCTTGGTTAGTGACATGCCGCACTTTTACCAAAGCTTAAATGTCTTTTGTCTACCTTCACTTCAAGAGGGTTTTCCACTTTCAACCTTAGAAGCACAAGCCTGCGGCGTCCCTTGCATTGCCAGTGACGTTGGAGCAGTAAAAGAGACGCTATGCCCACAAACAAGCGCATTGGTTGAGCCAAATAAAGTTCCCGTTCTAGCGGATGCATTGTCACAGCATTTATCAGAAATACCGCGTTCGCCTAGAGCCCATATTCTTAAGCATTTCGATATCCGCAATATGGTTAACCGCTACGCGATGTTAGCTCAAGGAGAGAACTTATGATTGATTTACTTTGGACCACTGGCTTCGTTTTGTCTGCGCTATTAATTGTCTACCATCACGTTGGCTACCCTCTTGTTCTGAACTGGCTTTCAACACGTCGTGAACAGCGCAAGGTAGCGAAGAAAGCAACGGTAAAAGAGCGTTGTTACAAAGCATCCAAAAACGACTGCATCTTACCTACGATGACAATCGTTGTACCTGCCTACAACGAAGAACAATGGATCGCAGAAAAGATCCGAAACCTTGCAAGCCTTGACTATCCGCGAGATAAATTAACGATTGTCATTGCTTGTGATGGATGCACCGACAACACAGCAGAGATAGCACAGAACACCATTCAAGAAGCGATCTGTGCTGACACTTTATTCATCATTCGAGACCACGCAATCAATCGTGGCAAAGTGACGCTCATCAACTCTGAAATGAAAAACATAACCACTGAGATTACCGTCCTTAGTGATGTTTCTGCCCTAGTCTCTTGTGATTCCTTACTGCTAGCGAGCCAACACTATCAAAATGAGAATATCGGTGTAGTCAATGCGACTTATCAAATCATGGCGACACAAAACCAAGGTGAAGCAGCTTACTGGCAGTACCAATCTAATGTGAAATACAAAGAGTCGTTGATTGGCTCAACCATTGGTTCTCACGGCGCGTTCTATACATTTAGAACCAAACTGTTCACGCCGCTCGAACCTGAGATCATTAACGATGACTTCATTTTACCAATGCGTATCGTACTACAAGGTTATGCATCCATTTATGAACCTAGGATGCTGGCTCTTGAGCTAGAAGAAAGCTCTGATAACTCTGACTTCAAACGACGTCTACGCATCTCTGCAGGCAATATGCAGCAGTTCTTGAAACTTAAAAAGCTGCTGTTACCCCGCTATCGTGGCACTGCATTTGCATTTTTATCAGGAAAGGTACTGCGTCTTGCGACTCCTTACCTAATGATCATGTGTTTCGTGAGTTCGTTATTGTTGATGGAATACCCTACGTTTCAAGCTCTACTCGTAGCGCAGTTAGCCGTTTACTCAATCGCTCTCATCACTTATTTAATCCCAGCGTTCAATTTGTTTAAGCCATTCAAGTTGATCAACTACATAGTAGTCGGACACATAGCAAACTTCGCAGGCGGGCTTCGTTATCTTCTAGGAATGGAAAATGGTCGCTGGAAGCGCGTTAATCAATAAGGAAAGTATCATGAAGACTTCACGTTATGACTCAAATATTCATTTAGCAAAACGCGCTTTCGATGTTGTGGTTTCAATGGTTATTTTGCTTGTAGCCCTACCAGTCATGCCAATCATTGCAATGGCAATCATGAGCAACTCAAAAGGACCTGTCATTTATCGTCAGCTTCGTGTGGGTCGTTGTACACCAGACAAGATGGAGCTGTTTGAAATCATGAAGTTTCGTACTATGTATGTCGATGCCGAGCAACGTTCTGGCGCGGTATGGGCTTCAGAGAATGATCCAAGAATCACACCTGTCGGTCGATTCTTACGTAAGACACGCTTAGATGAACTGCCACAGTTATTCAATGTGCTAAAAGGTGAAATGTCGTTGATTGGTCCTCGTCCTGAGCGCCCTGCTTTTTACCAAAAGCTAGAAGATGAGATTCCTTACTTTGTTGAACGCACTTACGGTGTTCTACCAGGCATCACAGGGTTAGCACAAGTCAATCAAGGCTACGACTCATGTATTGAGGATGTTCGCCGTAAAGTCGGCTTCGACCACAGCTACGCATTGAGCCTAAGCTCATTTTACTCGTGGATTTCGATGGACATCGCCATTATGAGCAAAACACTGGTTGTCATGATCGATGGCAGGGGTCAGTAGTATTCTTGAGACCAAAAGAGGTTAAAACGTTATTCTTGCCATTGGCGACGCATGTTTTCGATCGTCGCTGATGGCACATCATGAATGCTTTGATATTGCTCACGACACACATGCACTTCCACTTCAATTTGCTTTTTCTCACAATACTTTAGGTAGCGCTTCATTTCCCAATGACGAACAAAGGTATTGCTGACAATCACCACCTTACCTTTATTAAGCCACTTACGGGTTTGTTGAAAACACCATTCATGGGCATCCGCTAGCTTCGTACCATCAAAAACGTATTCTCCAATTTCATTCTCAAAATACATGTCAGCTTCAAAGTGTTTCGCTTTGAGCTGTTTGGACAATTTCTTAGCAAGCGTTGTCTTTCCAGAGCCTGGTAAACCACGAATAAGAAGGAGTTTTGCGTTGGTCATGATCGGATGATTTCAGTGAAAAACCAGCAAACTGTACGCTATTTTTGCAGAAAAGAAAGTCCAACTAACCACTAGGATTATTCATTCTGTGAATCCCACCCTCAGTTGTGAAAATTTGTTCAATACAAAGCTAATCTTTTTGTTCCCTCCTGCCGCTTTTAAAACTAGAATGCGCGCGCATTTATCGAGCCCTAAAAACTTACTAAAAGTTAATTACTTAACAGCATAATCTCGATAGCTCTGAGCTTTAAAATAAAGTAACTCTCAACCAACTCGCCATCCAAATGACGATGGCACTTCATAAGGGTTTAGTCTTTGAAACGAAGTCTTCTTTCAATCCTTGTCGCTTCGCTGCTGTTTGGCTGCGGTGGCGATGAAAGCAACAACTCAACAAATACCACGCCACCGACTGTTGAACCTGATTTACCGCCAGATCAACCAGATATCGGTGTAACCACGTATCAAGGTAAACTGTTTATTCATAGTAAACAGTTAACCGGTGATCTTGAGTGTGATGATCAGGATATCAGTGAGTCAGGCTACTTCACTTATACCGCTTCTAAAGGCACATTCACCTGTCAATTTGGTGGTATTACTCTAGGTACGTTCAACTACCTAGTGCCAGAACAAACACGTGAAGGTTCACAACCATCTGAATTAACTCAAGCGTATGATCTTAAAGATGTGCTAGGTAAACACGCAAGTAATGCTACTAAGCTGTTAAACAAGATCGACACATGCCCTACTCAAGATACGCAAGTGTGTTTAGATGAAATCAACAGCTACGATATCCAAGACCTGTATCTAAGCGAAGATCAAGCGGCGATTGATGAGTTTCTCAATCCAAGTGTCGCGAATGAGGGTGAGCAACCAAGCGCACACGTTGATCCAGAGCTTCAGCCAGAAGTCACCCCAGGTGCAAGTAACAACTTAACCGGGTCGTTTGTTTCTGCCAACGCCGAAGCAACTTATGAATACAAGCCAAGCGCTGCAAACAAACCACTAACGACAAGTCGCTTGACGGACTCGCAAGGTCACCCCCTTGCCGGTGTTGAGTTCTTCAGCCACTCTGCCCGTGGTATGACAGATGCAAACGGCGAGTTTGAATACCTATGGGGCGAGAACCTGATCTTTGGTATCGATACCTTCACACTCGGGCAAGTTAAAGGTAACAAGGTAAATTACCAACTTGCGGATTTAAGTGACAATCCGTTGGTAAAACAAAACCTAGAGGCGTTTGTTCATCGTTATGGTATTCAGACTGACAGCAACATTGAGATCAACGATAACGTTCGTCAGGTATTTGCGCAGTACCCTAACGTAATCAATGAACTGATCAACCTTAGCTTACCAAACGGCGCAAAGATTGAAGGTACTAACTTCACGACGCCAAACGAGTTTGCTGCACAGTTTAGCCAAGGTTTAACGCAGATCATCGATGGACAGTTGAAACAAGCACCACAGTGGTCAGGCTTTGCGGCACCTATGTTGCGTACCGTTCGCGCTACAGGGAGCAATTATGTAACGCAATCTCTGCATCAAATTTATGCAGGCGTGGATAGCGTGCACATCTTCCATGATAACCATGGTTGGGGCGGTTCTGGTTATACACGTGCAATGCGTAACTTCAACCTAACCAATGAAGCATTCCCAGTGCTAATGCCACGTAATGACAACAGTTACTGGCTTCCTTTTGGTGAAGAGGCCGCTTGGACACGTGGCTCAGGTAAAGACAAGAAAGCTTACATCGTAGATGCAACGACCATTGATGAAACATCGACGGTCAAGATGCTGCGTCCGGAAAAAATCTCGAAACAAACAGCGACCTTCAATTTACCAACCATGACCGCGGGTATGATTGGTTCAGGTAAAGTAGTGTTCTTGGGTAACGCGATGTACACCTCTATTGTCTCGTGTCCAGAAAACTACTGGGCAGGCACAGATTTGGGCATTGAAAGCGAGAAACAAACATGTCGCTACAGCACGCCACACAACCAAGTTGCTCAAGACGCAGATACTCGTACCGACAACGGCAGCATGCAAAAGATGTTCGGCAACTTGATCAATTGGCTAGTACCAAACGCATCACAGGATTCGATTGCCATTGCGACAAACATCAGCAAGGGGCACGCTTTCCGTTGGGATCGCAAAGAGGGTCAAATCTACGACTTCTTCGTTAACCCAAGCTACCAACTTGGTGATATGGAACTGCTAAATAGTGGTTCATTCAGCACTCTTGATGCAACGACGACTCCGTTATTACTGCTTCAATCTTATGAGATTAAAACCGATGGCTATGATACCAAGTCCGTCGTTTCTGATATTCAACAGCCTAAGTTGGATGCAGATGACGTCACAGCGCTGATCGAATATGTAAACAACGGCGGCAACATCATCTTCTTTGATGCTCTAGAGGCAAGTAATCCTGAGCCTATCGCTCGTTTAGCTGATGCCGCTGGCGTCTCTGTAGGTGGTGCAAACGTTGCGAAGACCTTCCAGTCTCTTTGTTCAGATAGCTACTGGTGTCATAGTACATCGGGTCCAAACGTCCCTAACCTACACACAATGGCGGAATTCGATCTTGTGGTTTATGAGCGTTATGCCGATACCACAAAAATTGAAATCAATGACAATGGCACCGTCACATGGCCTGGCAATATCGACATGCCTACGCTTGAGATTCCGTTGTACAAGGTAACTGTTGGCGACCAAGAGCATCAGCGCTACGCCTTCCACATCGTGAAATCTGAGCAAGAGAAACAAACAGCCATCGCGGAACTGCAAAAGAACTTCCCAGGCGTGCCATTGTGTGAGGACGAATACCAATACGAAGTTAACTGTATTGAAGTACGTAAAGGTCATGGTATTCCGAGCCGAGGTAACCACCATCGTCCTGACTTCACTCGCTATGAAATGAGTCCTGAAGTCGTCGATAGTATGGTCAAGGCTGCAAACCTAGGTGCAAACATTGATCGCTTATTCTCTCACGAGCTTTACTACCGTAGTAAAGGTGAGATTGGTGAACGCTTGTCGCAAGCGGAGTTAACATCAACTTACGACAACCTATCAGTTTGGCTATGGAATGACGAACAGTACGAGTATAAACAGGACGTACAAGACGAGCTTGGCTTCAAACGCGCAGTCGAAATACTGAACTGTTACACCAATAACACTCACCAAGGCGGAATTGCATGTGGGCAAGAGACACAAGAGCAGTTAGCTAAATGGTCAATGATTACAGAATCAGGCGAACTTAACCCTTCTTACCCACTAAACTGGATGGAAAAACCGTTAACTCGCATGATGCTAGGTCGCTCATACTGGGATTTAGACATCAATGTTGATACGACAGGCTACCCAGGTCGACCATTGCAATCTGGAAGTTCGGCTAGTGTCGATATTCACACTAACAACAAAACCGTAATTGGCACCGCTGGCAGTATGCAATCGACAGGTTTGTGGGCTCCACAACTTGAAAATGTGACGATTTCCGGGGGCGTAAAAGCTTCGATTAACGTGGCGTTAGTTGATGATCTGACAGGGCGCGCGAATCATGAGTTGAGTTTGAAACGTCCACCTCGCGTTCAGAAGACCTTCCAATATGACGGGGCGCAATTAACCTTTAAAGTCCCTTATGGTGGTTTGATTTACATCCAGCCTCTTGAAACAGCTCAAGGTGACGTGGTGACATTCAACTTTAACGGCGTACTACAAGCATCTTGGTGGAAAGATGGCAAATGGGTAAACAACATCAATGCTGACGTACCACTTGCCGAAATCGATTCTGGTCATTTCATCTACACCACTCCTGTCAACAACGTACAGGAAACTGATGTACCTAAATTCGCTGATGAACTGAATGCCTTCGCAAATCATGCAAGCGACTTTTACGGACGCGATCAGGTGACGGAAGATGGCAAGCATCGTCGATTTACCTATGATGCTCTCTTAGCGAACCGACACCGCTTTGTGAATGATGTGCAAATCTCTATTGGTGCAGCACACTCTGGTTACCCAGTACAAAGCAACAGCTACTGGCCGACATGGACAGTGGTTCCAACGAACCCAACGAATGATTGGTTGCTATGGCACGAAGTGGGTCATAACTTAGCATCAGCACCATTTATGGTGGCTGGCTCAACCGAGGTGACCAACAACATTCTTGCGTTATACATGCAGGAGCAACGCGAAGCGAAGCCATACATGGACCGCATCGCAAGTGACTTATCTAAGTCACCTCTATGGCTAGACCGCTTTGAAGGTCACGCTTGGAGTGAGGCAGATGTCGGTATGCGCTTAGCCATGTTCGGTCAGTTGAAGCTTTGGGCAGAAGATCACTTTAACATCGACACCTGGTACTCTAATCAAGCATCTAAACCAAGCATTTTTGGTGAAGATCAGGGTTGGAACTTCTTCAAGTTGGCTCACCGCAAAGCTCGTGGTGACAGTGTTGGTGACCAAGGCATTAACTACTGTTCAACGCAGAGCAGCCAGTTAAGCCAAGGCGATTTGCTGATGGCGTGTACGTCTTATTTAACACAGTACGATTTGACGGATTACTTCCGCAAGTGGAACCCATCAGAAACTAAAGCCAACTTACCAAATGGCAGTGTTGATTACTCTGGTGGCTTAACACAAGCAGGCTTCAACGCCGTAGCGGCAATGAAACTACCAAAACCAGACAAATCCCCTTCTGAGTATTTGTCCGTTAAGTAAATCGCAGTAAATCAAAAGCCGACAGAATTCGGCTCTGTCGGCTTTTTTTGTTCATCGCGCTTTTAGTGCTCAAGCGGGATTACCCTGTAAGGAGTCGCTTCTCAAGATAACCAATTCACGAATATTTACATATCCCGTTGTAATCAGATAAGAAAAACCGCGGTCTGCCATTGAGAACTTATTCGTTACTCTTTAAAGGACTCCAAATGAAAGAAATACTGCCACTTAAACTCAAAAAACAGTTAGGACTAGGATTATTAGCATTGCGATTAAGTATCGCCTTGGTGTTTATTATGTGGGCACTAGATAAAGTCTTTGTTCCAGAACACGCAATGAAAGTATTTGCCGGCTTTTATGGTTTAGACATTTCAAGTGGAATCTCTGTCGCGATGGGGCTTGCCCAATTAGTATTTATTGGGATTTTTGTCGCTGGCTTATGGAAAAATATAACCTACCTCGCCATTTTAGTTTTACATGCTGGCTCAACCTTTTCTTCGTTTGCTAAATACCTAGACCCATTTAACAACCTGCTGTTCTTTGCTGCATGGCCAATGCTCGCAGCTTGCTTCGCGTTGTACCTGCTTCGAGAGCATGACACCTACACTTTGAGTAAAACACAGAAAACACCAATAAAGGCTTATACCTGACTGAAAACAAAAAAGGTCTAGCATTACGCTAGACCTTTTCTTTCATACCTTCAGTTGGTTTGATTACATATCTTTAAGTTGAGAATCCAGACTTGCAATC
The DNA here is from genome assembly GCF_040104475.1 of Vibrio sp. SSH13-20. Classification (NCBI taxonomy): domain Bacteria; kingdom Pseudomonadati; phylum Pseudomonadota; class Gammaproteobacteria; order Vibrionales; family Vibrionaceae; genus Vibrio; species Vibrio sp. SSH13-20. Next base: position 75,878 of record NZ_JBECOU010000012.1, read on the forward strand.
AGGTGTGAAGTGACGTCATCAACACTTGCTCCATCAAAATGGATATCTAATGTCGTTCCACCTTTAGAGATACTCAAGTTAGAGTCTGTTGCTCCATCTTGCGTAACTTCCACATGGTAATTACCAACATCACCAGCGTGATCGCCCGACTTCAGATCATCCAGTAACGAACCAAGTTCATCCTTAGATAGATCCTCGAACAAGTCAGAGAAATCAAGAGAGTCTTCGTTTGCATTGAAGTCTTTTACTGTATCTGTCTCATTTGCAACATCCACCCACTTGAAGATGTCTGCACCATCACCACCGGTAAGGATATCGTTACCCAAACCACCGATCAGGATGTCATCACCTATACCGCCGTCCAGCGTATCTGAGCCACCTTGCCCGAATAGGATATCGTTGCCTTCACCTCCAGACAGGTTATCCGCTCGGTCGCTCGAACGAGATTGCTCAAATTCAGCTTGGTTGTCAGTAATGTAGTTATGAACATCTTTCTCGGTAACAAGACCAACATCTTTACCTAATTGACCAGCAACATACTCTTGTAATGCAGATACACCTTGTTCATCACTAGAACCAAATCGAATTGCATCACCGAAGATAATATCGTCACCAGCTTGACTATCGATGTCATCTCTACCTTGAAGCAGAGCGACTTCCTTACCAAGGATAACTTCAGCCAACTGTGAAACATCAATGTTGGTTCGCACTGTATTGTCTGAGTCGTAGTTTTCGAGTGTGCTTGCGTCCAAGTTGTTACCAAGACCAATCGCATGCACTTCACTGAACTCTTCCAATGCTTTGTACATATTATCAGCTTGAGCGGTAACACTATTGCTGTAGTCATAGTAACCCGTGTTGCTGTACATGTAGCCAAGGCGGTCGCCAGTCGACAAAGAATAAACCTCTGTGTTGCTAGCGATAACCGTTTGGTTATTGTAAGTCACGACATCACCACGTTGATAATCGCTTGGTAATACGTCTCCCAAAGTAATAATTTTGCCATTTTCAGCACCAATCACCACATTAGTCATCGAAGCCAAATCATAAGCGCTATTGTGATCAGCTTGGTTCGGCGTACCATCAGAGATAAAGTATGTGACGTTATTTGCATCACTATCTTTACCTGCAAACCAATCTAGCACTGAATCAAATGCAGCTTCATAGTTTGTGTTACCACTGCCATTGTCTCTATTGTTTGCAAATGCAGTCGCGATTTTCGTTGAAGCGTCTGGGTCACTCAAATCAACTTCCAACAGCAACTTATCATTCGTTGCAAACGTTGTTAGCAAGACATTCACTTTACCCGAATGAGAACCGGTAGCACTGCTGATCAAGGTATCAAGTACCGTTTGAATCTCAGTCTCTGCTTTACCTACGTCATAACCCATACTGCCTGAAGTATCTAGAACAAAGGCAATGTTGTAATCCTCGCCCTCAACAATCTGCAGACCTTGGACATCACCAACAATAATGTCGTCATCAGCTGTACCGGTAATGTCGTTATCACCGTGCGTACCAGTAACGTATTCGTAATCGCGAACTGAAACTCGAGCCGATTCGGTCTCAGTCGCTTGGTCATTGTTTGATGACTCAACTGATGTTGCAGTGACACTTAATGGGAAGTCCAGACTACCTTCAAAATCGTACGGTACTTTTACATCAAAGTTAACTTGACCTTGAGCATCGAGATTCACGATATAGCCACCGCTTGACTCTTCCGCAACAGCTTGACCATTGACGTACAACTCAACACCATCAGGTAGACCATCAACAAGGACAGTTTGAGCTAATGACTCACTGGCATCAGTGTCAGCTAAGTCAACATCCACTTCAATCGGCACCCAACGATCTTGTAGAACCTCGTAAGTGCCATCTTTATTTATCTCAATCACCTTATCCGCAAAGACAACGCGCTCGATTTCGTACAGGTGATCACCACGGTCCTCAAAGCCCGTATTGTCATTTTCTGAATCGATTGAACGCTTGTCTAGGAAGATCCAATACGGAACTTGGCCACCATGGTTGTTCTTAAACGTAAACTGGTAGTCACTGAAGTTACCAGTTAGGTAAACCGTGTCTTTACCATCATATTGCGTTGTAGATCTTCCATCGTCACCGTAGAAAGAGTCATTTTGACGACCACCAACAAAGACATCATCACCAGCGCCACCATAGAAGGTGTCGTTGTAATTTGTACCGACAAATAACGAATCAGTATCTGAAGTGTCATTGTTACTACCCAAGGCTACATTCGCGACCGGATTCACTCTTTGTTGAACGCCATCCAAACCAATTGCATCTGCGATGATTTGGTTCTGAGCCAGAGTATTGTTTGTTGCCGATGTAACCAAACCGTGATTAGACTCAACCGCGTCGGTTTTCGACATATCACCCACAGAGATACTGATTGTTGGCTTATCTGCTACCGCTACGACGTCAATATCTAGTGTTTCAGTCGCTCCAGTATTTGTCGTGTACGTAATTGTCGGTACGTCACCTGACCAATCTTTTACTGGGTCAAACGTGTAACTACCATCTTGGTTCACAACCAGCGTGCCGTTGCTCAGCGATACCGTCTGACCAACCGCATAATCAGTGTTGTTAACCGTGATATGGTCAACCAGTAGAACGTTATCGCCATCTGAATCATTCAGCAGGACGTTACCTTGTAACTGATGATCTTCGTCTGTTGTAACAACATCACTTGCTGTATTCGTTGGCAAGTTTTCATGCACAACTACATTGATCGTCGCCGTAGAGTCAGCAGTATCACCATTAGACTCTTCTGTTGCTGTCGCAGTTACCGTGATAGTGAAATCATCATGAGAACCTGCAGGAGGAGTCACCGTCAGTCCGTCTAACGCCCATCCGGTTACATCTACCGCATCCGCGCTAGCAATAGTAATTGAGTTAGTGCCATCCGAGATCACCGCGCCTACAGGAATACCTTTCAATGTCACTTCAAGCGATTCTGAGCCGTCAGTATCATTTAGATTTGCTCTAATTTCAGATAGAGGAATCGCAGTATCTTGAGGACCTTCGTTCACTTGGTAGGTCTCGTAGACTTCAACACCATTCACTTCTTGTAGTGCAGAGGTTCTGATATCAGTCGCGTCTAACGCGTTAACATCACTAACCACAACCAAGTTACTATTGCTTAGGTTAACTGGCGCTTGACCATTAATAGAAACATCGACGTTGAAGTTACCCGGACCACTTTGATTGTGATGGTAAATCTCTAGCGGATAGAATCCAGAAACAGTAGGTACGAATGCACCACCCGTAATTGTACCTTGAGCATTACCCCAACGAGCTTCATCGACCAATGACCCACCAACTGTGATTGCAAGGCTATCGTCCGCGCGACCAGTGAAGTCGTAGCTTGTACCCGCTTCTAGGTAAACCAATCCTGTCACAAGTACTGCTTCATTTGCGGCTGTCGCATAAGACGACGTATCTTGCACATTCGAAGTTGTGGATTGATTACCGTTAGCAGAATCAAGAGCATCAATTGCATTGATAAGAACCTGACCTGTGACACCTAGCCCATTACCAGAACCCACTACGACGTTGTTCCAAGACGTAACATTGAACTCTTGCAGAGGTACCGACAAGCCTGGCGTTACGGTGCTCAAGGTTGGCGCATCAGCGTCAGGGGTGACATCAATGGTTAGCGTCGATTGTTGACCTTCGTTCTGACCATCTGTTGGTTTAAAGCCAATTTGAGCATAATGACCAGATTGATCACCAACATTGGTACCGCCAAAGCTACTATCACCAGACTCGTTTGTCTCCGGAGTAAATCTCACACCGTCAGCGTCAAACTGCGACTTATCGAGAACTTGATCTGCTTGAACAGCCTGCCAATCACCCTGAGCGTCTTTGTACTCAAGTAATCCGTCAATCGGCAGCGAGGTAATCTGAATCGATAGTGAAGCGTCTGCAGAATCCACATCCGTCACACCGAAAGATGCCCAATCAAGCAATACATCTGCGCCCTGTGCATCTTCATTCATAGTCACAGTTGTTGGCGTAGATTCTGGGGCATCATTCACACGAACCACGTCCAACGAATCCGTGTCTGTTACTTTCGGATTCACACCATCTGATACCGAAGCACTAACAGACAAGGTAGTTAGGTCAAGCTGGTCATTATTAACCGCTTCGACACCTTTATCGGTCAACTTAACTTGATCACCGTCTAGGACGAAGTAACCATCTGTGTTGTTTTCTAGCTGAACGGTAAGCTCGTCTGCTGGTGTATCTGTATCAGCAACAACAAGTGTTGCCACTACGGTATCGGTAGATACCGCATCTTCAGTCACGCTATCAACCGCGGTAACGTCGATGGTCGGTGCGTCGTTTACGCGAACCACGTCCAACGAATCCGTGTCTGTCGCTTTCGGGTTCACACCGTCAGATACCGAAGCAGTTACCGTTAGGCTATTCAAATCTAGCTGGTCGTTATTAACCGCTTCGACACCTTTATCGGTCAACTTAACTTGATCACCGTCTAGGACGAAGTAACCATCTGTGTTGTTTTCTAGCTGAACGGTAAGCTCATCTGCTGGCGTATCTGTATCAGCAACAACGAGTGTTGCCACTACTGTGTCGGTGCTCACCGCATCTTCAGTCACGCTATCAACCGCGGTAACGTCAATGGTTGGTGCGTCGTTTACGCGAACCACGTCCAACGAATCCGTGTCTGTCGCTTTCGGGTTCACGCCGTCAGATACCGAAGCAGTGACAGACAAGGTAGTTAGGTCAAGCTGGTCATTATTAACCGCTTCGACACCTTTGTCGGTCAACTTCACTTGGTCACCATCGAGCACGAAGTAACCGTCATCGTTGTTTTCGAGCTGAACGGTAAGCTCATCTGCTGGCGTATCTGTATCAGCAACAACGAGTGTTGCCACTACGGTATCGGTGCTCACCGCATCTTCAGTCACGCTATCAACCGCTGTGACGTCGATA
>NZ_JBECOU010000013.1:0-55010 GCF_040104475.1 Vibrio sp. SSH13-20
CGACTTGCATGTGTTAGGCCTGCCGCCAGCGTTCAATCTGAGCCATGATCAAACTCTTCAATTTAAGATTTTGTTCGGCTCAATGAATACTGAACATTACATAAGTAATGTTTGAATTGACTGTGCTCTATTGGTTTTCACTTTTAAAAAGTGAAATAAAACAGCTCAAGGCTGCTTCCCAATTCGAATGGTCACTTCGTTTCATTGAAACCTAATTTGATACCGAAGTATCTAATTGGATTATCATCAACGAGTGCCCACACAGATTGATAGGTCTATATTTTTAAAGAACTTTTCTAACTAACTTGCCGCCTCAGCGCCTCGTCGTTAGGGGTGCGTATCTTACGCTTCCCGCTTTGAGAGTCAAGTATTTTTTCAAATTCTTTTTTCTCTCTTCCGACTCGCTGTGTGACTTTCGTCTCACTCCGTGTCGGTGGATGCGCAGTATAGGGAGTTGAGAAATTAGCGCAACCTTTTTTTGAAAAAAACTTTCTAAGCGGTTATTTATCCACCAAATGCGTTATATCTGCATATTTCTTCGTCACATTTGAGACATATCACAGCAATTGGTTGGAAAAACACCAACCATATACGTAAGATTCATGTGTCTATTTTGTTAATAGGCAGCCAATCTCTTTATCATCTATATGTAGTAATCAAAATGACGTCTAAAAAAAATCTGATCTTGTGTGCTGGGTTGGCGGTCATTGGGGGAATCATCTTCTCTCAGTTACCTGTGTCACCTGCCTTGAGCTTTGTTATCGGTGTTGTCGCTACTGCTTTTCTTTTTTCACTTTCTAGCAAAACACCTGTTCTTCAATCTTCGGATTCCGATCCTTCAACTAAAACGCTGTATGTCGGCAACCTTCCTTATAAGGCAAATGAAAGTCACGTTCGAGATTTGTTTGCTGAGTATGGTCAGGTCTATGCAGTACGCTTAATGAAAGATAAGCGCACTGGTAAAAGGAGAGGGTTTGGTTTTGTAGTGATGGCTGCGGCAGATGCAAAACCTGCTATCGCTAAACTTAACGAGAAGGAATATATGGAGCGTACACTTAAAGTGCGTATTGCTAACGATCCTAAACACCCTGATGGCGGTAAACCTGAACAGGATTAAACCCTAAGGTCGCCAAACAGGTATTCAGTGCATCTTCTTGCCAAGGAGGTGCACTGGCATAAATCTTCTTACTCCCTTCCTCTTGGCTTTCTTCCTTCATATCGCTGAGTAGTAATGCTTTCACTCGTCGAGCAATGGCTTCGCCAGAATCAATTAACGTAACCTCTCCACCTAACGCTTGATGGATTTCCTCTTTAATCAAAGGAAAATGAGTGCACCCCAATACAGCTACATCGACTTTATTACGTAATGGGAGAAGAATGCTTTCGAGCTCTGGAATAGAAATACTTTCGCCACGCAGCTTTTCTTCTGCCATATCCACTAAGCGAGTGGAACCTAATAGTTCGACAGGTTTGCCTTGAGCAAAGTCACGGATCAGTTCATGAGTATATTGACGAGTCACGGTCGCGGGCGTAGCAATAAGTCCTACACCCTGAGAAGCGAGTAATGAGGCCGGCTTGATCGCAGGCACCACTCCGACAACCGGAATGGATAGATTCGCACGCAATGATGGCAACACTATGGTACTTGCGGTATTGCAGGCGATGACTACTATGTCAGCTTGATGCTCTTCAACCAATGCTGCCACCAGCTTATTAACGCGAGTGATCAGCACATCTTGGTCTAGCTCGCCATATGGGTAAGCTTCGTTATCGAACAGATACAAGTAATCCATGTTTGGTAGAAGTCGGTGGATTTCTTGGAAGACCGATAGCCCTCCGACACCGGAATCAAACACTAGGACTTTTTTCTTACTTGATGCTCGCACGAGTCTTACCTGCAAATTAGAGACTCGGCGATCATACTGGTTAGATTTGTTTTGGCAATGCTTTGGCTCGGTATCTTTGATGACTGAATCGCTCCCCTGTTTCCACTTCAAGCTTAGCCAACTCTATATGTCCTTGAAATGATGAGGTTGATGTCACCAATGTATGGAATTCGCCATCTTCGCCACAGGGATCAATATGACCGGGTAATGACTCAATCAACGTTTTGTCATACCAACGTCCACACCACTCCGGCGGCAATACATTTCCATCGGTGGTAATCAACATGGTTTGAATTCCACGCTCGATAATTTCAAATGCCAATGCCTTGCTTTCTTCCCCCAACAAAGGGAATACACATTCCCAGCCGGCAGGTTCAATATAGCTGCGTCGATAATCAGCAATACCATTACAAAACATATCACCGAACGCGACAGCTTCTACATTCAGCCCACTGCTTTGTAGTGCATTAACGATCGTCGATTGATAAATGTCGTTATTCGGGAACACTTCAGGCAGTTCGATAGTAATGAGCGGAAGGCCAAGTAAGTCCGCCTGCATTTGCACGACCTCAAGCGGGGTTGCTTGAAAAGGGACTTCTTTATCAACATAAGTGGTGTACAAGCCAACTACCTGATAATGCGGATCTTCGTTTAGACGCTCCAACGTTAATGTAGAGTCTTTTCCGCTTGACCAGCTAATCACAACACGTTTTAGTTTAGTCATCGTCTTTCCTTGTTACCTATTTCCACCAGCGCTTTACTTACAAAAAGAAAGACCGCCGATATGGCGGTCTCGTTTAGCTTGATTAAAAGCGGTAGTCTGCCGAGACAAAGTACTGACGCCCTGGCGTCGCGTAACTAGTGTACATCTCGTAGTTTTTATCGAAAGCGTTGCTTAGCTTCGCATTAATATCCCAGTTTTGGTTCACGGCGTAAGAAGCAGTGAAGTTCCATAGGCTGTAGCTCGGTAGTCTGGTACTGCCATTAAAGCGTTCACCTTGGTACAGGTACTGCGAGCCCAACGTCCATTGATCAAACGTTGCGTAGGCGTTCCACTTAGCACCACGCTTGGAGCGGTACGCTAGCTGAGTATCTTTTGCCCCAGACTTATCGACAGGATCTTTATAATCTAAGTAAAACTCGTGAGAAACGATATCCGTGTCGAATTTCACCTCTAGTTCGACACCTTTGATCTCAGCTTCACCAACGTTTTGCATGCCAGAGCCTTTCCAAATCAACATGTTCTCAATTTGGTTGTAGTAACCCGTCACCGTCCAATCAACAATCGATACAGCACCTGATAGCGACAGCTCGGTATTTTCTGATTCTTCTGGTTTTAGGTTTGGCATTTCGTAGCCTGGGTAATACAAATCAACAAAGCTCGGCGCACGGAAAGCAGTACCATGACTCAGGGTTAACTCGTAACCTTCGTAAAAACTCCAACCCGCAGCGGTTTGCCATGTGGTGTTGTTACCAAATTGATTGTTGTCGTCATTACGTACGCTTGCTTCTAACGTCCATACGTCATAAACATATTGAGCAATGGCACTAACACCAAAGTTAGTTCTTGGGTTCTTCTCTGGATCATAGTCTTTAGCTGGTCCCCAACTGTTCGCCGCAATGTAGCCTTTTGCTAGCTTCTCAGTACGGTAATCCAAACCGCCACCAATACTCAGTTCTTCGTTAACGCTGTACGAGTTCAACCAAATCGCGTTGAACTGCTCAATAGCAACATGATCGCCAGTAGATTTGTTTTGACCTGATTTATGGTCGTAGTTGTCTTGTTGACCATAAGCCAATTTTAATTCAGATGAGTAAACCTCTTTGTTGTATTCCAGCGATAAGTCGGTACCTACATACTCTACTTCACCAGTTTTTTTCTCATGACCACTCCAAATACTACTGTTGTCGTAATCGTATTCATTGTTGTAAGCACTCACTCCAACGTAACCAGACAAGTTGTCAGAAAAGTTTTGTTGGTAACCCAACTTCAGGTTTAGCGTTTCGAAGCCATGCTCATCGCCATCATTCAATCCTGGCTGAGGCTTAACATTAAAACCATCGGTTTTCTCGTATCCTAAGACACCCTTAAAGTGTTTACCTTCACCCACAGGTTTAGAGACCACAAACGTGCCTTTTTTATGGTTATTTGAGCCATAACCTGCAGACACTCGACCTGAATCGTCATTAATAGGCGCACGAGTAATAATGTTGATTACGCCAGAGATCGCTTCTGAACCATAGATAGAGGCTCGTGCACCACGAATGTAATCGATACGTTCGACAGAGTTGATTGGAAATTGGTTAAAGTCGATACCACCCATGATTGCACGAGGCATACGCACCCCATCAACTAGAACGAGTACTTGAGACGAGCTACCACCTCGAACGTAGATAGATGCGGATTGACCACGCCCACCGTACTGAGCAACTTCAACACTCGGCAGTGTACGGAACACATCAAACAGACTATTTGCTTGCAGGCGTTTAATGTCTTCTTTGGTTACCGTAACGGTTTGTGCAAGAACAGCACCATCAATTTGCTTGAAGCGGTTTGCCGTAACCACAACCGTTTCATCTGCGGAAACTTCTTGGGCCTGTAAATAAAAGGTAGGTGAAAGCAGCGATGCACACGTGATCGCAAGAAATGTTTTTCTCATTGTATTGTCCTAAGTCGCGTAATTCCTACCGAGCCCTACTCGTGTTGAGCAGTCCAGTGCTGTGGCTCAGTTGCTGGCAGGTATTCGGACTTAAGAGCAAGGTTGTACCGCCTACTTACTCGACTTCCCACATAAACTAATGCAGTGTCTTGATGAGCGTTCGTTCTCTTTTACCGCTGCGCGTCAGTTCTGGATTCTCACCAGATTCCCATTTCAGCCATCTAGATTGCTAGATAGCACCAGCTTGGGGCAAATACTATTAAGCTATTGATTATTTGTCCAGCCAATATTACCTCTGACAATCGTAACGATTTGGTTCATTGGTGTATCAACTGACACAGAACACACTATCTTTAAATCAATTGGGGCACAAAACTGGACATCCTATTGAGATTGAATAAAATCTGCGCTCTTAAATTGAATGCACCATAAAAGGTAAGATCATGGCTACTCTTGATGTAAACCCACAACGCTACCAAGAACAACTGGCTGAAAAAGTCGAACGTCTGAACGATATGTTCGCGCCATACAACGTGCCAGAACTGGAAGTGTTTGAATCACCAGAGCAGCACTACCGCATGCGTGCTGAGTTCCGCGTTTGGCATGAGGGTGAAGACCTTTACTACATCATGTTCAATCAAGAAACTCGTGAGAAATACCGCGTTGACCAATTCCCAGCAGCAAGCCGTCTGATCAACGACCTGATGCCACTACTAGTTGAAGCGATGAAAGACAACGAATCGCTACGTCGCAAACTGTTCCAAGTGGACTTTCTGTCAACGCTTAGCGGTGAGATTCTGGTTTCACTGCTTTACCATCGCCAACTGGATGAAGAGTGGATTGAAAACGCGAAAGCCCTTAAGCAGCGTTTAAATGATGAAGGCTTCAACCTAAACATCATTGGTCGTGCTCGTAAAATGAAGATTGTCTTAGACCGTGACTACGTGATCGAGAAGCTAGACGTAAATGGTCAAAGCTACATCTACCAACAAGTAGAAAACAGCTTCACTCAACCAAACGGCAAAGTCGCTGAGAAGATGTTGGAATGGGCAGTCGACTGTACTCAAGAAAGCACTGGTGATCTCCTAGAGCTTTACTGTGGTAACGGTAACTTCTCTTTGGCGCTGGCACAAAACTTCGATCGCGTTCTTGCAACTGAATTAGCGAAGCCATCTGTGGTTTCTGCGCAATACAACATTGCAGCGAACGAGATTGATAACGTTCAAATCCTACGTCTATCTGCAGAAGAGTTTACTCAAGCAATCGAAGGTAAGCGTGAATTCCGCCGCCTACAAGATGCAGGTGTGGATCTGAAGAGCTACAACTGCAATACGATTTTTGTCGATCCGCCGCGTTCAGGTATGGATGTCGACACTTGTAAGATGGTGCAAGGTTACGAGCGCATCATGTACATCTCTTGTAACCCAGAGACACTAAAAGAGAACTTGGACATTCTATGCGAAACTCACAACATGACGCGTTTTGCTCTGTTTGACCAGTTCCCTTACACACATCACATGGAAGCAGGTGTACTGTTGGAACGTAAAGCGTAATCCACCAGCCTCAGACATAAAAAAAGCGAGCTCAATGGCTCGCTTTTTTGTTGGATTCGTTTTGCTTATTCAGCGGTAGTCTTCTTTTCCATAAAACCCAGTTTCTTACCGATCCACGCTAGGAGAATCATTGAAACTAGAATTGCGAAGAAGTTAGAGCCTGCTTCTGGGTATTGCGCTTTGATAAACGCAGAGTGACCAAATGCACCAACGAAGAAACACGCCAGGCCAACAAGTGGGATATCTTCTGATACTGGGTTGTTAAGGTATTCTTGGTACAGCGCCTGTACAGCTAGCACGAGTGCAATCAGAGGGAAGATTGAAAAAGACACTTCGCTCATGGTCAACCATGACAACAAAGCATCACCACACATACCTGCAACCAGTGCCAAAATCAGCGTTTTCTTTTCAGATTTATTTCCATTCGACATTATTCTATCCCGCCTTTTAATCGGTTACGTTCACGTTCTTTGCGATACCAATAGGCCCCTTTGGCTATCATTCGCAATTGCATAATCAATCGCTCGGCGAGTTCATCGCGCTCGCGTCGATCTAAATCTAAAGCTTCCGCACCAGAGCTAAACACCAAAGTAACCGACGCCTCTGCTTGAGTGAACGCCTCTTCTTTGGTCATACCGGTGCTCATTAAGTACTCAGTTAATTCTGCCGCAAAATGCTGAATTTCTCGAGCGACGGCAGTACGAAATTCAGAGGAAGTGCCGGAGCGCTCACGCAACAATAAGCGGAAAACGTTAGGACTACTTTCAATGAATTCCATAAAGGTTTCAACTGAAGTTCGAATCACACTGCCTTCTTTGACAATACGCTGACGCGCCTGACGCATCAGTTGTCGCAACAACAAACCACCTTCATCAACCATGGTTAAGCCTAGCTCGTCCATGTCTTTGAAGTGACGGTAAAAAGAAGTTGGTGCAATTCCTGCCTCTCGGGCAACCTCACGCAAGCTGAGATTGGAAAAGCTGCGATCCGCACTGAGTTGATTAAATGCCGCATCGATCAACGATCGACGTGTTTTTTCTTTTTGCTGCGCGCGGATTCCCATCGATTTCATTCTTTAACTTGCTCTTTTTCTATTGGGTACGAGAGCTTCAATATAACGCATATCGCCCCCACGTATAAAGCGACGTTATCTGCCGATAAGCGGCGAGCACGTTACTATCGCCATGCATCTAATTGCAATCACCTCACTTCAAATAGTAGACATACAGCATACCAATTAGTTCTTTTGGGCGATTCTGCGTGATCACTTCCACTCTCTAGCAGGCATTACGTGTTCCCAATAGAGTAAATGAGTTAAAATCCCGCTACAGCAATGTTAAGCAAATATAACAAGGAAGACATCATGGCGCATGCTAATCACTATGACGTGATCGTAATTGGTAGTGGCCCGGGCGGTGAAGGGGCGGCGATGGGATTGACCAAAGCCGGACTGAATGTTGCCATCGTAGAAAAGGAAAGCAGTGTTGGTGGCGGTTGTACGCACTGGGGAACCATACCATCCAAAGCATTGCGTCACGCAGTTAGCCGTATCATTGAATTCAATAGCAACCCGTTATTCTGCCGCAATAACACCAGCCTTCATGCAACATTTTCTGACATTTTAGGTCATGCAAAATCGGTAATAGATAAACAGACTCGACTTCGTCAGGGCTTTTATGATCGCAACTCATGCACACTGTTGTTTGGTACAGCCCGCTTTATCGATAACTACTCCATCGCCGTCATGCAAAGTGATGGTACGGAAGAAGTATACTCAGCAGATAAATTTGTTATCGCTACAGGCTCTCGTCCATACCAACCAAATGACGTTGACTTCTTACATGAACGCATCTACGACAGTGATTCCATCCTGAGCCTGAAGCACGACCCTCGCCACATCATTATTTACGGTGCAGGCGTGATTGGTTGTGAATACGCCTCAATCTTCCGCGGTTTAGGCGTGAAAACTGACCTGATTAACACTCGCGACCGCCTGCTCTCTTTCTTAGATAACGAAGTATCAGACGCATTGTCTTACCACTTCTGGAACAGTGGCGTGGTGATTCGTAACGATGAAACATTCGAGAAAATCGAAGGCACTGAAGATGGTGTTATCGTGCATCTTCAATCTGGCAAGAAGATGAAAGCCGATTGCCTACTGTATGCTAATGGTCGAACGGGTAACACAGACAAACTCAACTTACCTGCGGTTGGACTTGAGGGTGATTCACGCGGACAGCTCAAAGTAGATGGTAACTACCGTACAGAGGTAGAACACATCTACGCAGTCGGTGATGTAATTGGCTACCCTAGCCTAGCGAGTGCAGCGTATGACCAAGGTCGTTTCGTGGCACAAGCCATCACTAAAGGGCAAGCTGACGGTAATCTGATTGATGACATCCCAACGGGTATCTACACCATTCCAGAAATCAGCTCAGTGGGTAAAACCGAGCAAGAACTGACTGCGGCGAAAGTGCCTTACGAAGTGGGACGTTCTTCGTTCAAGCATCTAGCTCGTGCACAGATTGCAGGTAAAGACATCGGCAGTTTAAAAATCCTCTTCCATCGCGAAACCAAAGAGATTCTTGGTATTCACTGCTTTGGTGAGCGCGCTGCGGAAATCATCCACATCGGTCAGGCCATCATGGAACAAAAAGGCGAAGCCAATACGATTGAATACTTCGTCAATACCACCTTTAACTACCCGACGATGGCAGAAGCGTATCGCGTAGCGGCGCTAAACGGTTTGAACCGATTATTCTAATTCAATTGGGTTTCCATGATCCAAAAGCTAAAACAGCAGGTTTCGACCTGCTGTTTCTATTTGAGTGACTAGGCAAGAAAGCTTCCCTTACGCCATTGATAAAAGAAGATAGCGCCGAGTCCAATCCCTCGCATTGCCATGAAACTGGTCATCGCAAACCATAGTGCATGGTTTTGCCAGCCAGAGAACAAAAAGAAGATTGCAAAGAAGCAGCAAGTCGCCACGAACATACTGTTTCGCATGTCTTTACCTTTGGTGGCACCAACAAAAATGCCATCAAACAGGAAGCACCACATCGACGCCAATGGCATGACCACCAGCCACGGCAGATATACCGCCGCTTGCTGCTGCACCGCTTCAATCGAAGTGATCATGGCGATCAAGTGCGATCCCGCCAAACCAAATACCGCAGTCAAACCTAAACAGATGATAAGGCTCCAAAAGAAAGTACCAATCAGCGAAGCACTGAGCTGCGCTCGGTCTTTGGCGCCAATCGCTTTGCCAACCATGGCTTCCATGGCGTAAGCAAAACCGTCCATGCCATAGGAAATCATCATCAAGAAACTCATCAATACCGCATTGGCCGCAACCACATCATCACCAAAGCTCGCACCTTGGAAAGTCATAAAGCTAAACGTAGCTTGTAAACATAGCGAGCGTAAGAAGATATCGCGATTGAGTTTTACGAAACGCCCTAGCCCATGTTGAGTATCGGTTAGCAGGCTCTTAGGTGATGGCAACAGACGGGCACACCACGTCCTCCATACACACATCAAGCCAAACGCCATGCCAGAGTAATCAGCAATCACTGAGGCTAGCGCTGCCCCTTCAACTTTCCACCCCAAACCAATCACAAACAGTAAATCGAGCGCAATATTGGTCACGTTGGTGATGATCACCATCCACATTGGGGCTTTGGAGTTTTGCGTTCCGAGTAGCCAGCCCAACAACACAAAGTTCATCAGCGCAGCGGGGGCACTCCACACTCGGATAGAGAAATATTGCATGCCGTAATGCTTCACTTCAGCACTGGCATCACTCCAACCAAATATCAGATCCGCGATCGGATTATGGGCAATAAGGAAGACTAACGCAAACAGCAGTGCCATCAGTGAGCCTTGCATAAACACCAAAGCAAGTTGTTTTCGGTCTTCACCACCATAGGACTGCGCCGCTAATCCAGTGGTCGACATACGTAAAAAGCCAAGCAACCAAAACGTCACACTGATCATGGTACTACCAAGCGCAACACCACCTAGATACCAAGCGTGTTCAAGGTGACCGATCACCGCAGCGTCAACCAAGCCCAATAGTGGAACAGTAATATTCGACAGCACCATAGGGATAGCGAGCGCTAACACTTGGCGATGCACTTGAGGATTCGATAAAGGAGAGAAGATAGAGTTTGTCACAGGCACCTCGTTGTTTAGATCAGCGAGTGTACCTGAGTACTAAGGGTCTGTTGACCTTTAGAGCTTATTTTTGCAGCTGTTTGTGGGTTCTTACTATTCAATCAAAAAAGAGAAAAGTTTGAAATACAGTAACTCAGTACAAGAGAGCCACAAAGCTGCCCAAGGGTTCGGCTAAAAGCGCTTTACTCTTTGTTGATAGGTCATTGCTTAGAGTGACTAGGCGGCTAACCTATCGTCGCGATTAAAACGCTTTTATCTCGAACAAAATTTAACCGCAAAAGGTAAACAGACCCTCGAGCCTATCCAATTACCACTTGATGTGAACGAGAACTGGCGTGAGACGATGCTTCAACATTGGGATCTTATTCAGCCAGCGCTGCCATGCTTTCCAACGTGAGCAAAATCGGTCGAATGGCGAGAAGGCTTTGACCCATTGTGCCCATGGCAGCCAATGCAGTACTTGTTGTGCTGGTGCTTCAAAACCATGTGCATACGTATCTGAGCCGAGCTTCTGACCCCATTTACTTTCGGTTAAGTCACCTGCTAGTACCATGCACACTTCTGCCGATACAAAATAGCGACCCAGAGTTTGGATGAAAGTCGCAACACGCGATTCATCGCAATCGAGTAAAGCCATCTCACACAGAATCAATACTGGTGCTTTTTCAGGAATGCGCAGTTCATCTAACCAATTCATGTCTTCTACGCTGCCACAACGATGCTCGTAGCGTTCGTTTTTATGAAACAATCGCTGACGCCAAACCAGATTCTCGGTGACATCCAGTTCAATCCAGTGACAACGACCATTGTCCAAACGGTAGAAACGCGTATCTAAGCCCGCACCAACGTTAATGATCCAAGCGTCTGAGTGTTGTTGAAGAAAGTGACTAACCTGCTGATCGCACAGCTGAGTTAAAGTCACGTGCAGCAGCTGCTTCTGATCGACGTCGCCACTGATGCAATCTGGTGCCATCTTGCAGCTCAAGCACGCTTTTGCAGCGATCGGATCGTACACCAAACCGTTATCGACCAAGCTTTCGCGGCTACGCAAAAACAACGGTTTCAACAGATGATTGGGTACGTGATGTTGAGGCTTGGACATGGGCATTTCCTTGCGCCGAAAAGAAAATGGTTAAATGGAACTAGATGATAATAAATCTCAATATCACTTGCAAGTTTTAACGCAACAGCCAAACGCTCTGAATCAGTGCGAGCGTAACTATGCTCGGAAGAAAAGAAATATGCTTTGAAGAAAATAAAAGTTGGAATAGAAAGTGCAGAAAACACAAAGCCCAGCAGAACGCTGGGCTTTATTAGAATGCTTGAGGTAAGAAACCTACATCCAGTCAGTGTTACGGATGATGCCAACCGCCAGACCTTCAATCGTCAGGTGTTGCGATGTTAGGTCAACTTGGATTGGTGAAAACTCTTCATTCTCTGCATGCAGTAGAACAGTAGAACCTTTACGCTCTAAACGCTTCACCGTCACATCATCATCAACACGTGCAACCACAACTTGACCGTCGCGCACATCTTGAGTTTTGTGCACAGCCAGCAAGTCGCCGTCCATAATACCGATGTCTTTCATACTTTCGCCGTTTACGCGAAGTAAGAAATCTGCTTTTGGTTTGAACATCGCAGGGTCCACTTGGTAGTGAGACTCCACATGCTCTTGAGCCAGAATCGGCTCACCAGCAGCAACTTGACCAATCAAAGGCAGACCTTGATCGTCGTTTGCCGCATCTTCGAGTAGGATTCGAATCCCGCGAGATGCGCCTGGAATAATTTCAATCGCTTGTTTACGAGCAAGCGCTTTTAGGTGTTCTTCTGCGGCATTCGCAGAGCGGAAGCCAAGCTCACGCGCAATCTCTGCACGAGTTGGTGGCATTCCGGTGTCTTCGATTTTGCTTTTAATCAAATCGAAGACTTGTTGTTGGCGTGGCGTTAACGGCTTCATATGTCACCTGTCTTTTTATACAGTTAACTGTGAGTATATCCAGTAAATGAACAAATGAAAACCCAATTGGTTGTTTTTTAATTTATTTGCGCCAGTTTCAGATCCCACCCACAAACCTCAAGTGAACATGCGTTTTAAACGCGCAATAGCCAATTCGTCTAATGAAAGCAACAACCTAGGGGTTCGACTAATTTCCGCTCAATAAAATTAAAAGGTTTGACCAGTTTCTGGTATCCTTGCTGCGCTTAAAATTTATCGCCTAGGCTTATTTCTATAGCCGTATCTATTTCCTTTCCTATAGAAGAAGGGAAAGCGGACGCAGAAATAAGGTTAGGCTTGTTTGAATACCTATTGAGGCTGTGAACTTTATGTCTTCTGGACAATCATTTTCACGTTCATTACTAAAACTACCTTTATCGGTAATGGTAAAGGGCACCACAATCCCATCGAATCCGATTGACGATCTCAACATCGACCTAGCGAAACCGATTGTGTACGCCTTACCGTTCCGTTCGAACGTGGATTTGCTGACACTACAAAAACAAGCTTTGAGCCTTGGTCTCCCAGACCCGCTTAGCCCGCTAGAAATCAATGGCAAAAAACTGACTCGTTACGTGTTTATTGCCTCTCGTCCAACCGTGATGAGCAATGATAACGACGTACCGAGTGAGTCTGTTTCTCTGTTTACTGATTTACTTGAATTGCACAAGCTCGATAGCGAACTAGACGTGCAAATGATTCCAGCGACCGTACTTTGGGGTCGTAAGCCAGGTAAAGAAGAAAACCATAAGCCGTACCTGCAACCAATGAACGGTCCGCAAAAAGCAAAAGCGGTAATGGCAGCAGGTCGTGACTGTTTGGTGCGCTTTAGCCCAGTGGTTTCACTGCGTTACATGGCAGACTCTCACGGTACCGACAGCGCTATTGCACACAAGCTAGCGCGCGTTGCACGTATCCACTTCTCTCGTCAGAAGCTCGCGGCATCGGGTCCAAACCTGCCTCAACGCCAAGTGCTGTTTGCACGCTTAATGAAATCGCCAGCAATCGAAAAAGCGATTGAAGACGAAGCGCAAAGCAAAAACATTTCTATCGAGAAAGCACGCAAAGAAGCCCATGACATCATGGATGAGATTGCAGCGGACTTCTCTTATGGTTTGGTTAAAAACGGCGATCGTATTCTTGGCTGGTTGTGGACGAAGCTGTACCAAGGTCTACACATAAACAACGCTTCGACTGTTCGTCGCCTAGCGCAAGATGGTCATGAGATCGTGTACGTACCATGTCACCGCAGTCACATGGACTACCTACTGCTTTCTTACGTTCTATACCATGAAGGTATGGTGCCACCGCATATTGCTGCGGGTATCAACCTGAATTTCTTCCCTGCGGGTCCAATCTTCCGTCGTGGTGGTGCGTTCTTTATTCGTCGTAGCTTTAAAGGCAATAAGCTGTACTCCACGATTTTCCGTGAGTACCTATCAGAGCTGTTTGCCAAAGGTTACTCGGTTGAGTACTTCAGTGAAGGTGGTCGTTCACGTACTGGTCGTCTACTTCAAGCAAAAACCGGTATGTTGGCAATGACGATTCAAGCCATGCTACGCGGTCTAAACCGTCCAGTAACATTGGTGCCTGTTTACATCGGTTACGAGCACGTAATGGAAGTAGGTACTTACGCCAAAGAGCTTCGAGGTTCACGCAAAGAGAAAGAAAACGCGGGTCTTGTGCTGCGTACTCTGCGTAAGCTGCGCAATTTTGGTCTTGGTTACGTTAACTTCGGTGAGCCGATTCAGCTAAACCAATACCTGAATGAACACGCTCCTGAGTGGACGAAAGACATCGATCGCATGGGCGGCAGCAAACCGCAATGGATGAACCCTGTGGTGAACGGTCTGGCAAACAAGATGATGACGCACATTAACGACGCGGCAGCGACTAACGCGCTAACTCTATGTGCGACCGCGCTATTGGCGTCTCGTCAGCGTGCATTGTCTCGTGACTCTCTAATCAACCAGATCGAATGCTACTTGAAGCTACTTAAGAACAACCCATACTCAAACACTTCAACGGTTCCAACAGAAACGGCTGAAGAGTTGGTAGATCATGCGATCTCACTTGATAAGTTTGTGATTGAAACCGACACCATGGGTGACATCATTTCGTTGGATCGTAGCCAGTCGATTCTGATGACTTACTACCGCAACAACATCATTCACTTGTTCGCCCTACCATCATTGATTGCTCAGATGATTATTCGTCAGCGCAACGTGACGATTGAGAAAATTCAAGAAAACGTCGCTCAAATCTACCCATTCCTGAAAAAAGAGCTGTTCCTAAGCTACAAGGAAGAAGAGTTGAACGAGCTGGTCGTGAAGATCTTGAACGAGTTCATTGAGCAGAAGATGGTTTGCCAAGATGGTGACAAACTGGAAATTAACCAGTCAAACAACCAATCATTGGTTTTGTTGGGTCGTACTATCACTGAAACACTGCAACGCTACTCTATTGCGATGAACTTACTGGTAGCTGACCAAGAACTGGGTAAATCAGACCTTGAACAGCAGAGCCAAGACATTGCGCAGCGTTTGGGTCGTCTACACGGTATTAACGCGCCAGAGTTTTTCGACAAAGGTGTGTTTGCTGCAATGTTCAATACGTTGAAAGAGCAACAATACCTAGATAGCGACGGCAACTGCGATCTTGAGAAGACAAAGCAATTTGCCAAACTACTCTTTGCTTTGCTCTACCCAGAAGTGAAATTGACCATCGAAGAGAGTATCCACCAGCTGCAAGCATAATTGGCTTAAGCTCGATATTCATCTAGACAAAACATAAAAGGCATCCAATTGGATGCCTTTTTCTATCTGAACGTTTGTACTGAGTTACCAGAAAGCGATAAACAGACCGACCGCAATCACCATTCCCACATAGTTGTTGTTAAGAAAGGCTCTGAAGCACAAGTCGCGCTCTCGGTGGCGAATCAAGTGTTGCTGGTATACAAACAAAGAAGCCGCAACCAAAATCGTCCAATAGTAGCTTTGCCCAAGTTCGTAATGTTGACCAAGCAACACTAACATCGCCAAGGTAATCAACTGCAGAACACCAATCACCAGCTTATCGTGACGCCCGAACAAGATAGCCGTTGATTTGATACCAATCTTTAAATCATCATCACGGTCGACCATCGCATATTGAGTATCGTAAGCAATGGTCCACAAAGCATTAATCACAAACACAAACCACACAATCCAAGGCAATTCGCCTGTTTGTGCTGCCCATGCCATCGGAATCGCCCAACTAAAAGCCAAACCTAAAAACAGCTGAGGCAAATGGGTGTAACGCTTCATAAATGGATAAATGAACGCTAAAAAGATACCAGCAAAGGATAGCTTGATCGTCAGCGGGTTCATGGTCAGCACCAATAAGAAAGAGCTGATACCTAGAACTAAAAACAGACCAATCGCTTCTTTCGAGGTCACTTTACCTGAGGGTAAAGGACGCTGCTTGGTACGTTTCACATGACCATCAACTTTACGGTCAGCAAAATCGTTAATCACACAACCGGCGCTTCGCATTAGGAATACACCTAACACAAACACGATGAGTACATTCCAACTTGGCATGCCTTGGGCGGCAATTACAAGTGCCCAAACCGTCGGCCACAATAACAAGAGTGAGCCAATTGGGCGATCCATTCGCATCAGTTGCCAATATGCTTTGGCTTTTTCTGCGGACATTTACACCTTCTCCTTAGCGTAAACTGGTGAATTGGGTAAGAATAGCTCAGCAACCAGCATGGGTTTGTGATTCATCCACAGTCTTGAGCGTCGCGCTAAAAGGCGCCCCTGTGGCAAATTAACCCATCCCATTTGCAGAGCATCGCGCTCAACGTTATCGGCGCTGAACACAGTTAAGCCCAGCGGAATATCTCCTTGCTGAGCTAAGTCATACTGTTGATCGACCAAGGTTGAACGAGGAATGAGCGTGCGTCCAATGACCCAATCTGTATTGTCGCCACATAAAATCACCTCTCTCAGTAGGCAATCTTGCTCAGACAATAGCTGGCTCTCATCCTGTTTTAACGTCTTGGCAGTGACGATCTGATTGTGCAGCAATTCCACTGTTAAGCGTTGGCAGTGCTGACCTAAACGACGTGACAAAGAGCCCTTTTCTTCAAGCCAATGCTTGGCGAATTCGTTAGGGAATTCAAAATCTTCGGGGTTTTGCCACTCTACTTCCAATAAAGAAGTAAGATAGAGTGATGTCGGCTGATTCATACTAGTATTCAATTGGAGGCTTTATGCGTACAATAAAGCAACAACTTACCGTCTTATTGAAACTGTAAGTTCCGTTATTTGTTATAGACGGTCTATTGTATCAAGACTGAAGCGATTCGAATATCGCGATCCAGAGAAAGAAAAGTTAGAAATATGTACAAACGTTATATAGCCCAAATTATTTTCGCGCTAAGTCTGCTTATTTCAGCACCGAGTTGGGCTGAATCTGAAGAGGCAGCACCTAAGTTAGCCTACTTTACGCTCGAACCCGATTTAACTACGAACTTCTATACCAAGGGTAATAAACTGGGTTATGTACAGGTGCGTATCGATATCATGGTGATGAGTCAGCAAGACCTCGCCGTTGTCGAACACCACCAACCATTAATCCGAGATGCGGTGATTGAACTATTGGGTAAACAAACAGAAGATACGATTAAGTCTTTATCTGGTCGTGAGGATCTGCGCAAAACGTTGGTGAAAGAACTCAATGAAACCCTACTGCCAGAGACGGGTAAAACCATCATCGCTGATTTGCTGTTTACCAAATACCTTTACCAATAATATGAACAGTTAAAGCTGACGAGCTGCTCCTATTAAACGAAAGACAGATAAACAAAAGACCACCGATTGGTGGTCTTTTTGTTGGTGTCTGTAAATCATTAACTTAGGAGGTTTGTTGGTATTTCTGTTTACCAGAATCAAACAACGCTATCGCCATACCAGAAAGTAAGCCAACTAAGTGGGCCGTGTTGGCAATCGCCATAAATGGTTGAACATAGCCAAGAACCAACCACACCAGCATAAAGCCAATAATAGGTTTAGGAAGTGTTAAGCCAAGATGTGGACAACGGTAACCAAGGATCCACAAGTAACCAAGTAGCGCATAAACCACACCAGATAAACCGCCGAAGTTTGCTCCTTCAACATAAAACTGACCCGCGCCGGAGAGCGCAGCAGAAATAAGGAAGATTTGCAGTAACTTTCCAGAGCTTAAACGGCGCTCGATATCGCCTCCCAATTGCCACCACCACAAGAGGTTGAACACAATATGGGTAACAGAAAAGTGCAATAACGCATGGCTAACCCAGCGCCAGAGCTGCCATTGCTGCCCTTCGAACGCAGGAAAATGCAATAAAGCAAACACACCATCACCAAAGCCGAACATCTGCAAAAAGTAGATAACGGCACAGACAACCATGATCAGCAAGGTCACTGGGCCCGCCTTAGCTTTCACCATACCCATAATGCTCGGGCTGGAATAATGAAATTTGCTCTTACGAGTATCGGCAACGTCCCACGAAGCGGCGCTATATTTCGACGCTGATGGATTGGCTAAGAATTGTTTTAGCTCGGCTTCGACTTCAATTTCATGCTGCGCATCCGTCAGCCAAAGTACAAACTGTCCTTCACCTTCCGGCATCATCTGAATATCAATCTTGCGTGATGCCATGTAATCAATGAAGGCTTGCGCCATACGTGGATTATTTAACGTTACCAATCTCTTCATTAACTTCTCACTATCGGTAGTTCTGCTCGTTGCCAGGCTTCAAAGCCGCCATCCACACTGTACACCTGTTCGAAGCCTTGGTTAACCAAATATTGTGCCGCACCTTGGCTACTGATGCCGTGGTAACACATCACTAGGATTGGTTGTTCGAATTCCACATCGTTCATGAAAGGAACGATCGAATCATTAGTCAGATGAAAAGCGGATTCTGCATGCGCGACAGCAAAAGATTGAGGGTCACGAATATCTACAAGTTTTGCTTCACCTTGTTCGAGCAATGCCTGAGCGCCTTGAACATCGATATGTTGAAACTGGTCCATTTACTTTCTCTATGTCGTTTTCGTTATTGACGCCATTGTAACCTATCCAAAGCCAAACTTAGACACAGAGATAGTCAGGTCATTGAAAGCTGTACACATTCGCACCGTTTGTGGATAAATCTGTGAATTGCGTTGATAAAGTATATTTGGATCATTTGATCCACAAGATGTAGTAATGATCTTGATCTAACTGTGTGTATATTTACAACTATCCCCAAGTGAAAAACCACGCCTAAGCCTTATTTAGTCCGGCTTTCGAACAGTTGATGAATAATTACTTCACAGAGTTATACACAGGTAGCACAGATAAATTAGATCGCAAACACTATCGATTTTCGATCGAAAACAAAAAAGCCGAGATCACATGATCTCGGCTTTCTATGAAAATCTTACTTTAGATTAGAAGCGAAAGTTAGAACTCACCGACAGCAAGTTTCAGTTTCTTCATCGCGTTCTTTTCTAGCTGACGAATACGCTCGGCAGATACACCAAACTCATCCGCTAGATCTTGAAGTGTTGCTTTCTCGTCATCCAACCAACGAGAACGGACAATACGTTGACTACGCTCATCCAAACTCGCAAGAGCGTGACCTAAACGATTATTAGTATGCGTTTCCCAGTTAGCAGCTTCAATATTATCTGCTACATCAGACGATTTGTCCTCTAGGTACAACATTGGCGCTGTGTACGAGTTTACATTGTCGTCGTCATCCATTGGCATATCGAACGTTGAGTCCACTGCCGCTAGACGCGATTCCATTTCACGTACTTCTGAAGGCTCGACACCTAGCTCACGGGCTACGGTTTCAACTTCACCGTTGTTGAACCAACCTAGACGCTTTTTCGACTTACGTAGATTGAAGAACAGCTTACGTTGCGCTTTGGTTGTCGCGATCTTAACAATACGCCAGTTACGCAATACGTATTCATGGATTTCAGCTTTGATCCAGTGAACAGCGAAAGAAACCAAACGTACACCCACTTCAGGGTTAAAACGCTTAACCGCTTTCATAAGACCGATGTTGCCCTCTTGTACTAGATCAGCCATTGGCAAACCGTAGCCTGAGTAGCCACGAGCAACGTGAACAACGAATCGTAGGTGTGACAAGATAAGGCCTTTCGCCGCGTCAATTTCACCCTTGTAGTGTAATCGTTCTGCAAGCTCACGCTCTTCGTCTGCAGTTAGCATTGGGTAGCTGTTTACAGAACGGATATAGCTATCAAGGCTATCTTGCGTGACTAGAGCCATCGGATACGCTTCTTTTGTCATTCAATTCCTCATCAATCTCTGATCTGGAGCATTACATTGCAATTTAGCTTGGCCATCTTGAACTTAAAATGAACAAGTTTCAAGAAGGGCGAGTAATTATCCATAAACAAATTGTCTAAACAAGAGGTAAAAATTAGCTTGTGCTAATAAATTCCAAGTATAAGACCTTTATCACCTAAACTGGTTCAATTTCTTTTAGATGACGCTGCGCGGATACTCGTGCGGCGATACAACCCAGCAAACTACCAGTGATAATTAACAGCAGAGATTCATCCCAACTCAGACCAATCAAGCGGAACTGACTGTCGTATAGTGAAGCCAATTGCTCAACGGCATTGTTCATCACCACAGTAATCAATGCGGTGACTAACCAAGCAATGCTCGCCCCCAGCACACCGAACCACATACCCGTGTACAGGTAAGGACGCAGAATGAAACCGTCGGTCGCACCAATCAGCTTCATGGTTTGAATCTCTTCTTTGTTCGCCAGCACATTAAAGCGCAATGTATTGCCGACGATTAAAAATACAGCACCTAACATCAGTATTGTCAGGGTGATGACAATAATGCCAGCAAGGGTTTTGATGGCATCAAGACGCGCCAGCCAATCTTCATCGAGCCTAACGTCAGTAACGTCTTGTTGCTCACGGACTTGCTTGGCTATCGACTGAATATCACTCTTTACTTCTGAATCAGGTGTGATCACCAACACGCCTGGTAGTGCGTAACCACTCAACAGACTCAACGCTTGGTCAAAGCCAGCGTATTGGCTTAAATCAGATAGACCTTGTTGCGGCGAAATATATTCCACCTCTTTTACCAAAGGCCACGTTTCGATTTGGTCTTTTAACACCATCACACGCGCATCAGGCATGCCTTCTACTAAGTAAGCACTAACTTGCGATGGTGAAGCGACGTCTTGTGCTGCGCTCGCCACGTTTTTACCCAGCAAGTACAAGCAAGCTGGCATCGCTAATGCCACTGAAATAACAGCTAAGGTAAGAATGTTACCTAAAGGACGACGCCATAACGCGCCAAAAGAAGATTTTGCTTGTTTTGCATGGACAGAGAAAAAACCATCGGTATTTGCACGCTTGGCACTGCGACCTTTCCCTTTCTTCTGGGTGCGCTTGTTACCTACCATAGTCTTCTACCTCACTTAGGAAGCCTTGGTTCAATTCAAAATGGCGATATTGTGGGCGAGTGTTTACTAACCCGATATCGTGCGTCGCAAGGAGAATCGTTACGCCAGCACGGTTAAATTCTTCAAACAATCGTAACACACGGTTAGACAGCTCTGGATCAAGGTTACCAGTTGGCTCATCGGCCACCAGTAGAGTTGGTCGGTTTACGACAGCGCGTGCAATACCAACACGTTGTTGTTCACCACCCGAAAGTTGACTTGGCAAACAACGGGCTTTATCTAACAAGCCCGTTTTATCCAACGCCGCAGAAACACGGCGTTTGATTTCGTTTTCAGAAATCGATTCGATGCGCATCGGCAGTGCAACGTTGTCGAACACACTGCGATCCATCAATAGACGGTGATCTTGGAAAACAATCCCGATATTGCGACGCAAGAAGGGAATGTCTTTGTTTGGGATACGAGTGATATCGTGACCATTGAAATGGATTTTGCCATCGGTTGGTCGCTCTATCGCACATATCAGTTTCAACAAGGTACTTTTACCTGCCCCGGAATGCCCACCTAAAAACGCCATTTCTCCGCGTCGAAGGTGAAAATCGACTTTCTGTAAGGCTTGTCGACCACCTCGGTAAGCTTTGCTCACTTGCTGAAATTTGATCACCGTTGATTTCCTCTAACTCTTGTTACTCTTCACGACTAAACAGAGCGTCAATGAACTCTTGAGTTTCAAATGGACGCAAGTCTTCGATGCCTTCGCCTACACCAATGTAGCGAATTGGGATTTCGAACTGATCAGCGATAGCGAAGATCACGCCACCTTTCGCTGTACCATCCAGCTTAGTCAATGTAATCCCGGTTAGAGGGGCAACATCACTGAAAAGTTTCGCTTGGCTAATTGCATTTTGACCTGTACCTGCATCTAGCGTCAGCATGATCTCGTGTGGCGCTGAGTCATCAATCTTCTTCATTACACGTACAATCTTACGCAGCTCTTCCATTAGGTTCGCTTTGTTTTGTAGACGACCTGCAGTATCGGCAATCACGACATCGACGCCACGCGCTTTTGCCGCTTCAATCGCATCATAGATAACCGAGGCACTGTCCGCGCCAGTATGCTGAGCAATCACAGGAACGTTGTTACGCTCACCCCATACTTGTAGCTGCTCAACCGCTGCCGCACGGAAGGTATCACCCGCCGCAAGCATGACTTTCTTACCTTGGTTTTGGAATTGCTTCGCCAGCTTACCTATTGTGGTGGTTTTACCGACACCGTTCACGCCAACCATTAAGATAACGTAAGGGGTTTTGCTGCTGTCGATTTCGAGAGGCTGTTCTACTTTCGCAAGGATTTCTGCCATCTCTTCTTTCAGCAGGCCGTAAAGTGCTTCACCATCTTTAAGATCACCGCGAGAGGCTTTTTCAGTCAGATTGTTGATGATTTTTGTGGTGGTTTCCATGCCTACATCAGCAATCAACAGTTGTTCTTCTAGCTCTTCGAAAAGGTCATCATCGATCTTCTTACCGCTGAACAAACCAAAGAAACCCGCACCGATGTTTGCTTTTGTGCGGCTTAGGCTACGCTTCAGGCGAGCAAAGAAGCTCTCGGTTGGTTTTTCTTGTTCTTGAACGCGAGGTGCAACTGGTACTTGTGGCTCTTCTGCTTCTGCTTCTGCTTCTGCTTCTGCTTCTGCTTCTGCTTCTGCTTCTGCTTCTGCTTCTGCTGGGGCAGCCTCGGCTTTCTCCGGCTCCACTTCAACCGCTGTTTTTTCTTCTGCTTGCTCGGCAACGTCTTCTGTTGGTTGTTGCTCGGCGGCAGGAGCTTCCGCTGCTTCTTCTTTTACTGATTCTTCAGTTGTCGGTTTTTGGCTTTGCTCTTCATCACCAAAACCTAGCCACGAAAGTAATCCGCGCTTCTTTTTTTCCGTCATCTGGGGCTATCCTAGATTGTCTTCTTATCTATTAATGACTCTTTTCTGACAAGAATATTAACTTTACAGAAAAGGCGAATGACAAAGTTGTGAAAACTTTCCAATTAGGTAAATCTAATCTTATTAGTGTTACACTCTGTCATCTTGAATATTCTGGGCTGTATCCAAGCTCAAAGCTTGGGCGATTGGGTATAGTATCACTTTATTAGCGGTCAAAAAATCTATGGTAAGACGTCGCCAGCAAAACTCATCACAAAAAACGCCAACAACGGGCTTTGTACGCATTATTAGTGGGTTATGGAGAGGTAGAAAGCTCCCTGTTCATGATGCAGAGGGCTTACGCCCAACCACGGATCGCGTAAAAGAAACCCTGTTTAACTGGTTAGCTCAAGATGTACCGCAGGCGAAGTGTCTCGACTTGTTTGCGGGCTCAGGCGGTTTAGGCTTTGAATCAGCTTCACGCCAAGCTGACCAAGTAACTATGATTGAGCTAAATCCACAAGCATTTCAGCAACTGCAAAAGAACGTAACTTCCTTGAATGCCAACAACATTCAAGTAGTGAACACTGATGCAATTAGCTTTTTGCAGCAACCAGGGACACCTCACCACGTAGTATTCATCGATCCGCCATTCCGCAAAGGATTATTGGATGAAACCGTGACCTTGCTAGAGCAAAACGGCTGGCTTGCTGAAGATGCGATGATTTATATTGAAACTGAAAAAGAGCTGAACATTGCTGGGCTACCAGAGAGCTGGCACCTACACCGCGAGAAAACCGCAGGTCAAGTGAGCTACCGTTTATACGAACGCTCACCAGCTTAAAGCCTCGATTTAAAAGGATAGTTAAATGAAAGCATTATTGATACTGGCTAAAGCGGCCATCGCCTTTGTCTGGTTCGTGTTGATCCTCAACTTCTTTATGCCATTCCCTGGTAAAGCAGCGATTGCGTTGTACATCATGACCGCTTTCTTGTTCATCATGCACGGTTTGCAAATGGCGATCTTCATTGGTGCATTTGGCGACAAGATTAAGATGAGCGCATGGGAAAAGTACTCCATTTTGATTTTTGGTATTTTTGCTCTGCTCGATATTCGTCGTAAGCACATGATGTAATAAGACAGAGAAACGAAAGCCGCTCATAAGAGCGGCTTTTTTGTATTTATCATCTCGGTAATGGCTCAGCCCATGTAGCTCTTCACCCCATCAAGGAACATTTGGGTAGATATCATCACTAGCAGTAGTCCCATCAATCGCTCAACGGCTTTTAAGCCACGCTCTCCTAGGATACGGTGGAAGAAGCTGTAGAACATCAAAATAAAGAAAGTCGCGCCCCAAGCAATTAACACGGCGGCAGACAGCTCCATAATCTTATCGGGGTGCTGAGAAGAAAGTAAAAGCAGCGCTGCAATCACCGAAGGTCCCGCAATCATCGGGATAGCCATTGGTACAATAAACGGCTCTTCGCCGGCAGCCAATCCAGTAATGCTGCCAGCACTTGGGAAAATCATCTTAATGGCGATGATAAACAGAATGATACCACCAGAAATACTCAAGGTTTCAGGCTGAACATGAAGGAAGCTCATGATGCTCTGCCCTGCAAATAAGAACAGCATCAAAATCATCAAGGCAAACACTAACTCACGGATCAGTACTTTGCGACGACGCTTTGCATCGAGATGTTTGAGAATGGATAGCACAATCGGCAAGTTGCCGAGCGGGTCCATAATAAGAAACAGCATGGTCGCTGCAGAAAGAATGTCCATGTTCTGACCTCGACAGGAAAATTGGCGGCCAGTATAACAAAGTGACTACATGAATATATGTTTGAAGGCGAAATGCATTTATCGCCTTCACAGAACAACGCTTAACCGCCGCTTAGTGATTGCAAACGCGCGCCATGTTTACGACAAACTTACCTTCTAGCTCGCGTACTTTTTCTCGCTTTAGCAAAAACTCTAGCAATGCATCTAAGTCTAGATCATTCAGCTTACAGGTATGAAAGCGTGCCTCAGAACCAAAGTGACCCGCAAGCTCATCACGGTTCATTGGGGTTTCACGAAGTAGGTTCAGTAGATTGTGAGCATGAATTTCAGTCATTATTGACTCCGGTCATCAAGTTGAATTCGTCCAGTTTACTGAAAAAAAGACGAGGTACTTTGACCTGAGTTAGTAAATGATAGAGGCAACAATTAACGCATGAGCAAAAAAGTAGCTGCCACTCACCCAGACATAGGCGCGTTTCATCGGCTTACGATAACCATGTATTGCATAAGCTAAGGCGGAATAAATCATCACTAAGGTGCCGCTAAACCCGAGCGCATTAGCAAAGCTCGGCACTTGTAACCACACCTCTCCCGCAGCCCAAGCCAGTTGAACCAGCATAATGCCCATAATCACGACCGGAAAGACCATGGAATCCAATTGTGGCAATAGTAGGAAAAACGCGACGATACTTGCAGCGAGAAGCAGAGCTAACAACCACCAAACGATGTCACCATTGAGCTGAACCCAAAATGATTTGCTATAGCAGATTTGTGCTAGGAGATAACCCGCGAAATAAAGAGGTTTGCGAGATTTAAATGAATGAAGAGTGTCAGCAAACATCGAAACCACTAAACCACCAACGATCCAATATGTGTGTGGTGCTAAAGAACCTTCGGTCAGTGCCAAAATCAGCAGCAATAGCAGAGTAAAGATTTTAAATGTGAGAGACTGCGTTGGATTGGCTTGTTTCGCCCCCAACACGGAATACATCCCCGATAGCCCTATCGCTAACCAACTCCACATGCCGATACACCTTTCACGTAATCTCGCCGCTAGTCTAGGTAGACCAATCTTGATGTAAAGATGCAATCAGTGAAAGTTGGATCTCGATAGCGAATCGCAACATTTTGTAGCCGCAACTTACTCAATTAATGGTTATCGTTTTTCTCGCAATCATTGAGGTGAATGATTTAGTCAAAGCAATCAACGGCGCCGAAATAAATTCGCTGACTTTCAATAAATTGAAAAACAAACCGCCAATTTGTTCGCCATGCAACCGTTATGGATAAATAACCGACACAAAAACCAAATCCACCACCTCTGACCACTCAGAAAGCTAAAAACACCGTTCCATAACAAGACTCGTAACTACCAGAGTAGTAAAACCTCAGGTTAAAAGTTCAAACAACTACACCTAACCACTTGATATAAAAAAGAATAGTTAACAAAAGCGATAAAAACCTAACCTTAGCTATTGTAGATTATAGCTAAAGCCTTTTGATACTGTAGTTTTCTCATTAGATAGGAAAAATAAGACGAAATGGACGTCCATAAGTGTTCACTTCATTAGCACAAAACCTAATTTTCTCAACTTTTGAGAAATTCAGCAAAAATAGTCAACCAACATCACCACCCAGACAAGAAACACTATTTCATCATAAGATCACTCATATTTAACACATTAAAATCATACACTTAAAAACAAAAAGAAGAGAAAAACAACAAGTCGAACACTTAAAGAACAGCACAAAAAACACAGTTTTATTAGTCAATTTAGGGTAAAAACACTTAAGTTAAGTGCGAGTTTTGAAAACTTTTCCGCTTTGAAGTTGATCAAAGCTCAAAAACAGTGCTATATTATTTACATCGAGTTCATCAATGATTTTAGGGGTAGTGTTATGATTTCTTCTTCTCAAAAACAAGGGCTGGTAATGATTGCAGTGGTTGTTGGTTTAATGACACTGCCAATGATGTACTAAGTTACTGTTTAAAATAAAAAAGGGACGCTTTCGCGTCCCTTTTTTATTATTCAAATTTTATCGTCTACAAATGCTTAACCAGAATGTCCCAATGCATGTAGTAGAAACCAAGTGCAGCGAGCGTAATCAAGGCCATTAACAAAATCGCCGCTCGCCAAATAAAGCGTGAACTTCGTGGTGTCAGCTCCTTTTCGCATGCATCGCACGCAGCTAAGAAACCTTTTCGATCGTCCAGCTTGTAATCCTCTTCGTGAACAACCTTGTTTCTTACGGTCGCAATAAACCGCAACTTAGCAACAACGTCATGCGGCAAGCGCTCTTCACAACTAGTGATAAGCTGATGTAACCCTTTCCCTTCCGCGTGGTATTGCGTACGCAGAAGTTTCTCGATCGTTCGGGTACGCATGACTACTTTCTCAATATCTGACATCGTAACCCTCCTTACTTGACCCTTCCTTCGTCAGTCATTTCATTCTTCTATAAATTTAGAACTTTTTCGAGCCAAAAGGTGCAAATTTCCTTTTAAATTGTGCTCTTGAACGCATATAAAATGTGAAGTGCGCCGAATAAAATCTACGACGCTTTTACTAGATCACGAATAATTTATCTCAACTCATAGTTTAATCAGGGAGTTCTGTAAAATAGGTGCCAATGAAACATTGGAGGTTATCATGCCAATCTCACTTATTTTGGCTTTGTTCGCTCTGATTGCGCTCGGCGCATGGGCGTTTTTCCGCTTCTACAGCAAACATTACTTTGGCGAAGATGCACCTGAGCAAAGTGCTCAAGTGACCATCTTAGACAAACAAGCAATAGAAGTACCGGATGCAGAGCCAGGTCAAGACGATCAAGAATATTGGATTTATGTACAACGCGGTTCGATTGGACCAAAACGCGAATTTCAAATCGGTGTGCACTATTACCACGCACTCAATCCGGGTGATAAAGGCACACTGACTTACCGTGGCGATAAGTTCTTACATTTCGCCTTAAAGCGCTAATCTACGGTAGCAACCAGCGAGTCTTGGCGGACTTGGAGAACAGATAGCTCATCGCCAAGGCTCCAGCACCACTCAATACAATCCACACAGGAATCACCCATGCAGGGTGACCTTGATACCAACCGAATGCTTTCATCGGCCATAAGAAGATTGGGTGAAGAAGATAAATACCTAAACTGTGCTGGCTAATAAAACTCACCACTTTTTGCGCTTTCGGTGCCAAGCCCTCTCCAAAGTAACGACACAACATAAAAATCATCGATGCTGCGAGAATCACATTCAATGTTTTGTATGAGAACCAGCGCCCTACTGTGTATTTGTCTGCTTCTAAACTGTTGGTCACAACCATAGTAAACGTCACTGCTAATGCCACCAACCCAAACGCAGTAAACGCCGTCACAACGGAACGGTTTAATGGAATTTTCTTAAACAACACATAGCCTAACGGTAAATACCCCATGTAAAGCCAATATTGATTACTCCATGGTCCATCAATTTTGAATAGGAATAAGGTGCTCGTGAACAACCAAAACGCTAAATAGGTGTAAATAACGTTGTCATCGACATTGCGAACCATCCATTGAAACAACGGAATCACAAAATAGAGTGGAATAAAGTAGTAGAAAAAACCAAGGTGATAATAAGTTGCATGATACGGACTGTTACTCACCACTTCTTTTACCGTGGCAAAATCAAAACCTTGCGCTGTCCAACCCGATAAATACGCGTAAAACATCGACCAAACCAAAAAAGGCACCAGCACTTTGCCTAAACGTCGTTTGACGTAGTATTTGGCATCAAAAGGACGCGTATCGCTGAGCATCAATGCACCAGTTATCAAAATAAACACTGGCACCGCCCAACGCGTCACGCTGTTCACTCCGACTGCCGTCGCCCATTGATCGAATGGAATCACGCCCAATTCATTACGATATGGCGCTAACACGTGAATAGCGATCACTGCCACAGCAGCGACACAACGTAATAAGTCGAAAAACAGAACCCTTTCTCTCATACCCTTTCCTAGTTTGTGTAACTTCACGTCTATAGCATAGGGTAATTTTCGCTCAGTTAAATAGTTAACAATCTGTTTTTGCTTATTTTTAACTCAGCTATGAAGCTCTAATAACATTGATTTGCACAATAGTTAGCGACAAATCCTATTGTACAAATAGGATCACCAGCCCTAAGCTTTCTTGGATATGAAACAGATTTAGCCGTTTCTTTCCATTAGGATGCTGGACAGATTATTAAGAGAGGTCTTTATGAAGAAAACATTATTAGCATCACTGGTTTGTGTAGTGGCTTTAGCTGGATGTAATCAAAAGGAAGAGACCGTGGCACCAACACAATCGCAATCGGAAGCGAACCCTATCTGCAGCACGGAAAATCTTGCTGGCGGCTGGTCACAAGGTGAAGTAACACCTGAGGCTCAGCAAACGCTCGACTTTGTTCTTGGGCAGATGAATACCGCTGCTAAACTAAAAGAAATCTTGAGCGTACGAACTCAAGTCGTGAATGGCATTAACTACGCGATTGAATTCGAAATGGACAATGGTGAAGTCTGGAACACCATCGTTTACCGTTCGTTAAAAGGTGATATGGAAATGACGCAACCGGCACAACAAGGTCGCCTTTGCCCATAACCAAGATTTACTGATTTGCGATACTGAATCGTAAATACAAAAATGGCTCCCAATATGGAGCCATTTTTATTTCTAACTCGTAAATCGATTTAAGCCGTAGCTACTTTGGTTTTTGGTAGCTTGATAGAAATGACCGTTGTCAGCGCTAAGAAGGCAAAGGACACCCACAAACATGCAGCAAGCCCTGCTTCTTGGTAAATCCAACCAGAAAGAACCGTACCGATCAAACGTCCCATCGCATTCGCCATGTAGTAGAAACCGACATCCAATGAAACACCGTCGCCTTTTGCGTAGCTGACGATTAGATAAGAGTGCAAAGATGAGTTCACCGCAAATACGGCACCAAAAATCATCAAGCCCACCACAATAACCAGTTCTGGTTGCCAGCCAATCTGCACGCCGTAAGCAATTGCACCAGTGATAACAGCAAGGATACCAGCCCAAATTAATGCCGCGCTGCCATCTGGCACTCGACCTTGCGCTTTACCGGTAATACGAGGTGCAAAGCCTTGAACGAATCCGTAAGCAATGACCCAAGCTGCCAGGAAGCCGCCCACCATCAGGTGATCCCAACCAAATACGCTGCCAAGGTAAATCGGCAGTGCAACAACAAACCACACATCACGAGCACCAAATAGGAACATACGCGCTGCAGAAAGGATGTTCACCGATTCTGACTTAGAGAAAATCTGACGAAATTTAGGTTTGCTCTTCGCCTTACCCATATCCGCTTCTAACCAAACTAAACTGCACACGAAGACAATCGCCAGCACACTTGCCATGATGATCATCGAAGTTTGGAAACCAAACGCTGATAGCAATAAACCACCAACAAAGAAACCCGCACCTTTCAGTGCATTCTTCGAGCCCGTTAAGATCGCAACCCACTTATAAAGTGCACCTTGTTGCTCGTCTGGCACTAAAGTTTTGATCGCACTCTTGGCACTCATCTTATTTAAGTCTTTGGCAATACCCGAAATTGCCTGCGCCGCCATTACCCAAGGAATGGTCAACCAAGCATTGGGCACTGCCAGCATCAGCAAGGCGAAAATCTGCATCCCTAAGCCGACGTTCATGGTTTTGTTCAAACCAAGTCGAGCACCTAGCCAGCCGCCAACCAAGTTGGTCACTACGCCAAAAAGTTCATAGAAAAGGAACAGCGAAGCAATGGCTAAGCTTGAGTAACCTAAGTCATGGAAGTAAAGCACCACCAGCATACGTAGTGCACCATCCGTCACGGTAAAGTTCCAATAGTTGAACGTCACAAGCATATACTGACGGATACTTTTGCTTAGTTTTGAAATCATAACGACCTCAGATGTACAGCATTTAGAGTATTTAGATCATGATGTTCCAAATACTCTATGACCTGAACACCAACATTGAGTCATCTCAATACTGGCGCTAAATAGTGAAACAAGAACTGATGAGATATCTAAATATTATTCATTAACAAACAATAAGTTAAATATAAAACCAATAAACAAGAATCACATAAATTGGTAAGCCATTACGGCATAAAGAGAGCTTTTGGATCATGATGTACCAAAAGCCCTATAAGCTGATCAAGCGTTTTGAGCTACACGCTCGATGTACTCAACTTGTACAGGCTTTGTGAAAGCACCAGGACGTAGCGCTTGCACTTCACGCACGATGTCTTCTAGCGCCCAATCTTTCTCTAGCAATAGGTGTGCAGCGAACAAACCTGTGCGACCAGAGCCACCCATGCAGTGCATTGCAACCTTGCCATCTTGAGCTAGAATCGCGTGCAGTTCAGGACTCGCTTGTGACCATTTAGCAGCGAACTCTTCGTCCGGAGCACAGTCATCTTCAATCTCAATTTGGAACCATTTCATGCCCAATTGTTGGGTTAATTCGCCCAACGCAGACACGTCTTTAGACGCTAATTCAACATCATCAAGGGCAGTAACAATTGCTTCTACGCCTTGCGCTTTTAGCTGCTCTAGCGAAGCTTGCAGTTCAACACCTTTGGTGCCTGGACATGGAGTCAGTACCAACGCGCCCGCTTCTAAATCTAATTGCCATGTAGGATGAGACATCTTAAAGCTCCTTATGCCATACCAACGTTACGAACCAATTCTGCAGTACGCGTCGCGTAACCCATTTCGTTATCGTACCAAGCGTAAATCTTCACCATACGAGAACCTACTACCATGGTTGATTGCGCATCAACGATAGTTGAACGTTGGTCGCCTTTGTAATCAATAGAAACCAATGGACGCTCTTCAAAACCAAGGATGCCTTTTAGCTCGCCTTCAGAAGCTTCTTTCAGTAGTGCGTTAACCTCTTCTGCTGTGGTATCACGTTTCACATCAAAAATGATGTCAGTGAGTGAGGCGTTTGCTAGAGGAACACGAACCGCGTGACCGTTAATCTTGTCTTTCAACTCAGGGAAGATTTCAACAATCGCTTTCGCACTGCCCGTTGTGGTTGGGATTAGGCTCATGCCACATGCACGCGCACGACGTAGGTCTTTGTGCGGCGCATCCAGAATCGTTTGTGTGTTAGTTAAATCGTGAATCGTTGTGAATGACGATTGTTCAATGCCCAGTTTTTCGTGAATCACTTTCACAACAGGTGCAATACAGTTCGTTGTACAAGACGCTGCGGTTACGATGCGGTGCTGCGCAGGGTCGAAGATGTGGTCGTTCACACCCACTACGATGTTAGCTACGCCGTCTTCTTTTACTGGTGCGCTAACAACAACACGTTTTACGCCTTGCTCTAGGTATTTGTTTAGGAATGAGGTTTTGCGATGAACGCCCGTTGCTTCAATCACAACATCACATTGACCCCAGTTCACAGCATCGATATCACGCTCTTGTGAAGTCGTGATGCGCTTACCGTTGATCACCATGTCTGTGCCTTCAACTTGCACTGCATGGTTCCAACGACCTTGAACTGAATCGAACTCAAGTAAGTGACCCAGAGTCGCCGCATCACCCGCTACATCGTTGATGTGTACGAACTCTAGTTCTGGCCAATCAAACGCTGCGCGTAATGCCAAACGACCAATTCGACCGAAACCGTTAATACCTACTTTAATCGTCATAATCTTCTACCTTTAAGCTTTCGCTGGTTAACAGCACGCTGCGCGAGCTTTGTCGTGCAAACGTGAAATATCTTCTTGGTACTCTTGCTTCAAGCAGTTCGAGGCTACCAAGTCATCAATCAATTTTTGCATCCATCCCGGTAATTGATCTGACAGCTCGTAGTACACCCATTGCCCCTGACGTTTATCAACCAAAATACCATTTGATCTTAGCTGAGCCAGATGGCGAGAAATCTTTGGTTGGCTTTGTTGTAGCGCATGGGCTAAATCACCAACACAAGTTTCCCCTTCACGAACCACCAGCATTAAGCAACGCACACGAGTCTCGTCGGAAAGAAGTTTGAAAAACTGATGTGGAAGCATACTTACATACCTATATATGGATATGCGTATATAGTTATTTAAAAATAGAATAACGTCAAGCGATCGTGCTCGACTGTAATAAAAGTTTAATATTTGATCAGATTAGGCGCCAGAAAAGGTCTGGCTCCAGCGAACGGCTTCGCCAAGTTCAGACTTAACATCATCCACAGAAAGTCCGAGTTGCTGGGAGAATTGCTCCACGCCTGCCCAATCGGCACGCTCGTAGCATTCCTCAATTGCCAACAACGCGCCGTATTCACCTTGGCGATGCAACAAGGCTTGCTGCACGGAAGGGCTTAAAGGCAGCTGTCCCACTAAAGATTCCACAGACAAATCAAGCATGGCGTCGAGAATCGATAACAAGCCAACCATAAAACCCTGCTCGTTGAGATGCGCAAAAGGTTGATAGCGCGACATAGCTTCGCAGAATTGAGCGCGTTGCAAAGATAAGTTGTACAACTCGCGCGGCTTCTGCCCGGAGATATATGACGCAACCACCAGTGAGACAAACATTTTGAGCTTTTCTTGTCCAAGGTAAATCAAAGCTTGGCGGAATGAAGTGATGGTCACTTCTAACGTGGTCGATTGTGTATTCACAAAACGCAGTAACTTGTACGACAGCGTGACATCTTGAGTAATGATGTTTTCAATCCGGTCAAAGTCTGGATCGGGGACACACACTTCTCGAAATAGCTTGAGCGCCAACACTTGCTCGGGACTCACGTATTTAGTCTGCATCACTTCAGGCTTGCTGAAGAAGTAGCCTTGGAAGAATTTAAAGCCTGCCTCTTTGGTCGCTTCAAACTCAGCTTCGGTTTCTACTCGCTCAGCTAAGAAATGGTATTTGGTGCGCTTTTTAGTGTGCTTCTTAACTAAGTCGCATGCCTTTTTTAGCCCCATCGCCATGATATCGAGTTTCACGATATGGACATACGGTAAGAAACGACGCCATTCGTCAGTCAACGTGAAGTCATCAAGCGCGATCAAATAGCCTTCACGGTACAGTTCGCGAATGGCTTCAAGCAGCTCATCGGTTGGTTGGCAGGTTTCGAGTACCTCAACCACGATTTTGTTTTTCGGCAAGCTTCTTGGCAGCCGACGCAGCAAACTTTGGTGAGGAAAATTGATGAAGCATCGTGAAGATGCAATCAGAGGATTGGTTCCGACAGAGAGAAAGTTCTCTACTATCAATCGGTATGTCGCCCTGTTTGAATCGATGTGCGCAGGATAGGCATTACTTTCACCATCGCGGAACAACAACTCATATCCCAGCGTCTGTCTTTTACGGTTAAAGATTGGCTGGCGGGCGACATATGCGTTTTTCATTCGAAATTATTGTGCTTTTTATAACTTGTTACTTAGCTGCCGCTAATAATGCACCACATCCCATGAACATTGAACCGAATACTTTATTAATTTTGCCCATGATCTTATCTGAGCGAATAAAGCGTCCCATTTGTGCGGCCAAACTGGTGTAGCCCAGCATCACAAACGCGTCAATGGTCACCGTCGTCACGCCCAATACCAACAGCTGAGTTAGTTGGTCTTTCGCTGGATCGATAAATTGTGGAAACAGTGCCACCAAGAATACGATCGATTTCGGGTTAGTCAGGTTGATAAGAATGGCTTTGTACAACAGAGAAGTACCTGACATGGTTTGGTGACTTTCGGTCGCAACCAAGCCGGATGTATCACGCCACTTTTGAATGCCGAGCCACACAAGGTAAGCTGCACCAACCCATTTGATCACAGTAAATGCCGTTGCCGATTGCGCGACTAAAGCACCAATGCCAGCGCCAACCAAAGCAATATGAATTGCCAAACCAATCTGTAAACCAACGATAGCACCCAATGACTTGCGCGTGCCGTAACTCAAACCATTACTGATTGAGTTGACGGTGCCAGATCCCGGAGCCAGACTAAAAACGATTGCAGTTACCACATAGGCTAACCAAACATGGGTATCCATTGCATTTCCTCAATAATTCTTCGATGATACATCGCGTAAACAACGTATCTTCAGGTAATCGACTAATGGCTATTAACCATTCACCTTTGACTTATACTCAAGAGACCTTATTTGAGCAAGCAATAGGTGGTCCGATCGCAGCACTTTGGCAAGAACGCCAAGAAGGCTTTGTAAAAGGGACAGAGAAAAAGAAAATCTACTGGTGCAAACTCACCAATCCCGAACACACCAAAGCCGTACTGATCGTCAACGGTCGCATTGAAGCCTCCTGGAAATACCAAGAACTGTTCTACGACCTATATCGACAAGGTTATGACGTGTATTCGTTTGACCACCGAGGACAAGGTTTATCAGATCGCCTGCTACCAGACTCAGACATGGGTCACGTCTATAACTTTAATGATTATATTGACGATATGGAATTGGTACTGCAGCAACTCAATTTGAGTGGATACCAGCAGCGCTTTGTCATTTCCCACTCGATGGGCGGTGCAATTGCAACACGTTACCTGCAAACTCACCCAGACCACAACTTTGACGGTTTGATTCTGAGTGCTCCGATGTTTGGTATCAACCTTCCTTGGTATCTCAGCCCTATCGCGATTCCAGTCACGCAAATCCTTGCAGCGGTTTCCCCGCAACCAAGCTATGCGCCAGGTCATAAGGAATACTACCCAAAGCCGTTTGAAGATAACCCACTTAGCCAAAGCTACGATCGTTATCACTGGTTCCGTGGTTTATACCGCGATAAACCAGAGCTACAAGTGGGCGGTCCAAGCACACGCTGGGTATGGCAAGGCTTGATGGCAGCCAAGCAATGTATTTTGCTGACACGCCAAATTAAAGTTCCGGTTTTATTGGTTCAATCAGGTAACGATCGCATCGTGAGTAACGCCGCGCAGCAACGCTTTATCGATAAGCTAAGTAAGACTAACCCCAATGCCAGCCTAGTTTCTATTGCTGGCGCAGAGCACGAAATCTTGTTTGAAAAAGACCAGTATCGCAACCAAGCACTTGATGCGGTTTTTGCCTTCATGCGTGAGCACAGCCAATAAATCAGATTAAAGAGGAAATACGAGCTCAGCGATTTACCCTCTTTTTCCTCCTTATTTTGGCGTAGACTTCATCATGTTCCCCGCACTCGGAGCAGTACGATCTAGTCAATCTACTGCGCTCCGTGTGCAATCAACCTGTTCTACTCTATCCGAACCGTTTACGAGGGCTTCATGAGCACATCGCTACCTTGCAAAGAGATCACTAAAATCGTTGCCTCAGATCTGGATGGCACTTTACTCGCACCAAACCACCAGCTAAGCGCTTACTCGAAAGAGACGCTCAAAGCGCTGCATGAACAAGGCTACACATTTGTCTTTGCAACGGGTCGCCACCACGTAGACGTCGCAAGCATTCGTCGCACGGTAGGTATTCCGGCTTATATGATTACTTCGAACGGAGCACGTGTGCACGACCAGAATGATCAAGAGATGTACAGCCAGAACGTACCTGAAGATTTGGTTCAACCAGTGATCGACACGATCAAAACGGATCCTGAAATACTTATCCACATGTATCAAAACGAC
Organism: Vibrio sp. SSH13-20; assembly: GCF_040104475.1. Taxonomy (NCBI): domain Bacteria; kingdom Pseudomonadati; phylum Pseudomonadota; class Gammaproteobacteria; order Vibrionales; family Vibrionaceae; genus Vibrio; species Vibrio sp. SSH13-20. The sequence goes on from NZ_JBECOU010000013.1 coordinate 36,059, forward strand.
GACTGGTTGTTGAACAAAGATGACGATGAGTTACGCGAATTCCATGAAGAGTTCACTTATAAGTTGTACGATCAAGACAACGCACCAACTGATGGCATTGCGAAAATCTTCTTCACTCACCCAGCAAAAGATCACGACCATCTTGTGACCTTCGAAACTAAGTTACGTGAGCAATTTGGCGATCGACTAAACATCGCATTCTCAACACCTTGGTGTTTGGAAGTGATGAGCGCTGGTGTGTCTAAAGGTGATGCGTTGAAGGCAGTCGCGGAGTCTATTGGGCTAACATTGGAAAACACCATCGCCTTTGGTGATGGCATGAACGACGTAGAAATGCTATCCATGGCGGGTAAAGGATTGGTGATGGGCACATCTCACGAGAAAGTGATGAAAGCACTACCAAACAATGAAGTAATCGGCAGCAACGTTGACGATGCGGTTGCACACTACCTACAAGATCATCTGCTATAACCTGTATTGGCTATCAACAACAGGTTATCGGCAAAATCACAAAGGGCTGCACTATGCAGCCCTTTTCTTTTATCGCTGACTCGGCAACTTCTCTTTACCGAGGATTGCTTGCCACTCTTCTTCGCTCACAGGCATGATCGATAAGCGATTGCCGCGTTTCACCAATGGCATGTTTTCTAGTTCTGGCATCGCCTTCATGACCGACAACGGAATCAAGCGTTCAGTCTTACGCACAAACTCAATATCCACCATAATCCAACGCGGATTTTCTGGGTCGGATTTCGGGTCGTAATAATCGCTCTCAAGGTCAAACTGGAAGTGATCGGGATACGCTTCACGGGTCACTTTGGCAATACCAGCCACACCCACGTTCTTGCAAGAGGAATGGTAAATCAGCACCAAATCACCCAATTTGACTTGGTCACGCATCATATTACGCGCCTGATAATTACGAACTCCCTCCCAACATGAAACCTTTTGGGTTCGAAGCGTGTCAATAGAAAAGGTATCTGGTTCTGTTTTAAATAACCAATATGCCATAATGCCATCCGATGCAGATTAAGTAATGAGGAAGATATAACATGAAGGCTTTGAAAAACCCAGTGGCATTAGCCACACTGCTGGTCCTGCAAGCATGTAGCATGCAACCGCAGCAGTCCGATGCAGACACCCCAACCACTCCGCCTGCATCCTTAGATAAGCCGGAAACCATCTTACCTCAAACCTTTATGCTGCGTGGTGAAGTAGTGATTGGGCATGAAAGCCAGTACATCACACCTTGTGGCAGCGACAAACAATACTGGCTGCAACTGTCACCGCAACAAATCCAACGTGCAGTAGCCATCACCAATGAACCTTATCAAACCATGTATGGTGAAGTGATTGGTCATCTCAACCCGCCGGGCATCGACGGTTTCTCTGCAGATTTCGATGCTAACTTTGTGGTTGAGCAGGTGAACTTCCTCACCACAGAAAATCCGCATCGCTGCAAACAAACCAGTAAACCCACTCGCGTATTTGGTAATGAACCTTCGTGGGCTGCCAACTTTGAAGGCAATACGCTCAAGTTCCAGCAAATGGGCAAGTCGACACAAACACTCGAGATTAAAAGCAGCAAACTGCAACCTCGTCAGCGTACTTACCAGTTGGATGACGGTGAACTGCGCATGACCGAGAACTTGTGTTCAGACACCATGAGCAACTCTCTCTACGGCTGGAAAGCAACACTAGAGCATGGCGATAAAACCTATCAAGGCTGTGGTATGACAGCCAACGTAGATTCAACATTAGAATGGGTGAACACTTACGTCGCGACGTCGACCCAGTCACAAGGCTTCGAAGTGCAAATGACACTCAACAGCGACCACAGTGCCATCACCAAATACAGCTATTCAGACGGACAACCGCCATTGGTTGAACGCGGCTACTGGCAACAACTGAGCCCATCGCAAGTACAAGTATTGATGACTCACCACCAGCAACAACGCTTAATGACCGAGCGCCTATTTACTCGCGAAGGCAACCAGCTGAAAGCAGTCAAAGAGAAAGTGGGCAATTTGGTTTATCCCATTGCCGATGGCGGCTTAGTGCTATACCCAGCAACAGTGCGTAACTCAGGCATTGAGCAAGAAGCGCCTGAACGCGGTAGTGCGCCAATTGCAGCTGCGGACATTCCATCCAGTGCCGAATTTAATTCAAAAGTGGATGCGGCGGTACGTAACTACTTTTTCATTAATCAAACCAACCCAAGCAATAACCAATACCGTTGGCTGACTTACGATCTGAATGGCGATGGTGATGAAGAATTACTGGTGCAACTTGATTGGTGTGGCTCTGGCGGTTGTACTCTGCTGATATTCGAAAACCACGAGAAAGAGTGGCGTTTCAATAGCCGTATGACGCTAGTGCAAAGCCCAATTATGCTTGGTCAACAAACCTCGCACGGCTGGCGTGACCTGATTTTCAATGTCAGCGGCGGTGGTGCAACACCGGGGCAACACGTGATGCAATACACAGGCGTGAGCTACCCAATCAACCCAAGCTTGGCACCAAAAGCGAGCAAAGAACAAGTCAGCGGCGTGCGTCTGTTCTCAGATGGTATCAGCCCTGTTCGTGATGGAGTGCGCTTGTAATGGCGCAGCCTTGTCCACATTGTGGCTTCCAGTTCAACTGCATCTGTTCCCTGCTACCGAAGTTAAGCAGTGAACACTCGCTGATGCTGTTAATGCACCCTAATGAACTGACTCGCGATACCAACACTGGCAAACTGCTCGCCCAGTGCCAACTGAGTATCACCCAAGTCGTTTGGGACCGAAAAACGCCACCAGCAGAGTTGTTAGAAACGCTAGCGAATCCAAGCCTGCTGCCAGTACTGCTATTCCCAAGTGAAGAGAGCCTGACGCTTGAACAAGTGCAACAGCAAAGTAACGAGCAAAGCAGACGACCGCTGTACATCATTCTTGATGCAACTTGGCAAGAGGCGCGCAAGATGATCAATAAAAGCCGATGGCTAGAAGGTATCGCGATGATGGGCTTAACCACTCAAGTCGATTCTCAGTATCAACTGCGTCGCAACCAACAAGAAGGTAACCTATGTACCTTTGAAGTAGCTGCGCAATTGCTCGGACAACTTGGTGAAGAGCAAAACCAGCAACAAATGTTAGCGTTCTTCAAGCAATACCTTCCTCGTTTCCAAGCCGAGAAAAGTGGTCACGAGCTCAAAGCCTAACATTCTTAAGAATCAAAAAAACGCAGCTCTAACGCTGCGTTTTTTATTGAATGCTGTTTCACGTGAAACAAAACTTTGGAGCTCTTAAGCTCAATTAGAGCAAAGCCACATTAAAACAAGCGTGTCGGTTCACCCAAATAATAACCTTGCAGATAGTCCACCCCCATGTCCTGAGCAATGTCGCACACCTCTTTGTTGTGCACAAACTCCGCGACAGTCTTAGCGTTAAACACCTGACACAAACGCACCAACTGCGAGGCAATCTTGCGCTGCTTTTGGTCTTTGTCGATATAGCGAATCAAACTGCCATCGAGCTTAATCACTTCCGGCTCTAACTTGAGGATCTCATCAATATTGGAGTAACCCGAGCCAAAGTCGTCGACAATGATGCGTGCGCCCAGGCTTCTAAAGTGGCTGCACACCTCAATCATCCGTCCGTAGTCTTTGATTTGCTCTGATTCCAACACTTCCAAACCAATCCGTCTTGGGTCGTTAAGTTGGGTAATGGCATGTTCAAGCAACATCAAGGTTTTATCACTGAGTAAATCCTGAGGTGACAAGTTAATTGAGAAGTCACCATGCTGGTCTTTCATGTAGTTGAGCGTTGAGCGAATCATGTGACGACTCAAACGCGTGTACAAATGCGTATCAGAGATAATCGGCAAGAAACGCCCCGGCGCTATGATGCTACCATCCTCTTCCATAATACGCACCAAACACTCTTGGCTCGCGGGACGATGGTTGTAAGCGTGTACAATTGGCTGACTGTAGGTAATGATGTTCTGCTTGAGGATGGCGCGACTCACACAGCTTAGCCAACCCAACTGCTCTTTTCGCACATCTTCATTGACCTCAATATCTTTGGCATTACAGATGTGAGTATTACTGCGCACCCCAGCTCTTCGCGCCTCGATGCCTTTTAGTAGTAGCTCATCTGGCGATGCCGTTGGAAAATCACGACGGCTAACTAAGCCACCGCACAATGAAATCGAAAGGTAATCAATGTCCCGTAAGCCACTTGGCTCAAAGTTGGTTTGCTCTACTGCGTCAGCAAAGCGAGTAAAGTGTTGCTTTATCGCTTCACTACTGGTGTCAGCTTTGAATAAGAACGCCCACTCACCAACACCAATGCTATAAAGTTGTAGCGCAGCAGGTTTACCAAGGCGTTTACGCAGGCGATTGCTAAAGTGCATCGACAAGTCTTTCAACAGTTGGTCGCCAACGCGATAACCGTACTTTTCGTTGATATGGCTAAAGTTAAGCAGTTTGAGCGTTAGTAAATGTTCATCGGCATCGATGCTGATCAAGCGCTCTTGCAGCGCAACGCGATTTTGTAATCCTGTACGACTATCTCGACGGAAGCTCTGTTCTAGCTTTTTCGCTTGACGATCGAGTTGATACCCCATATGAGCGTTCATGTTATTTAGATCGCCAATCGCATTGCGGATCAGGCTAAACAAGGGAGAGATAGAAGTGCTCACTTCTTGCTGTGGCATGTTAAGCGCAGTAACTTCATCCCCTTCACGCATCGCCAAGTAAGTCAGGCTATGGTGCAGAATTTCTTGTTGGTGATTCTCCCCGTACAACTCACCCATGCAGTAACTGCCCGACGTGTGGGAAATGTCCGTGAAGGCGCGAACTTCGTCACTGCTATCAATAAAATCAAGTCGCGATGCGCAGTTATAAATCATCACTGCTTCAGGTTGATGCATGGAAAGCTCCACCACCCCATGGCGAACTTGCTCAAGCGTTAACGAAGGATGGTTGTAACAGAACTGAACTTCATCACCCAAACACCAAGGACGGTCGAAGCTCATGCTGCCGTCGGGATGGATTTCCGTCACGGCACACACCTCTTTTCGCCCAATGGATTCTCGATAAAGTGGGAAATTCAGCAGTTGATTGAGCGATAGGTCGTGCCCGTCAGCAAGGTAATGTTTGTACACTTCCAACGCTTTACGCTCGCCCAAGCGATACAAGCGCGTCCCTTTGGCGTGAGTAACCTTATGCGGCATACCAATCGGGTTCCACTCAGAATACGCGCTCGTCCATGTTTTCAAAGTATTGCTGTGCAAGGCAACCGCGACAACCGCTTCATCATAAACTTGGTCTTGATGCAGAACCCAACAACCGTCATCGATGGTTTGAGCCAAACCGCCAGAAACCTTCGGACCGTCGGCATCAAATACGCGATACACCGGATAATCACGGCGTTCGATTTGGACAGAAAAGCTAATAATGGCTTTGGAGTTATCTTGCAGTTGTAAAGCTTGCTTGAGATCGTAGCCATCGATATCTGGCGAGAAGGAATAATGTTGTACCGCAGACGTGAGCGTGGTTTGTTCAAACTCCATCACACACACTAAGCAGCCATGGTTGATGATTTCACCTTCCAAGATAACGTGACGAGTGCTGTGACCGATGATGTGCGTGTTGGGTAATCTTTCGAGTATTGCCCGTGCGAGCGAGACAGCGGAGTCGCGTGATTGGGTGGATAAGAGTTGCACCAGATAACGTTTATCTGCACAACACTGAGAAGTGACTAAAAAGTCATTAAGCTGATCCACATTTTGAACCAGTTGAGAGAATGCTCGCATTTACCCTACCACTGCCGTCATCAAGCCACACCACATGAAAGTGGTTTTATTATTTTACTTTGATGAGAGTAATTTACGTGGCTTTAGACGGCTTTTCTAGAGTCAGAATGAAGATTGAATGGATTAATGCGAAAGTGATTACAAAAGCGCGAGTAACGACTGCAAGTTATTGATTTCAATGTCAGGTAACGTTCGCGTTTTTGCCTGAGTAATGACATTTTTATTCATGTCATTAAACCAGCATGCGGCAAAACTCGCGAGTTTTGCACCTTGAACATCCGTCACCAGATGATCGCCGACATGAAGAATGTGCTCACTAGGCAAATCCAGAAACTGCTGCGCTTTGGTGAACATATCCGGCGCAGGTTTCGCGCTGCCATCCGGCCCTGCTTTCAGCACTTGCTGGAAATAAGGCGTAAGACCAATTCGATCTAAATCCACATTACCGTTAGTGATTGCTACCAGCGGGATTTCTTGCCCGAGTTCAGCAAGTACATCGAGGCTTTGCTGTGGTACTTCAAAACGGTTACGCCGGTCTAAAGCAACCTCGACTGCGGCTTGCGCAGCGGTATGCGCCGCTTCGTTATCGTATCCAACTTGAGAGAAGGCTTGCTTAAGTTGTACTAAGCGCCACAAAGTGACGTCACTCTTCAGCTCAGGTTGTTGCTGCACGACACGTTGCTTGAGTGCAAACCAATCGGCTTTATCCATGTGAGCGACCGCCGGATGATGGAGTTTAAGCCAAGACAACAACTCACGCTCCATACGAACTATCACTGGATAGTTATCATAGAGGGTGTCATCAAGGTCAAACGTCATCGCCTTTACAGGCGCAATACGGCGGTAGAATTTCATGAGATTCCTTGGTTAGTCCGACTTATCGTCGTTTCTCTTACGGGCTCTTGGATGCGCCTGATCATAAGCTTGTGCTAAATGTTGGAAATCCAAGTGGGTGTAGATTTGGGTAGTGGAAATGTTTTCGTGCCCCAATAGCTCTTGCACCGCACGTAAGTTATTGCTCGATTCCAACATGTGCGTCGCAAACGAGTGACGCAGTTTGTGCGGGCTAATGTGACTCGCGACGGACTGTTTCTGCCCCCATTCCGCCATACGCTTTTGCACACTGCGATGTGAGATTCGTGTACCCAGCTTAGAAACAAACAGTGCCGGTTCACCCGGCGCGGCTAGATCACCACGCACACGCAGCCACTTGCCAACCCATTCGGTTGCCATACCAGAGAATGGCACTTTACGTTCTTTATCGCCTTTACCAATCACTCGTAATTCGCCACTGCGCAGCTGAACATCACGCACGTCTACGCTCACCAGTTCTGCCAAACGCAGACCAGCGCCGTACATTAGCTCCATCATGGCACGATCGCGTACCGCTAACGGGTCGTCCTCGTTCACTTCGAGCAATTGGTTTACTTCATCCACATCGAGGTTCTTTGGTAGTGGACGTTTCTTACGTGGCGCCGAAACCCCTTTGGCTGGGTTAGCTGACATTTCTCCACGTAGGATCAGGAAATCGAAAAAGCTGCGTAGAGAAGATAAGCGCGTCGCTAAGCTGCTGGCTTTCATGCCTTCACGCATGCCTTTACCTGCCAATTGACGAACCCAACCAGCATCGACTTGAGACCAATCTTTCAACCCCATCTCAGCCAAGTGGTGAGCCATGGTTTCCAATTGTTGTTTGTAGTTGCGTTGGGTGTGCAGGCTAAGCCCCTTTTCGCTTCGCAGGAATTCGTAGAAGCGTTCAAGAGGCTTTTGAAGACTATTTGGCAGAGGAGTGTTGGGAGTTGTCGTCATCGTGACTTTGCCATACCAATGTTTGAGCGAGATGTGCCACTACTAAGGATAGGTGACGCAAAAACAAGGTATCCATATCTGGTTGGAAATGACCGCCATCTTCGCTAGAAAACGCCAGTACGCCAAGCGTCTGCTTTTTCACAAGCGGTAACACCACATAGGAACCCATTTCTGGAACGTCCATATCTCCAAACAACGCTTCGCGATCCACTTTACGCAGACGACCTAAATACGCCTCTTTGCCATTTAAGTGGTTGGTAGCAAAACGTTGGTAGCTTTCCTTACTCAATTGAGTCGCAGCATCACACTGGCTCAATAGACGCACATACGCCTTCAAGCCAAGGTCTTTGGCTTTCAGCTCAATGGCGTTGATGACTTGCTTAAAGTCGCCGCACTTAAGGATTTGTCCTTGCAGATCCATGAACTCGTAGAAGGTGCGATCATTGTTCGCCGCTAAAGACATCAGTGTGGTGATCTCTTCTTCTAGCTCTTCAATTCGTTGACGTTGGCGGTTCATTTGAATGTGAACTAACGAGACCGTGCCTAAATCTGCATGAGGCATAGAAAGGCGATCAACCAATTCTGGGCGTTGAACGAAGAAGTCAGGATGATCTTTTAAATACTGAGCAACGACTTCTGCGGTCAGCGCATCCGCTTCAACTTCTGGGATTTGGTTTTCTTGTTCTTCAACTAGCACGACAATTGACCATCAAATACGTGAGTTGCTGGACCGGTCATAAACAATGGTTTGCCTGGACCTTGCCAAGATATGCGTAGGTCACCACCAGGAAGTGAAACTTTCACGTTTTCATCCAATAGACCTTGCAGGATGCCCACCGCAACTGCGCCACAGGCACCGCTGCCGCAAGCTTGTGTTTCACCCGCACCACGCTCATACACGCGTAGGCGGATGTGATTGCGATTCACAACTTGCATAAAGCCCGCGTTCACACGCTCAGGGAAGCGTTCGTGTGATTCTAATAGCGGTCCGAGTGTTTCCACTTCTGCCGTATCCACATCGTCGACCACAGTCACCACGTGCGGGTTACCCATGCTCACTGCGCCACAGAACAGGGTCTTATCGCCTGCACGCATGATGTAGGTTTTCTCTTTCTGCTTCGCTTTGAAAGGGATCTTGTTCGGCTCGAATTCAGGTACGCCCATGTTCACCGTGACTTCACCATCATCTTCAACATCAAGAATCATCTTACCTTTCTTGGTGCTAACGCTGATGCTGTACTTATTAGTCAAACCTTTCAAACGGACGAAACGCGCGAAACAGCGAGCGCCATTACCACACTGCTCAACTTCACTACCATCGGCATTAAAAATGCGGTAGTGGAAATCGGTTTCTGGATCATAAGGCGCTTCAACCACGAGCAATTGGTCAAAACCGACGCCCGTGTGACGATCCGCCAAACGACGGATCAAATCTTGCGAGAAAAACACGTTCTGGGTAATGCAGTCGACGACCATAAAGTCGTTGCCCAAACCGTGCATTTTGGAAAAGTGGAAATGCATTTGTTGTGTGTTACTCCGGTAGAATCTGTTCCAGCTGCCACAAACTGGTCAGCTCCTCACGCTGGCGAACAAGGTGGCTTTGGTTGCCATCCACCATCACTTCCGCCGCTCGGGTACGAGTATTGTAGTTCGAAGACATCACAAAACCATAGGCGCCAGCAGAGCGAACCGCGAGTAGATCACCTTCTTGCAGTACTAGTGCTCGATCTTTGCCCAAGAAATCGCCCGTTTCACAGATAGGTCCGACTAAGTCGTAAGTCTGTGCTTCACCTTCGCGTGGTGAAACTGGGACAATATCTTGCCATGCTTGATACAGCGCAGGACGCATTAAGTCGTTCATCGCCGCATCGATAATCGCAAAGTTTTTGTGCTCAGTGTGTTTTAGGAATTCCACACGCGTCAACAAGATACCAGCGTTAGCTGCAATTGCACGACCTGGTTCGAAAATCAGTTCAAGATCTTGATGGTTCTCAAGACGACCTAACAGTGCTTTCGCGTAATCAGAAGGCTGTGGTGGCAATTCATCACGATATACCACACCCAGACCACCACCAACGTCCAGATGACGAATGTTGATGCCTTGTGCTTTCAGATCATCAATCAGAGCCAAGAGGCGATCTGTCGCGTCGATGAAAGGTTCAATCTCAGTCAACTGAGAACCAATGTGGCAGTCGATACCTTGCACGTTGAGATTTGGTAGGCTCTGAGCAAATTTATATACTGCCGGAGCACGGTCAAAAGCGATACCAAACTTGTTGTCGCGCAGACCAGTCGAGATATAAGGGTGTGTTTTTGCGTCTACGTCAGGGTTAATTCGTAGAGAAATCGGTGCAACCACACCTAACTCACCTGCGACTTTGTTCAAGCGCTCAAGTTCAGGTTCTGATTCCACGTTGAAGCATTTGATGCCCAGCCCCAGTGCGCGTTTCATCTCTGCTGGCGTTTTACCAACACCCGAGAACACCACCTTCTTCGCATCACCGCCAGCCGCGATAACGCGTTCAAGCTCACCACCCGATACAATATCGAAACCTGAACCCAAACGAGCCAGTGCATTCAATACGCCAAGGTTAGAGTTTGCTTTTACTGCGTAACAAACAAGATGAGGATGCTGACCCACAGCGCTATCAAACGCATTCCAGTGACGCTCTAGCGTTGCTCGTGAGTAAACATAAAGAGGAGTGCCATGTTGCTCGGCGAGAGCTTGGAGTGAGACGTCTTCGGCCCAAAGCTGGCCATCATCCTGATAGTTGAAGTAATCCAAAATTTGCTTCCCTTAATTAATTCGACTGCTAAACCCTGTTTTCACCCGAAGGTGTGGCTGATTATTGTGACTGCTCGTTTTGTTGAGCGTCATCTGGGATATAAAGTGAACCTGATTGACCACAACCAGCAAGGGTCGCTGCAACCATCACAAACAACACCGTAAGTAATTTTTTCATTTTGCATATCGTGATTATTAAACCAATGCCCCCTATAATCGCACCACACTCAGGAAAAGCAATAGGATAGACGGATGAACGATACTGAATTTCATCAACTGGTGGATGCGCAGATGCAACTCATCGAAGAATCCATCGATGATTCAGGTGCAGACATTGATTACGAAGTCACTGGCAACGTAATGACATTAGAGTTTGAAGACCGCAGCCAAATCATCATTAACCGCCAAGAGCCAATGCATGAGATCTGGTTAGCATCGAAGTCTGGTGGCTTCCACTTTAAGCTAGTCGATAACAAATGGACTTGCTCTAAAACGGGCATGGAACTGTTTGAAATGGTGAAAGAAGAGTGCGAAAAGCACGCTGGCGAAACGATCGATTGGGCATAAGCCAAATGGGTCTTCGTGGCGACCAGTCACCTAAACGACAAAAGAGCACCAAGGTGCTCTTTTTTGTTGTTCGTTTTACGCATTAACCGCTTTGGTTGGGCGAGTCGGCGTACAGCCATCATTGCGGTAAGGGATAATGTAGGTGTTCCCTTCTTCCGGATGAATAATTTGGTAGTACTGCGGCAAGTTAAAGTTAATAAACTTCGACGATACACGACTGTCATCTTTCACCGAGGTGTAGAAGCTGTTCACTGACGCAATCATTTCATCTTTCGAACCACTGAATTGATGATAAACCTCAACTTGGTTTGACTCATCCAGTACGTAGATATTGAAACCATCGTCAGTGTCTTCAAAGAAAAACTGCACCAAACCTTCACTGGCAAAGCCATCCACTACTTCTGGTAGTTGGTACTCTTGTTCACGATCCAGCATCAACAGCGGTGAACCTTTCAGCTTGTTGGTTGAAATACTGCGGTAGAAATCGACCGAGTTTTCTAGCTTCTGAACCGATACACCACGACGCTCAAAGAACAGACCGTAAGTTTGGTTAGCGAGGCGCATGGCTTTAAAGCGACGGCGTTTCTCTTGCTCAACCGGCTTCAAACGTAAGTCGATACACTCTGCCAATAGCTGATACACCATATTGCGCATCACGCCACGCATGTTCTTCGCGTAGCAGAATACATCCACCGACTCTGGCGGAATCGCATCTTGGTGCATTTTGCCAAGAATGGTCTTCAATGCATCCAACATCGCGGTTTCACCTTTGAAGTGCAGGGTACGCACTTCGTGCCATGAGTTGCGATAAACCAAATCGACACTGCCGACCAAGTTAATTTGCTCAGGGCCAAAGCTGAAGATATCGGTGTTTTTCACATCCACTTTGAGTGAGCGACCAGACAACTCTGCCGTCGGGTCATTTTCAAAGTTGATGAACATCGCCATCTGACTAATTTCACACGGGCTACCCAGCGCTTGCATGGTTGGGCGACGTTTACGTAACGAGAAGGTGTTACGTAGGTCACTCACCATTTGGTAGAACTTATCGATGTCTAACTGCGCCTCACGAACAACGGCATGCAGGCGAGTAGATTCCGTAATCAAACCGTTGAAGAACGCCCAAGAAACCAACTTACTCAAGTACTCATGATGCTCAAGACAAGGCTGACCAAGAATGCGGTGCGCAATCAGTGGTTGCTTGTACAAGTACCAACCTGATTTGTTCACCCCCCCCTCTTTTACTTCAATGAAGCTCAAGTCGGGTTCGTGCAAATCTGGCGAGATCTGAGGGTTAAGCAAAGTAACTTTACCCGGCAGCACTTCGAATGCCGCGTACAGCTTACGAGCAAGAATACTGATGTCTTGCGGGCTGATCGCTGAAGTAATGTCGTTACGACGCGCAAACTGAATCAAGTTACGGTAGCTTTGCATCAAAGCATCCAACAGTGCATGGTGCACCACTTTCACTTGTTCTACTTTCCAGTTACGGCGATCGTCGAGCTCTGCCAATACCACTTCATCCCAATCCCATTTCGCAATCATGTCGCTCAAGGCTTCACGACGCCAAGCTACAGAGCCTACATCAGGTTCACGAGACAGTTTTTCATGGGTTTTAAGGTAGAAACAGCGACGAACTAAATCCAAACGTGTGTCGTCTTGGATTCGCTCTAGGTAACGTGTTACTTTCTCTAGCATCAAGTAGTACGCATCCATGCCGTACAAGTCAGGCTCGTGGGCAAAGAAGCGACGTTTGGTGTCGATACTGAGAAGTTGTGTGTGCGGGTATTCCCACGAGTAAGCTTCAAGCAAGATCGCTTTCAACACGGATTTGTAAGGGGAATCGATACTCTTGTACAGCTGCCACAAGTTCGAGCCGAAATACTCTTCAGCAGGAATGCGGTTAAGCTGACCAAAGTTGATCCACTCATCACAGTTGATGTAGCCATCTTTACAAAGCTGTGCAACGTACTCGTCGTAACACTCTTCCATTTCTGGTGGCACGATTTGCCACAACAAACGCTGTCCAGCTAGACGTACCGCAGAACGGTAGAATTCATCCAGCAGTAATAGATGCTGAGAAGAACCACAGTTATCGCCGGTCATCTCTTCTGAACGGTTGCTACGAAAACGCTCTTCATCCATTAAGAAGAAGTTCGCTTCTACACCTTGGCTTTGTGCCCAATCGGTGATCAGCAAGCATTTGTTGGTCAGCAGTTCACGTTGGTCGTTATCCATCTCCGGTGAGATACACACCCAAATATCCAAATCACTTGAAGTACTTTGACCAATAGAAGAGGTACTGCCCATGGTATACAAACCTAAGATCGCAGGTTGCTCTGCTGTCTTAAGCGGTTGACCGATTGTCAGTTGGGTATCATCAAGGAATTGTTGCTGGAGATCGTTCAGCTCTAGACCAAACACACCATAAGGTACGTCTGCATCGTAGTAGCCGGGAATAACAGGATGGTTGTAGTTCAACAAGGCAGGAATCAAGTGGAAGACTTGCTGGCTTTGCGAATCCATAAGCGCCAGCGCACGGTCGATCCGTTGCTGGTTCAGGTTATCTAATCGCTGAATAAGTTTTTGGGTGTAAGCCTGCAAGGGAAGTTCCTTGGTTGAACAATCACGAAAATCTGCTGATGTTTTAAACCAAAACGGTGTAAAAACGTGATCAATTTAACACTTTCATCAGGGTTGGTAAAGATTTCCACCCGCAAATAGTTGTGGTCTGAAAACCCCACACTAGTCGCAAAAATCGATAGCGCAGTAGTGTCGCTTGTATTCACCTATAACTAATAATAGTCCTTAGCCTAAATGAGAATCCAGTCACACTATTTTCATAACGTCATGTAATTCGATTCATGACACCAAGAGAAGCCTAACTAACATTAAGACTTTCACGCGTTGAGTGGTAGGATTAGGCAAAACTAAAACAGCATTGAGAAGACCATGACACAATCTACGCCAATTCGCATTGCAACTCGAAAAAGCCCTCTTGCCCTATGGCAAGCTCACTATGTAAAAGACGCACTTCAAGCCGCTCATCCAGGTCTGGAAGTTGAGCTGGTTACTATGGTGACCAAAGGCGACATCATTTTGGATACGCCGCTAGCAAAAGTCGGTGGTAAAGGCTTGTTTGTGAAAGAGCTAGAAGTGGCAATGCTTGAAGGTCGTGCGGACCTTGCGGTGCACTCAATGAAAGATGTACCAGTAGACTTCCCTGAAGGTCTTGGCTTGGTGACGATTTGTGAGCGTGAAGACCCACGTGATGCATTCGTTTCTAACACTTACAACAACATTGATGAGCTGCCACAAGGCGCAGTTGTAGGTACTTGTAGCCTGCGCCGTCAGTGTCAGTTAAAAGAATACCGCCCAGACCTAGTTATCAAAGAGCTGCGTGGCAACGTAGGTACTCGTCTAGGTAAGCTAGATGCAGGTGAATACGACGCGATCATTCTTGCTGCTGCAGGTCTGAAACGCCTTGAGCTAGAAGAGCGCATCCGTAGCTTTATCGAGCCAGAGCAATCACTACCAGCAGTAGGTCAAGGCGCGGTGGGTATTGAGTGCCGTGTGGATGACGAGCGTCTACTTAAACTGCTTGAGCCACTAAACCACCAAGATACAGCAGATCGCGTACGCTGTGAGCGCGCGATGAACCTCACCCTTGAAGGTGGCTGTCAGGTGCCTATCGGCAGTTACTCACTGCTTGATGGTGACAACATCTGGCTACGCGCACTGGTTGGTGAACCAGACGGCAGCCTAATTGTGCGTGGTGAAATTCGCGGTCACCGCAACGATGCCGAAGCACTCGGTGTTCAACTGGCTAACGAGCTACTTGAAAACGGTGCGCGCGACATCCTAACCAAACTGTACGCAGACCACGAATAATCATGGCAGTGTTGGTCACTCGTCCGGGAGAGCAAGGCATGGCGCTTTGCTCTCTGCTCGAAAGGCACGGCAAAACTGCAATTTATCATCCTCTGATCGACATCGTCGCCGATCTCAGCGACACACAACTCTCCAAATACATTGAAACCGCTCAAATCATCATTGCTGTTAGCCAACATGCGGTGCAATGCGCAGAGCAAATCTTGCAGAACCACGCTAAATCATGGTCTAAGCAGGCTGTATACCTTGCCGTTGGTCAAAAAACAGCACACTATTTGAGCAAATGTACCCAACAGAAAGTACACTATCCACAAGTCAGTGATAGTGAACACTTGTTGCAGCTTCCCGAGCTAAACAATGTAGAAAAACAAACAGTTCTGATCCTTCGTGGCAACGGTGGTAGAGAGCTGATAAAAGATGCATTGGTGAGACGTGGAGCAAAAGTTCACTATAGTGAGACTTATAAGAGAGAATTTATCCCATTCGATCCAGTAAGCTGTGTCTCACTATGGAAAACCCAACAAATCGACCAGATTATCGTCACCAGTGGTGAACAACTGGATTATTTGTGCAGCCAATTGACGTCAGAGCAATTGACTTGGCTTAATCAACAAGAGTTGTATATCCCCAGTCAGCGAATCGCTGACATCGCAATTCAACGGGGCTTCACTCAGGTCAGGTGCACAGGAAGCGCATCCAACCAAGAATTACTGGCTGCTCTCCAGCCCTAGCTACACAGGATATAGGCATGACAAGTAAAAATAACGACCAAAAGAATAACGATAAAAACCTTTCCGAAGAAACCACATCGGCACCGCTAGCTGAAAAAGACACGCCTAAGAAGGAATCTGAGCCAAGCAAGGCAGAATCAAAGCCTGCTGAGCCAACTAAACCAGCAGAACCAAACAAAGTTGAATTTGAAGAGAAGCAAGGCAAACGCGGCGTCAAGCTGGGTACTGTTGCTATCGTCTTATCACTGATTTTTGGTGGCGGTCTCACTTACAAAATGCTTGAGCAGCAATCTGAATACCAAACTCAGATCGCTCAACTGCAAAGCCAACTGGAACAAGCTCAATCAGCAATGAAGCAAGAGCTTAGCCAAGTAAAAGAAGAAACTATTGAAAAAGCGACCACTGTCACTCACAAAGCAGAAGTGGTACTGGGTCAGCAACAAAAGAGCATCGAAAGCCTGCAACTGGCTGTCGCTGATGTGAAAGGTCGTCGTCCAAACGACTGGCTACTGGCAGAAGCTGACTACCTAGTAAAACTGGCAGGTCGTAAATTGTTCCTAGAGCACGACGTAGAAAGTGCTACTCAATTGATGGAAAGCGCGGACCAACGTATCGCAGCGCTGAACGACCCAAGCTTGGTCGGTCTGCGTAAAGCCATGGCAAATGACATTACTAAGCTGCGTGTTGTTCCTTTGGTAGACCGTGATGGCTTGGTATTGCGCCTCACTGCCCTACAGCAGCAAGTCGACAAACTGCCACTTGCGAATGCTTTGCTACCAGAAGCGGCAGCGGTAGAGAAGCAACAAGTGTCTGAAGACATTGCAAACTGGCAAGATAACCTGATGACGTCATTAAAAGACTTCTCAGAAAACTTCATCACCTTCCGCACTCGTGACGGCAACGTAATCCCTCTATTGTCACCACAACAACACTTCTACTTGAAAGAAAACATCAAAGCGAAGTTAGAGACGGCAATCAAAGCGGTTTACCAAGAGCAAGGTGAAATCTACACCACCTCTTTAGAAACAGCAGACAAGTGGGCAATGGCATTCTTCAACCAAGATGACAACTCGGTGAAAGAATTCAACAAAACACTGAGCCAACTGAGCAAGCAAGACATTCAAGTTGAATACCCTGCGAAGCTAGAAAGCCAAAACCAACTCTCTGACGTGATTCGGGAGCGCCTACGTCGTGAAGTGACCACAATGACAGGTACGGAGGATAAGTAATGGTTCGTCTTATTTTCCTATTTGTTGTTCTTGGTGCCGGCTTATTTGTTGGCACTCAATTCTCAGGTCAGCAAGGTTATGTCCTGATCTCTATTGCCAACAAAACCATTGAGATGAGTGTAACCACCTTAGTGATCTTCGTGATTGCGACCTTGGCGGCACTGTTCTTCTTAGAATACGTGGTCAAGAAAGTGGTTTACGCAAGCTCAAGCACATGGAATTACTTTAGCGTGCGCAAAATGCGTCGCTCTCGTCGCTACACCAACGAAGGCATCATCAAGCTACTTGAAGGTGACTGGAAAGGCGCAGAGAAGAAAGTAACACGCTGGGCAAATCATCACGACATGCCTCTCCTGTGTTACCTAGTGGCTTCAGAAGCAGCACAAGGTCAAGGTGACAAAGCGAAGCGTGACCAGTATCTAGAGCTAGCAAGCCAGCAAGAAAATGCGCACCTAGCAGTAGAACTGACTCGTGCAAAACAGTTCATTCGTGATAACGAATTCGAATCTGCATTCGATACACTGCAAGCGCTGAAAGGTCAGTACGCGAATAACTCGATTGTTCTTAACCTGCTAAAAACCACTTACATGCAGCTTAAGCTATGGCAACCGCTGATCGATCTGATGCCTCAGCTAAGCAAAGCAAAACTGGTAACGGAAGAGGAGCAAGCGGAACTGATTCAGAAAGCACAATGCGGCTTGCTACACGAAGTGGCTCAGCAGCAAGGCAGTGAAGGTCTTATCTCACACTGGAACGGGCTGCCACGTAAGGTAAAACAAGACGCTCATTTGATCGGCTGTTTTGCTCACGAGCTCATCTCACGTAAAGCAGATAACGAGGCATTCACAGTAATCAAAGAAGCACTGAAGAAGAGCCCAACACCAGAGCTGTACCAGTTACTGCCAGAGCTAAACTTACCGGATAGCCACCCAGTCATCGTATTCTTGGAAGGTGTCTTGAAGCGTGAACCAGAAAACGCAGCGGCGCAAAGTGCATTAGCGCACTTCTTCTTCCGCCAAGAAAAATGGCAAGAAGCGCAAGAGCACTTTGAGGTTGCGCTAAAACTTCGCTCAGACGTTTCTGACTATGCTTACCTAGCCGATACACTAGAGAAGCAAAACCTAACAAAAGCGGCTCACGAGGTCTCTCGTAAAGCGCTAACGCTAGTTCAAAACAACTAAGCGGTTCCGAAAGTAGAAAGCCGACAGATTACTGTCGGCTTTTTTATTGCCTGCAATTCTTCATGCCCTATCATCGTACGACTGACTCCCCCAAGAGCAGGGTTCTCTCTACTGACTGCACCTGATTAGAAATAATCATCAAAGCTTATGTCGTTCATTCCAAGCTGCTCTTCTTCGTGTCACTAAGAACCACGTGAAGCAACCGCGATCACTTTCTGCAAGACATAGCGACTGGTTTTAAATGGTTAGGAGGGAAAACCTCCTTCAGAACACAGTAAAGCGTAGTGATGGCCAAAGAAGTAACTAGGAGTAATATTATGCACTTATTCGATGTGAGAACCCCATATAGCGCTTGGGTAACGTTTGTTGTAAAAGCTAAAGCAAAGTCATATTCATCATCAGAGGAGGCTCAGAAGCGCTAATACGCATTGAATGCTGCTGCGAGTAGAAACGCTCTTTTGCTGATGCAATAGAGATAGGAATGGCAAGGAGAAAGCTCAATCACTTTCTCTGGAGGACAGTTTCTATAACCCTACGAGGCGAAGATGGCAGAAAGCCTCAAGGTACGCGTAGCACAAGACTTCTCAATAGACGAAGAGTAAAGGCGCTTAGTTTGGAGCGTGTTCGGTTGGGAGGTTGATTCAGACGCCTCAAAGCTACTTCCCAAGAATCAGAAACGACAAAAGCCCGTTGTTTTCTCAACAGGCTTTCTTTGTAGTGACTGAGTTCGAGGACGACTAATCCTAAGTCGCGACTGACTTGAGATTTGATGCAAATCCCGTCTAATTCTCAAACGTCAGAAATGACGAAAGCCCGTTGATTTCTCAACGGGCTTTCTATGTAGTGGCGGAGAGATAGGGATTTGAACCCTAGATACGCTATTAACGTATGCCGGTTTTCAAGACCGGTGCTTTCAACCACTCAGCCATCTCTCCACAAATTGTTACTAAAATTTAGTCTTAC
>NZ_JBECOU010000014.1:0-44462 GCF_040104475.1 Vibrio sp. SSH13-20
TACGCTTGAAGGGATAAATAACAAGATAAAGTTAATCAAGCGGATGGGGTATGGCTATCGAGATACCGATTATTTCTTCTTAAAGATAAAAGCGGCTTTCCCCGGAAAGCCGCGATGAACCTTTTTTTTTGCGTGGAACTTTTTTCCTTTTCCTTCCTCTAACTCAATGAAAGCAATGCATTTGAGGTTTCAACCTCGTCAAAACGAACAAAATGCAACCCATTGAGTAAAAACATTTAGCAAACAATCATTTTCCTTCTATTCTTATTTCTGTAACAAAACTGTTGCTTAATGCACCACGTAAGAATAGGAGAGCTCAAGGACTGGTTCCTTCGACAATGATTTTTTGAGGTAATCCTCACGCTATTTGAGATATGACTCTGTCAATTTGTCTAAGGCAGCACAAATCTCTAAAGCCAAGTACCTCAACTGCACTTAATACTATTGCTGTCACAATAATTTTTACGCGAAAAACGTAGAATAACTGGGCTAGGTAAGAGATAAGGAAGAGTAAATATGAGACTGTTTAAGCGCTATACACCAGGTATGATTGCTAAACACATAAGTCGTCTTTTTAAAGGAAGAATCTATATTTACGGAGTCGGTAAGTTCGAGTTTGATAACGGAAAATTGATGTTGCCAGAGAAAGCTGAGAAACGTCACTTTCAGGCAGTAAAAGAGATTAACCAAGAGATTATGAAGCTCAGATGCGCATACGCTTAGCTTAAACATCGATGTAAAAAGAAAGGCTGGATTAACCAGCCTTTTTTGTATCTTTTGTTTGCGAAGCGAAGAACGTATTTATTGACGCGCTAGTTCCGGCAGGTTGCCTTTCAAACCTAATGCACGCTTCATGATTTCATCTTTCGCACCCGGCAGTTGTCCTGCTAGGCTCAAACCAATACCACGAACCAACTTCTTGGCAGGATTCTCACCAGAGAACAGATCACGGAAGCCTTGCATTGCCGCTATCATCTTCGCCGCTTCGGCTTTACGCCAACGCTCGTAACCACGTAGATTACGTTTGGTGCCAATGTCTTGCCCTTGCTTCCACAGTGCCAACACTTCTTGCGCTAAGCTTGCTGCATCTAATAAACCAAGATTCACACCCTGCCCTGCCAGCGGATGAATGGTATGGGCAGCATCGCCAACTAACGCCACGCGTTCAACCACAAAGTCACGCGCATAACGCATCTTAAGTGGGAATGCTGCACGTTCGCCAACTACTTCACACATGCCTAAACGTGCATCGAATTCGCTAGTCAGTGCTTTATTAAACTCTTGCTCGTTCATCGCCAGCAGTTGCTCTGCGCGATTTGGATCGGTAGACCAAACAATCGAACACATGTGAGGATCAGACATTGGAAGGAAAGCTAATGGACCTTGCGGTGTAAAGATCTGACGCGCAACACTGTTGTGTGGGTCAGCGGTTTTCACGTTCGCAACAAGCGCGCTATGACCGTAATCCCAATGCGTTAGTGGGATATCCATTTGGTTACGCAGCCAAGAATTTGCACCATCAGCGCCAACCACTAACTTCGCTGTCATAGCTTGACCATTATCGAGCGTTAGCCAGCTTTCTTGCTCACCCACCGCAAGCGTTGCACAACGAGCAGGCATAAACAGCGTCACGTTATCGAGCTTTTGAACTTGCTCTAGCAGCGCCAATTGAATTACGCGGTTTTCAACGATATGACCAAGATCCGGTTGAGCCATGCTCTGCGCATCAAATGCGATATTCGCGAAGCTGTCTTGCTCCCACACTTCCATCGCATGGTATGGTGAAGCGCGACGCTGCTCGATACCTTGCCAAGCACCAAGCTTGCGAAGGATGGTTTCACTTGAACGGCTCAACGCCGACACACGTACATCTGGCAGTTCATTTAGGGTGTCGTTTGGCACTGCACCTTCGATAACGGCTACTCGCAGGTCACTGTCCTTAAAAGCGGCAGCTAATGCTAAACCCACCATTCCACCACCGATGATGGCGATATCTACACTTTGCATCATTGCTTTTGTTACCTAATTCGTTGCCGTTTATCGTTTCACTAGACCAAGTGTATGGCGTAGCAGCGGCTGCTTAAAAGTAGAAAGGTTATCCATCGTTGCGAGAGCAAGGTTACGCCCAATTCGCATCGCCGGTAAATCATTTGAGAAAATATGCACGAGAGAGCTAGTTAACCAAATCGTTTCGCTGCGATCATCTTCACGGCGCTGGCTAAATCGCATCAAACCTTGGTAGCGACCGGCATCTTCAGCTTGCTTAACCACCTCTTCCGCTAATGATGCCACATCACGAATACCAAGGTTGAAGCCTTGCCCAGCAATCGGGTGAAGCGTTTGTGCAGCATTGCCGACAATAGCAAAGCGGTGCGAAATGTTCTGCTTACGATGACGCAGAAGAAGCGGATAGCTCGCGCGTTGTCCGACTTTCTGCATCGCACCTAGTCGCCAACCAAAATCGTTCTGCAAGCGCTCAAGAAACTCTGCGTCAGACAAGTTCACGACGCTTTGCGCTTCTTCAGGACGCAGACACCATACTAACGACATACGGTTATCACTCATCGGCAACAGTGCGACTGGACCATTCTCTGTAAAGCGTTCAAAAGCGCGACCTTGATGAGGCTCTTGCGTCACAATATTCGCGATCACTGCCACTTGGTCGAAATCATGCTCAGACAGTTCTAAACCGATTTGCTGGCAACATTGCGACACAGCGCCATCAGCAGCCACTAGCAACTTAGCTTCCAGCTTCTCACCGCTGCTCAACTCAATGTGTGCTTTGTCTTGCTCACGCTCGATGTTCGCAACCGAATCAGGGCAAAACAGAGTGATTGCTTTGCTCTTATCCAAGAGCTCTTGGTAGACACGACCTACATCGGCAAGTTCCACTACGTAGCCAAGGGCTTCAACGCCAACTTCGTGCTTGGTAATCTCAGTCATGCCCGCATGAGAGCGGTCAGAAACATGAATATGTTCAATTGGAGTTGCACAAGGCTCGATAGCAGACCACAACTGCAAGTGACGCAGAATGTTAACGGTACCGTAGGACAAAGCAATCGAGCGCGAATCAAAGCCCGGATGTTGATCCGATTGAGCTTTAAAAGGCTCAACAACCGCAATTTGCAGCGCGCCTTTAGATAAACGGTCGATTGCCAACGCAAGTGTGGCACCTGCCATGGCTCCACCAGCAATTACAACGTCATATTGCCTCATGCTAACCTCTAGAAGCTATTCGATAATGGGAAACAAGTGATTAATGAATCGTTGGTTTGTTTTCGTTGCTTTCAGGACGAGCACCAAACTCTGCATGAATAGTTAATACGCAGGCTTTAACGTGTTCGATTACTTGCTCTAACAATAGTGCTTGCTCGCCTAGATCATCATCTTCATCAATGCCCAGTTTGGCAATTTCTTCTAGATCCGCTAAGGCTTCTTTTGCATCGTCTGACGCTTTATCAATCGCAATACCCGCTAAACCCATTCCTGAGATAAAGTGGTTCACAAAATCAGACACACCATCTGCTAGTGCGAACAAACCTTCTTCACCCGCTTCATCAGGAAGCAGCAAAGACAACTCCATAGAAGTGCCAGTTAGCTCGTTAACGGTTACTTGGAACACGCTTTGTGCCAGTGCTAATGCGCTTGATGGCCAGCCCATACCTTCGTTGGTGTAATCAAACAGAATTGGTTGCCAGGTTTGGTCGTTAATCGCCAATCCACCACTGAGCATGCCAACAAGTAGACCATGCAACTCTGCTGGTGTCACAGCAAGGCTTGCAGATTTCAATTCGGCAGCAATAGATTGGTATTCAGGAAGGGTGATTTCACTCATAATCTTGGCTCATTCTTGCGTAATAATGTATCGACATATCCTACCATCAAGCCTAGTCGGCTGAAACGGCTATCAAATTCAATTTTGGACACCATTTGAGCAATTTGCCCAATTCCTGTGTGATCACTTCACCATTTTTCTTTCTGTGAAGGGAAATGCTTGAATCTTAATAGCGGTTTTCCTATAGTTTCCTCCTCGGTAGTTGTATAACGCAACGCCTTAGATAGCGCGAATATAGAGTTTATTCATCATGAGCAATCAAGCGATCGACGTTGAAATCCTTGGCAAAATGACACGAGTGAATTGTCCTGCGGGGCAAGAAGAGTCACTAATTACAGCGGCTAAAGATCTTGATCGTCGATTGAAAGAGATGAGCGAGCGTACTAAGGTAACCAATGAAATTCAGCTACTGACCTTTGCTGCATTGAACATTTGCTATGAATTGCATACCAAATCATACGAATCTAACGGTCAGCAACAAGAAATTACTGAGCGAATGGAAAAGCTCACCGCGTCTTTAGAAAGCGCGCTTAGTAAAGTGAAGCAAGGATAGCAGTAGATACCAAATTTACCCTGGGGTGTGCGTCAGTTGGATTTAAGTCCCTGAGCCGATAAGCAATACCAAAGGGTTAGTACTTGATAGCTATTGAGCAAGCTTGGCATGCACCGAGAAGCCTACGGTTATCATTGCTGATCCGCCTTGAACCAGCTGGTTCAAGGGCCACAATCCTCAACGGCACCCTGGGGTATCCTCTCTATGTCTGACCTATCTCGACAAGAATTCCGCAAACTTATCCGCGAAAAACGCAACGCACTTTGCAGCGATACTCAGTTTCAAGCTGGACGCGATCTCGTTCACCAGTTTTCGCAGTTACCGGAAATCAAAAGCGCACAGCACATTGCTATCTATTTGTCTGCCGATGGCGAGTTAGACACCAAACCTCTGATTGAATCACTATGGCAGCAAGGTAAGTCGATTTACCTGCCCGTCATTCATCCTTTCTCTAAAGGTCAATTACTCTTCTTGCAATACATCGATGATGAACAGTTGATATACAACAAATACGGAATCTTAGAACCTGCGCTTGATATCCGCTTCCTCAAACCAGTTCGTGAGCTTGATGTCATTTGCACGCCACTAGTCGGATTTGACAGTGTTGGGCATCGCCTGGGAATGGGCGGAGGCTACTACGACCGGACGCTTTCACGTTGGTTTAGTACTGGAGAAGGCGCAAAACCTATCGGCATCGCCCATGATTGTCAGCATGTCGAGCATCTTCCCGTCGAAAGTTGGGATATTCCATTACCTAAGATCGTGACTCCAAGCCAAATCTGGCAATGGGAAAAGTAACGCTTAACCGCTATAATCACGCCGCAAACGTTAACGAACATCTATTCAGGAGATTGGCATGACTCAAGATGAAATGAAGAAAGCGGCTGGTTGGGCAGCACTTAAATATGTTGAGAAAGGCAGCATTGTCGGTGTTGGTACTGGCTCTACCGTGAATCACTTCATCGATGCCCTAGGCAGTATCAAAGATGATATCAAAGGCGCAGTGTCTAGCTCTGTTGCTTCTACTGAGCGTCTAAAAGAGCTTGGTATCGAGGTTTACGAGTGTAACGACGTAGCAATGCTAGATATCTACGTTGATGGTGCAGATGAAATCAACGCAGCGCGTGAAATGATCAAAGGTGGCGGTGCTGCACTGACTCGTGAAAAGATCGTTGCGGCTATTTCAGAAAAATTCGTATGTATCGTTGACGGCACAAAAGCCGTTGACGTACTTGGTCAGTTCCCACTTCCTGTAGAAGTTATCCCAATGGCACGCTCTTACGTGGCTCGTGAATTGGTAAAACTAGGTGGTGACCCTGCATACCGTGAAGGTGTAACAACGGACAACGGCAACGTGATCCTAGACGTACACAACATGCAAATCACTAACCCGAAAGAACTTGAAGACAAGATCAACGCCATTGCAGGCGTAGTAACTGTGGGTCTATTCGCTCACCGCGGTGCAGACGTGGTTATCACTGGCACACCAGAAGGTGCGAAAATAGAAGAATAAATCATTAGATGATTTAAATTTTCTGTTATTTCATTACAGACGGCGCCCTAGGGCGCCGTTTTTTCTTCCTTTTTCTAAGAAAAGCATGCCTTATTCCGTAATTTTCTTACCCAAAGCAAAAATTTTTTGTTACTTTATTGAACAGAAGACGCACAAGGAAACGTTTGTCTTCCGACAAAACTGTTAATTATCCCCTTTTTAATAGTTTTGCTTTATGTGCGCCACATTAGCCCACCTTTCCATTTTAAGGACGAGAAAAATGGCCAAAGTTTCACTGGAAAAAGAAAAGATTAAGATCCTCTTGCTAGAGGGACTCCACCCTTCTTCAGTTGAAGTTCTTCAAGCAGCTGGCTACAGCAACATTGAATATCACAAAGGTTCCCTTCCGGAAGAAGAACTGATTGAAGCAGTAAAAGACGTGCACTTCATCGGTATCCGTTCTCGAACGAACTTATCGGAAGAAGTGATCAATGCAGCGAACAAGCTAGTTGCAATTGGCTGTTTTTGTATTGGTACCAACCAAGTTGATTTAGGCGCGGCAGCAAGCCGTGGTATTCCTGTTTTTAATGCACCATTCTCAAACACGCGCAGTGTTGCTGAACTAGTATTAGGTCAGATCCTACTCCTTCTTCGTGGTATTCCGGAAAAGAACGCGCTAGCGCACCGTGGTATTTGGAAGAAGAGTGCAGACAGTTCTTACGAAGCACGTGGTAAGCGTCTGGGCATCATCGGTTACGGTCACATCGGTACTCAGTTGGGTATCATTGCAGAAAACTTGGGGATGCGCGTTTACTACTACGACATTGAAAACAAATTGTCGCTAGGTAACGCTACGCAAGTGTTCACTATGAGTGAGCTTTTGAACAAGTGTGACGTGATTTCTCTACATGTACCAGAAACACCAGAAACCAAGAACATGATGGGCGAAGAAGAGTTTGCTCGCATGAAGCCGGGCGCTATCTTTATCAACGCCGCGCGCGGTACCGTGGTAGACATCCCTGCTCTATGTCATAGCTTAGAATCTGGTCATATCTCAGGAGCAGCGATTGACGTGTTCCCTGTAGAGCCGAAAACTAACGCCGATGCGTTTGAGTCTCCACTGCAGAAGTTCGACAACGTAATCTTAACTCCGCACGTCGGTGGTTCAACGCAAGAAGCGCAAGAAAACATTGGTGTTGAAGTTGCTGGTAAACTAGCGAAATACTCTGACAACGGTTCAACCTTATCAAGTGTGAACTTCCCAGAGGTATCATTGCCTGAGCATCGTGAATGTTCACGTCTATTACACATCCACAAAAACCGCCCTGGTATCCTGACGCAAATCAACACCATCTTTGCTGAAGACGGCATCAACATCGCAGGTCAGTACCTACAAACTGCCGCTGAGATCGGTTACGTAGTTATCGACGTTGAGACTTCTCGCGCAGAAGAAGCACTAGTGAAACTAAAAGGCATCGAAGGCACAATCCGTGCTCGTATCCTTCACTAATCTATTTGAACAAACACAAAAGGCAGGGATTCCCTGCCTTTTTTCGTTTTATTCGTCCGTATTTACTTAAGCATTATTTCAGCCTGTAAACCACATCCACTTGGTCACGAATCACGAGTGTAGAGTCTTGGTAACTGTTTGTACTTTCTCTTGCATCCATTGCCATTGAACGCATCAATACCGGGCGAGCATGCATTTGGTTATAGTTGATCTGCCAAACGTCTCCTAACTTCTTATCAAATCCGGTCGCTAATGAGGCAGCTTTACTCTGCGCGTCTTTAATCGCTGCCATGCGTGCCTTTTGCTGATATTCAGACTGGTTGCTCACTTTTAACTGAATATTGTCGACTTGGTTGATGCCGGCTTTCAGCGCCATGTCCAAGTACTCATTCAAGTTCGCAAGATCATTGACCGTCACGTCAATGCTACGTGATGCACGGTAACCCACAAGTTCCGCCTTGCCCGATTTTGGGTAGTGATATTGTGGAGCCAAGTATAAGTTTGAGCTAGTAATGTTATCTTTTGATAAACCTGCATCTGCAAGGCTCTTAAGAAACGCATCAACTGTATTGTCGACCGATTGCTTCGCTTGCTCTGCTGTCATTGTCGTATCAACTACCTTCACAGAAAAAGTAGCCATATCTGGTGTTGCAACTACCTCACCGTAACCAGTGGTTGATACATGGGCAAAACTTGGTACATCGCTCGCAAACACAGAAATACTGGTAAGGCTTAATGCAGACGCCAATAAACATGAAGACAGTTTCATTCGACAAATCCATCCGTTTTGAAAGATTAAGGTCACTCCAGTGTCAGATTTCATCTCAAGAGACTCGGTGAACACTGTAGCAACTGAGTTGGTATCCTAGCTTCAACGAGGAGAGACGCCAATGAACTGGAGTGTATATAGACTCATCATAGAAACTTCTGCCAATTATCCAAGCGCCCTAAGCGACTTCTAACACAACTTTGACTGTGTTACTTCGCAGTGATTTCAACTTAAAACGCGAGCCAACTGGGAACTTATTGCGGTAAATGTTGTTGAGCGTAACCAATAATCGCTTGTGAGATTTCTTGAAGAACCCCCGTTTCTAGCTGCCAGTGGTGCCAGTAAATTCGATAGGACATCAAAAAACCCGGCGTAATATCAATCAACTTACCATTTTCTAATTCATCGGTGATCTGTAATCGAGGAATCAAACAATAAGCCACACCTGCTAACGCCATCTTGAGGAAAGCTTCTGAGCTACTAATGTTGTGATGGATGACACTGTCAGGTCTTACGTTGAAATGTTCAGTCAAAAACTTCTTATGCAGATCATCATATTGGTCGTAAGACACCGCCGGCGCTTTCGCGAGTGTTTGATTGTTAACCCCTTCAGAGAAATAGCGTTGATAAAATTCTGGGTTGGCGACACAGACATAATCGATGCGACCGAGATAGTCTGCACGACAGCCCGGGATGGCTTGAGATTCCAAACTGATAGCCCCTGCAACCTCACCACTTCTTAGCTTTTCAATTGAGCGCGATTCACCGTAGATGGTTAACTTAAGCTCCACTTGGCGATGCTTCATTACATCCTGCAGCGCAGGTAACAACCATGTTGCGAGGCTATCTGCATTAGTCGCCAAGGAGAGTTGTACAGGGCGAGTGGTAGTGTCGTTCTTCAGTTCAGGGAGGATTTCATGCTCTAGAAGTCTAACGCGGCGATATAGTCCAAGTAACTTCTTACCAATCGGTGTCGGCTTTGGTGGTTGCTCACGGATAAGTACAGGTTGAGCAAGATACTTTTCGAGCTGTTTAATTCGCTGGGAAATAGCTGATTGTGAAACAAATAAGTGTTCTGCTGCTCGGTCAAAACTGCCTTGATGCACGACGGCATCTAAAGCTTCTATCCATTTATAATCCAATCCTCGCACGTGCTTTTCCTCCCTAACAAACGCCAAACACACAAGATAAGTAACACTAATAATATATTAAAATCATTAATTATACTTATTTCAATAAAAGCTTTATCTTCCATTTCTCTGTTGTTCTATTGCTAATTTTTGAGGTGTGTTGTGAGCTTTTGGGTGTTATTACAAGGATTCGGTTTAGGTGCGACGATGATCATTCCAATCGGTGCGCAGAATGCGTACGTCCTTAACCAAGGTATTAAGCGTCAACATCACCTGACGACTGCGACTATCTGTAGCATCCTAGATATGATCTTCATTTCGCTCGGTATTTTCGGTGGCGGTGCGATCCTGTCGCAAAATGAAATCCTACTGACATCGGTGACATTAGGTGGTATCGCTTTCTTGAGCGTTTACGGTTTGCTGTCACTAAAGAGCGCATTCAAACCATCTGATGCATCGGAGTCAAAAAGTGAAGTGGTCGCACGCGGTCGTCGCACTGTAATTCTTGGCGCACTTGCCGTCACCGTTTTGAACCCACACCTATACTTGGATACTGTGGTGATCTTGGGATCCATCGGTGGTCAGTTCGAAGGCAACGATCGCATCGCATTTGCAATGGGAACCATCATGGCATCATTTGCGTGGTTCTACACGCTGTCATTAGGTGCGGCGAAATTAGGTCCGACGCTCTCAAAACCAAAAGTGAAAAAAGGCATCGATATTGCGGTTGCCGTTATGATGTTTACTATCGCTTTTGCTCTCGCAAATGAGCTAATCACCAAATACTGGTAAAGAAAAATAGGAAAGAAATACGACATGGAGTCACTGCAGAAAATCTACCAACTCAATCGAGAGCGGTTTAGTGCGCTCTCCATCCCCTTTCGAGAATGGCAGCATGAAGCCATTCTCGACTTTGAAACCGATATCAAAGTTGCCGCTGAACTCGGCTGGACAGGCACTCACACCAAGAGCCTTTTTCTCAAACTGAAAGGGTTAGGTTACGCCATATACTTGACCGACAAAGACTCGCGTTTAGACTCTAAACAAATCAAAACCATTACCGGCAAACGACCTTCAATTTGTAGTGATGATGAAATGATCGAACAACTAGGCTGCGTACCCGGTGCGGTTTGTCCGATAGGGTTACCAGAGCATGTCACTATCATTGTGGATACTGCACTTTATCAACATGAAGAATTGCTCTATACCCCGGGTTTACCCGAATCGACTTTCGGTTTTGCAGGCAAAGAACTCAAGCGACTACTCCTAGCCGGCAGTAATACTTTATTAGAAATATAAAAGCGCTAGAGATAAAAAAAGCGAGGCAAACGCCTCGCTTTTTATGTTCTCAATCGAAGTGATTAAGCTTCTACTTTGTTCAAGTGAACATCCATTTGTGGGAATGGAATTTCGATGCCTGCTTCGTCTAACGCTTCTTTGATTGCTTGAGTAGAATCGAAGTAAACGTCCCAGTAATCCGCTGTTTTACACCATGGGCGAACCACAAAGTTTACTGAAGAGTCAGCTAGAGCCAGCACACCAATTTGGATTGCTGGATCTTTAAGGATACGCTCATCTTTTTCTAGCACATCACGGATAACTTGCTTAGTTTGTTTAAGGTCAGCGCTGTAAGAAACACCGATAACTAGGTCTACACGACGCGTAGCGTGGCGAGAGTAGTTAGTGATTGCACCACCGATAACTGATGAGTTCGGTACAACAACCATTTTGTTGTCAGGTGTTTTTAGTACAGTTTGGAAGATTTGAATTGCTTCAACACTACCCGCTACACCGCCAATTTCTACGTAGTCACCAGACTTGAATGGACGGAATGCAACAATCAGTACGCCCGCAGCGAAGTTAGATAGTGAACCTTGTAGAGCAAGACCAACAGCAAGACCTGCCGCACCGATTACCGCAACTACAGATGCAGTTTGAACACCGACACGACCTAGTGCCGCGATAAGTACGATAACGAATAGAAGGTAACGAACTAAACCATTGACGAATTCAACAACAGCTTTGTCCATCTTTTTCTTTTCAAGCACTTTTGAAACGCTGTTTGCTACCGCTTTAACGATAATGTTACCGATAAATAGGATCAGCAATGCAGAAATGATGTTCACACCGTATTGAATAAGAAGATCTGAGTTGTTATTTAGCCATGTTTCAGCTTTGCTCAAACCATCTGTTAAAGAGGTATCGATACCCATCGATTCACCTGCCATAATTCGTATCCTCAAAATAAAGATATTAAATCTAATTGCCGTTAATTTATGAACCTTGTTTTTTATAGGTTCTTATTCACAACAACATCCCTATTGTTTTCCTGAACAGTGTCAGATTTTTGGCACAATATCTCAAAACTGAAATTTTGCAAAGTCAGAGTTTAGCAAAGACCTACAAAACAAAGCTTTATCAGAATTTTCTGATACCGGCATGTTACAGAGTACGCAATGGATTTACATTCCGCCACACTTTTTACTTGGTTTTCTGCCACTTGATGCGGAAATGCGCTGAGTTTCGAAATTTGTACCAACATGAAGGGATATGAAGTTAGGCGATCATATAGCAGCTGACTAAGTTATCAATTGCACGCAGAGGAAGAATAGGATTTGTCTCATTGTTTAGACATAAAAAAACCCGCTCTAAGAGCGGGTTTTTAGAAACTCAGTTGAGACGAATTATAGTACGTCTACTGCGTTTAGGTCAGCAAATGCTTTCTCTAGGCGAGCGACCATTGAAGCTTGACCAGCACGTAGCCATACGCGTGGATCGTAGTACTTCTTGTTTGGAGCGTCTTCGCCAGTTGGGTTACCGATTTGACCTTGTAGGTAATCGTGGTTGTCAGCTTCGTACTGACGGATACCATCCCAAGTTGCCCACTGTGTATCAGTATCGATGTTCATTTTGATAACACCGTAGCCGATAGACTCTTGGATTTCTGCTTCAGTAGAACCAGAACCACCGTGGAATACGAAGTTTAGAGCGTTTGGTGCGATACCGAACTTCTCTGCACAGTATGCTTGAGAGTCACGTAGGATAGTTGGAGTTAGAACAACGTTACCTGGCTTGTAAACGCCGTGTACGTTACCGAAAGAAGCTGCGATAGTGAAGCGGTGTGAAACAGCGCTTAGTTTCTCGTATGCGTAAGCAACGTCTTCTGGAGAAGTGTATAGCTCAGATGCGTCCATGTGAGAGTTATCAACGCCATCTTCTTCACCACCAGTACAACCAAGTTCGATCTCGATTGTCATGTTCATCTTAGCCATGCGCTCTAGGTACTTAGCACATGTTTCGATGTTTTCTTCTAGAGACTCTTCAGAAAGGTCTAGCATGTGAGAAGAGAATAGAGGTTTACCAGTTTGAGCGAAGAACTCTTCACCAGCGTCTAGTAGACCGTCGATCCATGGAAGAAGTTTCTTAGCAGCGTGGTCAGTGTGTAGGATTACTGGCACACCGTAAGCTTCAGCTACAGTGTGAACGTATTTAGCACCAGCTACAGCACCAAGGATTTGAGCACCTTGACCTTCAAGTTTCACGCCTTTACCAGCGAAGAAACCAGCACCGCCGTTAGAGAACTGAACAACAACTGGAGCTTTAACTTTTGCAGCTGCTTCTAGTACTGCGTTTACAGAATCAGTACCAACAACGTTTACTGCAGGAAGAGCAAATTTGTTTTCTTTTGCTACTTCAAATACTTTCTGAACGTCATCGCCAGAGATAACACCTGGTTTTACGAAGTCGAAGATCTTAGACATGGATGTAATCCTATTTATCTGTCGTTTTTTAAACAAAACTTGTTAAATTGAAAAATCTTGCAAACGTTTGCTCACAACTGAGGCTATTCTAGCAGAGTTCCACTCTCGTTGCAGCAAACAAGAAAGCGGGAGATGACTCCCCCGCTTTGCGATTATTACTTAGCGCGTGCTTCTAGCATTTCAACTGCTGGAAGTACTTTACCTTCTACAAACTCAAGGAAAGCGCCGCCGCCAGTAGAGATGTAAGATACGTCAGCTTTGATACCGAACTTGTCGATAGCTGCTAGCGTGTCACCACCACCTGCAACAGAGAAACCTTCAGAAGCTGCGATAGCTTCAGAGATACCTTTAGTACCTGCTTCGAAGTTCTTGAATTCGAATACGCCTACTGGACCGTTCCAAAGGATAGTCTTAGCGTTCTTAAGGATTTCTGCTAGTTCAGCAGTTGAATCTGGACCAAGGTCGAAGATCATGTCGTCGTCTTGTACTTCAGAAACGTGCTTGATTTCAGCTTCTGCGTTCTCATCGAATGCTTTCGCACATGCAACGTCAGTTGCTACTGGAATTGCACACTCGTCCATTAGCTTCTTCGCTGTTTCAACTAGGTCTGCTTCGTATAGCGACTTACCAACGTTGTGACCAGCAGCTGCGATGAATGTGTTAGCAATACCACCGCCAACAACTAGTTGGTCAGCGATTTTAGATAGAGACTCAAGAACAGTTAGCTTAGTAGAAACTTTTGAACCACCTACGATAGCAACCATTGGACGAGCAGGCTTGTCCATTGCTTTACCTAGTGCTTCTAGTTCGTTTGCTAGTAGAGGACCAGCACATGCTACGTCTGCGTGCATACCAACACCGTGAGTAGATGCTTGTGCACGGTGAGCTGTACCGAATGCGTCCATTACGAAGATGTCACATAGAGAAGCGTACTGCTTAGATAGTTCTTCTTCGTTTTTCTTCTCGCCTTTGTTAAAGCGAACGTTTTCAAGAACGACTAGTTCACCAGCGTTTAGTTCTAGACCGTTTAGGTAGTCTTTCGCTAGTTTAACTTCGCAGTCTAGTGCGTCGTTTAGGTAGTTAACTACTGGTTGTAGAGAGAACTCTTCAGCGTATTCACCTTCAGTTGGGCGACCTAGGTGAGAAGTAACCATAACTCTAGCACCAGCTTCTAGACAGTGCTTGATAGTTGGAAGAGATGCGATGATACGTGCATCTGAAGTTACTTTACCGTCTTTTACTGGCACGTTTAGGTCAGCACGGATAAATACACGTTTACCTGCAAGATCCAGGTCAGTCATCTTGATTACAGACATGATGTGTCCTCTCAAATATTAAATAATTAAAGTTTTTAAAAACTCGGCAATCCTGCCAAGCCCGTTAATTCTTCAAACTGGTTATTGATATGGAGATACGTCAGATTTATTTCAAGGCTTAAAATAAAAATTTTCTCCATCGCTTATTCACTCTTATTGCTCCACCTGTGAAGAAGCTTGCATTGCTAAAGCGGTATCCAGCATCCGGTTAGCAAAGCCCCATTCGTTATCGCACCAAACGAGCATTTTTACGAGTTGCCCGTTACTCACTCTTGTCTGAGTTCCATCCACAATTGCACTATGGGGATCGTGATTAAAGTCGATGGAAACGAGTGGCGATTCAGTATAGTCAACAATGTCACGTAATGTACACTGAGATGCGTTAACAATGGTTTGATTTACGTCATTAACTTTCACATTTGTACTAATTGTGACACTTAAATCCATCGCAGTGACGTTAACTGTTGGAACTCGAACCGAAATTGCTTCAAATTTGTTAGAAAATTTCGGGAAGATTCTTTCAATTCCTTTATGCAACTTAGTGTCCACCGGAATAATCGATTGACTGGCAGCACGAGTGCGACGTAAATCATTGTGATAAGCGTCGATAACCTGCTGATCGTTCATTGAAGAGTGAATCGTTGTGATAGTACCCGACTCTATGCCGAACGCCTCGTCCAAAACTTTGATGATAGGGACAATACAGTTGGTGGTGCATGAGCCGTTCGACACCACGCGGTGTTCGTCTTTGAGAGTTTCGTGGTTCACACCATAGATAATGGTGTTATCGAGATCGCTTGCGCCAGGGTGTGAGAACAGAACTTTATGAGCCCCTGCTTCAATATGGGCTTGTCCGTCAGCTTGTGAGCCGAAGACGCCAGTACAATCCAGTACGATATCGACTTCTAAGTCACGCCATGGCAAAAGTTCGATTTCAGCAAGGTGGAGGATTCTAATTGGATCGTATTCGCCACTGTCGTGGTGAACGTAGAGGTGTTCTTGGTCATGCGAGATTTTCTTTCCGAAACGACCATGACTAGTATCATACTGAAGAAGATGTGCCATCGCTTCTGGTTGAGCCAGTTCATTAACTGCAACAACCTTGATCTGCTGGTGCTTACCGCTCTCGTATACTGCTCGCAGTACATTACGACCGATACGTCCAAATCCATTGATCGCAACTTTTAGCATTTATCCTTCGCCTCACCAAAAATTCGTGTCACAGATAGTACCTGATACGAAGACTGAACGCATTAAGTAAGTGATCTCCCTCGCGGTAAACTATCTTTTCACTTCCCGAAATATTCATTTCACTAATATATTGATTTCTGACATCGCATGTTTCGCTTGGCATTTTAACTCCTTGTTTGACCACCAAAAGGAAATGCGTATGTCAGGTTTTCCCACTGCTCACTTTTGCAAGCGATGCAATAGAGAAACACCACACTCAGAGGTGCTGGTCCGTAAACCAAGCAGTTACGATACGGATAAATCGATTCTTGGAACCTTAAAACTTTGGGCTCATACCCTGATAAACGGCGGTCACTATTACGATATGGATCGTTATGTCACTTGTAAGGAATGTGGACACAAAGAGAAGGATAACTGGGGAAACGAATTTGAATAGGCACAAAAAAACCGAGCACTAATGCTCGGTTTTTCATTTCTAGCGCTAAATTACGCTAATAGTTCTTTTGCTGTGTTCACTACGTTTTCTACAGTGAAACCAAACATTTCGAACAGTTGGTCAGCCGGTGCAGACTCACCGAATGTTGTCATACCGATGATACGACCGTCGAAACCAACGTACTTGTACCAGAAGTCTGCAATGCCCGCTTCTACAGCGATACGTGCAGTTACGTCAGATGGCAGTACTGATTCACGGTAAGCTGCGTCTTGCTTGTCGAATGCATCTGTTGATGGCATTGAAACAACGCGCACTTTCTTACCTTCAGCGGTTAGTTGCTCAGCCGCTTTCACTGCTAGTTCAACTTCAGAACCAGTTGCAATTAGGATTAGCTCAGGCTTGCCATCGCTGTCTTTCAGGATGTAAGCACCTTTCGCGATGTCCGCTACTTGCTCAGCCGTACGCTCTTGTTGTGCAAGGTTTTGACGAGAGAAGATAAGTGCAGATGGTGCATCTTTACGTTCAATCGCCAGTTTCCATGCAACTGCAGACTCAACTTGGTCACATGGACGCCATGTGCTCATGTTTGGAGTCAGACGTAGAGACGCGATTTGCTCAACTGGTTGGTGAGTTGGACCATCTTCACCAAGACCGATAGAGTCGTGCGTGTAAACTTGGATGTTCTGAACTTTCATCAGAGCAGCCATACGCATAGCGTTACGAGCGTATTCCATAAACATTAGGAATGTTGCACCGTAAGGAACAAAACCGCCGTGTAGTGCGATACCGTTCATGATCGCTGTCATACCGAATTCACGTACACCGTAGTGGATGTAGTTACCAGAGAAGTCGTTCGCTTCTAGAGACTTAGAACCAGACCACATAGTTAGGTTAGAAGGCGCTAGGTCAGCAGAGCCGCCCATGAATTCTGGAAGCATTTGACCAAACGCTTCTAGTGCGTTTTGAGATGCTTTGCGTGATGCGATGTTCGCAGGGTTTGCTTGAAGGTCTGCAATGATTTGATTTGCTTTCTCTTCCCACTGCGCAGGAAGTTCGCCATTTAGACGACGCTTAAGCTCTGCTGCTTCTGCAGGGTAAGCCGCTGCATATGCTTCGAACTTCGCGTTCCAAGCCGCTTCTTTCTCAGAACCTGCCGCTTTAGCATCCCACTCAGCGTATACGTCCGCAGGGATTTCAAATGCTGGGTGTTCCCAACCTAGGAATTCACGCGCTGCTGCGATTTCTTCAGCACCTAGTGGTGCACCGTGACAGTCGTGTGAACCAGATTTGTTTGGTGAACCAAAACCGATGATAGTTTTAGTACAGATAAGTGTAGGGCGTGGATCTGCTTTCGCAGCGATGATTGCTGCGTTGATCGCTTCAGAGTCGTGACCATCTACAGCAGGGATTACGTGCCAGCCGTAAGATTCAAAACGCTTAGGCGTGTCGTCAGAGAACCAACCTTCAACGTGACCATCGATAGAGATGCCGTTGTCATCCCAGAATGCGATCAGTTTGCCAAGACCTAGCGTACCAGCAAGAGAACATGCCTCGTGCGAGATACCTTCCATCAGACAGCCATCGCCCATAAACACGTAAGTGAAGTGATCAACGATGTCGTGGCCTTCTTTGTTGAACTGAGCCGCTAGTGCTTTCTCAGCCATCGCCATACCAACAGCGTTAGTGATGCCTTGACCTAGAGGACCCGTTGTAGTCTCGATACCAGGTGCGTAGCCGTACTCTGGGTGACCAGGAGTCTTAGAGTGAAGCTGACGGAAGTTCTTAAGATCGTCGATAGATAGCTCGTAACCGCTCAGGTGCAGTAGAGAGTAAATCAGCATAGAGCCGTGACCGTTAGACAGTACGAAACGGTCGCGGTCAGCCCACTCTGGGTTAGCTGGGTTGTGGTTTAGGTGAGAACGCCAAAGAACTTCAGCGATATCAGCCATACCCATAGGTGCGCCTGGGTGGCCAGAGTTAGCTTGTTGAACACCATCCATGCTAAGAGCGCGGATTGCATTTGCGAGCTCTTTGTTTGAAAGAACGTTACGAGAAGACATGTCTGCTCCTGAGTGCATTAAGCGAATTGATAAAGGAATGTGGGCACATTAACCGAGTAAACTGGGCATAAAAAGTGCGGACAACATTCTCTCAAAGCCAAAATCCGACTGCAAACGTTTTACTCACCATTTTTGCGGTTTTAACTCAATCTTTTCGCACTTAATAGGTAATTTATTAGAAATTCACCCCATCAAAAGCAAACGATTGGGAAATAAGCTAGGCGAATTCAAATCGAAAAAGAGCTTGTAATTCGACTGTGGGAAATTAAAATAGACGTCTAGATGTAGAAACACCTACAAACTGTATTGTATTTTTCGTGGCAAGCTTGCGTTAGTTAGCCATGAGTAAACCTTAAGATTGGAGCTATCATGGCTAAGCACCTGTTCACTTCTGAGTCGGTATCAGAAGGTCATCCAGATAAAATCGCAGACCAAATCTCTGACGCAGTTCTTGATGCAATTCTTGAGCAAGACCCGAAAGCACGTGTTGCTTGTGAGACTTACGTTAAAACCGGCATGGTTATGGTTGGTGGTGAAGTAACGACTTCTGCATGGGTTGATATCGAAGAAATCACTCGTGAAACTGTTCGTGAAATTGGTTACGTTCACTCTGATATGGGCTTTGATGCGAACTCGTGTGCGGTTCTAAACACCATCGGTAAGCAGTCTCCAGACATCAACCAAGGTGTTGATAAAGCAGACCCTAAAGAGCAAGGCGCAGGCGACCAAGGCATCATGTTTGGTTACGCTACAAACGAAACTGAAATTCTAATGCCAGCTCCAATTACTTACTCTCACCGCCTTGTTCAAAAACAAGCTGAAGTTCGTAAGAGCGGTAAACTAGATTTCCTTCGCCCAGATGCGAAATCTCAAGTAACTTTCCAATACGACCAAGGTAAGATTGTTGGTATCGATGCTGTTGTTCTTTCAACTCAACACTGTGATTCAGTAACAACACCTGACCTACGTGAAGCGGTAATGGAAGAGATTATCAAGCCAGTATTGCCTTCAGAGTGGATCACTAAAGACACGAACTTCTTCATCAACCCAACCGGTCGTTTCGTTATCGGTGGCCCAATGGGTGACTGTGGTCTAACTGGTCGTAAAATCATCGTAGATACTTACGGCGGCGCAGCTCGTCACGGTGGTGGTGCGTTCTCTGGTAAAGATCCATCGAAAGTAGACCGCAGCGCAGCTTACGCAGCACGTTACGTAGCGAAAAACATCGTAGCAGCTGGCATGGCTGACCGTTGTGAAATCCAACTTTCATACGCTATCGGTGTTGCTGATCCAACGTCTATCATGGTTGAAACGTTCGGTACTGAGAAAGTATCACACGAAATCATTATTGAAGCGGTTCGTCAACACTTCGACCTACGTCCATACGGTCTACAAGAAATGCTTAACCTGCTTCAACCTATCTACAAGCAGACGGCAGCATACGGTCACTTCGGTCGCGAAGAGTTCCCATGGGAAGCAACGGATAAAGCAGCTATCCTACGCGATTTCGCAGGCATCAAGTAATCGAGCCACGCAAGAATCGATAAAGCCCTCGCCTCTGGCGGGGGCTTTTTGTTTCTGCCCCTTCTTCTCCTTCTCATGTCTTCTCTTGAACAAAAATTCAGCAATTATTTGTAAATTGCCCCATCTCTGCCAATAGTTAACATAATGTTAAATGCACTTTTCGATGTATATAACGTAAAGAACTATGATGCAGGCTCACGTGGCTAATAGAGTCATGAAAAACGTCAGCCAAACATCTTTATATGGCCTAGGTGCCACCGTGGGAATAAATCAAGGAGGAGTTATGCCTCGTACCGTGAACCCGTCTGACTTCCAAGGTAAACGAAAGGAAGTTCCAGATAATGAATACGCCAGAACCATTCCGTGCAATACCGTTAGCTTATCGGCACCATTCCATTGGCTCGCGTTGGGTCTGCATGACTTTGTCCGCATGCCGCTCATCAGCGCCTTCTACGGCATCTGCTTTATGGCAGCTGCGATTGGTATCGTGCTTCTGGTTCAATGGCAAGGCACGCATCTTGTCGTGATGCCAAGCCTGATTGTTTACATGTTAATCGGGCCATTCTTAGCCCTCGGCTTATATGATGCAAGTTGGGAGAGAGAACGCGGACACAAACCAAGCTTATTCCATTCAATGAAAGCCATTGGACGCAACTCTAGCTCTCAGTGGGCATTTGCTGTGATGCTCGCGGTATGTATGATTTTCTGGATGCGAATTGCTGCCCTGCTCCATGCTCTATACCCTTCTGTACAAGGCGCTCCACTGACTGAGTTCTTGCCTTTCTTAGTTATTGGTTCGCTAGTAGGTTTTGTCTTGGCTTGCGTGGTATTTAGCATTTCAGCTTTCTCAATTCCACTCATGATGGAACGTCGCGTCGATATGATGACTGCCGTTTTCACCAGCTTTAACGCCGTGAAATCCAACATTCCTGCGATGATCGTATGGGCAGCCATAATTTGTGGTGGTATCTTAATCGGCTTCGCGACGTACGGTATTGGTATGCTCTTCACCATGCCAATCCTAGGTTACGGCACATGGCATGCGTACCACGCGACAATTAAGAAAAAACACACGCCTTAGAAAACTGATGCTATGATCCAGCCCTCGCAAACGCGGGGGCTTTTTTATTGAATAAACGGAGTGAGTTGTGGATATAGAACTGAGCTACAAAGCCAAACAAGTGATGGCAGATTGCATCGCGATGGCAGAGCAAGCATTCAAACGTTCTTTTATCATCCCTTCTCTGGCTTTCAATGTTCGTGGTAAAGCAGCCGGCAAAGCCTACTTGCAGTCGAATGAAGTTAGATTGAATCCGAAGCTCTTTAAAGAAAATCCTCAAGCTTTTCTTGAAGAAGTGATTCCACATGAAGTCGCGCATCTCATTACTTATCAAGTGTACGGTCGCGTTCGACCTCACGGAAAAGAGTGGCAAGGCGTGATGGAAGCGGTATTTAAAGTTCCAGCTAAAACCACTCACAGCTTTGATGTGGCTTCTGTACAAGGTAAAACTTTTGAATACCGCTGTGCTTGTATGACTTACCCACTTTCAATTCGTCGTCACAACAAAGTGCAGCGCAAAGAAGCGATGTATTCTTGCCAAAAATGTCGCCAACCGCTGAACTTTACTGGTATTCAGCTCTCGTAACGCCCATCCTTTTCCTCCTTTAGCCTTCAAAAAATAGAGACATACGCACTCAAATTGCTGCTTTTTACTCACTATTGTCAGGTTACTCATCACTAAAGCTAATTTATGCGTGTTAGAATGAATAAAGTCATACTTTATAAAGACTTTAATCATGAAATACCTGTTCTCTCTATTCCTATTTGCGCTTTCTAGTACAGCGATTGCTGCGCCTCCAAGCTCTTTTTCCGCCGCTAAGCGTGAAGCGGTAAAAATCTACGCCGATCACCCAACCAGCTTCTACTGTGGTTGTGACATTAAATGGCAAGGCAAAAAGGGCGTGCCGGATCTCTCTTCTTGTGGCTATCAAGTTCGCAAGCAAGAAAAACGCGCATCTCGCATCGAGTGGGAGCACGTGGTTCCTGCATGGCAGTTCGGCCACCAGCGTCAATGTTGGCAAAATGGTGGACGCAAAAACTGCACAAGAAACGACAAAGTCTTCAAATCTATGGAAGCCGATCTCCACAACCTAACTCCGGCTATCGGAGAGGTAAACGGTGACCGCTCTAACTACAACTTCAGTCAGTGGAATGGCATGGATGGCGTCAGCTACGGTCGTTGTGAAATGCAAGTGAACTTTAAGCAGCGTAAAGTCATGCCACCCGATCGCGCACGCGGCTCAATTGCGCGTACTTACCTGTACATGAGCAAAGAATACGGTTTTAAACTTTCGAAGCAGCAGACTCAATTGATGAGTGCTTGGAACAAAACCTACCCTGTAGATAAATGGGAATGTGAGCGTGATGAACGCATTGCTAAGATTCAAGGCAACCACAACCCATTCGTTCAAGAGGCTTGTCGCGCACTGTAATTCTTCCCGTAATTACCGCAGTACACCTCCACTATTCGAGGCGTTGTCATTTACTGGAATGGAAACGCCTCTTGCCCCTTGTTTTTTCGGTAGAAAGCATCCATGTTAGTGTCTAAACACTCGCGTATGCAGGAAATCGAAACACTATGCGTATCCCTCGAATTTATCATCCAGAAACCATTCAACAACTTGGCATCATTGCTCTAAGCGACGATGCAGCAGGTCACATTGGTCGTGTGCTTCGCATGAAAGAAGGTCAAGAAGTCCTATTATTTGACGGCAGCGGTGCTGAATTCCCAGCTGTCATCAGCGAAGTCAGCAAAAAGAATGTGATGGTTGAGATCTCTGAACGCGTAGAAAGCAGCATTGAGTCACCGCTTGATCTTCACCTTGGTCAGGTCATTTCGCGTGGCGATAAGATGGAGTTCACCATCCAAAAATCAGTAGAACTTGGCGTGAATACAATTACACCGCTGATCTCTGAGCGTTGTGGCGTGAAATTAGACCAAAAACGTTTCGAGAAGAAGCTAGCTCAGTGGCAGAAGATTGCGATCAGTGCGTGTGAACAGTGCGGTCGCAACGTAGTACCTGAAATTCGCCCTATCATGAGCTTAGAAGAGTGGTGCCAAGAAGAGTACGACGGCTTGAAGCTTAACCTGCATCCACGTGCGAAGTACTCAATCAACACCTTGCCAATACCTGTTGAAAAAGTTCGTCTATTAATTGGTCCTGAAGGCGGTCTATCTTCTGACGAGATCGACATGACTCGCGAATATCAATTTGAAGAGACGCTACTCGGCCCTCGTGTTCTGCGTACCGAAACAGCGGCTCTGACAGCAATTACAGCCTTACAAGTTCGTTTCGGCGATCTTGGTTAAAACGGAGAAAAATAATGATCAAACTCGGTATCGTAATGGACCCAATCTCGTCCATTAACATCAAGAAAGACTCTAGCTTTGCCATGATGCTTGAAGCGCAACGCCGCGGCTACGAAATCCACTACATGGAAATGAATGATCTGCACCTAGACCAAGGTAAAGCAATCGCAGACACCAAAGTGGTTGAGTTAAAAGAAGATCCAACGGGTTGGTACGAATTCAAATCAGAGCAGACCATTGAACTGTCTGAACTTGATGCTGTGCTAATGCGTAAGGATCCTCCGTTCGACACAGAGTACATCTACGCAACTTACATCCTTGAGCGCGCTGAAGAGCAAGGCGCACTGATCGTTAACAAGCCACAAAGCCTACGTGACTGTAACGAGAAACTGTTCACAGCTTGGTTCCCAGAGCTAACACCAACCACTATTGTGACGCGTAAAGCTGAGAAGATTAAAGCCTTCCGTGAAGAACACGGTGATGTGATCCTAAAACCACTTGATGGCATGGGCGGCGCATCTATCTTCCGCGTGAAAGAGAACGATCCAAACGTATCAGTTATCATCGAGACACTAACAAACCATGGTCAAAACTACGCGATGGCGCAAACCTTCGTGCCAGATATCAGCAATGGTGACAAGCGCATCCTAGTGGTTGATGGTGAGCCAATGCCTTACTGCCTTGCTCGTATCCCTGCAAAAGGTGAAACACGTGGTAACCTAGCGGCAGGCGGCACAGGTGAAGCTCGCCCACTTAGCGAAACTGATATGAAGATCGCTCAAGCGGTTGCACCGACCCTAAAAGAAAAAGGTCTTATCTTTGTGGGTCTTGATGTGATTGGCGACAAGCTAACGGAAATCAACGTAACGAGCCCAACCTGTATTCGTGAAATTGAAGCGGCTTTTGATATTTCAATCACAGGCAAGCTAATGGACGCGATTGAGCGCCGAGTGAAAGGCGAATAACTCAAACTGTATTACAGTTAAATAAGAGCGTTGTGGATTAACTTAAGCAAACTCATGCACATACCCGTACAGGTGAAAACATGGGGTTTGCTTAAGTATTTTTAATAGCCTTATAAGGTCGAGATGAGAATGAACCTCACAAACCATTTCTTAGTTGCCATGCCGGGAATGAAAGA
Organism: Vibrio sp. SSH13-20; assembly: GCF_040104475.1. Lineage (NCBI taxonomy): Bacteria > Pseudomonadati > Pseudomonadota > Gammaproteobacteria > Vibrionales > Vibrionaceae > Vibrio > Vibrio sp. SSH13-20. The sequence continues at coordinate 24,090 of NZ_JBECOU010000014.1, forward strand.
TCCCTACTTCCAGAATAGCGTTATCTACGTCTGTGAACACAACGAAGAAGGCGCTATGGGGTTGATGATCAACGCACCTGTCGATATCACGGTTGGTAGTATGCTCAATCAAGTCGAAGTGCAACCTGTGCACCCTCGCCTGTTTGAAGCAAGCTTAGATAGACCAGTGTACAACGGCGGTCCTGTTTCTGAAGATCGTGGTTTTATCTTGCACAAACCAAAAGACTACTACGAATCAAGCATTCAAATGACTGACGAACTGGCAGTTACCACGTCTAAAGACATCTTGTCAGTACTTGGTACAGAAGCGGAACCAAGCGACTATTTAGTGGCACTTGGATATTCCGGCTGGAGTGCAGGTCAATTAGAAACTGAGTTGGCAGAGAATTCTTGGCTGACCATCGAAGCGACGCCAGAGATCATTTTCGATACTCCAATTATCGATCGTTGGAAAAAAGCAGTCGAGAAATTAGGTATCGATCCAAGCCAGCTATCTTCGGATGCAGGGCACGCTTAACGCGCTTCCACACTCAACCTATTTTATTTAGTTAGATTCGAGACACATTATGTCACGCACAATCATGGCCTTCGATTTCGGTACCAAGAGCATTGGTAGTGCTATCGGGCAAGAAATCACCGGCACGGCTTCCCCACTTAAAGCATTCAAAGCGAATGACGGCATTCCAAACTGGGACGACATCGAGAAACAAATTAAAGAGTGGCAACCAGACCTATTGGTGGTGGGTTTGCCAACAGACTTGCACGGTAAAGACTTAGAAACCATCACGCCACGAGCGAAGAAGTTCGCCAATCGCCTGCACGGTCGTTACGGCTTACCCGTTGAATTGCATGATGAACGCCTATCAACAGCAGAAGCACGCGCAGAGTTGTTCAGTATGGGTGGCTACAAAGCGCTGTCGAAAGGCAATATCGACTGCCAATCAGCGGTCGTGATTCTTGAGAGTTGGTTTGAAAACCTTTGGGGTGAGTAAACACTTCAAGCACAATGAAAAAGGTTGGTTTCGCCAACCTTTTTCGTTTCTGAATTGGATTAATCCATATCGATCTTAACGTTCGCCAAACTGCCCGTAGAGAATGCTTCACCACGTTGCGTCTTCAACATCAAACGCAGATCGTTGGCAGAGTCCGCACTGTGCAATGCATCTTCTTCACTGATCTTACCTTGCATCACTAACTTGTAGAGCGATTGGTCGAAGGTCAACATCCCAAATTCATTGGATCGAGCCATGGTTGCTTTCAACTCATGAAGATCGCCTCGACGGATCAGATCGGATACTCGCGGGCTATTTAATAAGATCTCAAACACGCCATGACGCCCCTGACCGTTCTTATCACGGATCAACTGCTGACCTACTACGCCTTTTAAGTTCATCGACAGATCAAACAAGAACTGATCTTTCTGGTCTTTCGGCACCAAGTGCAAAATACGTTCAAGTGCTTGGTTTGCGTTGTTGGCGTGCAATGTAGCCATGCACAAGTGACCAGTTTCAGCAAAGGTCATTGCGTATTCCATCGTTTCTCGGCTTCGGATCTCACCAATCAAAATCATGTCTGGTGCCTGACGCAACGAATTCTTCAACGCCACTTCATAGCTGTCAGTATCCAAGCCCACTTCACGCTGAGTCACAATACAACGTTTATGCTCATGCACAAATTCAATTGGGTCTTCTACCGTAAGAATATGACCAGTCTTGTTGTTGTTGCGATAACCCGTCATCGCAGCCATGGTGGTCGACTTACCAGAGCCTGTCGCACCAACCACCAGCACCAAACCACGCTTGGCAATTGCAAGATCTTGCAGCACCAAAGGCAACTTAAGCTGCTCAAACGTTGGAATATTGGTTTCAATACGACGAATGACGGCTCCCGGTAATTCACGTTGGAAGAAGGCACTGACACGGAAGCGACCGCAATCACGGACAATGGCAAAGTTCGACTCACGGCTTTTGCGAAACTCTTGTCGTCGCTCCGGGTCCATTGCACTATCAAGCAACAAGGCTACGTCATTTTCGCTCAGCTTATCGCCTTGCGGACGCAATTCGCCATCCACACGAAACAAGATCGGGGCACCGACAGTGATGTATAGATCCGACGCTTTTAACGCCAGCATGCCTTCGAGAAATTTATTCAGATCCATCGTCCGTATTCGCTATTTCCTAAGTAATTCGTTACGAGAATTGCTGCGCTTCAATTTCAACTTTCTTATCCACTTCTTCACGCGATACCATGCCTTGTGCCATCAATTGACGAGCATTCTGCTCCATGGTCTGCATGCCATGCGCCGCACCGGTCTGAATGATCGAATACATCTGCGCGACTTTGTCTTCACGAATAAGGTTACGGATCGCAGGTGTCGCCATCATGATTTCATGACAAGCAATACGACCACCACCATTACGTTTTAACAGTTTTTGTGCAATAACCGAACGCAGCGACTCCGACAGCATCGAACGCACCATGTCTTTGTCACTACCTGGGAATACGTCGATAATACGGTCGATGGTTTTCGCTGCTGAGCTAGTGTGCAGCGTACCGAAAACAAGGTGACCCGTTTCAGCAGCCGTCAGCGCCAAACTGATGGTTTCTTTATCACGCATCTCACCAACTAGAATCACATCCGGGTCTTCACGTAATGCGCTGCGCAGTGCGTTTTGGAAGCTGTGTGTATCACGGTGTACTTCACGTTGGTTGATCAGACACTTATTGTTGGTGTGAACAAATTCAATCGGATCTTCAATTGTTAGGACGTGCTTATTGTGATTACGGTTAATGTAGTCAACAATGGCTGCCAAGGTAGTCGATTTACCAGAACCCGTTGGACCGGTAACCAGTACCAGGCCTTTTTCAGCATTGGCAATCTTTCTGAAGATCTCTGGGGCTTCTAGCTCTTCCAGTGTTGGAATGCTACTTGGGATGGTACGGAACACAGCCGCACAACCGCGAGATTGGTTGAAAGCGTTGACACGAAAACGGCCAACGTTATGCAATTCAAATGAAAAATCGACTTCGAGTTTTTCTTCGAACTCACTGCGCTGCGCATCGTTCATGATTTCAAAAACCAAACGATGCACTTCTTGGTGTGTAAACGCTGGAATGCCCAGCTTTCTTACATCACCATCAATACGAACCATTGGTGGTACACCTGCAGAAAGATGTAGATCCGAAGCATTATGTTTTACACTAAAATCCAGTAACTCAGTGATATCCATTTAAAATCCTTAAGTCTAAAGTACAGCTATGAGTAGTATTCAACAAAACATTGAACATATCACCTCTCAAATTCGACACGACGAACAAAAATGCGGTCGTGCTCCAGAGTCAGTGCAACTTCTAGCAGTAAGCAAAACTAAACCTGTCGAGGCAATTCTCGAAGCTTACCAATCTGGCCAAGAGGCGTTTGGTGAAAACTACGTCCAAGAGGGCGTCAGTAAAGTTCAGCACTTTGCCGAGCATTATCCAGATAATCGAATCGAATGGCACTTCATTGGTTCAATTCAATCCAATAAATCACGCCCTGTTGCTGAACATTTCGATTGGGTTCACACCATTGATCGCGCTAAGATCGCTCAACGCCTCAATGACCAGCGTCCAAGCGAGCTAAAACCACTGCAAGTTCTGATTCAAGTTAACACCAGTGGTGAAGAGTCAAAATCTGGCGTTGCTGATGCAGAAATATTCGAACTGGCTGAGTTGATTTCTCGCCTTCCAAACCTCACGTTAAGAGGGTTGATGTCGATTCCTGCCAACGTACCAGATTACGAATCGCAACTTCGCGCATTTAAGCAACTTGAAGAGCTAAAGCAAAAGCTAGCCCAGCAGTACCCGGATGTCGACACGCTATCCATGGGTATGAGCGGAGACATGGATGCGGCAATCGAAGCAGGTAGCACTATGGTGCGAATTGGCACAGCGATTTTTGGCGCGCGCGACTACAGCAAACAGCAATAAAAGCGACTCGTTGTTAGACACTGCGAATTTGAGTCTGAGTGCCTTCTATTTCGGCACTCAGAGCAAAGTGGTGCAATTATACACCTGAGCGCACAACAAATTGTAAGAATTTATATTTGGAAATCAGACATATGGAACATAAAAAGATTGCCTTTATCGGCGCGGGAAACATGGTGCGTGCGATTGTTTCTGGTCTCGTAGCAAATGGCTACCCAGCACAGAACATCATTGCGACCGCCCCATCGGAGACACGTCGCCAACCTCTTGAGCAAAACTTTGGTATCCGTACCACCAGCGATAACATCGCAGCCGCGACAGAAGCGGATGTTGTGGTATTGTCTGTGAAGCCACAAATGATGGAAGAAGTGTGTAAACCACTGCAATCTATCGACTTCAGCAATAAACTGGTTATCTCTATTGCGGCTGGCATCAACTGTTCACGCTTGGATGACATGCTAGCGACTAAGCTCAACTTGGTTCGCGTGATGCCAAATACACCATCGCAACTTGGTTTGGGCATGAGTGGTCTTTACGCGCCTGAACACGTGCAAGAACAAGATAAAGCCTTCGCGGCAGAGCTAATGCAAGCCTGCGGTAAGGTATGCTGGGTCGAACAAGAATCTGGCATCAACAATGTGATTGCCGCGGCAGGCAGCGCACCAGCTTACTTCTTCCTGTTTATGGAAGCGATGCAAGCAGAAGCAATTGCTCAAGGTTTCGATAAAGACACGGCTCGCACGTTAGTTCAACAATCCGCACTTGGTGCTGCAAGTATGGTGGTAGAAAACCCACAAACTGAGCTTTCAACACTGCGCGAGAACGTGACATCAAAAGGTGGCACAACGGCAGAAGCACTACGTACGTTCAACGAGCACCAACTGTCTGATATTGTGGCGAAAGCAATGCAAGCTGCGGTTGCTCGCGCTGAAGAAATGGAAAAACTGTTTTAATGACTTGAGTGATACCCACTCTGTGTCACTCACTTACTTGTTAAGGGTACCTTATGAATTCAATGAGTTTTCTCATCTCAACCCTATTTGACCTGTACATCATGGTCGTCATTTTGCGTATATGGTTGCAAGCTGCTCGTGCAGATTTCTACAACCCATTCTCGCAGTTCATCGTCAAAGCAACCCAACCGGTTGTGGGTCCACTGCGCCGCGTGATCCCATCCATTGGTAGCATCGATCTAGCGACAGTGCTGTTTGCTTACGTGTTGTGTGTGCTTAAGTTTGTTGCGCTGATCCTGATCGCTTCTAGCGGGTCAGTTTCATTTAGTATGGACTTCCTATTCCTAGGCTTATTGTCTCTGATTAAAGCCGCTGGCGGCTTGTTGTTCTGGGTACTATTGATCCGTGCAATCCTGAGCTGGGTTAGCCAAGGTCGCAGCCCTATCGAGTACGTATTCCATCAACTAACTGAACCAATGCTAGCGCCAATCCGTCGCATCATCCCTGCAATGGGCGGCTTCGACTTGAGCGTGCTAGTGCTGTTCATTGGTCTGCAATTTGCTAACTTCCTGATGGGCGACATGATTGGTCCTATCTGGTATCAACTATAATGTCAGAAGCAGTTTGGCATGACGGCGAGGATGTGGTACTTCGGCTCTATATCCAACCAAAAGCAAGCCGCGACAAGATCGTCGGCTTGCATGGTGAAGAGCTCAAAATTGCCATCACCGCACCGCCTGTCGATGGTAAAGCGAATGCGCACCTAACCAAGTTTTTAGCCAAACAATTTAAAGTTGCTAAAGGCTTGGTTCACATAGAAAAAGGTGAACTGGGACGTCATAAACAAATTCGGATAGAATCCCCAGTGCAAATACCAACAGAAATTAAAGCCATCATTTGATGGCTTTTTATTTACGAAATTACGAAATTCGTACCAATAATTAAACGCCCGATTCGAGGAAGTGATAATGAGCAAATGGATTACCGCCCTACTGATCAGCCTGTTGTCTTTACCAAGCATGGCAGGTCAGTTCAAAACCATGAAAGACATCGAGGTCCACTACATCGCGTTTAACTCGACCTTTTTAACTCCCAAGATCGCCCGTAGCTACGACATCAAGCGTAATGGCTACAATGCAGTACTGAACATCAGCGTGCTCGATAGTGCCTCTTTAGGTAAACCTGCCGTTGAAGCTAAAATCAGTGGTCAGGCGAAAAACCTTATCGGTCAAACGCAAAAGCTCACCTTCCGTGAAGTGAAAGAAGGCGATGCGATTTACTACCTAGCAGAGCTCGGTATCACTAACGAAGAAACTTTTACCTTCGATATTGACGTTAAAGCTGGAAACAAAGGCTCAGGTAAGCTTAAATTCACCCAGAAATTTTATGTCGAAGAGTAATTGGGTTGTGATGATCTAAAAGCTTTTAGAACATCATAGCCTTAGAACCAATTTAATCAGGGAGAACACTGCGTTCTCCCTTTATCGCTACAGAAAGAGACGACCATGAAAAAGATAGTGCTAGCAACAGGCAACCAAGGCAAAGTTCGTGAGATGGCAGATCTGCTGTCTGACTTCGGTTTTGAAGTATTGGCGCAAAGTGAATTCAACGTATCTGAAGTAGCAGAAACTGGCACGACTTTCATCGAAAACGCGATCATCAAAGCTCGCCATGCCGCACAAGAAACGGGTCTTCCTGCGATTGCGGACGACTCAGGCTTAGAAGTCGATTTCTTGAAAGGTGCTCCGGGCATTTACTCTGCACGTTACGCAGGTGAAAAAGCCTCTGACCTAGAGAACCTAGAGAAGCTACTTAAAGCAATGGAAGGCGTACCAGAAGCAGAGCGCACCGCTCGTTTCCACTGCGTATTGGTTTTGATGCGTCACGAGAACGATCCAACCCCTATCGTTTGTCACGGTAAATGGGAAGGTCGCATTCTAACTGAAGCACACGGTGAAAATGGCTTTGGCTACGACCCAGTCTTCTTCGTTCCTGAAGACAACTGCGCGTCTGCCGAACTTGAGCCAGCACGTAAGAAGCAACTGTCTCACCGCGGTAAAGCACTCAAGTCGTTGTTTGCTCAATTGTCTGAGCAAGTGTCTCAGTAATCTCGAGCGAATTAGACCATGTTAACGCCCCCAGCACTGAGCTTGTATGTACACATCCCGTGGTGTGTACAAAAGTGCCCATATTGCGACTTTAACTCTCACGCGCTTAAAGCCGAGATCCCAGAAGAAGAGTACATCAATGCTCTTCTTGAAGATTTGGATACCGACATTGAGAAATACCGTCTTAACGAAGCGCCACGTCCACTGCATTCAATCTTCATTGGTGGTGGTACGCCGAGTTTGATTTCGGCAGAAGGTATCGAGCGTCTACTTAAGGGCATTGAAGCGCGTATTCCGTTCAAGCCTGAAATCGAAATCACCATGGAAGCTAACCCTGGCACCATTGAAGCTGAGCGTTTTGTTGGCTACCGCAAGGCTGGTGTAACGCGCATTTCTATCGGCGTGCAAAGCTTTGAGCAACAGAAGCTTGAGCGTTTGGGGCGCATTCACGGTCAAGACGAAGCCGTCAATGCTGCTAAGCTGGCACACCAAATCGGTTTGAACAGCTTTAACCTCGATCTCATGCACGGCTTACCTGATCAAAGCATCGAACAAGCCTTGGCTGATTTGGACAAAGCGATTGAGTTGGCGCCACCGCACCTGTCTTGGTATCAGCTGACCATCGAACCAAATACCATGTTCTACTACAAGCCACCGACTCTGCCAGATGACGATGACTTGTGGGATATCTTCGAACAAGGACATGAGAAACTCGCAGCGGCGGGTTATGTTCAATACGAGATTTCTGGTTACAGCAAGCCGGGCTATCAGTGTCAGCATAACCTGAACTACTGGCGCTTTGGTGACTACCTTGGCATTGGTTGTGGCTCACACGGTAAGCTGAGCTTTGCTGATGGTCGCATCATTCGTACCACTAAGGTCAAACACCCGCGTGGCTATCTGATGGCATACCAAAACATGGTGAAGCCATACTTGGATAGTGAACAGCTTGTGGCTGATGAAGATCGTCCGTTTGAGTTCTTTATGAACCGTTTCCGCTTAATGGAAGCGTGCCCGAAACAAGACTACATCGATACAACAGGTCTGCCGTTGAGCTCGATTCAAGAGACTATCGATTGGGCGCTAGAGATGGGTTACCTGAGTGAAACCGAGACTCACTGGCAAATTACCGAGAAAGGTAAGCTGTTCCTCAATGATTTGCTTGAAGCTTTTATGGCGGAAGAGGAATAAGAAAAGGAATCGAGATTCGGGAACGGACTGCGTCCTTCGAGAAACAAAAAGGGTTGGCGCTCAAACGCCAACCCTTTCTTTTATTCGTAACAACACTTATCTAAAGCGAAGCGTTCCTAAGTCCCTAATACACAAGGACGAAGTCCGATCTCGCTTCTCGTCTCTTTTCCTTAGAAAATCGAACGACCAATGCGCTCGGCAAGTAGTTCAAGTGCTTTAGTGCCAGCGAGTGAGTTACCAGATGCATCAAGCTCTGGAGACCAAACAGCAATCGTCATTTCACCCGGTACGACAGCGATGATGCCACCACCAACACCTGACTTACCCGGCATACCAACGCGGTAAGCAAATTCTCCAGCACCATCGTACAAACCACATGTTGCTAGTAGTGCATTCAACTGCTTGGTTTGCGTTGGTGATACCACAGGCTTACCCGTTTGCACCGACGTACCTTTATTGGCTAAGTAGCTAAAGGTCTTTGCGAGATCGACACAGCTCATCTTCAATGCACACGCATGGAAGTAGTTTTGCAGAACAGGGATAACCTCGTTCTCGAAATTACCAAATGAACGCATCAAGTACGCAATCGCAGCGTTACGGTCACCATGCATCATTTCAGACGCTGCAACCACTTTGTCGTATACGATATGAGTATCACCAGATAGCTGACGAGCAAATTCCAACAGACGCTGACGAGGCGCAGAGAGACGGCTTTGCAGCAAATCAGCAACCACAATAGCACCGGCGTTAATGAACGGGTTACGTGGAATGCCCTGCTCCATCTCTAACTGGATCATCGAGTTAAACGCTTGACCAGAAGGCTCTTTACCTACACGACACCAGATCTCTTCTTGCTTGTACAAGCACATTGCCAGAGTCAGGCTCAACGCTTTTGAGATCGACTGAATCGAAAATGACTCTTCTGCATCGCCCGCTTTAATCACTTCACCCTCATTGGTGTATACCGCAATACCCAGTTTGGTATTAGGTACTTTTGCCAATGCGGGAATGTAGTCGGCGACTTTGCCTTGACCAATTAGAGGGCGAACTTCCGCTAGAATGTCTGTCAAAATTTGCGCTGTAGGTTTCATCTTCTACCTTCTTGTCACAAGAACCCAAATGGCTGAGTTCAGAGGTAAAAAAAACCAACGCGGACGTTGGCTTTTCCATGGAATTGATTCGACTCAAGTCGATTATGGTTTTATTGCCACAATGATGTTGCGGTTGATGGATTGATCAACACGGTGAAGATAACCGATGTAAGGCTCTTCTGAAAGTACCTTCCACCCTTGCTCTTCAAATAATGCCGCCACGTCTTTCCACTTCAAGGTAAATTCGTTGAAAGACAGCACTACAGAACCTTGCTTCTTCAGAACCACTTTCCATGCAGGCAGAGCCTCTTTTAGAAGCTCCAGTGGGCTGCGGTTCAGTTTGCTGTCTTTGGCATTTTTGCTGCCGTGTTGCACGCCGTAAGGCAAGTCAGACACCATCACATCTACCGAGTTTTTCTTCACAACTTGGTCTGCAATACGCGTATCTGCTGAGTACAGCTTCATCGTTTGAAGATTACCTTTGTTGTAATCGTCTTTGTCTGCTGCAGCCTCAACCACGAAGCCATCTGCCACTTTTTTACCACCAGAAGTGCGCTTTTCTTTGCTCACTTTGTGCTTAAAGCGACCGTTCTTCATGAACTTAACGATGAAGGTTTGGATCTCTTGAACCCATTTCTGGTTGATCTCAACACCCACAACATTCAAGCCGTGGATCAAACCTTCAAACAGTGTTGTACCTTTACCACACATAGGATCCATCAGCGTTAATTGCGCACTGCCCGTGTTGGCAGCACTGACGCCTAGGTTCACCATCAAACGCGTAAACTGCTCGTTTGTTTTACCTGTGTAACGCAGGATCTGACTCATGCTCTCAGGGAAAGTATTGAATGCAGGCGCCTGAATTGGACGTAATAAGCCATCTTCACGCACTTCAAATAGCGCGTAGTAGATAGATGACGCAGCAATCTTGCCTGCCTGTGCTTCACTTAGTTCGGTTTCGCAAGAGAACACAAGTGCAGCAGGCAGACCCACGTCTTTGTTGCCAATTTCAGTTACTTCAACACCTTCCGACGCTAAAATCGCTTTCAGCTCAGAACATGCAATCGTCATTGCGCTATCAAAGTAAATACGGTTATGACCCGGATTCGCTAATATCGCGTAGTGGTACATCTACTGGCTCCTTAAGCAGTACGTTTGAATTTGATATCCCACACACCGTGACCTAGACGGTGACCGCGAGCTTCAAACTTAGTCAGTGGACGTTCTTCTGGACGAGGAATGAAGTCGCCTTCTTCAGCGATGTTTTCGAAACCAGGAGCTTGGTTCATGATTTCAATCATGTGCTCAGCGTAGTTTTCCCAGTCAGTCGCCATGTGGAAGATACCTTCATTAAGGATAAGCTTCTGACGAACCATTTCAGCGAACTCAAGCTGTACGATACGACGCTTGTGGTGACGCTTTTTGTGCCATGGGTCAGGGAAGAACAGTTGTAGCGTTGCTAGGCTGCCATTTGGGATCATGTGTTCGAATACTTCTACCGCATCGTGACACATTACACGTAGGTTCGTGATACCGGCTTCGCGAGCATCTGCAAGACAAGCACCAACACCTGGACTATGCACTTCGATACCGATGAAGTTTTTCTCTGGCGCGTTCTTTGCCATTTCAACCAATGAAGCACCCATACCAAAACCGATTTCAAGCACTACTGGGTTATCGTTGCCAAACACTTCTTTCCAATCAAGAAGTTCAGCTTTGTAGTCGATACCCATTGTTGGCCAGCACTCGTTCATCGCATTTTCTTGGCCCTTAGTTAGACGACCTTCGCGACGCACGAAACTGCGGATTTTACGGATCATTTTACCGTCTTCGTTGTATTCGTTAGTGGTTACTTCACTCATTGATTTTGCCTGCACATTGATTAATCAAAGCGGGGATTATCCAAAGAATTCACTTAGGTGCAAGTATTTGTTGAGCTATCGGACTATGGCAGCCCAAAAGCAAGCAAACCAGACACAATATCCCCACAGTTTATCTGTTGTACTTACACCACAATCTGTGGTGCAATTTTGCTCCTAACCAATAATAGAATACAGAGCAAGTCGTGACACCTTTCGCCAGTGCCATCTTAGAATGGTATGACGCATATGGAAGAAAAGATCTTCCGTGGCAACAAAACAAGACCGCTTATAGTGTCTGGTTGTCTGAAATCATGCTTCAGCAAACTCAGGTCACTACGGTTATTCCTTATTACCAACGCTTTTTGGAGCGCTTCCCGACCGTGGTCGATCTTGCCAATGCTGAGCAAGATGAAGTGCTGCACCTTTGGACCGGCTTAGGTTATTACGCACGTGCTCGTAACCTTCATAAAGCCGCAAAAGAGGTCGCCCATAAATACAATGGTGAGTTTCCTCTAGACCTAGAGCTGATGAATGCCCTACCGGGGATTGGTCGCTCCACCGCAGCTGCGGTTCTTTCGTCTGTCTATAAACAGCCACATGCGATATTAGACGGCAACGTAAAGCGCACACTCTCGCGCTGTTTTGCCGTGGATGGATGGCCGGGACAAAAGAAAGTCGAGAATCAATTGTGGGAAATCGCAGAAACGCACACGCCACAAACAGACGTCGACAAGTACAATCAAGCCATGATGGATATGGGTGCCATTATGTGTACCCGCAGCAAGCCTAAATGCACCTTGTGTCCAGTCAGCGATCTTTGTGTGGCAAAGAAACAAGGTAATGTGCTTGATTATCCGGGTAAGAAGCCCAAAAAAGACAAACCAGTTAAGCAAACACGTTTCGTCATGCTGCATCACAAAAATGGTGATAGCCACGAAGTTTGGCTAGAACAAAGACCGCAGACGGGAATTTGGGGCGGGCTATTTTGCTTTCCACAAACTGAGCATATTGATGTAGAGAGCGATATTGAATTGCTGCTGGAACAACGTGGTATTCAAGCCGACGATATTAAACGTCAAGAAACTCTGATTACGTTTCGTCATACATTCAGCCATTACCATCTCGATATCACACCGATTTTGATTGACCTGTCAAAGCAACCTAATGTGGTGATGGAAGGTAACAAAGGTCTTTGGTATAACTTATCTAAACCTGAAGAAGTCGGTTTGGCAGCCCCAGTAAAACTCTTACTGGAAGCTCTGCCCCACGAGCTTCGTTAATTAATTGCAAGGAGTCATTATGAGCCGCACTGTTTTTTGTGCTCGACTAAAGAAAGAAGGCGAAGGTCTAGACTTTCAACTTTACCCAGGTGAACTAGGTAAACGTATTTTCGATAATATCTCGAAAGAAGCTTGGGCTCAGTGGCAACACAAACAAACGATGTTGATCAATGAGAAGAAGCTTAACATGATGGATCCTGAGCATCGTAAACAACTTGAAACAGAGATGGTGAATTTCCTGTTTGAAGGTAAAGATGTACACATCGAAGGCTACACGCCACCAAGCGAATAAAGCAAACTTGTTTTAAAACAATGACATCACAACCAACCTTGTGGTGTCATTTTTGTATTAACGTCTAACAACCCTAATAACTATGAAAAAGATTGCCTTTATCGCTACTGCACTTTTAATGGCTGGTTGTAGCCGTGAATTCGTCGAAAAAATTTACGACGTCGATTACGAGCCAACCAACCGTTTTGCTAACAACCTTGCAGAATTGCCGGGACAGTTTGAAAAAGATACCGATGCACTCGACGCACTGATCAACAGCTTCTCAGGCAACATTAAGAAACGTTGGGGGCAACGTGAAGTGAAGTTTGCCGGTAAAAGCAATTACGTAAAATACATCGATAATTATTTGAGTCGTGCTGAAGTCGACTTCCAAAAAGGTGTTATTACCATCGAAACGGTTTCTCCCACCGAACCGCAAAAACACCTAAAGAACGCCATTATCACCACGTTGTTAACGCCAGATGACCCGGCTAATGTCGACTTATTCTCTTCTAAAGAGATCAAACTTGAGGGGCAACCTTTCCTGTATAAGCAGGTTGTCGACCAAGACAAAAAGCCGATTCAGTGGTCATGGCGAGCAAATCGCTTTGCCGATTACTTGATCGCCAACCAAGTCAAAACTAAAGATGTCGACTTTAAGAAAGCGTATTACGTTGAAATCCCGATGGTAGAAGATCACTTCTCGCAGCGCAGTTACCAATATGCGGACATCGTACGTCGTGCATCAAAGAGATACGATATTCCTGAAGATTTGATTTACGCCATCATCAAAACCGAAAGTAGCTTTAACCCATACGCAGTAAGTTGGGCAAATGCATATGGCTTGATGCAAGTCGTACCTAAAACAGCAGGTCGAGACGTATTTAAGCTAGTGAAGAATCGTTCTGGGCAGCCAAGTCCTGAATACTTATTTAACCCAGAAAACAATATTGATACTGGAACGGCTTACTTTTACATCCTTAAGAACCGTTATTTAAAAGACGTACAGCATCCAACTTCATTAGAATACAGCATGATTTCTGCCTATAATGGCGGAACTGGTGGTGTTTTGAACACTTTCCATCGCACTGATCGCAAACGCGCGATGAGAGATTTAAATTCTTTGCAACCAAACCAAGTTTATTGGGCACTTACCAAGAAACACCCGAACGCAGAAGCGCGTCGTTACCTAGAAAAAGTTACAAATTTCAAAAAGGAATTTAACTCCGGACACACTTTGTAGTGACAGTTGAATAAAAAGCGTTCGAACAACCACTTTTTTGAAATTATTTAAAAAAAGTGGTTGACGCAAAGCGGGAAAATCCGTTTAATAGCGCTCCGTCGCCCGGATAGCTCAGTCGGTAGAGCAGAGGATTGAAAATCCTCGTGTCGGTGGTTCGATTCCGCCTCCGGGCACCACAATTTAAAATTGTTGGTGCTTAGCACGAACAGTTAAAAAAGAAAACGGTACGCCGACTTAGCTCAGTAGGTAGAGCAACTGACTTGTAATCAGTAGGTCACCAGTTCGATTCCGGTAGTCGGCACCATTCTTTTGCCTCGATAGCTCAGTCGGTAGAGCAGAGGATTGAAAATCCTCGTGTCGGTGGTTCGATTCCGCCTCGAGGCACCATATTTGGTGCGCTTGCTTAAAGTAAGACACAAAACAGAATAGTTCCTCCTTAGCTCAGTTGGTAGAGCGACGGACTGTTAATCCGCAGGTCACTGGTTCAAGTCCAGTAGGAGGAGCCAACTTCTAGAGTTTCATGTAAATGAGATTCTAAAAAATGGAGAGTTTACTCTTCAAAAAAGAAAACGGTACGCCGACTTAGCTCAGTAGGTAGAGCAACTGACTTGTAATCAGTAGGTCACCAGTTCGATTCCGGTAGTCGGCACCATTCTTTTGCCTCGATAGCTCAGTCGGTAGAGCAGAGGATTGAAAATCCTCGTGTCGGTGGTTCGATTCCGCCTCGAGGCACCATATTTGGTGCATTTGCTTAAAGCAAGACACAAAACAGAATAGTTCCTCCTTAGCTCAGTTGGTAGAGCGACGGACTGTTAATCCGCAGGTCACTGGTTCAAGTCCAGTAGGAGGAGCCAACTTTGAAAGCCAAGTCTTCGGACTTGGCTTTTTTCTTATCTGCATTATAAAAACACTTATCTACTTTCAGTATCTCCATTTAACTTTAAGACTCCTCCCCTTCAAAAAACCTTATAAACTCAAGATTCATTTGATAAAACACACTTATTTCACGCTAAAAATTTAATCCAAATCATAGTTTCAACATTGATGCATAGGCGCGTGTATACATCTTCAATATGATGAATTTATTATTACACCCCCTAATAAGCTATGCATTGCATAGTATTAAATACGTCTCGTGAGCTAACTATGAAATTAAAAACTCAAGCCTATTTATTATCTGCAATCATCTTGATTGCGTTACTTGCTCTTACTGCAACAGGTCTTTGGACACTACGCGTCGCAAGTAACCTTGATAACAAAGCTCGAGTGACTGAGCTATTTAAGAGTGCATACAGCATTCTAACTGAAGTTGAGAAAATGGCAGTGGAAGGCAAGATGCCTGAAGATGAAGCCAAAGCATTGGCTACTCGCCTACTTCGCAACAATATCTACAAAGACAACGAATACGTTTATGTTGCCGACGAAAACATGATTTTTGTGGCAGCACCGCTCGACCCTCAATTGCATGGCACCAGTTTCCATGATTTCCGCGATGGCGACGGCAACAGTGTTGGTCAATTAATCTTAGATGTCCTAGGTCGTAAAACAGGTCAAATCGTTGAATACACTTGGACACAAAAACTCCCTGACGGCACGATCGAAGAAAAACACTCCATTGCAGAGAAAACGCCCCATTGGAACTGGGTGGTAGGCACTGGCATCGGGTTTAATGAGGTCAATGCTCGCTTCTGGTCAACAGCTCAATGGCAACTAGCACTGTGTCTAGCAATTGCGGGGGCGATACTAGGTGGGTTGATTATCTCCATCCGTAAGATGCTTAATCTACTCGGCGGTGAGCCAAATGACGTACGTGAAGCGGTTCAAGCCGTTGCTCAAGGAGATATCCAAACCAGCTTTGAATATACCGCACCAAAAGACAGCATCTATGGTGCTGTACAAGAGATGAGTCAATCTCTGGCTAAGATGGTAACTAACCTGGACGAATCAATGCACGCCTTGCGTTCAGAGCTATCAGCGGTAGAGTCTCGCTCTAATTCGATCGCTGATCTAACCATGTCTCAGCAACAATCGACGGCAATGATCGCAACAGCAATGACAGAAATGGCTTCTTCGGCTAACCATGTAGCAAGTTCGGCAAGCGATACAGCACAAAACACCGATGAAGCAGATAAACAGAGTCAGCACACGCAATCATTAATCCATAGCACTGTAGACAACATCCAAGGGTTGGCGACTCAGTTGAATACGGCAAGTAAAGCGGTTGCGGACCTTGATCAAGATGTAAACAGTATCGTAAAAGTTCTCGACGTGATCGGCGATATTGCAGAGCAAACTAACCTACTGGCGCTAAATGCCGCGATTGAAGCAGCCCGTGCAGGAGAACAAGGTCGAGGCTTTGCAGTTGTTGCCGATGAGGTACGCAACCTAGCAGGTCGCACGCAAGACAGTACAAAAGAGATTCAACAGATGATCTCTAACCTTCAAGAGGGTTCGCGCAATGCTATCCATACAATGGAGATATGTGCCGAGACCAGCGAAAGCACAGTAACTGAATCAATGAACGCCTCAGAGGCACTTCAACAGATAGTAACCGCGTTAGAGTCTATTACTGCGATGAGCCAACAAATTGCAACAGCAGCGGCTGAACAAACGCAAGTGAGTGATGACATTGCACACCGCATCAACCTAATTGAAGAAAGCGGCAGCCAGCTAAATACGGTGGTAACAGAAAGCCAATCAAGCACCCAAACATTGGCATCTTTAGCTGATGAACTTGAAGGTTGGGTGAACAAGTTCTCAGTAAAGCACTAGTTTAAAGTCAATTGTTCAATAAAAAGCACGTTTTCAGACGTGCTTTTTTGTTTTTATCGCCTTTATTTTGCGACAGAACGCCCTACTTTTCTTAAAACAGCGCTTAAAGCATGGTGCATTGCTGCTCAAAATGCATAAAAACAGCCCACTCCGAGCACAAATCCATCAAACGATAATTTATTTTAATTTTATTGTTGACCTGAAAGCCGAAAAGCCTTTTAATACACCTCGTCGCCCGGATAGCTCAGTCGGTAGAGCAGAGGATTGAAAATCCTCGTGTCGGTGGTTCGATTCCGCCTCCGGGCACCACAATTTAAAATTGTTGGTGTCTAACACGAACAATAGAAAGAATAACGGTACGCCGACTTAGCTCAGTAGGTAGAGCAACTGACTTGTAATCAGTAGGTCACCAGTTCGATTCCGGTAGTCGGCACCATTTATTCTTAAACAAGATAATTCCTCCTTAGCTCAGTTGGTAGAGCGACGGACTGTTAATCCGCAGGTCACTGGTTCAAGTCCAGTAGGAGGAGCCATCTTTCGGTTAGTAAGTCGATTACTTATTAACGAAAATGTGCCGACTTAGCTCAGTAGGTAGAGCAACTGACTTGTAATCAGTAGGTCACCAGTTCGATTCCGGTAGTCGGCACCACTTATTAAAATTTGTTCCTCCTTAGCTCAGTTGGTAGAGCGACGGACTGTTAATCCGCAGGTCACTGGTTCAAGTCCAGTAGGAGGAGCCATATTAGAAAAAGCCGCATCACTTGATGCGGCTTTTTTGCATCTGAAGAAAACGCACCGCTCCCTCTCTTCACCCAACTTTATCTCAATAAACAAAAAGCCAGGCGATGTACCTAGCTTTCTCTTTTTGTATCGTATCAATGAGTGTCTAAGCGGAAGGCTAGCTCAAACCGCCAAGGCAGATGTACTTCGTCTCTAGATACTCATCCATGCCTTGCTTAGCCCCTTCACGACCAATGCCAGATTCTTTGATCCCACCAAACGGCGCAACTTCCGTAGAGATAATCCCTTCATTTACCCCCACCATGCCATATTCCAAACCTTCACTAAATTTGATGATACGCTTCAAGCTATCGGTGTAGAAGTAACAAGCTAAACCATATTCAGTATCATTCGCCATCGAGAGCACTTGCTCATCATCATCAAAACTAATGACTGGCAGAACCGGGCCAAACAGCTCTTGTTGCACTATCGCCATACCTTGTTCCACATTATCTAAGATAACAGGCTCCATAAAGCGCCCAGAGCGTTTTTGAGGCAGATTAAGCATCGTTGCCCCTTCTTGTACTGCCTGATCGATCACTGCTTCTAGACGATGCTTAGAAGCCATTGTAATCACAGGACCAAGAGTTGTATTTTTCTCAAGACCATTACCGACCGTCAGGCTTGTTACCTTATCTAGAAGCTTAGTTAAGAACGCCTCTTTTACGTTCTGATGCACATACAAGCGGTTGGTACACACACAGGTTTGTCCGGCATTACGAAACTTAGAGGCAATCAAGCCATTCGCCGCAGCTTCTAAATCTGCATCGTCAAAAACAATAAAAGGCGCATTGCCACCTAATTCCATAGAAGCAGCTTTAACCGTATCACTTGCCTGCTTCATCAAGATCTTGCCGACACGTGTCGAACCCGTGAAAGAGATCTTCTTAATTCGCGGATCGGTACTTAATACCAAACCAAACTCTGCCGCTTGCTCAGAAACAACGGTAGACAATAGAGCTTTAGGGATGCCAGCCTGGTGAGCAAGCTCAACCACAGCCACAGCAGTCAAAGGCGTTAATTCAGAAGGTTTAATGATCATCCCACATCCCGCAGCCAAAGCAGGAGCCGCTTTTCGAGTGATCATTGCAATAGGGAAATTCCATGGTGTAATCGCAGCACACACGCCGACAGGCTGTTTAATGGTAGAGAGTCGTCTATCTACCGCTGGTGCAGGTATAACCTCACCATAGGCGCGCTTAGCCTCTTCTGCGAACCATTCAACAAAAGATGCTCCATATGCGACTTCTCCACGACTTTCAGAAAGCGGTTTGCCTTGTTCTAAGGTAATGATGTTAGCAATATCTTCCGTGTGCTCTATAAGTAATTGAAACCACTTTTTCAGCGAAGCGGAACGTACTTTAGCACTGAGTTTTTCCCACTCAACTTGAGCCGCTTTACACGTTTCTATTTGCACATCTAGCTCGTCCAAAGAGCTAGGTTTTAAGCGAATCAGTTCTTGCTCAGTCGCAGGGTTAATAACTGCAATCCCATCTTGAGAAGACAGGCTTTCGAATAAGACTCTTAGTGTTTCACTTTGTATCTGCTGCATCATTAGGTTGTACTCCCAAAAGAACCTTTACTAGGTTAATCCTTCTGACAAATAAGAGTAAAGCAAACAAAGTTTTCTTCAGCGTAAATATGAGAAGTGATGACCAAGTACAGTTAACCAGTGATACAGAGAAGGGAACACAAACAGAGATTGCTATGATTGAAGAAGATAAGTATTTGGTGTGTCATATACTTGGTTTTATTAGATAAACCCTGTCTTTGATGTAAGAGAGCAAATAGAGGGTATCTCAGACGTAACCAAATGATAGGTTAGATTTCTCAATACTCGTGGAAAGACTGGGGTGCGAATGTAGAGCTTTATCTGAATAAGTGGTTGAGCTTGTAGGCTACAGATAAAACCTTGCGAGACTTATTTTCCCATAAGAGAAAATCATGTTCCCTAAAACGACAAAACCCACTCCGGAGACTGGACTTCTAAATAAATGGCGGACGGCCGGGATTGCGGGCAACCGGGACTCATTCCCTGAAAGGGAAATTATTATGCTCAAAAACGACAAAACCCAGTCCGGAGACTGGGTTTCTAAATAAGTGGCGGACGGCCGGGGTTGCGGGCAACCGGGACTCATTCCCTGAAAAGGAAATTATTCTGTTCAAAAACGATAAAACCCAGTCCGGAGACTGGGTTTCTAAATAAGTGGCGGACGGCCGGGGTTGCGGGCAACCGGGACTCATTCCCTGAAAAGGAAATTATTCTGTTCAAAAACGACAAAACCCAGTCCGGAGACTGGGTTTCTAAATAAGTGGCGGAGCGGACGGGACTCGAACCCGCGACCCCCGGCGTGACAGGCCGGTATTCTAACCAACTGAACTACCGCTCCGCACTGGTTAGACTCTGGAGTCTAAATAAGAACCTGGCGATGTTCTACTCTCACATGGGGAAGCCCCACACTACCATCGACGCTACTTCGTTTCACTTCTGAGTTCGGAATGGAAGTCAGGTGGGTCCAAAGCGCTATGGTCGCCAAGTAAAATTCTGATTGTAATGGTGCTGATACCCAGACTCGAACTGGGGACCTCATCCTTACCAAGGATGCGCTCTACCACCTGAGCTATATCAGCATCAAGATGTCCCTTTAGGACTAAAAAAGCCCGCTTTTTCAAACGGGCTCTCTTAACTTTTGTCTTCACCTTTTTTAAAAAGGCAAAAACTAAATTTAAAGCCTGGCGATGTCCTACTCTCACATGGGGAAGCCCCACACTACCATCGGCGCTAATTCGTTTCACTTCTGAGTTCGGAATGGAAGTCAGGTGGGTCCAAATCGCTATGGTCGCCAAGCAAATTCT
>NZ_JBECOU010000015.1:0-36705 GCF_040104475.1 Vibrio sp. SSH13-20
ACGCCGTTATCGTTCCCCGAAGGTTCAGACAACTCGTTTCCGCTCGACTTGCATGTGTTAGGCCTGCCGCCAGCGTTCAATCTGAGCCATGATCAAACTCTTCAATTTAAGATTTTGTTCGGCTCAACGAATACTGACTTCAAAACTACAAAAGTAATTTTAAAGCTATTATCGTTCCAACAGAACGATAATGAATTGACTGTGCCAAGTCCGAAGACTTGATTGGTCACTCAGTTCATTGAAACCTAATTTGAAACCGAAGTTTCTAATTGGATTATCATCAACGAGTGCCCACACAGATTGATAGGTCTATATTTTTAAAGAGCTTGCTTATCGAGAAGTTTTTCTCTCAAAGCGGAGGTGCATTCTAACGAGATAATTGAGAGTGTCAAACACTTTTTTCAATTTATTTTCTCAGAAGCTTTTCACCTCTCCGACCCTGCTGAAGCCTTATCGCGTCTGCCGTGTCGGTGGATGCGCATTATAGGGAACTCAGATCCGTTCGCAACCCTTTTTTGAAAAAAAATGGAAAAAACTGACTGTTCGATGACTATTTCATCAAAAAAGCAAAAAAGAGGGTAAAAAACCCTCTTTTTCTGCCTTAAAAGCCGTATTTAAATGAATGCGTACGCGTCTGCGAACATACGTTCGCTCTTCGCTTTCTTGTTCTGAGTGAACTGTTCACGTGCTGCACCTGCCATTTCAAAGCGGCCTGCAATATAGATATCGTAGTTTTCTAAGCTTTCGAAATCTTCGGCTACTGCTTGTAGCACGTTACCAACTTTACCTTGCCAGTCTGTAGGTGCTTCTTCTACTACTGGAACAAAGTGAACGTTAGCAAACTTATCGGCAATCTCGACCAACTCTTCTTTAGCATAAAGCTGGCAGTTGTCTCGTGCACCCCAGTATAAATAGATAGGGTTGGTTTTGTTCTGTGCAACACAGTGATCCAGAATCGAGCGCACGTAACTAAAGCCAGTACCACCAGCAATCAATAATAGCGGGCGTTCGCTTTCTTCTTGAACCCAAGCATCACCATGTGGAGCGTCAATCTCGATATGACCATCTGTTTCTAGGGCAGCTTGCATTGCTTCTACGACTTCTAGTGCATAAGCATTGTGTTCCGCCGCACCGATGTGCAGTTCAAGCTCACCTTCATGGCGACAAGGACTGCTCGCAATAGAGAAAGGACGTTTGTCTTTTTCACCCATCACGACCATTAGGTACTGACCTGCTTTAAAAGGCACTGGTGATTCTGGGTGAAGAAGGATTTGGTAAGTATTACAAGCTAACGGCTGAATAGACTTTACTTTACATTGGATGGTCATGGTGTTCCTCTCGCTTACTCGTCAAAAGTAAGCACTAAATTACTTTCTGTATAGGCTTGGCAAGGGAATATCCAACCTTGCTGCTGCTCTTTTTCGGTTAGCATAGGTTCGAGGTGATAGCTCACCTCGCCCGTTAGCTTTTTACACATGCACATGGCGCAAGCGCCAACTTGGCAACGGTGCGGGAAGCGAATATTGTTGTTGAGCGCAGCTTCCAACACCGTCTCCCCTTCTTTTACTTGGAACGTAACGTCCATTGGTAGAAGGTGGACTTGATGACTCATAGAATACCTAACTGGTCCCAAATCTCATCGACTTTAGCCACAAGTTTAGGATCTTTTTTGATAGGCGTACCCCACTCGCGCATGACTTCGGATTCGAACTTGTTGGTCGCATCCAATCCTAATTTGGATGAACTAGCAGTCTTACTATGCACTTGAATAGTATCTCTATCTGGATCCATTCGGGTTGTTACAGCCCAAATGATGTCATTCCAATCTCGTGCATTAACGTCATCGTCGCACAAGATAATGAATTTGTTATCCGTGTACTGAGCAAAGAAGTCCCACAGGTATTCCATCAAGGCTTGCGATTGACCAGCTTGGTCTTTCTTCATGGTCACAACAGCGAACTGGTTATTTGCTGTTGCAGGTAGGTAGATATCGACAATCTCAGGGCGTTGCTGTTTCAACTCATTCAGTTCTGCTTCGGTAATCGCTTTGCTGTCTCGCTCAGTGACCTCAGTTCGCGTCGCTAGCTCGGTATCCCATTTAATGGTTGCATCTAGCCCCATCTTGGATCCAAGACCAACCACTGGCGAAGCAAAATCTAGAGAGTCGATTGGCGTGTTATCTATCATCAAGGTATCACGCACAGGATCCATATGCTCTGACATGGCTTTCACAACATCATTCCAATCTCGTGCGTTTACCGATTCATCGCACACAATAACAAACTTGGTATACATGAATTGACGTAAGAAAGACCACACGCCCATCATTACGCGCTTGGCATGTCCTGGGTACTGCTTTTTCATGGTGACGACTGCCATTCGGTACGAACAACCTTCTGGCGGCAGATAGAAATCTTCAATCTCTGGGAATTGCTTTTGCAGAATCGGCACAAACACTTCGTTTAATGCCACACCCAATACAGCTGGTTCATCTGGCGGACGACCAGTGTAGGTGCTGTGATAAATAGGATCTTTACGCATAGTAATGTGCGTAATGGTGAATACGTGGTGCTTTTCTTTTTCGTTATAGTAGCCAGTGTGGTCACCGTAAGGACCTTCATCAGCAAACTCGTTTGGGTCGATATAGCCTTCCATCACGATTTCCGCGCTCGCTGGCACTTCCAAATCATTACTGACTGACTTCACGACTTCAGTTTTGCTTCCACGCAACAAACCTGCAAATGCGTATTCCGATAGCGTATCTGGCACTGGTGTCACCGCGCCAAGAATGGTAGCTGGGTCTGCACCAAACGCGACCGAAACTGGGAAAGGTTTACCTGGATTGGTTTCCATCCAATCGCGCAGGTCGAGCGCACCACCTCGGTGAGCTAACCAACGCATGATGATTTTGTTCTTGGCAATTTTCTGCTGACGATAAATGCCTAGGTTCTGACGTTTTTTGTTTGGACCTTTGGTTACGGTTAAGCCCCAAGTAAGCAGCGGCGCAACATCTTCTGCCCAACAGCTCATTACCGGAATCTTATCCAAGTCAACTTCATCACCTTGCCAAACAATGTCTTGGCATGGTGCTTTACGTAAACGCTTGGCCGGCATGTTCAATACTTGTTTGAACACAGGCAGTTTTTCCAACGCGTCTTTGAAGCCTTTTGGTGGCTCAGGTTCTTTTAAATAAGCCAGTAGCTTACCGACTTCTCTTAATTCTTTAACGTCTTCGCGTCCCATACCGATTGCGACGCGCTCTGGCGTACCAAATAGGTTCGTCAAAACAGGCACATCGTAGCCGATTGGGTTCTCAAACAACAATGCAGGACCACCAGCACGCAAGGTGCGGTCACTAATTTCTGTCATTTCGTAAGCGGGATCGACGGGGTGAGTGATGCGTTTAAGTCGACCTTTCTGTTCTAGGTGGTCGATAAATTCGCGTAAATCCTTAAAACTCATAGGCCTTCATGCTGGCTGATTAAACTGTCCGCAGTATAACAAATAGGAGGACGCTAAGATCCTCCTATTTTGTGTGGGTATGTGAGCTAGGTTACTTCAATGATAGCAATGCGAAGAAACGGTCTTTTAAAGTGTCATCACTTCAAGAACTCCTGAATCTGTCGCGCTTTTACTTGGCGATTACTTGAAACAAGCTCTTCTAACCACGATTGATGCCCCTGTTTTGCTAGCTCTCTCGCAACTAGAGTCGCTTCTTCTGAGAGCGCCATCTTAGCAACGAGGAACTGTTTTACGTCTTGAGAGAGTGGATTGGATCTCGTGAGCAGTTCAATAGCATAAGGTTTTAAGGTCGGATTGACCGTAGAATTCATCAATTGTTGTAATGAGAACTCATCACTAACCTCAGCAAGCCTTTCTAGCTCAGCTTGGCTGTTGTAATCCGCACGCATTCGCCAAAGCAGATCATACATTGCCTCATTTTGGCTAACTTGCGCCAAACGCACCACAACGGCAGTGGATGGTAACCAGCTCGTTACGTTTGCATGGGTCAATTGTTTGGTTAGCGCCTCAAGTGCATCGGGCGATAGGCTATCTAACTCACGTATAAGTAGCGCTTCTCTGGTTTGTACATGTTGCGAAGTGCCTGTTAACCAATCTTTTAGGTTAAGTTCTTGGCGCTCTGCTGCTAGTACAAACTCCAACGTGCTTTGGTCTTGTTTCCAACGTTTAATCAGACGACTCGCAATAGAGGGAAAGTTAAACGCAGGCACAGTGAATTCGTAACCATCACCACGCTCTAAAACTTGGTAAGTTGGGGTGATACTAATTTGGGATTCGACAAAAATCGCCATTCTCGGCGTAAGGATGATTTCTTGTTGCTCTAGTTTTTCGAGCAACAGAAAACGAACGACTTCTTGTTGAGGAAAAGCCAGTCGGTCGAGAGCAAATTTGAGAGAGTCGACCTCGTCCCTGACTGCATAATCGAGCAATTCAGATACTTTGGTCTGTATATGGGTATCCTGAAGCCACTGCTCTACCACGGTCTCCTGCATTTCCTTAGCAGATAAAGTCACGGGTAGCGTGATAAGTGACAAGCTCAGGAGTAATGACGACAACATTCCTTGTTGCATGTTAACCTCCCGATAACATTTTCTTCATTCTGATACTTCTATCGGGAGAAAGCAATAAAAAAGCCACCGATATACGGTGGCTTTTCGCAGAATTACTTATCTGAGACTATTGGCGACGCATTGCATCAAAGAATTCGTCGTTAGTCTTCGTCATCGCTAGCTTGTCGATTAGGAATTCCATTGCATCGATTTCACCCATTGGGTGAACAATCTTACGTAGAATCCACATCTTCTGAAGCTCTTCATTCTTAGTTAGAAGCTCTTCACGACGTGTGCCACTGCGGTTGAAGTCAATCGCTGGGAATACACGCTTCTCTGCGATCTTACGGTTCAAGTGGATTTCCATGTTACCTGTACCCTTGAACTCTTCGTAGATAACTTCATCCATCTTCGAACCAGTATCAACTAGAGCAGTAGCAAGGATAGTTAGGCTGCCACCTTCTTCTACGTTACGCGCTGCACCGAAGAAACGCTTAGGACGGTGTAGTGCGTTTGCATCCACACCACCAGTTAGTACTTTACCTGATGAAGGGACTACGGTGTTGTATGCACGAGCTAGACGAGTAATAGAGTCAAGCAGGATAACCACGTCTTTCTTGTGTTCAACAAGACGTTTTGCTTTCTCGATTACCATTTCCGCTACTTGTACGTGGCGAGAAGCTGGCTCATCGAACGTTGACGCTACTACTTCACCTTTAACTAGACGCTGCATCTCTGTCACTTCTTCAGGACGTTCGTCGATTAGAAGTACCATCAACTCACACTCAGGGTGGTTGTATGCGATGCTTTGAGCGATGTTTTGCAGAAGCATTGTCTTACCCGCTTTAGGCGGAGCAACAATCAGACCACGTTGACCTTTACCAATTGGCGATGCCAAGTCTAAAACACGTGCTGTGATGTCTTCTGTAGAACCGTTACCGCGCTCCATAACCATACGCTCGTTAGCGTGTAGAGGCGTTAAGTTCTCGAATAGGATCTTGTTACGAGCGTTGTCTGGTTTGTCGTCGTTTACTGTGTTGACTTTTAGCAGGGCAAAGTAACGCTCACCGTCTTTTGGTGGACGAATCTTACCAGCAATTGAGTCACCAGTACGTAGGTTGAAACGACGAATCTGACTTGGTGAAACGTAGATGTCGTCTGGACCAGCAAGGTATGAGCTGTCCGCACTACGTAGGAAACCAAAGCCGTCTTGCAGAATCTCCAGAACCCCATCGCCAAAGATGTCTTCGCCGCCTTTCGCGTGCGCTTTAAGAATTGCGAAGATGATGTCTTGTTTTCTTAGACGAGCTAGGTTCTCAAGACCCAGGCTTTCGCCAAGCTTTACAAGGTCAGACACAGGTCTGTTCTTCAGTTCAGTAAGATTCATGGTGGTGGATGCTTGTTTAGTCAAAATAAGATCTGTTTTCTAGTTAAGATGGATTTGGTCTCAGGATCGACCAAGAAGAGAAATTTGTTCAATTAACGCGCGATAAGTTAGCACTAATTAATATTCTAGTCCAGAGTTAGAAAAACAAAACCGCGCATTGTCATATTGCACGGTTTTGTTTGTAATCACTTAGTGATTATAGGTTTGCGTCTAGGAACTCTTTTAGTTGAGTCTTAGACAAAGCACCAACTTTCGTTGCCGCTACGTTACCGTCTTTAAATAACAGTAGCGTTGGAATGCCGCGAATACCAAACTTAGGTGGTGTACCTGCGTTATGGTCAATGTTTAGTTTACCGATAGTGAGTTTGCCTTCGTACTCGTCAGCGATTTCGTCCAGGATAGGAGCGATCATTTTACAAGGACCACACCATTCTGCCCAAAAATCAACTAGAACCGGGCCTGCAGCATTGATTACATCGTTTTCAAAACCGTCATCAGTAAGCTGCAAAATCTTATCACTCATCTTCCACTCCAATGTGTTTTTCGAAACTGGTTGGATGATAACCAGTAAATAGATGCCCTATTGGAATGTATTTACTTTCTTATTGCAAGCTTTAGCTGATATTCTATCGCTATGAAAAAGACGCATATCACAGAGCAAAAGTTCGCCGATTTGGGTTTAAAGCCCCAAGTTATTGAAGGATTGGACAAAAAAGGGTTCGAATATTGTACCCCTATCCAAGCCTTGGCGTTGCCGGTACTGCTCACCGGCCAAGACATTGCAGGCCAGGCCCAAACGGGTACTGGTAAAACCCTCGCGTTTCTTACTGCTACCTTCAACCACCTTCTAACGACACCAGAGCACGAAGGTCGCAAGCCAACTCAGCCGCGCGCGATCATTATGGCGCCAACGCGTGAGCTAGCGATTCAGATCTTTAACGATGCTGAACCTTTGATTGCTAGCACGGGTCTTAAAGCCGCTTTAGCGTACGGTGGCGAAAGCTACGACAAGCAACTGGCAAAACTGCAAGACGGCGTAGACATTCTTATCGGCACTACAGGCCGTATCATCGACTTCTACAAGCAGCGCGTATTCAACCTAAACAACATTCAAGCGGTTGTTCTGGATGAAGCGGACCGTATGTTTGATCTTGGCTTTATTAAAGACATTCGTTTCTTGTTCCGTCGTATGCCTGAGCCAAAAGAGCGTTTGAACATGCTGTTCTCAGCAACATTGTCTTATCGCGTACAAGAATTAGCTTTCGAACACATGCACAATCCTGAGCATGTTGTGGTTGAGCCAGAGCAAAAAACGGGTCACCGCATCCAAGAAGAGCTTTTCTACCCTTCTAATGAAGACAAGATGGCACTGCTTCAAACTCTTATTGAAGAAGAATGGCCAGACCGCGCGATCGTTTTTGCTAATACGAAGCATAAGTGTGAGTCGATTTGGGGTCACCTAGCAGCAGATGGTCACCGTGTGGGTCTACTGACTGGCGATGTACCACAGAAGAAGCGTGAAAAGATTCTTGAGCAATTCACTCGCGGTGAAGTTGACCTACTAGTCGCAACCGATGTTGCTGCTCGTGGTCTTCATATTCCTCAAGTAACACACGTATTCAACTTCGACCTACCGGATGACTGTGAAGATTACGTTCACCGTATCGGTCGTACTGGTCGTGCTGGCGCAAGTGGTCACTCTATTAGCTTTGCTTGTGAAGATTACGCAATCAACTTGCCACCAATCGAAGAATACATTGAGCACGCAATCCCAGTTTCTGATTACGATGCCTCGGCTCTAATCCAAGACTTGCCTGCACCACTTCGTATGCGCGCGCCTCGTACTCAACAACGTCGCACCAATACAGGTGGCACTCGCTCTGGTAACCGCAAGCCACAAGGACGTCGTCCTCGTCAACCGCGTCAATCAGCGCCAAAACAATCATAAAAGGAAACTGAAGTCGTTTATGAGTCAAGCAGGATCATCACCGCTATACGCCGCCATCGACCTCGGGTCGAACAGTTTTCACATGCTCGTTGTGCGTCACATCGATGGCAGCGTTCAAACTATGGCTAAAATTAAGCGCAAAGTTCGTCTAGCCGCGGGCTTAGATGAACATAACTCTCTTAGTATGGAAGCTATGCAGCGAGGATGGGACTGCTTAAGTCTATTTGCAGAACGCTTGCAGGATATTCCTAAACAGAACATCCGCATTGTGGGTACCGCGACATTGCGTACCGCGACCAATGTGGATGTTTTTCTAGAGAAGGCGAACCAAATTTTAGGTCAGCCTATCGAAGTGATTACCGGCGAAGAAGAAGCCGCCACTATATATAAAGGTGTCGCTCACACCTCTGGTGGCAGCGGTCGTCGCCTTGTGGTCGATATCGGCGGTGCAAGTACAGAACTGATTATCGGTGAAGGTTTCGAAGCCAAAGCACTGACCAGTCTAAAAATGGGCTGTGTGACTTGGTTGGAGAACTTCTTTAAAGACCGCCAATTAAATGCACGTAACTTCGAAGCCGCAATTGAAGGTGCCAAGCAAACTCTGATGCCAATCTTAGAGCAGTACACGGACCTAGGTTGGGATGTGTGTGTTGGGGCATCGGGTACCGTTCAAGCACTACAAGAGATAATGCTAGCGCAAGGCATGGACGAAGTGATTACTCACTCCAAACTTAAGCGTCTGCAAAAGCAGGCGATGCTTGCTGATCACTTGGAAGAGCTCGATATTGAAGGGCTTACCCTAGAACGTGCTTTGGTGTTCCCAAGTGGCTTATCCATTTTGATTGCGATCTTTGAGCTACTAGAAATCGATGCCATGACACTGGCTGGCGGCGCACTACGTGAAGGCTTGGTGTACGAGATGGTTGACGAACTTCGTCAAAACGATATCCGTGCACGCACCGTTTGTAGCGTACAAAACCGTTACCAGCTAGATTGCCAATACGGCGAACAAGTTGCAAAACTTGCGGGCAAACTGCTTGAGCAAGTTGGCGGTGAAGCTTGGGTTGCAGAACCTCAGGGTAAAGTCCTGCTGGAAACAACAGCCAAGCTGCACGAAATCGGTCTAACTATCGACTTCAAAAAGGGCGGTGAGCACAGCGCTTACCTGCTACAGCATCTGGATTTGCCTGGTTACACCCGTGCGCAGAAGTTCTTTATCGGTGAAATTGCTCGCCGTTACCGTGAACAACTGACGTCACTGCCTGAGCAACATGCCCTTTCAGGCACGAGTGGTAAACGCGTACTGCGCCTATTGCGTCTTGCGGTTTTACTCAGCCACCGTCGTAATCCAGCTCTAGAGCCATGTGTGACTCTCACTGCGGAAGGCGACAAACTGACGCTCAATATTGATGCGAAGTGGTTAGAGGCAAACCCATTGACTGCGGCTGAATTGGAAATTGAATCCAACCGTCAAACAGACATTGGTTGGCCGTTAAGTATTGTGACTTGTTAAATCTCACGATGACTTAATACTTGGTTAAAGGTCCCTATTGGGACCTTTTTTATTACTCCATTTTTACCTTTGTACAGCTTAGGGAGCTTTTGGACACCCATGATCTAATTACTCCCCACGCTGTACAAAATACTCTAAACCCAAGCAAACAGGCACAAAAAAGCCGCTTGATTTGAGCAAGCGGCTTTCGGGGTTCCCACTGATATTAAGACTGAACGCTTGTCGTCACCTTAAAGTCAGGGTTCACCGCAGTCAGCTTCTTAATTAGGTAATTCAGTAGTACGCCATACATAGGAACGAACAGACCAAGACTGATAATCAGTTTGAAGCCGTAATCCACCAGCGCGATTTCCGTCCAATGCTCCGCCATAAATGGATCTGGGCTTTGGTAGAACGCAATGGCGAAGAAAGCGATAGTATCAAGTGCATTACCGAAAAGCGTTGAACACGTTGGTGCCACCCACCATTGCTTCATTTGACGTAGACGGTTGAACACGTGCACATCCATGATCTGACCAAGCAGGTACGCCATGAAGCTAGCAATCGCGATACGAGCAACGAATAAGTTAAATTCCCCTAGGTGACCAAAACCTTGGAATTGACCTTCGAAGAACACCACCGATAAGAAGTAAGACACTGCCAAAGCAGGCAACATCACTAAGAAGATAATCTTACGCGCCAACTGAGCACCGAAAATACGTACGGTTAAGTCAGTCGCTAAGAAGATAAATGGGAAAGTGAATGCACCCCAAGTGGTATGGAAACCGAATATAGTAAACGGTAGCTGAACTAGGTAATTGCTAGATGCAATAATGACTAGGTGGAATAGAACCAGATAGATAAGGGCGTTGCGCTGCTGCGCAGGGGTAAAGTTACTCATGCGATACCTTTTTAGTTTGGTTTGGGGGTGAGGGAACCCAAATCGAGTCACTGAATAGAGTGGCTCTTACCAACAATGTAAAATGAAAAATAAACTGGCTTGGCTCATTCTGAGCGAAGCGGTGGGCGATTATACATTAACCACTTTTCGCCGCAAGTCGTCTGTTTTACGCAAACGTTTGAGCATAAAAAAGGGTGTTTCATGTGAAACACCCTTTCAAGAAAAATTCTATTTTTAGAAGCCGCGCTGGAACAATCCTGCAAGATAATCCAACTCTTCCCTGCTCTCTTCAATCGCTAACGCTTCAAACCAAATCGCTTCGCTGTAATGCTCTGCTTTCATAAACAGTCGGCAACCTTCAAAGTCAATCAGCCAAGAGTGAATGTCCGCATCCCATTGCTTTTCCACCACAGTAGCAGAAAGCAGTCCGACTAAACGCTCACCTAAGGCAGGAAAGCTATCAAGGTCAAAGCTCGGCGCGGTAATGATTAAGCGCCCTTCTTGTACCATGTAGTCCGCTAAGCCAAATTCCTTTTGCATCGTGGTTCCTTATCCGTGGTGAGTAATGTGTTCTTGAATCAAATCGAGGAATGGATCGGCGTACTTCTCCAGTTTGCGCTGACCAACACCGCTAACTGCCAGCATTTCGCCGTAAGACGTTGGCAGAATTTCCGCCATATCAATCAGAGTCGCGTCACTGAAGACCACGTATGGTGGCAAACCATCTTCATCAGCAATCGACTTACGCAGCTTGCGTAACTTAGCAAACAGCTTCTTGTCATAGTTCTTGCTGGTCAGTTTATCTGACTTCGCCGCACGTGCTGCGGTGTCTAAACGTGGAACCGCTAACTCTAGAGTCACATCGCCACGCAGCAATGGACGTGCTTCTTCGGTAAGTTGCAGCGTTGAGTTACGCGTGATGTTTTGGAACAGCAGCCCTTTGTGGATTAACTGGCGGAAGATACTCACCCAGTAATCGTGGCTGTGATCGCGCCCTATCGCGTAGGTAGAAATCTTATCGTGACCGTTTTCACGTACACGAATGTTTTGCATGCCACGTAGCACTTCTACCACGTAGCCCATACCAAAGCTCTGATTAACACGGTACACACAAGACAACGCCTTACGCGCTTCTTCCGTGGCATCAAAGTGTTTCGGTGGATCTAAGCAAATATCGCAGTTGCCACATGGCTTCTCACGATACTCACCAAAGTAATTCAATAGCACCTGACGACGACAAGTCTGCGCCTCAGCAAAGGCACTCATCGCATTCAGTTTGTGGGTTTCCACCTGCTTCTGCGGACCATCGTCTTTCTCATCCAACATACGACGCAGCCAACTGATGTCCGCAGGATCATACAACATCATCGCTTCCGCAGGCAGACCATCACGCCCTGCACGACCGGTTTCCTGATAGTAAGACTCGATGTTGCGTGGGATATCAAAGTGAACCACAAAGCGCACGTTTGGTTTGTTGATGCCCATACCGAATGCCACAGTCGCCACGACAATTTGGATATCATCGCGTTGGAAAGCTTCTTGAACGTAAGCACGCTCATCAGCATCCATACCTGCATGATAACCAGCAGCACGAATGTGGTTGTTACACAACTTCTCAGTCACCATCTCAACTTTCTTACGGCTACCACAATAGATGATGCCGCAATTACCCTTCTGGGTCTCAAGATAACGAACGATTTGCGAAACCGGCTTGTGCTTCTCAACTAAGTTGTAGCGGATGTTGGGACGGTCGAAGCTGCCTAGGTAAACCTCTGGATTATTCAGTTGCAGACGCTCAAGAATATCTCGACGCGTTGCATCATCCGCCGTCGCCGTCAGCGCCATAAATGGCACATGGGAAAACTGCTGCTTAAGTTGACCAAGCGCGGCGTATTCTGGACGGAAATCGTGTCCCCACTGGGAAATACAGTGTGCTTCATCGACAGCAATCATCGATAGCGGCAGGTTTTCCAAACGCTCAATGAAGTCACGCATCAATACGCGCTCTGGCGAGACGTACACCAACTTAAGATGACCAGTGTGCATGCGGTTATACACGCTGAGCAGCTCTTCACGAGGCATGGTCGAGTTAATGCACTCAGCCGCTACACCGTTGGCTTTAAGCTGGTCCACTTGGTCCTTCATCAGCGAGATAAGCGGAGAGATCACCAAAGTAATGCCAGAGCGAACCAAAGCAGGAATTTGATAACACAGCGACTTACCGCCACCAGTAGGCAGGATAACTAAGCTGTCGCGACCTTCTACTGCAGCGTCAATCACCAACTGCTGACCATCACGGAACTCTTGGTAACCAAACACATCCTCCAACACACGTTGAGGCGTTACAGGCGAGTCTGATTGTTCGGCTAACAAGGTAGAGGTCATGAAAAATCTCAGATTGGGTCTTAAAAAGAGGTGCTTATGCATGCCACTAGCACGCAAAGTGAGGGCACATTGTAATGGGGTTTCATGGTGAATAAAACCGCAAATTGTTAGGTGATTCAGCTCACGACTCGTATACTGATTTTCTGCTCTATAAAAACTCAATTAGGTGACATCCCATGACACCAGAAGAACAACAACGCTCACGGCAAGGCGTCTTGCTTGCTATTGGCGCGTACACCATGTGGGGCATCGCACCCATTTACTTCAAATCGATTGCTGAAGTCTCGCCACTTGAGATCTTAAGCCACCGAGTGATTTGGTCTTTCTTTTTGCTAGCCGCACTCCTCCATTTTGGTCGCCATTGGCGCTCGGTTCGCGACATCATTAAAAACAAAACCAAGATGATGTTTCTGGTTTCTACTGCCATTTTGGTCGGTGCAAACTGGTTGATCTTCATTTGGGCGGTGAACTCGAATCACATGCTCGATGCCAGCTTAGGTTATTACATTAACCCACTGATCAACGTCTTACTCGGGATGGTCTTCCTTAGCGAGCGTCTACGTAAGCTTCAGTGGTTCGCGGTTGTCCTTGCTGCTTGTGGCGTATTAGTTCAGCTGATCGTCTTTGGCTCGGTGCCTGTGGTCGCTATAGCGCTGGCAATGAGTTTCGGCTTTTATGGCTTGCTGCGTAAGAAAGTCAGTGTAGAAGCACAAACCGGACTATTCATTGAAACCTTGGTGATGTTACCTGCTGCAGCAATTTACTTGCTGTTTATTGCGAGTTCACCGACGTCCAACATGCTAGATAACCCAATGCAGCTGAATACCTTGTTGATTGCTGCAGGCGTGATCACTACCCTGCCGCTACTGTGTTTTACTGGCGCAGCAACCCGTCTAAAGCTATCGACGTTGGGCTTCTTCCAATACATTGGTCCGAGTTTGATGTTCTTGCTTGCGGTGCTGATCTACGGCGAACCGTTCACTAGCGATAAAGCCATCACCTTCGCCTTTATTTGGGGTGCTTTGGTGGTGTTTAGCTTTGATGGCCTGCGTAATAACCGCAAGTCACGCAAAGCGGCTCGTACTGCCTGATCGTTTTTTACAAGACATTTAAGAAATTGATGGATAAGCTTGGTCATAATGTGACCAAGCTTTTTTTTATTTAATGGAACATATTCAGTACTACGCAACCGACCATGACAACTTGAGTCTGATAGAGGCGAAATACCAGAAATTTGCTTTTCAAAGGCATTACCATCTGGATTTTCATCTCGGTCTGATCACGCATGGCGCGCAGAAGTTCCAATACCAAGGTAACAGCCACCAAGTTGGTCACGGGCAAATTGTGATTATGCCGCCAGATGAGCTGCACGACGGGCAATCTAAGCTCGAAAGTGGCTATGAAGTAAATGTATTTGCGATCGAACCTCACCTATTGAGCGATCTGGCTGATCTTAAGCAAAACGGTCAAATAATACACTTCAACGAGCTGATCATCTCGGATCCGCAGATATTTTCACAACTTAGTAACTTACACGGGCTGCTTCGTCGTGAAAACCTCAGCCAACTCACCAAAGATTGCCTTCCTTTTGAAGGGTTTAACCAACTTTTTGATCGCTACGGATCGCTTGAGCGACAAAAAGTGGTGCCGCTAGGAAACCAATCGCTTGGGACGTTAAAAGATTATCTAATGGCAAACCTTGACCAAGCGGTGCGTTTGGATTCACTTTCAGAGCTGTGCCAACTCAGCCCAACTCAGTTCCAGCGCCACTTTAAAGCGCAAACCGGCATGACGCCTTATGCATGGTTCGCACGCCTGCGCCTTGAGCAAAGCATGAAGTTACTGCAATCAGGTCAATGTGGTACCGACGTCGCCCATCAGATCGGTTTCTACGACCAAGCGCATTTCAGCAAAGCGTTTAAGCAGACCTACGGCGTTTCCCCTTCTCAAGTGACTCGTTAATTTCATTTACCGAGAAAGCTGTCAGTTTTTTACAAGCGCCACAGGTGACTTGCCACGACAATAGCCGCATTAGTTATACTTGAGATGTGTTATGAATGAATCCACCATATTGCTGACGCTTGCCAGCATTCACTTTATTGCCCTAATGAGTCCCGGTCCCGACTTTGCGTTGGTCGTACAAAACGCGACGCGTCATGGTCGTCAAACTGGCTTGTACATTGCGTTGGGATTGTCTGTCGGTATTTTGCTGCATTCTTTGTTCAGCCTGACAGGCGTAAGTTATATCGTCCACCAGCACCCAGTGTTGTACTCGGTGGTGCAACTGCTCGGTGGTAGTTATCTGCTCTATTTAGGTATTGGTGCATTACGCGCCGTGATCTCAATGATCAAAAATCCAATGGCGGATCAACCTAAGAAGCAAAACAACCTAGTGATCAGCAATAAGCGTCAGGCATTTGCGAAAGGATTTGCGACCAACATTCTTAACCCGAAAGCCTTGGTGTTCTTTATCAGTTTAATGTCGAGCTTAGTCCCTGCTGGTATGTCGATCACTGGCAAAGGTATTGCTTTGGTCATCCTGTTTGGCTTGTCGCTATTCTGGTTCTCTAGCCTTGCATGGATGCTATCGACACAGCGCTTACAACGTAAATTGCAACAAGCAGGCATCTACATTGACGGTCTGTGTGGGGTGGTATTTACTCTCGTGGGCGGCAGCATTTTGTACCAAACCATCAGCACTTTTATCGGATAAAGTACTGATTTAAAAGCGTAGCACAATCGACATTTCTAAGATTGCTGACTCGACGTGACTCTTCATGACTGCCAAGCTGAAAGCACAAAACTGGCAACATGGAGAGTCATCATGCATTGGACGTTCAACCGACTCGTGACCACGGGTCTTTTTCTTACTTCCCCACTCGTTTTATCTACCTCAGCCTTTGCTAACCAAGCGGCAGATGCCGTTGCGCCGGAGCACAGTACTGGCTTCGAGCAAAAGCAATTGGTCAAAGCCAAAGATTATATGGTCACAGCAGCCAACCCACTAGCCACCCAAGCTGGGGCGGATGTTCTTGCTCAAGGTGGTAATGCTATTGATGCCATGGTTGCCGTACAACTGATGCTGGGCTTGGTGGAACCGCAATCTTCAGGCATTGGTGGCGGTGCCTTCTTAGTATATTGGGACAGTGAGAAACAAAAACTGACTACGTATGATGGGCGCGAAACCGCACCGCTTGCCGCGACGCCGAAACTCTTCCTAGATGACAAAGGACAACCACTGCAATTTTATGATGCGGTTGTCGGAGGGCGCTCCGTTGCTACTCCTGGCACAGTGAAACTACTGTGGGACACGCATCAGAAATACGGCAAGTTGGAATGGAAAAAGATCATCCAACCTGTGATTACCTTGGCTGAGCAAGGTTTCGAAGTAAGTCCTCGCCTCGCGAGCCTGATTGAGAAAGATGCCAAGCGCCTATCACGCTTCCCTGCGACTAAGGCTTACTTCTTTAATCCAGATGGCTCACCAAAAGCCGAAGGCACGTTGTTGAAGAACCCTGAATACGCGCAAACTCTGACGGCAATTGCAGAACAAGGGGCAAAAGCTTTCTATCAAGGTGATATCGCCACAGACATCATCAAGACAGTACAGAATGCACCGGGCAATCCTGGCGTTTTGGCACAACCTGACTTTGATGCGTTCCAAATCAAGCAACGTGAACCGGTTTGTGCGGCTTACCAAAGCTATGACATCTGCGGCATGGGACCACCAAGCTCTGGCGCATTGACGGTTGGGCAGATTCTTGCGATCACCGAGCAATACGATCTGAAAGGTTGGGGAGCCGACAGCGCAAAATCATGGCAAGTGATCGCCGATGCATCTCGTCTTGCGTTCGCGGATCGCGGTAAATACATGGCTGACCAAGATTATGTACCAATGCCAACCGAAGGCTTGCTTGATAAAGATTATCTCAAACAGCGTGCTGAGCTGATTCAAGTAGGTAAAGCCTTGAGTAAGGTTGAAGCCGGCAATCCTCCTTGGTCACACGCGATGAACCTAAGCATGGACCAATCAATCGAGCTGCCTTCCACCAGCCATTTCAATATCGTCGATAAGCAAGGCAATGTGGTTTCAATGACAACAACCATTGAGAACGCCTTTGGCTCACGCCTGATGGTACGCGGCTTCTTGCTTAATAACGAACTGACCGACTTCTCCTTCCGCACTCATCAAGATGGTGTGCCAATCGCGAACCGCTTAGAACCGGGTAAACGCCCACGCTCATCCATGGCACCAACCATTATGATGAAAGATGACAAACCTTACATGGCAATTGGCTCACCGGGTGGAAGCCGTATCATTGGTTACGTCGCACAAGCCATTATCGCCCACACGCAGTGGGATATGGACATCCAAAGCGCGATTAATCAGCCACGATTACTGAACCGTTTTGGTACCTTAGATATTGAGCAAGGTACCGCTGCAGAAGGCTTACAGCCTGAGTTGGAAAAGATGGGTTTTAAAACTGATGTTCGTGATTTGAACTCTGGACTGCATGCGATACGTATAACAAAAGACGGTCTTGAGGGCGCAGCCGATCCAAGGCGTGAAGGTGCCGCTATCGGGCAGTAAGAGTCTTTCGCTCGACCCCTTGTGCGAGATCTCTCACAAAGGGTTGAGCAAACCTCTCTTTTTTAATGGTAAAACCGTACAACAAAGAACATAAACCATTGAATTTAATACTTATGTATCTTTTTTGAACGCAAAGAGAGTGAAAAAATGTGAGATTAGCCCGTTGTTGGAAATCGTTAAACACGTAATATTAAACCTGTCGGAAGGATGCTGACACGGAACAGGAAACACCACGGATTTGGTGAACTTCAGGAAGAAGAAACGGTTATTCAGGATGAATAGTCGGGCATGGATTGCAAAATTGGACATTGAACGGAATCAATAGTGACTAGGATGGTTGCTACTAAGGACGGGAAATGGACACCTCTGGACGAGGCAAGGATTTGAACATCAGGATGATGTCAGGGACACCGCTCAGGGAACAAGTGATGAGAGCTAACGAGGATGGTTAGCAGACCAGGATAAGGTCATTAAGGACACCGCTAGGAAGGCGACGTAAGGATTAAGCTGACGGATTCAGCACACTATCATGGATTAGATGCATGGAGCACTCTTAGTAGCCGGATTGCTGCGAGTAAGACTATAACCCCGATGGGCGCAAGCCCTCGGGGTTTTTCTTTGCCTAAAATTTTTCTCAGCAGCTCTGCTGAAAACAGACTTTCACCAACAACACCTGACTTTCCCTTCAAACAGCATCGTTAAATCGCGCTATCGCACTCCATTTATCATTCCATTTTTTACTGCATTAGTGACATACAAACAGCACAAACAAAAAGAGCCGCCGAAGCAGCTCTTAAGTTGATGATTTTGGTGAAGCCTTACAGTTTCTCTAGTCGAGCGTAAGCAGTCACCAACCATTTGATGCCCTCACCATTAAAGGCAATCTGTACGCGACTCTGTGGACCACTGCCTTCGAAGTTGATGATGGTGCCCTCACCAAACTTAGGATGCATCACACGAGAACCTAGCGTAAAGCCAGTTTCATTGAAGCTCTCTTTCACCGCTGTTTGGCTAAATCGACCACTGCTTGCAGGACGGCTAACTTGCGCCTTCATGCGAACTTCGTCTAAACAAGTTTCTGGCAGTTCACGGATAAAGCGAGACGGTTTATGGTACTTATCCTGACCGTACAAACGACGCATTTCAGCATAAGTGATGTACAGTTTCTGCATCGCACGGGTCATGCCTACATAACACAGACGACGTTCTTCTTCCAAACGCCCTGCTTCTTCTGCCGACATTTGGCTTGGGAACATACCTTCTTCCACACCGACCATAAACACCAATGGGAACTCTAGACCTTTCGCACTGTGCAATGTCATAAGCTGAACCGCATCTTCAAACTCGTCCGCTTGTCCTTCGCCCGCTTCTAATGCTGCATGAGTTAGGAATGCCGTCAGCAGTGACATGTCTTCGGCTTCTTCTGGTTTCTCGAATTGGCGAGTTGCGGTCACCAATTCCTCCAAGTTATCAATACGCGCCTTAGACTTTTCGCCCTTCTCTTGCTCGTACATGGCGAACAAGCCCGAGTATTTAATCACATGGTCAGTTTGGTGATGCAGCGGCATCTCGATGGTGTCGTCTTCTAGTGCCGTAACAAGCTCGATAAAACGGCTCAGTGCACCAGCAGCACGACCTGCAAGTACCTTCTCATCCAACATCGCGACACTAGCTTCCCACATGGTGCAACCACGGTCACGAGCCGCAAAACGAATGGTTTCAAGCGTCTTGTCGCCCAAGCCACGCGTTGGCGTATTCACCACACGTTCAAACGCCGCATCATCATTACGGTTGGCAATCAGACGCATGTAGCTCAAGGCGTCTTTGATTTCCTGACGTTCGAAGAATCGCATGCCGCCGTAGATACGGTAAGGCAAACCAGCTTGGATTAATGCTTCTTCAAGAACACGCGACTGAGCGTTGTTACGGTAAAGCATTGCAGCGTCATTCAGAGCCCCGCCCTTGTCTTGCCACTCTTTGATTTTGTTTACCGCAAAACGGGCTTCGTCTAGTTCGTTGTAAGCGCTATAAACTGAGATAGGCTCACCAACAACGCCATCTGTCCAAAGCTCTTTACCCATACGCTCGGTGTTATTCGCGATCAGAGCGTTGGACGCTTCCAGAATGGTCTTGGTTGAACGGTAGTTTTGCTCAAGACGAATGGTATTCACGCTTGGGAATTCCAGCGTAAACTTCTCAATATTCTCGACTTTTGCACCACGCCAGCCGTAAATCGACTGGTCGTCATCACCTACAATCATAACGTGACACTCAGGACCCGCCATCATACGTAGCCAAGCGTATTGGATGTTGTTGGTATCTTGGAACTCGTCCACCAAGATGTGCTTAAAGCGTGCTTGGTAGTGTTCACGAACGAACTTGTTATCACGCAGTAGCTCATGTGCGCGCAGCAAGATTTCCGCAAAATCGACTAAACCAGCACGATCACACGCTTCTTGGTAAGCGGTGTATAGCTGCAGATATGTCTTGGTCACTGGATCATGGTACGCATCAATGTGCGACGGGCGCAGACCTTCGTCTTTCTTACCGTTAATCCACCATGCCACTTGGCGTGCTGGCCACTGCTTCTCATCGAGGTTTTGCGCTTTGATCAAACGCTTTAGTAGACGCTGTTGGTCGTCACTGTCGATGATTTGGAAATCTTCCGGTAGCTTGGCATCAAGATAGTGCGCGCGCAGAATACGGTGACAAATGCCGTGGAAAGTACCATTCCACATACCGCCTGCACTGCCCATCATTAGCTCTTCGATACGTCCACGCATCTCTGCCGCCGCCTTATTGGTAAAGGTTACCGACATGATTGAGAACGGGGATGATTGCTCGACCGACATCAACCAAGCGATACGGTGAACAAGAACGCGCGTCTTACCACTCCCTGCACCAGCAAGGACGAGCAAGTTTTCTAGAGGTGCTGCAACGGCTTCACGTTGTTTGTCGTTCAAACCGTCGAGTAATAGAGATGGATCCATCATGATGAGAGCTACTGGTTATTTATACATAAAAATAGATTATAACCTAAACAACCTCTTCAGATTAGACAAAAATTCATAAAAAATTCGTCGTTTTTTTACTCTACACATCAATAAGTTATATAAATTCCATTCTTTAAAACCATTTGTTTCGAAAATTTTTCTGAAAGTTTTTTAGCCAGTTTCCTATCTTTTAAGTTAAGCAAGTTGATAACAAAAACGCCAAAACAGGCGATTCATCTTGCCAACTTAAAGTAAAGGAAATCATTCAGAGGAATTTATTATGAAAAAGTCGAATCTAGCTGTTACTGCTGCTGTTACTGGTCTTCTAGCTCTTGGTGGCACAATGCTAACTGCAGCTCCAGCTGTCGCTGCTGATAAAGAGAAGTGCTACGGCGTTTCTAAAGCAGGTAAAAACGACTGTGCAACGAAAAGCAGCTCATGCGCTGGTACTTCTAAAGAAGATAACCAAAAAGACGCATTCGTGGTAGTACCAAAAGGTCTATGTGACAAACTCGTTGGCGGTAGCACTTCTTCTTCATAATCTTTTATCGCTAGCTACTGCAAGGATGCGTTGACGCTCAACCAGCGCATCCTTCTCTTCCCGCCCGCTTTGAAAAGGAGTTTCACGTGAAACACCACACCTTCCACGACCTTGTTGGAGTTGGATTAAGAACCCCTCACCTCGATTACTTTAGCCAAAACAAACCCGACTTATCTTGGTTAGAAATCCACAGTGAAAACTATTTTCAACCCAACGCTGCAGAACGCAATCAATTACAAGCATTGCGCGAGCAGTATCAAATTAGCTGCCACGGCATTGGTCTGTCACTGGGTTCGGTGGAACGTGTGAATCAAAAGCACCTCGCTCAACTTAAAGCGCTGATTGACTCAATCGACCCGATTCTTGTTTCTGACCATTTGAGTTGGAGTGAAAACGGCGGTCACTACTTTAATGACCTGCTTCCACTTCCGTATACGGAAGAAGCGCTCAAAGTGTTCACTCGTAACGTGAATGAAGTGCAGGATTATTTGCAACGCGAGATCTTGATAGAGAACCCATCTAGTTATGTGAAGTTTCAACATTCGACCATCAGCGAATGGGAGTTTCTTACCGAAGTGCAAAAGCACACTGACTGTCGTTTATTGCTCGATTTAAACAATGTTTATGTCTCGGCGTTCAACCACGGTTTTGATTGCGACACATACCTAGATGCAATTCCAGCCGACAAAGTGGATGAGATTCACTTGGCAGGTTTTACCATCAAACAACTCGACAAAGGTGAGATATGGATTGATACCCATAGCCGCCCAGTTAGTGATGAAGTTTGGCAGCTGTTCGCACAGTGGACCAAAAAACACGGTCCACGTCATGCGTTGATTGAATGGGATTTGGATATCCCCGCGCCAGAAGTCTTGCTCGGAGAAGCGCAGAAAGCATCCCGACTGCTGTTGCAAGGCACACTTCCAAGTGAACAAAGCGAACCAAGGAAGGCATCATGAATCTAGCCACCTTACAAAGCCAGTTTGCGAAAGCCCTACACTATCAAGCACTCGGTGAAGATTGCGATATTGCCAGTGATGAGTTTACCGCTGATGAACGCATGCAGATTTACCGCAATAACTTTATCGTCAGTTTAAGCGAAGTGTTATCCGCGACCTATCCGATGATTGAAGCGCTGCTAGGTGAAGAATGCTTTGAACAGATGGCTCGCCAACATGTTCTCACTTATCCATTAGAAGAAGGAAATGTGGTGCATTATGGCGAAGGCTTTCAAGACACCATCATGCAGTTTAGTCAGGTGATCGCACAAGCCCCTTACTGCCCTGAAGTCGCACGCTTCGAGTGGCATATCGACCTCGCTCGTCAAGCGCAGTATGAGCAATCTAGTGCTGCACAATTAAAACTGCTTGCGTTACTTGGCGAAGTGAGTGAAGAGCAACAACCCGCTTTGGTTTTGCACCTTAAACAAGGCTGCCGCAGCTTTGACTCCAGCTACGCAGTATTTGATTTGTTCAGCGCGATTCAAACTGGCCAATTCGAACAACTTAATATCAACCAATTACAGCAAGGTGTCATCTCGATTCAAGCCAATGGAGAAGCCTTGTGTCACGCACTCGATGCCGATGTGTTCCAACTGCTGCAATGTTTAGAGCAGAAACAGAGTTTGAGCGAAATACCTGAAGTTTTACTCGCTCATCTCAATAGCATCATGGCACTCGATCTCGTTGACGGCTTTACATTGAAATCAATCTAAGGAGCACTCTATGACGGATACGGTTAAAAACTTAGTGAATCGGTACGACGATTTAATCAGCACCCTACAAGCTGGCTTTGTCCCTTTACTACTTCTCTTTTGTCGCTTGTGGGTTGCATGGGTATTCTTCAATTCAGGGCTAATCAAACTCTCGTCTTGGGATAGCACACTGTATTTATTTGAGTTGGAATACCAAGTGCCAATACTGCCATGGGAATTGGCAGCTTACTTAGGTACGGCTGCAGAATTGGTTCTACCTGTGTTCTTGGCACTAGGATTGATTACCCGTCCGATGGCTGCGATTCTGTTTGTATTCAACATCATCGCCGTGGTCTCTTACCCACTGTTGTGGGAGAAAGGTTTCTATGATCACCAACTTTGGGGATTGATGATCCTAGTTGTGATTGTTTGGGGACCAGGGCCATTATCCCTCGACCACATACTGAAGAAGAAAATCACTCACTAAAAAAATCCCCGCATGATGCGGGGATTTTTTTATTATTTATTTAAGTAAGCCAGTAGCTCTTCAGGTGAGATACCCTGCTTCGCGAGATCTTTTGCCATCTGCTCTACTTGCTCGCCTTTACGTGACTCAATCACTTGCTGAAATTGGTACACGATATCGCGTAGGACTGGCACTGGAACTTGTTTTGCCGCGCTACGAATGCGCTCAGAGCTTTGGTTACCTAATTCGTTAAGCAACTTACCAAACATCACCTTTTCTGGTGACTCTTCCATTTGCTCTAGGATACGAGCCATTTCATACGTGGTTAACGACATTACTTTATGAGTTCCGTTA
Source organism: Vibrio sp. SSH13-20 (assembly GCF_040104475.1). Taxonomy (NCBI): domain Bacteria; kingdom Pseudomonadati; phylum Pseudomonadota; class Gammaproteobacteria; order Vibrionales; family Vibrionaceae; genus Vibrio; species Vibrio sp. SSH13-20. Next base: position 23,323 of record NZ_JBECOU010000015.1, read on the forward strand.
TGGTGTCGAGAAAAGTTTGAACGACAAATATACACGCGTTAAGTACATTGGAAAATACTAAATTACCGAGTTTTACGCATTCGCCAATTTCGCATGCCAGTTCTTACCAGCTTTGCTAAACAGAATCACTAATGCTGGAAGCAATACCCACATATGAATCGCAATCAGAGTTTGTGGATCCAGTGATAAACGCTGTAGCGTACCCACCAACAAACCAGAGCCACTCATTTGGAACAAACCAAGTAGTGCAGCCGCAGTACCCGCTTTATCACCAAACGGTTCCAACGCTTTACCTGCTGCTGCGCCAAGAATCCAAGCAAAGCCGACCGATGAGATAAAGATTGGTAGCATGAAAGACAGTGCCGTATGGTGCTCTTTCATCACCATCATGATCACGCCAGCAATTGCCAGTAAGCAGATACCAACAACCAGTGAATTGTGTGTGCCCCAGCGATCCATGAACTTAGGCGCAAGCATACAAGCAGCAATGTTGAACGCCGCATTCAGACCAAACCAGAAGGTGAATTCATTCATCGATAGTCCCATGCCTGTCATCAACACTACAGGTGCAGACGTTACATAAGCAAGAATGACCGCCATCGCCATCAAACAAAGTGAAGCGTGGAAGATGAATGATGGTGTGCTCAAGACTGCCCAGTAGCGGCTCAGTTTAAATACCGCCTGCTTTTCAGTTGCTGGGTTGGTTTCCTTCATTCCAAGGAACATCATCGCGCCCGCAATCACTGCGAAACCGGCCATAAAGCTGAAGTTTGCACGCCAATCAAATTGTTGAGTTAACCAACTACCAAGAATCGGGGCTAGCGCCGGGATAAAGCAGATCGCACCGTTGAGGTAGCTGATCATTTTGCCGCTTTTTTCCGGGCCAAAGATATCGCGAACTGTTGCAAAGGCTGCTACAGATGTTGCACATGCACCTAAGCCTTGTAGCAAGCGAGCCGCCAACATCCACTCAATATTTTGAGCACTCCACGCCAATAAAGCGCTCAATGCGTAGATGGTGATGCCTCCCAATGCAACAGTTCGACGTCCGAGTTTATCTGCCAAGGGACCAGCGAATAGCTGACCAACACCCATAGCAAATAGGAACCAAGTGATGGTGTCTTGTGCCAATGCATTTTCTACCTGAAAAGTGGACGCGATAAGAGGCAAAGCAGGTAGATAGATATCAATCGCAAGCGGACTGAACAGAACTAACATGGTCAACAGCGCCATCTGTTTTTTGCTATTTGTAATATGGCTAGACACAAAACACTCCAAATTGAACAAGAACTTTTGAGCAAAGCTTAATCATCTGATGATATGAATGGAAATGATGTATACTCATGACCATTATTCCAATGGGGAAAATCACTGTGAACGTAGAGAAACTGGCACGCATCGACCTCAATTTGCTGGTCTGTTTTAAAGTGCTGATTGAAGAGTTGAATGTTACCCGAGCCGCCCACCGACTGTGCTTGAGTCAGTCTGCTGTGAGTAAGTCCTTAGCAAAATTACGTACCCAATTTGACGATCCCCTATTCACTCGAAACTCACACGGATTAACGCCAACACCGCGCGCATTGTTCCTTAAACCGAAACTGGATCTGTTGATAAACCAACTTGAGGTGCTGACTCAACCCGAAGAGTTCTCACCACAGAGCAGTGAATACCGTTTTCAAATCGCAGCAGTGGAGAGTGTCTACCCGCTCATTCTGCCCCACTTCTTGCCAGCAATATTCCAACAAGCACCAGGCGTGACCATAAGCACCCACTCTTGGTCGGAACAAACGTTCAAGATGATTCAACGCGGTGAAATCGATTTAGGCATGACAGGTCGAGATATCGACATCAACGATGCCAAGCTGACTATGCTACCGCCAGATGACATTTGTGAGCAGGAAATCTATCGTGACCACCAAATGTGTATCGTACGTAAAGACCATCCAGCTTTGCGAGGTAATTGGAACTTGGAAGCTTATCTAGCCCTGCGTCATGTGCAGGTACGTTGTGATGGCAACGACCGTTGGTTGCTCGATTATCGTTTAGCCGACATTGGTCGTGAACGTGATATCGCAGTCACCGTACCGGACTTTAACAGCGCCGCCAGTTTGTGTTCTTACACTGATTTTGTGTTTACCGCGCCAAGCCACTTTGTGAAGCTCGCCGCCAAACAACACGACATGGCATTGCTGCCTCTGCCACTCGAATTCCCGCCAATGGCTTACACTTTGTTCTGGCACCGAGACAGAGAAAATGACCCAGCTTTAACTTGGCTACGTACCATGATCACGCAAAAAACCGATCATCTTAGATAAAAATCCCGGACGCGATTTGCGCTCTTACGGTAAAATGAGTAGCTTAACAGTCGATAGTCCTTTTTGGCTCATCTATGGCCTGTTGTACTCCGACTCTATTGAAGTGATTGCGAACCTCAATGGAATCGTAAACTGCATAAAGCAGATGGAAACAGCTCCCACACCTGAGCATGAAGGAGCGGTAATTTGAAGGAATAACACAGATGCACAACGATACCCAAAGCCGCGTGAATGCAATTCGCGAATGGCTAGCACAACATAATATTGATGCCCTACTTGTCCCACATGAAGACGAGTACTTGGGCGAATACGTACCAGCGCACAACGAGCGTTTACATTGGCTAACTGGTTTTACCGGTTCTGCTGGTGCTGCGGTAATCACCAAAGACAAAGCCGCTATCTTTGTTGATGGTCGCTACACGGTACAAGTCACTAAGCAGGTTCCTGCTGATCTATTTGAATACCGTCACCTGATTGAAGAGCCTGCGCTAGGTTGGATTAAAGACCATCTTGCAAATGGCGCGTCTGTGGCAATCGACCCTCGCATGCACAACTCTGCTTGGTTAGACATGGCACAAGCAAAACTTGCAGGCTCACTTGAGCTTAAAATTCTCGACAGCAACCCAATTGATGAGCTGTGGCACGACCGCCCTGCTCCTGTGGTTTCTGATGTTCGCCTAATGGCAACAGAAGCGGTTGGTCAATCAAGTGAAAGCAAGCGCCAAGAAATCGCAGAGCTCGTGAAAAAAGCCGGCGCAGACAGCGCAGTGATCACAGCACTTGATTCTATCTGTTGGTTGCTCAACGTTCGTGGTCTAGATGTATCACGTCTACCAGTTCTGCTTTCTCACGCGATTCTGCATTCAGATTCAAGCGTGGAATATTTCCTAGATCCAACTCGCCTACCTGCTGAGTTTGACGCTCACGTTGGTTCTGGCGTAACAGTTCATCACCCAGAAGCATTACAAGCACGACTAGAAACTCTAACTGGCAAGAATGTACTGGTTGACCCTGCGACAAGTAACGCGTGGTTTAAGCTGGTTCTACAAAATGCTGGTGCATCAGTGGTGAGTAAAGCTGACCCATGCCTAATGCCAAAAGCAGCGAAGAACCCAGTTGAAATTGCAGGCATGAAAGCATGTCATATCCGCGATGGCGTGGCGATGAGCAAGTTCCTATCATGGTTAGATGCTGAAGTCGTTGCAGGTAACCTGCATGATGAAGCGACGCTGGCAGACAAACTGGAAGCGTTCCGTAGCGAAGACCCGACACTTATGGATCTTAGCTTCGATACTATTTCGGCAGCAGGTGGCAACGCGGCGATGTGTCACTACAACCACGAGAACCAACCTGAACCTGGCAAGCTAGAACTGAACACGCTTTACCTAGTGGATTCAGGCGGTCAATACATAGATGGCACGACAGACATCACGCGTACAATTGCGATTGGCCAGCCTTCACAAGAGATGATTAAACAGTTCACTCTCGCATTAAAAGGTCACATCGGTGTTGCACGTGCACGTTTCCCGAAAGGCACACGTGGTTACCAAATCGATACACTAGCTCGTCAGCACCTGTGGGCGGAAGGCTACGATTACGACCACGGTACTGGTCACGGTGTTGGTCACTTCCTAAGTGTTCATGAAGGTCCGGCGAGCATTTCTAAGAAGCAAATCGACGTGCCTCTAACAGAAGGTATGGTGCTATCCAACGAGCCAGGTTACTACCGTGCAGATGCGTTTGGTATCCGTATTGAAAACCTAGAGCTTGTTGTTGAAACACCGACTAACGGTGACTTCCCTGTTCTATCATTTGAGTCGCTAACACGATGCCCAATCGACAAGCGCAACATCAACGTTGATATGCTAACTCGTCCAGAACTTGCTTGGCTGAATGACTACCATCAGAAAGTATGGGATGAGATCAGCCCGCTAGTTGAAGGTGATGTGAAAGAGTGGCTTCGTCAAGCAACGCTACCAGTAGCACACAGCTAGAAGCTAGAAGCTAGAAGCTAGAAGCTAGAAGCTAGAAGCTAGAAGCTAGAAAAAAGTAGAGGGTTGATGTTTTGCATCAACCCTCTTTTTTTGCCTATGTTTCACGTGAAACATAACGATGACCAGTGGCTTTCTTTGCTACTTAACCAGAATACGCTGAGTGCCAATCTCGCCATACAGGGTCAAATCCTTTGGCTCGAATCATCTCTTCCACAGAACCCGCGCTTCGCTCATCGCTGATCTCAAACTGCTCGAGTTCAACATCATCCATCGCATAACCACCCGGCTGAGTTTTCGATGCAGCAGACATACTGGTGATGCCTAACGGCAATGCATTGTCTCTGAACTTCGGTGATTCACGAGTCGATAATGACAACTCCACCTCTGGATTCAACAAACGATAAGCGCAAATCAACTGAACAAGCTGCTTATCCGTCATGACTGATTTTGGTTGGAGCGCGCCCTCACAAGGACGTAAACGTGGGAAAGAAATTGAGTACCGAGTCTGCCAATATGTGCGCTCAAGATAGTCCAAGTGCGCTGCGACATAAAAGCAATCGGTACGCCACTCTTCCAATCCTATCAAAGCACCAATACCGATCTTATCGATGCCTGCTTTTGCAAGACGATCGGGTGTATCCAATCGGTATTCGAAATCCATCTTGTTGCCACGCAAATGGTGCTCGGCGTAAGTCGAAGGATGATACGTTTCTTGATAGACCATCACCGCATCTAAACCCAATATCTTGAGCTCTGCGTATTCGTCTTGATCTAGCGGCTGTACTTCCATCGCCAAATAGTTAAAACGCTGCTTAATCATCGGCACCATTTCGCGAAAGTATTTCATCCCCACTTTGGTTTCGTGTTCACCAGTCACCAGCAATACGCTGTCGAACTTCATGCGTTTAATGGCTTCAACTTCTGCAGCCACTTCGTCTCTATTCAAAGTACGACGCTTGATTCTATTCTCCATCGAGAAGCCACAATAAGTACAAGCATTGGCGCACAAGTTAGAAAGGTACAATGGAATATAAAGCGACATGGTATTACCAAAACGCTTGCGAGTTGCCGAGTATGACAGCTGCGCCATTTGCTCTAAGTACGCTTCAGCCGCTGGTGAAATTAGCGCTTTAAAGTCTTCCAAATCACGCTTGGGTTTATTCAATGCTCGCTCGACATCTTGTGCCGTTTTCGCGTAGATCGACATCGAAATATCATCCCAATTCAGCTGCTTAAATTGTTCAACGAAGCTCATGTTTTCCTCGCTTAATAGCTAAACCAATCTAGGACTAAAGCTCATCTAGGAATGACGTCAGTGGACTCGACGCGACCGCATGAGAAACCTTACCAGCAAGTCCGGCTTCATAAGCCATACGCCCCGACTCTACCGCCAACTTAAATGCCTTCGCCATCGCAACGGGATCGCTCGAAGCTGCAATCGCGGTATTGACTAGTACGGCATCCGCGCCCATTTCCATCGCACGCGCGGCATGTGAAGGAGCACCGATACCCGCATCCACAACCACAGGAACATTAGCTTGGTCGATAATGATCTCTAGGAAATCGTGGGAAACTATCCCTTTGTTAGAACCGATCGGCGCACCTAATGGCATGACCGCAGCACAGCCTACTTCTTCCAATCGTTTACACAGAACCGGGTCAGCATGACAATAAGGAAGCACAATGAAGCCTTCACGAACCAGTTGCTCAGCGGCTGCTAGTGTCTCAATTGGATCGGGCATCAAGTACTTCGGGTCTGGGTGAATTTCCAGTTTTAGCCAGTTAGTGCCCAACGCTTCTCGCGCAAGTTGTGCAGCAAACACAGCATCTTTAGCATTCTTTGCACCCGAGGTGTTCGGCAATAAGTTCACACCCGCTTGTACTAACGGCAGCAAAATATCGTCTTGTTGGTCGTTCACATCCACACGCTTCAACGCCATAGTCGCAAGTTGAGAACCCGACACTTGAATCGCTTCTGCCATCAATCGGCTGTTGGCAAACTTCCCTGTTCCCGTGAACAGTCTTGATTCGAATTGTTTATCACCAATTTTAAGCATCGACTTTAACCCCCTGCGATCGCTTGAAACAAAGAGATGCTATCTCCCTGTGAAAGAACTGTGCTAGCCCACTCACTGCGCGGCACAACATTGTTATTAATTGCAAAAACACAGCCCATTTCAGGCAGCGCAAATTGACTAATGATTTGCTGTAGACTCGACTTACTGGCGACTTGATGTGACTGGTCATTGATGACAATAGTGATCACATCTAAGTCAGCAGCGATCATTTGTGTTGCTTGTTGTTCTGATAACGTCATTGCTTCCAACTCTCTTAATTCTGCCCATTATTCGTAAGCTAAACCTGAGCACACACTTGGCACTGTTTGTCTTTGCTTATCGCCATGGTTTGCCATTGCAGCTTCAATCCATCGAACAGGTGTAACTTGGCAGTCTCGACATGAAACTTTCCCGTCGCCAGTTTTTGAATTGCCGCTATCGCTTGGTAGTTGCCAAGAGTGCCCACCACCGGACCGACGACACCGCTCTCACTGCACTTTTGCGTTTGCGGTAATTCGTCAAACGGATACAAACAGCGGTAACAGGCTTTACTCTGTACTTCTTGTTCACTTGATGTTTGGTAATCAAAGACAGTGAATTGCCCTTGCCAACCAATTGCCGCCGCTGAGATGAGCGGCGTATTTTGCTCGAAACAAACTTGGTTAATTAGCTGGCGCGTTGGCATGTTATCGGTGCAGTCTAGCACCACATCCGCTAGCATCACCTCAAGCTGCAGTTGTGCTTCGTCTAATCGCTTATTGAGAGCACGAATTTGAACCATAGAATTAAGTTCAGTAAGTTGCTTTACAGTCGCTTTTGTTTTCGCAACTTGGAGGTCTTGTTCGCGATAAATGATCTGGCGTTGCAGGTTACTGCTATCAACTTCATCGTCATCGACCACAACCAATTTACCAACACCCGCTGATGCCAAGTACAAACTCGCTGCGCTCCCTAACCCACCACAACCGATGATCAGCACATGAGATTTGCTCAAACGTTCTTGCCCAATTTCGGCAATTTCAGGCAAAGCGACTTGGCGCTGATAGCGAAGAAACTGCTTATCCGTGAGCATGCTCGCCTCTCTTGTTATGCGCCAATTCACTATTCTGATCAGTAAACGTTAGCTGTCTTTCCTTCATCAGTTTTGCGAAGAACTCGATGACGGACTGAGGTGATTCTGCCAACGTAATAGCTCGCACAACTGCCAAACTAGAAACACCTGTTTGCCAAACTTGGTCTGCATTAGATTGGTCAATGCCACCAATCGCGACCGTCGGAAAGCCTCGTACATAACCACTAACTTCTTTGTCTTTTGAAGGACGGAAAGCCGAGTCTATGTTTCCATAAGGAATGCTATCAATCAGCTTTTGATATAGTGCCAAGCGCACCAAACCTTGTGGTTTCGATGGCATCTGTTTTGTGGTGGTTGGGAAAATATGCCCTAGCGCGATGTAACTAGGATGAATTTGTACGATGCGCAGTAGCTCATAATAACCATGAGTAGAAAGACCAAGACGAATGCCGGCTTTAGTTAGCTGAGCCAAATTCGATTCTTCTATGTCTTCTTGTCCTAAGTGAACGCCATAAGCGCCATGCTTGATTGCCAACTGCCAATAGTCATTGATGAACACTTGTGCTTGATACTGACGACCTAGCTCAATTGCTCGAATGATCTGTTGTTCTAAATCGGCTTGTTGTGGGTTCTTGATTCGCAGTTGAATAGTGTTGATGCCTAGTGGCAGTAGACGCTCAATCCAAGCAACATCATCAACGACTGGGTAGAGCCCAAGACTTTGCTTGGTTAGAGTTGGAAAGCTAACGCGCTCCCCTTGTGCAGACCAACCAACTTGAATACCTAGTCGGTTATCCTCCAGTACAGGTGTGGGGAAATCATCAAATTGGTCAGCCCACTGAGTAGATCTTCCCTCGTCAAGGTTGTCATTCAACAGTGTTTCACGTGAAACATTCGCTTGTTGAGTTAGCATTCCTCGAGCAAGTGTTAACGCATCTTCGATAGGAAAATCGAGTACTGTCAGCGTTACTATCCAAGCAAGGTGATGTTCGGGATCGAACATTGCGTTGAATTTGGACTTAACGGAAAGCGCCCTCACTTCGTTGTTAATTGAGTGACGCCAGATATCAAGCTGAAGCGCTTTCTCCTTTTCATCGGATACTTGCGTATCAGCAATGCCAATATAAATCGCTTTCGACGGTTGCTTAGCACACGCTTCTACCGATAAAGCTGAGCGGTAATAGAGCACAAATGAACTCTCATTCTCAGAGTCATAACCATCAATAAGATCTGTCGTTATGCGTGTGGTCTGTTGGTCGCGAACAAGCTGAATAGATTGAGTTGGGCTCACACCCAACTCAATGTCTTCGATGCTAAAACCCTGTTCTTTCGCCAACAACAAACATTGTTGAACTAAACCTGTCAGTTCAATCAATGATGACGGAATAAGGATTTTGCTCATTAATCACTTACCTCGGCATGTGCTGCTGGGTGGTATAGCTCGGAGCCTGACTCTCTAAATTCTTGCGATTTCTGACGCATCCCCTCAAGAGGATCATCCAGCATTTTGATTGAGATAGCTTGGTCCGCAGCAACTTGCTCAGTATCTTTCGCGTACTCTCGTACCTCTTGCGAAATCTTCATCGAGCAGAACTTTGGTCCGCACATCGAACAGAAGTGAGCAACTTTTCCAGACTCTTGAGGCAAGGTTTCATCATGGAAAGCGCGTGCGGTATCTGGGTCGAGCGACAAGTTAAATTGGTCTTCCCAGCGGAACTCGAAGCGAGCTTTAGACAGCGCGTTATCACGAACTTGTGCACCAGGGTGTCCCTTCGCTAAATCAGCGGCGTGCGCAGCAAGCTTGTAAGTGATCATGCCTACTTTCACGTCTTCTTTGTTTGGTAAGCCAAGATGCTCTTTAGGAGTTACGTAGCAAAGCATTGCACAGCCATACCAACCAATCATGGCAGCGCCGATGCCTGAAGTAATATGGTCGTAACCAGGAGCGACGTCTGTCGTCAATGGACCAAGGGTATAAAAAGGAGCCTCATGACAGTGCTCTAACTGCTCTTCCATGTTCTCTTTGATCATATGCATTGGAACATGACCAGGACCTTCGATAATCACCTGTACGTCGTATTCCCACGCAACCTTGGTCAATTCGCCAAGAGTACGAAGCTCTGCAAATTGCGCTTCGTCGTTAGCATCGGCAACCGAGCCAGGGCGTAGACCATCACCGAGAGATAGTGCGACATCATACTTAGCACAGATTTCACAGATCTCTCGGAAGTGGGTATACAAGAAGCTTTCTTGGTGATGCGCTAAACACCATTTCGCGATGATAGAGCCACCACGAGAGACGATACCAGTAACGCGTTTTGCAGTCATTGGCACATAACGAAGTAGTAAACCAGCATGGATAGTGAAGTAGTCAACGCCCTGCTCTGCTTGCTCGATCAGAGTATCGCGCATCACTTCCCAGTTAAGGTTTTCCGCGACACCATTCACTTTCTCAAGCGCTTGATACATTGGTACGGTACCGATCGGAACCGGACTGTTACGTAGAATCCACTCGCGAGTTTCGTGAATATTACGTCCAGTAGAGAGATCCATAACGGTATCGCCACCCCAGCGTGTTGCCCATACTAACTTTTCTACTTCTTCCTCAATCGAAGAAGTGACCGATGAGTTACCAATGTTGGCGTTCACTTTGACCAAAAAGTTACGTCCAATGATCATTGGTTCGGATTCTGGGTGGTTGATATTAGAAGGGATAATAGCGCGACCTTCGGCGACTTCTTTACGCACAAACTCGGCGGTAATATCTTTTGGAAGATTCGCTCCGAAGCTTTGACCCGGATGTTGTTGATTCAGCACTTCATCGCGGTATTGAGCACGCCCCATATTTTCACGTAGGGCGATGTATTCCATTTCTGGGGTGATAATGCCTTTGCGAGCATAGTGCAATTGAGTCACGCACTGCCCATCTTTGGCACGTCGAATACGTGGTAGATTGCCGTAACGAAGATCGTCTAGCGTTTCGTCTTCCAAGCGCTCTTTGGTGTATACCGAGCTTACTTCATCGAGTAGTTCAGTATCGGAGCGCTCTTCAATCCACCTTTCTCTCAGCTTAGGTAAACCGTTGTAGAGGTCTATGGTGTGTTCTGGGTCTGTGTATACACCCGAGGTATCGTAGACGCGTACTGGCTCATTAGGCTCGAAAATAGGCGCTTCTTTTGTGCCTCCAATAAGGCTATCTGCGAGTGATATTTCACGCATTGGAACACGAATATCAGGACGTGAACCCTCTACGTAGACTTTGCTTGAATTTGGGTACGGTTGTACCGAGAGTGTATCAATGAACTGTTTTGCTTCCAGTCTCGCTTGCTTGCGACTCGACATAGCATTTTTCCTTGCTTTGTTATGCTTAGATAAAAAGTATTGGGATAAAAATGCTTGGCGGATAGATGCGACAAGAGGAATCGAATTAAAGACAAGTTGAGCGAGTGCTCTTCGTCTATAACAACATTCGACTATTTGATAGGTCAACCAGATAGAACCCTGGTGTAGATATCTTCTCTTGTTCCCTTCGCAGATTCTAATCTGATCAGGTTCAACGGATCCCGAATTAACGGTCTCAGCCTTATGGCACTCCGACAAGTAAAATCAGTATATAAAAACGGCTTGGTTAAACCAAGCCGACCTGATTAAGATTTGAGTATTTTTGCTAGCTACGCATCAATAATTGGAAACCAATCCACGCAGCTGAAATGCTTAACACGACATTCAGTAGTACGTTCAATCCCATCTTAAAGAAAGCGCCCTGCTGCATAAGCAACACGTTATCCATCGAGAAAGTAGAGAATGTGGTTAATGCGCCCAAAAAACCAAGACCGATGATTTGACGCCATGGGTCAGTGACCATCAACTCAGTTTCAAACGCAGCAATCAGTAGACCCATAATAAATGAGCCAACCACGTTCACGGTCAAGGTACCGTACGGAAAACCACGACCGAGTAGCATCACACAAAGTTCAGAAATTAAGTAACGAGAACATGCACCAAATGCGCCACCCAATGCAATAAAACCCAAAACGGATAGTTGTCCCATAATTCCCCCAGAAAAGTTAATGGCGACATTGTAATCAAATTTACGGCAATAGTGATTATACAATCTTAGAATTCAGCAAAGTATAGCGCTTAAAACTTATCAAGATTTAAAAAGTTACAGGAGTCACTTTACTTCGATGTACCCCATCAAACCCGTCTTCATGTGTTCGATCACATGACAATGGTACATCCAACGTCCTGGGTTATCTGCAACAAATGCCGCTTTCGCGCTGCCGTTTTTTCCAAGTAAGACCGTATCGGTATGAAACGGTTCATCGAGTTTTTTGCCATCTAACTCAAGAACAGTAAATGTGTGCCCATGAAGGTGAATAGGATGATGATATTGGGTGACGTTCTTAAGGTTGAAGATATAGGTTTTTCCGAGCTCCAATGTTGAAAGCGGCGCTGGAATATTATCTTTACTCATTCCCTCCCAAGCTCGTTTGTTCATCAGCCAAAACTTAGGCATCGCTTTGCCCGATTTGTCGGCAGGAGTTACCGCCCCTTCCCATTCAAACACATAATCAATTTGCTCAGCATTTTCTAAATCAAGATCAGGCACAGGGTTTAGAGGCAATAAAGGCAGTTTCTGATTACTCGGCAGGTCAGACTCAACAATATCAAACTCACACAAAGGAAATGGGAAACGTCCTTTCATTTGACGCACATAAACACGTTCTCCAGCCTTCGGAGCAATCAATCCGACATCTAACCTCATTCCCGGACCAATTTTGTGCTGAGTGAGCTTATAAGGCGTTTTAACAGGATTACCATCTATAGCAATAACCCAAGCCTCTACGCCTTCTATAGCGATCGGGTAAGTAATGGTGTTATCGACATTAGCAATTCTTAATCGCGTGGTAGCATTCTGCTTCAACGCATAAACAGGCTCATGCACACCATTGACGCTACTCCACTCTCCTGGCGTTCCCATTCGTGCACTCAAGCGCGGCACCATTAGATTCTTCCACTGACCTTGTTTGTCTAAATGCCAATGCTTGAGGACGACTTCATGCTCTTCATTAAATAGAACGGGTTCTGCCTCTTCAACAATGATTAGCCCGACTAAGCCCATCCCAAGTTGCTTAACGCTATTCATGTGTGGGTGATACCAAAATGTGCCCGCATCTGGTGGTGTAAATTCATAAACGAATGTTTCACCTGGCATGATAGGCGGCTGGCTCAAGAAAGGGACACCATCCATTTCAATAGGGATTCGTAAGCCATGCCAGTGGATTGTAGTCGGCTCTGAAAGCTTGTTAGTAAACCGAATAATAACTTTCTCGCCTTGGCGACAACGAATCGTAGGCGCTGGAATCGAGTCATTAAATGCAAGTACATCCGTGGTAAACCCTGGTACCAATTCAGCAGTAGAAGGCTCTGCAGTGATGTCGTATATACGCTGACCCTGTTTATTAGTGCTCTCGGATAGAGAACATGCAGGCATAACGGTAAGCGCAGAGATCGCTAAGGAAGATTGAAGAAAGCGTCGACGAGATATATCCATGTATTTAGTCACTCATTATTCCAATTGATGTGAGTGTAACTAAATATTAATAATGATTCTCAGTTATCTTTTAAAGATGTGCAGTCATAATGCTTAGATTCAGAGATTATAAATGAAGATCTATATTTAATAGTCACTAACAAGATGGTAAGCACCTACACACATATAGTAAACAAGTAAAAGAGTTCAGTTTAAGAAGAAGGGAGCTTAATGGTAAATAAGGCTAGAGCGAGTAGGAAATTGAAGGCTCTAGAAACGACGAAACCCAGTCCGAAGACTGGGTTTCTAAATAAGTGGCGGAGCGGACGGGACTCGAACCCGCGACCCCCGGCGTGACAGGCCGGTATTCTAACCAACTGAACTACCGCTCCGCACTGGTTAGACCTAA
>NZ_JBECOU010000016.1:0-29173 GCF_040104475.1 Vibrio sp. SSH13-20
CACGCGTATAACAAACTGTTTAAGAGCGATTCGCAACGCTTGGCATTTTTGCTATGCGTTGTGTTTAGTGTTTAAGGTGGTATGCAGTGGCTTGGTATTGCGTTGCTCACACCTTAACAGGGCGTTATACGAACAAGGAGGTCAATTGAAAGATTTACAACAACAAATATCGTCAATGAAATATTTCAAACGAGTAGAACAAGATTCCGAGTTAGTTTCCCGATATCAATCTGATGAATATTTTGTTATCCGAATGGACGGTATCGGTTTGAGTAAAAAGTATCTGAGTAACGTTACTCGTGACAAAAAATTTGAGGGACTCATGTGGGAATCGTTAGAAGAAACATTTAAGGTCCTTCATCGAAAATGTCCCCATGACTCACAAAACTTCATTTTAGCTGCAAGTATTTGTTCAGATGAAGTTTCGATAGTACTAAGTAAGGTTCCGACATATTACGATAATAGAGTTATCAAGTTATTAACAACGTTTTCGTCAACATTTACTTCTTTTTTCACAGGTAAAGGTATAACAAGAGCTAAGAAAAAGTCACAACCGATTTGTGGTGCATTTGATGGCAGAGCTCTCATATTGAAGAACCAAAGTGAGGTTGTTGAATACTTAGCAACAAGATACGCTGTAAATGTCAGGAACTCGTATACTAAGTTATTACGATTAGACGGAGTAAGGTCTGAAGAGATATATAGTGAAGAAAACTACAACAACATTAAATATATCCAAGCAAAAATTGATGAACGCGGATTAACTGACAAAGCTAGTGGTATGTATTTAATTCCAAAATTTTTCGTATCTAACAAACGAGCATTGCAAAACTATAGTTTTAGTTCAGTGGATGAGATGAAGAGTTCGATTACTACAAGCATAGTAGAGCATGAGTCTTGGTTGGAGCAGTTCGTATAACAATCTGTTTAAGAGCGATTCGCAACGCTTGGCATTTTCGCTATGCGTTGCGTTTAGTGTTTAAGGTGGTAGCGGAAGCATCGGTATTGCGTTGCTCACACCTTAACAGGGCGTTAGGATTCAGGAGAAACAGTTTGGCTCACCCGAATATAGTAGAGCGTCAAGAAGAAGTTAGGAGGTTATTAAACCTTGGTATTGACTTTGACGCCAGTTTGAAAAAGAAACTAGCGGAAAAATACAGTTGTAGCTTAAGTGCAATTAATGCTGATTTAGTCTATTTCAGGAGACCCTCAACTAAAGAAACTTACCATACCTCAGCAGCAATGCGTAAACGTATATTTGCTAGGGATGGGCGAGTGTGTCAGTACTGTGGCGATAGAAACGCTTATGAATACATTGTTGAACATGTGGTACCAGCATCTATTGGTGGTGTATCAATGGAGTATAACCTTGTTATCGCCTGCCAAAAGTGTAATACCAAAAAGAGAAATTCTATTTGGGCTCCGAGAAATTTAGATGAAATTACTATAGATCATCCACAATGGAGAGAGCGGATTTTACTGGGGCTCGAATCCTAACAATCTGTTTAAGAGTGATTCGCAACGCGTGGCATTTTTACTATGCGTTGTGTTTGGTGTTTAAGGTGGTATGCGGGAGCTTCAGTATTGCGTTGCTCACACCTTAACAGGGCGTTAGCAAATTATTTAGTTAGTGTAGTTAGTGTAGTTAGTGGTAGTAAGTATGATCGAAATGTTAAAGCAGCATAAAGCTGCTATTTATTGTGGAATTATTGCAAGTCTTATCATTATTTATGCGATAGAGCCGCTGTTAGGTTGGGTAATTGAATTTGTGTCTTACGCGTTAAGTCTACTAGGGCTTGCATATAAGGACAGACTCTACCAAGACTTAGCCACTATGGAATCAACAAATTACGCTTTTTTGCTGAGCGTGGTTTTTGTGATTGCCCCAGTTGTTTTAGCTTCCTTGTTTATGCTGGCTGAACATGTGAAAAACATTGTTTCTGATGAAGATAGGAAAACTTCAAGTTCTCCAAGAAAAAAAGGGTCACTATTACTGACCAGGCGTAGCAAAGTAGTGTCGCTGATTATGTGTATGTTTTTTGTAGTTAATATACTTGTTGGAATCGATATTATAGCTCGCTACCAATTTCACTGGGACAACTTAACTCGCTTTAATCACCATATGAGAATTGTTACACCGTATCTAGAACCTGGCGAGAAGGAAATGATAATTAGTGATTGGTCAAGAATGCGAAATGAAAGCGATTATGATGAAATTTATAAATCACTAGAGAGCATTGCAAAAGCTAACAAATTAATCTTGCCAGACCGACGTATATAATTAGCTAACAATCTGTTCAAGAGGGATTCGCAACGCGTGGCATTTTTACTATGCGTTGGTTTTAGTGTTTAAGGCGGTATGCGGCGGCTCTTGTATTGCGTTGCTCACCCCTTAACAGGGCGTTATATTTTTCTGAGGTTTCGATGGAACAAATAATTTCTAGATCATTTGATGAAATGGTCGCGACTTACACCCGAACGCTAACAAACTTTTATCCAGCGCGAGGGAGTACTGGTTTCACAGAAGCTAACCAAGTTCATATCTACGTAAATGCCCTAGTGAAATGTCTCGATGATGATCGAGCTGTATCATGGCTTGAGTTTCCTTGGGTTGAGAAAAAGCAGCACATTGATGGTTTTGTTTTTTCTCCTAAGCACAAAGCTGTTTTTTTCATTGAGGCAAAACGTTTATCTCACACAAAGAAAAAACAAGAAATTATAAACGATATTGAGCGTCTACATCATCGAGACAAACAGTTCCTTAGTGACAATGGGGTTACCGGTTTCGAAAGTGAATACGTAGTTGCTTTATCTGATGTTTGGCTTGAGACAAAGTGGAAACGTTCGATGCCTGAATGGTGGTGTGGACTAAACAATGTACCAGAGCAAGTTGTGGCACATGGTTCACTTAGTACTCCAGATAGTACCATTCACAATAGCTTGGTTGATCTAAATTGGCACCGAAGTACCCCATTTGCATACTGGATGGGTGAGCATTGTGAAAGCGTAAAAAACTACTGTTTACTGATGGCGGCATCAAAAATATAACAAACAATTTAAGAGTGATTCCCCACGCTTGGCATTTTTGGTTTGGATTTGGTTTAGTGTTTACGGTGTTCAAATTGAGTGTCGTGCTAGCGTGGCTCACACCTTAATTGGGCGTTAAGAATCATAGGAGTTAAGCGTGAGAAAAAAGATGGAATTAGAAATCAAAAGGCTTCGCGCTCTTCGCAAGAAATTGGCTAAGAAGCAGGGCTTCAAGCGTAAAAATAAAGCTTACTTGAATCGAACACATAGCAATATTTCTCATGTTGTTGAACAACTTGAGGAGCCTTGTGCTATTTGTGGTGTTCAAGAGGCAACAACCAAAGATCATGTCCCGCCTAAAGGTATTTTTCCAAAGCCACGTCCACAGCTAATAACGGTTCCTGCCTGTGCTAGTTGTAACAATGGCGCTTCAGATTACGATGACTTATTTAAAGTTTATTTAAGTATGCAGTCTGCCGGCAACACAGACTTGGCTACGAAGTTGTTTGAAAGTAAGACATCCAGAACTTTAGAGCGAAACCGAAAATTATTATCAAAAATTCATGATGAGTCTCGTACGGTCAAAGTTGAATTAGATGACGGCACCATAACAAATCGTTTAGGGATTCTATGGGACTCAGAAGCTCATGAAAAGGTAATGGAACGGACTATCAGAGGGCTTTACTATCATCATAGTGGGCGAGCGTTAGGCTTAGACGCAAATGTTGAAGTTCAGAAGTTTACGGAAGTTTCTGATGAAATAGAAAATCTGCTACCTTTGCTTCCTGAGCACGTTATCGGTGATGAGCAAGTTAAGTATAAATTCTACATTTCTCCAGAAGATCACCGAGACTCAGTATGGTTTTTCGAGTTCTATGGGGTTCATTATGCTAGCGGATATTCCGTACCTAAGTGATTCTTAACAAACTGTTTAAGAGTGATTCGCAACGCGTGTTATTTTTACTATGCGTTGCGTTTAGTGTTTAAGGTGGTATGCGGTAGCTTCGGTATTGCGTTGCTCACACCTTAACAGGGCGTTATGTGCTTGGAGATAAAATGATAAAACAGCCTCCTTACAAAGTTGAGTTTGGTCAATCAGGAGATGTCCCTCCGGCGCACGTTGTTGCCATAGATAAGACCTCAATAAAGTTAAGCAAGAACAGCCTAGATGGCGATACGGACGGTCGTATTTATGAACTTTATCTTAATGGTGGGCTTGAATCAGAAGAAACTAAACAGATAATGCTTGGGCTCAATAAGCAAGGTTTTGTGTTTGCTTACGACGATAGAGCCTATATTTCACCTAGCCATTTTATGAAGCAACTTCTATTGAGTGGTGACCTAAGAACATCATTCAAAGAAATCAGTTGGTCATGCCCAAAGCAATGGTGTCTTACAGAGTATGAATTTGAGCAACGCACATAACAAGCTGTTCAAGAGGGATTCGCAACGCGTGGCATTTTTACTATGCGTTGGCTTTAGTGTTTAAGGCAGTTTGCGGCGGCTTTTGTATTGCGTTGCTCACCCCTTAACAGGGCGTTATGTTTACTTGTATTTCAAGGACTTAAATATCTTAGGCTCTAGTTCTTTGTCCCTTTGGCAATTCGTCCCTAGTAGACTCAGCAAATCCGCGTTGTCGCTCTAAGTTCTTGAATCACTCAGCCCGTAAAACATGCCAATATTCGTGGGTTGCTTCATTGTCAGGTCGAGCTGGCTAGGTTTCAGTTTCTCTGGCTTTAAGTCGCTTTCAGG
The DNA here is from genome assembly GCF_040104475.1 of Vibrio sp. SSH13-20. Lineage (NCBI taxonomy): Bacteria > Pseudomonadati > Pseudomonadota > Gammaproteobacteria > Vibrionales > Vibrionaceae > Vibrio > Vibrio sp. SSH13-20. The sequence continues at coordinate 4,780 of NZ_JBECOU010000016.1, forward strand.
TTCTTTGCCAGTTAGCATCCTACCTTGGCAGTTGTCTCGGCAATTTGCCATTGTCTGGCGCTGTTGTGAGAAGAGACGAGGGCGCTTGTTGAATGTAAGTCAGGTTGCCTCATTGGGCAGGGAAGTGTTCATACTTGTTTTGGGTTGGTCGCCTTTGGTGGTCAAGTTGGTTCTGCACTGTGGTTTGGTTCAGAAAACCAGTCTAAATCAGCAGTTCTTTCTCAAGAATGTCAATCACTTGTGGTAAAACATAACAAAGCATTTAAGACGGATTCTCAACGCTTGGCGATTTCGGCTTAGGTCAGCTTCAGTGCTAAAAGTGGCAAGGTTTAGGTTTGGGTGGTCGCGTTGTTCACCACTTAATGCGGCGTTAGTACGGGTTTGACATCAAAGGTCATAAGTTTTGGTGTTTATCTGTTTTGGCGCTCGTTTTTACACCTTTCAGTTAGTGCTTCTCACGTTCTTTCCGGTGGCACTATATGCGGAGTGTTTGCTTTGATTTCACCGTTTACGGTTTCTAACTCTTAGTCTATTTCTTTGGCGCTTCTTCATTTTCGTGGTGGCTTTTGAGAGAACCTTGATTACTTTTGGTGTGGCTGTTGGAGTAGAGGAAAGAATCCTTTTCTAATTTGAAGCTAGTGAATGTAGGGTAGTTCAGTGCGTTTTTCTTCTAGCCAACTCACGTTTCTCAATGGCGGTAAAGTTTTGTAGCTGCCCGTCTCACTTCAGTGTTCAAAGCCTTTCATATCATGCTACTTTTCAATATCTTGGAGCGCACAAATAGAAGTGGCGTATGTACTAACAAATTGCTTAAGAGTGATTCGTAACGCGTGGCATTTTTACTTTGCGGTGGCTTATGTGATTAAGGCGCTGTGCGGTAGCTTTTGTATTGCGTTACTCACACCTTAGCAAAGCGTTAGCAATCAGGAGAAATAATGAGCATCAATATCAGAAATGCAGAAATTAGTGATGCGAGGGCAATCAGTGAGTTGCTCTTACCCTTAACAAACAAATATGTTTGCCCAACTTGTGATGTGACTGTGCACAGTATTTTGCTCGATTCAATGTCAGAGAAAAACATCGAAAAATACCTGTCTACAAACTATGACTATGTTGTTGCAGTAACTGAGAATAATGAAGTCGTTGGTGTGGCTGGAGTACGAGACAACTCGCATCTGTACCATCTATTCGTAGATGATGATTTTCAAGGTAATGGGCTTTCCCGTCAATTATGGGAAACTGTTAAAGAAAAGGCATTGGAAAACGGTAATAGTGGTCTATTTACAGTTAACTCCGCGGTCAATGCGGAAAGCGTATATGTGCGTTTTGGTTTTAAACGCACAGAAGGCGTCAGAAATCGGCAAGGGATGGTTGATATTCCAATGGTGTTAGAATTTGATTGCTAACAAAGCGTTTAAGAGTGATTCGTAACGCTTGGCATTTATAGTTTGCACTGGTTTTGGTGTTTAAGGTGCAATGCAGGAACTTTGGTAGTGCGTTACTCACACCTTAACGCGGCGTTATATGCCATTCGTGCCAAATTACTATGATAATCTGGCACGATATTAGTTTACTTGACCGAGACTAGGTCGTTTTCCCATGCTTTGAAAACAGAATCGTCAGGCTTGTTATTACATGAGTAGCAAATAGGTAGGATGTATTCCTTACTTCCTTCACCAGATTTGATTACATGTCCACCTACATCAGGATCACCTGAGCAAGATAAAACTTCGCAAGTAGACGCTTTTTTGCCCTTTTTGCTCTCCCAGAAATTCAACCAGCTTGTATAGCCAGCAGGTGGATTTTTGTCCGCTGTGCCATTTTTGTTTTTTACATCGATAAAGCTCATACTTACCTCATTATTGTGTGCTTTGATGCATACTGTTATCTTTTGGGGTTCTATGTTGTGATAAAAGTCATAAATACGAGTTAAAATAATGGCTTATAACAAACTGTTTAAGAGGGATTCTCAACGCATGAGATTTTTGGTTCAAAATTAAGTGCAGTGATTACGGTGGTTATTTGGGGGGCGGTGTTAGCGTTGCTCACCCCTTAACAGGGCGTTATGTGCATGCGACTATGTGAACAAACTCGCAGTGATTCAAGGCGTTGAGTGTATTTTTCGTATTCCATAGAACAATAGGCAAAGGAGGTTCTATGATGCGTAAAATTGAATTTGTGGGTTATCCCAGAGCACTGTCTCAGAGCATATCAGCAGTGATTGGTGGTGTGTTAATTCTGCTGGTAATGCAGTTTGTCTTTTCGATAGAACAGAGTTTTATTGCCTATGGTGCAGTTGTAGTTGGTGCTATTTTCCAATACATCGGTGCTTTGAGGAAAAGCGAAAGCAACCTAACAACAGATACCGAAGAAATATATTTATTTGGCATCCCCGCAGCATTAAGGCACCAGAGGTCAATCTTGGGAAGACGATATATTCGTATTACGTCTTTGACTCCAAAAGGGTATCACAGGGTAAGGGTATTGGAATCTTGGGTATCCAAAAGTGACTGGCAGCTAATGCTGGGAAAATGCACATAACAAGCAATTCAAGCTGATTCGCAACGCTCGGCACTTTCGGTTTCAATTGGTTTGGTGATTACGGTGAAGTGTTTAAGTGCGGTGGCAGTGTTGCTCACAACTTAATTGGGCGTTAGGTTTCTCCGCGGGAAACATCGAATTCGAGGATTTTGGGTCATGGATTATGAAACGAAGCTACAACTTGCACACAAAGAATTAAGTGACAAAGGTGTTTGGAAGTCGAACTACAATCCTCCACTTGTAAAGTTGTTACGTAAACTCGGACTGTGTTTTCCGCCGCCTTACTATCAAAGCTTTTTTGCAAACGTTATGCTTTGTGTGGCTTTCTTTGCTCCTGTTTGGGGAATCTTCCAATGGTTTCTTGTGTGGGACGAGCTAGGCAAACCAGTTTTAGAAGCGGTTTATATCTCCTTACTTACTGGCGCATTGTTTGGTTTAGTTATGGCAACCTTCTACTACATTAGGCGCAAGCAATTAAATCTAACAGATTGGGGTTCATTGGGAGAATAAGCCCAAAACCTAACAAACTGTTCAAGAGGGATTCGCAACGCGTGGCATTTTCACTATGCGTTGGTTTTAGTGATTAAGGTGGTTTGCAGAGGCATCGGTATTGCGTTGCTCACCCCTTAACAGGGCGTTATGCCACTCTGTAGTGGGGAGCATATGCTTCCATTCGCTGCTGCTAACATATAATGTATAATCTTGAAAACAAAAACTTAGTTTAATGCCAGAGCATATATGACATTTGTAAAGTTCGTAAGAACCAGAGTTCAAGCTGATGAGCCTGTAATTGGGTTTGGTGATAATCGATTTCAGTATTCAGCTGTGTTTACTAAAATTGCAGAGCTGAACAAGTACAGTCAAGTTGAGTACTTTATTGATGAAGAGAACCGTAAAATTGGGTTCAAATTCTACGATGCGTTTGATAGTAGAGATAGTTACTCTCTGGGAGGGAAAAGTAACTATTATCGAAGTGCAGCGGCTGATCTTATAAAAAGGTATTTGTGGGTCAAGAAAGTTGCAGAATCTGAGAATTCGGAAGACAGAAAGTTTGTTGCACGAAAATCCCAAGGCATGTGGGTAATTCAATTGGCACCAGCTTTCGAGTTGACAGTGAACAGAGACTCGTGCCCAAAAGCTTTACCTGATGACTATGGTATATATCGTTACATTAGCGATGATGGTCAAATTGTTTACATTGGAAAAGGCAATATAAAACGTAGGTTTGGAGTCCCTGAAAGAAAGGACTGGAATTTCAATAGGATCGAGTATTCTTTGATATCCAGCGATGCTGAACAATTTGAGTGGGAAGCCTACTGGATTGAAAAATTTAAAGAAAACAACAATGGATTTCTGCCATATTACAACAAAGTTAGTGGGCATAGTAACAAGTCGTAAAGTGGCATAACAAAGCATTTAAGAGTGATTCGCAACGCTTGGCAGTTTCGCTTCGCTCAAGTATAGCCAAGTGCCGCTCACACCTTAATGCGGCGTTAGCTGATGAGAGTAATATGTTAGTTCGTAATTTGAAAGTCGATGATTTTGAAGACTTCGTTAGTAAAATGAGCGGGTCAGTTTTTCACGCCACTACTCTAGAGAATTATAAATCTATATTGTCTTCTGGTGGGCTGCTCGCCAATTTAGATGGCTCACGAAGTTCGGTGTTTGGAAATTCAAACGGTTTCTTTCGTTTACGATCTTGCGTGTCGTTTTTCGATTATCGCAATTTAGGCGATAAAAAAGTGTATCAGCACTTGTACAAGTGTATTCCAACTAACATCGCTCAAAAGCATGCAGAAATGGCTGTGTTAGTTCTTTCAGAGGATGCATACTCAAGTCTACAGTCTTGGACGGCTTGGGAGCAGGAAAAAGCATACTCACTAAAAGTGGTACCAAGAATTGAAATTGGTTACCCAGACTTTGTGCCGATGAGTAGTATCAATGAAGTGCTCATGGTGAGTTTCATCAGCTAACAAACTGTTTAAGAGTGATTCGCAACGCGTGGCATTTTCACTATGCGTTGCGTTTAGTGTTTAAGGTGGTATGCGGCGGCTTCTGTATTGCGTTGTTCACACCTTAACAGGGCGTTATGTAGCTGTCTAACTCCACAAAAAGTAAGAAGAATGATTAAAGAAGAACTAATATTAATTTCACCAGATTCTAAGTCTGATGTTGCGGTTGTTCCTAAAGAAGGTAATTCTATAGCGAGAATCGCTTATGAGATTTTGATAGAAAATCCGTACAAGTATACAGAAGCTGAGTATCATCATGAGCTTCATGTTGTTCGTCGCAATAAACCCGATTTGAAAATTAGCTCATATAATGTAAAAAGATCACCATTATTGAAAAAGTTTGGTTGGGGTGTTCATAAAAACGCTGAAGGTAAAATGGCGTTAATTCCCGCAAACTCTGAAGAATATCGAGAGTTATCTGTTCGTATTCCAACATCATATGCATCTAGAAATGAAGCAAAAAAATCTAATGATACGGATATTGATGAAAACTCTATGCCTAGCAACCTAGAGCAAGACCTTTCATCGATTCAATTGGATTTAAATACAAGTGATACTGAAAAAAATAGCTTGATTAAGGCTCGGATTGGTCAGGGTAAGTTTAGACGTGACTTAATTACTATGTGGCAAGGTTGTGCTGTAACGGGTTGCAAAACAAACGAGTTACTAGTTGCAAGCCATATAAAACCTTGGCATGCATCAGATAATCGTGAAAGGTTAAATAAATTCAATGGCTTGTTGCTTATGGCAAATATAGACAGAGCATTTGATGCTGGTTTAATAAGCTTTGATTTATCAGGAAAAATAATTATATCCTCTCAATTTGTCGATTTTGACGTTGCTGGCTTAAATCAAAGCATGAAGATTACTTTAGCTCCTGAGCATGAAACTTATATGCAATATCACCGCAAGCACGTATTTAAAGCTACATAACAAACTGTTTAAGAGTGATTCGCAACGCGTGGCATTTTTACTATGCGTTGCGTTTAGTGGTTAAGGTGGTGTGCGGAAGCATCGGTATTGCGTTGCTCACACCTTAACAGGGCGTTATACATCAAGAAGGATAGAGGTTTAAATGATACCAGCAGCGATAAAATTGATATTGAAGCATTTTGATGAAATCGATCAGATCGTTTCCAGTAAGATGGTTCGGAAACGACCTTGGAGTGAACCATCACTCACTTCATTGCTTGCAGATCTATTGGATGAAGATGTGCAAGAGGAAGAAAATATAAAATTCACAATTAAGATGTTAAATGATGAGTTGAAAGGCTTGAGTGCCCCTTATTCTTTGGATCTAAATATCGAAACGCACCAATATGCGACTAAACATGAAAGGTATGTTGGTCAATCAGATATTGGGATTATTATAGAGTACGTTGACAATTTTTTTCCTTCAAAAAGTTTCACACGTCCATGGCTATTGCAAGCAAAAAAAGTAATGCCTACATCAAAGAATCCTGTTGTTTATGACGAGACATCTGCATTCTCTTCAATGGATAAAGGACAGAATCTAAGAATTAAAAAGCTAACCGAAGTTATAGGTGAAGATTTTATCAGGTATATGCTTTATTGTCCTCGTAGTTGCAATCTAGATAAAACTACTAGAGCGAAACTTGCTTACTTAAGGAATAGTCAACTTAGTGCTAATATTTTCGACTATGCATTGGGTTTTGAAATAAAAGATTCATTAGACTCACCTGAATCAACGTTAGATTCAGGTATTTTTATTTCCACTCCAGAATGTGATGTAAATAATTTGGCTTCTGTACATGCACAAATATTAGACCCATGTACTCCTTTGAGTTGGTTTATAGTGAGTCATTTTACTCATGGGTTATATAATGTAAATCCTGCTATGTTAAATGTCCCATTCTCTGAAGGAATAAAACAAGGAAGGTATAAGAAAACGAAAGAAAATAAGAGTTGGGTCGAAGGATTAGTTAGAGGCGATGTTAATGCTGTAAGCCAGCTTTTTGAGGAGCTCGAAATCGAAGAGTTACCTGAAATTTCTATGTTGCCAAGTCATACAATTACTGTAACGGTCACTGCTGGTATTGAACTTGACGATGATTTAGTCAGAATTCGCGGAATTGATGTATAACAAACTGTTTAAGAGTGATTCGCAACGCGTGGCATTTTTACTATGCGTTGCGTTTAGTGTTTAAGGTGGTATGCGGGAGCTTCGGTATTGCGTTGCTCACACCTTAACAGGGCGTTAGCCGTCATGGAGCTTGCTATACTCAAAGTGATAGAATAGTATCACTTTAGTATTCCTTTGGAGCAGCTCTCATGAAAGTAGAACTAGTTACATCACTTAAACGTCAAGCAACTAAGATCCTCGCCGATCTCCACGACACCAAAGAGCCAGTGTTAATTACTGAGCATGGTAAGCCATCCGCTTATCTCGTTGATGTTGATGACTACGAGTTTATGCAAAATCGTTTAGCTATTCTTGAGGGTATTGCACGAGGTGAGCGTGCACTAGCTGACGGTAAAGTGGTAAGCCATGATGAAGCCAAGGACAAAATGTCAAAATGGCTGAAATAATCTGGACTGAACCAGCGTTATCTGACCTCAACGATATCGCCGAATACATCGCACTTGAAAATATCGTAGCTGCAAAGCAGTTAGTGCAAACGATCTTTTCCAAAGTCGAGCGCCTACAAACTTTCCCAGAGTCAGGTCGTATTCCACCCGAGCTAGAACATTTAAGTTATCGTGAAGTTGTCGTTAATCCATGTCGTGTTTTCTATAAACAAGACGGTGACAAAGTGTTTATTCTGTTTGTTATGCGTGCAGAGAGAGATTTGCGTAAGTTCCTGTTGAGTAAACAGTAACCTTTGGGAATGAGCGGCTAACAAACTGTTTAAGAGTGATTCGCAACGCTTGGCATTTTTGCTATGCGTTGCGTTTAGTGTTTAAGGTGGTATGCGGCGGCTTCGGTATTGCGTTGCTCACCCCTTAACAGGGCGTTAGGCGTAAATCATTTTTTCGTTATTTATAGGAATTCTATGTCTGAATTTGAAGTTACAAAAGATGAGGATAATCAACAACCCATCCCTTCGATTTGGCGTCCAATATTTTGCAGTATTGTAAAATCATTTGTAGAGCGTGATTACATAATAAGCAGTGGCTTAGAAGGTCTAGCTCCTGTCACAAGTGAAACCTCAACTCAAATTAAAGAGTTCATTGATGATTACGGTGAGTTGTTGATAGAGCTTCCTGATGAAACTTGGGAATCGTCTATTTGTATGTGGATGGGTAACCGTTGGGATGTTTTAATTGATTTGTGGACTGAGTCAGAAGGCAGGAGTGATTTAGTACTGAGTGCACAAGTTACTGAATCAGAGAATAGTTTTGTTGTTAATGTTGAGATGGTTTATGTTCCGTAAATACGCCTAACAAAGCATTTAAGAGTGATTCCCAACGCTTGGCATTTTTCATTCCATCGTTGGGCTTCGTGTTTACGGTGGTATGGTTGAGTGTCGTGGTAGCGTTGCTCACACCTTAATGCGGCGTTATATGCCTTAATTGAAATTACCACTAGAAATAATGGTAAGATACTGTTTTATTATGATTTTTATGCAGAGAGTTGGATTGTGACTATAAGAAAAATATCTATAGCGATGGGAGCCGCAGTGGTTGCTATTGTTTTTGGTTATTTAGGAGTGCTACTTTATTTAACTAGTCCTATATCAAGTTACTCGATGTCTAGTGCAGCAATATTGGGAGATAGTTTTGGTATTGTTAACGCGTTGTTTTCTGGATCGGCATTTGCTGGATTGATTGTTACAATTCTATTGCAGAGAGAGGAGCTTCGTGAATCAAGGGAGATATTTAAGGCTCAGAAGTTTGAAGATGCTTTCTATAGGATTCTAGACTTTTATCGAAATAACTTAAACGAAATATCTATAACCGTTGAAAAAGAAAAGTTGACCGGGATTGCGGTTTTATCTTATCAACTACGCAAGTTTCAAAGTATAAATAAGCTTCCAAGGGTTGAGTCGCTTAGCGATAGCGAATCTGATAAATTATTTGAAAAAATTAACTATACACTAATACCCCAATCAAGATACTTAGGAACTTTAGAAAGTTTACTCTCATTAGTAATAAAAGATGTAAGCAATATTGAGGAAAATGATTTTTATATTAAGTTAATTGCTTCTCAGTTAACTGTACATGAAGTTAAATATATTTTTTATCGTTGCCTTTCTATGGATACAGATAGTGTTCTAGTTGAACTAATAGATAAATCTAAATTGCTTCATCATAGAATAAAAGACTCAGATATACCGAAAGAGTATATTAAACTATATAACAAAAAACATGGCGATAGTTTGTAGGTTTACATGACCTTACTTACGTAATTAGGTGTAAATTATGGCTTATAATCAAAGTAGAAATGCAGTATTAAATAAAGAAGAAAGACTAGGAACACGCTACTTGAGGTTTCTTCGATGCGTTAGTCATCATTTGAAGAAAGGTGAGTGTTTTCAAGCTAAGCTACACTCATTAGATTCTGGTTTTAAGACAGAATCAAACCCTGAAATAGCATGTAAGAAATTGATATCAGCTCTAGAGAAGTTAGAAAGTGGAAGGGATTTCTTTAATCCAGCTAAAATTGGGCAGAATGTGCAGTTAGCAAGTAACCATGGTATGTTTTTTGGTAATGGTGAGTATGATAAACTGTATAAGATATTTGATTGGCATGTTTTATTAAGGGTTCAAAAAAACGAGGAAAAGAATAAGCAAGTAACAAGAAAGTCTATAGAGAAGGAGTTTGGAAAAAAATATATTGAAATATCTCCTTTACTTAATGAACTAAAATTCCGCACATCCGAATTGGTCGGTAAAAAGCTTAAGTTCATTAGTAACGAACTAGCTTTTGAACCTCAAGTCAGAGTTAAGTCTTGGGATTCTACAGTAGATAAGTTGGTTCGTTTGAATTCTCGTTTCGAAAATTTGACTGAATTGCAAGATTTGGTTGGTGTTAGAGTTGTTACAACTCTTGAAAAAGACTTGTTAGAAGTAGAAAAAGTAATAGGAAAAAGCTTTGCTATAATAAAGAAATATAGACCGGAATATATTTCAAATAAAGAGAGTAATGCTAAGCATATTATTGTTAAACTCAAAAATCCAAGCACTAAAGATAAAGTCATAGCTGAAGTTCAGATTATGACTTTATCTCAGTTTCTGCTTAATAAGGTTTCTCACAAATTGCACTATAAAAATGTCACAAGAAAGAAAAAGAAAGTAGGTTTAAATAGGCTATCGGCACTACTTGATGTAGTTGACTCTGAAATTGAACGATGCTTCGATAATCGCTGATTCAAAGAGAAAGCAGGCTTATAACAAACTGTTTAAGAGTGATTCGCAACGCTTGGCATTTTTACTATGCGTTGCGTTTAGTGTTTAAGGTGGTATGCGGGAGCTTCGGTATTGCGTTGCTCACACCTTAACAGGGCGTTAGTACGGGTTTGACATCAAAGGTCATAAGTTTTGGTGTTTATCTGTTTTGGCGCTCGCCTTTACACCTTTCAGTTTGTACCTTTCACGTTCTTTCCGGTGGCACTATATGTGGAGCGTTTGCTTTGATTTCACCGTTTACGGTTTCTAACTCTTAGCCTATTTCTTTGACGTTTCTTCATTTTTGTGGAGGCTTCTGAGTGAATCTTGGTTGCTATTGGAGCTGTCGTCGGACTGCGAGGATCGAATCCTTTTCTAATTTGAAATCGGTAAAAGTAGGTGAGTTCAGTACATTTTTCTTCTAGCCAACTCTCGTCCCTTAATGGAGTTGAAGTTTTGTAGCTGCCCGTCTCACTTCAGTGTTCAAGTCCTTTCATATCATGCCACTTTTCAATATCTTGGAGCGCACAAATAGAAGTAGCGCATGTACTAACAAATTGCTTAAGAGTGATTCGTAACGCGTGGCATTTTTACTTTGCGGTGGCTTATGTGATTAAGGTGCCGTGCGGTAGCTTTTGTATTGCGTTACTCACACCTTAGCAAGGCGTTAGGCAAATGCCATAAATTTTGAGTTCAGGATTAATTAATGAAGCATGAAACAGTTAACTCTATTATTGGCGTGTTAGGTTTATTGATCGCTTCGATAACAGCGTACCATCAGTTTGTTCCACCTTCCGATCAGCTTGATATCGAAGTTGTATCAGTTCCGAGTACTCAGTCGCTAAATGAATACGTTGAGTTTCAAGATGGCTTATCTGAAGAAGTTCGTAAATTATCGGGTCCATTTTTCTGGGAATTTACCGTATACAATAGCTTAGATAGAACCGTAACTATCAAAGAGCTAGATACTAAGCTGTTGTCGGATATTGGCGGTTTAATTGACTACAGCGATCTATCTATAGGTACGTTTGACAGAAATCTAGTTCCTATTCAATTACCTCTTTCCATAAATGCTCACGAGGCTCAAGTAATTGTTCTTGCTATAAATATCCCTATTAAATATCAAGAGCACTGTAAAATTTCTGGTTCAATTGTTCAGGAGCTAGAGCAGTGTTATTATCAATATGGGCATGACCTTTTCGGCAATGAAGTTGAGCGTTTAGCTTATGGTGCGGTGCAATGGAAAGGCTTACCTAAGTCCCCAAGTTTCATCTCTACTATAACAACTGGTGATAATAGTCAGTTAAGTAAGACATTAAGTTATTTTCCATTTAATCCGTAAAAATTTGCCTAACAAAGCGTTTAAGACGGATTCCCAACGCTCGGCATTTTCGGTTTGATTAAGCTTTAGTGTTTACGGCACAATGGTTTAGGTAAGGTGGTCTGCGTTGCTCACCACTTAACGCGGCGTTATGTACTAGGAGGTAAATTTGAGTTTTATCAATATGTTAATTGAAGAGATTGAATCACAAGAACGTACCAAAGTTTGTTCAGTTTGTACGGGAAGTGGTTCTACTATTAGTTTTGCTCGAGCTCGTTTTATTGGCAAGTACGGTGATTGGGCAGATGATATTGATAGCAAATACTCTGACGTGAGGAGAGCTTGGGAAGAAGCTGGTAAGCCGTCTTTTGCTGAGTTTGAGCAAACATGTTTGGATATCGGTTTAGGAAATGAAGAAGCCAAAGATACATATGAGCTTTTTCTAACTAAAGAGAGCAGAGAGAAGTGCCATAACTGCGAGGGTGGTCGTGAACTTACAGAACACGGTAGAGAAGTCGCAAAGCTAAAACAGCTCATCACGAATTTATAGTACGTACATAACAAAGCATTTAAGAGTGATTCGCAACGCTTGGCAGTTTCGCTTCGCTCAAGTATAGCCAAGCGCTGCTCACACCTTAATGCGGCGTTAGTTGTACATCAGAATTCATCTTCTTCTTCTAATTCGTCTAAATACTCTGGTGAGTGAATTGCACAATAATCAACATCGGCATTTTCATTTAGTATGTCGACTTTTATCTCTGCATCTTCCATGTAAAGCGCGTATTCGCCGATAAATTCAACAGATTCAGGAACAACAATATGAGTTATAAAATTCATACTTAACGCCCCATACTCTAGTCGCTGCAATGTGTTTGGCAGAATTATATTTGTTATCCAATTATGGCAAAATGCATTTCGACCAATGATACGAACTTCAACGTTGTCAAAGTGGGAAGGTATTTCTATATCCCTATAATCAGCCTCGTAAGAAAGGATCGTACCAGTTTCTTTGTCAAACTTAACGTCATTTGCTTCTAAGGTATGGGTAGTCATTGTTAAATCCATTAATAATCTTATTGAAGTCATTATGCTACTAGGGAAATATACAACTAACAAACTGTTTAAGAGTGATTCGCAACGCGTGGCATTTTTACTATGCGTTAGGTTTAGTGGTTAAGGTGGCATGCGGGAGCTTCAGTATTGCGTTGCTCACACCTTAACAGGGCGTTAGTACGGGTTTGACATCAAAGGTCATAAGTTTTGGTGTTTATTTATTTCTGTGCTCGTCTTTACACCTTTTAGTTAGTGCCTTTCATTTTCTTTCCGGTGGCACTATATGCGGAGTGTTCGCTTTGATTTCAGCGTTTACGGCTTCTAACTATTAGCCTATTTCTTTGGCGCTTCTTCGTTTTCGTTGTACTTCCTGGTTAATCTTGTCGTTCGTTGGGTGTTGCCATCAAAGTGCGAGGATCGAATCCTTTCCTAATTTGAAGCCAGTAAAAGTAGGGGAGTTCAGTGCGTTTTTCTTCTAGCCAACTTTCCTCTCTTAATCGATGTATAGTTTTGTAGCTGCCCGTCTCACTTCAGTGTTCAAAGCCTTTCATATTATGCCAGTTTTCAATATCTTGGAGCACATAAATAGAATTAGCGCATGTACTAACAAATTGCTTAAGAGTGATTCGTAACGCGTGGCATTTTTACTATGCGGTTGCTTATGGTGATTAAGGCGCTGTGCGGTAGCTTTTGTATTGCGTTACTCACACCTTAGCAAGGCGTTAAATGTATAATTTTACAATGGAGTAATTAAATGAGTCAGTTGGAAGTTACACAAGAATCCTTAGCGAGGATGCAGGCTTTTGACGCAAAAAGCTTGGCGCGAGAGGAGGATTTAGGAAGAAACTTTGATTTCTCAGCAATCGTAGCTCCTGCGTCTAAGTTAATTCGATTATACAATCAGTTGGGTTTGTCGACACTGGAAGACTTTCCCGATGGAATTCTTGTTCAAATAAAGCAAATAGCTGACGCAGATTTTAATCGCTTTCAACAAGCTTTGGATTTTGATCCTACTACTGTAGAAAACCAAAACCCAACTCAGCCCCGAGACCAAATCGTGCAGCAAGTGGTTACGGCTTATGATCAGACGTTTCAAAAATTGTTTCCATTCATTTCGTACGGCACTAGTAAGTCTGTCGACTTCCAAAGAATGGAAAATGAAGCTCGCGCAATGCTTCAAAACGTTAAAGACGAAGCTACAGGAATTACTGGTGAGCTTGCAGCTCAACAAGAACAAGCAGAAAATGTTTTAGCTGATGTACGTAAAGTTGCTGCTGAACAAGGTGTTTCACAGCAGGCGATATATTTTAAAGATGAATCTGAAGCTCATGAAGAGTCGGCTGAGTATTGGAAAGTTAAAACGGTCCAAGCAGCAATAGCACTCGGTTTTTATGCTTTTTGTACGTTGTTTATACACAAGCTTGCATGGTTCAAGCCCGAAGATAACTTACAAGCTTTGCAGTTGATGACAAGTAAGGTTCTAATCTTTGGTGTTATTGCGTACTTGCTTTTCCTGGCGGCTAAAAACTTTTTATCACATAAGCATAATGCAATTGTTAACAAACACAGACAAAATGCATTAATGACATATAAAGCCCTGACTGATGCGGCGGTAACTGAAGAAACTAAAGACATAGTTTTGAATCACGCAGCTTCTTGTATTTTCTCCCCGCAAGACACAGGCTATATAAAAAATGAAAATTCTAGCTCGCAAGCTGGTGCAGGGCGTTCAATTATTGAACTGATGCCTAAGACTTCTATGAAGCTTGACGGTTAGGTGTTTTTATACATTTAACAATCTGTTTAAGAGTGATTCGCAACGCTTGGCATTTTTGCTATGCGTTGCGTTTAGTGTTTAAGGTGGTATGCGGGAGCTTCGGTATTGCGTTGCTCACACCTTAACAGGGCGTTAGCCGTCATGGAGCTTGCTATACTCAAAGTGATAGAATAGTATCACTTTAGTATTCCTTTGGAGCAGCTCTCATGAAAGTAGAACTAGTTACATCACTCAAACGTCAAGCAACTAAGATCCTCGCCGATCTCCACGACACCAAAGAACCAGTGTTAATTACTGAGCATGGTAAGCCATCTGCGTATCTAGTTGATGTTGATGACTACGAATTTATGCAAAATCGTTTAGCTATTCTTGAGGGTATTGCACGAGGTGAGCGTGCACTAGCTGACGGTAAAGTGGTAAGTCATGATGAAGCCAAGGACAAAATGTCAAAATGGCTGAAGTAATCTGGACTGAACCAGCTTTATCTGACCTCTACGATATCGCTGAATACATCGCACTTGAAAATATCGTAGCTGCAAAGCAGTTAGTGCAAACGATCTTCTCCAAAGTCGAACGCCTACAAACTTTCCCAGAGTCAGGTCGTATTCCACCCGAGCTAGAACATCTAAGTTATCGTGAAGTTGTCGTTAATCCATGTCGTGTTTTCTATAAACAAGACGATGACAAAGTGTTTATTCTGTTTGTTATGCGTGCAGAGAGAGATTTGCGTAAGTTCCTGTTGAGTAAACAGTAACCTTTGGGAATGAGCGGCTAACAAACTGTTTAAGAGTGATTCGCAACGCGTAGCATTTTTACTATGCGTTGGTTTAGGTGATTAAGGTGTTATGCGGCGGCTTTTGTATTGCGTTGCTCACACCTTAACAGGGCGTTATGCCTTACAAAGAAAAAGGATGCACAATGAAAATAAAAGATTATGCTCCAGAAGTTCTAGGCATTATTGCGGGTATAGGGGTTCTAAACCTGTGGTATATGTCTGGTGTTGTAATTTCTAATGAGGTCGTGCCTATCTCATACACGTACATACTCAACGCCGTAATAGCTGTAAGTGGTGCGTTTTTTGGTGCTTGGTCAGCTTTCGTATTTAACAATCGTAGCGATAGAGCGAAAGCTAAAGCGAAGAATGTAGAAAATTTGAATCACGCATTATTCGTATCCCTCCAGCAGATTAACTCTTTATCCTTACTTAAACGCTATATTGAACCATTTGAAAACGATCCTTGTCGAGCTATAAACCTCGGCGCGACTTATGCTCAAAGCAAATACGACTTCAAGCTAGAAAGCTTGAATTTTATTATGCCACTAGCCCCCACTTTACTTATGGATATCAGTGTTGAACAAGGGCGTTTTGATAGTGCTATTTCCATATTTAATATGCGCAGTGACTTCCATTCCAGTGAGTTACAGGTTGCACTAAATGATGCTGGTTTTTCTATCGCTGACCCAACGGAACAGCAGTTGATAGACAGTATAGGTCCAAGAATGACTTACACAGCAATCAAGCTAACAAATGAAGTTTTTCAACATATTTACCTATCAGTTGAAAGCTCCAAAGAACTACATGAAAAATTGTATGTATTTGCAACAAGTTTGTACCCAGAAGAGGTTTTCATAAAATATGTAGAACAGGCATAACAAACTGTTTAAGAGTGATTCGCAACGCGTGGCATTTTTACTATGCGTTGCGTTTAGTGTTTAAGGTGGTATGCGGCGGCATCGGTATTGCGTTGCTCACACCTTAACAGGGCGTTAGGGCTCTCGTTTTAGGAAAGTAAATGGAACAAATATTAATTAATGAAGTTGCGCAGTATGCGATAACAGGAATCGCAGTCGTATTTTCTGTCTTCTCTATAATTGGTGCTTTTAAGTCCGGAGCTTTGACTAAGGTGCGCCTTGGTCAGTTCGAGATTGCTGCTGATGATAGCGATAAGCAGAGAATACGAACCTCAATTGAACAATCCGTGAGCGGGAAGAGCGAAGTCCCCTTTGAAGTCGAGCAGCTAACAAACTATTACTCTCAAGTTTTATCGCAGTCGAAAATAGCATTTTGGTTTTCTCTTGTGTTTGCATCGCTTGGCTTTGTTGCAATTGTTCTCGCTGCTTTTTTATATACCTCAGAATCAAGCGGCACCACGATCGCGCAGTTTGTTGCTGGAACCATAATGGAAGCAGTAGCAAGTTTGTTTTTTGTACAGTCCAAAAACTCTCAAAAATCAATGGGGGATTTCTTCGATAAATTACGGAATGACCGACTACATCATGAGTCTCGAAAGCTATGCGATGATATACAAGACAAAAATGCACAAGACGCGTTGAAACTGCACTTAGCACTTCACTATGCTGGAGTACCAAACGCCGAATCTACAGCAAAACACATCTCTGAAACATTGTTGGGTAACAAGCCCTAACAAAGCATTTAAGAGTGATTCGCAACGCTTGGCAGTTTCGCTTCGCTCAAGTATAGCCAAGCGCCGCTCACACCTTAATGCGGCGTTAGCAATATTAATCGTAACAATAGATGATTTAAATTGAATGGATTTGGGTGGTAAATATAATTTCCGCCCTTTTTATTCAATAAGTCAAAAATGAAAAAACTAACAATTTGCTCTTTACTTATGGGCTCTTTATTTGTGTCAGGTTGTTCTACGATTACCAACGGTTCTAATGAGCAAATCTCATTTAGCTCTCGTGAAGAGGGGACTAAGTTATTTGTTGACGGTAAATACTATGGAAAGGATCACGCGAGTATTACAGTGCCGCGCGGTGATGCTCACACTGTAGTTGCTCAGAAACCTGGATGTGAACAAACGTCAGTTACTACAGATTATAGTTTTCAATGGGGTAAAAGTCTGTTCCTTAATGTTCTAATCGACTTTGGTATTATCTCAATTCCGACAGACCTGCTGACAGGCTCTGCGTGGAAAACAGATTCTTCTCATTACGAAGTTACGCCAAACTGCCCAGTAGATCCTGCTAGCTAAGGTCATAAGCTGTAAGAATATTGCTAACAAACTGTTTAAGAGTGATTCGCAACGCGTGGCATTTTTGCTATGCGTTGCGTTTTGCGGTTAAGGTGGTATGCGGTAGCGTTGGTATTGCGTTGCTCACACCTTAACAGGGCGTTATATTTCAAAGGGGGATTTGTGGAACAATTAGTATTAGTAAAGATAGTTGACGATACAGTTAACCGGATTAAAGAAATTTCACCGTCTGATTTAGAGCTACTAAACAACGCCAAGGTATCAATCTTTGACTTCAACAGAGAGTATCAGCTGATTGACTATGTGAATGAAAATTACAACTCGTTCCTACGCGAGTTATCTACAATGGTGAACGATTTTAATTCAAATGATTATGCTTTAAGTCCATTTATATACGATGAATTTATTCGGTTTATCAATCGTAATATTTTAAATGTTCTGACATCTATGAGAACTCTGACAGACCATCTAGAAACGAAGGTCAAGCGAAAATATGGTGAACAATCGCCAGAATGGTCAGAATTAAAAAAGCAAATGTCATATGCGTTCGATACTGATTTTTCATATAGTTTTGCCAGCAAGCTTAGGAACTTCGTACAACATTGCGGTATGCCACCTATTCATTTTAAGTTTAAAAATGAATTTTCTAGCAGTGAACTCCAAAGTTCGATATCGCTAGAATTTAATCGAGATAAATTGCTAGAAGGATTCGCAAAGTGGGGCACAATCGTAAAACCAAAATTACAAAAGCAGCCCGAGTTTTTCTGTGTATTTACTTTCCTTGATTCTTTGGTCAATACATTATTTGGTGTATTTGCTCGCTTTATGAAAGAAACGAAATTTTCTGAGGTGCAAGCCTCAAGAAATTGGATGTTAGAGTATATTGGTGAGCCTTTAGGTTACCAAGGTAATGAGTATGCAATTGGTCGTATCGTCCCTAATGACGACAAATCAGTCTCTATGGACTTTTCCTGGATTCCTGCATCATTATTTACAAAAGTAGAACAAATAGAGCTGCACTTATAGAAATATAACAAACTGTTTAAGAGTGATTCGCAACGCGTGGCATTTTTACTATGCGTTGGTTTTAGTGTTTAAGGTGGTATGCAGCGGCATCGGTATTGCGTTGCTCACACCTTAACAGGGCGTTAGCCTTCTCGGTGGAATGGGTTTGTTGTTGCATAAAAATAACTTTACCAGATAAAATGCTTTACCTTTCATAAATATCTGACAAATATGAAATTAATTCATACCAAACACAAAGAAATCATCGATAAGGTTGAGGCGTTAAAATGCGATGGGTACCCATTGATCACCAAAGAACAAGAGTTGACGGATTTTCTCAATAAATTAATGCCTGATGTCGATGGTGATATCAAGGATCAGTTAGTCGAGCACTTTGTTGAGGGTAAACCGGTCGATTGGAGTTCTTATGTGCCAATTTTATTACAAGTAATAACGCATCACTTTGAGTCCAAAGGCTAACAATCTGTTTAAGAGTGATTCGCAACGCGTGGCATTTTTACTATGCGTTGCGTTAGGTGTTTAAGGTGGTATGCGGAAGCATCGGTATTGCGTTGCTCACACCTTAACAGGGCGTTAGTTTGCAAGAGGAAAAACGCAGCTATATCGCAAGATCTAGTGGTAAAAGCTCAAAGTTGAAATTGTCGTATCGGCGTTCAATTTCAGTGTTAACTAGCGTGGTGAAAATTCAAAATTGGCATCGTTTCAACGGTTGATTTGTTTTTTGGTGCGGCGACTTTTGGTTTACCTGAGTCGAACTTTTTTGCTGAAACTCTGCTCGTTGAGTTTGCTGGTACAAAAGCCGTACTACTCGCTGAAATAGCGCTTTTTCTGGTGTGGTAAGTTCATGTGGTTTCAGTGGCTTTGTTGAAAGTCCGCATTGTGAGATTGGTTTTCCAAAAGCGCTTTTTGGTGTTGTTAGTTCGTTTTCTGAGGCGTTGTTTGTTCCACGTGGTTTCATTGAGTAGCCGCTTTGAGGCTACGCCTGACTTAAGTGCATCAAAACACATAAAGTTTATTGTTTGCAAAGTTTAAAATAACGTAAAATCAAAACTTTGAGTTTGCAAACTAACAAACTGCTCAAGAGGGATTCGCAACGCGTGGCATTTTTACTATGCGTTGAATTTAGTGATTAAGGTGGTATGCGGCGGCTTCGGTATTGCGTTGCTCACCCCTTAGCAGGGCGTTAAGTACTCGGAGGTAGTTGTGAGTCGGTTAGATAAATGGAAAGAAGAACAAAGAGTTCTCACAATGCTAGTTGGTGAAAATGAAGAACTAGCAAAACAGATTGATTCTGTCCGTTGTAATGATGCAGACTCTCCGTCTTTAAGTGAGTTTGATATTATAAAGTCGGCAAAAGAGCTGATATATTCAAATGTGAATGGTAAAAGAACAATTCATATCATTTCCTATGTGTTTGATTTGAAAAGAGGTGAAATTTCATTAGGTCATATCTTAGATTCAGAATTGAGCGAAGACTGTGAAGACGATATTTTGAGTACTTTAGCAATAGCTGCATTAGAAGAAGTTCCTGTATATGCAAATACTCCAGAATGTGAAGAGGAGTTGGCAGATTTTCATAGAAAGATGATTGAAAGTGGTTTTGATGTGCAAGGAACTAAATATAGATTAACAGCTCGCCAAAGTGATGAATTTAAGGATGCAAAGAAGCTAATTTCTAGTATCGATTCCTCGAAGTACTATTCACCTTCAGATATTTCGATCATCAGGAAAACAATTAAAGACGAACTTTCGAACTTAGAGCATGCCGACAGGTTGCTATTTAGTTTGCAACTAGCGCTAGATGAACTACTCGCATTGTTGGATACCGAAAAAAGAAATGAAAACGCGATACAATCACATTTATCACAAAACCCTATTCTGTTTGGCTTAGAGTATCGCAAGGTTATACCAAAGCATCGTCTTGGAGCTGAATATGAAACCGATTATGCTCTAGAAAAATATGATGGTACTTATGAAGTCGTAGAATTAGAATCCTCGAATCTTCAAATCTATACAAAAGCAGGTAACCCATCGTCCCACTTAGTTCATGCAGAGCAACAAGTTTTGGACTGGCTAGATTGGATAGAAAAGAATAACCCCTATGCTAGAAATTCATTGAATGGACTTTATTCTCCTTCTGGCTTTATCGTCATCGGAAGTCGTGAATCTTTGTCTGAAAGTGACTTGAGTCGTCTACGTCGAAGGAACATATTCTTTTCTGGGAAAATTAAAATTATGACATATGAAGACCTGTATGACCGCGGGTTGGATATATTGATGCGCCTAAAAGGAGAGCGTACTTAACAATCTGTTTAAGAGTGATTCGCAACGCTTGGCATTTTTACTATGCGTTGCGATTAGTGTTTAAGGTGGTATGCGGCGGCGTCGGTATTGCGTTGCTCACACCTTAACAGGGCGTTAGGCAAGGTATGGTGAGTTTCTCATTTCTATTCTTCTTTACTCACTTTGGCTATTCGCTTTTCGATGTCGGCAATTCAGTATTGCCGGCTCAAATTCTTGAATCTATCTAGCTCCCAAACACGCCAAGTTTCGTGGGTTGCCTCATTGCTTTTCAGCTTGGGTATGTGGTGAGTTTCGCTGGCTTAAAATGTGGAAAGGGCAAGTTTATCAAAGCTTTAACTTTTGTTGCTAGATTGCCGCTTTGAATTTAGGTGGCTCAAAAGCAGCTTTGTTGTTGAGGCTCTGCATTTAGTGCTTGTTGGAATCAAAGCTATAACATAGTGACTTCGGTGGTTCTTGAATCACAAATATTCAGTGGGTAATTGGTTGCTTATTGGTTTTAAGGTATTGTGTATTCAATTAGGTTAGTGGGTACACGGAAGTCTTGCCTAACAAAGCGTTTAAGGCAGATTCGCAACGCTTGGCGGTTTCACTTCGATTTAGCTTCTGTGTTTAAGGCGCAATAGTTTAGTTCGGTGGTGGCGTTGCTCACTACTTAACGCGGCGTTATGCCTCAGGAGAAAAAATGGAAGATATTCTCACGATTTTAAAGGTTTGTAGTGCAGTGGTAGCAATTATTGCAACTTTGATTGGTGTACTAAATTTCAAGTTTACACGCCGCTCGGCAATGATAGCGGAGTATCAACATGCTAGAGCTTTTCTATCTGAGGTCGACACTTTACATCCTTACGCAAAAGACCTTGGCTTTTACACGATCGCAGGTAGTAGTTACGTAAGTTCTGCGGAAATTGAATATGCTATAAGCCTCGAAAACCCAGTTAAGTCTTTAAAATGTTATGTTAAAGGTAGAAAGTACTTTATTCCGTTTAATGAGCTTAAGTATCCCAAGCTAAAATTTAAGCCAAAATACGAGTCTCAACGAAAAAGAGTGTTCTTAACCTATTTTTATATGGTCATGTATTTCTTAATGGCTTTTGTTGCCATGTCTCCAGCTATTCTTTCCCAGTTTATAGATTATTCGTCTCTTACTGACTACGTTTCGCTATTATTGGTTAGCTTGGTGGCATTCGGATACCTCGCGTACGAAATGCTGCAACGTCATCTAGAAATATACTTTGCGCAGTTCTTGTTTGATTCACAAGAAGTACACCGAGATCTAAAGGTAGTAAAGGCATAACAAACTGTTTAAGAGTGATTCGCAACGCGTGGCATTTTTACTATGCGTTGGTTTTAGTGTTTAAGGTGGTATGCAGCGGCATCGGTACTGCGTTGCTCACACCTTAACAGGGCGTTAGGTGAAATAGAGGGTATAAATGGGTAAATTTGATCGCGAAATTATGGTCATTCTAAAAGATGTATTCCAGTTGAAATTTGTTAAACCAATGGAGTCAGACCATAACTTACGCATTTGGATGATTCGAATGACTTTTGGATTATCAATGTTTGGGCTTATAGGGCGAGGAGTCCTGATTTTAGCTGGGCATGAGATTGCGCCTGACTATTCCTCAATAGTTAATACCCCAATTGCGTTTTTTTTCACTCTGTTATTTTTGCATATAAATAACGAGATTGAAGATACAAGTATCATTATGTTTGTACTAACTTGGCTTTCATTAATGTTAGCCTTGTATGTGTAGGTCGGATTTCACCTAACAAAGCATTTAAGACGGATTCTCAACGCTTGGCGGTTTCAGTCTAGTTCGGCTTCAATGCTAAATGTGGCAAGGTTTAAGGTTGGGTGGTCGCGTTGTTCACCACTTAATGCGGCGTTATGCGTAATGAAGACAAGGATAGTCTGTTGAACATAATATTTGATTTAGACGATACATTGCATGACAAAAGTGCCTCTCTTAAAAGCTATGCTGATGAGCTTTTAAATACAACGTTGAATAATCTAGAGATACCGGCACAGCGGTTTGTTAGTGAGTTTATTGCTCAAAACAATATCATCCAACCTAAAACTCAAGTTTTTAGCGTATTAGCTGAATGCTTTAACTTTTCGCCAAAACTTGAGCGAGAGCTATTGCTAACCTTTGACCGCTCCTTCCATGAGTTTTCAGTTCCTTTCGATGGTGCGCTGGAGACATTAGCAGTATTGAAAAATAGTGGTGCTTCTATCGGCTGTATAACGAATGGTAGAGACTTTTTTCAAAAGCGTAAAATTGCAGCTTTAGGGCTTGATGAGTACTTTGATTTCACAATTACATCAGGCGGTGTTGGTGTTAAAAAGCCCGATTTAAGTATCTTTAAAATGGGTTTAAGTAAATTTAGCGACAGCGGCAAACAGGTGTGTTTTTGCGGCGACAGTTTGTCATCTGATATGGCTCCCGCGAAAAACTTGGGTCTTGTGACATTGTGGAAAACTGAAAAGTTGTATAAACCAGACTACGTTGACCATAGTTTTTCTACTTTTCAAGAGTTTGATCAGTTATGGCGAAAAACGTTAGTTTACGCATAACAATCTGTTTAAGAGTGATTCGCAACGCGTGTCATTTTTATTATGCGTTGCTTTTAGTGTTTAAGGTGTTATGCGGAAGTATCGGCATTGCGTTGCTCACACCTTAACAGGGCGTTATGTAGCCGCGAGAGGGCGGTAAGTTAAAAGGATTTATATATGTTAAATATTCGGCAAGCTCGCATTGAAGATATCAGTATTATCAAGAAACTACAGTTTCAGCTTAATGAGTATCATCAAGCAAATTTACCTGATGACTTTTTATCACCGGAAGAAATTGAACAAAAAATAGACCTACACAAGATAATCAAAAGTGAAAGCTCGATTTTTCTGGTAGCCGAAAGCAAAGGGCAGTTAGTAGGTTTTGTTTTTGGTGAGCTATGGGTTCGTAAGTCTTGGACTCTCAAAGAGCGAAAGATCGCAAACGTTGAACAGATTGTTGTGGATTCATGCTTTAGGAGTCAAGGTGTTGGAGTGGCGCTAATAGAGGCATTTGAGGAAAGGGCTATTTCTAACGGCGGAGAAGAGCTGTGGTTAGAAGTATATTCTTTCAATGAATCAGCTCTAGCTTTGTATCGCAAAGCTGGTATTGAGCCCAAGATCCAAATTGGACAGAAAGCATTAACCTGAAAGTCGGCTACATAACAAATTGTTCAAGAGTGATTCGGCACGCGTGGCATTTTTACTATGCGTTAGTTCTAGTGGTTAAGGTGGTATGCGGAAGCTTAGGTATTGCGTGCCTCACACCTTAACAATGCGTTATGTTTTACGAGGAAGTTATGAGTGATTTGGTTGAACAGAAAGCATCTCAAAAAGTACTAGATGCAGCCTTGAAGGTCTTAGAAGCTAGCTCGCCTGTTCTTAGTGCATTGACTGGTGTCGTTATTGAATCGGCAAGAGAAACTGAAAGATTGCACGGCTCAGGCGAGATTGAGGCGCTGGACGCTGAAGCGAGAAAGCAAGCTATCGCTTTAAACATGGCAAAAATGCAAGCAGCAGTTGCTCAAGAGCTGGCAATAGCTGAACGTATTAAAAATGCACACGAAGTTGAAATTGAAGAATACTATGAAGGTACAGGAAGTGGTGGTTTGAATGCTTCCGGTAATTTAGACGGTGCTTCTATCAGCTTGGGTGGTGGTAGTCATAAGGTTACTAAGCGCGTCTACCGTTTTACAGGTGGCAATAGTCAAGAACAAACATAACAAACTGTTCAAGAGGGATTCGCAACGCGTGGCATTTTTACTATGCGTTAGTTTTAGTGATTAAGATGGTATGCGGCGGCTTTTGTATTGCGTCGCTCACCCCTTAACAGGGCGTTAGTCGCCAGAAAAAGCTAGCGGTCAAAATCATGTTTCTAAGCTCAAAACTTGGCTACTGGTTGTTTGATTCATAGCTCCATCTTCGACGGTCAAAGCTCAGTTTCATCGGTTCTAGAACAAT
>NZ_JBECOU010000017.1:0-25389 GCF_040104475.1 Vibrio sp. SSH13-20
CCCAGAATGAAGATAGGAAAGTATGATTCGACATGAAAACGGTAGTTTGTGTAGGTTTTGTTTGGCGATAAAACTCTATCACTTACTACCGTTTTTGTTTTCAGTTCCCGCTTATCCGCGATGAACCAAAAAAAAGCCCGCTTCGGCGGGCGAATAGTCACAGATGCATTACACAAAAGTGGACGACTGACTTAATGAACGCTGTCATACAAGTCAGCAGATTCACTTTACGTTGGCTGAGTCGTTGTTGAAAACTTAACCAACGAATTCAGCATATACGAGTTTTTCATTTGTGACTATTTATGTTTTAAAAATGATTAAAAATTCCTGAGTGTGATCGGAGAGATATGAGTGAGATCACGCAGGAGTGAGAATCCTGCGCTTGATTACATGTTAGCGGCAGATATCAGCCACGGTTGGTTGGCACAATTGGATTAGATCATCGATGGATAGCGCTAAGCCTGCCATGCGATCTCCACTGCTTATGGTGATTTCTTTTTCTTCAAGCAAACTTGGGTCAAATACGATCGGCATGTAGCGTTTTAAGAGTAGTGGTGTGACAGTTCCAATCTTGTATCCGGTAATCGCTTCTACGTCTGCTTGATCAACACACGTCATACGACGGCACTGCAGTAACGCGCGCACCTTCTTTGGATCAACACTACGATCACCTGGTGCACAAGCAAGCGCATATTGATTCCCCATATCGCGCAAAAGAATCGCTTTGACCATTTGAGAGGGGCGAATGCCGCGTTGTTGCGCGGCATCCTCAATAGTTGTTGCTGGTCTTTGATGAGGAAGAAGACGGAACTCGATGTTCTGGTCCGCCAAAAACTGCATCAAAGGAGTACGAATGGTATTACTCATCTTCAAGGCTGTACGGCAGTGCTGCGATTTCCCATTCACACTCTGGTTGAGCAACCAAGCGCAGACGAGTGTCATCGTCTAGGTTGTTTGGCAATACAATGAGTCCTATCGCTTGGTTGTCGCTGAATTGGTAATGCGTGAGCAATGCGCCTACTGAACGCCAGTTTTCACCAACGCTACGCTCCAGTTCAATCGCACCTTCACCTAAGGCTTCAGCAGTTGCACCTTTAACAATGTACATTGCACGTTTGTTGGTGCCGCGGTATTTCGCGCGCGCTACGGTTTCTTGACCTGTGTAGCAGCCTTTCGTAAAGCTGATGCCCCCCAGCGCTTGTACGTTTAGTGCTTGTGGAATGTGCTCGTTTTGCGCATCAGCTGCCACGTATGGTAGTGCTGCTTCAATATCGAAACGAGTCCAAAGCTCGTGAGTAGTCAGCGTTGCTTTGCTGTCTTCTAATAACGATTGTGCTGCTTCTGCTGTAAGCGCAAGCAACCAGCGGTTTGGAGTCACTTTGACTGCCGTGCCACCTTCAACTGTACGTACGTCGCCAGAATCAGCATTTAATGTTGAGATGAACGCATCTGCATTCTCACCTGCAACACCCAGCACGATGTCGTTTGATTCTTCGATGGTCACTTTCGAGAACACCGCGTACTTTTTGATTTCTTTCAGTTCTACTTCAATCGCTGATTTCGGCTGAACCATTGCGTAGCCATCGTTATGGTGGAATAGGCGGAAGACGCTCCATACTTTACCTTTCGCATCACAATGGGCACCCAACATTGATTGGTCTTTCTCAAGAGAAACCACATCGCAGGTAACTTGACCGTGTAGGTACGACTTTTTGTCGTCTCCAACCATGGTGATCATGCCCAGGTTATCTAATAGCGAGATAGACAGCTCTGGTAGTGCGTCTTGTGTCGATAGGTTCAGCGGTGAAAAGCGAGTTTGCCATTCCATGATTACAATGCCTTTTGAAGATATTTTTCCGCTATGTTAAATGCAGAATCGGCATTTGTCAGCACTCAATATATCCACTCAATTTTAAGGTGTTTGGCTTTGCTGAACGTTTGTTTATTAAATGCGTTCAGGATTTGCAGCGACTTGGCTACATATTGTGACCCGCACACTAGTGACGTTGCACATCCCTTGTTACACTCCGCACTAAGAACAAGACATCTATGAAGGAATACTGAATGTACACTGCGGAAGAAAAGGCGCGTATTAAATGGGCTTGTCGTCGTGGCATGCTTGAGCTTGACGTGGTGATTATGCCGTTTTTTGAAGAGTGCTTTGAAGCACTGAATGAACAAGAGCAGCGTGATTTTGTCTCATTATTAGAATGTGATGACCCAGATCTGTTTACTTGGGTGATGGGACACGGTCGCAGCGAAAACCTAGGTCATGCATCGATGGTTGATAAAATTGTCGCGCACAACCTCAGCAAGGTTCGTTAATCTCAAGGTTAACACTTCTCTGTACGCCCAAATTGCCAACCAACTTCTTCTCCTAGGTTGCGTTTGGGCGCTTATCTGCTCTGCTATCCCACTCGTCTTATCAACTTATCTGTTATTACTGATTCTTCGCTGCCAAATGCAGGGCGGTTTTGTCGTGCCTTCTGCTCGTGGTGGCTGGTATTTACATCGTGATGGCACGGTACGTAATGACAAGCAAACCTCTACATTATCGAGCGTTGATGTGTCGGCGGCGATGTTCAAAGTCACGTTTGAATTAACGTCGGGTGAAAAAGTCACGATTTGGCGAGACAGTTGTGAAGACGTGGCATATCGTCAACTGTGTTTGATATTACGACAATGGAAAATGGGAGCCGAAGCTCCCATTTGATCTTATATCTGACTCTTACTTTTTAGTGTCAGTGCTATTTGTTTGGCGTAAGAATTGTTGGACCACTATTTTCTAGCTGATTTGGATAATCCAAGGTGTAGTGCAGACCACGACTCTCTTTACGCTGCATCGCGCAACGCACCATTAGCTCTGCGACTTGTAGCAGGTTACGTAGCTCTAGCAAGTTGTTTGATACGCGGAAGTGACTGTAGTACTCATGCGTCTCTTGTTGCAGCATCTGAATACGACGCAGTGCGCGTTCAAGACGTTTATCGGTACGAACGATACCCATGTAATCCCACATAAATAGGCGCAGCTCATGCCAGTTATGTTGGATGATCACTTCTTCATCACTGTTGGTCACTTGGCTTTCATCCCAACATGGAACCTGCGATGCTAGTTCTACTTCGCTGTGATGTTTAAGAATGTCTTTGGCTGCCGACCATGCGTAAACCACACACTCAAGTAGTGAGTTCGATGCCATACGGTTCGCGCCGTGCAAGCCTGTATAGCTCACTTCACCAATCGCATAGAGGTTCTTCAGGTCGGTATGACCATTTTGATCGACCATGACGCCGCCGCATGTGTAGTGCGCCGCAGGTACAATTGGGATCGGCTCTTTAGTCATGTCGATACCCAAATCCATCAAACGAGAGTAGATAGTTGGGAAATGCTTAGTAATGAAATCCGCAGGCTTATGGCTGATATCGAGATACATGCAATCAGCACCTAAGCGCTTCATTTCGAAGTCGATCGCGCGAGCCACGACATCACGTGGAGCAAGCTCTTTACGCTCGTCGAAATCCGGCATAAAACGTGAACCGTCTGGACGACGTAAATACGCCCCCTCACCACGCAATGCTTCAGTCAACAAGAAGTTACGTGCTTCTGGGTGGTAAAGACAGGTTGGGTGGAATTGGTTGAACTCTAGGTTCGCAACACGACAACCTGCACGCCACGCGATTGCGATACCATCACCAGATGACACGTCTGGGTTAGAAGTGTATTGGTAAACTTTGGAAGCGCCGCCCGTTGCGAGAACAACAAATTTAGCGCGAACAGTTTCAACTTGTTCTTCGTTGCGGTTCCAAATATAAGCGCCAATGATCTTGTTTTTGTCGCCGCCGATTTTATCTTCGGTGATCAAATCCAGAGCATTATGGCGCTCAAGAACATGAATGTTTGGGTGGCTGTGTGCATTGTCTTGTAGAGAGGTTTGCATTGCCATGCCAGTGGCATCAGCAGCGTGCAAAATACGTCGACGGCTGTGACCGCCTTCGCGAGTTAAGTGATAACGTGGCTCATCGTCAGAATCATCATCTTCACGATCGAATGGTACACCGCCATCAATCAACCACTGTACACACTCTTTTGAGTTTTCCGCGATGAACTTAACTGTCTCTTCATCACAGATTCCATCCCCGGCAATTTGCGTATCTTCAACGTGAGACTCAATGGTGTCCGACTCATCAAATACGGCAGCGATACCACCTTGCGCGTAATACGTTGCGCCTTCGCTGCGCGGTCCTTTACTTAGAACCATTACCTTACAGTGGTTTGCGACACGCAAAGCCAACGACAAGCCCGCGGCGCCACTCCCTACCACTAACACATCACATTCATGTTCACGATTTGTGTTCATATTACTTTTACAATCCCAAGCTAAGGTAACAAGGCTACCTTGTGTATATTTTGCACACCATGTGCATTCCATTAACGCGACATCCGTCGCTAAGGGCTAAGTTGGGAGACGTATCGAAATCGGCGTTACCTTGGTGACTTCAGCCACTCTTATTTTGCCATGCCTTGGGCATGCAGATGCTTCCTGAGTTTTGTTTGTAACGCGATGTTCTGATAGCCATTAGCCATGCAAATGAAAAGTAATAGTTTGTCAATGCCATTGCTTTTCTATGCTCTACCCAGCACAATCTGGGACAGAGATCATCCATTATACCCATTTCCCCACCAGTATGCTCGCTTGTCAAAACGAGACTTAAGTTGGACGAGGAGCGGGATTTGGCTAGTGACATCACACTGTGAAAAAACAATGACAAAAAATTTGAGAAACCATGGAACTTTCTCATTCACGTCAGGGTCACAATAGTGCTCAAGTAAGCAGTGGTGTCAATACTACGTTTTGCATAATTAGTACCCATATCTGAGAAGAGTAGGGGCATAACAAATAGGAGTATCCGCTCGAATGAACGAGCAGCTGACCGATCAAGTATTGATTGAGCGAGTTCAGAATGGCGATAAGCAAGCATTCAACCTGCTGGTAACAAAGTACCAGAACAAGGTATGTAACCTTATCTCCAGATACGTAAGTAATCCTGGCGATGTTCCAGATGTAGCACAAGAAGCGTTTATCAAGGCTTACCGAGCTATCCCTAGTTTTCGTGGGGAGAGTGCGTTTTACACTTGGCTGTATCGCATTGCAGTGAATACTGCGAAAAATCACATCGTTGCTCAAGGTCGTAGACCACCTGCAACAGACGTTGATGCTGAAGAAGCTGAATTTTACGAAACAGGTAATGCACTTAAAGAAATTTCGAACCCTGAGAACTTAACGTTGTCCAAAGAATTGCAACGGGTAGTGTTCAGTGCAATCGAAGCCTTACCTGAAGATTTAAAAACCGCAATGACTCTGCGCGAGCTTGATGGCTTGAGCTACGAGGAAATTGCTGAAGTAATGGATTGCCCGGTGGGAACGGTACGATCGCGTATCTTCCGTGCTCGTGAGGCGGTGGAAAAGAAAATCAAACCTCTTTTGCAGCGCTAGTACAAGTGATAACTATGGTGAAAATAATGGCTGACAAAGAAAAACTTTCAGCTCTCATGGATGGAGAATTGGTCGATAAGGCTTTAATTCAAGAATTAGAGCAAGACCAAGAGAGCCGTGATGCTTGGCAGAACTATCACCTGATTGGTGATGTGATGCGAGGCGAAGCGCCAGCAAAGCCTGAGTGGAATATTGCTGAAAGCGTAGCGTTAGCGTTAGAAGACGAGCCTGTGCATCGTGCTATCGATTCGCGCAGTGCTAACGTAATTTCAATTAACGACGCGCCAAAAGAGTCGCAACCAGAGCCACAAAAAGCGAAACGCCAGTTGCCTGCATGGTTGACTCAGTTTGGTCAAGTTGCCGTTGCTGCGTGTGTGTCACTTGTTGTGATATTAGGCGTTCAACAGTACGGCGGTAGCGACCCAATGTCGCCACAAGCTGACCAACTTCCTGTGCTTCAGACTGTGCCATTTGCGGGCAGCGCTGAACCAGTAAGCTTGACGCGTGAATCCGTAGAGCGTTCCGTTGGTGAAGCAAATATGCAAGAGCAACGCAAACGCGTTCATGCTATGCTTCGTGACTACGAACTGCAGCTAAGAATTAACAGTGATGCGTCTCAACAAGATGCACATCTGACACCGGATATTGAATGAAAAAATTTCTGATCAGCGCTTGCGCTCTGTTCAGTCTGATGTCTTCGCAAGCCTTTGCTGGTGATAAGCCAGCGGAGGCTTTATTGCATCAAATGAGCGAGGCGAGCAAGAATTTGAGCTACGAACTCTCTTATATCCTTATCAAAAAGAACAGCATTGAACCTTTGCTGTATCGTCACGCGACTCACGACAAAGACCAGTACGCACATCTTGTGTATTTGAGTGGTCCTGTACGTGAAGTGATCCGTCGCGGCACAGAAGTAAGCTATATCGAAACTGGCGCAGAACCGTTTACCATCGAATCGGGTAAAATGGTTGCTCCAATCATGCCGATGCTGAACGCTAACATCGACGAGCTAAACTTGTACTACGACTACGTAAAAGTAGGTCGTGCCCGTGAGGCTGGTGTTCCAACACAAGTGCTGCGCATCGTGCCAAAAGATGGGCTACGTTACTCTTACGTATTGTGGATTGATGAGAAGAGTAAACTGCCACTGCGTGCTGATCTCGTTGATCGTGATGGTGAAATGCTTGAGCAGTACCGTACTATTTCTTACTCAGTGAACCCTAAGATTGGTGAACTGATGAGTGGTTTGGAAGAGGTTCAATTACCCGCGGTTCTGACAATGCCAAAAGGCGATATCGGTACCAGTAACTGGACCGTGGGTTGGACACCGGAAGGGTTCCATCCAAATGAACTGAACCGTTACCGCATGGCAGTGACTGACCAAATGGTAGAAAGCCAACTTTACTCTGATGGACTATTTAGCTTTTCAGTGTATGTAGCTGACAAAGACGAGCACTCGTTGAAAGGTCAACTGGTTCGTCAAGGTCGCCGTACATTGCACAGCTTTGTCAGCGGAAACCATGAAATCTCAGTTGTTGGTGATATTCCGCCGGCAACGGCTCAGCGTATCGCACAATCGGTCACTTTTAATGTAACAAAGAGTGAAGTGCAATGATGACTGCATTGGCTACCGTGACGGGCGTTCACCGTCACGGTCAGCAATATGATGTCGATATCAGCTGCGAGCAACAGACCAGTTGCAGCAGCTGTTCATCGCAAAAAAGCTGCGGCACAGGCGTGGTTACCAAAGCGATCGGTAACAAAACGCTGTCGTGGCATTTGCGTACCCCAAAATCCGTCAAAGTTGGTCAGGTCGTGGAAATTGGTTTCCCCGAAGCAAGCCTTATCAAATCAGCTATGGCGGTCTACCTTCTTCCTTTGTTTGGTTTGATTCTCGGTGCTGTAATTGGCAACTTCCTGCTAGTACCTTTAACCGCAGGCGGTGAGGTCATTACCATCCTAGCTTCGGTATTGTTCGCAGCTGGTGGTATGTGGCTCGCAAAACGTGTGTCACGCCCACTAGAAGATGAGTCAAAACGCCAAGTCACCCTCATTCGAGTTCTCGGTGAACCTATTCAATAAGTTCTAGACTTTAAATAAGGTGCGCCCGTTAACGAAATTGGGTAGAATCTGCCAACTTGATTGAAATGCCGTCAACAGACGGCTTTCTTACTGTCCCTATTTGTAAAGAGTTAGTCACCCTAAATCTATGAAGCACATTCGTAACTTTTCGATTATCGCCCACATCGACCATGGTAAGTCGACCCTATCTGACCGTCTAATCCAAGTTTGTGGTGGATTAAGCGATCGTGAAATGGCCGCACAGGTTCTGGATTCTATGGATCTTGAACGTGAGCGTGGTATCACCATCAAATCTCAGAGTGTGACGCTGAACTACACCGCTAAAGACGGCGAAACTTACCAGTTGAACTTCATCGATACTCCGGGACACGTTGACTTTGCGTACGAAGTATCACGTTCTCTAGCTGCTTGTGAAGGCGCGCTACTGGTGGTTGACGCAGGTCAGGGTGTAGAGGCTCAAACCCTAGCTAACTGTTACACCGCAATCGAAATGGATCTAGAGGTTGTGCCAATCCTGAACAAGATTGACCTACCAGCTGCTGATCCCGAGCGTGTAGCGGAAGAAATTGAAGAGATCGTTGGTATCGATGCAATGGAAGCAACCCGCTGTTCTGCGAAGACAGGTCTAGGTGTTGACGACGTTCTAGAAAACATCGTATCAGCAATTCCAGCACCAGAAGGTGATCCAGACGCGCCACTTCAAGCGCTGATCATCGACTCATGGTTCGATAACTATCTTGGCGTTGTTTCTTTGGTTCGTATTAAAAACGGTTCACTGAAGAAAAACGACAAGATTAAAGTAATGAGCACAGGTCAAACTTGGGGTGTGGATCGTCTAGGTATCTTCACGCCTAAGCAAGTGGACACTGATGTTCTGCGTACTGGCGAAGTAGGCTGGGTAGTTTGTGGTATCAAAGACATCCTAGGCGCACCAGTAGGTGATACGCTGACGCTAGCGAAAAACGGCAGCGAGAAGCCACTTCCAGGCTTTAAGAAAGTAAAACCTCAGGTATACGCGGGTCTGTTCCCAGTATCTTCTGATGATTACGAAAACTTCCGTGACGCACTAGGTAAACTTAGCCTAAACGATGCATCGCTATTCTACGAGCCAGAAAACTCAGCAGCACTAGGCTTTGGTTTCCGTTGTGGTTTCCTAGGCATGCTGCACATGGAAATCATCCAAGAGCGTCTAGAGCGTGAATACGATCTTGACCTAATTACAACGGCACCAACGGTAGTTTACGAAGTAGAACAAACTAACGGTGAGACTCTGTACGTTGATAGCCCTGCAAAACTGCCAGCGGTTAACGACATCGAAGAGATCCGTGAGCCTATCGCGCGCTGTAACATCCTAGTACCAGCGGACTACCTAGGTAACGTAATCACACTATGTGTTGAGAAGCGTGGCGTTCAGGTGGACATGGTTTACCACGGTAACCAAGTTGCGATCACTTACGACATCCCAATGGCAGAAGTGGTACTGGACTTCTTCGACCGTTTGAAGTCGACATCACGTGGCTACGCGTCTCTGGATTACAACTTCCAACGCTTTGAAGCATCGAACATGGTACGTGTAGACGTACTACTGAACGGCGACAAAGTGGATGCGCTAGCGCTGATTACGCATAAAGATCAGTCTCAGACTCGTGGTCGTCAGCTTGTTGAGAAAATGAAAGAGTTCATTCCTCGTCAGATGTTCGACATCGCGATCCAAGCGGCTATTGGTAACCACATCATCGCACGTTCTACAGTGAAACAGCTACGTAAGAACGTAATCGCGAAATGTTACGGTGGTGACGTGAGCCGTAAGAAGAAACTTCTGAAGAAACAGAAAGAAGGTAAGAAACGTATGAAGCAGATCGGTAACGTAGAGCTGCCTCAAGAAGCGTTCCTAGCAATTCTTCACGTTGGTAAAGACTAGAGTTGAACTATCTCGTGCTCTTGTCTGTCATAAGACGTTAGATAGTAAAATAAGTGAAAGGGTTTCGGCTCTTTCACTTTCGTATTTTTAGATAAGGGAATTTAATGGCGAATACATTCTCACTGATTCTAGTTATCGTGACTTTGGTAACTGGCGTAGTTTGGCTACTAGAAAAGCTGGTGTTTGCGAAAAAACGTCAAGCGAAAGTAGCGGAGATCCAAGCGCAAACAACCAATGGTCTGGATGCGGTGACGCTACAAAAAGTAGAAAGCCAACCGTGGTGGGTAGAGAACAGCGTTTCTATCTTCCCAGTGATTGCATTCGTATTGGTATTACGTTCTTTTATCTATGAACCGTTCCAAATCCCTTCAGGCTCAATGATGCCAACCCTACTAGTAGGTGACTTCATTTTGGTGGAGAAATACGCGTACGGATTGAAAGATCCGGTATGGCGCACGCAGCTAGTGGAAACTGGCAAGCCTGAGCGTGGCGACATCGTGGTATTCAAGTACCCACCACAGCCAAACGTTGACTACATTAAACGTGTGGTAGGTTTGCCTGGTGATACCGTTCGTTACTCTGCGGATAAGCAGGTATGTATTCAATCGAAAGGTGAGTCATCTTGTAAGCCAGTTAAGCTGAACAATGTTGAAGAAAGTCAATTCATCCAAAACGGTATTCCTCTGATTCAGATGAATGAAAAACTGGGTGAAGTTGAGCACCAAATTTTGGTGAACCCATTAACTCGTGACCGCGTGCAGAACTACCAACCACGTCCAGGTGTTAACGAGTGGGTTGTACCACAAGGTCAGTACTTCGTTATGGGTGATAACCGTGACAACAGTGCTGACAGCCGTTACTGGGGCTTTGTTCCAGAAGCAAACTTAGTCGGTAAAGCTGTTGCGATCTGGATCAGCTTCGAGTTTGATCGTGGCGCAGATAGTGTTCTACCTTCATGGATTCCAACTGGTGTGCGTTTTAACCGCGTCGGTGGCATTCACTAACCATTACATATCGAGAGAGTATGAATTCTCCAATTGAGAAACTAGAGAGAAAGCTCGGCTACCAATTTAAGGATGCTGGGCTTATCAACTTGGCGCTGACTCACCGCAGCGCCAATAGTAAGCACAATGAACGTCTTGAGTTTCTGGGCGATTCAATTTTAAGTTTTGTCATCGCTGATGATCTGTACCATCGTTTCCCGAAAGTGAACGAAGGTGACATGAGCCGTATGCGCGCGACCTTGGTTCGTGGGCACACATTGGCGGAACTGGGTCGTGAATTCGATCTAGGAGATTATTTAAAATTAGGTCCAGGTGAATTGAAGAGTGGCGGATTCCGCCGAGACTCTATTCTAGCCGATGCGGTAGAAGCCATTATTGGTGCGATTTACCTTGATAGTGATATTGAACAAGTTCGCGGTATCGTACTGAGCTGGTACAACTCGCGTCTTGAGGCGATTAAGCCTGGTGTATCACAAAAAGATCCAAAAACTCGCCTACAAGAGTTCCTGCAAGGCAGAAGAAAACCGCTGCCTGTCTACACAGTGACTAATATTAAAGGTGAAGCGCACAACCAAGAGTTCACGGTTGAGTGTGACGTAGCAGGTGTGGATAAGCCTGTAATCGGTAAAGGCACCAGCCGCCGCAAGGCAGAACAAGCGGCTGCAGAAACGGCACTTGAGCAATTAACGAATGGCTGATAACGAATTCGACATTGATGCGTTTTTCGCATCACACGGTGAAGTAAGTTCACCAGAGAACCAACACTGTGGCTTCATTGCGATTGTTGGTCGTCCAAACGTAGGTAAATCGACGCTTCTGAACAAAATCTTGGGTCAGAAGATTTCGATCACGTCTCGTAAACCGCAAACGACGCGTCACCGCATCATGGGTGTGGATACAGATGGTGATTACCAAGCGATCTACGTAGATACGCCGGGACTTCACATTGAAGAAAAACGTGCCATCAACCGTTTGATGAACCGTGCGGCAAACTCATCTCTAAGTGATGTGAACCTAGTATTCTTCTTGGTCGACGGTACGCATTGGACCAAAGACGATGAGATGGTGCTGACTAAGCTTCAAAAGTCGAACTTCCCTGTTGTGCTTTGTGTGAACAAGGTAGACAACGTGCAAGATCGTAACGAAGTAATGATGCACATGGCCGACATGTCGAAGAAGATGGACTTCGTTGACGTTGTGCCAATCTCTGCAAAGCAAGGTAAAAACATCGACGTACTGCGCAAGCACGTTCGCGATCACTTGCCAGAAGCAACGCACCACTTCCCAGAAGAATACGTAACAGACCGTTCTCAGCGTTTCATGGCGTCTGAAATCGTGCGTGAAAAACTGATGCGTTTTACTGGTGAAGAGCTGCCATACTCGGTAACGGTTGAGATTGAGCGTTTCGATTACAACCCAGAAACTGACGGTTTCCATATCAACGCCCTGATTCTTGTTGAACGTAATGGTCAGAAGAAAATGGTGATTGGTAAAGGTGGCGAGAAGATCAAGACAATTGGTCGTGAAGCGCGCTTAGATATGGAAGAGCTATTCGGTCGTAAGGTTTACCTAGAGACTTGGGTAAAAGTGAAATCTGGTTGGGCAGACGACGAACGTGCTCTACGCTCACTAGGTTACATTGACGATCTATAAGCTTGGTTGCTTGTAAGTTTGGTAACGAAGACACTTCGTTCCAACATCGACTAAAATATAATATCGATTAGAATAAGGAGCCGCTTGGCTCCTTATTTTTTATTACCGACTTAGGCACACTGATTGAAATGAGCAACCAGTCTTCAGAAGGCTTCCAGCGCTGCTTTGTATTGCACCGACGCCCTTACAGTGAATCGAGCTTGATCCTTGATGTATTCAGCGAGGAGTATGGTCGTATCACGTTGATGGCGAAAGGTGCGCGCAGCAAACGCTCTAATCTTAAAGGGGCATTACAGCCCTTCACACCACTATTGCTGAAATGGTCCGGCAAAGGTTCAATGAAAACCTTACGTCAGGCTGAGCCAATCAGTTTGGGTTTGCCGTTGTTTGGGATAAACCTTTACTCCGCAATGTACGTAAATGAATTAGTCGGGCGCGTGTTAATGTCGGAAGTGCCGATGCCTGCGCTGTTTCATGATTACCTGCATGCACTAACGGAATTGGCTCAGAGTGATAACCCTGAACCGGGCTTGCGTCGTTTTGAACTGGCTCTGCTGTCTTCAATGGGTTATGGCGTTGATTTCTTGCATTGTGCCGGGACGGGTGAGCCTGTCGATCCTGAGATGACTTACCGTTATCGTGAACAAAAGGGATTCATAGCTTCAGTAAGGCGCGACAATCTGACATTTTTAGGTAATGAATTGATTGCGATTAGTGAACGGCGATTCGTCACTAAAGAGCAATTAAAAGCGGCGAAACGCTTTACACGTATGGCATTAAAGCCGTATCTTGGCGGCAAACCTTTAAAAAGTCGCGAATTATTTATTCAGACATATCGAGCACGGAGTAACGGAAAATGAGCTCAATCTACTTAGGCGTTAATATCGACCATATTGCCACTCTACGTAATGCACGTGGTACTAAATACCCAGATCCAGTTCATGCTGCTGAGATCGCAGAGCGTGCCGGTGCTGACGGTATTACCATCCACCTACGTGAAGACCGTCGCCACATTCTAGATCGTGACGTACGTATCCTACGTGAAACCATTCAAACTCGTATGAACCTTGAAATGGCGGTAACGGACGAGATGGTTGAGATTGCGCTACAAACTAAGCCTGAGTTCGTTTGTCTGGTTCCTGAAAAACGTGAAGAGTTGACAACAGAAGGTGGTCTGGATGTTGTCGGTCAACTTGAGAAAGTGAAAGCGGCAACGCAAAAGCTAACTGAAGCGGGCATTAAAGTCTCTCTATTCATCGATGCTGACCGTCAACAGATCGATGCGGCAAAAGCTTGTGGCGCACCTTACATTGAGCTTCACACAGGTCACTACGCAGATGCGACAACAGAAGAAGATCAGCAAGATGAACTGAAGAAGATTGCAGCAGGCGCAAGCTACGCTGATGACCTAGGTATCATCGTAAACGCAGGTCACGGTCTGACTTACCACAACGTTGCACCAATCGCGGCACTGCCAGAAATCTACGAGCTTAACATCGGTCACTCGATCATTGGTCGTGCGGTTTTCGATGGTTTAGAAAAATCTGTGGCAGAAATGAAAGCCATCATGGTTGCGGCTCGTAAGTAATCAGATTTAAGCATGGCAATTTTAGGATTAGGCACTGACATCGCAGAGATTGAGCGCATTGAAAAAGCGCTCAGTCGAACGGGTGAGCCCTTCGCAAAGCGCATTTTGTCGCAAGATGAAATGGTAAAGTTTGCTGAATTGAAGCAAAAAGGGCGCTACCTTGCGAAGCGTTTCGCAGTAAAAGAGGCTGCCTCAAAAGCGCTAGGTACAGGCATCGCAAAAGGCGTGACCTTCCATGATTTTACAGTTTCGAATGATGAGTTCGGTAAACCGATATTGACCTTATCCGGTGTGGCGAAGCAAATCGCCGAGTCGATGGGCGTCAATCATGTTCATCTGTCGATTTCGGATGAACGTCATTACGCGGTCGCGACGGTGATTTTTGAATCCTAATTTGTCTGATTACGGATTAATAACCAAATACGAAAAAGCCAGAGTGGATGCTCTGGCTTTTTTATGTCTCTGATTTACTCCGTTATTTTCTACTGTTCAAGATAGAGTTTCGCCGTCGTGGTGACTTTAATCATCTCATCTTGCAGTTCGAACATTTCCGGTTCGATGTCTTCGATGTCAGCGCCCGAGCGCAGTGCTTGTTCCAAGGTTGCACACAGAGACTTTAATCTTGGCACGCCACAGTAAGAGCTGCTGCCGTGAAGTTTATGTACCACATGGATAAGATCATCACGCGAGAAGTCTTCTTGTTCTAAAGCTTGATCGACCACTTCTTCCACTTCAGGAATAAAATCAATCAGCATGCGCAGCATGTCTTTGGCCAAGTCTTCCTTGTTG
The DNA here is from genome assembly GCF_040104475.1 of Vibrio sp. SSH13-20. NCBI lineage: Bacteria > Pseudomonadati > Pseudomonadota > Gammaproteobacteria > Vibrionales > Vibrionaceae > Vibrio > Vibrio sp. SSH13-20. The sequence goes on from NZ_JBECOU010000017.1 coordinate 14,530, forward strand.
GCACTTTGCTTCAATGCCGCTTGCCAGTCGATGATGACATCTTGCTGTGGTTTTTCTGGTGCTGGTGGCGCAGTTTCCACAACAGGTTCGACATAGGATGGCGCAATTTTATCGACACTTTCAGTACAAGTATTTGGGTTCCAATGAACCAAAACTTGTTGCAGCACATGCTCTTCAATTGGTTTGGTTAGGTAGTCATCCATACCCGCTGCCAGTAGTCGGTCACGTTCGCCCGCCATGGCATGCGCGGTCACCGCAATCACTGGGGTGTCTTTGTTCAGCTCTAGCTCTTTAATATGCTGACAAGCCGTCACGCCGTCCATCAATGGCATTTGAATGTCCATGAAGATGAGATCGTATTTCTTCTCAGTCGCGAGATTCACTGCTTGCTGACCATTGCTGCACGCCGTTACCGTTTCTACACGCTCTTTTAGTAGCGCAGAGATCAGCTTCAAGTTGGCCGGGTTATCGTCGACTGCAAGCACCGTCAGTGGTAAGCGTTCATTCACTACAGGCTCAATTGGAGCAATTACCGCTTGAGGCGTTTCGACGTGATCCGTGATTAGGCTTTGTAGAAGCTTACGGCGTGATAATGGCTTAGTCAGACATTGGATCTGATGATCGTTCATCACTTGATCTGCCAGTGCCAGTTCGGTACTCGGCGTACCCATGATCACACTCGGCGCCATGCGTTTGGCTTGCTCAATCCAAGTTGCTACCGATTGATCATCGTAGGTTTGGTTGGCAGCCAAGTTCAACAATACGTAGTCGTAGTTCTCGTCGTTTTCTGGCAACGAAGAGCGGTAGGTCACCAGAATGCCTTCTTGGCTCAGGATCTGCTGTGTCACTGACGCCGCTTGCATGTTTGGTTCAACCAACAGCAATTGCTTACCAGTTAGTAGTTCGACTTCAATCAGATCGCTCATTGGCATTTCAGTTGAGTGCAAGCGAACCGTAAACCAGAAGGTTGAACCTTGGTGTAGGCGACTGGTTAGGCTGATTTCGCCGCCCATCTGGCTTACTAGTTTCTGAGTGATAACCAGACCAAGACCGGTACCACCATAGCGACGTGAAATACTTGCATCCGCTTGGCTAAACGCTTGGAACAACTGAGCTTGCTGACGCTCAGAGATACCAATACCAGTATCGCGCACCATGAATTGCAGTTCGACCGAATCACCAGATTGTGAGCGCATCTCAACGCTGATGTCGATATTACCGCGCTCAGTAAACTTGATGGAGTTGCCGACTAAGTTGGTGAGGATTTGTTGGATACGAAGTGGGTCACCCACCAAGCCTTGCGGGATCTTCGGATCCACTTTCAAGGTGATTTCCAAACCTTTCTCGTGCGCGCTGGTGGCTTGTAGGTTGATTACTTCTTCTAAGCTTTCTCGGAATTCAAACGGAATGTTTTCCAGTGCTAGCTTACCGGCTTCTAGTTTCGAGAAGTCGAGGATGTCGTTGATGATGTTCAGTAGGTTGTTCGCTGACTTCTCAATTGTCTGCAAGTAATCCGTTTGGCTGTTCGAGAGCTGTGTTTTCAGCATTTGACGGGTAAAGCCAATCACGCCATTCAGCGGAGTACGAAGTTCGTGAGACATGTTCGCCAAGAATTCGGATTTCACACGTGCTGCTTCTTGGGCACGCTTCTTCGCGATGTCCAACTCCACGTTCTGAATCTCTAGCTGTTCCAGAGTCTCACGCAAGTCTGATGTCGCTTGGTCTATACTGTGCTGCATCTCAACGTGGTATTCCGACAGCGAGACCGCCATGGCGTTGATACCGTTTTTCAACTGGTCTAACTCACCGTGCATTTTACCTTCGATACGTACATCAAGGTGACCACGACGAATGCGGTCAACAACGTTCTTCATGTGAGTGATCGGTTGGGTTACGTCATGCATTAGACGAGAGGCGAACACACTCGCGAGACCAAGACCGAGGATCAACACCAAGAACGCAGAGAACACTTCTTGGTATTGCTGCAATCGAAGTGACGAAAGATCCATTTCCACTGCGATGTAGCCGATGGCTTTTGTGCCCTGATTCTCATTTGAGAGCTCCGAAAGATAGTGACCTTCAGATAGAATCGGCACGCGCAGAATAAGCGAGTTATCGAAGATTTCTGAGTCCCCTAACTGAGGGATCGGCTTATCCTTCGGGAACATCAGAGCTTCAAAATTGGGATGGAAGTTAGAAGTGACGAAAAGCTCATGATTTTCATCGAACACCGCGATACTACGAACCAGTTTTGAGTTCTTGCGGTGGGCGTAACTGATAAGGCGACGAACGGCTTCGCGACTTTCGGAAAGTAGGTGAGTTTCACTGGCAATCGCAAGCGGTTCGATGATGCTATTGCCTGTGGTGATAACTTGTTTCTCGAGGTCTTGGTAGCGGTTAAATGAGAAAAAGCCGCTCAGTAATAAACCAATAATGAGAGTGGGAGCGAGAGTTAGTGTAATTACACGTGCTCTTAAGCCATATCTGGTCATGTTATCTAATTACATCGGAGTCTGGATATGGGAAAATAACGCATTATTTCTCAAGCGCACGATAAAGCCTTGAGCAAAGAAGTGACGTCACCGGATAAACGGTAAGCATAATCAAGTCACTCGAATCACACAACGGCTGCAATCAAGAATAGTGAAGCAGTAGAGCAATTAGACACAAATCAGGCACAGAGCATGGCACGTATCTTTCAACCTAAAAAGAAAACGCAACTGAATACCCGCCACCAAGCGGTACAAGTGGAGCGTTTGGATCACCACGGCGCAGGCATTGCTTACCTTAAGAAGAAACCATTGTTTATTGATGCTGCGCTACCGGGTGAGGAGGTGGTAACCCAATTGGTGGAAGAAAAGAGCAAATTCGCTCGCGGTAAGTTGATTAAAATCCTTAAACCGAGTGACGCTCGCGTGGAGCCATTTTGTCCGCACTACCATGAATGCGGTGGCTGTGACCTACAGCATTTGAACTATGACCAACAATTGACGCACAAGCAGCAAACGCTTCGCCAGTTGATGAGAAAATTTGCCGGCAGTGATATCGAGTTGGATGCGCCTGTGTTGGGTGAGTCTCTTGGCTACCGTCGCCGTGCTCGTGTGAGCTTGTTCGTAGATAAAAAGACTCGTCAGTTGCACTTTGGTTTCCGTAAGAAACAGAGTAAGCAAATCGCGCAAGTGACAGACTGCCCAGTGCTCGCGCCTGAGTTGAATGTGCTATTGCCAGAAATCTACTCGACGTTAAAAGCGTTTAAGAAGCCAGAGCAACTTGGTCACGTAGAGTTGGTGCTAGGCGACAATGGTCCATGCGTAACATTGCGTCATCTGAGCAAATTGACTGAAAAAGAAACCAACACCTTGGTGGAATTAGCGAAGCGTCACCATGCATCGCTCTACCTGATGCCAGAAACGGATCAGCTTGATTTGATTGAAGGTGAAGTGCCTTTCTATCAAGAAGCGGGTGTCACCGTGCCATTTACGCCAAATAACTTTATTCAAGTTAACCAAGCGGTAAACCAGAAAATGGTCGCTCAGGCAGTAGAGTGGTTAGACCCACAAAGTGACGAACGAGTGTTAGATTTGTTCTGTGGTCTGGGTAACTTCAGTTTGCCTATCGCAAAACGTGCAAAACACGTGGTTGGCGTAGAAGGCGTGGCAGAAATGGTGGAAAAGGCGGCAAATAATGCATCTTTGAACCAAATCAATAACGCGCAATTTTATCACGCTAACCTTGAGCAGGATTTTGAAGGGCAAGTTTGGGCGGCTGAACAATTCGACAAAGTGCTGCTTGATCCGGCACGTGCGGGCGCGAGTGGGATCATCGATCAAGTTTCTGCGCTTGGCGCACAGCGTGTAGTTTATGTTTCGTGTAATCCTGCTACCCTTGCAAGGGATAGCCAGAGCTTGCTGGAGCAAGGCTACCAATTGACCAAATTAGGTATGCTGGACATGTTCCCTCATACCAGCCATCTAGAATCGATGGCACTGTTTGAAAAGTCCTGATAATTGGGACTTTGTTGATCACTTACACGTGGTGGGTGGTCAATAAGCCAACGCTTAAAGCTTGGCGAAAGAACTAACCTGGATGGTGTTAGTCAAACCACACAAATATAATAATTAGGATGATGAGATGGTTGCGGTAAGAAGCGCGCATTTAAACCAAGATGAACAGTTTGAACTTGAAAACTGGGTGGCTAGCCTAGGTCAAGATAAGAACACAGCGAAACGCTTAACCGAAGTGTATCGTGACTGCCAATCTGTTTTGGCGGATAACGAACAGGCGGAGCTTTTGTTGTGGCGTGGGCGAGAGATGATCGAAATCTTGATCACCTTGTCGATGGACAAAGCGACACTTGTCGCGGCGCAACTGTTCCCTTTGGTCTCAAGTGGTGCTTTTGATAGAGAGCTCCTTGAGGAAAAATACAGCAAAGAAATCATTAAGCTGATCGATGGTGTCGACGAAATGGCGGCAATTGGTCAACTAAATGTAACAATGGATGGTGGTGCTGCCTCGTCTCAAGTAGATAACGTTCGTCGCATGCTGTTGGCAATGGTGGATGATTTCCGCTGCGTGGTCATCAAGCTGGCGGAACGTATCTGCAACCTGATTGAAGTAAAAAAAGCGCCGGACGAAGTTCGTCGTGCTGCGGCAAAAGAGTGTGCAAACATCTATGCGCCTCTGGCAAACCGCCTTGGTATTGGTCAGTTGAAGTGGGAAATCGAAGATTACGCCTTCCGCTACCAACAACCAGAAACCTACAAGCAAATCGCGAAGCAATTGGCTGAGCGTCGTATTGTCCGTGAACAATACATCAAAGACTTTGTCGACGACCTTACCCAAGAAATGACCGTATGCGGCATCAACGCAGAAGTCAGTGGTCGTCCAAAGCACATCTACAGTATCTGGCGCAAAATGCAGAAGAAGAGTCTGGCGTTTGATGAATTATTTGACGTACGTGCAGTACGTATCATCGCTGACAAACTTCAAGACTGTTATGCCGCTCTAGGTGTGGTTCACACCAAATACAAACACCTACCAAGCGAGTTCGACGATTACGTAGCGAACCCGAAACCAAACGGCTACCAGTCTATCCATACCGTGATTCTTGGTCCTGAAGGCAAGACCATTGAGATCCAGATTCGTACTAAAGAGATGCACGAAGATTCTGAGCTAGGTGTTGCTGCGCACTGGAAATACAAAGAAGGTGCAAGCAGCCGCAGCGGTTACGATGAGAAGATCACATGGCTACGTAAGCTACTCGATTGGCAAGAAGAGATGTCCGACTCTGGCGAGATGTTGGACGAGCTACGTAGTCAGGTATTTGATGACCGCGTGTATGCCTTTACCCCACGTGGCGATGTTGTCGACCTACCAATGGGCGCAACACCGCTCGATTTCGCTTACCACATTCACTCCGAAGTGGGTCACCGTTGTATCGGCGCTAAAGTTGCGGGTCGTATTGTACCGTTCACCCATAAACTGCAAATGGGTGATCAGGTTGAAATCATCACCCAGAAAGAACCAAACCCTTCACGTGACTGGTTGAACCCGACTCTGGGCTTTGTGACGTCGAGCCGAGCACGTGCGAAAATCAACGCATGGTTCCGCAAACAAAGTCGTGAGAAGAACCTAGAAGCGGGTCGTGAAATCCTAGAGCACGAATTGGCGAAAATCGGCGCGACACTGAAAGACGCAGATCACTACGCACTAAAACGCTTTAACGTTAATAGCGCCGATGAATTGTATGTTGGTATTGGTAGTGGTGACTTGCGCATTAACCAGATCATCAACCACATCAACGCGTTAGTGAACAAGCCAACCGCGGAAGAGGAAGACCAGCAAGCGCTGGAAAAACTGCAAGAAGCAGAAAATCGCGCGCCAGCGCAAAGCCGTCCGAAGAAAGATGCGGTTGTGGTAGAAGGTGTCGATAACTTAATGACGCACCTAGCGCGCTGTTGTCAGCCGATCCCAGGTGATGAGATCTCAGGTTACATCACTCAAGGTCGTGGTATTTCGGTGCACCGTAGTGACTGTGAGCAACTAGAAGAACTTCGTCATCACGCACCAGAACGTATCATTGATACCGTCTGGGGGAGCGGCTTTGTCGGCTCTTACATCTTGACGGTTCGTGTTGAAGCGATGGAGCGTGGTGGTCTACTAAAAGACATCACAACGCTATTTGCGAACGAGAAAATCAAAGTCACCAGCATGAAGAGTCGCGTCGATTACCGCACGCAAATGTCGATCATGGACTTTGACCTTGAAGTGACCAACCTTGAGGTGTTCTCACGCGTTTCGAAACGTGTTGAGCAGATCAAGGATGTTATGTCGGTGAAACGCTTGGGCTAATTTTTACGTCGTATTTGGCTTTCTAGCGGCGTTAGCTGCACTTATATCCGGAATGCCGGCCCAGACCCATCTCATAGACAAGCTATGCTCATGGGTCTCATAAGTTTGCTGCCTTGCCAGAAGAACCAACTACTTAGTAAAAACAGTTAGAAAACAAATTAAAGGTGAGTGGTTTTGGCTGCTCACCTTTTTCTTTAGATAGAAAGGTTTAAAGGAACAGAAAATGAGTCATCCAATTGAACAGTTAGAACAAATCATGGCGAAGTTGCGTGACCCAGAAAGCGGTTGTCCTTGGGACTTAAAGCAGACCTTTGACACCATTGTTCCTCACACTATTGAAGAAACCTACGAAGTGGTGGATGCGATTCAAAACCGCGATTGGTCGAACTTGCAAGAAGAGTTGGGGGACTTATTGTTCCAAGTGATTTTCTACAGCCAAATGGCGAAAGAGCAGGGATTGTTCGAGTTTTCTGATGTGGTGGAAACCGTTAACGAGAAGCTGACGCGTCGTCACCCGCATGTTTTTTCAGAAGTAGAATTCGATTCTGAAGAAGCGATTAACGCCAACTGGGAAGCGGAAAAAGCCAAAGAGAAAGCACAATTAGGCAAAGCTGAAGAAAGTATCCTAGACTCAATACCAAACTCTATACCTGCGCTTTCGCGTGCTACAAAGATCCAGAAAAAGTGCGCAAAATTCGGCTTTGATTGGGACTCGCTTGGTCCCGTTGTCGGAAAAGTGCAGGAAGAAATTGAAGAGGTAATGGAAGAAGTGCTTCAAATTACTCCGGATGAGGAGAAAGTTGAACTCGAATTAGGCGATCTTTTATTTGCTACCGTGAACCTGTCTCGTCACCTAGGGAAAGACCCTGAAGTGGCACTGGCAAAAGCCAACTTAAAGTTCTCGAAACGCTTTAAAGGCGTGGAAACTAAAGTTGCAGCGCACGGTAAACAGCTGACAGACTTTACTCTAGATGAACTCGATTCCATGTGGGATGAAGTGAAACGAGAAGAGCGAAGCTGAAATTGCATGAATACTCGACTTTGATTTGAAGCAAAAAATAAAAAATTACGGTGTGATAGATTTCACGTTGTGGCGGTTAGGAGCTTCTGGTATATTTACGTCCCGTCCAGAAGCACTCCATTTCCCTCATTCAACCAATTTCAGGTTAAACATGACGACAAATTACATTTTTGTTACTGGCGGGGTTGTATCCTCTCTAGGTAAAGGTATTGCAGCAGCATCTCTTGCAGCTATTCTAGAAGCTCGTGGTCTTAAAGTGACTATGATGAAGCTTGACCCTTACATCAACGTTGATCCAGGCACAATGAGCCCAACTCAACACGGTGAAGTGTTCGTTACGGAAGATGGCGCAGAGACTGACCTTGACCTTGGTCACTACGAGCGTTTCATCCGCACCAAGATGACTAAGCGTAACAACTTCACTGCTGGTCGTGTTTATGCAGACGTACTACGTAAAGAACGTCGCGGCGATTACCTAGGTGCAACCATTCAGGTTATCCCTCACATCACTAACGCTATCAAAGACCGCGTAATTGCAGGTTCTGAAGGCCATGATGTTGCTATCGTTGAAGTCGGTGGTACGGTAGGTGATATCGAATCACTACCATTTATGGAAGCTATCCGTCAGCTTGCTGTAGAACTAGGTCGTGAGCGCGCAATGTTCATGCACCTAACGCTAGTTCCTTACCTAGCCGCTGCTGGTGAAGTGAAAACTAAGCCAACTCAGCACTCTGTTAAAGAGCTGCTATCTATCGGTATCCAACCAGATATTCTTGTTTGCCGCTCTGATCGTATGATCCCAGCGAACGAGCGTAAGAAAATTGCGCTATTCTGTAACGTTCCTGAGAAAGCGGTAATCTCAATGAAGGACGTAGATTCAATCTACAAGATCCCTCAACTTGTTAAGTCTCAAGGTCTAGATGACCTAGTTTGTGCTCGCTTTGGTATCAACGCACCAGAAGCTGACCTGTCTGAATGGGAACAGGTTATCTATGAAGAAGCGAACCCAACTGGCGAAGTAACTATCGGTATGGTCGGTAAATACATCGAACTACCAGATGCTTACAAGTCAGTAAACGAAGCACTTAAACACGCAGGCTTGAAAAACCGTCTAAACGTCACAATTAAATACGTAGACTCTCAAGATGTTGAGACGAAAGGCGTAGAAGTACTTGAAGGTCTAGATGCAATCCTAGTACCTGGTGGCTTCGGTGACCGTGGTATCGAAGGTAAGATTCGCGCAGCACAATACGCTCGTGAAAACAAAGTACCTTACCTAGGTATCTGTCTAGGCATGCAAGTAGCACTGATCGAATACGCGCGCAACGTAGCGGGTATGGAAGGTGCACATTCAACAGAATTTAACAAAGACACTAAGTACCCTGTGGTAGGTTTGATCACTGAATGGGTAGACGGCGAAGGTAAAGTTGAAGAACGTACTGAAACGTCTGACCTAGGTGGTACGATGCGTCTTGGTTCACAGCTATGTCACCTAGAGAAAGGGACGAAAGCTCGTGAACTATACGGTAGCGCGACAGTTCACGAACGTCACCGTCACCGTTACGAAGTAAACAACGTTCTTCGTCCGCAAATCGAAAAAGCAGGTCTGAAAGTATCTGGTCTATCAGCGGACAAGAAACTAGTGGAAATGATTGAGAACCCAGCTCACCCATGGTTTGTAGCGGCTCAATTCCACCCAGAATTCACCTCGACTCCTCGCGATGGTCACCCACTATTCGCAGGTTTCGTTAAAGCTGCTGGTCAAAACGCTCGCGGCGAATTCGAGAAGTAAAAGGATACGGGCGGCGGCGAAGGTTGTGCTGCTGCCCTTTAAAATTGACATTTATATTTGAACGAGAGGAAACATTAATGTCTAAGATCGTTAAAGTTCTAGGTCGTGAAATCATCGACTCACGTGGTAACCCAACTGTAGAAGCTGAAGTACACCTAGAAGGCGGTTTCGTAGGTATGGCGGCAGCTCCATCTGGCGCATCTACTGGTTCTCGCGAAGCTCTTGAGCTACGTGACGGTGACAAAGCACGTTTCCTAGGTAAAGGTGTTCTTAAAGCTGTTGAAGCTGTAAACGGCGCAATCGCTGAAGCTCTAGTTGGCAAAGACGCTAAAGACCAAGCTGCAATCGACGCAGTAATGATCGAACTAGACGGCACTGAAAACAAATCTAAGTTCGGTGCGAACGCTATCCTAGCTGTTTCTCTAGCAAACGCTAAAGCTGCTGCAGCGGCTAAAGGCATGCCTCTATACGAGCACATCGCTGAGCTAAACGGTACAGCTGGTCAGTTCTCTATGCCTCTACCAATGATGAACATCATCAACGGTGGTGAGCACGCAGACAACAACGTTGACATCCAAGAGTTCATGATCCAACCAGTTGGTGCTAAGACTCTTAAAGAAGGTCTACGTATCGGTGCTGAAGTATTCCACAACCTAGCTAAAGTTCTTAAGTCTAAAGGCTACAGCACTGCAGTTGGTGACGAAGGTGGTTTCGCTCCAAACCTTAAGTCTAACGCTGAAGCTCTAGAAGTTATCGCAGAAGCTGTTGCAACTGCTGGTTACGAACTAGGTAAAGACGTTACTCTAGCTATGGACTGTGCAGCATCTGAGTTCTTCGACAAAGAAGCTGGCATCTACAACATGAAAGGCGAAGGTAAAACTTTCACTTCTGAAGAGTTCAACCACTACCTAGCTGAGCTAGCTAACCAATTCCCAATCGTTTCTATCGAAGACGGTCTAGACGAGTCTGATTGGGCTGGCTTCAAGCACCAAACTGAACTACTAGGTGACAAGCTTCAACTAGTAGGTGACGACCTATTCGTTACTAACACTAAGATCCTTGCTGAAGGTATCGAGAAAGGCGTAGCTAACTCTATCCTTATCAAGTTCAACCAAATCGGTTCTCTAACTGAGACTCTAGCTGCAATCAAGATGGCTAAAGACGCAGGTTACACAGCAGTAATCTCTCACCGTTCTGGCGAAACTGAAGATGCAACTATCGCTGACCTAGCGGTAGGTACAGCTGCAGGTCAAATCAAAACTGGTTCTATGAGCCGTTCTGACCGTGTTGCTAAGTACAACCAACTAATCCGTATCGAGGAAGCTCTAGGTGAGCGCGCTCCTTTCAACGGTCTTAAAGAAGTTAAAGGTCAAGCTTAATTCTTAACTGAATTAACAGCTTAACCTAAAGCTTTTGAAAACGCCTCGCACTTGCGGGGCGTTTTTTTATATGACGGAAGCTCTAAGTGAGCGCGCTCCTCCATGTTTCAAGGAAGCGGTCTCAAAGAAGTTAAAGGCCAGGCTTAATTCTTAACTGAATTAACAGCTTAACTTAAAGCTTTTGAAAACACCTCGCACTTGCGGGGCGTTTTTTTATATGACGGAAGCTCTAAGTGAGCGCGCTCCTCCATGTTTCAAGGAAGCGGTCTCAAAGAAGTTAAAGGTCAAGCTTAATTCTTAACTGAATTAACAGCTTA
>NZ_JBECOU010000018.1:0-21150 GCF_040104475.1 Vibrio sp. SSH13-20
TTCTCGCTTCTCGCTTCTCGCTTCTCGCTTCTCGCTTCTCGCTTCTCGCTTCTCGCTTCTCGCTTCTCGCTTCTCGCTTCTCGCTTCTCGCTTCTCGCTTCTCGCTTCTCGCTTCTCGCTTCTCGCTTCTCGCTATGCGCCAGGCGGCATCGCTAAACTGTCGGCAATCAACTGAATCAAGTGGTCTTCTACCGCGAAGCGTGTCTCAATGATTTCCCCAATCAAAGACATATCTTCGTCAAAATCAGCCAGTTCATCTTCGGCTGAAACATCAGAATATTTGTCGGTAAAGTTCAACAACGGCTCAGTAGTGAGGACGATCTTCGCGTAAGTTTGGTTAATTTCATCAGTAGCAACAAAGCCAGTGGCTTTCCACTTATCCATCACCATATCGTAGATTTTAAAATGACCTTCAGAGATATAATCCACAAGGTGTTGGCAGAAGTGCTGAAGTTCGTCAGGGGAAGGGAGTTCAATGACATTGGATTTCGAACAAGGTTGCAGTGCTGCAAGCTTACAATATTCGACAATCAGAGATTGTCTCGTTTCCAGCCAATGGTCAATAACGTCACTGGAACCGCCCCATTGGTCTTGTGTTTGTTTGAATTTTTTTAGCATGACCATGCCCTCATGATCTGATCGCCCATTGGCGAACGTATCCTTTGCAAAGCAAAGTTAGTAAAGTGATTACAAACTCTTGTCCTTACTAGAATTTATAGTTGCAAATTTAGCGAACGACAAACTCTGGTATGAAATTAGATTGCCAGTAAAATGAATGAACTTCAAGCAAAGGGACGCTGTAATGTTAAGAAAAGGTGAAGTTAACCGTACGAAAAACGCCTATTGGTGTGTTGTCTCAGGAAGCGATGTTTGGCTGGTGGATGGTGCTATCCCATTTGGCAATGCAGAGCAGTTCTCACTGCCAGAAGCGAGTGCAAGGCAGATAGGTGAATATCAAGATGCCCCGGTGATGTGGGTAAACCTGTCGGATTTAGACCACGATTTAGAGCTTGTATCTTTGCGTGATTGTCTCCATTTCTCAGACTCCCTTTTTCTTTTGATCAGTAAAGCCATTCAGTATGGTCATATGACACAAAGTCTGCGTTTTTGTCCGCAATGCGGTGGTCGCAATTTCCTCAATAACAATCAATTGGCAATGCAGTGTGGTGAGTGCCGTACTTTGCATTATCCGCGTATTTTCCCATGCATCATTGTCGCTGTGCGTAAAGACAACCAAATCTTGCTAGCTCAGCACCCTCGCCATCGAAATGGCATGTATACCGTAATAGCAGGCTTTTTAGAGGTGGGTGAAACCTTGGAGGAGTGTGTGACACGCGAGGTGCACGAAGAAACCGGCGTACACGTTAAAAATATTCGCTATTTTGGCAGCCAACCATGGGCCTTTCCATCCAGTATGATGATGGCATTTCTTGCGGATTACGAGTCTGGTGAATTGAATCCTGATTACACCGAGCTGTCTGATGCTCAATGGTTTGGCGTTGATGATATGCCGCCAGTAGCCCCAAAAGGGACAATCGCAAGAGCATTAATTGAGCAAACAATTAGTGATATTCAGCAGGCTTGAGAGCCGACTCGTAAAGCGATTAAAGGAAAAGGTAGAATCACTTTTGAGACAAAGGGGGTTGTTAGACTGACCTAGCACAGCATTCTGTAATGACACAATGATTAATAAAGGAGTATGTCTAATGAAATACAGATCAGCGTTATGGCTAGGTATTGCGTCTTTTTCTTTGGTAAGTGTTTCGGCACAGGCAAGTATTGAAGTGAAAGCGAAGCGTATGTTGACCGAAAATACAATGACGGAAAACGTCGCAAAAGTGCAAACCGCTTGTGGCAATGAAGTTCTTGAAACAAACTTTGACTGGGCTGCGTGGGATGACTACGACTTTGCTGAAGCTCGTTTAGACAAAGTAAAAACCACAGGTTGGCTGGGTGGCTTAATCAACTATATCTACGATGATATGGTTAAGCTATGCACGACGACTGAACATGCCGCACTTTATAAAGAAGAGTTCCAAAAAGTTCAACAAATCCAATTTGTTGGTCAAGACTCTGTGAAGGCGCGTAAAGCAGGTTTCTCTCTTGATGATGGTGGCAGTGTGCTTAAAGTCGCTTTGAACCCGAACGCGGCTTACGACTCTTCAACGCTGAAATATCTCAAGCAAGCGTGGAACTAAGGTAATGAAAAAAATACTCTTCCCCTTAGTTGCCATGGCTTCAAGCTTTTCTGCGGTCGCTGAAGAGCGTTACTCTATGGAAGATTTAACCGCTCTTCATAAAGCACAAAGCTGGAATGAGCTGCTCTATCATGCCAATGATATTCGTCCATCAAAGCGAGATGATGCTTGGCAAGGACTGGTGGCAGATGCTGCAACAGGAGCTTTCAATAGTTACGTTTCTTCCGGAGCCGCTGATAGCGCTATTGGTTTAGGGCAGCAGCTACTCACTGAGTATGCGTTTCTGTCTCAATCCAGTGATTTTACTCAAAGCTTTGCAAAAGCCTTAGTTCCGGCAGCGCAATCTTGTATCAAGTATTCGATGGAAGGGTGTGTAGAGAGCTACGGACAACTGCTCGCCGAACTCTCTCCTGCGGGTAACGTAAGTTTTGAAGAAGGGACTAAGGTGTTCCAAAATGTCTCTAAATCTCTCGCGATTCCATTCTATGCCGCGGCAGTCAAGCAGTCTCCGGAATACTGTGCAGATGAAAAGGTCTCGAATGCGCTGTTGTATACGCTTGATCGACCGAGTAATTCTCAGTTTGCATTGGCAAAAGAAGTCGCAACAAATGGGTGTGCTAACACGGCACTAACAAACTTTGAGAATTACATTATTGACTCGCAATCGGTGCGGGAGACCTTGTGTCCGACTTACCTATCCAAAGGATATGTAAAAGGGGTCATGAAAAAAGTTTGCCAATCATGATTATGAAATATGAAGCCACCGTAAGGTGGCTTTTTTAATTCATTGAAAAATAGATAAAAAAAACCCTCCGAGAGGGAGGGGGTAAGTAAGATGTCGTTATGAGATGCTGAGTACCGGGTACTCAGTTTATAATTGTAGTTTTCGCTAGCGAACAAATTTTTAACACTGATACCGATTGGGTGCAAATTAAGCACTGATTTAAAAGTTAATAACTTGATCCAGGTTGCAAAGCACACAGCTATTAGCCTTAAATCAGTGATAGAATACCCCCTTTCAAAGAAAGCCTAACAATTGGAATTACGGAATGACTGAATTAAAAAATGATCGTTATCTGCGTGCCCTTTTAAAAGAGCCAGTAGATTACACGCCAGTATGGATGATGCGTCAGGCAGGTCGTTACCTACCAGAATACAAAGCAACTCGTGCGCAAGCGGGCGATTTCATGTCTTTGTGTAAAAACGCGGAGTTGGCGTCAGAAGTAACGCTTCAACCACTACGCCGTTTTCCTCTTGATGCAGCGATCTTGTTCTCTGACATCCTAACTATCCCAGATGCAATGGGCTTAGAACTTCGTTTTGCTGCTGGTGAAGGTCCGGTTTTCGATAAACCAATCACTTGCAAAGCAGACGTTGAAAAGATCGGTCTGCCGGATCCAGAAGGCGAACTGCAATACGTAATGAACGCAGTGCGTCAAATCCGCAAAGACTTGAATGGTGACGTTCCACTGATTGGTTTCTCTGGTAGCCCATGGACACTGGCGACTTACATGGTTGAAGGCGGCAGCTCGAAAGCGTTCACCAAGATCAAGAAGATGATGTACGCAGAACCACAAACTCTGCATCTACTTTTAGATAAGCTAGCAGACAGCGTTATCGAGTACCTAAACGCGCAAATTAAAGCGGGTGCACAATCGGTGATGGTATTTGATACATGGGGTGGTGTACTGACACCTCGTGACTACAACCTGTTCTCTCTGCAATACATGCACAAGATTGTAGATGGTCTGATTCGTGAAAACGACGGTCGCCGTGTACCAGTAACGCTGTTCACTAAGAACGGTGGTATGTGGCTTGAGCAAATCGCAGCAACGGGCTGCGATGCGGTAGGTCTAGACTGGACAATCAACATCGCAGACGCGAAAGCGCGTATCGGTGATAAAGTGGCTCTACAAGGTAACATGGACCCATCAATGCTTTACGCTTCACCAGAGCGTATCCGTGAAGAAGTCGCGGGTATTCTAGAAGGCTTTGGCGATGCAGGTACTGGTCACGTGTTCAACCTAGGTCACGGTATCCACTTGGATGTGCCGCCAGAAAACGCAGGTGTGTTTGTGGAAGCGGTACACGAGCTATCTAAGCCATACCACAAGTAACTTCGACTTTTTGAAATTAAATACCGGCAATCAGTGCCGGTATTTTTTTACCTGAAATTCAAGATAGTACAGCTCTGATAGTATTTGGTCTGCCATGATCTAATTACTATTCTAGCTGCACGTTAGACATTAAAGTTTAATATAAACAAAGATTTATGATTGCGAGTTTTATGTTCTAGTTTTCTTGTACAGATAAACAAGCAATTAGATCATGGGTAACCTAAAGCATCGAATGAACGCGTTTTTTAAGATATGGCACGACGTCAGATTCAAACCAAGGGTTCTTCTTTAACCACAATGTGTTGCGTGGAGAAGGGTGGGGAAGTGGAATAAAGTCAGGTTCCCAATCCTGCCATTGCTGAACAGTTTGCGTGAGCGTCTTTGGTTTGTTGGTGAGATAGTACTGCTGTGAGTACTGACCAATCAGTAGCGTCAGCTCTATATTGGGCAACTGCTCAAGAATCTGTTTATGCCAAGCTGGCGCACATTCTTTACGAGGTGGTAGATCACCTGAGTTTCCTTTACCTGGATAACAGAAGCCCATTGGGACAATGGCAATTTTGTTTGGGTCGTAGAAAATGTCTTTGTCGATATCGAGCCATTGGCGTAACCGATCGCCGCTTGGATCGTTCCAAGGTATCGAGGTTTTGTGTACGCGCGTTCCCGGCGCTTGTCCGATGATTAGAATGCGTGCGTCTTTTGCGGCTTGTACGATAGGGTTTGCACCCAAAGGTAAATCGTCTGCACAGATCTGGCAGGCACGTACTTGCTTTAGCAATGTTTCTAAAGACATAAGATGGTTAATACCCTTTATCGAAATCGACCTGATTATTAAGAGAGAAACCGTCTCGCCAACTCAAGTAGTTATCTGCAAAAATGTCGACCACTTGCTCAGGGAAACTCAATGCTGCGATGTGGGGTGTGATGGTTACCTGCGGAAGTTTCCAAAACGGATGTTGCGGCGAGAGTGGTTCTTGTTCAAATACATCGAGAAAAGCATGTTCCACCCAGCGATTCTTGAGCGCGAGCAATAGACCTACATCATCAATCACATCACCTCTTCCGACATTAAATAACAGTGCCTGATTAAGGTGGCTTAACACTTCACTATTGAGTAAGCGCTGCGTATCCGGTGTGCTCGGTAGCGTATTCACGACAATATCCGCTTGGTGAAAAGCGCTTGCTAGTTCATTGATGTGATAGGTTTGAGTAAATTCACCGCCAGAGGTTGGAATCCCGGTACGATTCACTCCGATAGTCTTTATTCCCATCAATTGCGCTGCATTCCCCAAGTAGCTACCAATGCTGCCTGTACCAACAATCACCATAGTTTTGCTTTGCAGCGAGGTGTACAGATGCGGTTGCCACTGCTTGTTCTGCTGTTGCTGGTGGTATTGCATAAAGTGGCGGAAGTGAGCAATGCAGTAGCCAATTACGTACTCGGCAATTAATGGTCCGAAAATGCCGCGTACGTTGGTTAAAGTGTAATCCTGGCGTAGATTTGGTGACATTAAGGCATTCACACCAGCAAATGTGGATTGCACCCACTCAAGCTGTGAAAACTCGTCTAACCTTTGTGATAGTAATGGTGGATCCGCCAGTACGATCTGAGCTTCTTCAGGTTGGTCGGTGAGGCAAAGATCGGGCAGATTTTTCTCTGCCAGTAACGTTTCGTAGGTGTCGCGATGCTCTGAGAGCAGGAAAATCTGATTTGGATGCCGCATTAACTTTTTTCCCTGTGATGAATCAAGTACACTTTCGCTGTTTTTTTCTTCAATGATTGAGTGACTATGCTTAAGAATCCTCTTCAGGTTCGTTTGGAAAAACTAGAACCTTGGCAACAAATTACCTTCATGGCGTGTCTGTGTGAACGCATGTATCCAAACTATGCGATGTTTTGTGAGAATACAGAATTTGCTGAGCCACGTGCTTACCGAGCGATTCTTGATAGTGTATGGGAAATTCTGACGGTTAAGAACGCGAAAATTAACTTCGAACGTCAATTAGAGAAGTTAGAAGAGTTGTTCCCAAGTGCGGATGAATTCGATTTTTACGGTGTTTACCCAGCGATGGACGCGTGTCAGAGCCTGTCGACATTGTTGCATGGCCTGTTGGATCGCGACTACCTTTTCGACTCAATGCTTAAAGTGAGCCAACAGTCGGTAAAAACCGTTGCTGACCTAGAACAAGCACAAGGTGCGGAGCCAATCACCAACGACAATCAAAAAGAAAATGAAGCCGTATGTGAAGAGTGGGATGTTCAATGGGCGATCTTCCGTCCACTGCGTGAAGCGGTGGAACGCGACATCTGCTTGATTAAAGATTTGCGTGAAGAGCTACGTGAAGACGCCGTGAGCAATATCGGCATCACACTTTAATTATTGAATAGACAGAACAAAGGCATCCAAATTGGATGCCTTTTTATTTTTGCATATGGGCTGTTATGCCCAGTACTGATTACGATTCTTTAGATTCTGGCTTCGTTGGCTCTTGAGCTTCTGGCTCTTTGTCCTGTTTCTCCAGCCCTTCCTCTTCTTCATCGTCATCGCGGCTTTCAATTACGCCGTGCTTTTCTTTCCAGCTTTCCCAGCGTTGGTAAGCCAGTTCTTGCATGTCTGTGCTCTTATCCGCTTCATCGATGATCTCTTCACCCAATAGGTGCTCAAAGATGTCTTCTAGCGTTACCAAGCCTTGTACTGTGCCGTATTCGTCAACCACAAGCGCTAGCTGCAGACGGTGAGTCATCATTTGGTCAAACACTTTTGGTAGAGCTGTGTTGTTCAGTACCACTTGGATTGGACGCATGACCGAACCGAGTTGTTTTTGACCACTGCCCGATTGTTGCAGCTTGAACAGCTCTAGACGGTGCACAAAACCAATGATGTTATCTTTCTGTTCGCTGTAAACCAGTGGGCGAGAGAAAGGCGTCTCTTTATGCTTCTCTAGGAAGTCGTTGATGGTCATGGTTGCGTCTACGCGGAATACGACCGGACGCGGTGTCATGACTTGTGTTACTGGCACGTCTTGAATGCCCAGTAGGTTGCTCAGGATCTTTGATTCGCCTTCTGCGAACTCTCCGCTCTCTTTTGCCAGAATGGCCATAGCAGATAACTCATCGCGCATCTTCGGTGCTTCGTGGTTACGAGCTAGGCGCTTAGTGATTTGCTCAGAGAACCATACGAATGGCGTTAGTGCCCATACCATCCAGCGCAGCGATACCGCCGCAGATGGTGCAAGTTGACGCCAGTAAGTTGCACCAATCGTCTTAGGTACAATTTCTGATAGAACAAGAATCGCCAGTGTCAGTACCGCAGAGAAGATACCTAGTGCTTCGCTACCGAATACTACCGCCGCTTGTGCACCTGCCGTTGCTGCACCGATAGTGTGAGCAATGGTGTTCAGGGTCAGGATCGAAGCCAGTGGTCGGTCGATGTCTGCTTTCAGTTTTTCTAACTGAGCAGAAGCAGGGTGCCCCTGTTGTTTGAGCTGCGCAATGTAGCTCGGACTGATACTAAGAAGTACCGCCTCCAGTACCGAACAGATAAACGAAATGCCGATAGCAATAGAGATATAAATGGATAACAGCAGCATAGTTGCCCTTGAATGTAATGTGATAGTCGGGATTTTAAGCGATTATAACCGCAAAAGCGCCCTATAAATCGTTCTAATTGCATTAGAAAGCAAGCGCTTTGCCCGTACAAGTAGTAACAAATTGTGAGTTATTACTCATATTATGGCTAAAACTACGTCAGAAAATCGAAAGATCGCTTACAAACCTTTGCCAGATGGGGCATTTATGTTTTAGAGTGAGATGAATTCGATAACATATGAGAAGGGAAACCTAATGAACAAGACCCAATTAATCGACTTTATTGCAGAGAAAGCAGACCTATCTAAAGCACAAGCTAAAGCTGCTCTTGAAGCAACTCTTGAGGGTGTTACTGGCGCTCTTAAAGAGGGTGACCAAGTTCAACTAATTGGTTTTGGTACATTCAAAGTAAACCACCGCGCTGCACGTACTGGTCGTAACCCTAAGACTGGTGACGAGATTCAAATCGCAGCAGCTAACGTACCAGCATTCGTAGCAGGTAAAGCGCTGAAAGAATCAGTAAACTAAGTTAAAATGCACCGAGGTATCCTGCCTCGGTGCAATTTCATGAAAAAACATCTACTCACTTCACTCCTTTTATCAAGCCTCGCTCTTGTTGGCTGTTCTTCTGTTGAAACCCCAAACCTTGACCAATTTACCCATTTCTCTGGCGGAAAAATCATGGGTGATGCCACCAGTTTGTATTGGATGACAGAACGTCTGACACGCGTTAGTACGGCTGCAGACTACGTAGCTATGGGTGATTCCGGCTCGTATCAGAGTGATTATCGCTGGGACGATGGTGAGCTAAGAGAGTTGATTCGAAAAGGTGAGCAACTCGATACAAAACAAGGATTGGTGCCTTTTCAAATCCACATTCGATTCAATAAAGATGGCGATGCGATCTATCAGCAATACCGTGTGAACGGGAAAGTGCTGCCTTTACGACGTGATCAGCTAGAGCGTTACAAGACAGAAGCGAATGATGTGGTTGCTTCGATCAAGAGTCAATCTCGCGAAGGTCAGAGTTTGATTCAAGGTTTTTGGGATGGCGAGACGTTCGAAACCTGCAAAGGACGTGAGTTCGCGACGCTGGAATTTAACCAGACTTTACCTAAGTTTGTGATTGATAGATTGGCATCGGTAGATAGCTACATTGCGTTTATCGGCAAAGAGTCACGTAATACAGCAACTGTTGACGAATTGTTGATGCTCAATGATGACAACTTTGATTGTATCCCACGACCAAAGCTGATCTCTGAGTAAGTTCTGAGCTTAGCTTCATGCTAGTGGAGTCACATGAATAAAAAAGGCGCTTAATGCGCCTTTTGTCTTTTTAGCCAACTGAAGTTGTTTTTATTTTTCTTGCTCACGTGCGATTGCACGGTAGCCGATATCGTTGCGATGGAACATGCCATCCCAACTGATCTGTTTTGCAAGTTCATAAGCGCGTTGCTGTGCTTCTGATACGCTGTTACCAAGTGCTGTTGCACAAAGTACACGGCCGCCGTTTGTCACAATGTCGCCGTCTTTGTTGTGTGTACCTGCGTGGAAGACCTTCTCACCTTCAATTTCAACTTGTGGAAGACCTGAGATAATGTCGCCCTTGTTGTACGCAGCAGGATAGCCTCCGGCGGCTAACACAATACCAATCGATGCTCGTGGATCCCATTTTGATTCCACTTGATCCAGTTTGGCATCAATAGCAGCCAGACATAGATCAACAAGATCCGATTCCATGCGCATCATGATCGGTTGCGTTTCTGGATCACCAAAGCGGCAGTTGTACTCGATCACTTTCGGCGTACCGTCTTTATCGATCATTAAACCCGCGTATAGGAAACCTGTGTAAGGGGTGCCTTCTGAAGCCATCCCACGCACTGTTGGGTAAATCACTTCTTCCATGATGCGGTTATGAATTTCAGGTGTTACCACTGGAGCAGGAGAATAAGCGCCCATGCCGCCTGTGTTTGGACCGGTATCTTTGTCGCCTACGCGTTTGTGGTCTTGGCTGGTGGCCATTGGCAAAACGTTCTCACCATCCACCATCACGATGAAGCTTGCTTCTTCCCCATCTAGGAATTCTTCGATAACCACACGACTGCCAGCATCACCAAATGCATTACCCGCTAGCATATCCTTGATGGCGTCTTCAGCTTCTTCTAGTGTCATTGCCACAATCACGCCTTTGCCAGCGGCAAGACCATCAGCTTTGACTACAATTGGTGCACCTTGTTCACGTACGTAAGCGAGTGCAGGTTCGATTTCAGTGAAGTTTGCGTATGCTCCCGTCGGGATTTGGTGACGAGCAAGAAAGTCTTTAGTAAACGCTTTAGAGCCTTCAAGCTGCGCTGCTGCTTGTGTTGGACCAAAGATTGGCAGACCGGCTTCTCGGAAAGCATCCACAACACCGATAACCAATGGTGCTTCAGGACCAACGATGGTCAGCTCAATGGCTTTCTCTTTTGCGAATGCAACCAGACCTGCGATGTCTTCTACTGCGATATTTACGTTCTCTAGTTTAGGCTCTAGTGCTGTGCCTGCGTTACCCGGAGCAACGAAGATAGTCTCAACATTTGGGTTTTGCGCCGCTTTCCAACCTAGTGCGTGTTCACGACCGCCTGAACCAATGATAAGTACATTCATGTTTTAAACCTTCAATCAAAATTGATAGTAGTAGAACTAGAAAATGTTTGAGCAACACGAAAGGAAAGTGTTGCTCATCTCGGAGCGCAACGCTCTTGTATCCAGTAGCGAAGCGCTCTCGCATCTTTTCTTTCTAGTGGCGGAAGTGACGCATACCTGTAAAGATCATTGCCATGCCGTGTTCGTCTGCTGCTGCAATAACTTCGTCATCACGCATCGAGCCGCCAGGTTGAATCACACACTTGATGCCAGCTTCTGCTGCTGCATCGATACCATCACGGAATGGGAAGAACGCATCAGATGCCATTACGCTACCTGCGACTTCTAGACCTTCGTCTGCAGCTTTGATGCCTGCGATTTTCGCAGAGTAAACGCGGCTCATTTGACCTGCGCCTACGCCGATGGTCATGTCACCTTTCGCGTAAACAATCGCGTTTGATTTCACGTATTTCGCTACTTTCCAGCAGAACAGTGCATCTTTCAGCTCTTCTTCTGTTGGCTGGCGCTTAGAAACCACTTTTAGGTCATCTAGGCTTACCATGCCTTGGTCACGGTCTTGAACCAGTAGACCGCCGTTGACGCGTTTCATGTCAAAGCCCGTTGTCTTCGTTGACCATTCGCCACACTCAAGCAGGCGCACGTTCTTCTTCGCTGCAACCACTTCAATCGCTTCAGCAGAAACAGAAGGTGCGATGATGACTTCAACGAATTGACGTTCAACAATAGCGGTTGCTGTTTCAGCATCTAGCTCTTGGTTGAATGCAATGATGCCGCCGAATGCAGATGTTGGGTCAGTTTGGTAAGCGCGGTTGTACGCTTCTAGGATGTCTTTACCTAGAGCTACACCACATGGGTTCGCGTGTTTTACGATCACACATGCTGGTTCGTTGAACTCTTTCACACACTCAAGTGCTGCATCTGTGTCTGCGATGTTGTTGTAAGAAAGGGCTTTACCTTGGATTTGGCGAGCAGTAGAAACAGACGCCTCTTGTGGGTTTGCTTCTACGTAAAAAGCAGCTGCTTGGTGGCTATTCTCACCGTAGCGCATATCTTGTTTTTTCTCGAACTGTTGGTTGAATGTTCGAGGGAATTTGCTCTTGTTTTCAGGAGAAGGTTCATCACCTTCTTTGTTCTCACCGTAAGATGGAACCATAGTGCCGAAGTAGTTTGCGATCATGCCATCGTAAGCCGCAGTGTGCTCAAATGCTGCGATAGCAAGGTCGAAACGGGTATCTAGAGTAAGGGATTTGTCGTTTGCATCCATCTCTGCGATTACGCGCTGGTAATCACCTGCGTTAACGACGATAGTCACGTCTTTGTGGTTTTTCGCAGCAGAGCGAACCATAGTTGGACCGCCGATATCGATGTTTTCAACTGCGTCAGCTAGAGTACAACCCTCTTTTGCTACGGTTTCTGCGAATGGGTATAGGTTAACAACAACCATATCGATAGGGTTGATGCCGTGTTTTTCCATCACGTCATCATCTTGACCACGGCGACCCAGTACACCACCGTGAACTTTCGGGTGAAGCGTCTTAACGCGACCGTCCATCATTTCTGGGAAACCAGTGTAGTCAGAGACTTCGGTTACTGCGATGCCTTGCTCAGCAAGTAGACGAGCCGTACCACCAGTAGATAGGATATCGACACCGCGCTCAGCAAGAGCTTGTGCAAACTCAACAATACCTGTTTTGTCTGATACGCTGATAAGCGCACGGCGAATAGGACGAGCGTTGTTCATGCTTCCATTTTCCTCAAATTCACGGAGTTAAAGATGTTTGCCAAAAATGAACTTGTTTTTACCTCATGGGGTAAAATATTGGCCAGTTTTGGTAAAGACCTTTGCAGGTGTTTTCATGCTTAGAAAACAGTCTCCACTATTTGATGGCGCGTATTCTAACCAATTTATTACAAAAAAGCTCGCGCAATCGTTTGGCATCTCAAAAATAATTGCAAAAAACTCGATCTTTGGCTTTAAAAGTAACGAGATAGTTAATAAGGAAAGTTATGTTTCAGATAGGTGAACTGGCGAAACGCTGTGGTGTGACTGCCGATACATTACGTTTCTACGAAAAAAATACACTGATCCAGCCCGCAGGGCGAAGTGAATCGGGCTATCGCTTATACAACGAAGAAAACCAAAAACAGGTACGCTTCATTCTCAAAGCGAAAGAGCTTGGCTTAAGTTTAGAGGAAATAAAAGAGCTTCTAGAAATCAAATTAGAAGCGACAGAACACAGCTGTGCAGAAGTAAAAGCTATCACTTCTGCAAAGTTAACTTTAATTGATGAAAAAATAGCGGAACTGACAAAGATTCGCACCGCATTAAAGAAGATCAATGACGCTTGCTGTGGGCATAACAATGACGATGCCAGCCACTGTTCTATCCTCGCAGCCCTTGAGTAGCGTGCTACTTAATTTAAGTTTGCATTTTTGGCGGCTTGCTTTTCTAGGTTCAAGCCGTTTTCCCACCTATAATCTCGGCTTTAGTCGACAGTAAGAATGTGTAGTCCTATCTATTCCTAAAGCGACGCTGTCTATTAGATACGAGAGTTTTCATACATGGTTGGAGTCTATTTTCAAATCAATGACTGGGTTTTGAGCGTTGATGAAAATAAGCTGTATCGACAAGACAGGGAAGTTACCGTTGAGCCACGCTTAATTAATTTGCTGCATTTTCTTGCAGAGCACGCTAGTGAAGTGTTCAACCGCGAAGAGCTGATCCAATACGTTTGGGCGGGTGCGATTGTGACTGACCAAGTTGTGACGCAATCCATTTTTGAGCTGCGTAAACTGCTGCGCGACGGTCGAGAAGAAAACACCAGCTACGTGATCACTGTGCCTAAACGTGGTTACAAGTTGGTAGCAAATGTGACGCCGATGACGCACGAGGAATTCCTCGCTAGCCGCCATTGTGATACAGAGATTCTTGCTCCGATCGTAGAAGAAATCGAAGAAGAACAATCAGAAATCTCAACTTCTACGATTGCATTTCCGGCAGGCCCGTTAACTCGCGCTGTATGCGAGATGTCAAAAGAGAAAAAAGCACCGCGCAAGCCGAATAAAATCAGCCCTTGGCGATTAGGTTTCATGAACTTCATTTGGATCAGTATTTTGGTCGTGGTGATGGGGGTGTTTACCTATAAGCAATCTGAAGTGCGCATTACACAAGCCATTGATACTCACCTTATCGAATTCAAGTTTCAGGATAACTTCAGCAAAGAAGGTCGTAGCTATGACTTAGCCGACGGGTTTGCACAGAAGTTGATGGCAGATGTGGCTCAAGTCAGTGATTATCGAGTCATGTTGAAAAAGGCGACCTTTACTACTGGTATTGTACCTGGTAAGTCTGTGGTGGTACGTGTTAAAGAAAACGACGGTGGCAGCTTCCTTGAGGTGGAATATCGCAATAACTCCTCCGAAAAGGTTTTGTTCAGCCGCCAATACGCGTTAACCAATAGCCATTTGAAGTCGGTTATGCAGCAAGCCTCTCTAGATTTGATGCGCGCACTAAAAGTGCCAGATGCAAAATTAAAATCCAAGGTGCTGGTGGCGGGTATGCCAATGAACCCAGATGCATTGGAGCTGTTTGTTGAGGCAAACCACTACTTGAATGTGTCGGATGCGAATCAATTCCAGCACGGTATCGACTTGATGGAGAGAATTCTCGAGATTGAACCGGATAACGCTTATGTACAAGCTGAGCTGTTGATTGCCTATCATGTGCAAAAGGCGCTTGATCCTGCATTGGAGCTGAGAAAAGGCAGAGTTCAGCAGTTGAGTGAGAAATTGGAAACCAATTCAAAGATGATGGTGGGACCAATTCAGCCACGTATTTATGAAGCGTTAGCGCTGCATGAGACCATTGCAGGTGACATCGATTTGGCTAAGCAGCATTTGAATCAAGCTCTCGAGGTTCGAGACTCAGTTCTGTCTTATGTCATTAGAGGCAAGCACGCGGAATTGGATGGTGATTTGGATTGGGCAAGTGAGTCTTACAGTGAAGCCTTCTATATAGATACATCTGTAGAGACCTATTTGCTATGCGAAAACTTGGTCTTTCCAAGCAATATGAAGGCGATTGATTACGCCATGTATCGAGCAGTGCACCCTTCTGTGGTTCGTATGTTGTAGTAAGCCCTCTTTTATCAATCAGAGACACTTAGCCCTTCACTTCGGTGAGGGGCTTTTTTGTCTCTACGTTATTAAATCGCTATCTTCTTGCTTTTTGAATAGAGCTTACTTTACAGGGGGTGGTAGGCTTTTCATTCTATCTTCTATCTTCTATCTTCTATCTTCTATCTTCTATCTTCTATCTCACCATCTTTGTATTTTGCTTGTGTTTATTAATGAGCGGCTCTTATCGAGTTTTTGCTAGATCTACCTTTTTTCCCCCATTGCTCTACCTTTGGTTTGTGTACTTATTGTCTGTCACAACCACACTGTTGTTTATGTGTACTTACGTTGGTATCTATGCAGAACGAGGGGAAAAGAAGAGGGAAGTTTGATGTAAGTCAACGGAGCAATAAAGGTAGGAAAAAGCGGCGTCAACAGTTTGGGTAATTAGCCATGGTTTCTTTTGATGTTGATAGAGGTTGATAAGCTTGATGGAAAATTTGTTGAGGTTGATGTTTTTAGGTTTCCGATAAGAGCGTTTAATGTTATTGGGCTAACCTTCTGTATTTATTGGTTTTATATTTTTGTGTTTATAAGGTTTATCTCAACTTTATACCGATGGGCTAATTGTTTTATTGATAACGCCAAGTTTATTTTTTTCCCAGTTTTTGGGCGTAGTCTTCACTTCGAAATTTAGCGAGGTCGAGCAGATTCCTCCTCATAGCATCTCGCTAATAACCATTCAGTTTGAGTCATGTTGACTCGAGTAGAATAGATTTGGAGATGTTATGTCATCGAATGCGAAAAAAATCGGCCTTATTGCCTGTACGGGTGTCGTAGCCGGTAACATGATGGGTAGTGGTATTGCACTATTACCTTCTAGTCTTGCCTCTGTAGGCTCTGTTTCAATCTTCAGTTGGCTGATCTGTTTGGTCGGTGCACTGAGTCTGGCGTTCGTTTACGCTCGTCTGGCAACCAAAAACCCACAAGAAGGTGGTCCTATCGCTTATGCTGGCGAAGTGTCTCCGGTATTTGGTTTCCAAACGGGCGTTCTTTATTACCACGCGAACTGGATTGGTAACCTGGCTATTGCCATTACAGGTGTTTCTTACCTTTCAGTATTCTTCCCTGTGCTTAATAACCCAATCCCAGCAGGTATTGCGACGATTGCATCGGTATGGATCTTCACTTTCGTCAACCTACTTGGTGGTAGCTGGGTAAGCCGTCTATGTACGCTTGGTCTAGTTCTTATCCTTATCCCAGTTGTTGGTACAGCCGCATTTGGTTGGACGCACTTCGATACTGCGCTTTACAGCCAAAACTGGAACGTATCAGCAGGCACTGACAGCCACGCGGTAGTAACTGCGGTTCTTATCTGTCTATGGTCATTCGTAGGTGTGGAATCAGCAGCGGTATCGACTGGTATGGTAGAAAACCCTAAACGTACCGTACCACTAGCAACTATGTTGGGTACTGGTATCGCAGGTGTGATTTACATCCTATCAACTCAAATGATCAGCGGCATGTTCCCTGCGTCAGAAGTTGCGGCATCAGGTGCGCCATTTGCACTAGCAACAACTGAGCTATTCGGTAGCTGGACAGCGCCATTCGTATCAGCATTTACAGCACTAGCATGTTTCACTTCGCTAGGTTCTTGGATGATGCTAGTAGGTGAGGCGGGTAAACGCGCAGCAAACGACGGCAACTTCCCTAAAATCTACGGTGAAACTGATAAAAACGGTGTGCCTAAGAAAGGTCTAATCCTTGCGTCAATCAAGATGACTGCGCTAATGGTTGTACTGATGTTCTTTAGCTCTAAAACAGCACACGCATCAGACCTGTTCAACCAGCTAACGACTGACGCAGTTCTACTAACTATGCTGCCTTACTTCTACTCAAGCATTAACTTGATTCGCTTCGAAGGTATGACAACACGCAACGGCTTCGTAATGCTGTTCTCTGGTGTGGCTTGTCTGTTCTGCTTCATCGCACTAGCAGGTGCAGAGGGCGGTACGCTAACAGCAACCTTCATCGTTTCTCTAGTTATCTTGATGTTCTACAGCAAAAAAGCAGGTCTTGCTCAGTACGTGAAAATGCACGCTGACGATATGCCTGCCCAAGCAAGCAACTAATCCCCAAAACGCTGGCACTAAGGTGCCAGCCCATAAAACCCAAATTCACGCGGCGCTCACCTTACTCATTGCCTGTAAATGGCAAAGAGCGCCCTCATTCGCCTTGGAGATGTCCAAATGAATATATTCGCTATCTTGAACCACATGGGTGTGTTCTTTAAAGAAGAGCCAGTTCGTCAACTTCACGCTGCTCTTGAGAAAGCGGGCTACGAAGTGGTTTACCCAGTAGATGATAAAGACTTGATCAAGATGATTGAGATGAACCCACGCATTTGCGGTGTGCTGTTCGACTGGGATAAATACTCACTAGAGCTATGTGAACGTATCAGCCAAATCAACGAAAAACTGCCTGTTCACGCATTTGCTAACGAACAGTCTACTCTAGACATTTCACTAACAGACCTACGTCTAAACGTGAGCTTCTTCGAGTACGCTTTAGGTATGGCTGACGACATCGCTATCAAAATCAACCAAGCGACAGAGGCATACAAAGATGCCATCATGCCTCCATTCACTAAAGCGCTATTCAAATACGTAGAAGAAGGTAAATACACCTTCTGTACTCCAGGTCACATGGGCGGTACTGCATTCCAGAAAAGCCCTGCTGGTAGCATCTTCTACGATTTTTACGGTCCAAACACATTCAAAGCGGACGTATCAATTTCAATGCCTGAACTAGGTTCTCTACTAGACCACTCAGGTCCACATAAAGATGCTGAAGAATACATCGCACGTACATTCAATGCAGACAGCTCGTACATCGTAACTAACGGTACGTCTACATCGAATAAAATCGTTGGTATGTACTCAGCGCCAGCAGGCAGCACAGTACTGATTGACCGTAACTGTCACAAGTCTCTGACTCACCTAATGATGATGAGCGACGTGACACCAATCTACTTCCGCCCAACTCGTAACGCATACGGCATCCTTGGTGGTATCCCACAAAGCGAATTCAGCCGCGATGTAATCGCAGAGAAAGTGGCGAAAACACCAGGTGCAACAGCACCAACTTACGCAGTAGTGACTAACTCAACTTACGATGGCTTGCTGTACAACACACAATTCATCAAAGAGTCGCTAGATTGTAAACACATCCACTTCGACAGTGCTTGGGTGCCTTACACTAACTTCAACCCAATTTACGAAGGTAAATGTGGTATGAGTGGTGAAGCGATGCCAGGCAAAGTGTTCTACGAAACACAATCAACACACAAACTGTTGGCAGCGTTCTCACAAGCTTCAATGATTCACGTGAAAGGCGACTTTGATAAAGAATCTTTCAACGAAGCATTCATGATGCACACTTCAACTTCACCTCAGTACGGCATTGTTGCTTCTACTGAAACTGCAGCGGCAATGATGCGCGGCAACACTGGTAAGAAGTTGATGCAAGACTCTATCGATCGCGCAATCCGCTTCCGTAAAGAGATCAAACGTCTAGAAGCAGAAAGCGACAGCTGGTTCTTCGATGTATGGCAACCAGAAAACATCGATACCACAGAATGTTGGAAACTAGACCCTAGCGACACATGGCACGGCTTCAAGAACATGGATGATAACCACATGTATCTTGACCCAATCAAAGTAACGCTACTGACTCCGGGGATGAATAAAGAAGGCGAACTAGAAGAATCAGGTATTCCTGCTTCGCTGGTGGCTAAATTCCTAGACGAGCGCGGCATCGTGGTAGAGAAAACAGGTCCATACAACTTGTTGTTCCTATTCTCAATCGGCATCGACAAATCAAAAGCAATGCAATTGCTACGCGGTCTAACTGAATTTAAACGTGGCTACGACTTGAACCTAACCATCAAGAGCTTCCTACCTTCGCTATACAACGAAGACCCAAGCTTCTATGAAGGCATGCGCGTTCAAGAACTAGCACAAGCAATTCATGACCTAACTAAGAAATACAACCTACCAGAGCTAATGTACAAAGCGTTCGATGTTCTTCCAGAAATGAAAGTAACACCACACGCAGCATGGCAAGAAGAGCTTCGCGGTAACGTAGAAGAAATCAAACTGGAAGAAATGGTTGGTCGCGTAAGTGCGAACATGATCCTTCCTTACCCTCCAGGTGTGCCACTAGTACTTCCTGGTGAAATGGTGACTCAAGAGTCTCGCCCTGTGCTGGACTTCCTAGAGATGCTTTGTGAGATCGGTGCGCATTACCCAGGTTTCGAAACCGACATCCACGGTCTATACCAACAAAAAGATGGTAGCTACACCGTAAAAGTATTGAAGAACTAAGTTCCTCTCGAAGATGACGCTATTGGGAATGCAAGCATGCTCCACTCTTACGAGCTCAATGCGTCATCGAACAATAACGGCATTTAGATATACCCCTAACTATTCTGTCGTAAAGAGAAGGGCAAGGATGCTCTGATCTTTTCTTCTATATAGAAGAGTCACTTTTCCAAGACTTCACCTGAAGCACCCCAAGTAAAAAGCAAAGACCAAAAGAGCAGCATGAAAGTGCCGCTCTTTTTTTGCTATCTATATAGAAAAGATATCAACAGCCAAAGCTAGGCAAACTCCATCACGATACGCCCATTAATTTCACCTTTCTCCATATCAGCAAAGATGTCATTGATATCTTCAAGATGTTTAACTTCGGTAATGGCTTTTACTTTTCCTTCTGCTGCGAATTGTAAGCACTCTTGCAAGTCTTTGCGTGTGCCAACAATAGAGCCAATCACTTTGACACCATTTAGCACCGTATCAAAGATAGGGATTGGCATCTCTTCAGGAGGAAGACCAACAAGAACGCATGCGCCACCACGGCGTATGGAGTGATAAGCCTCTTGGAATGCAGGCTTCGATACTGCAGTACATACAACGCCATGCACGCCGCCATTAGTGATGGTCTTAATACGCTCTGATGGTTTCTCTTTCATAAAGTCGATGGTGTGTTGCGCACCTAGACTTTTAGCGAGTGCGAGCTTCTCATCACCAGTATCTACAGCAATAACATTCATGCCCATAGCTACAGCATATTGAATGGCTAAATGACCTAAACCACCTGCACCGACAATTGCCACCCATTGACCTGGTTTTACATCTGTTACTTTGAGCGCCTTATAAGTGGTAACACCTGCACAGAAGAGGGGAGCTGCATCCACATAGCTTAAGCCATCTGGAATCTTCACGACGTACTCACCATGAGCAAGACAGAACTCTGCATAACCGCCATCAACGGAATAACCAGCGTTATGTTGATCTAAACACAGCGTCTCTTGCCCTTCTAAACAATAGTCGCAATGACCACATGCACTATACAACCAAGGAACACCAACACGATCACCTGCTTTGAGATGATGTATCTCGCTGCCAACTTCGACGATTTCACCCACACCTTCATGTCCTGGTACCAGAGGCATTTTGGGTTTTACCGGCCAATCGCCATGACAAGCGTGCAGATCAGTATGACAAACACCACATGCATGAACCTTTACGAGTACATCACGAGGTTTAACGTTGGGTAAAGGAATATCCTTGATAACAAGCGGACCTTTAAATTCACTAACAACTGCGGCTTTCATGAATAACTCTCCAATAATGATAACGAGAATCATTCTTGATCGATATGTAAGGAAGTGCAGTGATCTGAATCAAAAATCGATTTTTGTTTAAATAGACCATAGTCGAAACTGGTTATTGGTAAGACGGCTTACCTTTAATTTCTGTGAAAAGAAGAGGAGAACGTGACGAAAAACTACGAGAAGACTGCAATGAAGTCTGACTTTACTCCTCTTTAGGATCGAATAATTACGTCAAAGATCCTTTGTTTTGCCGTATATCTGAACAAAGTGTTTGTTATTTGTTCGGTTGAAAGTTTTTTTGCAAAAAACGCTTGTGCTAATTTCTCAACTCCCTATACTGCGCATCCACCGACACGGAGTGAGACGAAAGTCACACAGCGAGTCGGAAGAGAGAAAAAAGAATTTAAAAAAATGCTTGACTCTCTCACGGTGTGAAGTAAGATACGCACCCCTAACGACGAGCAACTAAGTTGCTGAAAATGTTAGAAAAGCTCTTTAAAAATAAGAACCTATCAATCTGTGTGGGCACTCGTTGATGATAATCCAATTAGAAGCTTCGGCTTCAAATTAGGTTTCAATGAAACGAAGTGACCATTCGAATTGGGAAGCAGCCTTGAGCTGTTTTATTTCACTTTTTAAAAGTGAAAGCCAATAAGAGCACAGTCAATTCAAACATTACTTTATGTAATGTTCAGTATTCATTGAGCCGAACAAAATCTTAAATTGAAGAGTTTGATCATGGCTCAGATTGAACGCTGGCGGCAGGCCTAACACATGCAAGTCGAGCGGAAACGAGTTATCTGAACC
>NZ_JBECOU010000019.1:0-20509 GCF_040104475.1 Vibrio sp. SSH13-20
AAAAAGTGAAGACAAAAACTTAGACTTTAGGTCTAACCAGTGCGGAGCGGTAGTTCAGTTGGTTAGAATACCGGCCTGTCACGCCGGGGGTCGCGGGTTCGAGTCCCGTCCGCTCCGCCACTTATTTCAAAGACCTCGCTTTTGCGAGGTTTTTTTGAATCTACAATGTGATAAACTGTAGTTTCTACAGGGGTGTAGCTCCAATTGGCAGAGCAGCGGATTCCAAATCCGCGTGTTGGGAGTTCGAATCTCTCCACCCCTGCCATATTTAAGGCTCTAGCAGAAATGCTAGAGCCTTTTTCGTATATGAGGGAAAGAGTACCAGTCTAGCTGGAAGAGTAGCAGATTCCCCTAATGTTCAAATAGTGCGTGTTGGGAACTGAGCCGCCAGTCCGCTTGGCAGCAAGCCATATCGAATCTCCGGAGTGCCGGTCCAATCCACCCCTGCCATATTTAAGGCTCTAGCAGAAATGCTAGAGCCTTTTTCGTATATGAAGGAACGAGTACCAGTCTAGTTGGAAGAGCAGGGGATTCCCCTAATGCCCAAATAGTGCGTGTTGGGAACTGAGCCGCCAGTCCGCTTGGCAGCAAGCCATATCGAATCTCCGGAGTGCCGGTCCAATCTACCCCTGCCATATTTAAGACTCTAGCTGAAATGCTAGAGCCTCTTTCGTATATGAAGAAAAGAGTACCAGTCTAGTTGGAAGAGTTTCTGATTCTCCTAACGCCAGAATCGTGCGTGTTGAGATTAGATCTCCAGCTCGCTTGGCAGTAAGTCCTATCGAATCTCGGAGTATTGACCCAATCTACCCCTGTCATATTTAAAGCTCCAGCAGAAATGCTGGAGCCTTTTCGTTACAATCCTGGACCTGTTATCTTGTTGAATTTCTTAGAATACAAAGTCGTCTCATCCCATTGTATATCGAAGTGTCAGTTTAAATACTTAAAGAAAGCAACAATGTTGTAATCTATGTCGCTAGCTGTACATAATAAAAAAGCCCAGTATTTTCATACTGGGCTCTGTAAGTTTACTATCGAAGCATTTTAAAGAATGCGTTTTAGTACACCATCAGCTTTGATACGTGTGATCTTACGGACCAGCTTCTGAACACTGACTGGATAGTCTTCCACTTTCTCTAATTGCTTGTAAGTACAAATAAGCTGAGTGTGCTCTAGAATGTTTGCCACCTCTTGTTCAAATTTGTCTGTCATCTTCGCGAAGTTGTCTTGTACTAAAAGACCATTTTCAAGATCTAGTGACCATGCTCTAGGGTTTAGGTTGTTGCCTGTCATAAGCATGTAGCGCTTATCAACCCAGATACCTTTGAGGTGGAAGCTATTGTTATCATGTTTCCAAAGGTGAATAGATAATTTACGAGCAGCAATGCTTGCTTCATTCGCTTTAGCGAAGCGACGTAAGTTGAGTTCGTACAGATATGGTAAACCACCAATAGTTTTGAACTCTTCTTCAGGAGAGATGTAAAAGTCGTTTGCAGTCTTGTCACCAACCACGATTGTTACTTTTACACCACGTTTCATTGCACGTTTTACTTCACGATTAATCGCTTTCGGGAAGTTAAAGTAAGGTGTACAGATAAAGATTTCGTTCTGAGCAGCTGCAAGCAGCTTAACGATTTTCTGGTTGAGTAAATTACGGCGCTTCCCTAAGCCTACCAGCGGTGTAACTTTCACTTCGTCTTCGCTGGCTACTTCTGGTTTAAATTCGTAATTAGCACGAGCTAAAGAAGAGCGAAGTTGGCGAATGTCCGCTTTGATCTCTTTTGTCTCAGGTTTATCTTTATCTGCAAGATCATTAACTGCAGGGTGGGCGATCATTTCATCCTGAATGAATCCTACCATCGAGTCTGCTAATGCTTTGTGTTGAATGACATGGTAGCGATCGAAGCGGTAACGACCATTGTATTGTAGGTATACGTTGTTAAGACTTGCTCCGCTGTAAATGACGGTGTCATCTACGATGAAGCCTTTAAGATGAAGTACACCAAAGACTTCTCTGCCTCGTACAGGAATACCGTATACAGGAATTGAGTGCTGGTATTTTTTTGCGAATGCCTTGTAAAGTGCTGCGTTGCCTTCAGATGATTCTGCACCAATGAGACCACGTTGCGCTCGGTGCCAATCTACACAGATATTGATGTCCAATCCAGGATTGCGCTGTTTCGCTTCATAAAGCGCTGTGAAAATTTCACGTCCAGCTTCATCATCTTCCAGATATAGAGCGACTAGGTAAATTCGTGACGTTGCTTTGCTGATCGCATCAAGAAGACGAGCTCTGAAAGCATCTGCTGCGTGCAGAACTTCGAAGTCTTCAGGCTTAACTGCGAGACTTGGCAACTGTTCGAATGGGTTCCTACTTACTATCATACCGGTGTGAGTACCTTAATTAAGTGCAATATTGCGAACCTGATATTTTACCAAAGATATGATTTCTCTGGCTACAAAAGCGCACTGTTTGAAGCACTAGAAGTAATGAATTGCATTGGAATGAGATCTTTGCCACTGTCCACGTACCGTAAATAAGCCATTTTCAATGAGTTTGGAAGCTCAGAGCTATCAATGGTTTTGAATCCATGTTGAGAGTAATAAGCCTCTAAATGATTAAAAGCAAAGCAATAATCTCCATTGTTGAAAACAGTGTTTTCGCAATGAGTAAGTAATGCTTGACCGACCCCTGTTCCCCTAAATTCCGGAACAACAAGCATACCAGTCAGCAAGCGAGACTTTTCGACCGCTTTCATTCTAAGGAGAGCAACGATTTTTCCTTCTAAACTTGCGGTGATGATCAGCTCATCACGCTTGGCTTTTCCGGCAGGGTAATGTGCTTTGTATAATCTCTTGATCAGAGGTAGTTTGATCGGATTTAACACTTCTATGATTAATGAGCTAGGTATTGTCACTGCGGCTAAAACATAACTAAGGTAGAATGGCTACAGTTTAAGAGAATCTCATCTGGCGTTGCAAATCCACTATGGAAATTAAGAAACATGCGAGCCTCAAGGCTTTCCACACATTTGGTATCGAACAAACCTGTGCTTATTTAGCGATCGTTGAAACTATCGATGATGTTATTCAGCTATTTAAAGATGAAGCTTACCTAGAGTTACCGAAGCTATTTTTAGGTAAGGGCAGTAACATGCTGTTTACTCAACACTATGAAGGCATGGTCATCATTAACCGCTTAATGGGCAAAACTGTTACTGAAGAAAGTGCTCATTATCTATTGCACATTGAAGGCGGTGAGGATTGGCCGGCGCTTGTTCAATGGTGTGTAGAACAAGGCATGGGAGGTATTGAGAACCTCGCACTCATCCCTGGCTGCGCAGGCTCGGCACCTATTCAAAATATCGGAGCCTATGGATTGGAATTGCAAAATGTGTGCGAATACGTAGATATCCTCGATTTGGAGAACTTCACGACCAAACGCATGACTGCAGAAGAGTGCCAATTTGGCTATCGTGATTCGATCTTCAAGCATGCATTATATGAAAAATGCTTTATTACTGCGGTCGGTCTCAAATTGCCAAAGCAATGGAAGGCGATCAATCAATATGGTCCTTTGCAAAGTATTCCTGAAGAAGAGCTTAGTCCCCTAACCATTTTTGAGCGTGTATGCCAAGTGCGAATGGAAAAATTGCCAGACCCTGCAAAAGTTGGTAACGCAGGAAGCTTTTTTAAAAATCCAGTGATCAGCCAAGATCATTACGATCAACTTATCAAAAAGCACAGCAATATGGTGGCTTACCCTGCGAAAGGAGGAATGAAAGTCGCTGCGGGTTGGTTAATCGACCAATGTGGTTTGAAGGGGGTATCAGTGAACGGTGCTCAAGTAAATCCACACCAAGCTTTGGTTCTAACTAATGTTGATAATTGTAGTGCTGATGACGTTGTCGAGCTTGCGTCTTTGGTAAAAAGGACCGTTTGGGATAAATACCAAATTGAACTAGAACATGAAGTTCGTTTTATGAATAACAAGGGCGAGACTAACCTAACTGAGATTGAGGCTACGCGATGAGAAAGGAACACTCTGCAAAACTGCATATTCTCAAAGCGCTAAGTGACGGTGATTTTCATTCTGGGGAAGCCTTAGGGCAAGAATTGGGTATATCACGCGCTGCTATTGCAAAGCACATCAAAGGTCTTAATGATTGGGGCGTAGACATTTACCGGATTCAAGGACGTGGCTACCAGCTAGCTCAGCCTTTACAACTGCTTGATGAGCAAAGGCTTCAAGCTCATGTTGATACTCAACTTGAACTCATCTCGGTTATAGATTCAACCAACCAATATCTGCTCGAGAAAGTCGATGACTCCGATAAGGGGCGCGTATGTTTGGCTGAATATCAAGCAAAAGGAAGAGGACGACGTGGGCGCCAATGGATATCGCCTTTTGGGACTAACTTGTATTTGTCGATGTACTGGCGTTTGGATGCTGGTATGGCAGCGGCTATGGGGTTGAGCTTAGTTGTTGGTATCGCAGCAGTGGAAGCTATTGAAGAGATGGGTATCCAAGGCGTGAAACTCAAATGGCCGAACGATGTTTACTACGAAGATAAAAAGCTTGCAGGCATTTTAGTTGAAATGTCAGGGCAAGCCGGTGGGGCTGCGCATCTAGTTATTGGCATGGGGCTTAATATCGGTATGCCAGACTTGCAACCTGAAATCGATCAACCGTGGACAACCTTAAACCAAGTGAGCGATAGCCTAGATATCGATCGTAACCAGTTAGCGATTAACCTGATTGAACACTGGAAGAAAGCACTAGAAGAATATGAAATGACAGGGCTCGGTGGGTTTGTAGAGCGTTGGAATCGTTTAGACAACTTTATTGGACGCCCTGTAAAGCTATTGATGGGACCTAGAGAAATCCATGGGGTAGTAAAGGGCATCGATCAGCAAGGTGGTGTAGTATTAGAAACCACTAATGGATTGGAGACCTACGTTGGTGGTGAGATCTCCCTAAGGAAAGGTGATTAACCTCTAGTCTAGTGCCTAATAGAGGTTACTTTCTCAACGACACCTTGTCGACGAGATGACTAGGACCTTTGTGCAGAATTAGATGGGCTCTCTCGCGAGTTGGCAGAATGTTATGTTCTAGATTGAGCCCGTTAATGCTTTGCCAAATTTCTTTAGCTTTGTTTTTCGCCTCTTCGACAGACAATTGCGTGTAATGACTAAAATAAGAGCCTGGTTGAGTAAATGCACCTTGGCGGAATTTCAAAAATCGTTCTACATACCATTGCTCAATGGTCTCAGTTTCTGCATCAACATAAATAGAGAAGTCTAGGAAATCAGAGACAAACACGCGATGTGGATCATGCGGATAGTCCATACCACTTTGCAGAACGTTTAACCCTTCGATAATCAGTACATCTGGACGATCTACTTTCTTTCGTTCTTCAGTAATGTCGTACGTAATGTGTGAATAAACTGGGACTTCTAAGTTTGGTTGACCTGCTTTTACATCTGAAACGAATTCTACCAAGCGTTTAATATCGTAAGATTCCGGAAAGCCTTTACGATGCATGATGCCTCTCTCTTCCAGCACTTTCTTTGGATATAAGAAACCATCTGTTGTCACAAGGGCGACTTTCGGATGGTTCTCCCAACGAGAGAGCAATGCTTTTAGAAGTCGTGCGGTAGTACTCTTTCCTACCGCCACACTGCCGGCAATGCCGATAACAAAGGGTGGAGCATGTTCTTCCGTGTTGAGGAACTGCTGAAGTACAGAGTTACGACTTTGGCGAGCCTGAACGTACAGATTTAAAAGACGTGACAAAGGAAGGTAGATCTCTACCGCTTCCTCCATAGTGAGGTTTTCATTAATGCCTTGAAGCGCTTTCAGATCGTCTTCAGAGAGTGTCATCGGAACAGAATTGCGCAATTCTGCCCATTCGGCACGGTCAAATGACAAAAATGGACTCATGGGTCTCTTTTATCCTTGGTTTCATCGAGAGCAAGAACATACAACAAGCTCCGTGCAAAGCAAACGACAAAGCTCGAAAGTTTGCTTTAAAAAGCGAGGTTTGTATGATTTTGCAGCAATCGATTCTAAAAAGTCGAATTTTACGATTTTTTTTGAAATAGCTATTGCAACCTAGAAAATCATTCAATAGAATGCGCACCACTTATGCCGACTTAGCTCAGTAGGTAGAGCAACTGACTTGTAATCAGTAGGTCACCAGTTCGATTCCGGTAGTCGGCACCATTCTTTCCTGTTTCTAGTGGAAACAATTGTAGTAAGAATGGCTTAAAAATTTGGAGGGGTTCCCGAGTGGCCAAAGGGAGCAGACTGTAAATCTGCCGGCACTGCCTTCGATGGTTCGAATCCGTCCCCCTCCACCATATTCTTTAGGAAATAGCTCTCAGAGTTACGTGTTGCGGGCATCGTATAATGGCTATTACCTCAGCCTTCCAAGCTGATGATGCGGGTTCGATTCCCGCTGCCCGCTCCACTCTAATTTGAGTGCTGATATAGCTCAGGTGGTAGAGCGCATCCTTGGTAAGGATGAGGTCGGCAGTTCGAGTCTGCCTATCAGCACCAGCTCTCAAAGTTATCTCCTTTTGATATAAGATTTACCAATTATCTTTTTTGGTTGCGTGGTCAATTCGGGCCACCTAAATCCGTACCTAGAGGGACTACTCATGTCTAAAGAAAAATTTGAACGTGTAAAACCGCACGTAAACGTTGGTACTATCGGCCACGTTGACCACGGTAAAACTACTCTAACTGCAGCTATCTGTACAACACTTGCTAAAGTATACGGCGGTGCTGCTCGTGACTTCGCATCTATCGATAACGCTCCAGAAGAGCGTGAGCGCGGTATCACAATCGCTACTTCTCACGTAGAGTACGACACTCCAACTCGCCACTACGCGCACGTTGACTGTCCAGGACACGCGGACTACGTTAAGAACATGATCACTGGTGCTGCACAGATGGACGGTGGTATTCTTGTAGTTGCTGCAACTGATGGTCCAATGCCACAAACTCGTGAGCACATCCTACTAGGCCGTCAGGTTGGTATCCCATACATCATCGTATTCATGAACAAATGTGACATGGTTGACGATGAAGAGCTACTAGAACTAGTAGAAATGGAAGTTCGTGAACTTCTATCTGAGTACGACTTCCCAGGTGATGACCTACCAGTTATCCAAGGTTCTGCTCTAGGCGCACTAAACGGCGAAGAGCAATGGGAAGCTAAGATTGTTGAACTAGCAGAAGCGCTAGATTCATACATCCCTGAGCCAGAGCGTGCAGTAGATATGCCATTCCTAATGCCTATCGAAGACGTATTCTCAATCCAAGGTCGTGGTACAGTAGTAACTGGTCGTATCGAACGTGGTATCCTAAACGTAGGTGACGAAGTTGCTATCGTTGGTATCAAAGAAACGACTACTACAACATGTACTGGTGTTGAGATGTTCCGTAAGCTTCTTGACGAAGGTCGTGCTGGTGAGAACGTTGGTGCACTTCTACGTGGTACTAAGCGTGATGAAGTTGAACGTGGTCAAGTACTAGCTAAGCCTGGTTCAATCACTCCACACACTAAGTTCGAGTCAGAAGTATACGTACTTTCTAAAGATGAAGGTGGTCGTCACACTCCATTCTTCAAAGGCTACCGTCCACAGTTCTACTTCCGTACAACTGACGTAACTGGTGACATCTCTCTACCAGAAGGCGTAGAAATGGTAATGCCAGGTGACAACATCCAAATGCAAGTTGAGCTAATCGCTCCTATCGCTATGGATGAAGGCCTACGTTTCGCTATCCGTGAAGGTGGCCGTACTGTAGGTGCTGGTGTTGTTGCTAAGATCTTCGACTAATTCTTAAAGAATTAAACGAATGTCTTCGGAAAATCTTGAATTAGATTTGACGAACCAGTAGCAAAAAGGGCATCATTTGATGCCCTTTTTCTGCACTCAACATTATTTTAGCTGTTTTCTTGTTCAGATTTTGGTTGAGAGCAGAGCAAGATTGGCCGGAGAGGCTTAATCTTAAGAG
This sequence comes from Vibrio sp. SSH13-20, assembly GCF_040104475.1. Lineage (NCBI taxonomy): Bacteria > Pseudomonadati > Pseudomonadota > Gammaproteobacteria > Vibrionales > Vibrionaceae > Vibrio > Vibrio sp. SSH13-20. The sequence continues at coordinate 8,027 of NZ_JBECOU010000019.1, forward strand.
AGTAACGCTGATTTTTTCAGCGATATGGAGTTTGCCCTGCAACAGCGGGGTTGTTGTCGTCTATATTAAGACTTGTGACAGGTTGGTTTATGAAAGCAAATAATGCTGAAACTCCTGATAGCTCAAACGCAGCAGATACGTTTAAGTGGATTGCCGCTTTCGTATTAGCAGCGGCCGCTGTTGTGGGTAATTACCTGTATGGTGAAATGTCTGTAGTAGTTCGCGCTGCAGGCGTTGTTGTTCTAATTGCAGCTGCTCTTGGCGTTGCAGCAACAACGACTAAAGGTAAAGCAGCGATCAGTTTTGCAAAAGAATCTCGTATGGAAGTTCGTAAAGTTGTTTGGCCTACACGCCAAGAAACTATGCAAACAACACTGATCGTTTTAGCTGTAAGTATTGTAATGGCTCTAGCGCTATGGGGTATTGACGGCATCATGGTTCGTCTAGTAGCTCTAGCGACTGGGGTATAGAGGGTTTTAATTCATGAGTGAAGCTCCAAAAAAACGCTGGTATGTGGTTCAAGCCTTCTCTGGATTTGAAGGTCGTGTAGCTCAATCTCTTCGCGAGCATATCAAAATGCACAGCATGGAAGAGCTATTCGGTGAAGTACTGGTTCCTACTGAAGAAGTAGTGGAAATGCGCGCGGGTCAGCGTCGTAAATCTGAGCGTAAGTTCTTCCCAGGTTACGTCCTTGTTCAGATGATTATGAACGATGAATCATGGCACCTAGTACGCAGTGTGCCGCGTGTCATGGGCTTCATTGGTGGTACCTCAGACCGTCCAGCACCTATCACAGACAAAGAAGCTGATGCGATTCTTAATCGTCTTGAGAAAGCAAGTGAAGCTCCTCGTCCACGTACTATGTACGAAGCGGGCGAAGTGGTACGTGTTAATGAAGGTCCATTTGCTGACTTCAATGGTACTGTTGAAGAAGTGGATTACGAGAAGAGCCGCCTGAAAGTGTCTGTGTCGATCTTTGGTCGTGCAACACCAGTTGAGCTTGAATTTGGTCAGGTTGAAAAACTTGATTAAAAAAACACCTTTTTAAGGGTTGTCTAAGGCGCGAATTATGACTATAATTTCGCGCCTTTTTACTTCTGGTGAAGTAAAGAGTTTTTTCATTAAACGGGGAGCTGATCGATGATTAGCGTTTGTACCCAAACTTAGGAATTATCATGGCTAAGAAAGTTGAAGCTTACATCAAGCTACAAGTTGCAGCTGGTATGGCGAACCCAAGTCCACCAGTTGGTCCTGCACTAGGTCAACACGGTGTTAACATCATGGAATTCTGTAAAGCGTTCAACGCGAAAACAGAATCTCTAGAGAAAGGTCTACCTACTCCTGTTGTTATCACTGTATACAACGACCGTTCTTTCACGTTCGTAACTAAGACTCCACCTGCTGCTGTTCTTCTTAAGAAAGCTGCTGGCGTTAAGTCTGGTTCAGGTCGTCCAAACACTGAAAAAGTGGGTACTGTAACTGACGCTCAAATCCAAGAAATCGCAGAAACTAAAGCTGCTGATATGACTGGTGCTGACATCGAAGCAATGAAGCGTTCAATCGCAGGTACTGCTCGTTCAATGGGCCTAGTGGTAGAGGGTTAATAAGATGGCTAAACTAACTAAGCGCATGCGCGTAATCCGCGAAAAAGTTGACGTAACTAAAGAGTACGAAATCAACGAAGCTGTTGCTCTTCTTCAAGAACTAGCTACTGCTAAATTCGTAGAGTCTGTTGACGTTGCTGTTAACCTAGGCATCGATGCTCGTAAATCTGACCAGAACGTACGTGGTGCAACTGTACTACCTCACGGTACTGGCCGCGAAATCCGCGTTGCAGTGTTCACTCAAGGTGCAAACGCTGAAGCAGCTAAAGAAGCTGGCGCAGACATCGTTGGTATGGAAGATCTTGCTGAGCAAGTTAAGAAAGGCGAAATGAACTTCGACGTAGTTGTTGCTTCTCCAGATGCAATGCGCGTTGTAGGTCAACTAGGTACTATCCTAGGTCCTCGCGGTCTAATGCCAAACCCTAAAGTTGGTACTGTAACTCCTAACGTTGCTGAAGCGGTTAAGAACGCTAAAGCTGGTCAGGTTCGTTACCGTAACGACAAAAACGGCATCATCCACACTACTATCGGTAAAGCAAACTTCTCTGCTGAGCAGATCAAAGAGAACCTAGAAGCTCTTCTAGTTGCTCTGAAGAAAGCTAAGCCATCTTCAGCGAAAGGTACTTTCCTGAAGAAAGTAAGCATCTCTACTACTATGGGTGCTGGTGTTGCTGTTGATCAGGCTAGCCTGAACACTCAAGCATAATTTATTTGCTTAGGCGCAAAATTTGTGTATAATTTTGCGCCTAATATTTGTGGTTGGGGCTGAACATTGGTTCTTTGAACTGTCTCCTAGTTCGAAATGAATTAAGACCCAGTCTCCGTCCAAGACCGTAGGTGTTTGTTCTCAAAACAAACTTAATCATCCTACGTAGATGGTGCCCGAACTGACAGAAAGCTCTATGTAAATAGTTAACTTTCTTCTGGGAATGCACCTCAATAGCTCTCACTGTCGTGATGATAGTGAGTGGTGTAACGACAACCAGGAGTAAATCCAAGATGGCTTTAAACCTTCAAGACAAAAAAGCAATTGTTGCTCAAGTCAACGAAGCTGCCAGTGGTGCACTTTCTGCAGTTGTAGCTGATTCTCGTGGCGTTGAAGTTGGCGCGATGACTTCTCTACGTAAACAAGCTCGCGAAGCGGGTGTTTACATGAAAGTCGTGCGTAACACTCTAGCACGTCGTGCGGTTCAGGGTACAGACTACGAGTGTCTAACTGACACTTTCACTGGTCCTACTCTAATCGCGTTCTCTAACGAGCACCCAGGTGCTGCAGCGCGTCTTTTCAAAGACTTCGCTAAAGAGAACAAAGATTTCGAGATCAAAGCTGCTGCATTTGAAGGCGCTTTAACTGACGCTGAAGTACTAGCAACACTACCAACTTACGACGAAGCAATCGCACGCCTAATGATGTGCATGAAAGAAGCTTCTGCTGGCAAGCTGGTACGTACTATCGCTGCTATCCGCGATCAAAAAGAAGAAGCAGCGGCTTAAGCCTTGCTTTTTACTGGTTGCAAAATAAACTTATTGTTGACTTAAAAGAGAATTGTTATGTCTATTACTAACGAGCAAATCCTAGACGCAGTTGCAGAAATGTCTGTAATGCAAGTTGTTGAACTAATCGAAGCTATGGAAGAGAAATTCGGTGTAACTGCTGCTGCTGCAGTAGTTGCAGGTGGCGCAGCAGGCGGCGAAGCTGCAGCTGAGCAAACTGAATTTGACGTAATCCTAGAATCTGCTGGCGGCAACAAAGTTGCTGTAATCAAAGCAGTACGTGGCGCAACTGGCCTAGGTCTTAAAGAAGCTAAAGCTCTTGTAGACGGCGCTCCAGCACCTCTTAAAGAAGGTGTTGACAAAGCAGAAGCTGACGCACTTAAAGCTCAGCTAGAAGAAGCTGGTGCAACTGTTGCTGTTAAGTAATTATTGCATAGTTTCTTAGCCTAACGGCTAATTGGCTGGTGGTTTTTTAACCACCGGCCTTTTTGCGCTGTAGGGTATAGGCGAATTTTCCCGCTGTTTAAGCGCCTGTTCCCAAGCAAAAAACATTTCATTCCTACGCAATGAAATGTCACTACAGTAAACAGCTATTTAGTCACTGTCCCTTACCCCCCTTAAGTAACTAGGAGCGGGCGGACAGTTTGGGTCACTTATCAGCGAGCTGAGGAACCCCATGGTTTACTCTTATACCGAGAAAAAGCGCATCCGTAAGGACTTTGGTACTCGTCCACAAGTTTTGGACATTCCATACCTGCTATCGATCCAGCTCGATTCGTTCGACAAATTCATCGAACAGGATCCTGAAGGTCAATACGGTCTTGAAGCTGCTTTCCGTTCTGTATTCCCAATTCAGAGCTACAACGGCAATTCTGAGCTGCAATACGTTAGCTACCGTCTTGGTGAGCCAGTTTTTGACGTTAAAGAATGTCAAATCCGCGGTGTAACTTACTCAAAGCCACTACGCGTAAAACTACGTCTAGTAATCTTTGATAAAGACGCGCCAGCAGGTACTGTAAAAGACATTAAAGAACAAGAAGTCTACATGGGCGAAATTCCGCTTATGACAGACAATGGTACCTTCGTAATTAACGGTACCGAGAGGGTTATCGTATCCCAGCTGCACCGAAGCCCAGGCGTGTTCTTCGACAGCGATAAGGGTAAGACCCACTCTTCAGGTAAAGTTCTATACAACGCACGTGTTATTCCTTACCGTGGCTCATGGTTAGACTTTGAGTTCGACCCTAAGGATAACTTATACGTACGTATTGACCGCCGTCGTAAGCTACCAGCTTCGATCATCCTTCGTGCACTTGGTAAAACGTCAGAAGAAATCCTAGATATCTTCTTCGAAAAAGTGAACTTCGAAGTGAAAGACCAAACTCTACTAATGGAGTTGGTTCCTGATCGTCTACGTGGTGAAACTGCGTCATTCGACATCGAAGCGAACGGTAAAACTTACGTTGAGCAAGGTCGTCGTGTAACAGCTCGTCATATCCGCCAACTAGAGAAAGATGGCGTTGATCACATCGAAGTACCAGTTGAGTACATCGTTGGTAAAGTTGCATCGAAAGATTACGTCAACGAAGCAACAGGCGAGATCATTGTTAACGCTAACCAGGAAATCAGCCTGGAAGCTCTAGCGAACCTATCTCAGGCTGGCCACAAATCACTAGAAACGTTGTTCACCAACGATCTAGACCATGGTCCATTCATGTCAGAAACGCTACGCATCGACAGCACTGTTGATCGTATTTCTGCTTTGGTAGAAATCTACCGCATGATGCGCCCTGGTGAGCCACCAACAAAAGAAGCTGCAGAAGCACTATTCGAAAGCCTATTCTTCTCTGAAGAGCGTTACGATCTATCGACTGTTGGTCGTATGAAGTTCAACAGCTCTATCGGTCGTGAAGATGCTCAAGAGCAAGGCACACTTGACGAGCTAGATATCGTTGAAGTGATGAAGAAGCTTATCGCGATTCGTAACGGTAAAGGCGAAGTGGACGATATCGACCACCTAGGTAACCGTCGTATCCGCTCTGTAGGCGAAATGGCTGAGAACCAGTTCCGTGTAGGTCTAGTACGTGTTGAGCGTGCAGTTAAAGAGCGTCTAAGCCTAGGCGATCTTGACGCAATCATGCCTCAAGACTTGATCAACGCGAAACCAATCTCTGCAGCTGTTAAAGAATTCTTTGGCTCTTCACAGCTTTCACAGTTCATGGACCAAAACAACCCGCTATCAGAAGTAACGCATAAGCGTCGTATTTCTGCATTGGGTCCTGGCGGTCTAACTCGTGAACGTGCTGGCTTCGAAGTACGTGACGTACACGTAACTCACTACGGTCGTCTATGTCCTATCGAAACGCCGGAAGGTCCAAACATCGGTCTGATCAACTCTCTATCTGCGTTTGCGCGTTGTAACGAGTACGGTTTCCTAGAGACACCATACCGTCGCGTTGTAGATGGCATTGTAACAGACGAAGTAGATTACCTATCTGCAATCGAAGAAGGTCAATTCGTTATCGCACAGGCTAATGCTGCGTTAACTGAAGAAGGCGGTTTTGCAGATGAGCTGATCACAGCTCGTCAAAAAGGTGAATCTGGTCTACACCCTCGTGAGCACGCTCAGTACATGGACGTTGCGACAAACCAGGTTGTATCTATCGCTGCATCGCTTATCCCGTTCCTAGAACACGATGATGCGAACCGTGCATTGATGGGTGCGAACATGCAACGTCAGGCAGTTCCAACACTGAAAGCTGACAAACCGCTTGTTGGTACTGGTATTGAACGTAACGTAGCAGTTGACTCAGGTGTAACTGCAGTTGCTAAACGTGGTGGTGTAATCCAGTCTGTAGATGCTTCTCGTATCGTTGTTAAAGTGAACGAAGAAGAGCTAGTACCAGGTGAAGCTGGTATCGACATCTACAACCTGACTAAATACACACGTTCTAACCAGAACACATGTATTAACCAGCGCCCATGTGTGATGCCAGGTGAACCTGTATCACGCGGTGACGTTCTTGCTGATGGTCCTTCAACAGACCTTGGTGAACTAGCGCTTGGTCAAAACATGCGTATCGCGTTCATGCCTTGGAATGGTTACAACTTCGAAGACTCGATCTTAGTATCTGAGCGCGTAGTTCAAGAAGACCGTTTCACGACTATCCACATCCAAGAACTTACTTGTGTGGCGCGTGATACTAAGCTTGGTTCTGAAGAGATCACAGCTGATATTCCAAACGTAGGTGAGTCTGCTCTGTCTAAACTAGACGAGTCAGGTATCGTTTACATCGGTGCAGAAGTTAAGGGTGGCGACATCCTAGTTGGTAAAGTAACACCTAAAGGTGAAACTCAGCTAACGCCTGAAGAGAAGCTACTACGTGCAATCTTCGGTGAAAAAGCATCTGACGTTAAAGATACTTCACTACGTGTACCTAACTCTGTATCAGGTACGATCATCGACGTTCAAGTCTTCACTCGCGATGGCGTAGAGAAAGACAAGCGTGCGCTTGAAATCGAACAAATGCAGCTTAAAGAAGCGAAGAAAGACCTAACTGAAGAATTCCAGATTCTTGAGGGTGGCCTTCTAAACCGTGTTAAAGCTGTACTGATTGAAGGTGGTTACTCTGAAGCGAAACTAGACACAACTGATCGTAAGAAGTGGCTAGAACTAACGCTAGAAGATGACGCTCTACAAACTCAGCTAGAACAACTAGCAGAGCAGTGGGACGAGCTAAAAGCTGACTTCGATAAGAAATTCGAAACTAAGCGTCGCAAGATCACTCAAGGTGATGATCTAGCACCTGGCGTACTGAAGATCGTTAAGGTTTACCTAGCGGTTAAACGTCGCATTCAGCCTGGTGATAAGATGGCGGGTCGTCACGGTAACAAGGGTGTAATCTCTAAGATTAACCCTGTTGAAGACATGCCATACGATGAGAAAGGTCAGCCTGTAGACATCGTACTTAACCCACTGGGTGTACCTTCGCGTATGAACATCGGTCAGATCCTAGAAGTACACTTAGGTCTGGCAGCGAAAGGTATTGGTGACAAGATCAACCAGATGGTTAAAGAGCAGCAAGAACTAGCGAAATTCCGCGAGTTCCTACAAAAAGTTTACGATCTAGGCGAGACTCGCCAGAAAGTAGATATTGCTTCTCTATCTGATGACGAAGTTCGTACTCTGATCAAGAACCTACGTGGCGGTCTACCAATCGCGACTCCAGTATTTGACGGTGCACCAGAAGCGTCTATTAAAGCGCTACTGAAACTAGCAGACCTACCAGAATCTGGTCAGCTAAAACTGTTTGATGGTCGCACAGGTGACCAGTTTGAGCGCCCTGTAACAGTAGGTTACATGTACATGCTGAAACTGAACCACCTTGTTGATGACAAGATGCACGCTCGTTCAACTGGTTCGTACAGCCTAGTAACTCAGCAGCCACTTGGTGGTAAAGCTCAGTTCGGTGGTCAGCGTTTCGGTGAGATGGAAGTATGGGCACTAGAAGCATACGGTGCGGCTTACACTCTACAAGAAATGCTAACGGTTAAGTCGGATGACGTTAACGGCCGTACTAAGATGTACAAAAACATCGTAGACGGTAACCACAGCATGGAACCTGGTATGCCAGAATCGTTCAACGTACTGTTGAAAGAGATTCGCTCGCTAGGTATCAACATCGAGCTAGAAGACGAAGAGTAATCTCTTTCTCTCTTGACTAAGGTTGAGAGAATCTAAAGCGATTATTTGGTAGAAGGTGCTCACTTTAGCGAGTGAGCTCCTTTTAACTCCTTACAGGAGCTGATTGTGAAAGACTTATTAAACTTTCTAAAAGCACAGCATAAGACCGAAGAATTTGATGCAATCAAAATCGGTCTATCTTCACCAGACATGATCCGTTCATGGTCTTTCGGTGAAGTTAAAAAACCTGAAACGATCAACTATCGTACGTTCAAACCTGAACGCGATGGTCTGTTCTGTGCGCGTATCTTTGGTCCAGTTAAAGACTACGAGTGTCTTTGTGGTAAGTACAAGCGCTTGAAGCACCGTGGTGTTATCTGTGAGAAGTGTGGTGTAGAAGTTACACAAACTAAAGTTCGTCGTGACCGTATGGGCCACATCGAGCTTGCTTCACCAGTAGCTCACATCTGGTTCCTAAAATCGCTACCGTCTCGTATCGGTCTACTAATGGATATCCCTCTACGTGATATCGAACGTGTTCTTTACTTCGAAATGTACGTAGTAACTGAGCCGGGTATGACTGATCTAGAAAAAGGTCAGATGCTTACGGAAGAAGAGTATCTAGACCGTCTAGAAGAGTGGGGCGACGAGTTCACTGCTAAGATGGGTGCAGAAGCTATCAAGGACCTACTAGGTTCTATGGACATGCACGCTGAAGCAGAACAAATGCGCGAAGAGCTAGAAACTACTAACTCTGAAACTAAGCGTAAGAAAGTAACTAAGCGTCTGAAGCTGGTAGAAGCGTTCATCGCATCTGGTAACAACCCAGAGTGGATGATCCTAACTGTACTTCCAGTACTTCCGCCAGATCTGCGTCCTCTAGTACCACTAGATGGCGGTCGTTTTGCGACTTCTGATCTAAACGACCTATACCGTCGTGTGATCAACCGTAACAACCGTTTGAAGCGTCTTCTAGAGCTAGCAGCTCCGGACATCATCGTACGTAACGAAAAACGTATGCTGCAAGAGTCTGTTGATGCGCTACTAGACAACGGTCGTCGTGGTCGTGCGATCACTGGTTCTAACAAGCGTCCTCTGAAATCTCTTGCTGATATGATCAAGGGTAAGCAAGGTCGTTTCCGTCAGAACCTTCTAGGTAAACGTGTAGACTACTCTGGTCGTTCTGTAATCACAGTAGGTCCATACCTTCGTCTACACCAGTGTGGTCTTCCTAAGAAGATGGCACTTGAGCTATTCAAACCATTCATCTACAGCAAGCTAGAGACTCGTGGTCTTGCGACTACAATCAAAGCTGCTAAGAAAATGGTAGAGCGTGAAGAAGCGGTAGTTTGGGATATCCTAGACGAAGTAATCCGTGAACACCCAGTACTATTGAACCGTGCACCTACACTTCACCGTCTAGGTATCCAGGCGTTCGAACCAGTACTAATCGAAGGTAAAGCGATCCAGCTACACCCACTAGTGTGTGCGGCGTACAACGCGGACTTCGATGGTGACCAAATGGCGGTTCACGTACCTCTAACTCTAGAGGCACAGCTTGAAGCTCGTACTCTGATGATGTCGACAAACAACATTCTGTCGCCAGCGTCAGGTGATCCGATCATCGTACCTTCTCAGGACGTTGTATTGGGTCTGTACTACATGACTCGTGACAAGATCAACGTGAAAGGTGAAGGCATGTACCTTTCTGGCCCAGCAGAGGCTGAGAAAGCATACCGCACTAAGCAAGCTGAACTTCACGCACGCGTTAAAGTACGTATTACAGAAACAGTTGTAGACGAAGACGGCAACAGCACAACAGAGACTAAGATGGTTGATACAACTATCGGTCGTGCAATGCTATGGCAAATCGTGCCAGCTGGTCTACCGTACAGCATCGTTAACCAAAAGCTAGGTAAGAAGCAAATCTCTAACCTACTAAACGAGGCGTACCGTAAACTAGGTCTGAAAGACACTGTAATCTTCGCTGACCAAATCATGTACACAGGTTTCGCATACGCGGCACTATCTGGTGTATCTGTTGGTATCGACGATATGGTTGTACCGCCAGCTAAGTACACTGAAATCGCAGAAGCGGAAGAAGAAGTACGTGAAATCCAGGAACAATACCAATCTGGTCTTGTTACTGCGGGCGAACGATACAACAAAGTTATCGATATCTGGGCATCGACCAACGATCGCGTAGCGAAAGCGATGATGGCAAACCTTTCATCTGAAACGGTAGTTAACCGTGACGGTGAAGAAGAGCAACAAGAATCGTTTAACAGCATCTACATGATGGCTGACTCGGGTGCTCGTGGTTCTGCAGCTCAGATTCGTCAGCTAGCGGGTATGCGTGGTCTGATGGCGCGTCCAGATGGTTCAATCATCGAAACGCCGATCACAGCGAACTTTAAAGAAGGTCTAAACGTACTTCAGTACTTTATCTCAACGCACGGTGCTCGTAAGGGTCTTGCGGATACGGCACTGAAAACAGCGAACTCGGGTTACCTAACTCGTCGTCTAGTAGACGTTGCTCAAGACGTTGTTGTAACTGAACATGACTGTGGCACTCACGAGGGTGTTGACATGATGCCTCACATCGAGGGTGGTGATGTTAAAGTTGCACTAACTGAGCTAGCGCTAGGTCGTGTAGTAGCTGAAGACGTTCTTAAGCCAGGTACAGAAGATGTTCTGATCCCACGTAACACTCTAATTGATGAGAAGTGGTGTCAGATCATGGAAGAGAACTCAGTAGACAGCATGAAAGTGCGCTCTGTAGTTACTTGTGATTCTGACTTCGGTTGTTGTGCACAGTGTTACGGTCGTGACCTAGCACGTGGTCACCTAGTGAACCAAGGTGAAGCAGTTGGTGTAATCGCTGCTCAGTCTATCGGTGAACCGGGTACACAGCTTACGATGCGTACGTTCCACATCGGTGGTGCGGCATCTACTGCAGCAGCAGAGAACAGCATCCAAGCGAAGACAACTGGTACAGTTAAACTGCACAACGCTAAGTTCGTAATCAACAAAGATAAGAAGCTGGTAATCACGTCTCGTGCATCTGAGCTAACTATCATTGATGAATTCGGTCGTACTAAAGAGAAGCACAAACTTCCTTACGGTTCGATGCTAAGCAAAGGCGACAACGACGCAGTAACAGCTGGTGAAGTTGTTGCTAACTGGGAAGCGCACACCATGCCAATCATCACTGAAGTGGCAGGTCGCATCCAGTTCGTAGACATGATCGACGGTGTTACAGTTTCTCGTCAAACAGATGACCTAACAGGTCTATCTTCAAGCGAAGTAACTGATCCAGCAGCTCGCCCAGCAGCAGGTAAAGATATGCGTCCAGCTATCAAACTTGTTGATGAGCAAGGTAACGACGTAATGATCCCTGGTACAGAAATGCCAGCTCACTACTTCCTACCTGGTAAAGCGATTGTAAACATCGAAGATGGCGCTGAAGTTGGCATTGGTGACACACTATCTCGTATCCCTCAGAAATCTGGCGGTAACAAAGATATCACCGGTGGTCTACCACGCGTAGCTGACCTATTCGAAGCTCGTAAGCCTAAAGAGCCTGCGATCCTTGCTGAGCACACAGGTACTGTGAGCTTCGGTAAAGAAACGAAAGGTAAGCGTCGTCTAGTTATCACTCGCGACAGCGGTGATACTTACGAAGAGATGATTCCTAAGCATCGTCAGTTGAACGTATTTGAAGGTGAGCGTGTTGAACGTGGTGACGTGATCGCAGATGGTCCAGAGTCTCCACATGACATTCTACGTCTACGTGGCGTACACGCTGTAACTCAGTACATCGCTAACGAAGTACAAGAAGTTTACCGTCTACAAGGCGTTAAGATTAACGATAAGCACATCGAGACTATCGTTCGTCAAATGCTACGTAAGTGTACAATTACTCACGCTGGTGACTCTGAGTTCCTACCTGGCGAGCAAGTTGAATACTCACAAGTTAAGATTTCTAACCGTAACCTAGAAGCTGAAGGCAAAGAGCCAGCACGTTTCGAGCGTGAGCTACTAGGTATCACTAAGGCATCTCTAGCGACTGAGTCATTCATCTCTGCGGCATCGTTCCAGGAGACAACTCGCGTACTAACAGAAGCTGCGGTTTCTGGTAAGCGTGATGACCTACGTGGTCTGAAAGAGAACGTAATTGTTGGTCGTCTGATCCCAGCTGGTACTGGTTTCGCATACCACCAAGATCGTCAAGCTAAACGTGCTGAAGCGCAAGAAGGTCCATCTGCTGAACAAGCAACAGATAACCTAGCTGCACTTCTAAACGCAGGCTTCTCTTCTGACGAGTAATCGTTAAGAGCTTAAAAGAAAAGGCACCCTCGGGTGCCTTTTTTGTTTTTGGGAGCAATGGTTAGAACGCTACGCTTCGAGATGTAGGTATGCTTCGTTTACGGAATCGAGAGGTGTGCCTTTGGAGAACCGTGAAAGTGATTGACGAAGAGGGCGTTGACTGGATTTATCCCTAGAAAGATAAAATAGAAGCGAATCCCGAAAAACAAAAAGGGTTGACGTGCACACGCCAACCCTTAAGAATTTTCTCGCTTCTCGCTTCTCGCTTCTCGCTTCTCGCTTCTCGCTTCTCGCTTCTCGCTTCTCGCTTCTCGCTTCTCGCTTCTCGCTTCTCGCTTCTCGCTTCTCGCTTCTCGCTTCTCGCTTCTCGCT
>NZ_JBECOU010000020.1:0-19006 GCF_040104475.1 Vibrio sp. SSH13-20
CGCACATAACAAACTGTTCAAGAGGGATTCGCAACGCGTGGCATTTTTACTGTGCGTTGGCGTTAGTGATTAAGTTGGTATGCGGCGGCTTAGGTATTGCGTTGCTCACCCCTTAACAGGGCGTTAGTTCGCAACGTCTTCGAAAGTAGAGGTAGAAATTGAATAAACAAGCAAAAGTTATTTTGTGGTCTTTGTTTGTTGTTTTGCTAATGCCAATATTGGCTTACATATACAAGTTTGGTCTTGGGCTTTGGGATAAACCAGATGAATGGTCCGATTTAGGAGGTTATGTTGGGGGAATATACGCTCCAATACTTTCGATTGTTACGTTGGTTGTCATATCGATACAAATATTTATACAACATCAACAATATCAACATTCATTGATTCAGCATCAAGAGGAACAAATCAAAGAGTACTTAGCTGCCCTGGAACAAGCATTAGACGTTGAGGTAGGAGAAATAAGCTCGCGAGATTTTCTTGTAAGCCTATGCCGAGATGTATCTAAAGATACAATCAAGTTGATTCCAGCGGAGTTAGTTATGGATTTTAATCAATGCAATCATAGACTTTACTCAATGTGGTGTGAGGTCATGAAATGCCTCGCGGTTTTAGAGAATATCTCAAACCAGAATGTCTATAACAAGGTCGTGTTTACATCAAACAAAAATAAAGTCATAGCATACCTAAACCCTCAAACATGCAGAATGCTCGATAGGTTTCACTTTATATTTCTTTGTAAATGTGAAGAAATTAACGTCCACATCGATACTCAAGGTCTTAAGTATTACTATTCAGATCTGAGAAATGGTGGGTAGCGAACTAACAAACTGTTTAAGAGGGATTCGCAACGCGTGGCATTTTTACTGTACGTTGTTCTAAGTGATTAAGGTGGTATGCGGTGGCATCGGTATTGCGTTGCTCACCCCTTAACAGGGCGTTATGTGTTCCGAACGGAGAGAGGAAATAATGACAAAGAGAACACTGGTTTTACTCTATCCGGGGGCTATTTCCTATGAAGTAATGTACGCGATAGAGTGTTTAGGAGCGTATGGGAGAGTTGATATCACCACCCCAGAGAACCACAATCATACCGATTCCTCAGGTCTAAGAATTTGCCCCACTGTTAACTTTGAGGACATATGTATTACGGACTATCAAGCTCTTCTGATCCCTGGAGGAAATCCCGACTCAATAATGGGAAGCGATCCAATTGCTAGTTTCATCCAGAAAGCCTATGAATCATCACTAGTTATTGGTGGCATATGTGCGGGAGTATTAGTCTTAGCAAGAGCTGGCATCCTAAAGGGCGTTAAAATTACCCATAATTATACGGAAAAATATTCCCCAGAATCTTCGGTACTGCTCACTCGACCATATTGGGAGGGGGCTATCTATGAAGAGTCGTTGGTTCAAGTCGACAAGCGTATAGTGACAGCGATGCCCAATGGGTACGTTGATTTTGGGTTAGCGGTGGCTGAAGCCCTAGAGTTGCTAGATCGTAAGCAAAAACAGTTTATTCTGAGCTATCACAAGCAAGGTGCTCATTAAACACATAACAAATTGTTCAAGAGTGATTCGGCACGCGTGGCATTTTTACTATGCGTCAGGTTTAGTGGTTAAGGTGGTATGCGGAGGCTTCGGTATTGCGTGCCTCACACCTTAACAAGGCGTTATGCGCACCGAATAATGAAGCTTCATAGGAGGAATTATAAATGGACGATTTTTACATAGATCCAAAAGGATTGGCGGCATACTATGAAGTTCAATGGCTTGATAAACTTCGCTTAAGTGGAGTGTCTGAACAATTCGAGAGTAAATCTAAGTACGTACCTGAGTCGTTTATCTCCTCAAACCACACACAAAGCGTAGCTAAGTTTATTATTGATGCTCTGGAAGCTGAGAGTATTGATCCTATTGACGCATTAGAGGTAGGGGCAGCTTTGGGACGGAATAGCTACGAGTTAGTTACTAACATACCAAGCATTAGTTCTGTTACAGTTGTTGAGCCGTCTCACCGCTTGCTATCAAATCTCAAACAAATACTAATTGACGGTACTAAATGTGAATTTCCTTATATCAAGAGCTTGAAAGAGTTGGGGTGTTTGGACTTTGATGCTTCAACAATAGCAAAAGCGTGTGATCATGTATCATTTACTTTAATTGAAGCACCTTTCGAGCGTGGTGTGGTTAAGAAAGAGTTTGATTTAACAGTTTGCCTCAATGTACTGGATCAATGTGAATCGCCTAAAACTTTAGTAAACGCATTGATGGGTGCAACTGCTTTTAATGGAGTGTTAGTTTTATCATGTACTTATCAGTGGAACAAAAAGCATTTAAAAGAAGAAAGTGAAGCTGTTAATGATATAAACGACTACTTTGGAGAGGGTTGGGAAAAGCTATCTGAAGATGAACATGAATACAAGATAAGATTTAACGAAAGGTATTCGTTACTATTTCTTTCCCATATAGTCGCTTACAAAAAAGTTGGTGGCTAACATTTGGTACGTGCGCATAACAAACAATTTAAGAGTGATTCAGCACGCGTGGCATTTTTGGTATGCGGTGACTTCGGTGTTGAAGTGCAATGCAGCGGCTTGGTTATTGCGTGCTTCACACCTTAATTGGGCGTTAGTCGCCAGAAAAAGCTAGCAATCAAAATCATGTCTCTGAGCTTAAAATTTAGCAGTTGTTTGCTTGGTACACCGATTAATCGTCGATCATCAGAGCTTAGTTCTAACTGTTTTAAGTCCAAAGTTTTATACCTGTCCTAGCGGTTGTTTTGTTCTTTGGTGCTTACAGAGTAAGGCAATCGAGAGTCTATTTTTGGTTGCAACTCCGCTCGGTGAGTTTGTAGTTACAAAAGCCGATTTACTCGCTTAAATGACGTTTTCTCTGGTGTTGTAAATTCCACGTGGTTTCAGTGACTTCGTTGAAAGTCCGCACTGTGAGATTGGCTTTCCAAAGGCTCTTTTTGGTGTTGTCAGTCCGTTTTCTGCGGCGTTGTTTATTCCAAGTGGTTTCATTGAGTAGCCGCTTTGAGACTACGCCTGACTTAAATGCATCAAAGCACATAAAGTTTGTTGTTCGCAAAGTTAAGTTCGGCTTAAAATTGTCGCTCGGTGCCTCGCGACTAACAAACTGCTCAAGAGGGATTCGCAACGCGTGGCATTTTTACTATGCGTTGAATTTAGTGATTAAGGTGGTATGCAGCGGCTTAGGTATTGCGTTGCTCACCCCTTAGCAGGGCGTTAGTTTTATGGAGGAAATATTGTGGAAATCTGGAAGTTATTGTTCTTTATACCTGCGTGTTTTGCGCTCAATATGACTCCGGGTCCAAACAATCTATTGTCCATGAACAATGCTCGTTGTTACGGTTTCAAGTCCGCTTTTATTGCTGGGCTTGGTCGTATTGCTGCATTCGCTGTAATGATTGCCTTGGCTGCTTCTGGCTTAGCAGTCGTGCTCTATGCTTCTGAGACTCTATTTCTAACGATTAAAATTGTGGGCGCGGCTTACTTGTTGTGGATTGCCTTTAATCTTTGGCGTTCGGAAGCAAGTCCTGTTTCTGAACTAGAAAACACTCGCAACCGATTAGGTTTAGCTAAACAAGAATTTTTGCTAGCCGCTGGTAATCCAAAGGCGATCTTAATCTTTACCGCCTTTCTACCACAGTTCGTCGATGTTTCAGCGAATGTAAATGAACAGTTCTTCGCTCTAGGGGTTACGTTCCTAGTTTTAGAAATGGGGGCAATATCGATTTATGCAATATTTGGAATGTACTTAAGGCAGTGGTTTACGAAGCCGAAAATGGCAAAGCACTTCAATAGAGGTTGTGCTACTTTTTTGGCTATGTCTGGAGCAAGCTTGTTACTGAGTCGCCAGCAATAAAACTAACAAACTGTTCAAGAGGGATTCGCAACGCGTGGCATTTTCACTATGCGTTGAATTTAGTGATTAAGGTGGTATGCGGCGGCTTTTGTATTGCGTTGCTCACCCCTTAACAGGGCGTTATGTTTCTTAGTCGAGTGTAGAAAACTATATTTAATATTCAGATGCTTATTGTTGAAAAGGAGAATTCATGGATGTGTATTCGTTACTAGCATTTGCGGCTTTTCTAGTGCTCACATCTTCAATGATAGTGCTCCTTGGGAGTAGTATTTCCCTCGGATTGCAGATGAAAAGAATAGACCCGAGTAGATATAAAGCGATCTACTTTTTGTTTGTTCCTTTTTCTAGTGCGCTTCTCTTTAACTACGTAAGAAGTAGCGAAAATATCTCGAAGTATCCTAAAAGTAGCTCTTGGTTGTTTACTG
This sequence comes from Vibrio sp. SSH13-20, assembly GCF_040104475.1. Taxonomy (NCBI): domain Bacteria; kingdom Pseudomonadati; phylum Pseudomonadota; class Gammaproteobacteria; order Vibrionales; family Vibrionaceae; genus Vibrio; species Vibrio sp. SSH13-20. The sequence goes on from NZ_JBECOU010000020.1 coordinate 4,317, forward strand.
TCATTCGATATTCTATGGTGTCACTCTTCATATCCTTTATATTTGTGGGGTTTTCTGCTTTTTTAGTAGCAGGTAAAAGCTAAATTTTTAGCCGGTAAAATAGTACTGCTCATTTACGGTAACGTACTGGCGGGTGGTAATAAACATAACAAATTGTTCAAGAGTGATTCGGCACGCGTGGCATTTTTACTATGCGTTGGTTTTAGTGGTTAAGGTGTTATGCGGGAGCTTCAGTATTGCGTGCCTCACACCTTAACAAGGCGTTATATTCAACAATATGGAAAATAATGAAAGATGTAACTAAAGAGCTACTTAACTGTTTGATTCATGAGGTGAGTAGCTCATCAAGAGAAGCCAAGCTAACGGCATATACAGTGGCAGTAGAGTTACTGTTTAGAAATCAACAGTTGTTTGATTATGAACCTGAATTAGCCTCTAGAAGTTTTCCCCTTGAGGGCTCTAAAGAGCATATAACATATTTCAGTAAAAAGTGCTTATTAATCATTGATAAACTTGAAGGAGCTGCTTGTGGAGGTGCTCGGTATATATACAGATCTAAAGGTTCCAGAGTTTATTTATTTGAAGATGGTCAGGTACAAACTGTTACACCTTACTCAACTATAAATGATGAGGGGTTCCATTTACATAACTGTCCTTGGTTTGAAGGTTTGGGTGGCGTTCCTAAAACAATAGAAGCCGTAGAGGAGGTTGTTGAATACTTAAATGACCCAGGAGAAAGGACTGAAAGAGTTGTATCGGAAGTAATGATAAATATTCTGTGTAATATAAAGGAGCGTTATAATAGATCATACTGTCTAGAGTATATTATGACACCTCCTGATGTAGATCATTTGTCTGAATTCTCAAAAAATTTAAGAGAGGAATTATGGGACGTAATTTTCTCTTCTGATGAGTGGGTAGAAGAACAGAAAAACTTGTGCATAGACTATTTGTTGAAAAATGAAATACACCCATTGCCATATCAACTAATTTCTTACATAGGAAAAATATCAAAAGCTTCTTCGGATAAAGTTCAATTCGAACTTATGTTGAAGAAGTTAGAGGACAGGTTATGTAAAAAAATAGATGAGACGGCGAATGTAAATGATTTAATTGAATATTTTGAAAAAAGACATAACGAATTTTTATCTTCTGCAGGCATAAATACAATTGATGGTGTAAAAAAGGTTGTAAATGAAATTTTAATTCAATTTAAAGACTTAGTTGAGAATAAAGGTTTGTGGAAGCAGTTTTGGGTTGATAAATCAAAACCAAAAAATGAAAGTTCTGCACAAGAGATTTTCACCGCTGTGGCGCACAGTTTTTGTAAAGCAAATAATATTGATATATCTCCAGAAGCAGATTTTGGAAATGGTCCAGTTGACTTCAAGTTTTCGAGCGGGTTTCATTCAAAAGTTTTAGTTGAAGTTAAGTTATCAACTAATTCAAAACTTGTACATGGTTATGAAAAACAGCTAGAGGTATATAAAAAAGCAGAAGGTACTGAGTGTGGGGTATTATTAATAATTGATGTTGGTGGGATTGGAAGGAAATATGAAAAAGTAACTCAACTAAAGGAAAAATGCTTTCTATCTGATATATGGTATGTTGATGCAAATCGTAAGCTATCAGCAAGCAAAAGAATATAACAAACTGTTTAAGAGTGATTTGCAACGCGCGGCATTTTTACTATGCGTTGGTTTTAGTGGTTAAGGTAGTATGCAGCAGCATCGGTATTGCGTTGCTCACACCTTAACAGGGCGTTAGTTTGCAAGAGGAAAAACGCAGCTATATCGCAAGATCTAGTGGTAAAAGCTCAAAGTTGAAATTGTCGTATCGGCGTTCAATTTTAGTGTTAACTTGCGTGATGTAAACTCAAAATTGGTATCGTTTCAACGGTTGATTTGTTCTTTGGTGCGGCGACTTTTGGGTTAACTGAGTTGAACTTTTTTGCTGCAACTCTGCTCGTTGAGTTTGTTGGTATAAAAGCCCGATCTATTCGCTGAAATGACGCTTTCTTTGGTGTGGCAAGTTCCACGTGGTTTCAGTGACTTTGTTGAAAGTCCGCATTGTGAGATTGGTTTTCCAAAAGCGCTTTTTGGTGTTGTGAGCTCGTTTTTTGCGGCGTTGTTTGTTCCAAGTGGTTTCATTGAGTAGCCGCTTTGAGACTACGCCTGACTTAAGTGCATCAAAGCACATAAAGGTTATTGTTTGCAAAGTTTAAAATAACGTAAAATCAATGCTTTGGGTTTGCAAACTAACAAACTGCTCAAGAGGGATTCGCAACGCGTGGCATTTTTACTATGCGTTGAATTTAGTGATTAAGGTGGTTTGCGGCGGCTTCGGTATTGCGTTGCTCACCCCTTAGCAGGGCGTTATGTGCTAAGGAGATAAAAATGAAAGTTTTATCAATTATTGAGTCTGTTCTTCAAGCTAGAGCCAAGCGTAAAGAAGAAGCTAGAGCTGGTAGAATAAAAGATGACTTTGTGGAAGATGAGTTTCAAGAAACTTTACAAGCAGCTAAAAAAAGCGAGCCCAAAACATATGAAAAGTACAAGGATAAGTAAATAAAATGACATTGAACGAACTAGGTTCAATCCTAGAAGAAATGTATCAAAATGCTCCCGAAAATGAATCTGTCGCAATGATTCACCTGTTCGCTATCAAGTATGCAGAGCAGATAAAAAATTTAAATACCTCTTGTAAGTCAGTTGCAAAGGCTGCTGGTATTAATGAATCCTATGGGACAGAAATCAGCAAAGGCATTAAGCTGTCAAAGTACGTCAGAGTCATAACGTAAAAACGCACATAACAAACTGTTTAAGAGTGATTCGCAACGCGTGGCATTTTCACTATGCGTTGGTTTTAGCGTTTAAGGTGGTATGCGGTAGCATCGGTATTACGTTGCTCACACCTTAACAGGGCGTTATATGCCAATTCACTTGGAGTATTCTGATTTACTCAACTAGACTTAATTAGTCTAATTTAGTTTTTTTGGAGTCGTTATGTTAGAGCAACTTAAATCAGAACTCGAGGATATTGCCTTTATGCTCGGCGAAGATGCGCACAGAAAAGAAATACACTCTAAAGTGATCAAATGTTTACTGCTGGTTGAGAGGATTAACGCAAATAGCACAAATGAGGTGAGTGACGTTGATGAGATAAATAAAGTATCTCGTCGATTGCGTATGTGGGCAAAGCCAGAAAGGCAGGCACAGTATAACTCTCAAATTCTAAATGCGTTCCTTGCATTATCTAGCTCTGGAGTTACAGAAGTAACTGAACAACACCTCAGCGATAAGCTAGGAAATCCTGAATGGTTTAGCTCTAACTATGTTCAAATGAAAGCTAAGTCAGATAAGAACCATGGTAAGGTTTTCGATACTTCATCGGGCTACATCAGAATTTGGGAACCTATCCGCTCTGCTGTCGATGAGTATGGTCGCAAAGTCTTCAACACAGGCATATAACAAACTGTTTAAGAGTGATTCGCAACGCGTGGCATTTTTACTATGCGTTGGTTTTAGTGTTTAAGGTGGTATGCGGTGGTATCGGTATTGCGTTGCTCACACCTTAACAGGGCGTTATAACAACAAGGAGAGTTCCGTGAAAATAACAGTTTTAGATGACTACCAGGATGTGGTTAGAACGTTAGATTGTTTCGAATTACTATCACATCACGATGTGTCCATCTTAAACGAAACACTTCCTGAAACGGAGTTGGTAGTTAAGCTAAAAGACACCGAGGTTCTTGTTTTAATCCGAGAACGGACAGTGATTACAGAGTCACTGCTTGCACAGTTACCTAACCTTAAAGTTATCAGTCAAACAGGTAAAGTCAGCAATCATATTGATGTCCACCTATGCGAAAAGTATGGAGTAAAGGTGTTGGAGGGGCGTGGCTCTCCTGTTGCTCCTTCGGAATTAGCTTGGGCGCTGATTATGGCGGCAAGTCGCCACGTACCAACTTATTCAGCTAATCTCCAAAATGATAAATGGCAAAACTCTGGAGTGCTTGGTTTAGGTCGCACTCTAAAGGGCTTGAAGCTTGGTATTTGGGGTTACGGAAAAATTGGACAACGAATTGCCCAATATGCAAAAGCATTTGAAATGTCAGTTGTTGTTTGGGGTAGTGAGGGATCTAGAAATCTTGCGCTTGAACATGGCTTTGAAGCAGTCGCTTCAAAGGAAGCATTTTTCTCTTGTTCGGATATTGTGTCACTTCACTTACGTCTGAATGAAATAACTCGGGCGTGCGTAACAGCTCAGGACTTGAGCTTAATGAAGCCCGACTCTTTATTTGTAAACATTAGTCGCTCAGAGCTTGTAGAAAACTCTGCGCTATACAACGAACTGGCGGAGGTCCCAACTAAGCAAGCTGCCGTTGATGTATTTGACAATGAACCAGCATCGCTTGATAACGAGCCTTTATTGTCATTACCAAACGTTACGGCTACCCCACATTTAGGGTATGTAGAGCAAAACAGCTATGAGCTTTACTTCAAAATAGCATTCGAGAATATTTTAGCTTTCGAGCAGGGTAAGGCATAAACATCGGCATCGAAGAAATCGTTGTCTTAGTATCAAGTTTGAAGTGCGACACTTAGAGTAGCTGATCATAAATATACTCCGTTGGTGTCTTGTAACCAAGCCTTTGGCGTGGTCTGTTATTCAGTTTATACGCTATCTGGCTGCACAGTCTTTGTGTCACATGAGCCATTGAGGTTTTCTTAGGTAAATATTGGCGTATGAGTCCATTTGTATTCTCATTGGTCCCTCGCTCCCAAGAGTGGTAGGGCGTTGCGAAGTAAAACAAACATTTATGCTTGTTTTCTATCTCCTGATATTGATTGAATTCTGTACCATTATCAGCAGTGATAGTTCTAAATGGTAAGTTTGAACGCGTAACGATCTCTGTCATTCTCGCGTTGAGTGATGCAGTTGTTCGGTCATCTAGCTGTCCGATATAGGTGTAGCCAGTCATTCTGTCAACGAGAGTAACAATGCAGTGCTTAGTTCCACGACCGATCACGGTATCTATTTCCCAATGTCCAGGTTCTAGGCGTAACTCAGCTTGTTTTGGTCGCTCTGTTATGTGCCTTTTAGCGGCAATTCTCCCCCTGCTATCTTTGGCGTTGTAGCGCTTACGTCTCTGTTTTGGTGATTGACGTAAATGTTTCCAGAGCATGCCTCCGTTGGCTTTATCGGTCCAAATATGCTGGTAAATAAGCTCATGGCTCATCACTGGATAGCCATGCAAACGGCAAAATCCAACGATTTGGTCAGGACTCCAATCGAGCATTATAAGCGCGTCAATAATTTTGAAATCGTGCTTGGTATAGCGCTTGTTACGCCGTGACTGGCTCAACCTGTTTCTAGCTCTTTGTTGCGCTCTAGCAGGCTGATAGGAAGGGTGAGGGCGATAGGCGTTGTATCGAGAGTTGCGTTTAAATTCTCGGTAGATAGTGCTCTTGTGACGCCCTAGCTCTTTAGCGATGTTGACGACACTAATGCCTTGCTTTCTAAGTGCGGACATCATATACCTTTCATTCTCAGTGAGGTGTGTGTAATTCATGGTTTTTCACTTCTTGGCGGGAGTAAAACTTATGAATAGCACATCTCACTGTTTTAAATTTCAGGGGTGTCGCACTTCGTACTTGAATCCAAGGCTTATAACAAACTGTTCAAGAGGGATTCGCAACGCGTGGCATTTTCACTATGCGTTGGTTTTAGTGTTTAAGGTGGTATGCGGGAGCTTCGGCATTGCGTTGCTCACCCCTTAACAGAGCGTTATGCGCCAGGAGGAAATATGCAGAATCCCGGAGAGGAATTAGTCGGCGAGTATTTGAAGTCAATACTTGGCTGTGACTTCGTAGAATACAATCTTTATACTCCAGATGTTCAAGGCGAAATAGACGTTGTAGGTATAAATGCCAAAAATAAAAAAGTTTATGTGTGCGAGGTGGCTACCCACCTAATCACAGGTTTGCAATACGTCAAAAACAAGCAACCTGATAATGTCTCTAGGTTCTGTAGAAAATTCAGAAAAAACATTGAATACGTAAACAAGTACTTTTCTGGTTATGAGGCTAAGTTCATGCTTTGGTCGCCTGTAGTTAAAAACCAGTCAGAGAATGCTAAGCATAATCAACTTCGAGACATTAAAAACATTCAAGCGCAGATGTTATCTGAGTATGGCGTTGAAATTGAGGCTGTTATTAATCAGAAATATGCGGATTGTCTGTCTGAGTTGAGATGCTATGCTCGCCGAGAAACAAAAGAATTGAAATCACCAATCATGCGCTTAATGCAAATTGAAGAGCATCTGGAAAAACACATAGCACGGCTCAACCGTTAAAAAGCGCATAACAAAGCGTTTAAGACAGATTCCCAACGCATGGCATTTTTCATTCTATCGTTGGGTTTTGTGTTTACGGTGGTATGGTTTGGCTCTGTGGTGGCGTTGCTCACTACTTAACGCGGCGTTAGGTGATTCATCAAAACTTAGCCTTCGAACCTAAGTGTTTGTGGCTCGAAGGCAATTTGAAGCTATAGCTGACCTAGGTCGATTCTTTTTGCAATTTCCTTCATAGTGTCAATCATGCCATGTTCAAATAAGAGTGAATCTGTAAAGGTGTATGATTTGCAAACTCTTCTCCCCTCAGGGAATCTATCTAACGTTACAAAAGCATACCCACCACCGCCTTCGCCATCAGCATTGAAAGCACGCCCAAGTTTTAATCGTTCACCATCCACAAGTCCTTCATCGTTAAATTTTCCCTTGGGTAAGCCGCCTTGGGCTTCGGTTTTGAAAAACTTACCTTCTAGTGTGTCTAGGAACCATCGTAAACCGCGCTTGGGGAATTCGATTTGGTAATGCAGCCATTTGCTTTTTCCAGTTCGTTTGTTTGTGAAATATTGTGCATCCGCGAGGATGATGTGATCATCAATCAAGAGAAAATAGAATGTATTGCCAATATCTGTCGCGTCAGGCAAAGTCGCAACTAGGTTCGGATGCTTAGCGACAGTCAGTGGGTCTATTTCTTTAAATTTCTTCATTTGTTTTCTCCTTTCCCTATATTAATTCGCTTTATGGCTCCCGCTTTTTCTAACGTACCCAGTGTTTGCGGGTTTTTATCCCACGTAAAGGTTTCTGGAGGACCGTATTCCACGTCATCATCAATGTCACCATACGGTGTTGTTCCATATGTCACGTTAATGTCTTTGGTGACACCGTTACCAAGGAAATGTTCGTTTGCACCTAAACGTTGCTCAATTTGGTGTCGGATATCGAGAGTGTCAGTTTGGTTTGGAGTAAAGCCAAGTTCTTGGCAGTATTCGCTAAACTGTTTCTGTTTCTTAATATCAATGCCTTCTTCTTCAGCCGATATTTTGACTTGTTCATAATATCGACTGAACTCAGGTGTCATACATGGTGCAATCAAATCGAGGCTGCCCTCAAACTCACTGGATAATTCAGATTCAGTAAACCCACTCATTCTCTCGTAGGTGGGGATAAAGCTATACATATCGCCGATTTTATCGGCTTTTTGGTGGTCAATGAGCAATATGGTGTATTCACAATCAGGCTTATATTCAATCCCTACAGCATTGCAGATGGCTTCAGGGTCTGTGTCTCCATGCTCAGCTTGAGTAAATGTGGTTGTCCAGTATTTTAGTTTGGTCACTCCCTCGGGTTTGTAACCAATATAGCCATCATCTTTGTTATACTCAGACTCGATAATACGAAATAGCAGCGGCTCATCTAATCCTTTCTCAACAATTTCTTTCTTATCCGTAGTCGAGTAGGCAGAGCCAGGTAAAGCAGCGCCGCCTTCGCGGGCGGCGTTAACGTAAGGTTTGGCTTCAGCTAATCGTTGTATCGCTTCATCGTAGGTTTTTGGTGCTGGTTGTTTATCAGCACGATATTTGTCGCCAATCAGTACCGTACTATTACCAATTACAATTTTACCACCGTGACCGGTTGAATCACCCATGCGAGCAGCTGGCTTTCCATTGATAAAAACAGACCCAGAACCCTGATTTATGGAATCAGGCGGACCAACACAAACAAGGCGGTCACCTTTTCTTGCAGCAGGTAAGCCTCCTATTTTCACATTTGGCGAGCCGACGGCAACCGGTCCACCGACGTGAGGTACTTTCGAAGTGACTTTGGGACACACATGCATTGACGTGACCGTGGCGGCGGGTTTTCCCATTGGTAGTTCCTTTATCTATTGGTGTGGTTGCATATTGTAGGTTTAACGGTCAAAAAGTTTATTGCCTTGGTGTGGTATTTGGAGTCAAATCACCTAACAAAGCGTTTAAGACGGATTCGCAACGCTCGGCATTTTTGGTTTGCTTCAACTTTAGTGTTTACGGCACAATGGTTTAGGTTCGGTGGTCTGCGTTGCTCACCACTTAACGCGGCGTTAGGCATCTTTTCGAACCTAAGGGAGTAGGTATGTCGAAATTATTAGTTTACTTAACTGCGCTATTCTTTTTGCTCTACGGAGCTCTCTTTGCTGTGTTCCCTGTAGACATGGCAAACTTAATTACAGGCTCAAGCCCCAATTCTGCCTCAGCAACTATTGATTTTAGGGCTACGTATGGTGGTGCCCAGTTTGCAATCGGTCTTGCTTTGATACTCGTCCTCAAGATTAATCAAAATGTCACTTTGGCTTTAATCATTGTAGCTATTACATTGTTATCTATGGCGTTTGGTCGTCTAATTGGTGTCTTGTTTGACGGTCAACCGAATACACTAATGTATGTTTATTTAGTTGCTGAGTTAGTTTTTGGGCTGTTGGCTCTATACCTGAGAAAGTCAGTGGCACTGGTAACCAATGCCTAACAAACTGTTCAAGAGGGATTCGCAACGCGTGGCATTTTCACTATGCGTTGGTTTTAGTGTTTAAGGTGGTATGCGGCGGCTTCGGTATTGCGTTGCTCACCCCTTAACAGGGCGTTAGCCCACAAGAGAGAAATAAAAAGTAGAGTTCGATGATCAAAGGTAAAGTTGTAGAGTGGAATGACTCAAAAGGTTATGGATTCATTTCGGCATTAAATGGTGAATTAAGAGTTTTTCTCCATATATCAACGGTTCAGAGTAAAGGTCGACGTCCTAAGGTCGATGATGAAGTTAAATTTGAAGTTAACGAAGACAAAAAAGGGCGTTACAACGCCACTAATGTAACAATTCTAGGTTCCGGCTCGGTACCTTCAACAATCATGTTTAGCATCGTTTACTTAGTTTTAGCGAGTACAGCTGTGTTCATATTAGGTGGTGAGAAGCTGTTCATTGCAGCTTATATCCTGATGTCCATTGTAACCTACGTAATGTACGCAATAGATAAAAATGCCGCTCAAAACGGCAAATGGCGGACACCAGAAAATACGCTTCATCTTTTATCGTTACTCGGTGGTTGGATGGGGGCATTATGTGCTCAAAATCAACTTCGTCATAAGTCGAAAAAACAGCCATTTAAATCGATTTTGTGGCTGACGATATTCGTAAATATTGGAGCATTTGTTTGGACATTCACTCCATCAGGTTCGGTGTTCGTTCAGAACTGTATTAGCAATTGGTTCTAGCACTAGCTGTGAGATGTGGGCTAACAAACTGTTCAAGAGTGATTCGCAACGCGTGGCATTTTTACTATGCGTTGCGTTTAGTGTTTAAGGTGGTATGCGGGAGCTTCTGTATTGCGTTGCTCACACCTTAACAGGGCGTTAGAAAAATGGAGAAATCATGCGGAAGATTGTAGTTACAGAGATTTTATTATCATTCTTACTTGGATCTGTACCGATTTTGCTGGTTAGTAATCAACCGGGATTTTCAGCGACAAAAAGCCTTGCGAGTTTGAATCCAGGTGACGTCGTAGTTTACTACTTTTTCTATTTGCTCTGTATTCATATCTTTGTGTGGTTTGTGAATAGGCAAGTTTTAAAAAACAACCATACTATTTCAGTTTTTTTTCATGAGCTTCATGGGTTTACGCATAAGCTAGGATTTGCAATTCACGGTATTTATAGAGTATTGGCAGGTGCAGTGCCAACGGCAATGTGGTTTGAGCTTGATAGACTTGGGCTAGTTCAAGGCTGGCAGGCAATAACGGTATTTAGTATGGCATTAGCAATATCTAGTTTGATAGCCAGTGTAGTGTTAGCTAAAGCCACAGAATATACGGCTCCAAGAGTACCATTATTTCGCAAATAATTTTTCTAACAAGCTGTTTAAGAGTGATTCGCAACGCATGGCATTTTTACTATGCGTTGGTTTTAGTGTTTAAGGTGGTATGCAGCGGCTTTTGTATTGCGTTGCTCACACCTTAACAGGGCGTTAATTCACAATGCGTAGTGCAAATGTTGTTGAAATATGCTTGTTGTCAGTTTCATTTACATTGTATGTGAATCGCACAGTTTCATCCTCGAATGTGAAAATGTCGACAGATATGCATTGGCAATGCAAGAATGGCTTTCATTTAATTTGAGTCCTTGAGATGAAACCACTAATAATTCTCCTGCTAATTTTCACATCAAATATGTGTTATGCGAAATTAGAACAGTTGCATTTATCTAATAAGGTTGTAGTAGATATATCAATACCAGAAAAGTTATCACATTCAGACAATATGCTTATCCTGAAATATGATGATTGGTACTTCTCTCATGAGATAATAAATCCCAAGGAGTTTTACACAACGATTGATTTAACTGACATTCAACATGAATTTTTAAAGTCAGTCTTTTATCCAAATCTACGGACAAGTTTACCTAATTGGTTAGGTGAACTTGCAAATGAGCAAGCAATGTCATTTGGTCTGTCAAAAACTAATGTAATTAATCGGAAGTATGGCGACGTAGAGGTGTTGGGTGGTTATGACGATGCGTCAAAGCAGGGTAACATTTTTGTTTTTGAAAAGTATCAAATTCATCATCTCAGTATTGGAGGAGAGGGTGAATATTACATTGAACTGCTAAATGCAATTAAAAGGAAGTGATATGTCTTTATCAATAGAAGAAAAGCAAGATCTAAAGTCGTTTCTTGTCAATGTATATGGTCCACAAGCTAGGAACTGGGCGATAAATGATGAAATGTTTAATCTTACATATAAAATGTTATCAGAGTCGGGAAAATGCTCTGACCTCATGGACTTAGTTCCTAGACCAATATCTGTTGGAGAGAACCCCGCAAAATGGTTGAGCAAACAAGTACGTTCAATGATCCTTAGAAAGTTGAAAGGTCGAAAAGGGCATTATGCTGTTTGTGTTAAAACGTCAGCAATAAAAATGAAAACGAACTTCTTAATGATCGACGCAGGGTTATAACTCCCCCAAAATTGTGAGTTAACAAGGCATTTAAGAGTGATTCCCAACGCTTGGTATTTTTCATACCATCGTTGGGTTTTGTGTTTACGGTGGTATGGTTAGGTTTCGTGGTAGCGTTGCTCACACCTTAATGCGGCGTTATGTGCTTTGGTGGAAATGGATATGGAAATCACAATCAGGCGTATCGAAACAGAAAGCATTGAGGACAAAGGTATATTCGAGACTTTGTTTATAGAGTACCTATCTGGATTCTCAGTTGAGCTAGATCTCTCAGTAATTGCTCAGTTATTTGCATTGCCTTATTTCCACGGATTTATCAGTTTTGTCGACAATAAGCCTGCTGGTTTTGCGGTTTGCTTTGAATCGTTCTCAACTTATCGTGCGCAAGGAGTGATGAATATTCATGACTTTATGGTGTTGGACAACTTTCGTGGTAAAGGTGTTGGCAAGGCACAACTGAATGGTATCGAACAGTATTGTCGTGATAATGATTACCTCAAAATCACATTAGAGGTCGGTGATGATAATGTTGCAGCTAAAAAGCTCTACAGCTCATTGGACTACGAAGATTACAGAGTAGTTTTGAAAGGGCAGCAACATTGGCAAAAGTACCTCAATTAGCACGCACATAACAAACTGTTCAAGAGGGATTCGCAACGCGTGGCATTTTTACTATGCGTTGGTTTAAGTGTTTAGGGTGGTATGCGGTGGCTTCAGTATTGCGTTACTCACCCCTTAACAGAGCGTTATGTTCTTCGAGGAAAAAATGAAAATATCACCTTCAGAAGTATTGCCAGCATTCGTTGATATATATCCAGATTGTCGTGCGCACTTCATAAAAGAAGCTGACTATTGGATAGACGAAAAAAGTGCAATTTCAGTTCACTCGTTATTCTCAACCTTTAGCTTACTTGTCGTCGAAAGGTTCTTATTAGGTGAGTATGAGAAAAGCGAGGATTTATTTGGTTTTATAGATCTTGCAATTAAATTGGGGGATAAAAAGGTTTCGAATGCTGCGTGCACATGTTTTGTGGAAAATCTTATAAACATTGCATCTGCAAAAACTGACTTTGAATTATCTCACTTCCGGAGTCTGCTCGGACCTTTAGCGACAGAGTTCGCAGATAACTATATGGCTGATAGTTTCTAGTGCTTAGTGAGTACGAACATAACAAACTGTTCAAGAGGGATTCGCAACGCGTGACATTTTCATTATGCGTTGGTTTTAGTGTTTGAGGTGGTATGCGGCGGCTTTGGTATTGCGTTGCTCACCCCTTAACAGGGCGTTAGCCATACAAGGAATAACTATGAAAATTAGCGACATTGAGGAAATCCGCTCACATCTTAGAAAATACAATAATGAGCACCTTGAAGGCGTAGTTGAGCAACCAGTAGCAATCTATGTTTACAACGATGAACAAGACAAAATAGCAGGTATTACCGCAGAAATTTGGGGTAATTGGCTCCATGTTAAGTTGTTGTGGGTCGCAGAGTCGTTGCGTGGAAGCAACATTGGAACACATCTACTCAAGCAACTTGAAGAACATGCCGCGTCACAAGGTTGCCAATATGCACAGGTCGAGACATTCAGCTTTCAAGCTCGTCCATTTTATGAAAAGAATGGCTATTCGTGCCAAATGACGTTAGAAAACTACCCAGTATCTACAGCTGTACATTACTTGGTCAAAAAATTGCGGCGAGAGTATGGCTAACAAAGCGTTCAAGACGGATTCACAACGCTTGGCATTTTCGGTTTGCTTTGAATTTAGTGTTTACGGCACAATGATTTAGGTTTGGTGGTTGTCGTTGTTCACCACTTAACGCGGCGTTATGTGCCACCAGAATTTTGAGGCAATAAATTGAAGTATAAAGACTTGTCGAAAATTGCACTAGATCCATATAGCACTGATAAGAGTATCGATTTACTCAAGCTGTATGGGGTTAGTGCGCCTGATTCTGTGATTGAGCAGTTTTATATTGATCATAATGCCAACAGTCGCTTTTTAGCTCTCTACGGTGATCTATCACTTCTTGATCTAAAGTGGGAGCTAGTTGATTTTGATACGACGAAGTTTTTGCAGATAGGTAGCAATGCTTCATTTCCTGATTTCCTTGAGGAGGTATCTGAAGATGCATCGCATTTCAACGACGTTGGAGAGGCAGTGATTGATTGCCGAGAGGAAGTACTCAATCATTGGAAAAAGCATGGCACTTGGTTAACTCCACCGATATTTCTAGATGCAAATGTTCTTGGTGGTAAATCTGGCATACCTCATTTAGTTGAGGGGCATTCAAGGGTTGGGTGCCTGCTTGGTATTCAAAAATATAAAATCATTCCTTTGGCTGACAGGCACAAAGTGTATTGGGGCTCTATTCGCAAAGGCACATAACAAATTGTTCAAGAGTGATTCGGCACGCGTGGCATTTTTACCATGCGTCAAGTTTAGTGGTTAAGGTGGTATGCGGAGGCTTCGGCATTGCGTGCCTCACACCTTAACAGGGCGTTATGATTTTTGAGGATTAAAATGGGTACAGTAAATGACTATCTTGATGATGCTAAAACGATAAAAAGTGGACTAAAGGTTGTATTGACTTGGGCTAAGGCGGAGCGACGGAGGCGAATATTTATTTCATGATCGCCCTAGGAGTTGTATCTGGATATAACTATTTCACTAGTTCGAAATTGGCAGAAGCGTACGCTCAAGAAGAACTATATGGAAAGCAAGTAAGTCTGACTGTTGACAAAAATGTTCTCAACTCAGCTATTAACATCGTTAGTAATTGTATTGACGCACGGGACAAAAATTACCTCTTGAAAAATGGTACTGTGATTTTGCTACTACCAAATATAATAGTTTTAAAGACCTTTCAACGTTAGATGAAGAAGCTCAAAAATTGATTGAAACGTCTAAAGCGTATGAGTTAATGCTTCTTGATCTTAAAGGTCAGTTGCAAGACGTTGATTATAAATACCTGATTGCGAATAAGCCTGATAACCTCGCAATGAAAACACTGAAGATTCTCGTTAGTGATATTTTTTTATTGCTGCTATTAATAAGTAGTATAGGCGTGATTTTGTTTTTATATTGGTACTTGAATCAACCTGACGAACAATCATAACAAAGCATTTAAGAGTGATTCCCAACGCTTGGCATTTTTCGTTTCATCGTTGGGTTTTGTGTTTACGGTGGTACGGTTGTGTTTCGTGGTAGCGTTGCTCACACCTTAATGCGGCGTTATATGCCTAAGAGGAAATGATGGCGGACATAGCATCAATTAATGCTCTTTTGGGGAGTATTAAAGCAGCTTCAGATATCGCGAAGCTCATTAAAGACTCAGGTTCAACCCTTGAGCAAGCG
>NZ_JBECOU010000021.1:0-13349 GCF_040104475.1 Vibrio sp. SSH13-20
AATAGAAAATCAGACCATTCCGTTTGAAACAGCTTCTCTAGAGCAACCCAATACTTACTATTTTCATCGCAATTTCTGAATACTACCTTGTTCATATTGGATTATTTCCTCAAAAGCGTATAACGCCGCATTAAGGTGTGAGCGGCGCTTGGCTATACTTGAGCGAAGCGAAACTGCCAAGCGTTACGAATCACTCTTAAATGCTTTGTTATGTTGCGGTGTTTAAGATTAACGACTGAGCAAACTCTCTCATGTGTCGTGCGTTGTCTGCTTTGTCTCCATCACCACAGGCTTTCCCATAATATTCAATGTCCGGTGAGGAATACACTGGCAAGACTTTTTCTGCATACGTCATCACTGTCCCCGCTTCACGACACAAAGCCCCAAATGCATAAGGTTTTATGAACTTATGGTTCTCTGACAGTAGTTGACCTTTAAGCCAGTACTCTGGCGTATCGTTGTGCCATGCCCAAGCCAAATGACCGAGTTCATGTTCGAGTACATGTACTTCTGCGTCAGATGATAAAACCAGAAAACTGCGACTAAAATTCACATGAGCAGTACCGGCACTTCCGTCCTGTGAAAATGGGTGGTCTTTAGGAAGAACTAGTGCATAGTAGCTCCCCTCACGTTGCAGTGGCTCTAACACCGAGTCGCCCACAGCTTGCGCTAACTGATTATGTAGCTTACCACTACCACCTTCTTCGAAATCTGCAAGGTCAAGCCTAGTAATGCCTGACAATGTTCTTTGCATTGGCACACATGAGTTTTCAAGAACAAGATTAGAGTAGTCGATGTATTCATTGATTTTTGACTCGCTTATAGAGTCATCCGTAAAGAAATGAACTGGAGTTTCTACCTTTTCAGTCAGTTCACAAGCTGCTAATGACAGTTCTTCTCCACTGCGTTTCCCGACGAAAAATAGTGCGACAACACCTAGTAATGTGAAGCCAACCACAAGATTTTTCTTCATTAGACTGTCCTTTTTCTCTAGCAACATAACGCCCTGTTAAGGGGTGAGCAACGCAATACCGATGCCGCCGCATACCGCCTTAAACACTAAAACCAACGCATAGTAAAAATGCCACGCGTTGCGAATCCCTCTTGAACAGTTTGTTATGTACGTGGTTGGTTCTATCCCCAGAAACACCCATAAGTATCGTCTTCCAATATTTCCAAGAAAGCTTCTAGAAGTTGAATCTCTGGAACTGGCTCATACGAATGCCATTTTTGGTCGGATTTCATCCAGTAAATTTTCCACGCATCACGCGACTTATAATATTTGACTTTGGCTACTGGGCACTCCATTTTTTCGGATGGATCATTCCACTTAGGACGTATCTCGAAGATTTCGATGACTTGCCCCTCTAAACGATACCCAATATCAAGTTGGTTGCGGATCTCTTCTGGCGGCCGACAAGAATCAAGGTACTTCTCCACTACCTTTCTATAACGCTGTTGCTCAATTTCTGAAAATGCCATATCTATCACCTAACCCTTTAATTAAGCTAAGTTTACGACCTAATTTCATACGTTGGCTAGGTTAATTTTCGAGAAAGTACATAACGCCGCGTTAAGTGGTGAGCAACGCATACCACTACACTTAAAGTATTGTGCCGTAAACACTTAAACTGAAGCAAACCAAAAATGCCGAGCGTTGGGAATCCGTCTTAAACGCTTTGTTAGTTTGCGTGCCAAAGTGACACAAAGATTGCTTATTGCACACTTTAAGACCATAATACCTATGTGACACTTTGACACAACAGGAGATATAATTATGGCTACTACTTTGCCTCGCATCACCGCTAGAGTTGATGTCGATACACAAGACTTACTTACTAAGGCTGCCGCGATCGCCGGCATGTCTAGCATCAACTCGTTTGTTCTAAGCGCTGCAATCGAAAAAGCCAAACAAGTCATCGAACGTGAGCAGGCTTTAAAACTGAGCCAAGCTGATGCTATGTTGCTGATGGAAGCTTTAGACCGCCCTGCTACACAGAACTCAAAACTAAAAGCTGCTGCTGACCGATACGAGAGCAAAACTCAATGATGAATACGGTACTTCTAGATAAAGCTAAACACGATAGAAACCGATTCAACTGTGGTATCGAAGCTCTCAATAATTACTTAAAAGTAATGGCGAGTCAGCAAGCAAAAAAAGACAACACCAGAACGTTTGTTTTGGAAGATGATAACGACAACTCACATGTCATCGGCTTTTACACGCTAACAATGACACCAATTGACTTAAAGGCATTACCCGATAAGTTACAAAAAAAACACCAATCATCCACCTCTGGTGGTCTGATTGCCCGCCTTGCTGTCGATGACCGATACAAAGGGAAAGGCTTTGGTGAGTGGCTGCTTATTGACGCACTCAGAAAGCTATTAGCTGCAAGTGATAGCGTTGCATTTCCAGTTGTTATCGTTGATGCCAAAGACGGTGCGAAACAGTTCTATGAACGCTATGGTTTTGAAGCATTTGAAGACGCTGAAAATAAACTCTTCATCACCATTGCTGATGTGAGAGCAAGCTTAGGCTAGTTAATCGCTAGCCCTTAGCAAACTAACGCCCTGTTAAGGTGTGAGCAACGCAATACCGATGCCGCCGCATACCACCTTAAACACTAAACGCAACGCATAGTAAAAATGCCACGCGTTGCGAATCACTCTTAAACAGTTTGTTATAGCTCAATTTTGTTTTGAATTTGAGCAACCCCATCATTCCAAATCCGCAAAATCATAACTTTCAAATCCATTGCTAGTTTTTCAGTAGAGCTATTAAAAAGTTGAGCTTGCTGCTGAAAACGAATCTGAGCATTTTGAATTTCAATATTTAATGAGCCTTTACCAAAACCGTGCAAAAGACCATCTATAGGATTGTTGTAACCTGTCATAAACCCTATAACCATGCCTTTGATACCACTGTGTTTATCTACCACAGCAAGCAAATCTCTTGCACTTTGAGATAAATACGTACTTTGATCCAAAACTGCATTAATATCTCGATAAAGAAAACTTCTCAGCGTACCCAGTCGGAATACATCAACAACTATTGATTCGAGATATCTAAAGTCATAGCCCATGGTTTCGAGGCACTCAACTGCATTTCGTTGTAACTTTTGCTCGATTGTTTCAATAGAGTCAAATAGGTCAACTTGTAGTTTTACTAAACTGAGGTTTGAGACACTCAACATGGCGGTATGCCAGTCAGTGTTGGGGGTTACTACAATCTGATTTGCAAATATTTTATGAAATTCACTTATCGCAACACCAAACTCTTCGCAAAAAGCCTCTGAACTCCAAGTCATTTTTATCTCCAGAAACGTGGGAGCAATTGAGCTATAACGCGCAGTTAAGGTGTGAGCAACGCAATACAAGAGCTGCCGCAAATCACCTTAAACACTAAACACAACGCATAGTAAAAATGCCACGCGTTGCGAATCACTCTTAAACAGTTTGTTATATGCGCTGCCCCGTTTCTAGTTGGTAACTTAAACCACCTAGCAATCCAGCAAGCTGTCTATCGTTTAAAACGTATTTAGCCACATATTTCATCTCACTGGGTATGTCTTGATGAGGAGCTAAAAATGCGCCACGTCCGCTGCCAAATGTACTTTCAATGAACTGCTTCAACACACTTGGATAACTAAGAGAATATGCGGTACGAAATATGGACAAGTCACCGACAAATCCGTCGATCTCAATCCAACAGTGACCATCCCACTTTTGATTGATAATTTGTCCATTAGCACTGGCTTCTGGGAGGTTTTTCTTACACTTGAATATTCGCTTGCCTAAGATTTTCAAGTCTCCTGCTACCACGATTGCAGGAATATCATAATCATCTCTCAACGTTTTAGCCCATGCAGCACTAAGCGGTGCACAAGCCCCCATAGAAGGAGGTACATTTGACAAGACTTTTTTAGCTGATTCTATCAGAGGTTGTGGACTACTCAGCTCGAATGAAGAAAAGCTACTAGCTTCATCTACACCTCTATGCCTTGCAACCAACTGTTTTAACGATGTTTTCATTATTTTCCTCTAAGCATATAACGCCCTGTTAAGGTGTGAGCAACGCAATCCCGATGCCGCTGCATACCACCTTAAACACTAAAACCAACGCATAGTAAAAATGCCACGCGTTGCGAATCACTCTTAAACAGTTTGTTATGCCGATCCTACCAACTACCACATAACTGACTCTCGCAAGGAGTACCATCATTGTCGCCATCTATTTTGACATTTGGACAATTTGATAAATAAAACTTTGCTTCATCACAAGACGCCATTTCGCTACAGTAAGTCTTGCCTTGGCAACTGAACCCCATATTTTCATATGCAGGGTTTAACTTAGGCTCTATATAAAACAGATAGAAGGCTGCGCCTATTAGACCGACGATAACTGCTGATAATACAACTGAAAAAAAATTGCTTTCCTGTGGTTTGACACCGACTAACTGAGCACTTTCCGCACTTAACTTAGGCTGAGTACTTGCCAGTTGAAACTCTACTTGGTCCCCTATTCGGGGGCGTCGGTATCCTTTTTTAAACTTGGATACATGAACAAAAATGTCACCATCCAGTTCATTGGAATTTATGAACCCAAAACCGCGCTCATCAACCCAGCGAACAATTTCCCCTTTCATGTCCCCTCCCATTTTTCACATAGCGGCATAACGCCCTGTTAAGGTGTGAGCAACGCAACACCCAAGTTTCTGCATGCCACCTTAAACACAAAACGCAACGCATAGCAAAAATGCCAAGCGTTGCGAATCACTCTTGAACAGTTTGTTATATCACTTTTTTGATATCTGCTTACTTAAAATAATTTCACTCCATCTTTCTAAACTTCTATCGTCGTCTAATGGTGACTCAAAATCGTTTTGTATCTCAGCAATATAATTTAAATCAAAGTTATACTTATGGAGACCTTTAACCAATATGTATATTCCTTCTTGCCAAGTTGATATTTTCTTATCGCTAAAACCAAGATTATTTAGATAACTAGAAGCTTCTAGTAAATTTTTTAATTTCGTTCTACTCTGAAATGATTTAATAAGCTCATTAACCGCGATTTTTTTATTTAACTCAATTCCATCTAAGTACTTTTCTACTTCAATTTTATAATTGGATTTTTGTTTTATATTTTTATATTTTTCTTTGGATAGCTTTTCCAAGAAATTAAAATCCAGTTCTTCTGATGCTGCTAGTTTTTCTTTCAAAGAAAGAAAAGTATGGAGTCCGTATTTATCAACATTTCTTAACAATGCAATAAGTAACTTTAACTCATTATCGGTCATCATAGTCCAACTCTCTTACCAAACTCATTCGCAAACATCCTAAACTTAGTAGCTTGTGCAGTTCTTGCATAGGAAGTTTTGAAAATAGGTTGACCTTCCCTTGCCCCTTTAGGATATGAACGAGAATAAGTAATTTCAGAATCAAAAATGTTCCAACCATGCTTATCTGCAAGCTTTGACACTTCACGCTTTGAATGTTGCTCTTCTGGAGAATAATCTGACGTAGCGTTGTACACAACCCCTAGCAACTCTAAATTGTGGTCATCGTATTCAGTCAAAAAATCAGACATTGAATTAACTAACAACGGTAAACCAATAGTCGATAAGTACTCTGGTTTTACTGGAACAAGTAGGTAGTCACTTGCCAGGTATGCAGCCGTTGTCAATACAGACTCAGTTGGTGCACAATCTATTAAGATTAAGTCGTATTCATCATGCACGTTCTTTAATAATTTTGACAGCAACTCTGGTTTCTGTGTTGGATTTTTCAATGACAGAGATAGCTCTAACCTTGAAGGCAATAAATCTATTTTACTACCTCCACGAAATGTCACTACATTTCTAATCACATCTTTAGGCTTAACTATTTTAGTTTTTCCACTTGGTGTTCTTTTATGCTGCTCAAACACATCCCAAATTGTAGGCTTCCCATCATTTATAAAATCATGGTACTTATTTACACCTACTAAATACTGACTCGCATTAAACTGAGGATCCAAATCAACTACTAATACCTTTTTTTGCCAATTTGTATAACATGCAAGATGCCATGCTAGATTAACTGTCAATGTTGATTTACCAACTCCACCTTTCATGTTTATAAGTGAAACTACTTTTGCCATTATAACAAGACCTTATCATAAATAATTTGGTGAATTATACTTGAAATCACCCATACAAAACTAGACTCATATCATTGTTCTTACCGTTCACATAACATGTCTAAATTACTTTATCTACTTAACTGCATGGCATAGTGATATAACGCCCTGTTAAGGTGTGAGCAACGCAATACCGATGCCGCCGCATACCACCTTGATCACTTAAACCAACGCATAGTAAAAATGCCACGCGTTGCGAATCACTCTTAAACAGTTTGTTAGAGCGATGTTAGCACCGAACCCATTTTTTCTTGTTTTCAGTGGACCGTTGAATTTTGTTAGTTGTAGACAATACGTTGACAGCCCGAGTAAAGACTTGTCTCGAGAGCCCCAATGTCTCTTGAAAGCTTGGGTCTAAAGCTGTTGGAACCTTAAGTGCTTGATAGATTTTTTCTTCGGGACTTTGTGACAGCTGCTTTTTCTGTTGCTTAATAGGCACAACAGTTTCTTCTTTAGTTCTAACAACTCGGAAAAACGCCCCCATCTGGGAACATTGAAACTCGTAGGCAGATATCAAACTTTCATCGTTGCTATATAGTTCAAAGCTCACTGTTCCCAACTGCTTTTTGTCTAGCATCGTTAGAATTCTAGATAGATAAGCAACAATGTAAAAATCAGCTTGGTTTTGACCATTTGGATAATCTGACAGATATAAAAAAAGATTCTTTTCGCAGCATTGTTTGATCGCTTCAGACTTAGAGAAAACAAATACTTTATCGATTGCCGATGCTCTGAGTTTTTCTAGCTCTTTTAGACCTACGTTTTCGGCATCAACGAATACCATCTTCATGTCTTATCCTTGTTATATATCAGGTTTTAATACGAACAAAATACACAACTAAGCACATATTATCAATTAAGCGCTCTAACGCCCTGTTAAGGGGTGAACAACGCAATACCGATGCCGCCGCATACCACCTTAAACACTAAAACCAACGCATAGTGAAAATGCCACGCGTTGCGAATCCCTCTTGAACAGTTTGTTATGTGCGTGCTAATTGAGGTACTTTTGCCAATGCTGCTGCCCTTTCAAAACTACTCTGTAATCTTCGTAGTCCAATGAGCTGTAGAGCTTTTTAGCTGCAAAATTATCATCACCGACCTCTAATGTGATTTTGAGGTAATCATTATCACGACAATACTGTTCGATACCGTTCAGTTGCGCCTTGCCAACACCCTTACCACGAAAGTTGTCCGACACCATAAAATCATGGATATTCATCACTCTTTGCGCACGATAAGTTGAGAACGATTCAAAGCAAACTGCAAAACCAGCAGGCTTATTGTCGACAAAACTGATAAATCCGTGGAAATAAGGCAACGCAAATAGCTGAGCAATTACTGAGAGATCTAGTTCAACTGAGAATCCAGATAGATACTCTTTGAACAGAGTCTCGAATATACTTTTGTCCTCAATGCTTTCTGTTTCAATACGCCTGATTGTGATTTCCATATTCATTTCCACCAAAGCACATAACGCCCAGTTAAGGGGTGAAGCACGCAATGACCAAGCCGCTGCATGGCACTTCAACACCTAAATCAACGCATACCAAAAATGCCACGCGTGCTGAATCCCTCTTGAACTGTTTGTTATGTGAATTTATGCCTCTGATATATAAACACTTACTTCACGATCTTTACCTTGCATGCGATTTGTCTGATCGCCTACGTATTTTACACCGAGCTTTTCAATAACTGATTTTGAACGCTCATTTCCAACTAAATGCATTACTTTTAATCTTGTTAATCCATAATGCTTTTTTGAAAATGAAATCAAAACCTTAGATGCTTCTGTAGCATAACCACAGCCCCAGTAAGGAACGCCTAACCAATAGCCCAGAATACCCAAACCATTTTCCAGTTTTGGAAAACTAACAGCACCAATAAGCTCAGAACTCTCTTTTAGGACAATGGCATAGACAATACCTTTACCACTTAAAAACAACTCAGCATGTGTACGAATCCAATTCTCAGCATCACTAACTGTATATGGATACGGTATATTTGCCGTCATTTCTGATATTTGCTTGTCGCCAACCAACTCTGAAACACGCTCAGCGTCAGACATAGAAAATGGTCGTAATATTAGTCTTTCACTTTCAATTGCTTGCTGCATAATTTCCCTATTCACATAACGCCCTGCTAAGGGGTGAGCAACGCAATACCGAAGCCGCCGCAAACCACCTTAATCACTAAAATCAACGCATAGTAAAAATGCCACGCGTTGCGAATCCCTCTTGAGCAGTTTGTTAGTTTGCAAACCCAAAGCGTTGATTTTACGTTATTTTAAACTTTGCAAACAATAAGCTTTATGTGTTTTGATGCATTTAAGTCAGGCGTTGTCTCAAAGCGGCTACTCAATGAAACCACTTGGAACAAACAACGCCGCAGAAAACGAACTCACAACACCAAAAAGCGCTTTTGGAAAACCAATCTCACAATGCGGACTTTCAACAAACTCACTGAAACCACGTGGAACTTGCCACACCAAAGAAAGCGTCACTTCAGCGAGTAGATCGGCTTTTATACCAGCAAACTCAACGAGCAGAGTCTCAGCAAAAAAATTCAACTCAGTTAACCCAAAAGTCGCCGCACCAAAGAACAAATCAACCGTTGAAACGATGCCCATTTTGAATTTTCACAACGCTAGTTAACACTAAAATTGAAAGCCAATACGACAACTTAAACTTTGAGCTTTTACCACTAGATCTTGCGATATAGCTGCGTTTTTCCTCTTGCAAACTAACGCCCTGCTAAGGGGTGAGCAACGCAATACAAAAGCCGCTGCAAACCACCTTAATCACTAAATTCAACGCATAGTAAAAATGCCACGCGTTGCGAATCCCTCTTGAGCAGTTTGTTAGTTTGCATTTCACACAAATCGCACGATTTAATTAAATTGAACATTTCACGCGATGCATTATAATCTAACTGTACACTAAATTGGGAACTGACCATGCATACATTAACAGCCAATGATGCCAAACGAAATTTCGGCGAACTACTTCTAAGCGCACAACGCGAGCCAGTAAAAATCAGCAAAAACAGTAAAGATACTGTCGTTGTCATGTCCATTCGTGACTTTGAAGAGCTAGAAGCTATGAAAGTTGAGTACCTCAAACACTGCTTTAAGTCAGCTAAAGAAGACTTGAACAATGGAAACACTGTTGACGGCGAAAGCTTTATAAATTCGCTGTAACTCACTTATGCAAAAGAATAAATACAAGCTAAGTAACTTAGCGCAATCCCACTTGCGCAAAGTCAAAAACTACACTGTTGAAAACTTTTCTGAATTACAGTGGCGCAACTATAAAGACACTTTGCTATCAGGGTTTCAGATGCTAGCTGATAATCCAGGTTTAGGAAGAAGCTGTCACGAGCTATACCCAAATGGCTTTTATTTCCCGATTGGAAAACACACAGCTTATTTCACCAAAGAAGATGACTTTATATTAGTCGTTGCTGTCTTAGGTCAATCACAGCTACCCCAGAATCATCTGAAATAACACGACTTTCACCCTAGAAATAATAACTGGGGTGAGAGTTTATCCATGCAAACTAACGCCGCGTTAAGTGGTGAGCAACGCTACCACCCTACCTAAACCATTGTGCCGTAAACACTAAATTCAAAGCAAACCGAAAATGCCCAGCGTTGGGAATCCGTCTTAAACGCTTTGTTAGTAGGTCAATTCCAAGGGAGCACCTGTACTTTCTGCCACCTAGCCTTATAGCCATCGGTCATTTTGTTGTAGTTAGTTTCTGTCATTGCCTTTTTGTTAGGTTTGATCAACATATTAAATGCATCATCTAATCCATATGGGGTGAACAATTGAATGTTTCCTGCACTATCTAGAGTAAAACCAATAGCAAAGGCAGAAAGCCAAGACTCGATACCTTGTTCAACTCGCTCATATGCCTGAATGGAACAACCAAACTTCTTAGAGTAGCGCTCATGTATTAATGCTTGGTTTTTCACATCAACGTCAACACTATGACTCAACCTCGAGCCAATGCGATTTTTGAACTCGTCTTCAGTTACAAGGTTAGATCTATCGAAATAGACAACATCAAAGTCTTTAACTTGAGCAAGAAGCGATTTCCTGTCGATACTATTCCAGATGATTTGGGTAATAGCTCCGCCTGCAATATAGAAGTTTGGCAGCCCTACCTCCTGGCATACCTCAGCAGTTTCGAGCAACTCTGGAACTTGCTGAATTAGATGCTTTAGTTTTTGTTTATTCATCCTGACCTACTAACGCTGCGTTAAGTGGTGAGCAACGCTACCACCTTACCTAAACCATTGTGCCGTAAACACTAAAGCCGAATCAAACCGAAAATGCCAAGCGTTG
Source organism: Vibrio sp. SSH13-20 (assembly GCF_040104475.1). Classification (NCBI taxonomy): domain Bacteria; kingdom Pseudomonadati; phylum Pseudomonadota; class Gammaproteobacteria; order Vibrionales; family Vibrionaceae; genus Vibrio; species Vibrio sp. SSH13-20. The sequence goes on from NZ_JBECOU010000021.1 coordinate 10,534, forward strand.
GGAATCCGTCTTAAACGCTTTGTTATGTAAATTTTTGTGGTAGCGTTAAAACTATTTACTTACATATTCTGCTTCACAATCGAATCCATCACACCTAATAGTAAGAGTTGTACTCTTTGTCGATGTAACTGAAGTTGAAGAACTCTTGGAGCTTGTAGTTTCCGAGAATTCTACCGCCTCTGCATCAAGTACTTTTAGCATTTTTTCTTTGGTCGAATCAAAGTTGATAACTTCCATCAACTCTGATAATTCTAAATCAGAATATTCTTCGTGGTGACCTCGCAATGTTTTAACTGCTTTCACTTTGGAAGAATCAAAATCAAAATACTCTACGAGTGTTATTAACTCTTTAAATGTCAGGTCGCGATTTAGGTTGTTTACGTTGTCGGAAACAAACCTGTTTTTTGTTGAGTCAAAATTAAAATGGCTTATTTTTGTCAACAATTCTTCAGGCTCCATAGCCTGAACACTTAAAGAACAAACTAAGTAAAATACTCCTGATATAATGATTTTATACAATTTCAAACCCCTCCTTTTGTTCGATTTACATAACGCCCAATTAAGGTGTGAGGCACGCAATACCAATGCTGCCGCATACCACCTTAATCACCAAAACCTACGCATAGTAAAAATGCCACGCGTGCCGAATCACTCTTAAATTGTTTGTTATGTCTGTACTCTCGACATGATGACGATGTCTATTAGATCATCTTCAACAAGCACAGCCTTGCGTTTTGTACCCTCAACTTCAAAACCAAAGGATTTATAAAGTGCCAACGCAGCAACGTTGTTTGCATGCACCTCTAACTCCAAACGCGTCAAGTTTAGCTGCTCATCACAATACGACAGCAAGTATTCCATTAAGAAACGACCCACTCCCTTTCCTCGGGAAGTTTTGGCGACCGCAATACCAAAAGATGCAGAGTGCTTTAACCTCGGCTTAGGCGTTGAGTTAATAGCCAAATGCCCCAAGAGTTCTCCATCACTTTCAACCGCGACAAAATTAAGCTGGCTGTCATTGAACATTGAGTCAAACTCTTCCCTTTTGATGTCAGGCAAGTAACGATTGTTGTTCACAACCTCTTTGTCGGTGTAAATATCATACAAAGCTGGCAAGTCAGCTGAACTCATTTTTCTTATTTTCATAGAACCTCAAAAACCCGAAAAGGACATAACGCCCAATTAAGGGGTGAGCAACGCTACCACTCAACTCAACGCATAGTGCCATAAACACCAAATTTGAAGTAGTACCAAAAATGCCAAGCGTTGGGAATCCCTCTTAAATTGTTTGTTATATGCCTCGCGCGCGCCTATACTTAATGCGCATCATAGATACGCATAGGTAATTATCATGAGAAACTCATATAGTACGCAAGCACCAAAAAAAGCGGCAAACTTGAGCTTAAACAGCGAACTGCTAGCCGAGGCTAAGCGATTAAACATAAACCTCTCAGCAACAATGGAAAAAGCTCTTGAAAAGGAAGTTAAACAACGCCGAAAAACTGAGTGGTTAGAGCAAAATCAAGACGCTATTAGCGCGTGCAATGAACTAACAGAAAATCACGGTCTGTTTTCTGATTCTTACCGAGTATTCTAATGTCACAGTTTTCACTATACCAAAATAACGATAAAAGCACTGCGACCGCTTACCCATACTTTGTTGATGTTCAAAGTGAAATGCTTGATACGCTGAATACTCGACTGGTGATTCCATTAACACCAGTCGAAATGTTAGAGAAGAAAGCACCTACCCACCTATGTCCAGTGATCCACATTGATGAAGGCGATTTCGTAATTCTGACTCACCAAATGGCGAGCGTCCCTACTAAAATCCTGCGTGATCCTGTGAATAAGTTGAGCACTTTTAGAAATGAAATTATTGCTGCTATCGACTTTCTGATTACTGGCATATAACGCCTTGTTAAGGTGTGAGGCACGCAATACCGAAGTCTCTGCATACCACCTTAACCGCTAAACCTGACGCATAGCAAAAATGCCACGCGTGCCGAATCACTCTTGAACAATTTGTTATGTGCCTTTGCGAATATAGCCCCAATACACTTTGTGCCTGTCAGCCAAAGGAATGATTTTATATTTTTGAATACCAAGCAGGCACCCAACCCTTGAATGCCCCTCAACTAAATGAGGTATGCCAGATTTACCACCAAGAACATTTGCATCTAGAAATATCGGTGGAGTTAACCAAGTACCATGCTTTTTCCAATGATTGAGTACTTCCTCTCGGCAATCAATTACTGCCTCTCCGACGTCGTTGAAATGCGATGCATCTTCAGATACCTCCTCAAGGAAATCAGGAAATGAAGCATTGCTACCTATCTGCAAAAACTTCGTCGTATCAAAATCAACTAGCTCCCATTTTAGATCAGGAAGTGATAGATCACCGTAGAGAGCTAAAAAGCGACTGTTGGCATTATGATCAATATAAAACTGTTCAATAACAGAATCAGGCGCACTAACCCCATGCAGCTTGAGTAAATCGATACTCTTTTCTGTGCTATATGGATCTAGTGCAATTTTCGACAAGTCTTTATACTTCAATTTATTGCCTCAAAACTCTGGTGGCACATAACGCCCTGTTAAGGGGTGAGCAACGTAATGCCGATACTTCCGCATACCACCTTAAACACCAAACGCAACGCATAGTAAAAATGCCACGCGTTGCGAATCCCTCTTAAACAGTTTGTTATATTAAATATACCTCTGCTTCCTTTGCGTACGTGGAAATAAGCTTTAAAACACTTTCATTCGAGAAATAGAAATTGTGAGTAAAATCACAACCCTCAAAGTAAATAATG
>NZ_JBECOU010000022.1:0-7820 GCF_040104475.1 Vibrio sp. SSH13-20
ACGAACATAACAAACTGTTTAAGAGTGATTCGCAACGCGTGGCATTTTTGCTATGCGTTGCGTCTAGTGTTTAAGGTGGCATGCGGGAGCATCGGTATTGCGTTGCTCACACCTTAACAGGGCGTTATGTTTCATCTTAACAAGGAGTAAAAATGAAAATCTTAGCATTATTAGTTCCAATGATTGTTTCATTCACATGCAAATCTGAAGTGTTGTGGGATATAGATATTCAAGATTATTCAAAAAAGACAGGGAAGGTTTATGTATATGATCTTGTTGTAGGTGACAAAGCCAAGATTAATACGAACTACGCATTTTGTATAACCAAAGAAGGAAAGCTCGCAATAGATGAAACGGTTGAGGTTGGTTCAGGAAACATTCTTTTAACGATATTGCCAGGAAAGAAGGTTGCAGTTGACACCGAGGACGAAAAGTCGTTTTTAAAATCATTAATTAGCACAGACACTCAAGGTGGGTGCGCTTTCTGGACTGCACATCAAGGTAAATACATTAGACTTGTCGATTCAGTTAATGGCAAAACAAAGATATCCGAACTTGCGGTAGGTAATTAAACATAACAAAGCATTTAAGAGTGATTCGCAACGCTTGGCATTTTCGCTTCGCTCAAGTATAGCCAAGCGTCGCTCACACCTTAATGCGGCGTTATAGCTCAATTGCTCCCACGTTTCTGGAGATAAAAATGACTTGGAGTTCAGAGGCTTTTTGCGAAGAGTTTGGTGTTGCGATAAGTGAATTTCATAAAATATTTGCAAATCAGATTGTAGTTGCCCCTAATACTGACTGGCATTCCGCCATGTTAAGTGTCTCAAACCTCAGTTTAGTAAAACTACAAGTTGACCTATTTGACGCTATTGAAACAATCGAGCAAAAGTTACAACGAAATGCAGTTGAGTGCCTCGAAACCATGGGCTATGACTCTAGATATCTCGAATCAATAGTTGTTGATGTATTCCGATTGGGTACGCTGAGAAGTTTTCTTTATCGAGATATTAATGCAGTTTTGGATCAAAGTACGTATTTATCTCAAAGTGCAAGAGATTTGCTTGCTGTGGTGGATAAACACAGTGGTATCAAAGGCATGGTTATAGGGTTTATGACAGGTTACAACAATCCTATAGATGGTCTTCTGCACGGCTTTGGTAAAGGCTCATTAAATATTGAAATTCAAAATGCTCAGATTCGTTTTCAGCAGCAAGCTCAACTTTTTAATAGCTCTACTGAAAAACTAGCAATGGATTTGAAAGTTATGATATTGCGGACTTGGAATGATGGGGTTGCTCAAATTCAAAACAAAATTGAGCTATAACAAACTGTTTAAGAGTGATTCGCAACGCGTGGCATTTTCACTATGCGTTGCGTTTGGTGTTTAAGGTGGTATGCGGGAGCTTCGGTATTGCGTTGCTCACACCTTAACAGGGCGTTATAACTACTTTTCCAGAGCAGTGAATGAAACAAAAGATCGATAAAAAAGATATATTCGTTAGTCAGACAAAAAAGGCTTGCTCACTATACCTCAAAAGAGAATATGTTTGTGCACTTACGCTAGCAGGAAGTGCTGAAAGCTTAAGTGAAGGACTGCTTAAAGCGAGCAATGTAGAGCCACATAGTGCTTTCTTTGTAAAGTTCAAGCGATTCTTAGCTGAGTGGAATGGAGATGATAGTCCTAAAACGAACGTTATTCTTCGAGATAGAAATTGGTCGAGGAACGTCATTAAACATCATGACGAGGGTGACGAGACAGTTATTGAAATCGACCTTAAGTTTCAGTCGTTAATCATTATAAAGTCGTGTTTGGAAAACTACCGGAAGTTGGGTTTTAAATTGTCCGATGTAATGCGAGAGTTTGAAAAGGTAACTCGTGATTATGGTTAAATCATAGTTATAACAAACTGTTCAAGAGGGATTCGCAACGCGTGGCATTTTTACTATGCGTTTGCTTAAGTGATTAAGGTGGTATGCAGCGGCTTCGGTATTGCGTTGCTCACCCCTTAACAGGGCGTTATGCGATTAGAGGGAAAATCAATGAGAGCACCATTTCAAGTATTAGTATTTCCGTATCGAATATTCAATGAACAACCTCGGTACTTAATCGGAAAACGAAGTGATAATGGTGTATGGCAAGCGGTTTCAGGTGGCGGTGAAGATAGTGAATCCATTATCGAGGCTGCAAAGCGTGAACTTAAAGAAGAAACTGGTTTAATTGGCAGTGATTGGCAGCAATTGGACTCAATGTGTATGCTCCCAAAAGTGTACTACGCTGGTCATGAAAATTGGACTAATCATCAGTTTGTAGTGCCTGAATATTCTTTTTCAGTTCGGGTGTCTACTGAGCCTCAGCTATCAAATGAGCATACGAAATTTCGTTGGTGTGGTTTTCAAGAGGCTAGTGAACTTTTGAAATATGACTCAAACAGAATAGCTTTATGGGAGCTTAATCAAAGGCTTAATCGCAATCTTTGAAAAATCGCATAACAATAAATTTAAGCAGATTCGTAACGCTCGGCATTTTTGCTTTGAATCAGCTTCGGTGTTTACGGCACAATGGTTTAGGTGGGTGGTATCGTTACTCACTACTTAATTTGGCGTTATGCTTTTTGGAGAAAATATGGAAATTCGAAGAATCTGTTCTGATGACTTAGATGGATTTTGGGAACTTTGGCAAGGGGTGTATGACGAGGGTGTATATCTACGGAGCCCACCGCCACCAAAAGACAAAATTGAAGTTGTTCTAAATAGGATTACCAAACAACAAATTCCTCAATTTATAGCAATCGTTGATAATAAGGTTGTCGCTAGCATAGAAGCTTTTCCGGGAACTATGTGCGGCATGGATACAGACGAAATAGGATTTGTAGGTGCTCAAGTACATGCTGATTTTAGAGGACAAGGAATTGCTAAAAGGTTACTGGAAACAGTATTGATGGATGGTCAGCGTTTTGGTTTCAAAGAGTTAAGGTTAGATGTATATAAATCAAATGTCGTGGCGCAAAACTTGTATGAAAAGTTTGGCTTTAAATACACAGGACTAAACAACGAAGTGATTTTTGAATCAGGTCGAAAGGAAACTAGTCTGAATATGAGCTTGTCTTTGGCACAAGCATAACAAACGCTTTAAGACGGATTCGCAACGCGTGGCATTTGTGGTTTGCGGCAAATTCAGTGATTTAGGTGGTGTGCGGAAACATCGCATTGCGTTGCTCACCACTTAAGCGGGCGTTATGTTTCATTGGTGTTCTGTGAAACTAATGGTTTGACTTTTTAATCGCGTAGCACTTGAAAATCACTTTACCGCCCCAATATTTCAGCCAATACTAATTTGATTTAATATTTAAAGGTATAGTGTGAAATTTGTTGAGTATTCATTTTCAAAGATGAGTTCTACACAGGGCTATAAGGCTTTATTCAAAGGTGCTGTTGCTCTCGCAACGTTATTTTTAGTGGCGACAATGCAGGTGAGCACAATAACGCTACCTATTGAGAAATCAGCGCATGAGCTTTGGTACAAAGTCGAGTCTAAATCAGGGAAGACAGTGGAGTCGATTGATAAGCTCGAATGCAGTATCAAAGAAAAAGAAACATATAGTGACTGCAAAATGGCGAAGTATCAAAATGACCTTTCCACTAGTTCCGTGAATGCTTTAACCGCATTTCAAGGCTTGGTTCAGTGGCTAGCTTGTATTCTGTTTGCTATGGCAGCTGTTGGCTTTTTACTTAACCCATTCATGCACTCAGGAGGCACGATTCCTGCGGACGGACAAAATAGTCAAGATTCAAGCAACTCTGAAAAATAAACATAACAAAGCATTTAAGAGTGATTCGCAACGCTTGGCAGTTTCGCTTCGCTCAAGTATAGCCAAGCGTCGCTCACACCTTAATGCGGCGTTATGTCACCGAAATAAGATTTAATGAAAAAGGTAATAAACTTGAGCGAACAGAAAATTAGATATTTGGTAACTCAAAGTTGTTCAAATGATAAACACAATGGAGCATTAGGTGTTGTATCTATAGCATCAAAAGATCCTCGAAGAGATGAACAGCTTTTAATTTCTCAAGTAGAGTCTTGTAATAATTGTAAGTTTCATAGCATGTTTTACCCACCGGAAGAAGTTGCGGAAATCAAAAGATCATCGATGACGCCTACGTGGGTTAAGAGAATCAATAGAATCCTAGCAAAATTGGGCTTTCTAATTAACACTTTATCTTTTTTGCTTATTATCGTTTGGGTATCTTTATCAGACAATCTCACTATTTTTAGCGAAAATTTTGAGAAATACGCAGTGACTTTTTCTATTGCTGGTTTATGTCTAGCAGCAATGTCAGATGAAAATGCAACAACTTCTACTAAATTGACTAATTTATTTGCTTTGGCTATTGCGGTCGTCTATCTCATTGTTTCATTCTCTCGCCCGGTCACATAACAAACTGTTCAAGAGGGATTCGCAACGCGTGGCATTTTTACCATGCGTTGATTTAAGCGATTAAGGTGGTCTGCGGCGGCTTCGGTATTGCGTTGCTCACCCCTTAACAGGGCGTTAGGCAAAATGAGGATTGTTTCTTGAGTGGTTTTGGAAATACAGCTGTCGGGTTGTCAAAGAATCCGTTGGGTATTATCGCATTGGCTTTTGTCTTTGTGTATGCGATTGCAGGTTTGTTTACGTCTCAAACAGATTTAGATGGGAGCTTATTGTGGGCATTAATTTTATTTTTAGTTTTGTTTCCATGCTTAGTGTTGTATGTCTTTTATCGACTAGTGACTGATCACCATACAAAACTGTATGCACCATCGGACTACAGTAATGAAGATAACTTTGTGCGAGCTTTACAAGGAAGAGTCCATGATCTGGAGGCTTTAACCGAGCAAATTGCAGAGCAAATCGACAACCAACCATTGTACCGGTATACGAAGTTAGGCGAAGCCGGCAAGCAAATTGCGTTGTTTCTTTATTCGGATACATCATTCGATTTAGTCAAATTTGCTGAAAGTCAAAGGCTAGATGCACAAGAGGTGCAACGAGAAGTGCAGTTGGTTGAATCTTATGGTTGGTGTTCCGTGGCTCAAAACCAAATTCAAGTTACTGAAAAAGGCAAGGTTGAGATAGGTACATTTCAAGATATCTGTTATGGCAGGTTCCGTTAAAATTTTGCCTAACAAACTGTTTAAGAGTGATTCGCAACGCGTGGCATTTTTACTATGCGTTGGTTTTAGTGTTTAAGGTGGTATGCGGCGGCTTCGGTATTGCGTTGCTCACACCTTAACAGGGCGTTAGGTTTTCGAGAGTGCAAACCGCACAATAATAAAGGTAAATATTATCATGACATTTAGTTTTAGAATGAAGCCCCATCGTTACTTTCAATTAATAGGTATGTACGGAGCCTTATTCTTAATTCCTGTATTGCAGTATCAAATAAATTATTATTCAGGTAATGAAGAAAGCGCTCAGAGGACGCAAGTCAATGAGGTAGTGCGGGACATCTATTATATGAATAAGAGATTGATATGTACGCTGCTAGGTCAGGAATTTACAGCTCAACAGTGTAAAAAAGGTATCTATCAGAACAGCAGCCTTGGCAGAGCAGTCAACGACGAGCAATCATCGGGAACTAACAAAAATGATGCACTAAGTAAGTTTTGGATCATTTATGCTATTTTTGCCGGAGCAGCTTTTTTAGGGAATATTATCGAATATACAAAAGAATATGAGAATGAACGCAAGGTTTCTCAAGATAAGAAAATTAACAGAGCAACGAAGTTGAGAAGAATAACTCAGTTAGTTCATTTGTATAATAGCGCTCATCTTACAAGAGATGAGTATAGTTCAGCTAGATTTAAAGTTTGGTTCTCAGAATAAACCTAACAATCTGTTTAAGAGTGATTCGCAACGCGTGGCATTTTTACTATGCGTTGCGTCTAGTGTTTAAGGTGGCATGCGGGAGCTTCGGTATTGCGTTGCTCACACCTTAACAGGGCGTTAGCCACAAAAATGGGCATCCTTGCCACACTCTTTCTCTTTAAGCGACTTCCAACCAGAATTTCTCGAGCTCTTTGATCTCGTTATTTATTCTGTCATAGATTTTTTCGTAGTTACCATTGAAGAAGTACTCTTTTCCGGAGGTTAAGTCTAAAACTGAATACTCAAAGCCACTGTCATTAATTGAGTCCTCCATCAAAGCACAGATAATGTTTGCTCTTTCCTGAGTCATTTTGTCACTATTGCTAAAATGGAGTTTAACTAGGCGTGGTTGCCCGTTCAAAACTACATGTAGCTCAGGGTTACAAGTGATGCTCGTTTGAGAAAAGTTATAGTGTTCTCTCGGTGGATCAAAAGCCTGGATATTTTTACCAGATTGCCAATCTTTGAAAGTATTGACGATCATTTCATAATTTCGCTTTTTACTCCCTTCCTGACGGTTGCAAATCGTGTAGAGGTGAGAAATATGTCGCTTGGCAATGAAAAGACGTTTAATCGAGTTTCGCAACGGACCATAGTAGTCGCGAAAAGCTGCGTAAGGTTCGCGTTTAGCGATGTTTCTTACCCTTGTCTGCTTTGGTTTTCCTGAAGTTACAACTATCAAAGAAAACTCGGAAACACTTAATGTAGGCATTCAAAATCCTCAGTTATTGGCTCGATGTCACATTATCATTTATGCTATGTGTTGCAATATAACATGGTTATAATTGTGGTTATTTCATTTGGTTTCATTTAGAAATGTGAAGAATCTACATATTGTGCTTGATCTTAAATATCAATACTACATGTAGTATTTGTGGCTAACAAACTGTTTAAGAGTGATTCGCAACGCGTGGCATTTTTACTATGCGTCAGGTTTAGTGGTTAAGGTGGTATGCGGTGGCTTCGGTATTGCGTCGCTCACACCTTAACAGGGCGTTATGCTCATCTAAATTGGACATTACTATATGAAGATTGATTACCCAGTAGGGGTGAACTTTGTAGCTCTTGTGGCTGTTTGCTTTGGGGCGGGGTATGTTTTTGGGACAAGTTCTGTCGGAAGTCTGTTTACGGGCTTTGTTATTTCAATTATATCGAGCTATGTTTTCTTTTTCTTAACTGTAAAGTTAAAGGAGCATGAAGATAACAAAAAGATAAGTAAAATAACCTACCCAATAATATACAATATTACTGAAAGTATAGAGGCAGCAATAAACGACTGTTTATTGCAAGTACTTGATGAGTGGTCATACAAGAGAAAACCGAGTGAATTGAAAGATGAGGATTTGCTGCAGCTATTAAGAAATCACAAAATATTAAGAAAGGAGCTAGATTATCGTCATGGTGTCGCTGTATATGACCAGTTCAATGCCAAGCCACAAAATTATAAAGAGTCATTTCTTCTACGTGTTACTTTGCCAGTAGCAGAGAAGCTAAACTCTCTAGCACCTTACTACCCGTTATTAAATAAAGACATAGTTATAAGTCTCAGTGAACTAACAAATTCTCAAGTGCTTCAACTGTGTGCAAAGACATTGGAACACAAACATGAGTATTGGTTCGAGCCAGAAACTATGCTCGAATACATCAAAACGGCAAGAAAACTAAGTGAGCTAAATAGGCGCTTGCAAAGACGAGCATAACAAAGCATTTAAGAGTGATTCGCAACGCTTGGCAGTTTCGCTTCGCTCAAGTATAGCCAAGCGGCGCTCACACCTTAATGCGGCGTTAGGAGGTATATGAACATTGATATGAGTCACGTCGAAGCAAGTATTCGGCGCTTTTACAAAAGTGCTACAGTTTTAGCGAAGTCAGCATCTGGTATACAACAAGGAGAAATGGAGTTTTATC
>NZ_JBECOU010000023.1:0-7041 GCF_040104475.1 Vibrio sp. SSH13-20
TCAAAGCTATGGCTCTGAAACTAACTGTATTTCATATTAATAAATGGCTAACAAACTGTTTAAGAGTGATTCGCAACGCGTGGCATTTTCACTATGCGTTGCGTTTGGTGTTTAAGGTGGTATGCAGTGGCATCGGTATTGCGTTGCTCACACCTTAACAGGGCGTTATGCAACTTTTTACTTCCTGAGAAATGATAGGGGTTATTGGAGTTATAAAAATAGACAAGCTCTCTATTTGGGGTTAGTATAACCCCATTGTTTAATCGTTTTAGAGGACTTGTAATGCAAAGCTCTGAACTCATCAAGTTGGTGAGCAAAAGAGGGTGGGAGTTGGTTCGTATCACTGGAAGCCATCACCATTTTAAACACCCGGATTTTGTACACATACTTTCTATTCCTCATCCTAAAAAAGATTTAGGGAAAGGGTTAGTAAGTAAACTTATTAAGGATGCGGGGCTTTAGCCCCTAATCCAAGAGTTTGGCTTAAACTATTTAAGGTGGTTTACGCGGACTAACAAATGCTTTAAGAGTGATTCGCAACGCGTGGCATTTGTGGTTTGCAGTAAATTTGAGGCATCGGTATTGCGTTGCTTACACCTTAACAGGGCGTTATGAGTTATTAGGAGTTTAGTTTATATGTTATATCCAATTGCAATCGAGGTAGGGAATGACATCCACGCTTACGGAGTAGTAGTACCCGATATTAAAGGGTGTTTCTCTGCGGGCGATACATTGGATGAAGCTGTAATCAATGCAAAAGAGGCTATAGAAATTAATCTTGAGCTGCTAGCAGAGAATGGTGAATTGCCGCCAGTAGCTAGTGATTTATCTGAGTTACAAAAAAATAGCGAGTATAAAGGGTGGGCATGGGCAGTTATTGATATTGATATTGAACCTTATATGGGGAAATCATCAAAAATAAATGTCACTTTACCGGATTTACTTAAAAAAAAGATAGACGACAAAGTAAAGTTTAATAGTCAATACAAAGATAGATCTCACTTTTTGCAGGTTGCGGCGAGGAATGAACTAAACAAATAAGTAAATCCCCAAAGCTTGCATAACAAAGCGTTTAAGAGGGATTCGCAACGCGTGGCATTTTTTATTATGCGTTGACTTTAGTGTTTAAGGTGGTTTGCGGCGGCATTTGTTGGCGTTGCTCACCCCTTAACGCGGCGTTATACGAATGAGGAGGATTCGTGAAAAAGTGGAAGTTTGTATTCTGGGTAATGTGTTTCTTAACGGTTTTAAGCATTATTCAACTCCCGTTTTCTGAAGAGTTAAGTATTGGAGCATTTATAGGCTCATTTATATCCGCAATATCTCTTGTCAGCTTCTACGGCTTCAGTTATCGAGTTGCTGTCGGTAGCAAAGTGCTAGCGATCATCATCTTTGGGATAAATGCACTTTCCATGCTGGGCTTTGCGATATTTAGTGTGTTCTTCTTACTGACTTATCTAAGCCCGGGAACCTTGTTCTTTTTCGTTACAGGAATGGGACTAATGTTTGTTTACCTGTATCCGTTGTATATGTATGCATTTAAATCTACAGAGATTTGGCAGCTGGAGTAATTCGTATAACAAACTGTTTAAGAGGGATTCGCAACGCGTGGCATTTTCACTATGCGTTGGTGTTAGTGTTTAAGGTGGTATGCGGCGACTTCGGTATTGCGTTGCTCACCCCTTAACAGGGCGTTAAATGCCTAAAGATGATTACATGATCCAAATCAATTAAGTGTTTGTTTGCATACGGCTCTAATTCTCTATAACTATAGTTAAGTTAGGCTTCTATAAAAGGAGATTAGCTATGGATGAAGTAAAAGGGGTCGCAAAACCTGATAGTGAACTAGTTGCTTGTGAAGATGATAATTGCAGTAATCAAAAGCAATCGGTATCCAACATAATTATTTATGCTCAAGAACTTTTAAAGCGAGTGAATGAAGTAAAAATGACTCCATTTGAGTATCAGCAGATTTTAGAATTGGAAGATTACTTGAAAGGTCGGCTTCGGAACTACGGTATAGATTTTCTGAAGCTACAAGGGCAGGTTTTTAAAAACGACACAGACAGTGAAGTGCTTAATTTAAAAACTCTTCCGGATAAGGTCAGACTTGAAATCGAGCCGCTAATAAAGCCAGAAGCTAAAATCACTCTGATTCTTGATGGCGACGGAAATATTGTTGGTGTGTATGATGGAAATCAATGTCTTCCTGTAGAATAAGGCATTTAACAATCTGTTTAAGAATGATTCGCAACGCTTGGCATTTTTGCTATGCGTTGCGTTTTGTGTTTAAGGTGGTATGCGGTAGCTTCGGTATTGCGTTGCTCACACCTTAACAGGGCGTTATATGCTTCTACAAAACGCTATACTGAAATGGGTTTTGGGAATAAAATTTGTGTCACATCTGTTTGAGCAAGTTTATGCGCATAAATACTGACACATAATGTACAACGAAAATAATGAAAGCTTGGGAAAACAAGCGTTTGAGGCACTAAAAGCATTACTATCTCTTCCATTTCTAATGATTACGATAGTATTTAATGTTGGCAAAATCATAGCCGCAATGACGCATATTGTTTGGAAAGCTGCTGATGATGCAGCAAAAGATGAAAAGCGTAAACCCAAAGATAATGTCGTAGTTGACGTAACACCTACTTATCGACGTAGAGCTCAATTTAACCAGAATCGAATTCGCAGCACTGAAAACGCCGTTATCTATGATGCTCTACCAGGGGCAACTATTAATGCAGAGACTGTTATGTACGATGAGCTGTCGGCAATTTCTGTTATTGACAAAGTGATCACAGATAATGGGAAATACATTATCCGGTTTGTGTGCAACACACCGACAAGTGTGGTTGCGAGTTATCGAAGTACTTTAGCATCTAAGCATTCAGGCTATGTAGTGTCGTATAGAAAAGGGGTTAATACAGATCGGATGTACATCCAATTAAGACCACGATAAATCTGGCTACGCATATAACAATCTGTTTAAGAGTGATTCGCAACGCGTGGCATTTTCATCATGCGCTGGTTTAAGTGATTAAGGTGGTATGCGGGAGCTTCGGTATTGCGTTGCTCACACCTTAACAGGGCGTTAGGCGCCATGAGGCAGTATGAAAAACAAGATTGTAGATCTCTTTGCATCAAACACTGAGTCGGTGATCGATCTCGTATTATCAGACGGGTTGCTCAAGGATATCCCCATTATCGGGAACATAGTTAGTGTGTTGCGGATAGGGCAGGATGTTTCAAATCATTTGTTTGCTCAAAAACTCAGTGCATTCCTAGAGCATTTGAGAACTCATGGTCAACGAGAGTCATTGGATGCACTCAAAGACCAAAGTAAGTTAGAGGCTCTTGGTACAAATATGATTTTGGTTATCGACAAGTCTAATAGTGTTGATAAACCAAAGTGGCTTGCTCATGCGTTTATCGGTTTATCTGATGGTATGATTGATATCGACCTATTTGATAGGTTGGTTTATAGCATCGATTCCTTTTCGCCAGCTTTGAAAGGGACTTTACTTAAGTATTATCACCCTCCGCAAGCTGCAATAAGTCAAAGTGAGCATTTCAAACGTAACCCTGAGCACGCAGAAGAATTGTCAAACCAAGGGTTGCTGCGTCGTGAGTTTCAGTTAAATTCCATAAACAACTCATATTCTGTTAAGTATGCTAAGACTAGTTTAGGGGCAGCATTAGCAGAAGTGATAAGAAAAAGCGCCTAACAAACTGTTCAAGAGGGATTCGCAACGCGTGGCATTTTCACTATGCGTTGGTTCAAGTGATTAAGGTGGTTTGCGGCGGCTTCGGTATTGCGTTGCTCACCCCTTAACAGGGCGTTATGTGGTTGGAGAGAAATTATGAATCCATCAGCGGTTCTTGTTCATGTCCCAGATGTAGCGAAAGGGCTTGAATGGTACAAGAAAGCTTTTCCAGAAGCCGTTCCGGTTTACCATCCTGGCTTTGATTTCACGGCGCTTGATCTAAATGGTTTCTCACTAGAAATAGTCCAAGCAGACAAAAAGGTTGGTGCTGGTAAAAGTGGCACAGTTGTTTACTGGTCAGTAGATAACTTATGTGTTGCGCTGGCTCATTTTGAACAACTCGGTGCATTCCTTTATCGTGGACCAATGGAAATTGAAGATGGGCTTTCAATGTGCCAAGTTGAGGACCCATTTGGAAACTTAATAGGACTACGTGGGAAAACCACATAACAAATTGTTCAAGAGGGATTCGCAACGCGTGGCATTTTTACTATGCGTTGGTTTTAGTGTTTCAGGCGGTATGCGGCGGCACCGACATTGCGTTGCTCACCCCTTAACAAGGCGTTAGTTGCTTCAAGGAGTTGAAGCTATGTATAAACAATCGGAAGTTAACAAAGCATTGATAACCATCCTTTTGATTCTCAGTGCGATTATAGTTTTTATCTCTAGTTATATCGGAGGTGTGCTCATAGCTTTGGCAATCAACCTTGTTATAGGAACATTGTTTTACTCGATGACGATCGAAGTAAATGGGAATAAAGTTTGCTGGTATTTTGGTCTTGGGTTTCTTCGTAAGGAAGTCGAAGTTTCAAGCATTACAGAAGTTTCAATTTATGAAACTAAGTGGTATCAGGGCATCGGAGTTCGTATGTTAAAGGACGGCTGGCTGTACAATGCTTCAGTAGGTAAAGCCCTTAAATTAAAGTTGTCTAGTGGCAAAAATATTTACCTTGGGTGCAAAGACGTTGAAGGTCTTCAGTTAGCATTGGCATCCACCAACTAACAAACTGTTTAAGAGTGATTCGCAACGCTTGGCACTTTTGCTTCTACTTCAAATTTAGTGTTTATGGCACAATGCGTTAGGTTGGGTGGAGGCGTTGTTCACCCCTTAATTGGGCGTTATAACACAGAATCAACTTCTTGCTCAAAAGGGTCAGTTGAACTATTATTTGTACGTTATTCTGTACCAATGGGAGTTCAATATGAGTCGTATTCATTTCGATCAAGATATTCAGCCTTTATCTGAGTTTCGTGCCGGTGTAGCTTCATACATCAAACAAATCAATGAGACTCGTCGTCCATTGGTTATTACGCAACGTGGCAAAGGTGTTGCTGTTGTTCTCGATGTTGCTGAGTATGAAGCAATGCAAGAGAAAATCGAATTACTAGAAGAAATGCGCACAGCAGAAGCTCAGTTAGCTTCTGGTCTTGGTGTTTCCAATGATGATGCGCGTGCTCAAGTACTTGGGCGCATTAAGAAATGAAAGTAGTCTGGTCTCCATTAGCACTTCAGAAACTAGGTGATGCAGCGGAGTTTATTTCTTTGGATAATCCACCTGCGGCAGAGAAGTGGGTAAACGAAGTCTTTGATAAAACTGAACTCCTTGGAAGTATGCCTGAAATGGGGCGGTTTGTTCCTGAAATGCCCCATACGAATTATCGTGAAATCATCTTTGGTCACTATCGTATTATCTACAGTTTAAGTCACGAAATTCGCGTACTAACAGTTCGTAATTGTCGTCAAATTTTATCGGAAGATGACGTGTAAAACTGTGTTATAACAAACTGTTTAAGAGTGATTCGCAACGCGTGGCATTTTTGCTATGCGTTGCGTTTAGTGTTTAAGGTGGCATGCGGAAGCATCGGTATTGCGTTGCTCACACCTTAACAGGGCGTTAGTCGCCAGAAAAAGCTAGCAATCAAAATCATGTTTCTGAGCTTAATATTTAGCAGCTGTTTGCTTGGTACACCGATTAATCGTCGATCATCAGAACTTAGTTTTAGCTGTTTTAATTCCAAAGTTTTGTAACTGCTCTAGCGGTTGTTTTGTTCTTTGGTGCTGATAGAGCAGGGCAATCAAGAGTCTGTTTTTGGTTGCAACTCCGCTCGGTGAGTTTGTCGGTACAAAAGTCGATTTACTCGCTGAAATGACGTTTTCTCTGGTGTGGTAAGTTCCACGTGGTTTCAGTGACTTTGTTGAAGGTCCGCACTGTTAGATTGGTTTTCCAAAAGCGCTTGTTGGTGTTGTCAGTCCGTTTTCTACGACGTTTTATGTTCCAAGTGGTTTCATTGAGTAGGCGCTTTGAAACTACGCCTGACTTAAATGCATCAAAACACATAAAGTTTGTTGTTCGCAAAGTTTAGTTCGGCTTAAATTTGTCGCTCGGTGCCTCGCGACTAACAAACTGCTCAAGAGGGATTCGCAACGCGTGGCATTTTTACTATGCGTTGATTTTAGTGATTAAGGTGGTTTGCGGCGGCTTAGGTATTGCGTTGCTCACCCCTTAGCAGGGCGTTAACTGGCAAGGAGAAAAATGGAAGTTCAGCTAGTAAAAATAGAACGAGAAGAGCGGCATGTACTTGAGAATTTGTTCTGCTACTACGTATACGACATGTCAGAGTATATGAAATGGAATCCAGCTAAAGATGGTACGTTCGGAGGGTACGATGTCTCAAAGTTCGACCCTTATTGGAATCGAGATGATCATATTCCATATTTCATAAAGGTGAATAACGAACTCGCAGGTTTTGTTCTGATTCGTCGTTACCCTAGTGACTTAACACTTTACGACGTTGCCCAATTTTTTG
This sequence comes from Vibrio sp. SSH13-20, assembly GCF_040104475.1. Lineage (NCBI taxonomy): Bacteria > Pseudomonadati > Pseudomonadota > Gammaproteobacteria > Vibrionales > Vibrionaceae > Vibrio > Vibrio sp. SSH13-20. Next base: position 6,579 of record NZ_JBECOU010000023.1, read on the forward strand.
TTCTACGTAAGTTTAAAGGTCAGGGCGTAGGAAAGCTTGTTTTGGCGCAAGTCGTTAAAGCTTTTCCGGGTAAATGGCAAATCCGAATTCTTTTGGAAAACTCAGGGGCACTCAGTTTCTGGAAGTCTGCTGTTTCCAATATCGTAGGCGAAGACTATACGTTGTCAAAAGCGAATGACGTGGATCTTGTCATGTTCTTTATCCACTTTGAGGCAGCCAGTTAACAAAGCATTTAAGAGTGATTCCCAACGCTTGGCATTTTTGATGCCATCGTTGGGTTTTGTGTTTAAGGTGGTATGGTTAGGTGTTGTGGTAGCGTTGCTCACACCTTAATGCGGCGTTATGTGAACAAAACTGAGATTGATGTCGAGTTTATGAAAATATGATGCTCGACAGTTTCTGAACTGGAACAAATACTATTTCAAATTATAAGCTTGGAGCGTCAGCATTGTGAGGTTTGTTT
>NZ_JBECOU010000024.1:0-6777 GCF_040104475.1 Vibrio sp. SSH13-20
GCAAACTAACAAACTGCTCAAGAGGGATTCGCAACGCGTGGCATTTTTACTATGCGTTGGTTTAAGTGATTAAGGTGGTATGCAGCGGCTTCGGTATTGCGTTGCTCACCCCTTAGCAGGGCGTTATAAGCCAGAGCGTCTCTCGTAAAATGGGCGAAAAATTAATAGTATATTATTCAGTTTTTATATCGTTGGTTAGTTATGGAACTAGATTTAAAAGGTTGGCTCACCTTAATTGCCACTTTTATTGGTATTATCTCGACAGTTATTACTTTAGCCTTACGTTTTATGCCGCGTGAGTCAGATAAACTAAAGCACAATATGGAATTGTTAAAATTGGCTAAGGAAAGCGAAATCAATCACCTTCCTATTGCGAGAGAAGTAGAAGCTCAAATTCAGAACTTGTTCATTGATGTGCCAGTAAGTCGCTTAAAGATTTATCGCACTCAAATCCTACTTTTTACAATGATTTGTTTTCTCATCGCAGTAATTACTGGAACTGGAACATCTTACATTGCAACGATCTTCTTTGGTATGTCAGAAAATGACGCTGATCATTTGGTTTCTCAGTTCGTTGTTGCTGGAATCATTGGGGGTATATCTTTCGGGCTAATGTCAGGTAGTGAACAACATAAAAAAGAGCTGGAGTTAGCAGAGTTGAAGAAGAAAGAAATAATGGAATCAGACCGTTCAAAAGTAGATGGTCAAGTTGTTTCCAATGCAGGTAATGGCTTATAACAAAGCATTTAAGAGTGATTCGCAACGCTTGGCAGTTTCGCTTCGCTCAAGTATAGCCAAGCGCCGCTCACACCTTAATGCGGCGTTAGCTTACTGGAGCAATGACAAAATTTCTTTAAATAAGTAAGCTACCGAGGTAGTAGCTCACTTTGGTAACACAAGTTATTTATTCGATGACTTGCTAGGTTTTAGCCCCGGAGTGTTACCAGGAGTCTTTTTGTTGTCACGTCTGCGCTGGTCAGGCTTCCCTGTTGATTTTGCGATTGGTTTTGGACCTGGTTTAAGAGCCATAGTTGTATTCCTCAAAAGTATAAGAGCAAATCTCTCGCAAAATAATATATTCGTATTTATGCATACTGACAGTGACTGGTGTTTTATTTCCACTTAAAATTTGTGGGTATGTCATTGGCTTAAAAACCTGTGTCGGCAAGTTTAGCTGATGCTGATGGTTAGTAAGCTAACAAACTGTTTAAGAGTGATTCGTAACGCGTGGCATTTTTACTATGCGTTTATTTTAGTGTTTAAGGTGGTATGCGGGGACTTCGGTAATTGCGTTGCTCACACCTTAACAGGGCGTTAGGCATCAGAGTTCACATCTTAAGCTACAATTATTTGGCTGAACGATTCTATGTTCAGTCAACTAAGGAGGCTACCAATGCATTATGATACATTCGTTATTCAAACTCATTCTGATGAGATCGAATTCCCTGGTAATACTGATTTTGACTGGTCACTAGAGCACGTCGAAGCGGCTATCGAGCAAGCAATTAGTAAATCGGAATTTCAGGTAACATTACCACTTTCGTTTCAAGATTATTCTTTGTTAGAAGTCAATCCCAACAAGCCTTGGTCAAAGGTTGGTTACATTGAGAGTAATGCAGGGTATTTCTTTGTGACTCAAGCATTGACTGATCATATTACAGTCACTTATAACCGTTGGGACTAATGCCTAACAATCTGTTTAAGAGTGATTCGCAACGCTTGGCATTTTTGCTATGCGTTGCGTTTTGTGTTTAAGGTGGTATGCAGGAGCCTCGGTATTGCGTTGCTCACACCTTAACAGGGCGTTAGGCAAGGTATGGTGAGTTTCTCATTTCTATTCTTCTTTATTCCCTTTGGCTATTCGCTTTCTGTTGTCGGCAATTCAACATTGTCGGCTTAAATTCTTGAATCTCTCAAACCGTAAAGCTTGCCAAATTTCTTGTGTTGCCTCATTGGTTTTCAGCTTGGGCTGGTGGTGAGTTTAGCTGGCTTAATGTGTGGAAAGGGCAAGTTTATCGAAGCTGTAGCTTTTGTTGCTAGATTGCAGCTTTGAATTTCGGTGGTTCAAAAGCCCCTTTGTTGCTGAGGCTCTGTATTCAGTGTTTGTTGGAATCACAGCTATAACATAGTGACTTTGGTTGTTCTTGAACCACAAAAATTCAGTGGGTGATTGGTTGCTTATTAGGTTTAAGGTATTCTGTATTAAATCGAGTTAGTGAGCACATGTGAAATCTTGCCTAACAAAGCGTTTAAGGCAGATTCGCAACGCTTGGCGGTTTCACTTCGATTTGGCTGCTGTGTTTAAGGCGCAATGGTTTAGTTCGGTGGTCGCGCTGCTCACTACTTAACGCGGCGTTATGCAATAGGAGTAAATTTTGAGTTATACAAGAAATGATTGGCGTCATAGATACTCAGAACGTTCAGATTTATCAACAAGTTTGGTTCACTTGACCAAAAGCAAGAAGCCTCAATCTATGGCTGAAATGATGTTTAAAATACTCGACGAACGCAAATTGATTGGAAGTACTACTGACTCAGGTTTTATAGTGGGTAGTGACAAGGCTGTATGTTTTCAAGATGCTCCAATACATGCGGTGTGTCAGAATTGCTGGTTTGAACAAAAATTAAGAAAAAGCCAAAAGTCCAAAAAAGTCAGATATTCTCCTTCAGGTTTCCTCTTCCACAAGCAAAATGTATTTCAATCAGGTGGGCGTCCAGTAGTGTATGACTCAACCGCAGAGGCAAAAAAATACTTACCGAAAAGTGAATGGTGGCGTATTGTTAACTTTGATCTCTCTGACTCGGAAAAATTTATCGATTGGACGCATGAACGTGAATGGCGTGTAAAAGGAGACTTTGAATTTGAGTTGTCAGAGGTAACTTTATTGTTTACCAAAACGTCTATTTATCAGGATTTCATCAAGCTTTGTGATGAGAAAAATACGCCGTTTTATAAATCTGTAGCAGGTATTGTTGTTACTGAATCAGTCCTATTTTAGATATTGCATAACAAAGCATTTAAGAGTGATTCGTAACGCTTGGCGCTTTCGCTTCGCTCAAGTATAGCCAAGCGCCACTCACACCTTAATGCGGCGTTATAAATCAGTTTGAGTTTCGTGGGTGAAATGAAAGATATAATAAAATCACTAAAAGATAATGTTACGTCTAGAGTACGTAATCCGATCGTAGGAGCATTTGCTCTTGCTTGGACTGCTTTAAATATCAATGGTGTTGCCACCTTTATTCTAGCTGACAATGCATTAAGGTTAGAGATCGTCAAAAATAAGCAGTGGCTTGTTTTTGATGATCTTATCTACCCAATGATGCTAGCGATTCTTTATTTAGTAATTCTTCCCATTTTAAATTTGGTTTATGAGTACTTAAATGATGGTGTCATCAACTCATTAAGAAATAAGCACCGTAATAAAAATGAAACGGAAATGTTCGTTCTGCAAAAGGCAACGGTGACAGCTAAAGTAGAGTCAGATGAAGAGTACATCAGAAAGCTTAAGGACAAAGACATTGAACATTGGTTAGAAGAAAAATCACAACGTAATAGAGAGTTTATCGCTTTAAAGGAAAGGTATGCCGCACTGTCAGCCCACCTTAGTGAAAAGGAAGCTGAATATATAGCTTCAGATAAACTACTTAAAGAGATTCATGTTAAAAAGGTACATGAATATGAAACAGATTATTCAAATGCTGTAATGTATGTAGCTGACAGTGCGAGAGAGCTTTCGATTCTCATGGAAAACTTAAGTGACCATGCTGATCTGAATAGTGAAATCGAAGCTGTATATAGAGATGCATCAAAACTGGCAGACAGAATGTCAAAGCGATTCGATATGTTTGACGAGGACATACCGTTTTAGCAAGTATCTGATTTATAACAAAGCATTTAAGAGTGATTCCCAACGCATGGCATTTTTCATTCCATCTTTGAGTGCGGTGCTTACGGTGGTATGGTTAAGTTTCGTGGCTGCGTTGCTCACACCTTAATGCGGCGTTATATTTTTCTGAGGTTTCGATGGAACAAATAATTTCTAGATCATTTGATGAAATGGTCGCGACTTACACCCGAACGCTAACAAACTTTTATCCAGCGCGAGGGAGTACTGGTTTCACAGAAGCTAACCAAGTTCATATCTACGTAAATGCCCTAGTGAAATGTCTCGATGATGATCGAGCTGTATCATGGCTTGAGTTTCCTTGGGTTGAGAAAAAGCAGCACATTGATGGTTTTGTTTTTTCTCCTAAGCACAAAGCTGTTTTTTTCATTGAGGCAAAACGTTTATCTCACACAAAGAAAAAACAAGAAATTATAAACGATATTGAGCGTCTACATCATCGAGACAAACAGTTCCTTAATGACAATGGGGTTACCGGTTTCGAAAGTGAATACGTAGTTGCTTTATCTGATGTTTGGCTTGAGACAAAGTGGAAACGTTCGATGCCTGAATGGTGGTGTGGACTAAACAATGTACCAGAGCAAGTTGTGGCACATGGTTCACTTAGTACTCCAGATAGTACCATTCACAATAGCTTGGTTGATCTAAATTGGCACCGAAGTACCCCATTTGCATACTGGATGGGTGAGCATTGTGAAAGCGTAAAAAACTACTGTTTACTGATGGCGGCATCAAAAATATAACAAACAATTTAAGAGTGATTCCCCACGCTTGGCATTTTTGGTTTGGATTTGGTTTAGTGTTTACGGTGTTCAAATTGAGTGTCGTGCTAGCGTGGCTCACACCTTAATTGGGCGTTAGTTCCCCAGAGGAAGCAATCAATCCGTAGGGAATTTTTGTTTCTGGTGTAGTACACGCATAACTCGGATGATATCGCCCTCAATCCAGTAAGAGACAATCATCGAAATCTCAGGAATGATGAGTAATCGTCCGCGGATGCCATCTCGTTGCACACCCATTAAAGGTTGTTCAAGCAAGTTTTCTACTTTTGCTTCAATGAGGTTGTCAGTTTTTTCTGCAGCATCAGGGTTGAAGTCATAGAGAAACTCAAAGATCTTTTCACGATCATTAAGTGACTCTTCTTCCCATAAAATCATTGCTTACCTCGATTACGGATTCTGGCTTTGCGCTCTTCCATTCGAGACTTAGCCGTTTGGTGCTCAACGAAAACGGATTTTCCTGCGTCAAACTTCTCAAATGCTAGGTTTACTTGTTCAGTTAGCCATGCATCGTGAGATAATGTTTTTCTTTGTTGTTCAGCGAGTTGCTCAGTAAGTTCACGGCATGCGTCACTCAGAGTGCGACCTTGGCTCTCAGCCATTTGTTGAGCTAGGCGTTTTGTTTCTTCATCAACACGAAATTGAATTCTAGTGTCCATGATGTATTCCTTTGTTGGTGTGTGTACAAATGTTAGCACTAGGCTTTGAGATGGGCAACTAACAAACAATTTAAGAGTGATTCGGCACGCGTGGCATTTTTACTATGCGTTGGTTTTAGTGATTAAGGTGGTATGCGGGAGTATCGTATTGCGTGCCTCACACCTTAATTGGGCGTTAGAAGAATAAGGAAAAGTATGGAAGCACATAGTAAGTTTGTAAGGGTTTCAATTTATGTTTTAGCTATATTTATAGCTGGACTGATAGTGTCAGGTTTTGTACTGGGAGAGCCAAGTTACCAGATCTCGCCAGAGATCATCACAATGGTTCTAATTATATTGATACTATTCCTGTCTGAGAGTTTTAATAGTTTAAGTCTCGGGAAACTTGTGACTTTATCAAGAGAAAAGAAAGAGAAAGAGAAAGAGAATTCGGGGCTTAAGGCTGAAAACTCCGAACTTAGAAACCAATTAATAACCGTTGCTACAAACGTAAATCAATCGCAAGTGACCTATAATGGTGTTTCTAATGAACTTTTAAAGTCATTAAATGTTGTACCTGCTGACGAAGCACAAAAAGCAGCAAAAGGTAGGCTTGAAACTGACGATGATAATGTCCCTGAGCAGAAGCAGCCAAAAGTTTCTAAGAAAGATCCTGAATTAACAGCATTACAAAAATTGGTTCCAAATGGGACATCTAAAATGCGCTTAATGCGCGATTTAGAGCCAAATTCTATTGTTCAAGTTTGTAATCGTATTGGTATTGATAGTAACGGCGTAAGGCATGAAGTTCGCTTTGCTTCTGCTTTTGAGGGATTAGATCCAATAATGGAAAACTCTGTAGTTTTTGATGCTTACTATCAACTTGAAGAGAAAGAGTTATTCTTTGAAGTAATGCGTTCAGATATGTTAAGACCTGACCGTTTTAATTATTTGTATCAAATGCTAACCAAACTGTTCTTATATCGGAAAGCAAAGTCGGTTAGTGCTGAATTAGTGCTGATTCTTGTCGAACTCCCAGAAGAGATTCAAAGTCGAACGTGGGGTGATAGGATTATAGAACGCCTCCAATCTCAGTTTGCTCCTGCTGTTGCTAACAAATTATTGCGTATAGAAACAGTGAAGTACGAGGAGCAAGCAATAGTTGATATTTTAAATAGTGCTAAAAAATAGCATCGTGTGCATATTCTTCTAACAAAGCATTTAAGAGTGATTCTCAACGCTTGGCATTTTTCATTCCATCGTTGGGTTTTGTGTTTACGGTGGTATGGTTAAGTTTCGTGGTTGCGTTGCTCACACCTTAATGCGGCGTTATATTAAACGGTTAAATATGAAGAGTAGACGATTTATAAGCTTACCCTCGCTAGTTCAAAAAGAATTGCAGCATCAATATCAGCACCTTCATGATGCGCTTGTTGGTATGTATGATGGTGA
>NZ_JBECOU010000025.1:0-5788 GCF_040104475.1 Vibrio sp. SSH13-20
GCATATAACAAACTGTTCAAGAGGGATTCGCAACGCGTGGCATTTTCACTATGCGTTGGCGTTAGTGTTTAAGGTGGTATGCGGCGACTTTGGTATTGCGTTGCTCACCCCTTAACAGGGCGTTAGGTGAACTGGAGGTTAACAAGGTGCAGATAGAGTTTAAAAGTCGATATAAACTTAAAAAATGGCTGAAGAATGCAGTAAATGTTTCTGTTTTAACCATTGCATTGAGTTCACAAGTTTCTGAATTACAGACTAATATTTCTTCACCATCGAAGCTGTATAGCGCATTTTCAGAGAGAGTAGAGTTATTACCCAAAGGCAGGTACTTTGTTAGTTATGAAGACGCTGGAAAGGAAGATGATGACCTCAGTATTAATAGCTACTATTGGGTAAATGCGTCAGAGCAAAAACTAAAGCATGGCATGGCGTATGGCAGTTTATCTGAATTTAAGTCTGAGTTAGTTGATTTCGAATATATTATTTTGAGTCGTAATCAATCGTATGAAAACCAAACGGTAGAAATGTTTATTTTAATGCCAACCGATCCTTTAGAAATAAGCGCGTTAAAAAGCATCTTGAGCTGACATGCCGATACTTATGCATCTTTCGCAAACGAAAAAGAGCCCATATCAAACATGCAGTATGGTAGGTGCGAACTGAAGTTCACCTAACAAAGCATTTAAGAGTGATTCCCAACGCTTGGCATTTTTTATTCCATCGTCGAGTTCAGTGTATACGGTGGTATGCTTTAGGTTTCGTGGTAGCGTTGCTCACACCTTAATGCGGCGTTAGTTTGCAAGAGGAAAAACGCGCCAATATCGCAAGATCTAGTGGTAAAAGTTCAAAGTCGAAATCGTCGTATCGGCGTTCAATTTCAGTGTTAACTCACGTGGTGAAAATCCAAAAGTGACATCGTTTCAACGGTTGATTTGTTCTTTGGTACGGTGATTTTTGGGTTAACTGAGTTGAACTTTTTTGTTGAAACTCTGCTCGTTGAGTTTGTTGGTACAAAAGCCGATTTACTTGCTGAAATGACGTTTTCTCTGGTGTGGAAAATTCACGTGGTTTCAGTGACTTTGTTGAACGTCCGCATTGTGAGATTGGTTTTCCAAAAGCGCTTTTTGGTGTTGCAAGTTCGTTTTCTGCGGCGTTGTTTGTTCCACGTGGTTTCATTGAGTAGCCGCTTTGAGACTACGCCTAGCTTAAGTGCATCAAAACACTTAAAGCTATTATTTGCAAAGTTTAAAATAACGTAAAATCAACGCTTTGGGTTTGCAAACTAACAAACTGCTCAAGAGGGATTCACAACGCGTGGCATTTTTACTATGCGTTGATTTTAGTGATTAAGGTGGTATGCAGCGGCTTCGGTATTGCGTTGCTCACCCCTTAGCAGGGCGTTAGTGCGCAAAGATAAAAATTACAATTAGCAGGATTTAAAATGAGTGAAATTGCTCGTTTCATATCTGGTCAAGCTCCAGATAAATTTGGTCGCAATGTAGAGCAGTTGTTAGCTTACAACCACTTCTGGCTGGAGCATGATCATAAGTATATTCAAGTTCTTTTCCCGATTGATGAGGGTACTAAGTTCAATCAACATGCTCCTTTAGTAACTCAAGTAGATCGAGAGGCTTTTGCTAACTCAGAAGAATTACGTGTTGCTCACTTAAAAGCACTTGACCTTTTACTTGAGTTTTGGGGATTACAGCGAGATGGGTGTGAGATTTCTTCTTTACAAGCGCTAAGTCCTGCTAACCATGTCTGGCTTAAAAGTCATGACCACAACCAACTTCGTCTGACCCGAGCAATTCGTAGTTTGTATTTACTCGGTAATGAACAGATAGCAACTAACTTGTGTGACTATCTAGTGGCAGCGGCAAGAGAAACTGGCTTGGTTTCAGATAAAACGGTCGAATATTGGAGTAACGCGCTTAAAGGTTAGGAGATCGCTGAAAAAGCGCACTAACAAACTGTTCAAGAGGGATTCGCAACGCGTGGCATTTTCACTATGCGTTGAATTTGGTGTTTAAGGTGGTATGCGGCGGCATCGGTATTGCGTTGCTCACCCCTTAACAGGGCGTTAGGCTATTCGAGGAGTTTGGCTTGTGAATTATAGACAGTTAGCAAAAGATCACCTGAAATTTGCGCACAATGAATTGAGTGCTTCTATCGATTCTCGTTTAAAATATTCTGCTTTAGAACTTCGTATGGCAATGGAAGCTATTACATACGACAGGGCGCTAGCTTATAAAGATGAATTTCCACCAAGCGAATATGAGACTTGGCAGCCCAAGAAAGTTTTGATGGTACTTTTGGAAATTGATAGTAACGCTGATGCTAGTAGTACTATTTCAATAGGTATACAGCCTGATAGCCACACACTACCTGAGACGATGCAATTATTAGGTACTGAAAAGACATTCACATTGAAAATGTTAAAAAAGCATTATGATGCTTTGGGGAGCTACCTTCATATTATTTCGATGAAGCAAAGTCGTACAGGGGGCGTCCAAAACATGAATAAGTTGAGACGGCGATGCGAGGAAATATATCAGTTTTTAGATGAAGCTTTGCAATCTCCAGTTTTCAATATGACATTAGGTAATTTTTCTTCCCTACCTTGCCAAGAGTGCGGAAAAACGATTAGGAAACGGATTCCTCACTCATTTAATGAGCCAATCTTAGCTGGTTGCTTTAACTGTAAGGCAAAGTATAAGCTCACCGATGGTGGTGGTGGTAATGTCTGTTGGACTTTAAGTCAGCATGAACTTCAATGTAGCAATCCTAATTGTCAGAAAAGCATAACTGTTTTAGAACATGAGCTAACAGTTGGTCGCCATTGGGTATGTACAGCGTGTAATGGTAAAAATACTATTGTGCTAGGTATACAACACCAAAACCAAGAAGAATAGCCTAACAAAGCGTTTAAGACGGATTCCCAACGCTTGGCATTCTCGGTTTGATTCGGCTTTAGTGTTTACGGCACAATGGTTTAGGTAAGGTGGTAGCGTTGCTCACCACTTAACGCGGCGTTATGTGTAATAAAGAGGTTTTATGAAAAAGTTTTTTAAAGTTTTAGCGATACTAGTTGCTCTAACAGTTGTTTTAATTGGGGGGCTTCTGATTTGGGCTGCCTCTCAAACAAGTGAGGTCACTGCTGAAGCGACGCCATTTATTGAAGAAAGCGTGCCTTTAATTTCAACATGGGAAATATCGCAGTTTGAACATCTATTTAGTATTGAAGGGCGTTCAGCATTAAATAGTGATGAAGGTCAAAAAGTAATAGAGTATCTATCTAAAATAGGTGGTTTAAAATCCTTCGACTCCCCGGTCTTTGTCAAATCTAAATCTTCTGTTTCCACTAGTGGTGAAAGTAAAGAAATAGCGATATTTACAGTTGAAGCAAAATTTGAAAATGGCGCGGGTTTATTTACGTTTGTTCTTTCCAAAGTCGACGCTGAATACAAAATTGACCGCATAAATCTGAATTCGAATGCATTTTTGGATTTGTAGTCCAAATTACACATAACAAGGCGTTTAAGGCAGATTCCCAACGCTTGGCGTTTTGTATTCAAAGTTGGGTCTAGTGTTAACAGTGTAAGGGTTGAGGTTAGGTGGTTGGCGTTGCTCACTACTTAACGCGGCGTTAGTTTACCAATCAAGATCATCACCCCAGTTTTTATTTAGGGTGATGTCTGAGCTACAAGTGGTTTTGTGGGAGTTGCGATTGACCAAGTACAGCCACAACTAAAATAAAACCGTCTTCCTTTGTAAAGTAAGCTGTGTGTTTTCCTACCGGAAAATAGAAACTGCTTGGATAAATCTCGTCACAGCTGCGACCTACGGCTGGGTTGTCGGCAAGCATTTGAAACCCAGCTAGCAATGTATCTTTATAGTTGTTCCACTGCATTTCAGAAAAGTTGTTGATGGTATAGCTTTTAATTTTTTGTAAATGAGCCTGAGCCAATTTACTTAGTTTGTATTTATTCTTTTGCATAGTGGGTTACAAGGTGCTTAGGAAATCTTCCCCATCAACAACATTGCCTTGTGCTAAGTCTTGTTTAGCTGACTCGAAACAATGTTTAAGGTAATCAGTTTTCATTGCCTCTAGTTCTTCATAGTCTTTGATAGACATTACCACCACGGCATCTTTACTGTTTTTGCTAATCTTTACTGGCTCACGTTGGGCGCTTAGAAGGAGCTCACCAAAGTTACGCTTTGCATCATTTGCTGTTAGTGTGTGCATACTCAGTCTCCAAGTTTGGAATTACAGTAAGATTATAGTTTGTCGCACAAAATGGTCAATATAATTAAATCGTGCGATTTGTGCGAAAGGCAAACTAACAAAGCATTTAAGAGTGATTCCCAACGCTTGGCATTTTTCATTCCATCGTTGGGTTTTGTGTTTACGGTGGTATGGTTTCGGTTTCGTGGTAGCGTTGCTCACACCTTAATGCGGCGTTAACTGGCGCAGAAAATACGAAAGCACAATGATACAGTTTCTAGGTTCAGAGATTTAGCGTGTTCGGTCGGTTTCCATAGCTGAGCTAATGCGACTAATTTCAGCTTGATACTTAAGTTTACTGATGTGAAAGGCGGCACAAAGCCTTCTAATAATATAAGGCATTCGCGATTAGTTCGGCGCACTTACATCGCCGAAGTATGGTGTTGTGAGACGCATTTCAAACTAAAGATAAACGGTGATTTTTTTCTTAAATACATATTTGAGTTAGCTTTGCTAATCATTAATTAGCAAAACGAACTTTGGCGAAAGTGGCTGAAAGATCGGCGAAAACTGAAAGGCGCTCAGTTAACAAACTGTTCAAGAGGGATTCGCAACGCGTGGCATTTTCACTATGCGTTGGTTTTAGTGTTTAAGGTGGTATGCGGCGGCTTTGGTATTGCGTTGCTCACCCCTTAACAGGGCGTTAGGCTATATGTGTCAACCTGTCTGAGATAGTAAAAATGATTAACTACAATGAACTTTTCACTGCATTGAAAGAGAATTTACACATAAAAGAAATCCAAAGCACTCCAGAAATAACTCGGGAGATAAAAAGGTTTTTTGTTGAGAAGTTCAATGGGTATTTTGTTGCGCCAAATAATGGTACTAAAGAGTTTATGGTCGATGTTTTTATCTCCAATATCAATCCGAGGAAGATCCATGAATCTAATGGGCAGGGATTGATTCCTATTTTAGCTCTTGAATCCGAGCTTGGTGGAAATGGTGGTGGTGCTCCTGGTATTTTAAAAGGAAATGTTTTTGAAGATTTTGCCAAGTTACTGGTAATACAATCTCAATACAAAGTTCTAATATTCACATCATTGCCTTATAAAGAGGAACCAAATCACATCGAATCTAGGGTTCAAGAGTTGTATGAATATTATGATCTGTCACCGTGCCAAGAGAATATATTGCTCGTTCACTTAGAGGCAGAGTCTCAAAAAACTAAGAATAATCAGCAAACAAACCCTAAGATACATACGAAACGCGAAAACATATCAGGATATCTATTGCTTAAAGGTGTCGGTGTGCAAAATATAGCCTAACAAACTGTTTAAGAGGGATTCGCAACGCGTAGCATTTCTACTATGCGTTGGTTTTGGTGTTTAAGGTGTTATGCGGCGGCTTCGGTATTGCGTTGCTCACCCCTTAACAGAGCGTTAGCCATTTCATATCATCAATCTTACTTTTCGTTGAGCAATAAAAGTGAATCGATTTATCTCACATTATTCCTTTGACTAATGATATGTAATATCAATAGTTTTAATGTGTTATGACGTAATT
>NZ_JBECOU010000026.1:0-4291 GCF_040104475.1 Vibrio sp. SSH13-20
ATAACGCCTTGCTAAGGTGTGAGTAACGCAATACAAAAGCTACCGCACAGAGCCTTAATCACATAAGCCACCGCAAAGTAAAAATGCCACGCGTTACGAATCACTCTTAAGCAATTTGTTAGTACATGCGCTACTTCTATTTATGCGCTCCAAGATATTGAAATCTGGCATAATATGAAAGACTTTGAACGCTGAAGTGAGACGGGCAGCTACAAAACTTAAACTCGGTTAAGAGACGAAAGTTGGCTAGAAGAAAAACGTACTGAACTCCCCTAGGTTTACTGACTTCAAATTAGAAAAGGATTCGTTCCTCGCACTTCGACAGCAACACCAAAGAAAGACAATTTTGACTTAGTAAAAACCACGAAAAAGAAGAAGCAATAAAGAAATAGATTAAGAGTTAGAGACCGTAAACGATGAAGTCAAAGCGAACACTCCGCACATAGTGCCACCGGAAAGAACGTGAAAGGTACAAACTGAAAGGTGTAAAGACGAGCGCCAAAACAGATAAACACCAAAACTTATGACCTTTGATGTCAAACCCGTACTAACGCCCAATTAAGGTGTGAAGCACGCAATGACCAAGCCGCTGCATTGCACTTCAACACCGAAGTCACCGCATACCAAAAATGCCACGCGTGCTGAATCACTCTTAAATTGTTTGTTATGCGCACGTACCAAATGTTAGCCACCAACTTTTTTGTAAGCGACTATATGGGAAAGAAATAGTAACGAATACCTTTCGTTAAATCTTATCTTGTATTCATGTTCATCTTCAGATAGCTTTTCCCAACCCTCTCCAAAGTAGTCGTTTATATCATTAACAGCTTCACTTTCTTCTTTTAAATGCTTTTTGTTCCACTGATAAGTACATGATAAAACTAACACTCCATTAAAAGCAGTTGCATCCATCAATGCGTTTACTAAAGTTTTAGGCGATTCACATTGATCCAGTACATTGAGGCAAACTGTTAAATCAAACTCTTTCTTAACCACACCACGCTCGAAAGGTGCTTCAATTAAAGTAAATGATACATGATCACACGCTTTTGCTATTGTTGAAGCATCAAAGTCCAAACACCCCAACTCTTTCAAGCTCTTGATATAAGGAAATTCACATTTAGTACCGTCAATTAGTATTTGTTTGAGATTTGATAGCAAGCGGTGAGACGGCTCAACAACTGTGACAGAACTAATGCTTGGTATGTTAGTAACTAACTCGTAGCTATTTCGTCCCAAAGCTGCCCCTACCTCTAATGCGTCAATAGGATCAATACTCTCAGCTTCCAGAGCATCAATAATAAACTTAGCTACGCTTTGTGTGTGGTTTGAGGAGATAAACGACTCAGGTACGTACTTAGATTTACTCTCGAATTGTTCAGACACTCCACTTAAGCGAAGTTTATCAAGCCATTGAACTTCATAGTATGCCGCCAATCCTTTTGGATCTATGTAAAAATCGTCCATTTATAATTCCTCCTATGAAGCTTCATTATTCGGTGCGCATAACGCCCTGTTAAGGTGTGAGCAACGCAATACCGAGGCTACCGCATACTACCTTAAACACTACACGCAACGCATAGCAAAAATGCCAAGCGTTGCGAATCACTCTTAAACAGTTTGTTATGAGTACGGGTTCTCGAAACTGCTATTTTTTCTAAACCAACACTCTAGATTATCGCAACGATATTCTCCGTTTTTCTCTGTGGCATGTAACAGAGTTAACGGTCGAAAGTTGGAGTTACTATCCAGATTTAGATTTACGAAATCATACATGTGCCAAAGAATTTCTGATTGCTCAATCTCTTCTTTATCACCGCCAACAATTACTACACACCATTCATCAACGATGTAGTCCAATTCTTTGAATCTATTCTCTATATTGTCGATAACTGACTGGTTAAACAGACCTTTCTTGATTAAGTTTTGCATCCAAAAGTAGTTTTCATTGTCTTGAAAATACTGCGTTTCGGTCAAAAATGTATATAACTGAAGTTGCCCCAAAACAGCCCATTTATTGAACTCAGAGCTTCCCCACTTTTTGACTTCTATTATGCTTATACCGCCCTCAGGAGATATTCTGAGGATATCAGGTCTGGCTAACTTGTCATGAATGACATCTGTGCCATAAGGTGTATACGCTTCTTCAATGTATATATCTTCGGGCCATGCCGATCTCATCCAATCACATATTAGCTCTCGCCATTTTGTCTCATGCATACACATCTCAATAGTACTTATAACGCCCTGTTAAGGTGTGAGCAACGCAATACCGATGCCGCCGCATGCCACCTTAGTCACTTAAACCAACGCATAGTAAAAATGCCACGCGTTGCGAATCACTCTTAAACAGTTTGTTATACACGTCCTAAAGGCTAGACTCGTAGTAAGTCAGCATTTGTTCTTGGCTAACGTAGTTTCCACCTAACTTCTGCTGTTCTTTTATTATTTCAGCTAATGATGGCAATATTGAACGATCAACTTGAAAATCGTTAGACCACAACTTCCCACGCATAATAGCTTTAGCACAGTGGAAGTATGCGCTTTCAACTACCACTTTCACAACGACCTTAGGTTCTTTATTACCATCGGGACAAAGAGACAATAGTTCAGGTTCTGTATGAATAGTTGCATGACCCTTTAAGCGTACGACTTCATCGATCCCTTTAACCATGAACATCATCCCCACTTTAGGGTTACTTACAATATTCTTAAGGCTATCAATTCGGTTGTTACCACTACTATCTGGTATCAAGATTGTTGACTGATCCAAAACTTTAACAAATCCGGGAGCACCACCTTTTGGTGATATGTCTGTGAAGCCATTAACGTCTGTACTTGAAAGAATACAAAAATGGCAATTTTCAATCATTGTTATCGAATGACGATCTAACTTACTTAATACCTTATTTTTAGCTTTGTCATTCGGCTTTGGGTATATATCCAGTAGTTGTTCTATCGATGAAATCTGACTCATTCTATTACTTCCTTATAAGTGTATAACGCCCTGCTAAGGGGTGAGCAACGCAATACAAAAGCCCCTGCAAACCACCTTAATCACTAAAATCAACGCATAGCAAAAATGCCACGCGTTGCGAATCCCTCTTGAGCAGTTTGTTATGTGTTTTCATCCGAAGCTTTTGGAGCAGTATTCTTTGCTATCTGAATCAATGTATATGATATGCCACATATGAAAAATTTGGCTATCCATAACATTATCCCAGATACGAGAGCGCCAATACCTAGTTGAATTCCATGCAAGACAGTGGAAAAGATACCAACTGCCACTATTAGTACTGCTAGACATGTTACAACCACATCCATGATTCTGATTAGTGACTCAAATCGCTCGACTTTTTTCATTTACACTCCCTGTAATTCATTTAAAAGCGGATATTATCTCATTTTAAGTAGCTGACCCGATGTAATCCTGACCAAGACACATAACGCCCAATTAAGGTGTGAGGCACGCAATACTGATGTTGCCGCAGACCACCTTAAACACCAAAGCCGACGCATAGTAAAAATGCCATGCGTGCCGAATCACTCTTAAATTGTTTGTTATGTTTTTAACTGAATAGGATTTCCAGATGCTCTTTAAAGATTTTAGCTGGTACCACAAACTGATACCCTGTTTCAGTGGTAACGACAAAGTCCCCATATTTTTCGACTACTCGAGATGAAGCACCAAAATTTTTCTTAACAATATTAAAAGAAAACGCCTCTCCAGGCTCTAAAGTAACGTTTGAAATGCGAGCCTCGGTAAAACCATCCCACATAAACTGTAATACTTGCTTCGACTCTGGTAACTGAGCTTGAAAATTTTTAATAAAGGTTTTAATCACTGAGTGATTTTCGAGCCTAATATTAATACCATTCATCGGTCCATGTATTGGATGTTCAGCATATGACATGGATAATGTAACCTTGATATGTGGTTTGGTAAGTTTATCATTCACAAAATTCAATCCGAGAAGCGTTGCAAACAAAGCTATCGATGTAACGATTGGCTCCATTTCTAAAGGAGCACCTGTTTGCCAGTTACTATCAACCGCCCAAATAATGGCGACAACAAGTGCTACCAAGTTCGCGCATACTGCGAATAAGAACCTGATATTTTCTCTTATAAAATCCAAAACTTTAGTCATAGCTTCCTTAAAAACATAACGCCTTGTTAAGGGGTGAGCAACGCAATACCAAAGCCGCCGCATACCACCTTAAACACTAAAACTAACGCATAGTAAAAATGCCACGCGTTGCGAATCCCTCTTAAACAATTTGTTATGTGGTT
>NZ_JBECOU010000027.1:0-4085 GCF_040104475.1 Vibrio sp. SSH13-20
AGGCATAACAAACAATTTAAGAGTGATTCAGCACGCTTGGCATTTTTGGTTTGGGTCTAATTTAGTGTTTACGGTGTTCAAATTTAGTGCTGTGGTAGCGTGCTTCACACCTTAATTGGGCGTTATGCGCTTGAGGTGTAAAATGAGTTTAGAGAGATGAATAAGTACATTGTTTTTGGAAAATCCGGTGTCGTTGTGCCAGTGGATGTAATGTCACAAACAGCATCCGATGAGATTGGCTCGTTTATGGAGCAAGGCTTCAAGATATTGAGCGATAGTTGTGAGGCTTCGAGTGCAGAGGAGGCGATAGCAACTTGGGAGTCTCAACTGAAGAGTAAGGATAACTACGAATTTGTAAAAACCTCATCCACAAATGCTATATCAAGTGATCTAGATATTGTTGAAAACCACGGTGTCATTACATCAACTGTGGTTGCTGGTACGAACTTTTTGCGAGATATCCTCGCCGGAGTTCGAGATATTGTTGGCGGTCAATCTGGGACATATAACAATAAACTCGACCAAATTAAATCTGATGCACTTCTTGGGTTGAGAAAGCAGGCAGCAAGTAAAAAATGTAATGCTATCGTAGGTGTATCTATCGATGTAGATGAAGTTTCTGGCGGTGGAAAATCAATGTTTATGGTTACAGCTGTTGGAACTGCTGTGATCGTTGAAAAACGCGCATAACAAACTGTTTAAGAGTGATTCGCAACGCGTGGCATTTTTACTATGCGTTGTGTTTAGTGTTTAAGGTGGCATGCGGAAGCATCGGTATTGCGTTGCTCACACCTTAACAGGGCGTTAAGTTACTTTGAAACACCTCGCATTATGACGTCATAATATTTCTGTAAATGCTGTTATCTGAGTTGAAATCATCCAATTTGTATAAAAATTGGAGATGACATGGATTTTCAAAATTTATGCAACAAGCATCCTACTATTGTGGGTGATAGCGTACCTTGTTCAACAGATGGCAAAGCAAATTTTTCAGATCAGTGCGCAATTCGTTTGGGTGTTGCTCTTGCTTCTATAGGGATTGACACAACCAGTCTTGTCCCGAAAGCAAGGCATTGTTGGTACCATGATAGCGGTTTGGGTCACGTTTTAGCAGCGGAAGAGTTAGCACAAGGGCTATCAAGAATGCCTATTTCGGGTGTTAGTAGACTTCAGAAAATAGATCCTAAGCAGTTCGCTAGAAAACTTTCAGGTAAAAAAGGCATTATATTCTTTAAAGACTTTTGGTCTAGGGGTGGTGAGAACTTTCGGAATCGAAGTGGCGATCACATAGACTTATGGAATGGCTCAAGGCTCACAGATTGGAAAACTTGGTTTATGATTTCGGGTTTATTCAATGCTGGAGGTAACTACAGTAAATCAAAAGAAATATGGTTTTGGGAAGTTAAGTGATGAGTGGGGTTAAATATACATTGTTAATAATGGTGGTAGGTGTGTCGGTATGGGCTGCTTCTCTATTTCTTATCGACCCCTTGCTCAATCACCTCGAACCTTCACTCCCACCAGATGAATATAATCTATATTGGTTCATATGTTTTGTGGCATTAGAAGCGCTAGTCCTCACTATTGCGACATGCTTATTTGTAAAGAGAAAACAGTAACTTAACAAAGTATTTAAGAGTGATTCCCAACGCTTGGCATTTTTCATTCCATCGTTGGGTTTTGTGTTTAAGGTGGTATGGTTAAGTTTCGTGGTAGCGTTGCTCACACCTTAATGCGGCGTTATGTTTACTTGTATTTCAAAGGCTTAAAGGTCTTAGGCTCTGGTTCTTTGTCCCTTTGGCGATTCGTCCCTAGTAGACTCAGCAAATCCACATTGTCGGTCTAAGTTCTTGAATCACTCAGGCTGTAAAACATGCCAATGTTCGTGGGTTGCTTCATTGTCAGGTCGTGGCGGTTGGCTTCTGTTTTAACTGGCTCAAAGTCGCTTCTAGGTTCTTTACCAAGTAGCATTTCGGCTTGGCAGTAGCCTCGGCAATTCAACATTGCTTTGCGCTTTGGTTGGAAAGAAAGGGCGCTTGTTGTTGCTTGGTCGAGTTGCCTCATTGGGCAGGGAAGTGGACTTACTTGTTTTAGGTTGCTTGCCTTTGGTGGTCAAGTTGGTTTCAACCTTGTGGTTTGCTTCAGAAAACTGGTTATAAACAGCAGTTCTTTCTCAAGTAAATCAGTCGTTTGTGGTAAAACATAACAAAGCATTTAAGACGGATTCTCAACGCTTGGCAATTTCAGTTCAGGTCAGCTTTAGTGCTAAATGTGGCAAGGTTTAAGGTTGGGTGGTCGCGTTGTTCACCACTTAATGCGGCGTTATATTGGTTTCATATTTGGGAGTTCCATTTGTTCGAAGAACTAATAAAAATAGCGGAAGATAAACTTCATGAAAATGGTGATGAAGTTGACTTTGAATCCGTCATTGAGTTTGTAGTGTCAGTCTTAATTGAAAATACAAATGAGCAAGAGGAAGCTAATGTTAAGCATGTCATGTCAGAACACGACGCTTTCCTAAGGAGAAACCGCGAGCGTTGGTCTCTCGGTTTTACCAAGCTACATGCATTAAGGGAAACTTGCTTAGAAGCTGGTATGAACTTTCAGAAGCAATTTATCAAATTGCCTCAGTATGAAACTGATGAGTTAATCGGTGTTTTTATGAGGCAGCACGCTCATGCATGTCGTATAACTGGGGAAATTATTCATTTGTTGGAGGGTGGATACCCGGATGCTGCATTGGCGCGTTGGCGGACATTATATGAAATGGTTGTTACGTGCCTAGTTATTAAAAAGTGTGGTCGTGCCGCCGCCATTGATTATATTAAGCATGGTATGGTGCAAACGGCAGAGGGAGTCGAGGAGCATCGAAAAACTGCTGACGCGATGGGGCAAGAAACCTTTTCCGATCAAGAAGCGGAATCTTACGCTCAACTTAAACACGCCATCACACAAGGTAATTCAGGTTGGCACTGGGCTAGGGAGCATACAGGTTACAAAAAAATCGATAAGCTAAGAGAGTTCGTTGAGTTAGATAAATGGTCTCATAATTACAAACTAGCAAGTCGCAATGTGCATGCCGACTATTATGAAATGGCTTCCCTGTATGCAATGAGAGAGGCTGAAGAAGATATGTTACTTTGTGGTCAGTCTAACTCTGGGCTGACAGAGCCAGCCCATTTTACGGCGATTGCTTTAGCTCAAATTACGTCTGTCTTTCTGACAACTTATATAGAAGATAACGATAGTGGTCTAGATTACGCTGACTCAGCAATATTTATGAAAATTATTGATAATTATGTAAAAGAAGTTGGAGAAGCATTCCTGAGCGTAGAAAAACCAATATAACAAACTGTTTAAGAGTGATTCGCAACGCTTGGCATTTTTGCTATGCGTTGCGTTTAGTGTTTAAGGTGGTATGCAGGGGCTTCGGTATTGCGTTGCTCACACCTTAACAGGGCGTTATGTGACCAGAGAAGGAATAACATGGAATACATACCCAAACTATTAGCTAGTAAATTTAAATGGGCTGCTACTTCTTCCTTACTGAAGCTTTGGTTTATATGTGTCTGCTTTGTTTTTTTGATGCCTTTATTGGTACCGATTCTCATGCGTATTAATGGTGATTTGGTATTATTAATGTTGAGTGCCTATTTAGTGTTTCTATTAGGCATATTTTCCGCTAAGTATTACTCTAGAACAGATGTGTTGTTAGGTACTCCGGTTCCTAAAAATAATAAGCTGAATTTTGTATTCCTAGCGGTATTCTATTTTAAGTTAAGTTGTGCTGTTCTCTTGGCTGTTTCCCCACTGTTTTTTGGTGATTAGGTTTTGGGGCAAGTCACATAACAAACTGTTCAAGAGGGATTCGCAACGCGTGGCATTTTCACTGTGCGTTGGTTTAAGTGATTAAGGTGGTGTGCAGTGGCTTCAGTATTGCGTTGCTCACCCCTTAACAGGGCGTTATGTGCTTTTGGAGAAAACGATGAATAAGTGTCTAATCATCATATTAGCTAGTCTTTCATTTGGTGCTCTTGCTGAAGAAGATCCAATTGACTGTAATAATGCGATGACCACAATCGAGA
>NZ_JBECOU010000028.1:0-3938 GCF_040104475.1 Vibrio sp. SSH13-20
CACAGCTAACAAACTGTTTAAGAGTGATTCGCAACGCTTGGCATTTTTGCTATGCGTTGTGTTTTGTGTTTAAGGTAGCATGCGTTAGCTTCGGTAATGCGTTGCTCACACCTTAACAGGGCGTTATACGCTTCAGAGGAATTGAATAAAAAATGTATGTCTATAGATATCGCTCTCCAGGGCTTTTGTCTCAAAAGGGACTCATTTATGACGAATGGTATTTTGCATCTAGAGAAGAGTTAAATGATCCTATCGATATGCAGTCAAAGTTTGAGTTTCCGGAGAATAGTAAAAGTACTTGGTTTCGCGTCATTAAGTCGCTCTGGCAAAACGAAGTGTGGTCAGAACTAGCAGCGAGTTACTTTAACAGTATATGTCCTATCTCAATGGAACAACTGCTCGAAGAGTACGACCAACACTCAGTAAAAGTGGTTGAAAGCATATTTAAAAATTGCGAAATCAATCTAGCTGATTTGCAGCAAATTGGGGAGTTACAAAAACAACTTAAGGCTCTTTTATCGCTTTATGCTCCTAGTGCAGGGTACTCGGTTTCACTGTCAACTTGTAACAATGAAATGCTGATGTGGTCTCACTATGCAGCAAGTCATACTGGTTACTGTTTGATTTATCGACCAATTGACGGCTACTTATATCAATGTTCCAGTCGAACGAAAGATAGCCTATCAGTAAGTAAGGGTCATACGAGTTTAATTGGTAATAAATTTAAGGTGCAAGCAATCGAGTATGAAAATCAGCTAGAAGCAATAGATGCTTTTTGTCTTTTACCTTCCTACAACACAGGATATAAGTTTGAAACTGAGGAAGAGCGCTTAGGCTTCCATGCAAAAATTCAAAGTCAATTGCTAACGAAAAATGAATGTTGGGCATATGAGCAAGAAGCTCGCTTATTGCTCCCGCAACCTAGTAAGTATATTTCTGGCGAGTCTGCGTTTACTAACTATCAGCGACTATTTCACTATGACTTCAGCCAAGTCGTAGGAATCATTTTTGGCGCACGCATGAGAGAACACGAAAAGTTAGCAATCAAAGAAATAATTGATGCAAAACTTGATAAACGATTCCGAGATTTAGGAGGTAAGCAGACAAAAACGCATGTTTTTGATTTTCTATACCAACAAGCGGAGATTTGTTCGTCATCAAGGGTTGTTAGAATTATCGATCAAGAGTTGATATCAATGGGTACACATTTAAAAGTTGGTACTGAATACTATCAGAGGCAACTTAAAGCTTGGAAAGAGTTCAAGGGGGTAACCATGGAAGCTGGTAAGTACAGCTATGATGCGATCCCTTGAGATGCGTACAACAAAGCATTTAAGAGTGATTCGCAACGCTTGGCGCTTTCGCTTCGCTCAAGTATAGCCAAGCGCCGCTCACACCTTAATGCGGCGTTAGGAGTTTGCGCATGAAATTGATTTTTAGTGTCGTTTTAACATTGTTTGCATTCAGCTCTAACGGAGCAGAGCAAGTAACCACAAAAGATTTGTACGAGAAATTCAACATGAGAACTGTCTATAGCTCTTATGGTCAGAATTTAAAGTGGTATTGTGAAAGTTATCCTAGAGAGTTCTTTTCTACAGAAGAGGCTTCGTTTGTTTCTGATAGTCGACTTGAGTTAGTGTCAGGTGACAATGTTTGGATTTTCACTATTTCAGAGCCAAATATAGTTACTATTGGAAATCAGATAACATCGGGTACATATAACAGCGTCTCAACGTATGAGCTTTACTTTGACCCTCGGACTCAGGACTGGAGGGCAAATGAAACATATATAGACATACCGAAAGATTGTGAACGCTATGAATAAAACTCCTAACAAACTGTTCAAGAGGGATTCGCAACGCGTGGCATTTTTACTATGCGTTGGTTTTAGTGTTTAAGGTGGTATGCGGCGGCTTTTGTATTGCGTTGCTCACCCCTTAACAGGGCGTTATGTTTTACAGAGGGTTCAGTATTGAAATATTGGGGATATTTGACCAGAGAGCAGCACTTGGAGATGTTGAATAAAGAGTTTCCTCCTTTGAGTTGCCCGAAGACTGATATGTTTTTCTCAGTTTCAAGAGCCGATATTACAAGACGGATAATTGAAGAAAATATACCTGTTGGTGCATTAGATGCGAGTAAGGCAAGTCTTAACGCTATATGCGATGAGTATATGACAGTCAGCACAGAGGGAATGGCTTGGTTATTACCCGCAGTGTGCAAATATGTACTTCAGAGAAAGCCTGACCATGAAACATTCTCTGAGATGATCCCCTTGTATATAGAGTTAGGAGAAATTGGGTACAGCTTTAATCTGAGCTTTTTGAACGAGCGACAAAAAGTATTACTTTACAATCTCTTAGAATATTTAGCTGAAACGTATTCGTTACATGTATGTGATGCTCAAATTAAACTGGAAAATAAAACATAACAATCTGTTTAAGAGTGATTCGCAACGCGTGGCATTTTTACTATGTGTTGCTTTTAGTGTTTAAGGTGGTATGCAGCAACTTCGGTATTGCGTTGCTCACACCTTAACAGGGCGTTAGTGTGATTAAGAGGAAGTGCGTTTGAAAATACCTCATGAAACTCAGTTTTTCGGTAATTTGGTGGATTTGGATTGTTATGTACAAGACTTGTTATTGATACTTGAGAAAACAGAAAGTATTGAGCTTGGTAGTAATTCTGACGGTCTTATTTATGACTGTTTTCCCGACGTTACTCGGAAGAGCCATATTGTTACTGTACTAATTGTTCTCGAACGGGAATTCTCTGCTTTTTGTAATCAGCTCAAGGTCGCAACCGATCAGCCACTTAAGTGGAACGATCTAAAAGGTAGTGCTATTGAAAGATTTATTAAATATTGCTCTACAGTTTGTGGTGTAACCGCACCAGAAAATCAGTCAAACCTCCAAGATGTTAAAGGATTAATCGAGCTACGAAATTGTATCGTTCACAATGACTCTTGCATTGAGGGGTTTTCTAAAACCACAGTAGTAAAACAATTAGCTTCCCGATACGACGGTATCGACATCAATGAGGGTTATATAACTCTTAGTCATGATGCTTGTATCAGGCTTACGGTTGTGGCTTTCAAATTTTTAGAAAGCTGGTATCACTCAGTATTAAATCATTTAACTCCATCACACTAACAAAGCGTTTAAGACGGATTCCCAACGCTCGGCATTTTTAGTTTGATTCAGTTTTAGTGTTTACGGAACAATGGTTTAGGTATGGTGGTTTGCGTTGCTCACCACTTAACGCGGCGTTAGTACGGGTTTGACACCAAAGGTCATAAGTTTTGGTGTTTATCTGTTTTGGCGCTCGTCTTTACACCTTTCAGTTTGTACCTTTCACGTTCTTTCCGGTGGCACTATATGGTGAGTGTTTGCTTTGATTTCACCGTTTACGGTTTCTAACTCTTACCCTATTTCTTTGACGCTTCTTCATTTTCGTGGTGGCTTTTGAGAGAACCTTGATTACTTTTGGTGTGGCTGTTGAAGTACGAGGAAAGAATCCTTTTCTAATTTGAAGCCAGTGAAAGTAGGGCAGTTCAGCGCTTTTTTCTTCTAGCCAACTTTCGTCTTTCAATCGGGGTAAAGTTTTGTAGGTGCCCGTCTCACTTCAATGTTCAAAGCCTTTCATATTATGCGGCTTTTCAATATCTTGGAGCGCACAAATAGAAGTAGCGCATGTACTAACAAATTGCTTAAGAGTGATTCGTAACGCGTGGCATTTTTACTATGCGGTGGCTTATGTGATTAAGGCGCTGTGCGGTAGCTTTTGTATTGCGTTACTCACACCTTAGCAAGGCGTTATTTCCGCAACGGATCTCTCAGGCTGAATGTACGAGGTTGTAGCCTAAGAGTGAAAGTGACGGGGTAATAGGTTGGAAAAGCGGCGAAAAGGGCGAATATTGGTCATTTCCATGCTAGCCT
>NZ_JBECOU010000029.1:0-2809 GCF_040104475.1 Vibrio sp. SSH13-20
GTCAGGATGATAAACCGGAACGGCTTCTGGAAAAGCTCTCTTGTACCATTCAAGACCTTTCGCTACATCTGGGACATGAACAAGAACCGCTGATGGATTCATAATTTTTCTCCAACCACATAACGCCCTGTTAAGGTGTGAGCAACGCAATACCGAAGCTCCCGCATACCACCTTAATCACTAAAACCACCGCATAGTAAAAATGCCACGCGTTGCGAATCACTCTTAAACAGTTTGTTATGTGCGGTGCTATTTATTAGAAGAACGTGAAATATGACGCAACTTCGTCCCCCAAATTATCTATGTAAATTTCTTCTTTCTCATGCATCGGTTCATCTCTGTCGATGAGGACTTCAAATTCATCTTCAGTCAAAGAGTCCATGTTGTAGCTCCAGTTTTCACCTGGGCAAGTTATTATAGTTTTCACCGCTTCACTTCCATCGTCATTGTAGATCCTCTCGATGAAAACAAACTCTTGGCTTGGAATATCATATCCGATATGTACTTTTTCCATTTTTTACCTCCCGTGTATAACAAGATGGAAACTAACCTGCATTACTGCTATTTAGGGCTCACTAGACAATACCGCATTGCCAACCTTAAATTTGTGAGGACAGTAGGAAAGAGCAACCTTTTACAGAATTGGGGCTTTATAAATCACGAAGCTATATTATTGATATTAAGCACATAACGCCCTGTTAAGGTGTGAGCAACGCAATACCGATGCCGCCGCATACCACCTTAAACACCAAACTCAACGCATAGTAAAAATGCCACGCGTTGCGAATCACTCTTAAACAGTTTGTTAGCTTTAAAATTCATAAGACGACGCATTGAAAACCTGCTGATATATCGCCAAAGAACACTTTATAGCCTCAATTGCTTCATGCTTCGTTACCTTTGTTTCCCCATATCGTACACTAGGGCTACACTGCACTCGTTCAATTAAAGAGTCAGATATATTTACGTCATATTCGGATAATGTTTTTGCAAGAGATTTTAGGTCATGCGTACGCTTTATCGTCGCACCAAGTTGGCACAATTTTGATTTCATTACCTTTTCAGAGAACTGTAAAGATGACCATTTGGAGTTGTTATAGTCTGGATATTTTTGAAAAATATTAAATACAGACAAGTCATAGTCATTTGCGGCTAATTCCATGAATGGTTTATAATAACTATCTTTCAAGCTTTGAACTGCATTTAATCCAAACATATAATCATGCAAAATAGCACTCTTTTCTTCGTAGCTGAGTGAAGATGCTAAATACTGTGTCATAGATGTAACATGGCTCAGAATATTTATTTCAGGAATCATCCTACCGCCGCCAACATCAATTTTCCTTTTTACGCGAGCTAAATCTGCGTCTATGGTAAAATTGTTTTGACCAAAACACAGCGGGAATACAACTTCCCAAGGTTCCCCACGAATAACTATCACATAACTTCCCGGTCCAGGATGAATTTTTATACGATCTCCATATCGTTCTTCATACCACCAATGAACTTGGGCGCACAAGGCATCGTTAGAAAAATCTTCCCTGTCTATATTTTCGCCAGAGTTCATTTTATATGTCCCACTCTTATCAACTTTTTCAGTCAAGCAAGTGAATGCATGCATTGGACGTTGATGAAGCTTTAAATCTCCTCTGAGTAACTCTTGATCAATTTCATCCATATATTTTAGAAACATTGCCTTTGTTATCACTGATGTCTCCTTTTTAAAGCTAACGCCGCATTAAGGTGTGAGCATCGCTTGCCTATACTTTGAGCGAAGCGAAAATGGCAAGCGTTGCGAATCACTCTTAAATGCTTTGTTAGCTTTTTTTAGTTCAGCACGTAAGTACTTGTTTATGTCATTTAAGCTGATTGACTTGTTTCCGTTTAACGGAATACTAATTACTGGCGTATTGTTTTTATTTGCTCGGTCGATTTCCAACCTAACCCATTTAGATTTTGAGACTGAATCAGTGTTAAGTAGCACGACCAGATCAGAATTATCTAGTTGCTCAATGACAAATTTTTGTTTGTCTTTTGCGTCATTATCTATGATGTCTACAAACGGCTTGCCATAGTCAGAGACAACCTCCGATATAGACTTAAGATGATCAACCGTGATGACCTCATCTCGAAGGGTATAGCTAATAAAAATATTCATTACGCAATGCGACCTTGAGAAAACAAGAAAAATCCAACTACAGACAAAGACATTAGAACAAAGTAAAGCGACATGGATAGATTAAACATGGCGTTACCCCAACTAACATTTACTGTTGAGATGTTATCGGTTGAAAGTTGGTTCCTTGATGCTATTGCCTGAAGCCTTGTATTCATGCGTTTTCTGGTAACTCGTTGATAATAATATGCAGTAAAATCAGCAATCCAAAAGCCGAACGCTACAAGAAAGGGAACTACAAAGTATGAAGGGTCTAGAGTATCAGATGTTAGTTTACCAAGTGCGACAGCTGCTATACCGATTACCGCAACACATAGTTTTTTAAATTCGAAACAGTTTTGACTAATTTTCAACGTCGCTTCATGAAGTTGATCAACTTCAACCCAATCCATTTCGTCAGCAGCATTACGCTTGTACTCTTGAAAATTACTATCATCACTCATTCAATCTAATCTCTACTTTTCTTTAGATGCCGCTATTATACTGGATAGTTTTACGATAAAAAGCTAACGCCCTGTTAAGGGGTGAGCAACGCAATACCTAAGCCGCCGCATACCAACTTAATCACTAACGCCAACGCACAGTAAAAATGCCACGCGTTGCGAATCCCTCTTGAACAGTTTGTTATGTGCG
>NZ_JBECOU010000030.1:0-2401 GCF_040104475.1 Vibrio sp. SSH13-20
AGCACTTCGGGTGGGAACTCCAGGGAGACTGCCGGTGATAAACCGGAGGAAGGTGGGGACGACGTCAAGTCATCATGGCCCTTACGAGTAGGGCTACACACGTGCTACAATGGCGCATACAGAGGGCAGCCAACTTGCGAGAGTGAGCGAATCCCAAAAAGTGCGTCGTAGTCCGGATCGGAGTCTGCAACTCGACTCCGTGAAGTCGGAATCGCTAGTAATCGTGGATCAGAATGCCACGGTGAATACGTTCCCGGGCCTTGTACACACCGCCCGTCACACCATGGGAGTGGGCTGCAAAAGAAGTAGGTAGTTTAACCTTCGGGAGGACGCTTACCACTTTGTGGTTCATGACTGGGGTGAAGTCGTAACAAGGTAGCGCTAGGGGAACCTGGCGCTGGATCACCTCCTTATACGATACGGATAGTTTGCTTTCACTTTTAAAA
Organism: Vibrio sp. SSH13-20; assembly: GCF_040104475.1. Classification (NCBI taxonomy): domain Bacteria; kingdom Pseudomonadati; phylum Pseudomonadota; class Gammaproteobacteria; order Vibrionales; family Vibrionaceae; genus Vibrio; species Vibrio sp. SSH13-20. The sequence goes on from NZ_JBECOU010000030.1 coordinate 447, forward strand.
AGTGAAGACAAATGAGTCACGATGAGTGTCCACACAGATTGATACGGTTTATAAAGTAAAGAGAGGAAGAGTTCCCAAACTCTTCAATCCAGTGTCCCGTTCGTCTAGAGGCCTAGGACACCGCCCTTTCACGGCGGTAACAGGGGTTCGACTCCCCTACGGGATACCATTGGGTCGTTAGCTCAGTTGGTAGAGCAGTTGACTTTTAATCAATTGGTCGCAGGTTCGAATCCTGCACGACCCACCATTTCTCGATGGGGCTATAGCTCAGCTGGGAGAGCGCCTGCCTTGCACGCAGGAGGTCTGCGGTTCGATCCCGCATAGCTCCACCATTCGAGACGTCTACCACGAGACGTAAAACTAATGTGGGCGATTAGCTCAGTTGGGAGAGCACCTGCCTTACAAGCAGGGGGTCACTGGTTCGAGCCCGGTATCGCCCACCATCTTTAAGTGCATTCGATGAGTGCTTTTAAAAATGGTTACTTCATTAGAAGTGATTAGCTCTTTAACAATTTGGAAAGCTGACAAAACAAACTTTTAAGTTTGTTTGTAAAGTTCTCAATGTTTGTCTTTATGACAAACACCAACTGTTTGTTTTCATTTTTTAAAAATGAAAGTAAACGAGCACATTCAAGTGTTCTTGGGAATATCACTTTTACAGTGATTATTCAAAATTGAGTCCGGCAAAATCGAGTCTGCATCATGTCCTGTTTGTCTTCACTTTTCAAAGTGAAAGCAAAGAGTTAATTGCAGACAACTTTGGTGATTTGAACATCAACTCGAAACTCCTTCGGGTTGTATGGTTAAGTGACTAAGCGTACACGGTGGATGCCTTGGCAGTCAGAGGCGATGAAGGACGTATTAACTTGCGATAAGCCCAGATTAGGTAGTAAAAACCACTTGAGTCTGGGATTTCCGAATGGGGAAACCCACTAGCATAAGCTAGTATCGCTGCGTGAATACATAGCGCAGCGAGGCGAACCGGGGGAACTGAAACATCTAAGTACCCCGAGGAAAAGAAATCAACCGAGATTCCGAAAGTAGCGGCGAGCGAAATTGGACTAGCCCTTAAGCTTTTTATGCGTCAGGTGAAACTTCTGGAAAGTTGTGCGATACAGGGTGATAGCCCCGTAACCGGCAACGCATTTAAAGTGAAATCGAGTAGGGCGGGACACGTGATATCCTGTCTGAATATGGGGGGACCATCCTCCAAGGCTAAATACTACTGACTGACCGATAGTGAACCAGTACCGTGAGGGAAAGGCGAAAAGAACCCCTGTGAGGGGAGTGAAATAGAACCTGAAACCGTGTACGTACAAGCAGTAGGAGCACCTTCGTGGTGTGACTGCGTACCTTTTGTATAATGGGTCAGCGACTTATATTCAGTGGCAAGGTTAACCATCTAGGGGAGCCGTAGGGAAACCGAGTCTTAACTGGGCGTTCAGTCTCTGGATATAGACCCGAAACCAGGTGATCTAGCCATGGGCAGGTTGAAGGTTGAGTAACATCAACTGGAGGACCGAACCGACTAATGTTGAAAAATTAGCGGATGACTTGTGGCTAGGGGTGAAAGGCCAATCAAACCTGGAGATAGCTGGTTCTCCCCGAAAGCTATTTAGGTAGCGCCTCGGACGAATACTACTGGGGGTAGAGCACTGTTAAGGCTAGGGGGTCATCCCGACTTACCAACCCTTTGCAAACTCCGAATACCAGTAAGTACTATCCGGGAGACACACGGCGGGTGCTAACGTCCGTCGTGGAGAGGGAAACAACCCAGACCGCCAGCTAAGGTCCCAAATTACTACTAAGTGGGAAACGATGTGGGAAGGCTCAGACAGCCAGGATGTTGGCTTAGAAGCAGCCATCATTTAAAGAAAGCGTAATAGCTCACTGGTCGAGTCGGCCTGCGCGGAAGATGTAACGGGGCTAAGTAGTAAACCGAAGCTGCGGCAATG
>NZ_JBECOU010000031.1:0-2236 GCF_040104475.1 Vibrio sp. SSH13-20
AACCGATGAAACTGAGCTTTGACCGTCGAAGATGGAGCTATGAATCAAACAACCAGTAGCCAAGTTTTGAGCTTAGAAACATGATTTTGACCGCTAGCTTTTTCTGGCGACTAACGCCCTGTTAAGGTGTGAGCAACGCAATACAGAAACCTCCGCACACCACCTTAATCACTAAAATCAACGCATAGCGAAAATGCCACGCGTTGCGAATCACTCTTAAACAGTTTGTTATGTGCGTACTGTTTGTAGCAATTGCTCTGATAGTTCAGAAAATTGTTCAATGAACCAAGTTGAACCATCATTCATATTGCACTCAAGCTCATTTATAAGTGTTAACTCTCGGGAATTTAGGTCTTGCTTAGCTACGTTTTCAATTGGGTAATGCTCTATATCCCAACCCCGTTTTTGAGCATTAGCTAACACAAGGTGAACGTAACGGTATTTCAAGTTACCTTGTGATTGAAGAGAACCATCTCTTTTTAACACTGGTCGTCGAGACTTTCCTTCGAGAATCTTTGCCACATTAGACTTGTACTCATTCAGCCTCGCTTTCTTCGAGGCTTTGCCAATATAGCGAAACTCCTTTTGTTCAGCAGAGATCTTAATGAAATACAGGTATGGTTGAGTGAGATCGATTTGCTTAGGGTTTGTCCAATCAAACATTAAATCAGTCCTTGATAGTTGATTATCACTGATACCAAGATTAACAGACATGGTAATCTAAAGTTTAAGACTTTTTCCAAAGCACATAACGCTCTGTTAAGGTGTGAGCAACGCAATACTGAAGCTGCCGCATACCACCCTAAACACTAAACGCAACGCATAGTAAAAATGCCACGCGTTGCGAATCACTCTTAAACAGTTTGTTATGTGTTCCAACGTTTACTATGATTTCTCTCTGTAAAGCCCTTTAGCTCATCATTTTCATCAATTTCAACACCCCAGATACCGTAGCATGAGTAAAAGCTATCTACGCTCAATGGCTTGTTGTCAAAGGGAGCCGTACCTCTAGAAAATTTAAAGAGCTGGTTCACTAGCCCTTGTAGTTCCGCTAAAGCAAATACTTGCGTCATCAGACTTAAAGGAACTTGGATCGTATTGCTATCTACGGAAAAACCTTTAACTAGCGACTCCATTCTCGAATGGTGAATCTGTAGCCTGACTAGTATATATGCCAAATGTTCTGCAACCTCTGGAGATGCTTCAGAAATGCAATCTTTAAAGACTTGTTGATATCCAACTGGCAACTTAGGACAATCCATTTTTAACGGTGTTTTACAATGATCATTTTGATCTTTGGCTCGCTCCCAAGCCTCATTTACCAATTTAGAGCTTTGCTCAAAATAAGTGCTCAATTCGGAGAGAGCTTGAGGAAGAAAAGCCCTTGCTGCAATGAAGTTTCTCTGTCGCCTTTTTTCGTCGGTATACCTAACTGCATTCAAAGCAAAAATACTAGCTACAAAGGCTAAAATACCGGTGTTAAAGGATTGCCAAGTGTACCAAACAGCATGGACATGCTCCCAGTTACCTTGTGTTGACGGATAAATAACCATTGACACTAAGTACGGAATTCCAACAAAAAAACACAACCAATTTATTTTTACAACCCAAGACAATTAACTTTCTCCGACATCTGACTGGACACATAACGCCCTGCTAAGGGGTGAGCAACGCAATACCAAAGCCGCCGCAAACCACCTTAATCACTAAACTCAACGCATAGTAAAAATGCCACGCGTTGCGAATCCCTCTTGAGCAGTTTGTTAGTTTGCAAACCCAACGCGTTGATTTTACGTTATTTTAAACTTTGCAAACAATAAACTTTATGTGTTTTGATGCACTTAAGTCAGGCGTAGTCTCAAAGCGGCTACTCAATGAAACCACTTGAAACAAAAAACGTCGCAGAAAACGAACTCACAACACCAAAAAGCGCTTTTGGAAAACCAATCTCACAATGCGGACTTTCAACAAAGTCACTGAAACCACGTGGAACTTACCACACCAGAGAAAACGTCATTTCAGCGAGTAAATCGGCTTTTGTACCAACAAACTCAACAAGCAGAGTTTCAACAAAAAAGTTCAACTCAGTTAACCCAAAAATCGCCACATCAAAGAACAAATCAACCGTTGAAACGATGCCCATTTTGAATTTTCACAACGCTAGTTAACACTAAAATTGAAAGCCAATACGACAACTTAAACTTTGAGCTTTTACCACTAGATCTTGCGATATAGC
>NZ_JBECOU010000032.1:0-1844 GCF_040104475.1 Vibrio sp. SSH13-20
AACCACATAACAAATTGTTTAAGAGGGATTCGCAACGCGTGGCATTTTTACTATGCGTTAGTTTTAGTGTTTAAGGTGGTATGCGGCGGCTTTGGTATTGCGTTGCTCACCCCTTAACAAGGCGTTAGTCGCCAGAAAAAGCTAGCAATCAAAATCATGTTTCTAAGATCAAAACTTGGCTACTGGTTGTTTGATTCATAGTTCCATCTTCGACGATCAAAGCTCATTTTCATTGGTTCTAAATCAATGCATTGCTATTTTCTAAGCGGTTGTTTAGTTCTTTGGTGGTGATAGAGCGGGGCAATCGAAAATCTGTTTTTGGTTGCAAATCTGCTCGGTGAGTTTGTTGGTTTAAAGGCTTATTTACTTGCTGAAAAGACGTTTTCTCTGGTGTTGTAAGTTCCACGTGGTTTCAGTGACTTTGTTGAAAGTCCGCACTGTGAGATTGGTTTTCCAAAAGCGCTTTTTGGTGTTGTCAGTCCGTTTTCTCCGGCGTTTTATGTTTCAAGTGGTTTCATTGAGTAGCCGCTTTGAGACTACGCCTGACTTAAATGCATCAAAGCACATAAAGTTTGTTGTTCGCAAAGTTTAGTTCGGCTTAAAATTGTCGCTCGGTGCCTCGCGACTAACAAACTGCTCAAGAGGGATTCGCAACGCGTGGCATTTTTACTATGCGTTGAATTTAGTGATTAAGGTGGTTTGCGGTAGCATTGGTATTGCGTTGCTCACCCCTTAGCAGGGCGTTAAATTTCGATGAGGTATCGATGACACAATTTAAAGATATGGAAACTGAAGAGGGTATGCTTCTATGGCGAGAGTGCTTTAAGAAGCACATAGAAATTCTTCATACTCATGAAATTAATATTAGAAATTGTGGTTTTGAAAGACCAATTAAACTATATCCATTACTCGCTGCAATCATTGAAGATTCGATTTCGTTAGATATTTTGGCGACTCATTCTCGAATAAATCAGTGTTATGTAATTTCTCGTGCATTATTGGAAAGGGTTATAAATTTGAGTTACTTGCTGTACTCATCAGAAGAGGAATATTCCTCATTTGTCGAATACACAAAGAACAAAGCCGCCAGAAGCCTATCACGGAAAATCGAGATTGACGGTGTGGAGAAAGTAAGACTTAACTTCGCAAACGAGAACTATCAATTGTCTGAAGATTACAGTAAAGCGGTTGAGCGCTTTACTAGTCCAAATGGGCGTGAAATTCCGCGTTGGACAAAACTTAACATTGATAAAAGAGCTGATTTCTTGGACAAGAAATCGGGGAAAAATTTATTGCTTCACGTCCTAATGATATACGCTGATGCTTCCGAAGCATTACACGGTACGTTGTATGGCGCTCTTTTCCATTTAGGCATATTTGTTCCCGGCACGGATTTGGATAGTGCCGCTGATCAAAATAAACAGAAGTTTAATAGTTTATCGTTTCTTTACTTTATGGCTAGTAGCGCTATTGGCACATTGTTGTTTTGCTTTCGAGAGCACGGTGTTGACTTGAGTGATGCTTATGAAGAAGCGGACAATATTTTTAATCTGGCAGCAGAAGAGTCAGGTTTAGCTCATGAAGCTCGGCAGTAATTCGAAATTTAACAAACTGTTTAAGAGTGATTCGCAACGCGTGGCATTTTTACTATGCGTTGGTTTTAGTGTTTAAGGTGGTATGCAGCAGCTTGGGTATTGCGTTGCTCACACCTTAACAGGGCGTTAGGAGGTATATGAACATTGATATGAGTCACGTCGAAGCAAGTATTCGGCGCTTTTACAAAAGTGCTACAGTTTTAGCGAAGTCAGCATCTGGTATACAACAAGGAGAAATGGAGTTTTATC
>NZ_JBECOU010000033.1:0-1815 GCF_040104475.1 Vibrio sp. SSH13-20
TCGCGACTAACAAACTGCTCAAGAGGGATTCGCAACGCGTGGCATTTTTACTATGCGTTGAATTTAGTGATTAAGGTGGTTTGCAGCGGCTTCGGTATTGCGTTGCTCACCCCTTAGCAGGGCGTTATGTGCTAGGAGGATAAATGGATATTGTCTATGAGCTTGTATCTCAGGAAGATCAGCAGTTAATTTTAGCTTTGGGTGAAACTGTTAATGAAGAGTTTGTTATTCCCTTTCTGAGTCTTGATGGTCAGGAAGCTATGCGAAATGCTCGCAAGGGAGACATCGAGCAGGCTACAAATACTGAGGTTTACACGTCAATCAAAGCTATAAAAAACGATGAAATCATCGGTTATGTAGCTTGGAGGCAAGGAAACTATATTGCACAGTTGTACGTTAGTTCAAAGTACCAAAAACAAGGGGTTGGTAGAGGATTAATAACTGAAATGCTAAAACGGAGCGGGGCTTCAAGCATTGAATTAAAAGCTTCAGTTAATGCCGTAGGCTTCTATCAACGGTTGGGCTTTCAATCAGTGGATATTGAGCAAGTTAAAAATGGCATTCGCTATGTGCCGATGCTATTGACGCTGTGAGTACGCACATAACAAACTGTTTAAGAGTGATTCGCAACGCGTGGCATTTTTACTATGCGTTGTGTTTAGTGTTTAAGGTGGTATGCGGAAGCATCGGTATTGCGTTGCTCACACCTTAACAGGGCGTTAGCCATTCTCAGTAAATTAAGGGGAAAAATAGTGAGTTCAGTTTTTAAATATACCGACTACAGACCGGAGTTTTTTGATAACTTCTTCTTAAAAGTATCTCGCTTTGGCGAGTTCAATGACCCATTTGAAATGGTTATGGGCAATTATTTGAGCTCCCTTGATAAAGATGAACATGATCATATGATGTCCTTCTCTAGCTCTCTATCAGACCCAGCCTCATACTATGACTATGCATGGGATGCTCAGTGTGGTGTTAGGGCTACTGTCGGTGTGTTGTGCTTTGCATCTGTTGAAGACAACCTTTTGATGTGGGCTCATTATGCTAACAATCATGCGGGCATTTGCATTGAGTTCGATAAAGCCGCTGATTTCTTCAATGGTAAGTATAAAAACGCTACGACTTTCCTTGGTGAGCGTGTAGATGATCACTACCAAAATATTGGTGAATTGCGCGAGGTGAACTATACGATTGAACGCCCAACCTATATTGAACCAAGCGAATTAGAGCGTGATACAGAGTCTTGGTTTGTGAAGTCTCCTGAATGGGAGTATGAGCAAGAGCAAAGACTCTTGCTACCACTTGATCTTGCCGAATATATACCTAATGTTGATTTCCCATTTTTCTCAGTAGAGCCGACAATGATTAAGTCAATTATTCTTGGTTGCCAAATGCCAGTAAGTAAGAAAAAAGAAGTCGTAGAACAATGTGCAAAGTTTGGTATTAAAGTTCGTGAGGCGTTTGTGCACTCTCATCAATTTAAATTGGATATAGTGGATTACAATGAATCAAATCAGAGTAAGTATCATAATATGTTCAATTTAAATCGTGTTACGTCATGGTGATAGCGAAAGGCTAACAAACAATTTAAGAGTGATTCGGCACGCGTGGCATTTTTACTATGCGTCGGTTTTAGTGTTTAAGGTGTTATGCGGAGGCTTAGGTATTGCGTGCCTCACACCTTAATTGGGCGTTAGTTTGCAAGAGGAAAACGCAGCTATATCGCAAGTTCTAGTGGTAAAAGCTCAAAATCGAAATTGTCGTGTCGGCGTTCAATTTCAGTGTTAACTAGCGTGGTGAAAATCCAAAATTGGC
>NZ_JBECOU010000034.1:0-1788 GCF_040104475.1 Vibrio sp. SSH13-20
TCAAAGCTATGGCTCTGAAACTAACTGTATTTCATATTAATAAATGGCTAACAAACTGTTTAAGAGTGATTCGCAACGCGTGGCATTTTCACTATGCGTTGCGTTTGGTGTTTAAGGTGGTATGCAGCGGCATCGGTATTGCGTTGCTCACACCTTAACAGGGCGTTAGCCCTTTTTGAGGAAATGATATGGAAATCGTGCAAGAAATTGACGTTTCAGAATTACATCATAAGGCAATCGAAGCGTTAAGAAACCAAGCTTTCCCAGATAGCCAAGTAAGTCGCTCTTACTTTAAGCAGTTACCTCATATGCGTGCTCTTCATTTTCAAGGTGAACAGTTGGTTGGCTATCTTGGACTGGACTATCGAGCCGTGAGCGTCGGCGGGGAAATACATAAGGTTCTGGGCGTCATCGACTTCTGTGTTGATGAACGTTATCGAGGGCAAGGTATTGGCTCTTTTATGTTGTCAGAAGTATCGGCATTTGCCGAAACTAAAGACGTTGATTTCATAATCCTCATATCTGAGTTAGATGATTTCTACTCTTCAAATGGCTTTAACAAAGTTCAGTGCATGCAGTCCTGGTTAAGGCTTCACGAGCACACCAACTTTGGAGTTGCTGTAGAGCATGTTGATGAACTGTATGTGAAACCACTCAGAGATAAGCAGTGGGGTGTTGGACATTTTGATTGGCTAGGTTATATGTACTAGTCAACCACAAGGCTAACAAAGCATTTAAGAGTGATTCGCAACGCTTGGCATTTTTGCTATGCGTTGCGTTTAGTGTTTAAGGTGGTATGCGGATGCATCGGTATTGCGTTGCTCACACCTTAACAGGGCGTTAGCTCTCTCGGAAATTTAAGCAAAAGGAGGAAACATGGAAACTGTTACATTGCTAAAAGATGTGTTGTTAGATAAGGGGCAAATTCATAACTATTATGAAGGTAAAGTACCTCTTAATTTGTGGAGAGGACTAAATGTTAAAAAAGGTATGGGGCTTTTTGAACTAATTGAAGATACTCTCCTTCTTTCAAATGGTAGACCTAGACCTGCTGATATTACTATTCAAGGAATGGGAGCTGATGCGAGAGTTTTAGTGAAGGACCGGCCAAGAGGCATCAGTACGTTTGATAGACCAGGGATACCACAGGGGCCAAATTGGCAGCACTATCGGATACCAGAGGGCACACCTTTACCTTCTGGGTTGGCGATAGTTAAAGATCAGTATAACCCTCGTTTTGGTGCGTATCATTACACTATCGCTCCTGCTTATGATATGCCCTTGTCAAAGTTTAAGTTACTATTAAGTAAATTAGCGAAGTTAGCAGTAAGAGAGGCTGCGTAAGATGAATATACCTAAGCCATATGTACCGATGCTATTATCGGCAGTTAGAGACGCTGTTCTATATAATCAAAACTTGTTACATAGTGAAACTTTGAGAGAACGTGAAGATTATGAGGAACACTTAGTTCATTTGACTCAGTTTTTTGAATATTTGAAAGATGAATATAAAAGCAATGAAGCAGAATATGGTTTGAAGCTAGAGCAGTTGCTACCTGAACAAGCAGAGAGCTAACAAAGCATTTAAGAGTGATTCCCAACGCTTGGCATTTTCAGTACAAGGTTGGGTTTCGTGTTTACGGTGCAATTGATTAGGTTAGGTGGTAGCGTTGCTCACACCTTAATGCGGCGTTATGTGAACAAAACTGAGATTGATGTCGAGTTTATGAAAATATGATGCTCGACAGTTTCTGAACTGGAACAAATACTATTTCAAATTATAAGCTT
>NZ_JBECOU010000035.1:0-1785 GCF_040104475.1 Vibrio sp. SSH13-20
TTTAAATTTACGTATAGTCTTAAAAGTCACAAACCAAGCTGTAACGCTGACAATTACACCAATCAATAACCTTGCTTGGTTTAGTATTACATCAAATTCCATTATTTCCTCTAAACAGCTAACGCCCTGTTAAGGTGTGAGCAACGCAATACCGAAGCCGCCGCATGCCACCTTAAACACTAAGCGCAACGCATAGCAAAAATGCCACGCGTTGCGAATCACTCTTAAACAGTTTGTTATGTGCGTACTAAACCTTGTCACTGTTAGATGAATTGAAAGAAAACATACGAACTTCGTCGCGAGGAAACCAACCTAATTTTTCGTAGAAAGACTGCGCATTAATGTTTTCATTTGCGACGAATAGATGCGTCTTGGCTATACCTATTTTTGATAGAGCTTCCACTGCTGAAGATATGAGCTTTGCACCAACGCCTTTACCTCGAAAAGTTGAATCAACAGCCAGATGCTGCACATAACCTCGACGACCATCAGTCCCAACTAAAATAGCACCAACAATATTGTCACCATCCAATGCGACGAAACTAAGATTTGGATTGCGTTTTAGGTACTTACCTATGTTTTCCTTTGAATCTGCATCTCGCAGCAACATCGCTTCTGTTGTTGACCACAAGCCGATTACTTGCGAGTAATCTGAGATATGCATTTCTCTTATCACTACCGATTTTCCTCTAAGCACATAACGCCTTGCTAAGGTGTGAGTAACGCAATACAAAAGCTACCGCACAGCGCCTTAATCACCATAAGCCACCGCAAAGTAAAAATGCCACGCGTTACGAATCACTCTTAAGCAATTTGTTAGTACATGCGCTACTTCTATTTATGCGCTCCAAGATATTGAAAACTGGCATGATATGAAAGGCTTTGAACACTGAAGTGAGACGGGCAGCTACAAAACTTTACCCCGATTGGAAGACGAAAGTTGGCTAGAAGAAAAACACACTGAACAGCCCTACTTTCACTAGCTTCAAATTAGAAAAGGATTCTTTCCTCGTACTTCAACAGCCACACCAAAAGTAATCAGGGTTCTCTCAAAAGCCTCCACGAAAATGAAGAAGCGCCAAAGAAATAGGTTAAGAGTTAGAAGCCGTAAACGCTGAAATCAAAGCGAACACTCCGCATATAGTGCCACCGGAAAGAAAGTGAAAGGCACTAACTGAAAGGTGTAAATACGAGCGCCAAGACAGATAAACACCAAAACTTATGACCTTTGATGTCAAACCCGTACTAACGCGCAGTTAAGGTGTGAGAGACGCAGATCCACCCTAACCTAAAATAAACTCTGATAAATCCGTGCCTATTTGGGCACTAAAAACCCAATGCGTTTCGAATCGCCTTGAACGTCTTGTTATTCCGCAACTAAAGTCGGCTATGTTTACGCCTAATCTTTTGATATGACGAGAAATTTTCGGTATGCAGGCAAAAATCGAAGCCGAAGTATTTGGCAGCTCACTACCTTAAATCGCTTTAGCGTCACTCTTTAATTGCTGCGCCATATTAAGGTGCGCTTAAAGCGCTTTAAGGCTAGCATGGAAATGACCAATATTCGCCCTTTTCGCCGCTTTTCCAACCTATTACCCCGTCACTTTCACTCTTAGGCTACAACCTCGTACATTCAGCCTGAGAGATCCGTTGCGGAAATAACGCCCTGTTAAGGTGTGAGCAACGCATTACCGAAGCTAACGCATGCTACCTTAAACACAAAACACAACGCATAGCAAAAATGCCAAGCGTTGCGAATCACTCTTAAACAGTTTGTTAGCTGTG
>NZ_JBECOU010000036.1:0-1471 GCF_040104475.1 Vibrio sp. SSH13-20
GGCGTTAGGAGGTATATGAACATTGATATGAGTCACGTCGAAGCAAGTATTCGGCGCTTTTACAAAAGTGCTACAGTTTTAGCGAAGTCAGCATCTGGTATACAACAAGGAGAAATGGAGTTTTATCCAGTCATAGTAGGTAAGTCACCTAATTTTATGGCATTTACCTCTCCGGGTGGAGAAACTGATCCTGATTTTCTGACTCCCTATATCGTGAATGCATCATTTTGTTTAGAAATTTTAATAAAATCAGTTATTTATTATGGAGGTGGTGAGTGGGTTAGAGGGCATGATTTAATAAAATTATACGAGCAGGTTGACCCTAAAGTTAAGAGAGTAGTAAACGAATCGTTTAAAAAAGCATGTGCAAATAATCGCCATTATAGAGCTATCCAAAAACAAGCAAAAAGCGATATTGGGTATAAGCTTACATGGAGTATGGTAGGCGTTTTATCTGCATCCTCTAAAGCATTTGAAAGTTGGCGATACGCCTTTGATAATTCACAGAATAACTCTTGCTTTATGGGATTTGGTGAAGCCTATGATGTCTTGAACCGAGAAAAAGAAAGACTTAGAGTTAAATTCGAGTCTACCTCCTAACAAACTGTTTAAGAGTGATTCGCAACGCGTGGCATTTTTACTATGCGTTACGTTTAGTATTTAAGGTGGTATGCGGCGGCATCGGTATTGCGTTGCTCACACCTTAACAGGGCGTTATGCCTTTTATCGAAAATTAACATGGAGGTTAATCGTTATGGGTAAGCAATTTTCAGAGTTGTCTGATAAGCACATTGAATTTATCGGACAGCAAAAAATCTATTTTGTAGCCACTGCCGCAGAGAGTGGTAGTGTGAATCTTTCACCTAAAGGTGGAGACTCCTTGCGGGTAATCAACCCGAAGCAAATAGCTTGGTTAAACCTTACAGGAAGTGGCAATGAGTCAGCATCACATGTCATTCAAAACCCAAGAATGACCGTCATGTTTTGTGCTTTTGAGGGCTCACCTTTAATCCTTCGAGCCTATGGTAAGGCTACTGTTTTGCACTCTCAAGATGATAGTTGGGGTAAGTATGCACCGATGTTTCCGGAAAGTGTTGCAGCTAGACAAATCTTTGTCCTAGACGTCGATTTGGTACAGTCTTCCTGCGGAATGTCAGTTCCTTACTTTACCTATGAGGGAGACCGTGAAGACCTAGCGAATTGGTCAGAAAAACAAGGTACATCGGGTATAGAAAAATACTGGCTTAAAAAGAACCAAAAGAGTATTGATGGTTTTGAAACAGAAATAGCTAAAAGGTCAGGCTTGGACGTAGAGTAAGCAAACAAAATCGCTCTAATCACCACAGGCATAACAAACAATTTAAGAGTGATTCAGCACGCTTGGCATTTTTGGTTTGGGTCTAATTTAGTGTTTACGGTGTTCAAATTTAGTGCTGTGGTAGCGTGCTTCACACCTTAATTGGGCGTTATG
>NZ_JBECOU010000037.1:0-1290 GCF_040104475.1 Vibrio sp. SSH13-20
GGTTCATCGCGGCTTTCCGGGGAAAGCCGCTTTTATCTTTAAGAAGAAATAATCGGTATCTCGATAGCCATACCCCATCCGCTTGATTAACTTTATCTTGTTATTTATCCCTTCAAGCGTACAGGTATTCAGCGGATAGCTTGCTGAAGCAGTGATCCCATGAAGGTATGGGCTGAGCTTTCGAGCGAACTCTATGAGCGGCTTAATTCCACTCTCATTCACTTGCCTAAACCATACCTGCCATAAGTTTTTAGCCTGAAGTTCAGAGCCGCAACGCCACAGTTCCTTTAATTGCGCACCCAGTAAGTAAGTTGTCATCAAGTCCTGATTCATATTCAATATTTCTGTGAGGTAGCTTTCCTGTTGTGTATTTAAATTATCCTTATTTTTCAATAGCACCCAGCGCGAACGCTTGACCCATTGCCTTGCTTTTTTATCCTGTTTTAGCTTATTGGCTTGGTCGACTCTAACTCTATCCATCACTTCACGACCGAACTTAGCAACAACGTGGAACAAGTCATAAACGATACGGGCATTTGGGCAATGCGCTTGGACTTCAAGGTCAAAAGCCGTATTCATATCCATTGCTACTGCTTCGATATTTTTGCCATGCTCACCTAGTTGTTCAAAGAACGGTCGAATATCCTTGCGGCTACGACCTAGTCCTATCCAGATAATCTGATGACTTTTCGCATCTGCAATAACTGTCGCGTAACGGTGCCCTTTAAAAATGGCAAACTCGTCCATGACGAGTTGCCTTAATTCACCCCATTTAACTTGCGGTACTACTTGTTGAAGCCGACGCTTATCTATCTCTTTGATTGTGTGCCAATGAACACCGGTCACTTGAGCTATATGTTTAATTGGCAGGAGAGGTAACAACTGTTCAATATAGCTTCGTAGACGGTTAGTGATACGAGCATAAGGCTCTAACCAAGATAGTCGCTCTGTTTTAATGCCGCAGTGGCTGCACTTGATGCGTCGGGTTTGAACGGTCAGTTCAACGGGAGCTCCTAACAGCGTGGCTTCCTTCACGTTACGCCATTGATACTCATGTATGGCTTGAGCTTTAAGCCCGCACGGACACCTAGCGATAGAATTTGGTTTGAGAGTGAGCTTTATTAATGATGTGGTCTGATGAGACTTTACTATATGAAAGCCTTCCCAGAATGAAGATAGGAAAGTATGATTCGACATGAAAACGGTAGTTTGTGTAGGTTTTGTTTGGCGATAAAACTCTATCACTTACTACCGTTTTTGTTTTCAGTTCCCGCTTATCCGCGATGAACC
>NZ_JBECOU010000038.1:0-1242 GCF_040104475.1 Vibrio sp. SSH13-20
CACGCGTATAACAAACTGTTTAAGAGCGATTCGCAACGCTTGGCATTTTTGCTATGCGTTGTGTTTAGTGTTTAAGGTGGTATGCAGTGGCTTGGTATTGCGTTGCTCACACCTTAACAGGGCGTTAGTACGGGTTTGGCATTAAAGGTCATAAGCTTTGGTGTTTATCTGTTTTAGCGCTCGTGTTTACATCTTTCAGTTAGTGCCTTTCACGTTCTTTCCGGTGGCACTATATGCGAAGTGTTCGCTTTGATTTCACCGTTTACGGTTTCTAACTCTTAGCCTATTTCTTTGGCGCTTCTTCATTTTCGTGGTGGCTTTTGAGAGAACCTTGACTACTTTTGGTGTGGCTGTTGAAGTACGAGGAAATAATCCTTTTCTAATTTGAAGTCAGTAAAAGCAGGGCAGTTCAGTGCGTTTTTCTTCTAGCCGACTCTCGTCTCTCAATGGCGGTAAAGTTTTGTAGCTGCCCGTCTCACTTCAGTGTTCAAAGCCTTTCATATCATGCCAGTTTTCAATATCTTGGAGTGCACAAATAGAAGTAGCGCATGTACTAACAAATTGCTTAAGAGTGATTCGTAACGCGTGGCATTTTTACTTAGCGGTGGCTTATGGTGATTAGGGCGCTGTGCGGTAGCTTTTGTATTGCGTTACTCACACCTTAGCAAGGCGTTATGTTAATGAGGAAATTAAATGAAAAAGGTAATAAGTGTTTTGTTTGGGTTGGCATTATTGGCTGGATGTGAAAACAATCAAGAGCCAATAACTCTATCAGCGGAAAAAGGTGATGTTACTTATCTGCTGAGTGTAAACGCAACAAATGCTTCAATAACTATTGGAAAAAATACCGAGACTCTTACAGTGAAGGCATACGATTCCAATGAAATTTTGTTGGAAGACAAAGATGGAAATGCTCTAAATTTTAAACAACAGCCTAGTTTATCAAATTGGTTGTGTGACTTATGTGTTAATCACGGGCTTCCTGTGACCTGGAAATAACATAACAATCTGTTTAAGAGCGATTCGCAACGCTTGGCATTTTTGCTATGCGTTGCGTTTGGTGTTTAAGGTAGTATGCGGTGGCTTCGGTATTGCGTTGCTCACACCTTAACAGGGCGTTATGTTCTAGGAGGAGTTTTATGTTCGGTAAAATATTTGGCAGGAATAAAGATAAAGCACTGAAAGAAAACGAAGTCCGGATAGTTCTTCCTGAAGAATCTTATACTTTACTTGAGTGGAAAA
>NZ_JBECOU010000039.1:0-1098 GCF_040104475.1 Vibrio sp. SSH13-20
ACTTTAGTGCATTGGGTAGGGGAGCGTTCTGTAAGCGGTTGAAGGTGTGTGGTAACGCATGCTGGACGTATCAGAAGTGCGAATGCTGACATGAGTAACGATAAAGGGGGTGAAAAACCTCCTCGCCGGAAGACCAAGGGTTCCTGTCCAACGTTAATCGGGGCAGGGTAAGTCGACCCCTAAGGCGAGGCCGAAAGGCGTAGTCGATGGGAAACGGGTTAATATTCCCGTACTTCTTACAATTGCGATGGGGGGACGGAGAAGGCTAGGTGGGCCTGGCGACGGTTGTCCAGGTTCAAGTGCGTAGGCTTAAGAGTTAGGTAAATCCGGCTCTTTTTAAGGCTGAGACACGACGTCGAGCTACTACGGTAGTGAAGTCATTGATGCCATGCTTCCAGGAAAAGCCTCTAAGCTTCAGATTGTAAGGAATCGTACCCCAAACCGACACAGGTGGTCGGGTAGAGAATACCAAGGCGCTTGAGAGAACTCGGGTGAAGGAACTAGGCAAAATGGTACCGTAACTTCGGGAGAAGGTACGCTCTCGACGGTGAAGTCCCTTGCGGATGGAGCTATTGAGAGTCGCAGATACCAGGTGGCTGCAACTGTTTATTAAAAACACAGCACTGTGCAAAATCGTAAGATGACGTATACGGTGTGACGCCTGCCCGGTGCCGGAAGGTTAATTGATGGGGTTAGACTTCGGTCGAAGCTCTTGATCGAAGCCCCGGTAAACGGCGGCCGTAACTATAACGGTCCTAAGGTAGCGAAATTCCTTGTCGGGTAAGTTCCGACCTGCACGAATGGCGTAATGATGGCCACGCTGTCTCCACCCGAGACTCAGTGAAATTGAAATCGCTGTGAAGATGCAGTGTACCCGCGGCTAGACGGAAAGACCCCGTGAACCTTTACTACAGCTTGGCACTGAACATTGACCCTACATGTGTAGGATAGGTGGGAGGCTTTGAAGCACAGTCGCTAGATTGTGTGGAGCCGTCCTTGAAATACCACCCTTGTAGTGTTGATGTTCTAACGTTGACCCCTAATCGGGGTTGCGGACAGTGCCTGGTGGGTAGTTTGACTGGGGCGGTCTCCTCCCAA
>NZ_JBECOU010000040.1:0-1063 GCF_040104475.1 Vibrio sp. SSH13-20
GCCCTCTGTATGCGCCATTGTAGCACGTGTGTAGCCCTACTCGTAAGGGCCATGATGACTTGACGTCGTCCCCACCTTCCTCCGGTTTATCACCGGCAGTCTCCCTGGAGTTCCCACCCGAAGTGCTGGCAAACAAGGATAAGGGTTGCGCTCGTTGCGGGACTTAACCCAACATTTCACAACACGAGCTGACGACAGCCATGCAGCACCTGTCTCAGAGTTCCCGAAGGCACCAATCCATCTCTGGAAAGTTCTCTGGATGTCAAGAGTAGGTAAGGTTCTTCGCGTTGCATCGAATTAAACCACATGCTCCACCGCTTGTGCGGGCCCCCGTCAATTCATTTGAGTTTTAATCTTGCGACCGTACTCCCCAGGCGGTCTACTTAACGCGTTAGCTCCGAAAGCCACGGCTCAAGGCCACAACCTCCAAGTAGACATCGTTTACGGCGTGGACTACCAGGGTATCTAATCCTGTTTGCTCCCCACGCTTTCGCATCTGAGTGTCAGTATCTGTCCAGGGGGCCGCCTTCGCCACCGGTATTCCTTCAGATCTCTACGCATTTCACCGCTACACCTGAAATTCTACCCCCCTCTACAGTACTCTAGTCTGCCAGTTTCAAATGCTATTCCGAGGTTGAGCCCCGGGCTTTCACATCTGACTTAACAAACCACCTGCATGCGCTTTACGCCCAGTAATTCCGATTAACGCTCGCACCCTCCGTATTACCGCGGCTGCTGGCACGGAGTTAGCCGGTGCTTCTTCTGTCGCTAACGTCAAATAATGCAGCTATTAACTACACTACCTTCCTCACGACTGAAAGTGCTTTACAACCCGAAGGCCTTCTTCACACACGCGGCATGGCTGCATCAGGCTTGCGCCCATTGTGCAATATTCCCCACTGCTGCCTCCCGTAGGAGTCTGGACCGTGTCTCAGTTCCAGTGTGGCTGATCATCCTCTCAGACCAGCTAGGGATCGTCGCCTTGGTGAGCCATTACCTCACCAACTAGCTAATCCCACCTAGGCATATCCTGACGCGAGAGGCCCGAAGGTCCCCCTCTTTG